>NZ_JBVIUQ010000003.1:0-211206 GCF_055596485.1 Streptomyces sp. NPDC039736 | reverse complement strand
TTCCCCTCTCTTCTCCCCGGATGCGGCACGGGTGAGTCCGCCGGAGAAGGGCAAGAGGCAGGTATGACCATGACTCTCGGTGCCTTCGTTCTCGGCACCCCCGATCCGCCGGCGCTCGCAGACTTCTACCGGGCCCTCCTGGGCTGGCAGGAGGAGGACCGCGACCCGGAGTGGGTTCGCCTGAAGGATCCGGAGCAGGACCGGCCGAGTCTCAGTTTCCAGCTGGAGGCCGGCCATGTGCCTCCCGTGTGGCCACCGCGGCCCGGTACTCAGCAGATGCAGGCACATGTGGACCTGCGTGTCGACGACCTGGAGGCGGAGACCGCCCGCGCCTGCGCCTTGGGGGCGACAGTGGAGGAGCACCAGCCGCAGAAGGACGTACGAGTGCTCCGTGACCCGCACGGTCACCTATTCTGCCTCTTCCTGCCGGGGGCCTGAGGTGCCGTGGCGCGAGGGCACCCGACCAGACGCCCCGTCGCGCCGAAAAGAACGAGCAGTTGTTCTCCGAGGCCGGAGGCAGGCTCGCACGCACGTCGCACTCGCACGTCGTACTCGTACTCGTGCAGGGCGACGGTGTCCTTGACGAGCGTTCCGGAGCGCCGGGCACTCAGGCCGGTGGCGGTCCGATCGGCGTGGTTTCCAGTGCGCGGGCGACCGCGTGCAGGTCGGCGGCCACCGCCCGCCCGGGAATGGTGTGGCCGATGTCCGTGAGGCCGCCGGTGATCTCGGAAATCACATGATGGCCCCTGTCCTCGTTGCCGGTGACCACCACACCGGCGACCCGGTTGTGGGCGACCGGACGCTCCTGTGACGGTTCCCGAGCTGAGCCCGGCGCTCTGGAGGAGCTGGGCAGGCGTCTGCCGCGCGAAGCCCGGGAGGTCGACCTGACGCTGATTGACGCGTTGGGGCAGCCGCGCGTGCTGGGCTTGGACGAGGCACGGCGCCTCGTGGGGCCGGCCTGTGGAAGACCAGGTTGTTCGTCGGGCAGAAGTTGCCTTTCTGCTGGTGTGTCGTTGATGGATTCGGCAGCACCCGCACAGAGTGGTGGAGGGTGCTCAGCAGGGCGTGGTCCCGCGCGGGGAGCGGTGGCCGGCCCGGTGGACCGTTTCGATCGACTGCGCCACGTCTTCCGGCCAGTTCGCTGTACCCAAGACTTGTTTTTCTCGCTCTCTGCCACAGGTGTGAAAGAGGCATCGGGCGCGGAGGACACGACATGACAAACGGAGGGACCGCAGCCGGACGGCTTCTCGGGCCGCCGCGGCGCCTCAGCGCACCCGGTGTGCGGGCCTGTGACGGGTCGGACGGCGATGGGGGCGGGTGAGGGTGATCTGGCGGACGAGCTGGTGGAAGCAGCTCAGCGCGGTGATCGGGGGAAGGCCGGCGACCGCGATCCCGACGAGGGTCTTGTCGGCGTGGTTGACGCACAGGGTGAGCGCGACGGCCGAGAAGAGGATGACGACGAACCAGGAGTGTGCCGCTCCGCGGTGGTGGAGGGCGGCACGCAGAACGGACAGGGAAGCGACGAGCCATGGACCGTACACCAGCAGTGGCCACAGTTCCGCCAGGTGCCCGGGCACGATCGGCTGGGCCAGGTGGCGCAACGGGTTGTACGTGACGACCGCGCCGAAGGCGCTGACCATGGCCACGATGACGGTGGTGAGCGCGGCGAGACTGATGCTGACTCCGCGCACCCAGGACCACCCCTGCCGCCGCAGCCGGGTGTGCGGCCGACGCCGTTTGCGATGGTCGTGCGACCCGGGCCTCGGGAGCGGCACGTCAGGCTGCCGCGTCTGTTCCGTCTGCTGCGCGGGCGGTTCGGCGGAGGTGCCCAGGATGCGGGCGAGTTCGTCCTCCAGGCCCGCTTCCATGTCCATCGGGCCGGGCCACGAGGTCTGCCGCGGGAGGAAGAGCTCCTGCGTGGGGACCAGCCGTTCGGGGTGTGCTGCGGGGGGTCCGGCCCAGTCTCCGGGTTCTTGCAGGAAGAGTGCTTCGTCCAGGCCGAAGGGATTGCGGTGCTCATCCACAGTGGGAGTGCTCCCACGCCGTGGCCGCCGTCCGCGCGGCGCTGAGCGGCAGCACTTGCGCGTCTGCCTTCGGCCCGCCGGTACGCGCGGGCCGGGGAACGCCCGGAGCACAGGAGCTCGTGCAGACGGCTCGGTGGTAGAAGTCGGCCTGCATGGCGTTGAGTTCCTGAAGGAAGTCCTCCAGAAGGTCGGTGAAGACCGGAGCCCCGTCGGGCGGTGCGGCGGAGCCGTCCGACGACGGGGCAGGAGGGCCGTCCTGCCGAGGGAGCACGCCCCGCAGTGAGATGAGCGCGTCGGCGTCCTGCGGGCCTGCCGTCCGGGGAAAGCGCTGGGATGAGGTCACACACCTCTTAACGAGCCCGTCGTACTGACCATGTGTGGCAGACGAGTGGGCGGGAACGGCAAAGGGGTGAGTGTTCTGCGGCCGTGGGCAGAAAAAAGGCCCAACTGCCCGCGTCGCTTACCCCATTGTGTACCCGGCCGCGCCGGTTCCCATTTCGCTGCCGCCGGAGAGCGCCCCCGCTGCGCCGTATGACGGCATCCGCGAACACAGGAGCGTCCACCGGTGTTCCCACACGCCGAACCGGAACCTCGAGACCTGCACCGGTCGTCACGAGGCCGCACGGCAAGCAGTCGGAGACAACCGTACGCGGACAATGCCTACGACACGGCTCACCTGCGCAGATGGTGCCGCGCAAGCGCCCAGTGCCCACATCACCCGGACAGGCGCCGAATTCAGTGAACCGGAGCCACGAAGACGGTGACGGGGGAGTCGTCGTCGCTTGTCCCCGGTACGAGTTCCGTGCCTTCCCCGGTGTGCGTCGCGGACGCTCAGCGTCGGCCCAGAAGGACCGTCAGCGGCTGGGGGTGGGGTGGAAGGCGCGGATGTCGCGGGTGGTGCGGGCGTTGTGGATGTCGTAGACAGGCGGGGGCGGGACATTTTTCCTCGGGGTCCAGTAGCCGGGCGCTCACATCTGTCCGGCGATCGTCCTTCCTAGGTCCTCCCCGGCGGGCGCGCCTTCCTCCGCCAGGGGGAGACGGTCCGCCGTAGCGGCTGACGTGCGGCTGCCGTGTCCAGGACCAGCATGTACGTCATGACCACAGCGCCAGCTTCTCTCCCTGTCCCCGTCCCCGCGCCCGTCTGGGCTCGTCGTGCCGCCCACGCCATCGCTCTGTGCGCAGTTCCGTCCGGCCTGTGGCGCATCGCCATGGCATCCGGTGTCCCTGTCGGCTACAGCGATCAGGTGCTGCGCGACGTCTTCGACATACCGGGCTGGGGCATCGCCTACGTCGTCGGCCTCTCCGTCCTCGCCGAACTGGCCGCACTGTTTCCGCTGCTACTCGTCAGCGACCGGTGGCGGCCGCTGCGCCCCCGGGTCCTGTCCGCACTGGCCT
This sequence comes from Streptomyces sp. NPDC039736, assembly GCF_055596485.1. NCBI lineage: Bacteria > Bacillati > Actinomycetota > Actinomycetes > Kitasatosporales > Streptomycetaceae > Streptomyces > Streptomyces sp. NPDC039736. The sequence goes on along the minus strand of NZ_JBVIUQ010000003.1, from coordinate 207,787 downwards.
GGACCGCCTCGGGGGCCCTGGTCCTGGTGGCGCTGTGGCAACTCGTGGTCGCTTTCACCGTCGAGAGCCAGACGTACATGTCGAGTGGTGCGGCACAGGCCCTATGGGGCTTCGTCTTCGCCCCGCTGTTCGCCGTCCCGGCCCTGATGACCGCGGTGACCTGGTCCTACGCAAAGCGGCACCGGGCGGGGAGACGGGCATGGCCCTACCGCGTGGACGTCTTCGACCGCCGCGTCAGCCGTTTCAGTTCCAGCCGCCGTGCCCGCACCCGTCGGCCTTGCCGTCCCTGCCGTCCCGACTGTCCCTGCTGTTCCAGCCGTCCCGGTCACTCCCGCGGGTCTCGGCGTGCAGGGCCGCCCGGGTGAGCGGGCCGTACACACCGGGTGTCTCCGGGATGTTGCGCGCCACTTGGTAACGGCGCAGGGCCACTTCCACCGACTCTCCGAACTGTCCGTCGGCCGACCCGAGGAACAGAGAGAGCTGGAAAAGGCGGCGCTGGAGGTCTACGACCTCGGCGCCGGTACTGCCCAGCCGGAGACACTTCCCGGGCGGTTCGGGCTGTGGGGGGCTGAGGTGCGGTGGCTTCCTCTGCTTGGGCTGTTCCGTCTGCTTGGGCACGGCGCCGGGTGTGGAGGCCGTCGGCCGACCGGAGGCTGGAGACGACGCCTTCGGGGCGGTGGGTGTCGCGTTCCGGACGGAAGTCCGCGGGGTAGCCGGCGGGTTCACCGTTGCGGACGTACTGGCGGACGGCTGGGGCTTCGGGGTCGCGCTGGGCGGCGGGAGGTCGGGCACCGTCAAGATCACCCTGTCCGGCGACGTCCGATGGGGGCCGGAGGTGAAGCACAGGGTGAGCCCGATCCCAGCGGCCAGAGCGCCGGAGACCAGCAGCGGGAGCGAGAGGCCGAGTTGACTCTCGCGCGTCGGTTTCGACGTGCTCCCCCGCGACCGCAACCGCGACCGCGAGGCGTGCCGCATCCGGGGGGTCTTCTCCCCTTTGCGGCTCTCGTGGACGTCGGTGGCTCCGGGGGTGGGAGGCAGGGCGAGCGTGGTGTCGAAGAGCTCGACGTCCTGCTCTCGCGCGCCCAACTCACCGCTGCCGCATTCCGTGATCTTGCCGAAGACGCGATCGTACTGAGCGGAGGGCGGCGTCGACTCGGGGGCACCGCGGTCAGTCGGCGTGCTCAGGGCAGTTGTGTCGCGCATCGAGTGCTCCAGATGAGGTGGATCGCGGGCGATACGGCGCGATGGCGAAGATCCGGAATGAGGACTAGGAGAGTTTGAGCGGCGCTCAATTGAAGCGTCAACTGCGGTGAAGCCACACGAAAAGGTGGCGAAGGTGACGTTGATTCTTAAACGACTCTTAAGGAGAGACGCACATCACATCCACCGGGTCGTGCCCTGTGGCTTCGTGACGCAGGACCTGCCTTCTCGAACGACACCTCGATACGGTTTGTGACCGCCAGCGCAGGCGGTCGGCAACGGTACGGCGGAGAGGGTCCCGCGGGCTGTCCAGGCCGACGTCGGTGCCACGGGCCGGACCGACTGGAGCATGGCCGGTGCCGATTCCACGAACTGCCGCGTGCATCCAGTACGCGGTGCACGTCTCCATCCGTGCCCCGAAGATCCAGGGGCGGTGCGGAAGTCCGGTGCGCCACCGCTCCGATGAGGCCCCGGGACGCTCGCCAGGTGGACTGACAAGCAAGATCCACCGTGTTGGAACGTGTGCCTCGGCAGACGGGTGGACGCCCCCGGCCGTCGCACCGGCCCAGGCATCAGCGCGTCCCATCGGCAGCGGCCTGCACGTCGGGTCCGGGTGCCGGTGACGTCTCCGCGATGAAGGGGTTACGCCGTCGGAGTGAGTAAAGCCTTCACGAGGTGAACCCGCGGGCTCGTTCCGAAAGCATCCCTGTTGAGCAAAGGGCTGCCCGTCGTGGCGACCTCTCAGCGGCCTGTGCGCCGAGGAGTGATGGAGGAACCAGAAGGATGACGTACGGAAGCAGGCTGCGCGAGCAGATCGCGGTGCCGGGCACGACGCCCCTGATCGGTGTTTACGACATGTACTCGGCGTCCATCGCGGCGGAGCACTACGACGGGATGTTCGTCTCCGGGTTCGGCTTCGCAGCCTCCCACTACGGGCTTCCCGACATCGGCTTCATCGCGTGGCCCGACATGCTGGCCTTCGCCCAGCGGCTGCGCGGCGCGTTCCCCCTGCACCACCTCCTGGTGGACATCGACGACGGATACGTCGACCCCGAGGTCGCCTGCCACATGGTGCGGAGTCTGGAACGCGCCGGAGCCTCCGGCGTGATCCTGGAGGACCAGAAGCGTCCCCGGCGCTGCGGACACGCGGACGGCAAGCTGGTACTGCCGCTGGAGGAGTACCTGGAGAAGCTCCACCTGGTCCTGGCCGCCCGTGACGACCTCGTCGTCGTGGCCCGTACGGACGCGACCGAGGACGACGAGATCCTGCGCCGGGCCCGGGCTCTCGCCGCCACGGACGCCGACGTCATCCTGGTCGACGGGGTGCGCAGCACCGAATGGATCCAGCGCATCCGCGAGGTCGTGGGAGGCAAGCCACTGCTGTTCAACCAGATCGCCGGCGGCAAGTCGCCGCGTCTCTCGCTCACCGAACTGACCGGTCTCGGTGTCGACGCCGCCATCTACAGCACGCCCTGCCTCTTCGCGGCGCACCAGGCGATGGAGACCGCCCTGGCCGAACTGCGCCTCGCCGACGGCCGTTTGCCGGCCGCGGACGTGAGTACCGTCGGTGTGCGGGAATCGACCGCCCTGCTGGCCAGGAACATCAGCCGCCACCACGGGGCCCCCACCGCACCGGAAGAGGCCACCGTGTGACCACCAGGCCGACGGGGACGGCAGCCCTCTCGCCGGCCGGGCGGTCCGGTTCGAGCGGGACGGGGAGCCGAACCGGACACGCGCACCGGCTGCACGGATGCACGGGCGCACAGGTGCACGGGCGCGCCCGTCGTGCGGCGCGCCCGTGCACCCGAGCGGGGATCAGCGGCGCAGCGTCAAGCGGTGGACGCCGCCGTCGACCGTACCGACGTAGAGCGTGCGGCCGTCGCGGGCGGCGGCCAGCTTGGTGGTGTCGGTGTTCTGCAGACCGCTGGAGACGTTCTCCCAGGTCCGGCCGTTGTCGGTGCTGCGCAGCACGCCCCGGCCGCCCTGGACGAGTCCGGAGGCCCGTGAGCTGGTGGTGGCGGCGTAGAGCGTCCCGCCGACCCGCAGCAGGTCCGACACGTGGACCGCGAGCGGACCGGTGTCGGCGGTCCGGAAGGTCCTGCCGTCGTCGGTGCTGACCCGGATGGACTCGCCGCCGACCACCAGGCGCCGGCCGTCCGTCGTCAGCGAGGAGACGGGACCGTCGGCGACCTTGGTCTTGGTGACGCCGCCGTCGTCTGAGCGGTAGAGGCCCGAGGCGTTGCCCAGCCAGAGGCGCCGCGGTTCGCGCGGGTCACCAGCCATGGCGTCGAACGACCTCTCGTGGAAGAGGTTCTTCCAGGTGTGGCCGCCGTCGGTGGTCGAGTACAGCCCGTCGCCGAAGATGCTCCGGAAGCCGACCGCCACCCGGTCGGGGTCCGCCGGGTGCACCAGGATCGACGTCGGCACCTCCGACGAGGTGCCCTTCACCTGCCAGGTCCGGCCGGCGTCGCCGCTGCGGGAGACCTCGAAGAGGCCGGTCGCGGTGCGCCGGACCTGCCACACCACCGCGGTGTCCTGGGCGGAGACGGCGAGGTGGGAAGTGAGGCGGCCGGTCATGCCCTCCGCGCCGGACTGGCCCCACTCGGGGCCGGCGACGGGGATCCTGGTGCGGTAGGTGCCGCTCACCGTTCCGGCGAGCAGATGGTCGCCGCCGGCCGCCAGGGCGAGGGTGGTCAGGCCCTGGACGCCGATCCTGCGGTAGCCGGTGGCGTCGGCCGAGCCGCGGTACAGGCCGTCCTGCTCGCTGGACACGGTCACCGAGCCGTCGGCCCAGCGGTCGTAGTCCATCGGGATGGCGGCCCTGGAAGGCGCCTGCGCGGGCTGCCAGGTCCTGCCGTGGTCCCGGCTGACCTGCCCGGCGCCGAACAGCGCGCGCAGGTACAGGTCGCCGCCGGAGGCGGACAGTCCGTTGCCGCCCTCCTTCAGGGGGAGCACGGTGGACCAGGTGCGGCCCTTGTCGTAGGAGCCGCGGACGCCCGTACCGGGGACGAGGGCCAGCAGGACGGTGGAGTCGGCCGTCAGGCCGCGGACGGACTTCACCGGTTCGTCGAGGACCAGGTGCGCCGGACCGGGATCGCCCTTGCCGACGCCGTCGATCCGCCAGACCCTGTCGAAGGTCGCCAGGTAGAGGGTGTCGCCGACGAGGGTCGCGTCGCGTACCGCGCCGTTCACGCCGGTGGGGTACGTCGCCCAGGTGTCGCCGGCGTCCGTGCTGACCAGCAGGCTGCCGTCGACCAGAGCGGCGAGGGTACGGGTCTGCTCGTCGGCGACGAACTCCTCGATGTGCGCGTCCGGCACGTCGAGCTTGCGCCAGCTTCGGCCGTTGTCGTCGGTGCGCAGGACGGCGCCCCTGCGGGTGGGGTCGGCAGCCGTGTTGACGGCGTACCACCAGCGGTCGGGGCGGCGGGCGTCGACCACGACCGCGCCGGTGCCGTTGCCGTCGGCGACCGGCAGCCTGCCGACCTGGCGCCAGTTGGCACCGCCGTCGGTGGTCAGCCAGGGAGCGGCCTTGCGGTATTGGGTCACGACGGCCTGCTTCGGCCGGGCGGGCGTGAGCGCGACGTGACCGGCCTCGCTGTTGGGGCCGACGGGTTCCCAGCGGTCGCCGCGGCTGCCCGCCGGGGTGACCTCGAAGGCGCCGCGGCCGGTGATCCGCCGGCCGTCGGTGGTGGTGGCGCGTACGTCCAGCAGGTAGGCGCCGGCTGCCTTCTCGTTCACGTCGGCCTGGTAGTAGCCGGCGCCGTTCATGGTCGTGGGCAGGGTGTGGCTCCTGCCGTGCGGGGACTTGACGGTGATCTCGGGCGGCGCGTTCAGGGCCGTCGGGGAGGCGATGTGCACCGTGGAGCGGCCGTCGCTCGGGTCGGGGGACGCCTGGACGACCAGGTGCCGCACGACCAGCAGGTACGGCACCCGCAGGGCCGGGCCGCGCGCCGGGGTGGCGGTGATCCGGCCGCTGATCTCCCGGTCGGTCTCCGGGCGGTCGGCGCGCAGGGTGACGGTGACGGTCGCGGACCCGCCGGCGGGAACGGTGACCCGGGACGGGGACACGGTGGCGGGGCCGCTGCTGCTCAGGGTGGTGGTCAGGGGTGCCTTGCCGGGGTTGGTCAGGCGCACCTTCGCGGTGCCGCCCACGGTCCGGCCCGAGAGGTCGGCGAGGCCGAACGACACGGCCGACGGGGAGGCGCCCAGGGTGGCCCCCGCCGCGGCGGCCACGTCGAGGCGTCCGTTGCCCTGGACGGCGGGGCCGGTGCCGGCGAGCGGCTTGGCGGAGCCGACGAGGGCGGACCTGATCCCGTCGGTCCCCTGGTCCGGGCGCAGTTGGCGCAGCAGGGCGGCCGCGCCCGCGACGTGCGGGCTGGCCATCGAGGTGCCGGACATCCGGTAGACGCCGGGACCGTACATCGAGCTGGGTATCGCCGAGCGGATCTCCACGCCGGGTGCGACGAGGTCGGGCTTGAGGCCGAAGCCGGTGCCCGGCCCGCGCGAGGAGAACGAGGCGATCTCGTCGGTGGAGTCGGCGCCGCGCAGGGTGACGGACACCTTGCCGACGGCCAGTCGGCGGCTCAACTGGTCGTACTGGGTCGTGTCGATGCCCATCATCACCAGGCGGTCCATGCGCAGCGAGTCCCCGGAGGCGGCGCCCCGGGCGAGGTCGGGGCGCGCGGGCGTCGCCGGGGCCCCGAACGTCCCGGGGCCGCCGGCGAGCGCGGGTCCGCCGTGGGACGGGAGGCCGCCGGCGAGTGCGGGTCCGCCGTGGGACGGGAGGCCGCCGAGCACGGCGAGCGCGCCGCGCTTCTCGGCCTCGCGCGCCCAGTCGACGTCCTGCTGGCTCAGGACCTCGGTGCTGGGCGGTACGAGGATGTCCGCCCGCAGGATCTTGCCCCGTACGTCACCGGCCCGCTTCCAGTCCTCGGCGGTGCCCGCGCCGACGTCCACGAGCGGGGCGGTGACCGGCTCCCGGGGCGGGTTCGCGGACAGGATGCCCCGGTAGGTCTGGATCAGTTCGGGCTTCCGGCCCGCGAGGTACGCGCTCGGGGTGCGCACCCCGCTGGTGGACGCGCCGACTGCGATGACGCCGTCGGCGGACGCCGGGGTGTTGACGGTGCCGCTGCCCGGCCCGCTGTTGCCGGCCGCCGCGACGACGACCACTCCGGCCCGTACGGCGGCGCTCGCCGCGCGACCCAGCGGGTCGGTGCCGTCGCCGGGGCCGCCGAGGCTCATGTTGATGACGTCGGCGGGGAACGGGTTGGCCGGGTCGGCCGCCGCCTCGATACCGGCAACGATGTCAGAGGTGTAGCCGCTGCCGTCGGCGCCGGTGACCTTGTACGCCAGCAGACGGGCGTCGGGCGCCATGCCGGTGACGCCTTCCTTGCCGGCCGCCTTGCCCGCGATGATGCCCGCGACGTGGGTGCCGTGGCCGTTGTCGTCCATCGGGTCGTCGTCGCCGTTGGCGAAGTCGTAGCCGCCGACGACCTTGCGGTCCTTGCCGAAGCCGCCCCCGAGGTCGGGGTGTCCGTAGTCCACGCCGCTGTCCAGGACCGCCACGACGGTGCCCCTGCCGGTGGCCTTCACCCCGGACGGGTCCGCGCGCTTCCAGACCTCGGGCGCGCCGGTCAGCGGCACGCTCACGTCCGTGCGCACCTGTATCCGGGTGTCGGGCCGGACGGCGGTGACGCCCGGCAGCGCGGCCAGCCGGGCCGTCTCCGACGCGGGTACCGTCATCGCCACGGCGTTGACCAGCAGCCCGAGTTTGCGCGGCGAACCGGGGTGCAGTCCGGCCTTCCGCACCTCCCCGACGAAGGCGTCCTGCCGGGCCGCCAGGTTCCGCCGGGCCTCGGCCACCGCGGCGGCGGGACCGGCGGCGAGGGCTGTCAGGGTGCCGCTGGGGGCGGCGGCGACGGCGGCGTCCCCGGACAGTTCGACGATGACCCGCTGGTTCGGGTCGGGCGACTTCGCGGTCGCGGTCGTGGCGCCGGGCAGCGCGGTGAGCGTCCCGGCGAGAGCGACGGTGGTGACGGCAACGGCCACCAGGCGTCGGGTTCTTCGTGCGTTCTTGGCCATGGGCAGCAGTCCTAGCCCCGAAGTCACTCTCCGTACAACAGATCCCGGCGGCCCATTGCTGCCGCTGGCACAAGTGGGCCAGTATCGGCATATGACGAACGAGCTCACCGCCGCAGGCATCGACCCGTTCGACGAGAGCGTCTACCGGGCCGTGCTGACCCGGCGTACCGCGGCCCCGGCCGAACTCGCCGCCGATCTCGGCTGTTCCGCGCTCCGGGCCACCAGGGCGCTGGACCGGCTGCACGACCACGGCCTGGTCGGGCGGCTCGCGGGGGTCCGCCGCCGGTACGCGGCCATCGAGCCGGGGGCCGCGGTGGAGTCCCTGGTGCGGTCCAGGGCCGCGGAGCTGGACCGGGTCCGCTCGGCCGCGGGCGAGCTGTCCCGCCTCTTTGCGGCGGCCCAGTCCGGCGCGGCCGACGAGGAGGAGGTGGAGATCGTCACCGGCCGTGAGGCGCTCGGCCGCTGGTTCGTACGGCTCCAACAGGAGGCGCACGAGGACGTCATGACGCTGGACCGGCCGCCGTACGCCCTGACCACCTCCAACCCGGTGGAGAGCACGGCGCTGGGCCGCGGGGTGCGCTACCGCGCGGTCTACGCCCCCGAGGCGCTGGAGTGGCCCGGGGTGCTCGCCGACATCCGCGCGCTCGTGCGCCGCGGCGAACAGGCCCGGGTGCTGCCGGGCCTGGGAATCAAACTGGCCGTCGCGGACCGCCGGTTGGCGCTGATGCCGCTCTCCCTCGACCTCGACGGCGTACGTGCCGCGGTCATCCGCCCCTGCACCCTGCTGGACGCCCTCACCGACTACTGGGAGCTGTGCTGGAAGCAGGCCCTGCCGTTGGACGCCCCCGCCGAGGACCCGCTCGGCGAGGAGGACCGCCTGGTGCTCACGCTGCTGGTCAGCGGCCTCAAGGACGAGGCGATAGCCCGTCAGCTCGGCTGGTCGGTCCGCACCATGCGCCGGCGGATGAGCCGCCTCCACGACCTGCTGGGCTCGGTCAACCGCTTCCAGGCCGGTGTGGTCGCGGCCCGCCGCGGCTGGATCTGACCTGCCCCGGGACCCCGCGAGACGTCGGCTGCCGGTGTCGCGCCGCCCCTCTCACCGCACGTCCACGAACACCGGGTTGGTGTAGAGCCAGGTGTCGAGCCACGGGTTGCCCTTGCCCGGCTCGTGCGGCAGCGGACCGTGCGGATCGACGCCCGCCCCGAGGAAGCCCTTGCCGTGGCGCCTGCCGTCGCTGCCGCGCAGCCGTACGTAGCACGACCCGTCCGCGCGCCCGAGCGGAATGCGCAGGGTGTACGTGCCCCGGCGGCCCGACACGTCGGCGGTGCGGACGACCCTGGTGTCCGGGGCGTGCCAGTCGTCACGGTCGGCGGCCGGGCCGCGCACCGTGCCGCGGATGACGTCGAGGTGTTCCAGGCGCGGCAGCACGCCGTACGGATTGCGGCGGGACGCCGCGGTCACCGTGACCGTGAGGGTGATCCGTTCGCCGCGCCGCGCCCGCAGCCTGCCGCCGAGGGTGGCGCTGCCGCCGCGCTCGCCGCGCACCTTGACGTCGATGCCGTCGACGAGGTGACCGTGGTCGACCCAGACCCGGCCGGCCCGCAGTCCCGCCATCACGTCCCGGTAGCCGTACCGGGTGACTCCCACGTGCGTACGGCTGAACTGGCCGGGCCAGAAGTCGCCGCCGGGCTGCGGTTCGGCGGTGTCGTACGGGTCGGGGAGGCGGCCGGTGCTGTCGAAGTCCTGTCCCGGGGGCCAGGCTCCGTTGGCCCAGGTGTCCTGGGCGACCCGGTGGACGTCGGAGTTGGAGGTGATGGTGAAGAGCTTGCCCTCCGCCAGCATGGCGTCCCACAGGCCGCCGACGGTCGCGGTCGCCCAGTCGAAGCCGCCGTAGGTGACGTAGGCCTCGCGGGGGTAGCCGGGCCAGGAGTCGGCGGAGGGCGAATTGGTGTACTCGCCGCGGACGTTGGTGTCCGCGTGCCAGCCCGGGATCGCGCCGGCCTGGGCGCCGGGGGCGCCCTCCATGCCGATCATGATGTCGGGCGCGGCGTCGCGCCAGCCGCGCAGTTCGTGCGGCGAGTCGATGCCGAGCCGCATGGGGTGGTTGGCCAGGACGAGCACGTCGTCGACGTACCGGGTGCGACGCTGTTCGGCCAGCCACTTGAGGGCCTTGACCGCGTGCGCCTCGTTGCGCGGGGTGTCGGGGTGCGTGGGGGCGCCGGCCGTGTAGCCGAGCAGCTTGCCGTCGAAGGCTCTCTCGAACCGGGTGAGCAGATCGACCTCGTGCCGGCCCGGCGGCGAGAAGACGGTGCAGTGCTCGGCGCCGGGGATGTACCACTCCAGGCCCTGGAAGATCAGCATGCGCCTGTTCTCGGCGCGTGCCCGCAGGATCTCCCGGTGCTCCCGCGCGGCGCCGAACTCGGCGTGGCCGACGTTGCTGTGCTCGGTGAAGACCATCCAGTCGAGCCCGAACTTCTGCCCGGCCCGGGCCAGTTGGGAGAACGTGTACTTGGCGTCGTGGCTGTAGACGGAGTGGTTGTGGTGGTCGCCGACCAGATAGACCAGGTCGGGGGCGCGACCCTGCCCTCCGCGCCCGTGCCCCCCGTCGCCGTGCCCCCCTCCGGGGCCGTGCCCCCGGGACCCGGTCCCCCGCCCGTCGGCCAGTGCGGCCGACGGCAGCGACGCGGCGGCGAAGGCCGCGCCGAACAGGCCGGCGCGGCGCATCAGCCCCCGGCGGCTGACCGCCTGCGGGTCGAGCGACTCCGCGGGCACCTGGGGGTCGGCCCATTCGGGTACGGGGTGGGACATGCGACGGATCTCCTCGGTGCGGGCGGCGGCGGTCCGTGATTCGGAGGACGCCACCTGGAGGATCTCCGCATTCCGGAACCGCCCGGTGAACCGCGGACGAACGGAAGGGGGCCTTCCGTTAGTCCGTTGAACGGAAGCCGACGGGCCGTTCACCACCGGAGCCGCCGACCCGGCCGTCAGCTTTTTACTCCCGTGTGCTGGACGGCCGCCGCGGGCACAATGGCCGGGAAGGCACGGGGAGCACGAGCGGCGGGGGACGTGCGGGATGGCCGGACGCGTGTGTACGGCGGTGGACCGATGACCGTCTATCCGATCAAATGTCTGCCGCCCGGGGCGCTGCCCGCAGGCGGCGTGCCGGCCTGGTCCGTGGACGGGGGAGGGGACGTCACCCGGTCCGTGGCCGGAAGCGGCGTCGGCGGCTGGCCCGTGGCCGACGCCGAACGGTGGCGGAGGGCGCGGGTCCCCGCCGTGCTCGCCCCGGCCGTGGGCGGCTGGATCGTGGCGGCCCTGGTGGCGGCGGCGTACGTCCTGCTGTTCGGCCTCTCCTCCACGTCCGCGGTCTGGCACGGCGGGCCGGGGGAGGGCACCGACTGGCTGCGGTACCCGGGGATCGTCCTGCTGACCGCCCTGCCGTTCTGGTACCGGTACGTTCCGGTCGCGGCCGTTCCGGCGGCCCTGGCCGTCGCCGTGGAGGCGGGCCTGTCCCTGGCCGGGTCCGGCGCTGCGGATCAGTCGGCGCGGGCCGGAGAGCTGGTCGTCCTCGCCGCCTGCGCCGTCACGGTCACCGGCGGCGGCCTGCGGCTGCGGGCCCGGCGCCGGCAGCGCGCCCTGGCCCTCGCCGCCGCGGGACGACGCCGCTTCCCGCTGCCCGACGGCACTCCGGAATCGGACGGACACCGCGGCCACCGGCACGTCTACCTCGGGCTGGTGCTCTGCCTGGTCGCCGCCGGCATCCTCACCGAGGGCCTGTTCGGGGAACCGACCGGTTCCGGCGTCCCCTACGACGCCGTCGGACAGCAGCGCGTCGCCCTGGTGCTCCTGGTGGCCGGTACGACCTTCTACGGCCACGGCCAGCTCGCCTACCTGGCGGCCCGGCGGCTGCACGGGGAGCCGCAGCCGGCCCTCGTCGTGGGCGTGCGGGAGGGGGCGGACGGACGCCGCTGGGTGTGCGCGGACGCCCGCACCGGCTCGGCGGCCCCGCTGGTCGCGTTCGTCGCCCGCAAGGGCGACACCTGTGCCTTCGCGCGGTCGCTGGGCAGCGGCTCGGCGTACGCGGTGGGCAACGGACACCACGACATCGACCCGAAGCACGAGCCCTTCGAAGCGCTCCTGTACGGCACCCCCGTGGAGGGCGACGAGGTCGTCCTCCTGTACGCCTGCGCCGAATACCACCGCCCTGACGAGATGGGGCAGATGTACGCGACCGTGTCCGCTGTCGCGCTCCGCCCGGACCGCCGCCACCGGCTCGGTCCGTGGCAGCCGGCGGACGGCCCCGCCCGGCAGCGCGAGCGGCTCCGCGAGGCCCAGGAGCGGGCGGAGCGCCACCGGGCGGCACAGCGCGAGGCGGCGGAGCGCCGCCGGAACGCACCGCGCGGTGGCTCGTGGACCCGCTCGACGGGCAGCGGCAGCAGCTCCGGCGGGGGCGGCTGCGGCTCCGGTTGCGGGTCGGGCGACGGCGGCGGCTGCGGGGGCGGCGACTGAGCGGCGGCGGGCCGGTGGGACGCGGGGCGACCGCGCCGGACGTACGGACGGGGCCCGAGTGGCTGTCGGGCCCCGTCCGTGCCCGACCCCCGGGGGAACGGTCCGGCGGTCGCGCATCCGGTCAACGACCGGCGAGCGGAAACGTTGCTGCACTTCTCCCCGTCGACCCGAGCCCTTCACGGCTCATGCGGAGGCGCGCTGCTTTCCCCGCTGTTTCTGCGCCGCGCGTGCGAGGCGGGACCCCAGCCAGCGCTTGCAGCCGCGCATCGCCGGGAGACGGCCCGCGGTGCGGTCGAGGTAGTAGTAGAGCTGCGGCGGCACGTGCGGCAGCAGGGGGGAGTGCCGCTGGCCGAGCAGGGCGAACATCTGGGACGGCGGAAGCCGGAGGTAGCGCGGGAGGTTCTCGTACCACTGGGCGCTGAGGCGGGCCGCGCTCTGTGCCGCGAGGAGGGCGGACTTGCGCCGTTGCTCGTACCCGCGCAGGGCGGCCTCGGTCGTCGGCTCCCTGAGCACGGCGGCGGCGAGCTCGACGGCGTCCTCGACGGCCAGGGTGGTTCCCGCGCCGATCGAGTAGTGCGTCGTGTGGGCGGCGTCGCCCAGCAGCACGAGGTTCCCCCGGTGCCACCGCTCGTTCGTCAGCGTCCGGAAGGTCTGCCAGCGGGTGCGCCCGTCGGCTTCCGCGCGGCCGATCAGCCGGTGGCCGTCCAGCGGCTTCGCGAACAGGGCCCCGAGGAGTTCCAGCGCCTCGCCCTCGTTCGCCGAGTCCAGTCCGAGGCCGCGGTGCGTCTCGGGCGAGCACTCCACGATGAAGGTGCTGCGGTCCGCACCGAACCCGTAGGCGTAGCACCAGATCCAGCCGTGCGCCGTCTCCACGAAGCTGAAGGTGAACGTGTCGAACCGCTTCGTCGTGCCGAGCCAGACGAAGGTGTTGCGGCCGCCGACCGCCGTGGGGCGGAAGTGGCCGGCGAAGCGTTCCCGCAGCGCGCTGTGGACGCCGTCCCCCGCGACGACCAGATCGGCGTCGGGGAGGGGGTCCTCCGGGGACCACTCCCGCTCGAACTCGACGCGGACGCCGAGTGCGGCGGCCCGCCGGGCGAGGATCTCCAGGAGACGATGACGGCTGATGCCGAACCCGCGGTCGCCGTCGTGCACGGTGGTGCGGTCCCCGACATGGGCGGTGCCGCCCCGCCAGCAGACCGAGCCCGCCCGGATGCTCTCGGCGCTCTCGGGGTCGCAGGCTCGGAGCGTGTCGAGCAGTCCGTCCCAGTACGTCACTCCCCAGCCGTACGTCGAACCGGCCGCGTCGCGCTCGTAGACGGTGACGTCGTGAGCCGGGTCCTGCCGTTTCATCAGGATCGCGAAGTACAGGCCGGCGGGACCTCCGCCGACGCAGACAATCCTCACACGTGCTCCCGTTGGGATTCATTGCGACGACGGTGACATTTTGCCGCCGCAGATTAGCAGGCGGGTGTGCCGGGCCGGAGGAGAAACACGCGGGGGCCGAGGTTTTGTCCCTCCTGCCCGACGGAGGCATTCGCTCACGCGTACGAGACTGTCCGCCGAATGGTAGTCAAAGAAGTTTTCGACCGGGTGTATTCGCACGCCTGAGGTGACTTCATATGGGCCGTCTGAGAATGTGCACTCCTATTTTCTTTTTCCGACCGAACCTGGAGTGCGGCCCATGCGAAGACCAGCACGCGTCCGCTCGTTCGCCGACTCGGGCACGCCGGGCCGGTCGTGCAATTCCCCCGACGAAAGCAGGACGTTCCACTGACCGCGCGGTTCCTTCTCGTCCCGCGCGGATCCGCCGGAGAGCCGGCGGGAAAATCAGGCGTGAGTTCCACCGTTCCTTGCGGCCATCAGAAGTAGTTATGGGACCGGAGTGGTTCCGGCTCCTGAGGGCGGTTGCCGAACCGCCCCGGGACTGACGCACAGTTCCTTTCCGATTCGATTCAACTTCACGTACGAAAGGGCTGCCCGTGTTGCAGAAGAATCGGGCCGGGGGCCGTCCGCTGACGGTCCTTCACCTGGTGCAACCGGTGGACGGCGGGGTCGCGCGGGTGGTCGTCGATCTCGTCGGGTCCCAGGTCGGCAAGGGGGTGCGCGCACTTGTGGCCTGTCCGCCCGAAGGGCCGCTCGCCCGCCAGGCGGCCGCGGCCGGGGCGGAGGTGCTGCGCTGGCCCGCCGGGCGCGCGCCCGGCCCCGGGCTGGTGTCCGAGGTGCTGACCGCCGCCGGGCTGATCCGGCGGAGCGCTCCCGACGTCCTGCACGCGCACAGCGCCAAGGCGGGCCTCGCGGGCCGGCTCGCGGCGCGCGGCCGGGTGCCGACGGTCTTCCAGCCGCACGCGTGGTCGTTCGACGCGCTGGAAGGGCGCTCCGCGGCCCTGGCCCGCCGGTGGGAGCGCTACGGCGCGAGGTGGAGCACCGCCATCCTGTGCGTCAGCGAGGCCGAACGGCGCGTCGGCGAAGCGGCGGGCATCGTGGCCCGCTGGTCGGTCGTCCGCAACGGCGTCGACCTCGGCCGGTTCGGCGCCGACGGCGGCACGGGGGGCCGTGCGGCAGCCCGCTCCCGCGTGCCGCGGCTCGCCGGGCTCGCGCCCGCCGCTCCGCTGGTGGTCTGCGTCGGCCGTGTGTGCCGCCAGAAGGGACAGGACGTCCTGATGCGGGCCTGGCCGGAGGTCACCCGGTCGTTCCCCGGCGCGCGGCTGGCCCTGGTGGGCGACGGCCCCGACGCCGCGGGACTGCGGGGATCGGCCCCGCCCGGTGTGCTGTTCGTCGGCGCGGTCACCGACACGCGGCCGTGGTTGCAGGCGGCCGACGTCGTGGTACTCCCCTCGCGCTGGGAGGGGATGGCCCTCGCCCCCCTCGAAGCAATGGCGTGCGGAACCCCCGTCGTGGTGACCGACGTCAACGGCGCGCGCGAGAGCCTGCCGCCGGGCAGTGAGCCCCACTGCCTCGTGCCGTCGCAGGAACCTCCCGCGCTCGCGGCCGCGCTGACCGCGCTGGTGGCCGACCGCGCGCTGCGCGAGGACCTGGGACGGCGCGCCCGGGACCACGCCCGGGCGGCGCACGACGTACGCACCGCCACCGCGGCCGTGCTCGACCTCTACCAGGAAGTCCTCGGCTCGCCCCGACCCGCAACGAGGGAGTGCACCCAGTAATGACGACAGAGAGTGCGCCCGTGCCGCACGCCTCTTCCAACGCGGCCGTTCTCAGCCCGATCCGGCTCCACGAGCCCCGCAGATCCACGCGGCGCCGTCCGGCCGCGCCGTCCCCCGGTACGCCGCGTGGGCACGGCCAGTTCGCCGGTCGGGTCACCGGCGACGTGCTCGCCCTGACGGCCGCCCTGGTGCTGGTTCCGGACCTGAGCAGGCCGTGGCCCGTCATCCTGCCGCTCGTGGCCGGGCAACTGCTGGCACTGGCCTGCCGCGGTCTCTACCGCCCCAGGCTCTCCCCTTCGGCGCTCGCCGAGTTCCCCTTCCTGTTCGGCCTGGCGCTGGTGCAGTGGCTCGTCACCACGGAGGCGCTCGCCGCGTACCACCCGCGGTACGGCTCCGGCTGGGCGGCCCCGGTGTGCGCGGCGGCCCTGCAGGCCGTACTGGTCTGCGGGGGGCGGGCCGCGACGTACGGCCTGAACCGCCGGTGGGCGGCCCGCCACCCCCAGTCGACGCTCGTCGTGGGCGGCGGCCCGCTCGCCCAGCGCGTCACCGCCGCGCTGCACGAGCACGCCGAGTACGGCATGCGGCCGGTGGGCCAGGTCGACGACCACGCGGCCGAGCCCCCCGCGGCGGATACCCCCGCGCTGCCGGTGCTCGCCACCCCGCAGGACATCAGCCGTGCCGTCGTGCAGGCCGACGTCCGGCACGCCGTCTTCGCCCGCCCCCTCGCGCCCGGTGGGCAGGGCGAAGAGCTCGTCGGGCTGCTCGCCGGTCACGGCTGTCGCCTCTGGGCCGTCGACGGCCCCGCCACGACGTCCGCCGGTCCCGGCACCGCGGTGGGCTCCGACCACCTCTGGGGATTCTCCGTGCGCGCACTGACCCCCCGGGGCGACTCGGCGGCGCAGACCGCCAAGCGGGCGATGGACGTCGTACTGGCCGCCCTCGTCCTGACTCTCGCGGCGCCCGTGCTCGGAGCCTGCGCACTCGCCGTCCGGCTCGCCGACGGCCCCGGTGTGCTGTTCCGTCAGGAACGCATCGGACGGCACGGCCGCCCCTTCCTCCTCCTCAAGTTCCGCACCCTGCGGCCCGTCGACGAGCACGAGTCGGACACCCGCTGGAGCGTCGCCCTCGACCAGCGGATGAGCCCGGTCGGCCGGCTGCTGCGCCGCACGTCGCTCGACGAGCTGCCGCAGTTGTGGAACGTGCTGCGCGGCGACATGAGCATGGTCGGCCCCCGGCCCGAACGCCCCTACTTCGTCACCAAGTTCCGCCAGACCTACCCCGGCTACCAGGCCCGCCACCGGGTGCCCGTCGGAATGACCGGCCTCGCCCAGGTCAACGGGCTGCGCGGCAACACCTCGATCGAGGACCGCGCCCGCTTCGACAACCACTACATCGAGACCTGGTCGCTCTGGCAGGACCTGTGCATTCTGCTGCGCACCGCCACCTCGCTGTTCCGGCACGGAGGCAGTTGAATGAACGTCTCTTCCCCGGCCGCTCCCGCGCCGCGTCCCGCGGTGCCCGCGGCCGTCCTCGGCGCGGCGGCCCGCTGGTGGCCGCTCCTGCCGTTAGTCGTGACCGTGCTGCTGATGGCCGCCCCCGTACGGAGCGAAGGGACGGGCGGGGGTCCGCACGTCTCCCCGGCCGACATCGCGTCGGGAGCCCTGGTGGCCTGCGCCCTGGGCCGGGCGCTGCGCCGCAGACTGCGGCCGCTGACGCCGGCGGCCGCGGTCGTCCTGGGCGCCCCCGTGGTGGCACTGGCGGTCGCCACGGTCACCTCGGCCGATCCGGCCCTGAGCCTGACCGGGTTCGTCCGCTACCTCCAGGTGTTCGTCCTGGTACCGCTGGCGGTGGTCCTCCTGGTCCGGGACGCCCGGGACTTCCGGGTCGTCATCGGCTGTCTCGCCGTGCTCGCCCTCGTGCAGGGCGCGGTCGGCGTCCACCAGTACGTCACCGGAACGGGCGCCTCCTACATGGGGGAGGACATCCGCGCGGTGGGGACCTTCGGGCCCTCGGACGTGATGGGGATGGCCACGGTCGTCGCCTACGGACTGCTCGCCGCGGCGGCCCTCGCGCTGCGCACCTCCCCGGACGCCCCCGCGTGGCTGCGTCCGGCGGCGTCGGCCGCGGCCGTGGCGCTCGTCGTCCCGCTGGCGCTGTCCTTCAGCCGCGGGGCCTGGATCGCCACCGTCGTCGCCGGCGCCGCGGTCCTCCTGCTGGCCGGCCGGCGCCTGGCACTGCGCGCCGTCGCCGTCCTGGTCCCCGCCGCGGTGGTCCTCGTGGCGGGCTTCGGAATCGGCTCGGAGATGATCGCGCAACGCCTCACCAGCATCACCCAGGTGACCGACGCCCCCGACCGGTCCGTCAACGACCGGTACACCATGTGGGCCGCCGCGACCGGCATGTGGCGGGAGCAGCCCGCCGCCGGGGTCGGTCTCAAGGGCTTCCCGGCGCACCGCGACGGGCACGCCTCGATCGGCCTGTCCTCCGGCAGCGACACCGCGGGCGCGGGGCAGGGCTTCCACAAGCAGCCGCTGCTGTCGCCGCACAACATGTACCTGCTCGTCCTCAGTGAGCAGGGCCTCATCGGTCTCACCGTCTTCGCCGGCGGCTGGGCCGCGGTGCTGGTGTGCGGGGCACGCCGCCTGTTCCCCGGCCGGGGGCGGGCGGTGACCGCCGCGGACTGCGGGCTGGCCGCCGTGGGCCTGACGCTCTGGCAGGCCGTCGACTTCCTGTACGCCGACATCGGCGGCCCCTCGACGGTCCTCACCGGCATCGTGTTCGGGCTGGGCGCCCGGTGGGCACTGGCGGGCCCGGACCGCCGGACGAGCGGCGCCGCCGTACCGGCGCGGGCCCGGGTCGCGGACGCCGCGGCCGGCCGGGAAGCGAGGGCCGCCGGATGAGTGACACCAGAGCCGCCACCGAGCCGCCCGACGAGGTGCGGCCCCCCGCCGCTCCCCCCGCACCCGCCGACGGGGCCGGGCCGCCCCCGCTCGGCCGCCTGCTGGTCCGCGCGGCGTGGGTCACCGCCGCGCTGACCGCGGCCGGTTCACTGCTCGGTCTGGTACGCGACCAAAGCATCGCGCACCTGTTCGGCGCGGGGGTCGAGAGCGATGCCTTCCTGATCGCCTGGACCGTCCCCGAGATGGCCGCGACGCTGCTCATCGAGGACGCGATGGCGCTGCTCCTGGTGCCCGCCTTCAGCTACGCCCTCGCCCGGCGTGCCGCCGCCGTCCCGGACGGCGCCGAACCCGATCCGGTGCGGGTGCTGGTGGCCGCCACCTTCCCCCGCCTCTTCGGCCTGCTGGCCTGCGTCGCCGGGCTGCTGGTGCTCGGAGCGCCCTGGGTGGTGCGCGTGCTCGCCCCGGGTTTCGCCGACCCGCAACTGGCCGTCGACTGCACCCGGCTCACCTCGGTCACCGTCCTCACCTTCGCCCTCACCGGGTACTGCAGTGCGGGTCTGCGCGCGCACGGACGTTTCCTCGCCCCGGCCGGGGTGTACGTCGCCTACAACATCGGTGTCATCGCCACCATGTTCGCCCTGCACGCCGTGTGGGGGGTGCGCGCCGCCGCCGCGGGGGTGGCGCTGGGCAGCCTGCTCATGATCCTCGTCCAACTGCCGGGATTCGTCCGGCTGGTGGCCCCGGTACGCGCGGCGCGCGGCACACGCCGACGGGCCGCCCGGCCCCGCGCCGCGACCGTCCGTCATCTGGGGCTCGCCCTGCTGCTGCCGGTCGTCGCCTTCACCGTCAGCCGGCAGTCCCAGGTGCTGGTCGAGCGGTTCTTCGCCTCCGGGCTGCCGGCCGGCGCGATCTCCCACCTGAACTTCGCGCAGAAGGTCGCCCAGATCCCGATGGTGCTGTCCCTGATGATCTGCACGGTCACCTTCCCGGCCGTCGCCCAGGCCATGGCCGGCGGCGACCTGGACCGCGCCCGCCGCCGGGTCGAACGCGACCTGGGGCTGGCCGGGGCCATCGTTCTCCTCGGTACCGCGCTGGTCGTCGGCTACGCCCCGCAGATCATCGAAGTCCTCTTCCAGCGCGGGGCGTTCGGACCGAAGGACACCGCGGCCACCGCCATGGTGATGCGGGTGTACGCACTGGGTCTCCTCGGCCACAGCCTGGTGGGGGCCCTCGGCCGACCGTTCTTCTCCGCGGCCCGCCCCACCTGGTACCCGGCCGCCGCCATGGGCACCGGGCTCGCCGTGACCACGCTGGCGGGCGCGCTCGCCGTGGGCGCCTGGGGGGTCTACGGGATCGCCGCGGCCAACGCCGTGGGCATCACCACCACGGCCCTGCTGCTGCTGGCGGGCATCCGCTCGCGGGTCCTCCCCCTGGACGTGCGCGGGGTCAGCCTCGCCATAGCAAGGCTGGCCGTCGCCGCCGCGGTGGCCGCCGCGGCCGGCTGGGCGGCCGCGCCCCTGCCCGACCACCCGCTGCCCAGTCTCCTCGTGGGCTGTGTCCTGGTCCCCGTCGTCTTTGTCCTCACGGGGCTGGTGGTCAGGGCCCCCGAAGTCGTCCACCTGCTGGCTCTCATCCGACAGAGGTTCACCCATGACCGCTGACCCGGCTGCCCGGGGCTTCCGCCCGACCAGACCTCCCGCCCCCGCACCGCGGGCCGCTCCTCCGTGGATCCTGATGTACCACTCGGTGGCGGACCCGACCGACGACCCGTACGGCATCACCGTCGCCGCCCACCGCCTCGACCACCACCTGCGCTGGCTGCGCCGCCGGGGGCTGACCGGCGTCGGCGTCGGCGCCCTGCTGCGGGCCCACGCGGCCGGTCGCTCCCGCGGGCTGGTCGGGCTGACCTTCGACGACGGGTACGCGGACTTCCTGCACGCGGCCCTGCCCGCCCTGCGACGGCACGCGTGCACCGCCACGGTCTTCGTCCTGCCGGGCCGCCCCGGCGGGTCCAACGAGTGGGACCCGCTCGGCCCGCGCCGGGCACTGCTGACGGAGAGCGGCATCAGGGAGGCCGCCGAGGCGGGGATGGAGATCGGCTCCCACGGGCTGGTGCACCGCGACCTGACGCGCGCGACCCGCGAAGAACTGCTGGCGGAGACGCGGCACAGCCGGGCCCTCATCGCCGACCTGACCGGCAGGCCGCCCGAGGGGTTCTGCTACCCGTACGGCGTCTTCGACCGCAGGGTGGCCGCCGCCGTGCGCGAGGCGGGCTACTCCTACGGCTGTGCCATCGACCCGGGTCCGCTGACCGGCGTCTTCGCGCTGCCCCGCACCCACATCAGCCAGGCCGACGGCGCCGGACGCCTCTGGGCGAAACGGCTGCGCCCCCGCCGGGGGCGGCTGACCTCCCTGCCGCCCGCCGTCGCCGCCCGCCCCGCCCAGGTCGGCGGCCGACGGTGAGGGTGCTGCACATCATCACCGGACTCGGCATGGGCGGCGCCGAACAGCAGTTGCGGCTGGTGCTCCGTCACCTCCCGGTGCACTGCGACGTCGTCACGCTCACCAACCCCGGCCCGGTGGCCGACGGGCTGCGGGCGGACGGGGTGCGCGTCACCCACCTGGGGATGAACGGCAACCGCGATCTCACCGCGCTCCCGCGGCTGGTCCGGCTGATCCGCGCGGGCCGTTACGACCTGGTCCACACCCACCTCTACCGCGCCTGCGTCTACGGCCGGATCGCGGCCCGTCTCGCGCGCGTCCGGGCGAGCGTGGCCACCGAGCACTCCCTGGGGCGCGCCGAGATCGAGGGCCGTCCGCTGAGCCGCGGCACCCGCGCGCTCTACCTGGCCACCGAGCGGCTGGGGGCGGCGACCGTCGCCGTCTCCGGGACCGTCGCCGCACGGCTGCGTGCCTGGGGCGTCCCCGCCGCCCGCATCCACGTCGTGCCCAACGGGATCGACGCCGCCCGGTTCCGCCACGACAGCGCCGGCCGCGCCGTCACCCGTATCGCTCTCGGCCTTCCGCCGGACACCTTCGTGGTGGGCGGGGTGGGCAGGCTCGTGCCGGGCAAACGCTTCGACGTGCTGGTGCGCGCGGTGGCCGCACTGCCTGGCGCTCACCTCCTGCTGGTGGGCGAGGGCCCCGAGCGCGAAGCGCTGCGCGCCCTCGCGGTGCGGCTCGGGGCAGCCGGACGGGTTCATCTGCTCGGCGAGCAGGGCTCCGCGGCGGGCCCGGGATCTCCCGGCCTTCCCGCCCTGCTCGGCGCCATGGACGTCTTCGTCTCCACCTCGCGCGAAGAGGCCTTCGGGCTCGCCGTCGTGGAGGCGCTGGCCGCCGGCCTGCCGGTGCTGCACGGCCCCTGCCCCGCGATCGAGGACCTGCCCGCGGATCTGGCGCCGGGCGCGGTGCGCATCAGCGGCGAGCCGGACGAACTGACCTCCGTCCTGCGCGTCCACCGGGTTTCCGGAGCCCGTCGGCTGGACCCGCCTCCCGCCGTGGGCCACTACGACATCGCGCGCAGCGCGGCCCACCTCATGGGTGTCTACACCCACGTCCTTTCCCCCGCCCGGCCGACCGAGAGAACACGCCCATGACCGAGACGCCCGAGCAGCAGAACGCCGCCGCCCCCAAGAGGTTCCCCGGCCGGCGGTTCCTGACCCTGCCGCCGCCCCTGCCCGCCTGGTGGCCGGTGCCCGCCTGCGCCCTCCTCGGCGCGCTGTGCGCGGGTTCCTACGGGATGCTCCAGGAAGCGGAGTACCGGTCCACCGGCTACGTCGTCGCGGCCCCCGAGAAGGACGCCTCGCCCGAAGCGGCCCTCGGTTACGCCCAGGCGTACGGGCGGATCTCCACCAGCGACTCCATGCTCTCGTACGCGAGCGCGACCGCCGGAGTCCCCGCGGCGTCCCTGCGCGCCCGGGTGCAGACGGAGACCTCGCCCGACGCGCCGATGATCGCGATCACCGGCACCTCCGGCACCCCTGCCGAGGCCGCCGACATCGCCAACGCCGTGGCCGACGCCCTCCTCGTCAACAGCGGCGGGATGGCGGAGAAGACCGGAGTCAGACTGGTCACCTTCACCCGCGCGGTCGCCCCGCTGGCCTCCTCCTCCCAGCCCGTGCCGCTCACCGCGGCCGTGGGCGCCTGCGCCGGCGGCCTGATCGGCGGAATCCTGCTGCTCGTCCGGCCCCGGCGCCCCCGCCGGACGTCCGCTTCCCCGTCGGTGCCCGCGCCCGCGCACACCACCGACCACCTCGGCATCGAACAGGCACGGGTGTGACGCACATGAACCAGCACACACTGCGGACCACCCTGTGCCGCGACCCGCAGCACTTCGCGCGGCTGCGCACCGAGTGGAACGCACTGCACCGTCGCTGCGCCGCGGCGACCCCCTTCCAGGCCCACGCCTGGCTGAGCTCCTGGTGGCACTCCTACGGCGACCGGGGGCAGTTGCGCGTCGTACTGGTTCGGCGCGGGGACCGGCTGGTCGCCGCGGCGCCGCTGATGCTCGTGCACCGGCCGATGCCCCTCCTCGTCCCCGTCGGCCTCGGCATCTCCGACTACTTCGACGTGCTGGTCGACGACGAGGAGACGGCGGACGCCCTGCGCGCCCTGCGGCACGGCCTGGAGCGGGCCGCGCCGCACGCGGTGATCGACCTGCGGGAGGTGCGGCCCGGGGCGGCGGCCGAGGAACTGTACGAGAGCTGGCCCGGGGCCCGCGACCGTTTCCAGGACTCCACCTGCATGGAACTGCCCGCCTCGCCGATCGACGAACTCACCCGGCGGATGGCGAACAGCCGGGCGCAGCGCGTCCGCGCCAAGCTCCGCAAGATCGACGCGCTGGGGATCGAGAGCCGTACGGTCGCGGCGCACGAGGTGCCGGGCGCGGTCGGCCACCTGCTGCGCCTGCACGAACTGCAGTGGCGGGGCAGGGGGGTCAACGTCGAGCATCTGCGGCCGAGGTTCGCCGCGCACCTGGTGCGGGCCGCCGGGCCCATGGTGCGCGACGGCGACGCGGCGATCACCGAGTTCCGGCTGGGCGGAGAGGTTGTCGCCGCCAAGCTGACCGTGCACTCGGGCGGGCTGACCGGCGGCTATCTCTACGGCGCGGACCCGGTGCTCAGGGAGAAGAAGGTCGACGTGACAGCGATGCTGCTGCGCCACGACGCGCACCTGGCGGCGGGCTCGGGCAGCGGTGTGCTCAGCCTGCTGCGGGGTGCGGAGACGTACAAGGACCACTGGCGGCCCCAGCCGGTGGTGAACAGCAGACTGCTGCTGGCCCGGTCGGCCCTCCGGCCGCTCCTGCGGCTGCGCGCGGCACAGGTGGCCTCGCGGAAGCGGGCCGTCAGGACCCTCGTGGAGCGACTGCCCGCCTCGCGTGAATGGCACGCGCGGTGGCAGAGCAGGCAGGCGGACGCCTCCGCGCGCTGAATCCGTCTGCCGGCGGTCGCGCGGGGCACCGTGCTTCTCCGGCCCCTCCCGCCCGGCCCCCGCGCATCCGCGGGGGCCGGGCGGGGCCGCACCCGGGCGGCTAGCGGCCCGGGCGCCAGTCCCTCACCGATGCGGGGCAGATCCGCAGGTTGGGCAGCCAGCGCCGCAGCCACTCGTCCGGCTGCCAGGGCAGACACCAGTCGTCCTGGTTCGGCTCGGGCCATTCCGGAACGGTCGGCTTGGGCGGCACCGGTGTCGGCTCGGGCGGCACCGGCGTGGGCTCGGGCGGCACCGGTGTGGGCTTGGGCGGCACCGGTGTGGGCTTGGCGGTCAGCTTCGCGCGGAACACCTCGGACGACTTCGGGTTCTCGGAGCACTGCCAGACACCATGCGGACAGTAGTCCGTGATGGTCTGGTAGAGCGGTTTGTGCTGCGCGATCCAGTCGAGCATGCGCCGCATGTACTCGGGGTTGTCCCCGTTGCGGAAGAGCCCCCACTCCGGGTACGACGTCGCCTTGCCGTGGGCGGCGGCGAAGTCCACCTGGTGCTGGAGGCCGTACGGGGCGCGCACCTGCTCGTCGAAGGTCTCACCGGGCGGCTGGTCGTAGGAGTCCATGCCGATGATGTCGACCACGTCGTCACCCGGGTAGCACTTGGTCCAGGGGACCGCGTCCCGGCCGCGGTTCGGAGCGAAGTCGAAGCGGAACTTCTGGCCGGGGACGGACCGCATGGTGGCGACGATCCCCCTCCAGTACTTCTTCCAGTCCCTCGGGGAGGGCCCGCAGCGGTGGGTGTACGTCGTGCCGTTCATCTCCCAGCCGAGAACGATCACCGTGTCCGGTACTCCCGAGTTCACCAGGTTCTCGGCGAGCCGCAGGTAGTGCTCGTTGAAGTCGCCGCGTGCGCCGGCGCGCAGCAGGGAGCGGACCCGCCGGTCGGAGACGTGGTCCTCGTTGCCCTCCTGCATCGGCACGTTGAGGACGAACAGCCGCTCAGGGGCGCCACGCCGCCACTTCGCCCACGCACGCAGGAACTCGGGCCTGCCCTCGATGTTGGACCAGAGGTCGCCGGGCAGGTACGTGTGGCCGACGGTGAGTTCGGTGCCGCCGAGCCAACGCGACAACTCCTTCATCCGCCGGACACCGGCCGGACCGTAGTGCAGATAGGCCCCGAGAGCGGCGCTCGGCCGTCCTCTCTCCTTGTCGGCGGCGGCCGCCGGAGGACGGGGATCGGTGTCCGCGGCGGTACGCGTCGCGGACGAGTGGACAGAAGCGCGGGCCGTTCCGGGCGCCTTTTCCACCAGCGGCCCCCCTGCCGCGCTGCCCGTGGCAGCGAACAGGCTGACGGAAATCGCCCCGATCGAAATTGCGGTCAGATTCCGCCGTGCTGCCATGTGCTCCTCCGCGCCGGTGTGTCGTTCATGTTCTTGACACTAGGCAGAAAGTCACACATACACCTCCGTGAGGGTCCGTCAGTAGGACCATTGGTGAAACCCGCGAATACATTCCGGGCCAGTCGGGTGATATTCGGCGCGGCGAGGTCCGTCTCTCCCGGAGTTCTCCCGCCGGGCCGTCCGCCACGGCCGCCTGCCCGCCCGGCACCGGCGGGACCGCCGCCGTCTGGCGAGACCGTTTCGCCGGCCTGTCGTTGACCACTGCGGCAACAGGTACGAACGGAATGGAGAACGAGCATGAAGACACCCACGGGGCACGGGGCCGGGCGGCCGGGCACCGCCGCCACGCCCGCCCTGACCGCTCGTCGTGCGGTCCTGCGTACGGTGTTCGGCGCCGGTGTGGTCGCCGGGACCGCCGCGGCGCTCGCACCCGTCGTCGGAAAGAGGGAAGCCACCGCCGGCCCGCACCACGGACCGGCCTTCCCGGCAGCGGGCTTCAGCGAGATGTACCGCGGCCGCCTCATCGAAGGGACGGCGCCGAGCGGGCGGGTGAGCCCGCTGGCCGCCCTCGCGGAGTCGGACACTCGGCATCCCCCCGAGGTGCGCGTCGACGGCCGGCCCCTGCACCTCATGAGGTGCGCGGACGGCAGCTACCTGAGCGTGGTGAACCACTACGAGTCGTTCCCGACGCCGCTCGCCGCCGCCCGCGCCGCCGTCGACGACCTGGGGCCCGCCCAGTTGTCCCGGACCCCCCTCCACACCAACTGAGACAGGACGGCCGGCCCGGTGCACACCCGCAAGAACCAGCGGAATCTGAACCGCACAGAGAAGCGCCGCCTGGTTGCCGCACTCCTGGAACTCAAACGTTCCGGCCGCTACGACGAATTCGTGTCCCTGCACGGCGAGTTCTACAACGCCGACGGCGACAAAGGTCCCCGTGTCGCACACATGACCCCGTCGTTCTTCCCCTGGCACCGCCAGTTCCTGCTGGAATTCGAACGAGCCCTGCAGGCGGTCGATCCGAGCGTGTCCGTCCCCTACTGGGACTGGACCACGGACAACACGCCCGCGGCCTCGTTGTGGGCGGAGGACTTCCTCGGCGGCAACGGCAGGACCGCCGACCAGCAGGTGATGACGGGACCCTTCGCCTACGCCAACGGCAACTGGCGCATCGAGGTCTCGGTCACCGAGACCCCCCACCTCACCCGGAAGTTCGGTGGGCGCGGAGGCACGGTGACCCTGCCCACCAAGAACGACGTGGCCCGGGCGCTCCAGGATCCGCTGTACGACGCCGCCCCCTGGGACAGCACCGCGTCCAGGGGCTTTCGCAACAAGATCGAGGGGTGGGCGGCCGACGGGGTCGGCAAGGGGAACAACCACAACCGGGTGCACCAGTGGGTGGGCGGCATGATGCTGGGCGCCACCTCCCCCAACGACCCCGTCTTCTGGCTGCACCACGCGTTCATGGACCTGCTCTGGCAGCGCTGGCAGCAGCAGCATCCCCGCTCCGGCTACCTGCCGGCCGCCCCCCTCCGGGCGGGCGACCCGCAGCGGGGCCGGGTGTACGGCCTGCACGAGAAGATGCCGCCGTGGGACACCACGCCGGCCCAACTGCTCGACCACGGCAACCTGTACCGGTACGCCTGAGGCCGGTGGCGGCCACGGCCCCGCCGCGCGCACGGGCCAACGGCATGGGCCAACGAACGCGGCCTCCCCGACCATGTCGGAGAGGCCGCGGGCGGGAAGCCGGAATCAGCTGCCGTAGCCACCCTCGTGGTGCTCGCCACCGTTCACGCAGGTGTTGCCGAACGCCGGGTTGAGCACCCCGATGACGTTCACCGTGTTGCCGCAAAGGTTGACCGGGACGTTGACGGGAACCTGCACGAGGTTGCCCGACACGACGCCGGGAGAGTTGGCGGCCACGCCCTCCGCGTCGGAGTCGGCCATGGCCAGTCCGGCGCCACTGGCGATGAGGGCACCGGCACCGGCTACCACGACGGCTGCCTGGGCGAAACGTGACATCAGTTCTCCTTCGAAGAAGCGCGGCCGACCGCAGGATTGCGACCGGCACGGTCCTTCAACGCGCGACCCGACAGAGCGGTAACGGCCCCCGTTGAAATCTTCTGGCAGGAAAGCGGCGGGAAAGCGGCGGCCAATGCCGGGGCGGCGGCAGGAAAGCGGCAGACAGCGCCGCGGCAGCGACAGGAAACACGCAAAGGAAAGGAAAGAGGGCCGCGCGCGGACGGAATGTCCCGGCGCGGGCGGCGCCCGCTCCCCGGCCGACGGACAGCCGCAGCCCCCGGTCCGGCGCCGAGGGCGGGCCAGGACGCTCGTCAGCGCCATGACGAGCAGCCCACCGGCCTCCTCACCGGGCTGCGCCATGCGACCACCCCGCAGCAGATCCCGGGCGCGGCGTACGAGGGCGCGGCCTTCACGCTGCTGCGCGCCCTGGACGAACTCCTCACCGCGTGCGGCGTCGACCCCGGCGCGCCGGGAGCGGCGGACCGCCCGCCGCGCCTGATCGGGGGCGGTGCGCGGGGCCGCGCCTGGACCGGCACCGTCCGCCGCCTCTCCGGCCGCCCCGTCCTCCTGCCCGCCGGTACGGAGCCGGTGGCCCTCGGCTCCACCGCCGGGCCCCGGCGCGGACGCGGACCTCGGCGCGTACCTCGGGCAAGAACTCGACTGGGGGGAGTGCGAGACGACCGCGACGGACACCGGGGACGCCAAGCTGTTCGCGAACCCCGCGCTCCAGTGCGCCTCGGTCGAGGTACCGCTCGACTACGACAAACCGAAGGGGGAGAAGGCCCGCATCGCGCTCACCCGCCTCCCCGCCACGGGCGACGTGCCGCGTTCGACGCGGTGTACGACATCACGAGCGCCCAGGAGGCGAACAAGCTCGCGAAGCGCTGCGCGGACGGCTTCGGCGGCGTCGCGAACCTCGTGAACGCCGGGTCCGCCGACGTCGTACGCGACATGGACGTCATGCGCGAGGTGCTCGGCGACGACCGACTGACGTACCTCGGCTACAGCTACGGTTCCGAGCCGGGCGCCACGTACGCCGCGGCCCACCCCGACAAGGTCCGCGCGACCGTGCTGGACGGGACCGTCTCGCCCGGCCTGTCGGCGAGCGAGCTCCGCCTCTCCTCCTTCACCGGACTGCAGGCCGGGTTCGACGACCTCGCCGCACTCTGCGTGAAATCGCCCGACTGCTTTCTCGGCCCCGGTCCCACGGCTGCGAACGACCGCCTGCACGAGATCGTCCAGCCGCTCGTCGAGATGCCGGCACCGGCCACCGGCGGCCGGAACCCGAGCGTCTGGGACGTCTGCCTCGGCATCAGCGACGGACTGTACTCCGAGAAGAAGTGGCCCGGCGTGCTCGCCGCCCTGACCGCGCTCCGAGCGGGCGACGCCGACCGGATGCCCGCCCTGCGCGACGCCTTCCACGCCCGCACGGCGGACGGCGCCTACGGCCACGACTTCGACACGAACATGGCTGTGTGCTGCATGGATTCCTCCCGGATGACGCCGGAGGAACAGACCGCGCTCGCACGCAAGATCGGAGAGGCGGCCCCGATGTTCGACATCGACGTGTTCACGGCAGGCACCCACCACAGCGAAGGCGAGGCGTGGCCCGCTCCGCCCGCCCGTGGCGAGCCCTGGCTCCCCCATGTCGGAGCAGGCCTCCCCGAGACGCTCGTCGTGTCCGTCACCGGCGATCCCGTGCCGCCGCACCAGGGCGGCACCGCGATGGCGAAGGCCCTCGGCGGAAGCCTGCTCACCGTCGGCGGCAAGCAGCACGGCGCCTACCTCCTCGGCGGCAGCAAGTGCGTCGACGTCGCGGGCAACACGTATCTCCTCGACCTCAAGGCCCCGCCCGCCGAAACCCGTTGCAGCCTGTGACCCGCCACTCCCCGCCGTCGCCGCCTCACACGGGCGTGGAGCCGGCGTCGGCGGTCCGGACGGGGAGCGGTGTGGCGGCGAAGACCGAGTCCGGGTCGACCGCGGACTTCACGGCCAACAGGCGTTCGGCGTTCGGCCCGTAGGAGTGCGCGACCTGCTCGGGCGTCTCCGGTCCCAGGAAGTTCACGTAGCCGCCCGGCAGGGAGAAGGGCCCAAGCGCCGAGTGCAGCCCTTCCAGCCAGCGCAGGTGCGGCGAACTGCCTTCTCGGGTGCCCGTGTTGGCGTCGTCGCCGCCCTCCCACAGGGAGATCAGCTCGACCATCAGGTGCGGTTCGCGTCGGCCGAACGCGGTCGAACCGAGCGGCGGGCGGGTGGCCGCGCCGTGGAACTGATGCCACACGATCGCGGAGAACGGCGAGGTGAACTCCCGGGCGGCCCGGTCCAGGACGGCCGCCGGCGAGCCGGTGACGCTCCGGACGGTCCGGGTGCGGATCGCGCCCCTGCGCCCGGGCGGGAACATGGCGTCCGTCGCGGCCAGCGTCGCGGACCGGGCGACAGGTCCCACCTCGGCGAGCAGGGGTGTGCCGAGCTCGGCCAGGGCACGCACCGGCCCGTTCTCGGCGTTCCCCACGTGCGGGTCCCCCGACCAGGTCGGCGCGACGTACACCGTCGGCTCGCCCTCCGGGCCGGGCAGGAACCCCACGTCCACCGTCAGCTCGTCCGGAGAGCCCTGAAGTATCTCCGTGAGGTCGGCGAGCACACGCGCGCTCTGCGCGATCGGGTACAGGATGGTCCCCGACACCACCGTC
This sequence comes from Streptomyces sp. NPDC039736, assembly GCF_055596485.1. Taxonomy (NCBI): domain Bacteria; kingdom Bacillati; phylum Actinomycetota; class Actinomycetes; order Kitasatosporales; family Streptomycetaceae; genus Streptomyces; species Streptomyces sp. NPDC039736. The sequence continues at coordinate 178,403 of NZ_JBVIUQ010000003.1, read as the reverse complement.
GGCACGGGGTGCAGCCGGATCCGCGCCGAGGTCACGACGCCGAAGTTGCCGCCGCCACCGCGCAGCGCCCAGAAGAGGTCCGGATGGTGTTCGGCGTCGGTGTGCACGAGTGAGCCGTCGGCCAGTACGACGTCGGCGCCCAGCAGGTTGTCGGCCGCGAGCCCGAACCGCCCGAGCAGCGGGCCGTACCCGCCGCCGAGCGTGAGGCCGACCATTCCGACCGCGCCGGCCGTTCCGGTGGCGGCGGTCAGGCCCACCCGCTCGGCGGCGGACACGACGTCGGACGAGAGCGCTCCGCCGCCCACCGTCGCGAACCGGTGAGCGGCGTCGACCCGGACGTCCCGCATGCAGGTCAGATCGAGGACCAGCCCGCCGGGGCGGAACGCCCGGCCCCAGAAGTCATGGCCGCCGCCACGCACGGAGAGCGGCACTCCGTGCCGGCGCGCCGCGCGGACTCCCGCCTGCACGTCGGCCGTGGACGCGCACCGCACCACGACCGAGGGCCGGACGTCGACCGCCGCGTTGAACAACGCCACCGCCCGGGTGTACTCCGGTCCGTCGGTGAGCACGCGGCCTTCGGGGATGTGGGACCGCAACTCGGACAGCAGGGCGGCGCTGACCGCGTCGCCGGCATGTGCGTCGGTAATGGACTGCATGGTCACTCCTGTGTGTCGTTGATCGGGTGCGGTCGTCAAGGGTGCGGCGGGGGACGGGAGTTGGGAGCCGGGGGTCGGGTCCGACGGCTCGGTCGGTCCTGAACGGATCAGGCGGACGGGGAGTCCGGCTCGGCGCACTGCTGGGCCAGCACTGCTGCCAGGCCGGGCAGCAGCCCGGCCACGGGATCGTGGGTCAGCTCCGTCATGCGCAGACGCCCCCCGTGGGTGACGACGCCCAGGACGTGTTCACCGCGCAGTTGGGTGGTCTGCGCCGGCCCCCAGAGGGCGGTGAGCGAGGCGCCGCCGTGCGCGGGCGCCCGGACCACCCCGAGATTGGTGATCTGGAGGTCGGCGGCGGTGACGGCGGTCATCATCGCCTCGGCCTCTTCGGGGGTGGCCGGCGGCTGCTGCTCCAGCGCCGCCGAACCGGCCTTGAGGACCTCGGGTGCGCGCTGGTGCTCCAGTGCCCGGTGATGGTGCCGGGCCAGTTCCCAGAAATCTCCGGCCCGGGACGCCTCGCTCGCCGTGCGCGCTCCCGCGAACCGGTTCGCGACGGCGTCGGGCAGACGTGCGGCTCGGCGCAGGTCGACCGGGCTCAGCACCCGCACCCGGGCGCGGCCCGCCCGGTGGAGGACCGTGCAGGCGGCGGCGCACAGCGCTGCGTGCACGGACACGCCCTCAGCGCGGCAACGGCTCACGAGCCGTGCGGTCGGAGCGGGCGACAAGGCCAGGGCGGAGACGTGCGGTACCCGCCCTGAGAACGGCGTCAGCTCACCGGGCGCGCCCGGTGTCTCGTCCTGGGGCGGCCCCGCGTGCGGCGCCGCAACGTCGAGAGCACGCAGGAGAGTCTCCTGGGAGGGCGGAACATCCCCCTCCGAGGCCAGCCCGCCGACCTCGTCGCCGAGGGCGGCGACGAGGTCCGCCACCACCCGCATGCCGCCGGTCCCGTCGGTGATCTGGTGAGCGAAGGTCAGCACGATGACGCTGCCCGCCTCCGCGGGAATGAGTACGGTCCGCCAGAGCGGGCCGGGCTCCGGCGCGACGGGGCGCGTCTGCTCGTCGGCGACCACCGCCTGCCAGGGCGTTCCCTCGGGGGCGACTTCGACTCCGACCGGACCTTGGGCCCAGCGGTACCGGGCCCGGGGAACCCGGCGGTCGACCGAGACGCGAAGCAACGGGTGCCGGGCCCGGACCTCCCGCAGTGCTCGCTCCAGAGTCCGCTCGGAGACCTTCCGGTCGATCTCGGCGACCAGGGAGAACTGGACGGGATTCCGGTGCGTGTAGAGGTCGATGGCCCGCTCGAAGGCTCCGAGTTCCCGCACCGTCTCCGCGTGCGCGCTGCTGCTCGACATTTCAGGGTCCTTTCTCTGCTGGGGTGATGTGCGGTGACGGCGTCGCTACCCGGACGCACCCCGCTGGGGCGGGAGTCCGGGCTCCCGCCGCGCGATCGCCTCGGCCGGCCGGTTCGCCTGCATGCGCCGGGACGTCCTGCGGAAGGCCCAGGCCACGACCACCGCGGCCAGCACGGTCAGCGGGGTGCCCATGGCGATCTTCGCGAAGGCGAGCCAGCCGGTGGCGTCGTGAACGTAGAGCCACTGCTTCACGACGAACCGGCCGCCGAGGACGAGTGCCACGGCGAGGGTGGCCGTGTCGTGCGCCCGCAGCACCTGACGGTCCGCGCGCCAGGCGTACGCGCCGCCGTGCAGGAGGTTCCACACGACGCCGGTCAGGGGGCGGCGGAGGAGGACCGAACCGAAGGTGGCGAGGAAGCCGGCGAAGGCCACCCAGATGCCCAGCAGGAAGAAGTCCTTGGCGGAACCGGTGAGCGCGACGATGCCGGCCGCGACCAGCACGCCGGCCAGACTGCCGGAGGCGGCGAGGAGACGTTCGCCGCGTACCAGCCGGACCACGGTGAGCACCGCGCCGGTGGCGACGGCCGCGATCACGGCCGTCTTCGTGGACAGCAGGGCGAGGGCGATCACGAACACCACGACCGGGACGGTCGAGTAGAGGAATCCCGCCGTGCCGCCCAGGGACTCCAGCATGGGCGGGCGCGGGGCGGCAGGTGGCGTACTGCGTTCGTCCCCGCCGTGGGCGGGGGAGGGGCCGTGCTTGCTCCGGGGGTGGGACATCGATCACTCCTGTTCGCGTGCTGGGGGTTTCAGTGCTTGCAGGACACCGGTGGCACCGCTGTTCAGGCGCTCCAGCCGCCTCCCACGGCCCGGCTGGCGAGGTAGGAATCGCGCAGGGCCTTGCGCAGTCCGGGGACGAGGGCGTCGAACCGCGCCGCGTGCGCCGTGAGAGCGGACTTGTGGGCGCGGCGGCCCTCCTTGCTCCACACCGGGGTCAGTTCCAGTTCCGCGGCCAGGACGGCCATGGCCAGTTCGTCCGTCAGGTGCTCCGCGGAAGCGCCGTCGAGGACGGTCGAGCGCACTCGCTCCTGGAGGTCGTGCACCTGTCGCGGGCGCACGACGGTGACGCGGTCGGTGGGGATGACCCCGAGTTTCTTCTCCCGCGTGAGCGTGATGTCCCCGCGGGCGAGCAGTTGATCGCGTACCGGAGCCTCGGCCCTGTGCGCCTTGTCGTGCAGGAACTTGAGCCAGCCCCTGGGCTTGTCCTCGGGCAGGTCGTACCAGACCGAGGCGGTGAACGGATCCCCGGGCGGGTTGCCGGGGAGCCGCCGGACCTTTCCTCCGGTGGCGTCCAGCAGGCCTTCGCGGGTCAGCTCGGCCATGGCCCCGGCCCGCAGCAACTGGCCGCGTCCCTGAATGTCGTCCAGCCGGAACTTCTCCTTTTCGACGGTGTAGCTGAGCAGGTACAGCTTCTGAGCGAGAGTCATGGGCACGTCGGGCTCCCTGCGGGTCGGCCGTCGTCGCGGGGCGAGGAATTCTCGCCGCAGAAAGAGGTGGCGCGCGCAGCAAAAGGATTTTCACTCACCCCTTGCTTCGCGGTCCCCCCGAATCGTCGTGACGGAAAGAGAAGACGTGGAAGGCCGGGAATCCACTCGCTCTTGTGCATGTCGGTGAGTGAATTCCCTGGTGCTGTTCTGCCTTCCTGAGGTGACTCCTACCTCCGGGTCGAGCCGTGAAACTGATGACGTTACGGCACACTTTTGCGGACCCCTGAAAAGGGGCATTTCGTGACGCTGCTGTACTTTTGTGGTCTGCTTCGGAGTTCGTGCCTCAAACGAACGTCATCCGTTGTTCCTTGCTGTTCAGGCGTGTTGTGGGTGGGGGCGCCAGAGACGCAGGGAGCCGCTGCGTCAGGAGTGAATGGCGGACCCGCGACGGGCGGCGCCGTATGTCCGCATGCGCGAGACGGCGACGCGACGGAACGGCCGAGCGAAATGCTGCGGTCATAGGCGCATACGGAATTGTCCGGCGTACGTCTTTCCGTGCTGCGTGACTTCACGTGTGTTCACACGGCGAAAGGCGGCGAGCTGGTCCTCTCGGCCGCGTCATTCACTCGAGCAACTTCGGTGCGGGACCGCGACGAAGGCCGCGAGTGTGTCTTTCCGCTCGCTCGATCGTCGTGCCGTACGGAACGGGTGCGCGGGTGCAGACCGGCCGTGCCTCAATGGTTCGCGGGGACGAAGGGACGAGTGGTGGCGGGAGTGTCCGTCCGGCACACCGTGCCGTTCGCGGGGTGGGTGCCGTGGACGAGGGCGGCGTCAACCGCCTTGTTGACGCACGCATTGATGCCGTAGGAGCCGTGTCCGACTCCCTCACGCGTGAGCAGGACCGCGGAGTCCAGGGTCCGGGTCGTGTTCCCGGCCCAGTGGTGGGGGGTGACGGGGTCCAGTCGGCCCGCGACCACCAGCACCGGCGGTGCGCCGGCGCCCGTGAGCGGCTCGGTGACACGGTCCTTGCCCGGCGCGGGCCACCGGGCGCAGTTCAGGGCGGAGTAGGCGGCCCTGGTCCCGATCCGCTTGGCCTCGGCGACGGCCTTGGCGGCCGCGGCCCGGTGCGCGGCGATCCCCGCTGGGGTTCGCCAGTCGGCGCACCGTACCGCGGTGTGGGCTTCGAACATCGCGGTGGGGACGGGGAAGGGGGACACCGTGACGCTGCGCCACAGGGTGTGCAGGAGTGCGCCGTCGCCGGCTCGCGCGGCCAGCAGCGCCGAGGTCAGCAACGGCCAGGTCTTCTGGTCGCCCGCCAGGGCCCGGGCGGCCTCCAGGGCCATGGCGCCGTCGAGTCGGCCGTCCGGGGTGACGCCCCGGGAGGGCGCGATCCGCAGTGGTTTCGCCTCCAGCGTGTCGATCAGTGCGTCGAACGCCGTCTGCGGGTCCCCCGCTCCGAACGGGCACACCGCGGTCCCTTCGGCGCGGCAGGTCTCGAACCAGGCGTCGAGCGTCCGTTCGCTCGCCAGGGCGACGTCGTGGAGGAAGGCGAGGGAGTCGCCGAACCACAGGCCGGTGTCGACGGGCGCGTCGAGCACCATCTGCCGGACGCGGCGCGGGAACAGGGTGGCGTACATCGGGCCGACCACGGTGCCGTAGGACAAGCCGTAGTACGTGATCTTGTCCTCGCCGAGCGCGGCGCGAAGCCGGTCGATGTCGCGGGCGACGTTGTCGGTGGACAGACTGGCCAGGAACTCCTTGCTCTGCCGTGCGACGCAGCCGTCGGTGAACGCGGCGGCATCGGCCAGGAGTCGCGGCAGGGGTTTGCCCCCGGGGACTGCCGGGTCGAAGGCGGTGCCCGCGGCGGTGGCCCGCTGCTCGTCGGTCAGGCACCGAACGGCCTGCGATCCGCCGACGCCGCGAGGGTCCATCGCGATGACGTCGAACCTGGCGAGCACCGCGGGCGAGAAGGCGCCGGGGGTGCCCGCCGTCGCGGGCAGGTTGCGCAGGGTCTCGGTGGCGGAGACCCCGGGGCCGCCCGGGTTGAAGATCAGGCTGCCGACGCGGTGGTCGCGATCGGTGGCCCGGTGACGCATGACCGCGAGCGGAATCCGCGCGTCACCGGGCTCGGTGTAGTTCCGGGGCACCTGGAGGGTGGCGCATTCGAGGTTCTTCCCGCAGGCGCTCCAGGAGAGAGGGGTCGGGGGCGGGACCGAGGTGGACGTGGCCGTCGTGGAGGTGCCGGACGGTCCCGGGGCGCCGGACGAGCAGCCGGTCAGGACCATGAGGGCTGCGGCGAACGCCGCCCCGTACCGGGCGGCGGGCCTTGGCCGTGCTTGGCTCATGATGGTCTTCCTTTCATCGCGCTCGGACCGCCCTGCGCGGCCGGACCGTGCCGTGCCGGTCGCGCAGGGCGTCGGCCGAAGAGGGCCGATGCGGCCGCGCCTTCCGCACGTCAGGAGGCCGGTGACCGGCCAGGTCGAGCAGAGAGGAGTACCGCAGACGCAGGGCCCTGCTCAGTCCCGGGCGGCAGGCGGTGGGCGGCGAAGCGTGCTCGCCGTCTCCCGGCGCGACCCGACTAGTACGGTGTGTCAGTGGCACGCTAGCACGCTGTGCTAGTACGGTGTACTAGTAGAGTGGTGGAGGAGCGGGAAAAATGAAGGGAGTGGAGCATGGAGACACGCGAGAAGATCCTCCAAGCCGCGGCGGAGATGATCGCCGAGGACATGTCGGCCAACTTGAGCGTGCGGGCGGTCGCCGCGCGTGCGGGAGTGAGCACCGGATCGCTGAGGTTCCACTTCCCCACCCAGCGCGCCCTGCGGGACAGCTTGCTCGCGCGGATCTACGACCGTCTCCTGCCCGGCGACCCGATCCGGGACCGGACGCTGCCGCCCCGCGAACGGCTGCTGAACTGTCTGCGGCAAGTTCTCGCACCGCTGGGCACCAGCGACGACGCGCGGACCGCATGGGGTGCGACGTATCGGGCCTTCATCGAACCCGAGCCGACCGAATCGGTGCGCGACGCCTATCTCGGGCATGCGCGGGAGGCGGAGCGCCGGGTCGAGCACTGGCTGATGGTGCTCGCCGAGGAAGGCGTGCTGCCCCCGGCAGACCACACCCGCAACGTCAGATTCCTCATCACCGTTCTCAACGGTCTCTCCGTCGAACGCGCCCTGCCCGCCCGCGAGTCCGTCCTCATCGCCGAGAACGAGACCCTCAATGCCGCCGTCGACCACGTCCTCTCCACCGGCGTCGCACCACCCGAGGGCGCGACTCGGCAGTGAACCGAGCCCGCCATCCGTGCACAGCGGTCCCCTTCGGGCAGAGGTGCGGGAGCACGGGGGCGGGCGCAGGCGCAGGTGCAGGCAGGCCGAGGCGGCGGACGGTTCGACGAGCACGCGCCCGGTCGTGGAGCCCTTGACGGCGACCGCGGTGAGACGGCGCCCAACGACGAAGGAGACATCGACCATGGCGTGGAGCACACGGGAGATGGCGGAGCTGGCCGGTACCAGCCTCAGGGCCGTCCGGCACTATCACGAGATCGGCCTGATCGAGGAGCCGGAGCGACGCTCCAACGGTTACAAGCAGTACCGCGTCAGCCATCTCGTCCGGCTGCTGCGGATCAAGCGTCTCACCGCGCTGGGCTTCTCCCTTTCCCAGATCGCGGACATGCGGGACGGCCCGCACTCCGCCCCGGACCCGCGCGATCTGCGGGCTCTCGACGCCGAGTTGGCCGCCGGCATCGAACGACTGGAGCACGCGCGCGCCGAGGTGGCCGCCCTGATGCGGAGAACTGCCGCGAGCGACCTCCCCCTCCGCGTCGCCTTCGTGGACGAGGAGGCGGAGCTCCCCGATCCCGACCGCTCGTTCGTCACCGTCCTGGGGACGGTGCTCGGCCCCAACGGCATGGACGCGTACGCGGACGTGCTCGACCAGCAGCCGCAGCCGGTGGCACGCGAACTCGACGAGCTTCCCGCCCACGCGGACGAGCAGGCGCGCCAGAGTCTCGCCGAGCGTCTCGTGCCTTACGTCCGGGGTCTGCGAGCCAGGCATCCCGGGCTGAACGACCTCACTTCGGACGCCCCGCGCGGCCGACAACATGCCGGTCGCACCATCGGCGCGGCCATCGCCGATCTCTACAACCCGGCCCAGATCGACGTCATGCGGCGGCTCCGTGAGCTCTTGTCCGATTCCGGGCGTGAACCCGGCACATGACGGGTGGACGCCCGGCGGTGGGCGGCTGCCCGCCGTCTCTCGCACGTCGTGAAGGCCCTCCCCCTGCCGGTCACGGGCGTCCGGGCCGGTCGGCCGTACCGGCGAAGGGTCCGTTGTCCGCGAAGACGAGCCTGGCGAAGTTCTCGCCGATGCGGCGGTGTCCTTCGGGGCTGGGGTGGATTCCGTCCGGCAGGGGGAACTCGTCGTGGTCGCTCTGCCCGTACAGGTCGAGTCCGTCGAGGTAGTGGAGGTGGGGGTCCTCGGCGGCCCGCTGCTCGACGATGTCGGCCAGGACGTCGCGGACGATCGTGAGCGTCAGCCGCCCGGCGGCGGTCTCGGCCGGATCGCCGGTGGCCCTGAACTTCAAGGTTCCACCGGAGAGGTCCGGCATGAGAGGCCCCGGGGTGTTCTCGTGGGTCGGACACAGGACGGGGGAGACCAGGAGCAAGGGGGTCGCGGGGTGACCTTCGCGGACGGTGTCGAGGAACCCGTGGACGGCGGGGGCGAAGGCGCGCAGGCGCATGGTGTCCCCGTTGACGACGTTGATGCCGAGCTTGAGGCTGATCAGGTCCGCGCGGGTGTCGCGTATCGCGCGGGCGACGAAGGGGTCCACCAGCGCGCTGCCGCTGAATCCGAGGTTGATCAGCTCCACGCCGCCCGCGGAGGCGGCCAGGGCGGGCCAGATGGTGCTGGGGAAGACGGCGTTGGAGCCCTGGCTGATGGAGCTGCCGTGGTGCAGCCACACCCGGCGCCCGGTCCTCGGGGCCGGTTCGACGGGGGCGTCGCTGCGCAGGGCGACGACCTCGGTGATCTCCGCGTGCGGGAGCCAGATCTCGATGTCCTTCTCGCCGACGGGGAGGCCGGTGAAGCGAGCCGTGCCGACCGCGCCCGGGGTGAGTTCCGCGGTCTGGGTCCGCATGTCGGTGACGGTGCGCAGGTTGCCGCCGTCCACCGTGGCCCGGGCGGTGAGGCGGCCGTCGACCAGGAGGTCGTAGACGCCGTCCGGCGGGGCCGGGAAACCCCGGTAGACGCGTTTGGTCGGCAGGGTGTCCAGGCAGACGGTGGTGGCGCTCGTACGGAAGGCCAGCCGGACACCGGAGGGCTGCGTCTCGGCCACGGCCAACTGGTCGTCGGGGATCTGGCGGCGCGCTCGGGCGGGCAGCCGGTGCGGCAGCAGCCCGTGGGCGGTCGCTTCCGCGTCGAGGTGTCCGCGCAGGAAGTCCTCGGTGACGCGGGTGGTGATCAGTTTCTGTTCGGCGCTCATTGCCTCAAGCCTTCTCGCTGGGGGGGGGTGGGGTGCTGCCGGGCGGCATCGGGAAGCACTGGGGGTGACGCTGCCGGTCAGGGGGTGGTCCGGCTCCGCAACGCGGTGCCGAGGCGGTCCGGGGTCCAGGCCCGGGGCTGCTGTGCGGTGATGTCGGCGGGGCCGAAACGGCTGGCTGCCTTCAGGGAGGGCGTATCAGTGGAAGACGACGCTGCTCAGCAGCCGGACCACGTGCGTCCGGTCCGGCTCGGCCGGCTCACAACGACGCCGGATCGCCCCCGTCATCTGTGGGTGCCGGGTGCCGGGTGCCGGCCGTGGTGGTCTGCGGGTTGAGCCGGAAGCGCGCTGCTTCGTAGCGGCCGGGATGCGCGCCCTGGCGCAGTCCCGGTAGGTGTTCGCGCCGGTACGTCGAAACGCCGGCCGAGGGCGGACCTTGGCCACCTGGCCGAACCAGGCTTCATCGGCGAGTTCCGCGTCGGCGAGCGTCAGCAGCCTCGGGCTCAGTCCTGCCCGCACCACGGCCATCACCTTCTCTCAACATCCTATGGCCATCATGCCCCTACCTACGCCCTTTAGGCAAAACATGCAGCGCTTCAGGTTCTGCTGCACGCTGCTGGAGAAGGTGAGCGTGACGGCAGCGGCGACACCACACGGGTACTCAAGAGGACGTCGTGAGCGGTGGCACGGAGCGGTGCCACTCTCCTCGTAGCGGCGGAAGCGCGGCACTGACGACATCGAACGCCACCCCTGCGGATACCGCCGGGCCCCCCTACTTCCGCATCCGTACGGTGCCCCGCTTCCCTTTACTGCCGTATGCCTGCGCCGTCCGGGCCGCCCGTACAGCTCTGGCGGCCCGGACGGCGCAGGCGTGTCACGTCGGTCGGTTGCTTCAGCCGTTGTACGGAGCGGTGACGTCCAGGACCCAGGTGATGCCGAAGCGGTCGGTGAGCATGCCGTACAGCGGCGCCCACTGCGCGGCCTCCAGCGGACGCACGACGGTCGAGCCCACGGCGAGCCTGCCCCATAGGGCGCTGATCTCCTCGGCGTCGTCGCCGCGCACGGAGACGAAGAACGGGTTCTCGCCCTGGTTCCAGGGCAGTCGTGAGGGGACGTCGTAGGCCATGATGTGGAAGCCGTCGTCGCCCGTCACCTCGCCCCACATCATCCAGTCCGCCTCGCTCTCGTCCTGCACGGCGCCCGCGTCCTTGTAGGTGACCGCGACGACACGTCCGCCGAAGACGGACCGGTAGAAGTCCAGCGCCTCACGCGCGGTGCCCCGGAAGTTCAGGTGGGTGGTGGTCGTGACGGGCATGACCTGCTCCTTGCTCGATGTGGTGGCTGCACCGCCGGTCGCCTCAGCGCCCACGGCGGCTGCCGTGACCAGGGGCGATGCCCCCCGAACGGCTCGTAGGCCACGATGGCAGGGGTAGAGGACAGGAGGTGTCCGGTACTCCGGGGAGTATGGGTGCCATGCACAAGACATCCGCCCGGCTGCTCGCGTTGCTCTCGCTCCTGCAGACGCCCCGTGACTGGTCGGGCGACGATCTCGCCGAGCGTCTCGGCATCACGTCCCGCACCGTGCGCCGTGACATCGACCGCCTGCGCGAACTCGACTATCCGATCAAGACGCTCAAAGGACCGGCAGGCGGCTACCGCCTGGAGGCCGGCACCCGCCTGCCGCCCATGCTGTTCGACGACGGCCAGGCCGTCGCGCTGGCCGTCGCACTGCAGACGGCGGCAGCCGGCACCACCGTCGCCGAGGACGCCGGCCGCGCGCTGGCCACCCTCCGCCAGGTCATGCCGCCCCGCCTGCGCCACCGCATCGACCTGTTGCACCTCACCGCCGTCCAACCGCCCGCGACGGCCGGCGACGCCCACCCGGTCGACGCCCAGATCCTGACGGACCTGAGCCGCGCCCTCCACGCGCGCGAGGAACTGCGCTTCGACTACGCCCCGGGGCCGGGCGCCTCGGCCGGCGACGTACGCCGTGCGCAGCCCCACCACCTGGTCACCTGGCGCCATCGCTGGTACCTCGTGGCCTGGGACCTCCACCGCGAGGACTGGCGCACCTTCCGCGTCGACCGCATCCGGCCCCGCACGCCCACCGGCCCGCGCTTCACCCCGCGTGACCTCCCCGGGGGCAGCGTCTCCGCCTTCATCACCAGCCGGTTCCGCGGCAACGACGGCACCACCACCGACTGGCCCTGCCGGGGCGAAGTCGTCCTCCGCCTCCCGGCCGCCGAGGTCGCGCCCTTCGCCCAGGACGGAATCGTCGAAGAACTCGGCCCCCGTCACTGCCGGCTCCTCCTCGGCTCCTGGTCATGGACCGGACTCGCCGCCGCCATCGGCCGCTTCGACACCGATATCGAAGTCATCGGCCCGCCCCAACTGTCCACCGCGTTCGGTGAATTGGCTGACCGCTACGCGCGCGCCGCCCGCACCGCGAGCCCATAGACCGGCCCGGCCCGTCTGCTGTCCGGCCGAAGGGCGGGCAGGCGCGTGCCGGCGGCGGTGAGGCTTGGGCTGCTCGACGACGTGTGCCGTGTCCTCAGTGGCCGCCCCCCGGTCGTCGGGGCCGCCGACATGCACGTGGCCGCGCTCGGCGCGCAGATCCGCTCCCTGGAGATGGGCCGGGCCGTGCTGTCCACCGTGGCGAATGAGGTCCGATCGTTGAGGAGACGGCGATGACGAACCGGTTGCCGCGGCTCTCAGCCGCCTGGGCGGTGTATTCAAATGATCTTGAGTGGTGAGTCATGGCCGGGTGATACGTCGTCCTCGCTGGTCAGGTGCGGCTTGTGCGAGGGCCGGGCGGCCCGGCGCCGGGCGTCTCTGCGGAGCCGCATCCTTCGTGGAAGATCACACCTGATTCATGGCACTCCCGAAGTCCCCGCGCGGTGTTGTCTGCATCTGTAGATCGCGTGGTGCCAATCCTGCTGCTGGGGCGGGGTGCACTTGCTGACGGCCGGGCAGGTGTTTCAGGCTCCAGCGGGCGGTGATGGTTGCGAGGGCGAGGGTGGCCTCGGTCATGGCGAAGGCGTCGCCGATGCATTTGCGGGCACCGGTGGCGAAGGGGATGAGGGCGTAACGGGGCGGTGGGGGGCGCTCGGGGTCCCAACGGTCGGGGGCAAAGGTTTCCGGGTCGGTGTGGAGATCGGGCCGGCGGTGGATGAGGTAGGGGCTGTAGGCGATGTTGGTGCCAGCGGGTAGTGGGTGTCTGCCCAGGTGAGTGTTTTCGGTGACCGTGCGGGTCACGAACCAGGCCGGGGAGTACAGCCGGAGGGTCTCGGTGATGACGCGCTCGGTCAGTTCGAGGCGGGGTAGATCTGTGTGAGTGGCTGGAGCTCCGTGCAGGACGGTGTCGACCTCGGCATGCAGTCTCTGCTCGATCTCGGGGTGCCGGGCCAGCAGGTCCAGCGCCCAGGCCAGGACACTGGCCGTGGTCTCTGTCCCCGCCACCAAGAAGGCGGCGATCGTGTCGCTGATCTCCGCGTCGCTGAGGCCGCGGTCACCGTCTTCGGGATCGCGGGCCGCCAGCAAGGCCGACAGCAGGTCGCCGTGGTCAGTGTCGTCGGCGCGCCGCTCAGCGATGATCAGTTCACAGGCATGACGCAGGCGAGTGCGCGCGCGCAGGTAGGCGCGGTTGCCGGGAGTGGGGAGCCGGTCCAACGGCGGAAACAAGAACATGCGCTGGAAAACCCCGTGCGTGATGGTCTTGACATCGCTGACGAGTTGGCCGAGCTCGGCTGCGGGGAGTGAGTCGGAGAACAGGGCGGAAGCCGTCACCCGGGAAGTGATCGTCATCATCTCGGTGGGCACGTCCAGAACCTGTCCCGGTGTCCAGGAACTGGTCACCTCCTCTGTGCGGGCAGTCATGGTCCGCGCATAGCCAGGAAGACGGTCGGGATGGAAGGCGGGCTGAGCCAGCCGACGCAGTCGGCGGTGTGCACCGTGTGGACAGCTGGCGAGGCCGTCACCCAGGACTTCCCGGCCGCGGTCCCAGAACGGGCCGCCCTTGTCGAAGACGCGGTCTTCCACCAGGGCCTGACGAGTCAGCCCCGGATCGCAGATCACGACCACCTGCACGGGGCCCATGCGGATGCGGACCAACTCTCCGTGGGCGGGCAGTGACCTCATGAATGCCAAAGGAGCCCGCACCAGCGACCCCAAGTGCCCGATCAGGGGCCACGCGTGGGGAGCGGTGGGGATCGACTGCGGATCTCTCATACCTGACTCTCTGGTGCTTCCCGAATACCGTCCTCAAGACGCCCCTCCGGGTGTCTCGCTCGGTGCCCTCGGACGCCGAGGGGCTCAGCCGGACACGATGGGGGTGGACGCGGCCGGTGGGCGGATCAAACTCGCGTGCTCCGGGAAGCCCCAGCGGGACACGAAGGTCGGATCGTCGCTGGAGTACGCCGCCTCGGGGTTGTACCGGTCCGACACCCGGTGCAGGTAACAGGCCCCGGCAAACAGCGTCTCCACATCTTCCAGGTATCGCATCACACGTCCCTGCGCACGGTCCTCCAGGCCCATCAGTGCCAGCAGCATCGGCACGTCCGCCTTCAACTCGAGATAGCGGTCCAGGAGCCGCCCCGTGCGCCGGTTCAACTCGGCCAACGCCTCCTCCTCGCTCATGCCTTCCCCCTCCAGCAACACCGCCGTGTTGTAGCTCTGGTTCAGCCGCCCCCGGTCCCGGTACCCGGAGTACGCGTCGTTGACCATCGCCATGGCCTCGTGCAGCGCATCGTGCATCTGCCCGAATTCGCGGGTAGCCGAAACCGATTCCGGCAGCTCCCAGCCGTGTTGAAGAGCCAGCAGGTCGTACAGGTGCTGCATGGCTATATCCCGGCGACGGCTGCGCAAGAGCTGCTCGAAGTCCAGTTGCACGCCCCGCGCGTGATCGAGGAACTGCTGATGGAAGCCCGCCAGCATCTCGCGGATCGTCTGGCGCAGGTGCGTCATCCAGGTCGGCGACACCCCGTAGGCCGCCACCCGTTCCATCAGGTCTCCCAGTGCCGCGCAGAAGGGGATGTCCGGGTACGGGTTGCTGCCGGGCTCGGCGCAGGCCACCGCCAGGGCCATGTCCATGATGGCACCGGCAACGTCGGGCCGGGCGCCGTCCGGGTTGTCGAACTGATCATCGAAGACAACCCAGAAGCCGCACCAGTCGGTCAGAAGATCCAGCTCTTTGCGCTCCGCACCGGGGTAGCAGTAGCCCGCCAGTGTGCCCATCCCCCAGCGGTCCAGGCGACTGCGCTCATCGGCGGAGGAGAGCAGGCCCATCTGCGTCATCCACTCCCCATGGTGGCGCGTGGCCTCGTCACGGTAGGGGTTGAGGCGGGCTGTGAAGGGAACTGAGATGATCTCAGGCCGCAAACGCGGGGCGGTGGGCGGCTGGGCTTGCTCCGCAGCGGTGACGTGCATAGACAATTCCCCTTCATGTCCGGGTTGTTGGAAAGTTGCAGTGGTCAAGCGTAGTGGCGGTACCGGTGCCGCCCGGTTCGCTCCAGGTCGCGGCAGAAGCTGCCCGACGTGGCAGCGCATCGCACCTCGTACTGCACCACGTCCATCCGTGGCCTCCCGCTGACTGTCGGCCGCGGTGGCGCACCGATGCCACTGCCCTACTCAGGCGGTGCGTTCGGGTGTTCCGGATTCAGTTCCCGGCAGTCGTGCCCGATGCGCCGGCGGGCCTTCGCCAGGCGGACGAGGTCCTTGGGCGGCAGGTCGGCGGGCAGGTTCGAGATCCAGTACTTCACCGGCTCGCTCTCGCCTCGGGCCACTGGGTGATCAGCCAGACCAACGGAATCGTCCCATCGGGTGAGGGCTTGGGCCGACGCCCGGCGAGCCTTACCCGCAGGAACACGAAGTGCGAACTCATCGCCGTCTTCGAGCCTTTGCGCCGGCTCACGGCCCGGCCGCTGCTGCGGGCCCGCGGTCAGGACGTGCTGAGTCGGCGACAGAGCTCCGGACGAAGTTGGTCGAGTTGACGCGTCGGGGATCGGGTTCCGACGCTCCGGCCGGGCTGATTCAGCACAGCGCTCCGGGGCTGCGCTCGGACTTCCAGCCGAGCGTTCTGGGACTGCTGGAAGACGTCGGATGCAGGTCAGGCTGCAGGCCAGTTCGAGCAAACCCTGGTGGAGCAAACCCTGGTGGAGATCGGCTTTCCTGGACACACGGGCTGATTCATGTCCGAGGCCGATGACTGGGCCTGCGCAGAGGCCATGTCCAGCGAGCAGGAGACCAGCCGGGTCCGGTGCCCCCTCGACCGCGTCACCACCGGCCTCGACCACCCCACCGCCGAGGGCCGGGCCCCGCGGGACCCGTCCGTCGCCCGGCGGAGCGGCCTGTGGTACTGGAACACACGGAACGGACCGGGCACCATGACGCCGCACGGCGCGATCGTCAAGGGGCGCGGCTTCGGCTTCGGCGAGACCATCCGCTCGGTCAACGGCTGCCCTGAGTGCGAAGGACGCGACCCGGCGCAGGTCCAGAGCCGTACCAGCAGCCATCAGAGCTGCATCCAGATCCTGGGCGTCACCCCCCGGGCCCGGCCTGAGTTGGCGGACCGGAAGACTCCGGGCCGTCGGCACACGCTGCGTCCTGAGCCGCGATCACTTCGTCACCGTACTCGAAGGCCCATGCGCCGACGGCGTCGATGGGCCCCAGCAAGGTCCGCCCCAGAGGGGTGAGTTGATACTCGACACGCACCGGCGCGCCCGGGTGTTCCTGCCGGTCGACCAGCCCGTTGAACTGCAGCCGCCGCAACGTCTCGGTGAGGACCTTGGAGCTGATGCCTCCGATCCGCTCCCGGAGTTCGACCGGGCGCTTGGGTCCGTCGCGCAGTGCCCAGAGCACCACGGCGTTCCAGGTGTTGGAGAGCAGGTCGAAGGCGAGGCGGGCGCGGCAGTCGGCGAGGAAGGCATCGGTCGTCACGTACCGAATGGTGCCCGAACCACCTTCTAGCGTCAGTGGGAACGGTCGAAGAAGGCACGGCGAGAGGTTGCGTGATGAGAATCGGTGTACTGGGCACGGGCAACATGGCCGACGCGCTCGCCACCCATTGGGTGCGGGCCGGGCACGAGGTGGTGGTCGCAGGGCGGGACGCGCAGAAGGCAGAGCGGCTCGCGACGCGCATCGGAGGCGGTGCGAAACCCGGGACTCCGCGCGCGGCTGCCGCATACGGACAGGTGGTGCTGGCCGCGCTGCCCTTCGGGGCGGGAGCGGAGGCGGTACGAGGGCTGGGCACGGCCCTGGAGGGCAAGGTGCTGCTCGACTGCTCCAACCCGGTCGGGCCGGGCTTCCGCCTGTTGACGCAAGGAGGCCCCTCGGCCGCGCAGCGACTGGCTGCGGCGGCACCGGGAGCCCATGTGGTCAAGGCGTTCAACCTGTGCCACGAGGACGTGTGGCGCATGCGTCCGCCCGTCTTCGACGGGCGGCCACTGGTCGTCCCGGTCTGCGGAGACGCCGAGTCCGCCCTCGACCGTGTGCATGAGCTGGTACGGGACACGGGCTGCGCCCCCGTGACCGCCGGCGGCCTCGAAGGCGCCGGACTCCTGGAAGCAACCGCCGCGCTCTTCATCGGACTGTGGGTCGGCAAAGGAGCGGACGCCCAGGCCATCGCCCCTCCGCTGGCATACGCGACGGGCCCGGGCCGCCAGGAGGCGGAGGATGGCGCAGGGGCTTCCCGTCAGGGGCTCTGAGCGGCGTCCGGACCGGCTGGTGTTCCGGGGCGTGCCGTCTGCCACGTACCGGCAGCGCCCGGGAACACCAGCCGCGCGCACTCGACCTGTGTGCTCAGCGTCCCGTGCCGCGCAGCTCGTCGGAGGCCGTGGGAGTCGGCAGGGTCGGGAGGTAGCGCGGGGCACGCCACGCCCGCAGATGCTGTTCGACGTGTGCGCCGAGGGACAGCAGCGCCTCGTCCTCGTGCTTCCCGGACATGAGGAGCAGGCCGACGGGCAGTTCGCCCACGGACCCGGCCGGGACCGAGAGGGAGGGGTATCCGGCCACGGCGGCGGGAGTGGAGGAGGGGATCACGTCGTTGTCGCCCCGGGCGCAGTCGGTGGTCCAGGCGGGCGGGTTGGTCGGCGCGGCGATGGCGTCCAAGCGGTGGGCGGCCCTCGTGTCGTCGATCGACCTGCGTGCCAGCCTGGTGAGTTCCGCGCGTGCGGCCCGGTACCGGGGGTCGGTCGTGGGCGGTGCCTTGAGTGCGCTCTCGAACAGCTCCACCCCTGCGAAGCACGTCTGTTCCGCCGGGTCGGCGCGGTGGAACGCGGTGAGCTCGGCGAGGTCCTTCGGGCCGCGCCGGCCGGCGAGGTAGGCGTCGATGTCGCGGTGGAACTCACTGAGCAGCGCGGGGAATTCCAGCTCGGCCAGGCGGTCCTGGTACGGCGGGGTGACCTCGACGACTGTCGCGCCGGCACTCCGCAGCCGCTGCGCCGCCGCCGACATGATCTCGTCCACGTCCTTGCCGAGCGACGGCAGCCGCCACAGGCCGATCCGCCGTCCCCGCATGCCTGTCTGAGTGCTGCCACCGGCGGCCGTGCCGCTCGCCCGCGGGGCGGCGGGGGCCGTGCCCTCGCCTGTGACGTGCCCCTTCCCCCGCAGAGCGGTCAAGGTCAGCGCCACGTCGACGACGTTGCGCGCCATGGGTCCGGCGGTGTCCTGTTCGGCGGAGATCGGTACGACGCCCCGGCCGCTCACTACGCCCAGGGTGGGCTTGAGCCCGACCACTCCGTTCATCCCCGCGGGGCAGACGATGGAGCCGTCCGTCTCGGTGCCGATGGCCACCTGGGCCAGCGATGCCGCCAGCGCGGCCCCGGAGCCTGCCGATGATCCGCAGGGGTTCCGGTCGAGGACGTAGGGGTTGTGGGTCTGCCCGCCGACCGCGGACCAGCCCGACGTGGGCCGTGCGGCACGGAAGTTGGCCCATTCGGACAGGTTCGTCTTGCCGAGGATCACCGCTCCGGCCTCCCGCAGGCGGGTGACCAGGTCGGCGTCCTGGTGCGGGGCGGCCGTGGCGAGAGCGAGGGAACCCGCCGTCGAGAGCAGGCCCTTCGTGTCCACGTTGTCCTTGATCAGTACCGGGATGCCGTCGAGCGGACCGAGGACGGCGCCGCGCCGGTGCCGGGCGTCGCTCCGGGCAGCCTGCTGGAGGGCGGTGCGATCGGTGCGCAGCACGGCGTGGATCTTCGGATCGATCGCCTTGATGCGCTTCAGGTAGGCGCGGGTGAGTCCCGAGGGGGTGAGGGCCCCGCTCGCCATGCGGGCCTGGAGCTGCGGGATCGTCACCGTGTTCAGGTCGATGCCCCGCAGTTCCCCGTCTGCCGCAGAGGCCGGGGAGGCCGCGGGGAGGGCCTCGGAGGCGTGTCCGGGCCCGGCGAGGGATGTCCACCAGGAGGAGACGAGGAGCGCGGACACGACCAGTGTCGCTGCGGTACGTGTGCCGGGCCGAGGCGTGGGGCGTGGGGCGGAGGAGGAGTCCGTGGACTTCCGAACCGTGAGGAGTCTCATGGGCCAAGCCGACTACAGCCGCCCGGTCGCGCACAACAGCCCCGCCGGACACGTGCGTCGGTTCTGCGGGGTACCGCCGTCGAGCGCGTCCCTGCTCGTGGAAGGCGAGGTCGTGCATGTCGGGCAGCGCGCGGACGGCCTCGGTCGTCCGCGCACGCAGCTCGTCCGTGCCCGGCTCGTCGGGGGCCGGTTCCGTGGTCACGTCATTCTTCGTCTGCCGGCGCGGGGAGGGGCGGGTCGGCCTCCGGGAGGGGGCCGGGATGACGGCGGTCGTACGGTACCGAGCTCGACTTCGTCGGCCGCGTACTCCTCCAGGGCGGCGGGGAGTGCGGTGCCGCCGATGCCGAGGGTCCGGCCTCCGCCGTCGTGGGCGACCGGCCCTCGGTGGCCTGGGCGGTCCGCGACGCGGGCCGCCCAGATGTGATCACCGGCGCATTCCGGCCGTCGACGGCGGTGCCGGTCGAGGTCACGAGGCGCGGCGGAGTGGCAACGGTGGCTCCCCGCCCGTGCCCGCATCGGAACACCAGGGTCGGCCACCGTCCCCAGGTCCGGCGCCGGCGCGGCTCAGTTGTCCCACGCGGGACTGGTGTTGGGAGGGTAACGGGAGCTGGAGGCCCCCTCCACCCAGGCGTCCACGTCCTGCCCGTCCCATTCCAGCAGCAGCTCGGCCTGCCGTTTGCACATGCCGTAGTCGAGGCTCCCGAAAAGGCTGCTGACGGTGATCTGCTGGTAGAGGTGCTGGTACCCCTTGCCCGTCTCGTATTCCATCTGCACCGTGGTCCGGAGCAGCCCGAGGCGCAGATCCCCGTCCACCACGGTCAGGACCCCCTGCTGCACGTTGCTGTCCTTCTCCTGCCGCCCCTCGTTCTCGACCGCCAGCTGACCGATCTTCTTGACGGAGTTGATGATGCCGGTGAGCGTGTCCGGCGTCACCAGCCATTCGACCAGGTCTCTCACCACCCAGACGGCTCCCAGCAGGGAGAGGGATGAAATGTACGCGCTGCGGCTGTCGGGGCCCACAACGCGGGTGAGGAACGGCATCTCCTGGAACTGGCACACAAATCGAATCCACGCGACGGGATCGAACACCGTGGACGACGGATCGAAGCCGGCGGACTCCTCGGTCCTGCGCAGGATGGTGGCAGCCACCGACTCCCACGAGCCGAAGTCCGACAGCGGTCCCAGATCGGGCAGCCCGCCGTCGTCCCCGCCGTAGGTGTTGCCCACCCCTGTCTCCTGACCGCCGTAGTCGAACTCGTGGCCGTCGGGACCCAGCAGTTCGAGCTTCGCCAGCACCTCCCGCGAGGGCGCCCGCCCGATCTCCGCCCACCTGGCGATCGTCAACGCTTCCTGCCGCAACTGCCCCTGGTTCGAACCGCTCATGCTCCTCCTCCCTCCAGCGCTCAGGGCCGGTCGGCGTACTGTTCCCGCGACTCGCAGATCAACCGCTCGACGTCTCCCACCGTCCGCGCCCGGGGGACGGCCTCGAAGCCCAGGTTGACCCGGAAGCCCAGCTCGACCGCGCCCAGCAGGCGCAGGAGCTTCATGGAGTCGACCCCGGGCAGCTCCATCACCGCGGTGGTGCTCCGGATCTCCTCGGGACGGTCCGCGCTGCCGAGGTCCAGCTTCTCGCGGATCAGGGCGTACAACTGCTCTCGCTCCAGGGGGGTCAGACGACTGGGCACGGCTGCTCCTCGGGGAAGGTGTGCGGATGGTGTTCAACTCGCGCGGAGCGCCCCGGCGTGGAGAGCTCCGTCGAGGTACTGCTGCCGCGTCCTGCTCCGCTTCACCTTGCCGCTGGAGGTCTTGGGCAGCTCCCCGGGTGCCAGCAGGAGGATCTCCGCCACGGACAGGGACAGCTTCGTCTGGATGCGGACGCGGACCTGCCGGGCCACGGTGGCGGCGTCCCCCTCGCGGAGTTCGGCGACGATCACCACCTCCTCGGTGACCCGGCCCGGCCGGGTGAAGGCCACGACGTTGCCCTTGCGCAGACCGGGCACCTCCGCCGCGGCCCATTCCACCTCCTGGGGGTCGTGGTTGCGCCCGTTGATGATCAGCAGGTCCTTCTTGCGGCTCGTCACGTAGAGGACTCCTTCCGCCAGGTACCCGCAGTCCCCGGTGCGCAGCCCGTGAGCCGTGAAACTCCGCCGGGTCGCCTCCGCGTCACCGTGGTAGCCGGCAGCCACGCTGGGCCCCTGGAAGACCACCTCGCCGACGTGCCGCTCGGGAAGCGGATTCCCCTCTTCGTCCACGACGAGGACGCGGTGGCCCGCGATGGCGCGCCCACAGGGCACGAACGCCGTCTGCGACCGGGGGTCCTCCGCCGCCGAGGACGGCCGCGCGAGGCCGTTCGCGTGGTAGGGCTCCTTCTGGATGACGTCCGGGGCGAAGGGAACTCCGATGTCGCTGAAGGAGATCGCGAGCGTCGCCTCCGCCATGCCGTAACACGGCACCACGGTCCCCGGCCGCAGCCCCGCCGCCGCGAAGTGCGCCGCGAAGGAGCGCAGCGTCTGGGGGTGGTTGGGTTCGGCCCCGCAGCCCACGACCCTCAGGCAGGACAGGTCCAGCCGCTGGAACTCCTCCGCGGAGGTGTGCTTGACGGCCAGCGCCAGGCCGAAGTTGGGTGCGAAGGTCACCGTTGCGCGGTGGCGGCTCACCGTTTCCAGCCACAGCCCCGGGGAGAACGCGAAGCGCAGCGTCGGCAGGAAGGTCACCGGGCAGCGCGCGATGAGCGGCGCCAGCACGCACCCGACCAACCCCATGTCGTGGTGCAGGGGCAACCAGCTCACGCCCCGGTCCCGGCCGCCGTCGAGGCGAAGGGCGCTGATGATGGCCGCGCAGTTGGCGAGCACGTTGGCGTGCGTGACCCGCACCCCCTTGGGGGCCGCGGTGCTCCCCGAGGTGAACTGCAGGAACATCACGTCCTGCGGGTGGATCACCTCGGGCTCGGGCGCACTGCCCGCCAGGGGCCCGGCGAAGAGCTCCTCCGTGACGGTGGCCCGCATGCCCTCGACAGTTCGGAGGAGCGGGGCCGGCAGGCCCGCCAGGCTGCGGGGCACCAGGAGCGTCCGGGCCCCTGCCGCGCGGAGGACGTGGGCGGCGTCCTCGCGGTACGCCTCGAACTCGTTGAAGCCCGTGGGCGGGTACATGGGGACCGGAACGATGCCCACCGAGACCGCGCCCAGGAAGGTGACGACGAACTCCTGCTCGTCGGGGACGATGAGCGCGATGCGTTCTCCCTTGCGCAGTCCGCTGTGGAGCAGCCGGCGTCCCCGGCGCAGAGCCTCCCGCGACAGCTCCGCCCAGCTGACGAAGTGCTCGCCCCCGTGCTGGTGGACGAAGGTGCAGCCACCGTCCGAGTGGCGGAGGTTCTCGGCGATGACCTGGGCGAAGGTCGAGGGCGTCGTTCCCTCGGGGGGCAGCACGTCACTGGCGACCACGGAACCTGCCTGGGGTGAGTGGCTCCGGGGCGCGAACTCCCCCGAGTGGACGGGCCGTCCACCCGAAGGGCTCGCGCCGGGAGGCCGGCGGATCGAAGAAGGGCCCTGACCGTCTCAGTTGTCCCAGGCGGGGCTGTCGTTGGGCTTCTGGGAGGCGCTGGCCGTCTCGTTCGCCCATTCGTCGACGTCCTTGCCGTCCCAAGCGAGCAGCTTGTCGGCGGAGCGCTTGCACTTGTCGAAGTCGAGCACGCCGTAGCCGCGGTAGACCTGGAGGGTCTGGGCCAACTGCTCGTACCCCTTGCCCTTCTTGTGCTCCATCGACACCGTGGTCCGGATGGCTCCGAGGTAGAGCTTGCTGGCGTGGACCGACAGACACCCGATCTGCTGGTTGCTGTTCTTCTGCGTCTGCTTCTGGGTCGACAGCGCCAACTGGCCGACCTTCTTGATGGACTCCACGATGCCCAGGTAGTTCTCGGGCGACATGAAGCTCTTGACCAGGTCGTCCACCGCGTCGATCGCGTTCTTGAGGGAGAGCGAGGAGATGTTCGCCTCGCGGTAGTCGTACGTGTACTGCGTGCACAACGGAATCGTGGCGAACTTCGTGAGGAACGCGTTCCACGCCTTCAGGTCGAAGTTCGTGCCGCCCGGGTCGAACCCGCTGACGCTCTCGGCCTTGTGCACGATCGTGGCGGCGACGGACTCCCACGAGCCGAAGTCCGACAGCGGCCCCAGGTCGGGCAGCCTGCTGCCGTCTCCCACCACGTTGTTGCCCACCCCCTGGTCGTCGCTCCCGGAGTCGAACTGCGAGAGCAGGGACGCGGAAGCGGCGTCCGGCTGGGGGGACGACGTCTCCCACAGCGCGAGCTCCAGGGCCTCTCGGTGCAACCGGGACGTACTGATGTCGGTCATGACTTCTTCTCCCGCCTGAGGGAACGACACATCGGGCGCGGTGGTGAGCCGCGCCGATGAGAGTGGGACGCTCCGGAACAAACGGGAGCCTAACCGCCGTACTCCGGTGCCCCTCCCCTCTCTTCCGGACAAGGGAGCCAGGACGGAAATGGCGCTCTTGTGTCGTTGCGGCGGACACCAACCGGACCTCGGGCCTCCGGCGTGAGCCGGCCCCGGCCCCTTGCCGCGGAGCGCACATGTCACGGGCCTACCCGGCGGGGCGCTCCCCACTGCGGCCCCCGGGCGGGCGAACGCCGGCGTCCGCTGCACGGAATCCGCCAAGAGCGGTCGAGCGGCGACACGAAGGGGCCCTGCACGATGGCCGGAACACGGTGCCGCCTCCGGCGACGGCACGGTTCGTACCGCGTCCGGACCGCCGCCCGCGACGTCCCCCCTTCCTCGACGGGCTCCGCACCGCCTGCCAGAGCCGCATCCAGGAACGGGACGTTGCTCGACGGGCCTGCCGCGCCGGCGGCCAGTGCGACACCCCGGGCCGCCACCGAATCGCCCACCGGCAGCAGGAACGCTTCGGCGGCGAGACCAGCCACGGACCGCACAGCCTTCTCGCCGCACTGCGCACCGGACGTGAGGTCGCTCCGGCCCCATCCCGGCCGGGCCGACTGGCCGACCGGCCGCCGCGGGAACCGCGCTTCTGACGGCTTCGCGCTTGGACGGCCTTGCCGGGGACGGTGCGATGGGTCCCGCGTCGGCCGCAGGCAGGCCCGGTTCCGCGAGAAGCGCAGGCCTTGTCGGCCCGCACACGGCCGGGGTGGACGCGGGGCCGCGGCGGTCCAGTTCCACGGAACCGGGTTCGTCGATGCGGAAGAGGCCGACGCGGCCGTAGCGGGCGATCGTCTTGGAGAGCTGGTTCTCATCGGCGACCTCGACGAGCTCGTTGACCAGCTTCGCGGCCGACACGCACATGACCCGGCAGCCGGCCGTCGCGGCCTCGGTGGCGCCGAGCGTTGTCAGCATGGGGGACTTGCCGGTCCCGCAGTCGCCGACCAGGCAGAGCGGCTGACTCCTCTCGGTCCATTCGCAGCCGACGAGCGTGTGGACCGTGGCCGCGTCGACGGCATCAGACGTGAGGCGGAGGAATGTGCGGGCTGGGGCACGGCCCCGGAAGGCATCCGTGTGCAGGCGGCGGTGGAGCAGCCGGTGACCAGTGGCTCCGCGCCATGACCTGAGCGGACGGCACGGTGGACGACGAGGTGGACAACGAGGTGGACAGCCTCCTGTTTTCGGACAGGTTTCCGCCCCGTGCGCGCAGGGCCGGGAGCGCGGAGCCCCGAAAGATCTTCACGAGAAGGTCACATTCACAAGGGAATCTCCTTTACCGGGCAGTGGGGACGCTTGCCGACAGTGAGATGGGAAGCTCCGGTCGCCGCCCGGCCCGTTGCGAAGTGTCCGCATGACGGCCGATCGGACGGGTGCGCCTACCGCGAATGATCACTCCGCGTGTAGGCATGGCCAAAGTGGTCCGCCGAGTCCAGGGCCACCACAGTCGTATTCCTGGGGGTTATCTGTCATGTCCGGAATTACTCGCCGCCAGGCCGTGAAAGCCGCCGCGGGGGCTGCCACAGGTGTGACGCTCGTCTGCGCGGCCACCAGTTGGGCGGCCGGCGCCGTGACCAAGAACGACGGCGAGGCTGCCGCGCCGAGCGGGAGCGGTGATCCCACCTCGTTCGACGAGGTCTTCCAGGGCCGCCGCATCCAGGGCCAGCCGGTCGGCGGGGCCGGCGCCCACAGCGCCGGTCACGGCAGCCACAGCGCCTACCGGGTCCTCGTCGACGGCCGGGAACTCCACGTGATGCATCACGAGAAGAGCGGCTGGAGCAGCGCGATCAACCACTACGAACGGTTCAGGACCCCGCTCGACGCCGCACGCACCGCGGTCGTCTCCCTCAAGGGCGCCTCCGTCGTCCCCTTCGACCCCACCGTCTGAGCCGGGAGCCCCGTCATGACCGTACGCAAGAACCAGGCCGACCTCACCGCATCCGAGAAGAAGGCGTTCGTCGACGCCGTGCTGGAGGTCAAGCGCCGCGGGGTGTACGACGAGTTCGTCGCCGCTCACCGCCTCCGCTTCGCGCTGGACATGAACACCGGTGTCTACGTGGGCCACTTCGGCCCGTCGTTCCTGCCCTGGCACCGCAAGTTCCTCATCGACTTCGAGAACGAACTCCAGAAGGTCGACCCGTCGGTGGCGATCCCGTACTGGGACTGGACCGCGGACAACACCGTGGCCTCCTCGGTCTGGGCACCGGACCTGCTCGGCGGTACCGGACGCGCCCTGGACGACCAGGTGATGGACGGCCCCTTCGCGTACTCCGCGGGCAAGTGGCCGATCACGATACAGGTCGACAGCCGCCCCTTCCTGGCCCGCAACCTGGGCTACCGCATCCCCACACTCCCGACCCGGGCCGAGGTCGACGCCGCCCTCGCCCTGCCCACCTACGACTCCGCGCCCTGGCGCGACGGCTCCGCGGGCTTCCGCTCCGCGCTCGAAGGCTCGGCGGGATACATGAGCATGCACAACCGGGTGCACACCTGGATCTGGGGCCAGATGGAGTCGAGCGTCTCCCCGAACGACCCGGCGTTCTGGCTGCACCACGCCTTCGTCGACAAACTCTGGGCCGACTGGCAGGCGCTGCATCCGAGCAGTGACAAGTACCTCCCGGCCGGGGGGACGGCGGACGTGATCGACCTGAACGACGCCATGCCGCCCTGGACCGACACGACGCCGCAGAGCATGCTGGACCACACCCCCTACTACACCTACGGCTGAACCCTCCCACCGGCACTCCGGCATCCCTCGTCCGTGGCGTCGCGGGACGGCACCAGGGGCTGATCGGCGGCCGGTCGTACGTCGGGTGCTGCGCCTGCTGCCAGGTCAGGCGCAGCACCCGCCCGTGGTCGTACATCCCCCCGGTCCCGGTGAAGCCATACCGCAGGCGGGCGGCCTCGGTCAGGAGGCGGTAGCCGGCAAGGGATTTCTCTGGAAAGCGACAGCCAGTACAACGACGCCCTGCGCTGGGCGGTGGAGTACGGGCTGGACGGTCCGATGACATCGCCGTGGCCGACCGCCCAACGTCGTCGCCGGAGGTTGGAGACATGAAGTCCGGGACGCGGACCGATACCCGGTACGTGGAACTCGTAACACGCTCATGAGTTGTGCTTCTCGGGACGTCTCCAGCAGATGAGACTGCAGGCGAGGGAGACGAAGGCGTCGTGGAGTTCGGTGCGGCGTTCCCAGCGGACAACGAGGCGTCTGAACTGGGGGAGCAGGGCGAAGGTCTGCTCCCCACATGGCGGAGCTTGCCCGGGCCCTCGATGTTCGGGGCGCCCCTGCGGGAGACCACCGGCAGGATCCGGTGCTTGCGCAGTGCACGGCGGTTGGGGCCGGAGCGGTTGGGGTCGGAGTCGTAGCCCTTGTCGCCGAGCAGCGCTTCGGGACGCCTGCGGGGCCGGCCGGGGCGTCCGGCGACGGGCCGGTGTCGGCTCCCCCTTTTTCGCGCGGACGTGAGAGCCGTCCACGCATGCCCTCGACCAGACCAGCCCGCCGGCCGCGTTCGGCCCGACGAGCAGGATCCGATGCAGCTGGTCGAAGACCCCGGCCTTCTGCCAACGGTCCAGCCGCCGCCAGCACGTCTGCCCCGAGCCGGACCCGAGTTCCAGAGGCGGCAGTTGCCGGGCGATGTCGTGGTGCCGCACGTACAGGATGCCCTGCGGGCACAGCCGGTCCGGTACCGGCGTGGCCCCGGCGACCGCTCGGGCCAGGGCGGCAGAAGCGGCTCGATCACTGGTCACGGCCGGAGTGGAGCTGTGGAACTCCTGCCCAGTGATCGTAAAACCCTGCCGGGGAACTGGGCATGGTCGGACACCCTGGCTCGTCGATCGTGCACCAGCTCGCGTACTTCCGTGACCTTGCGGAAAGCGATGCGAGGAACAGACGAGCCTCTTACCGCACGGCGTCGGCCGTCTCTTCCCGTGGGACCTGCTCATGTGCGCCCCTGCACATGTCGGCCGCTGCGGGCCGGATGCGTGTCGGGCCCCGTGACGCGGGTCTTCGAGGCCGGAACCGTTCCTCAGATGTGGTCGGCGAGGACGAGGAAGGCGTCGGTCTCCAGGTCCATGACCACGGTGGTCTCGATGCCCTCGTGCTGGCGCGCGTTGGCGTAGTCGTCCGCGCGGCGGGCCGCCTGAGGTGAGCCGGCGGGGAAGGACTGAAGGATTTCCTCGTGCATGACACCCTCCTCGGGAGTGGGGCACCGCGGTCTCTGAACTGTCAGATGCCCGCACCTGAACCGAACATGAGCGGGAAAGCGCGAATCCGCCGGACCGAACTCCCGCTGTGCGTCCAGTGGCTGGCGTCGGCCCGCAGGGCGATCAGGGCGAGAAGGGCCCACATGAGGTCGGCCAGGTGGCCCAGCAGGAAGCGGGTGGCCGGACGGCGTCCGCTGCCGGTGCCGATGTGCAGCACGGTGAGCACACCGGCCCCGGGGGTTACCAGGTGCCCAGGGCGCTCACTCCCAGGACATCCGGTTCGACGTCCTGGACCAACTCCTCGATTTCCGGCACGGAGGCGGTCTGGCCGTCGAGGGAGATCACCTCCGGATACGGGTGGTCGCGCAGCAGGACCGTGGCGAGCGGGACCACGCCCAGGGCCGGGAACGTGCCGTCGTTGGCAATCGAGGACATACCGCCGTCGGTGCCGGCGCTGACGGGGAGAATCTTCTGTACGGGTTTCACGGCGGCTTCTTCTCCTTGACGAAGCGCAGCTCGCCCTCACCGGAGTGCCGGTAAGTGTGCGTACGGTCAGGGGCAAAGACCGCCAGGTCTCTCTCGCGCATCGTCCAGCCCCACATCTCCAGGGCCGACGGCGGCTCGGACCCCGTCAGCAGCACACCCCGCCCGGACCTGTGCTCACTGCGTCACAGGCACGCGCCGTCCCCGTCCCGCACCCCACGGGCCAGTGGCAGCTCGGAGGTCTCGGCCGGCGGGGTCGTCCCCAGGGCCCGTGGGCGCCCGCGGAGCCGGCGAATGCGGAGGCCGGGCAGGAGGTGCGGCGCACCGGCCGCGGGTACTCGGCGATCCAGGCGACCCGGCCGCAGACGCTCGGCTACGGCCTGACCGACTCCCCGGCGGGGCAGGCCGCCTGGATCGCCGAGAAGTTCCGGGCCTGGACGGCCAAGGACGATCACCCCGAGGACGCGCCGTCCCGGCAGGCGATCCCCGACGGGATCTCCGTCCACTGGTTGACCGCGTCGGTCACGTCGTCGGCACGCCTGTACTGGGAGAGCCTCGCCCACTTCCGGGACAGGGTGACGGCGCCCTCCGGGCTGTCGGTCTACCCGCGCGACATCAGCCGCCCGTCGCGGCGGGAGGCCGGACTGCGCTTCACCGACCTGCGCTTCACCGACCCGCGCTGGTTCGAGGAGCTTCCGCACGGCGGCCACTTTGCCGCGCTGGAGCAACCGGAATCGCTGGTCGAGCAGGTACGGGGATTCTTCCGCCTGTTCCGCCGACGGCCCGTGCCGCCCTCCCGGGAAACCCCGCGCCCGGGGTCACGGGGCTGCGCCATACTCCCCGGATGACCGCACCGACAGGCCCGACAGGCCCCCTGATCCTCTTCGACGACGACTCCTACATGTACGTCCTCCGGGACCAGGCGTTCGCCGAGGCGTGGTGGGAGATGCCCGACGAGTACACCTGCGGGTTCGACGCGCTCGCCCGACCGCTGCGCATGACGGGGGAGCCGCACCGGGTCACCCTCGCGCTCCGCGGTGACGAACCGGCCGAGGCGGAGCTGCGTCGTCTCGTCGCCGGCCACTACGAGCGGTTCCTGCCCGGGCGGACGCCACCCCGGGCAGCCGGTCTTGCGGACTTCATCGCGGAACTGCCGGTCGAGGGCGCGTGAAGCACCTGGTTGCCGGCCGGGCCGAGGAAGGTCATGCGGGCCAGGTTGTCCGCCCGTACGAAGGGTGAGTGCAGGGCATCGGCCAGGGCGTTGGCCGCGAGAACGTCCAGGGCGCGGTTGATGACGAACGCCGGAGAGCCCGGGCAGCCGTCCAGGTGCGGGGTGACGCGACCACCGGGACGGTCATGTCGTACGGGTCGGGGACGCGGGGGACTTGCCGCGGGTGGTGGGGGTCGGGCGGATGAGGAGGGAGACCAGCGCGGCGCCCGCGCAGGTGGTGCCGAGGGCCGGCCAGACCGGGTCGTAGCTGCCGAACGCATCGCGTGCGACGCCGCTGAGGAGCGCGGCCAGGGCGGCGCCGAGCTGATGGGCCGCGTTGACCCAGCCGAAGACGACGGCGCTGTCGTCGCCGTAGAAGTGTCGGCACAGGGCGATGACGGGTGGCACCGTGGCCAGGTCGAGGAGGCCGAAGGCGACGACGAAGACCGTCATGGCCGGGGTGACGGTGGCGGCCATCATCAGGGGGAGCAGCACGAGAAGCAGGCCGCGCAGCGTGAAGCAGACGGCGAGCAGGCGGCGGGCGTCCATGCGGTCGGTGAGCCAGCCGGAGACGACCGTGCCCACCACGTTGAAGATGCCGATGAGAGCGAGCAGGGTCGACGCGGTGGTGACGGCCATGCCGTGGTCGTGGGCCGCCGGGGTGAAGTGGGTCCACAGCACCCCGTTGGTGGTCGCTCCGCAGATCGCGAACGTGCCGGCGAGCAGCCAGAAAGGCGTGGTGCGGGCGGAGTCGCGGAGCACGGTGAGCGTGCGACGGGCAGCACCCGTGACAGGTGGCGGCTTGGGGACGAACGTCGTGCTCCCGTACGGGCTTTGGCCTACGTCGGCGGGGTGGTCGCGCAGGATCAGCCACACGAGCGGGACCACGGCCAGCGCCGCGAGCGCGAGAGTGACCAGGGCGGGGCGCCAGTCGTAGTGGTCGATGGTCCAGGAGAGGGCAGGCAGGAACACCATCTGCCCGAAGACGCCGCCCGCCGAGAGGACGCCGGTGACCAGGCCCCGCCGGGTGGCGAACCAGCGGTTGGTGACCGTGGCGCCGAATGCCATGGCCATGGAGCCGGTGCCGAGTCCGACGAGGAGCCCCCAGCACAGGGTGAAGTGCCAGGAGGCGTTCATCACCGTGGTGAGAAGAGAGCCGGCCGCGACGGTGGTCAGGGCCGCGACCACCACGCGGCGGACACCGAATCGGTCCATGAGGGCGGCGGCGAACGGGGCGGTGAGTCCGTACAGGACCATGTTCACCGACGAAGCAACGCCGATGGTGCCGCGCGACCAGTGGAACTCCTGCCGCAGGGGGTTCTGGAGGAGGCCGGGCAGCGTGGAGAAGGCTCCGGCGACCACGATGGCGAGGGCTGCCACAGCGGCCACCCACCAGGCCCGGCGTCCCGTAGTGCCGGGCCCTGGGCCCGTCGATGGACGGAGGGCGGAGTCTTGAAGCTGTCGGGGGTGTCGGGTGATCGCTTCTTCCATGTGTCCCACCCTCCGCGGGCGGCGCAGTCCCCGGCCACTGGCCAGATGGTCGTGAAGTGAAAGAATCCGGCCATGACGGAGACACGTGAGAGGGCACCCCATCGGGTGGTCACCTTGGTTCGTCCGGGGCTGCTGCCGATGGAACTGGGCATCGTCCACCGGCTGTTCGGAACGGCCGTCGGAGCCGACGGCCGTCCGCTGTATTCGGTGGTGACCTGTGCGCCGGAGCCCGGTGAGCTGACCACCGACGCGGACTTCACCGTGAACGTCACGCACGGGCCGGGGGCGCTGGAGGACGCCGACACGGTGCTCGTGCCCGCGGCCGCCGAGGACTACGAGCCGCAGGAACGGGGGCGGTTGGCGCCCCCCGTACGTCAGGCACTGGCCCGCGTTCCGGCCGGGGCCCGGGTGGCTTCGATCTGCACCGGGTCGTTCGTGCTGGCGGCCGCCGGGATGCTGGCGGGGCGGCGGGCGACCACCCACTGGAAGTCGTGCGACGAGCTGCGGACCCTGTACCCGGAGGTGGACGTCGATCCGGATGTGCTGTACACGGATGATCGGGGTGTGCTCACGTCTGCGGGGGTCGCCGCCGGTATCGACCTGTGTCTGCACATGATCCGGCAGGACCACGGGGCCGAGGTCGCCAACGTCGTCGCTCGGCGCACCGTCGTGCCGCCGCACCGGGAGGGCGGGCAGGCGCAGTACATCGAGCAGCCAGTACCCGAACCCGGCACCAGTTCGACGGCCGCGGCCCGCGCCTACGCTCTCGGTCACCTGGGTGAGCCGCTGACGTTGGAGGACCTGGCCCGGGAGGCGGCGATGAGCGTGCGGACATTGAGCCGGCGCTTCCTGCTGGAGACGGGGGTGACGCCGATGCGCTGGATCACCGAGCAGCGGTTGCAGCACGCGCGACGACTTCTGGAACGGACCGACGAGCCGGTGGACCACATCGCGTCGGAAGCCGGCTTCGGTACGGGGACGGCGATGCGTCAGCGCTTCCGGGAGGAGCTCGGGGTGTCGCCGCGCGCGTACCGCAATACGTTCCGAGGGGCGACCTGAGCGGAATCACCGCAGAACGCCTTGCATTCCGAGTCCCCGTCCCGGGAGCGGGTGCCGTGAGATCGGCACCGACAGGATCTCAGTCCTTGCGCATTCCGCGACTGGCGAGCGTGGTGCCGAGGACGGTGACGGCAAAGATCACCGCGCCCTTGTACGAGAACGTATTCGTGATGATTCCGGCCTTCAGGAGCGCGAAAAGCAGGAGGATCCCTGCGCCGCACGACAGAAGGGCCAAGAGGGAGAGCCTCACGTAGTAATTGCTCACATCGGGCCTTGTCGTCATATGTCGGGTCGGAGTGCGGGACCGCCCTCCCCGCTTGTCTTCATCCAGCGTCCACTGCGGCGTGTCACCGCAGGTCATCGACGCCCCCCGCCGCACGCCCGGCCGCCCCCGGGGCCCGCTCCGCCGGTCGGGTCCCGCGGGTTCGCCGGCTGCTCGGGTCCAGCCGTTGCGCTCGGCGATGCGTACGGCGTCCAGCAGGGTCCGCGCCCGGAGCTTCGCTT
This sequence comes from Streptomyces sp. NPDC039736, assembly GCF_055596485.1. Taxonomy (NCBI): domain Bacteria; kingdom Bacillati; phylum Actinomycetota; class Actinomycetes; order Kitasatosporales; family Streptomycetaceae; genus Streptomyces; species Streptomyces sp. NPDC039736. Next base: position 146,524 of record NZ_JBVIUQ010000003.1, on the reverse strand, counting down.
TCACGGGCGACAGCGGATTGCGTACGGTGTCCATCCCCAGAAACGGCTCAGCCGCGATCTCCGCCGTGCTCGCCCCGGTCCTGGCGCAGCGCGGTGCTTCCGGCTCCCGTTTGGCCAGCGGACAGACGAGTGACTCCTGAGCCGCCTCCCACGGGACCGGATCGACGACCCGGCCCCCCGGAGGCGACGGTGCGGACGGCGTCGAGGAACTGTTCGGCGGTGGGCGACTTGAGCAGGGAACCCGCGACACCGGCATCCAGCGCCCTGCGTACCAGGCCCGGTTGGCCCAGGAGCGTCAGCAACAGGATTCTGCGCGAGGGCAGTTGGCCGTGCAGTCGCGTGGCAGCGGTCACGCCGTCGAGCCCCGGCGTGTTGACGTCCAGCGCCGTCACGCTCCACGGCGTGGGTGCCCGTGGTGCCGCCGGGACAACAGCCCCCGCGCCGGGAAACCGTGGCGGCTGCGGGGTGGCGAGCCCTCCTCGGAGAGGAATCCGGGCGGCCTCCTTGCCGCCCCGGCCTGGGGCTCCTCGATGTGTGACGACTGATGTGCTGCAACACCCGTGCGCAATGGGCCAGTTGTGCTGGAGGATTCATTCGGTGCTTGGACTGGCCGGGCGCCGAAACAAGCGACAGGAGACCGTTCGATGATGTTCAGTCTGGTACGGAGCAGGGCGCGCGCCACCGCGTTCGCACTCGCGGCGGTGTCGGTCCTCGCCCTCGGTTCCACCGCCGCGACCGGGGCGACCGCGGCGGCAGCGCCCGCCGCGCCCGGCCCCGGTCCCGCCCTCAAGAAGCAGGGGCCGACCTCGGTGGCGTACGTCGAGGTGAACAGCAACAGCATGCTCAACGTCGGCAAGTACACGCTCGCCAACGGCGGCGGCAACGCCTTCGACGTCGCCGTCATCTTCGCGGCGAACATCAACTACGACACGAGCAAGAAGTCGGCGTACCTGTACTTCAACGAGAACGTGCAGCGAGTTCTTGACAACGCTGTCACCCAGATACGGCCCTTGCAGCAGAAGGGCATCAAGGTCGTGCTGTCCGTACTCGGCAACCACCAGGGCGCCGGGTTCGCCAACTTCCCCTCCCGGTCGTCGGCTTCGGCCTTCGCCAAGCAGTTGTCGGACGCGGTGACCAAGTACGGGCTGGACGGCATCGACTTCGACGACGAGTACGCCGAGTACGGCAAGAACGGCACCGGCCAGCCCAATGCGAGCTCGTTCGTGCACCTGGTGACGGCGCTGCGCGGCGCCCTGCCGGGCAAGATCATCAGTCTCTACAACATCGGTCCGGCCGCATCCCGCCTCTCCTACGGCGGCGTCGACGTGACGTCCAAGTTCGACTACGCCTGGAATCCGTACTACGGCACCTGGCAGGTCCCCGCCATCGCCCTGCCCAAGTCGAAACTGTCGCCCGCGGCCGTCGAGATCGGCGGGACCCCGCAGAGCACTGTCGCGTCCCTCGCCCGCCGCACCGTCAGCCAGGGGTACGGCGTCTACCTGACGTACAACCTGGACGGTTCCGACCGCAGTGCGGATGTCTCCGCGTTCACCAAGGAGCTGTACGGCAGCGCCGCCGTCTACAAGCCGTAGGCGCGGCGAAGCCGCAGGTGCGGCGCAGGGCGCGCAGGAGCGTCTGACCGGTGTCGTGCCGGTCGGGCGCTCCTGCGACCTTTCGCGGCGTGCGGCGTCACGTCGCCAGGTCGCGGGCGGAGGCGGGGGCGTCGGCGAGGGGGAGGTGGACGCGGGTGCGTTTGCCGAGGGGCTGCTGGTGGACCTCGTACCCCTGGCAGAGGGCCATGACGATTTCCAGGCCGTGCTGGCCTATCCGGTCGGCGTCGGCGGCCCGGGGGACCGGGAGGGCGGGGCTGCTGTCCCAGAGGGACACCTGGACGCCCGCTCCGTCGGTGGACAGTTCGAGGAGCTGGGGCCCGGGGGCGTACTTGCAGGCGTTGGTGATCAGTTCGCTCACCACCAGCGGGACCACTTCCAGCGTCCGCGCGGAGACCGGGAGCCCGTAGTCGGCCTGGACCTTGTGGAGGAAGGCGCGGGCGAAGGCGCGGGCGTCCCCGATGTCCGCCGGGGCACCCTCGTACGCCGCGCTGACGGTGAGGGGGAGGGATGCGACATCCGGATCATCCGGCATCCGGACACCCCTCTCGGCAAGCTCGTTCCGGCCCGCGTTCACCTGTCCCACAAGCCGTCCTCAGAATCGGTTCTTATGCCACCTGCGCGCAAGTACCCCCTGGTGCGGCCATCATGCGTGCGGGATGCGGGCGAACTTTGCGGGCAGGTGCCCGCCCCCGCGCAGTTTGCCGAAATGGCAAGGATCTTTGCCTCTGGCGCAGTACGGGTGCATGTTCGGGGACCAGAGCACGGAGCCGGACGAACGGAAATGAGGTGGTCGTCATGACCAGGAGCCGTGAGCGGCGGACGGACGGCGTGGCCGACGCCTACGACGTGGTGGTGGTCGGGGGCGGCGCCGGAGGCCTGGCGGCCGCGCTGGTGCTCGGCCGCGTCCGGCGCTCGGTCCTCGTCGTCGACGCGGGCGAGCCCCGCAACGCGCCCGCCGCGCACATGCAGGGCTACCCCTCGCGCGACGGCATGCCGCCCGGCGAGTTCCTGGCCGTGGTGCGGGCCGAGGTCGCCGGATACGGGGGAGAGGTGCTGCGCGACACGGTGACGGAGGTCGTGCCGGACGGGAGGGGAGAGTTCGACGTGGTGCTCGCGGGCGGCGGGCGGGTGCACGCGCGCCGGGTCGTCGTCGCCACCGGGCTGGTGGACGAGCTGCCGGAACTGCCCGGGGTGGCCGAGCGCTGGGGCAGGGAGGTGCTGCACTGCCCGTACTGCCACGGCTGGGAGGTGCGGGACGGGCGGATCGGCGTGCTGTACCGCGCGGAGGCGGGCGTACACCAGGCCCTGTTGTTCAGCCAGTTGTCGAGTGAGGTGACGCTGTTCCTGGACGGGGCGGAACTTCCTGGCGAGGAGCGGGAGCTGCTCGCCGCCGCCGGTGTCCGCGCGGTGGCCGGGAAGCTGGCGGGGCTGGTGGTGGAGGACGACCGCCTCACCGGGGTGCGCCTTGCGGACGGGGAGGTCCACGAGGCGTCGGCGTTCGTGGTGGCGCCCCGGATGGTGCCCCGCGACGGCGTGCTGACCGCTTTGGGCGTCCGTACGCAGGAGACGCCGGCCGGGACCTTCCCCCAGGTCGACCCGACCGGCCTGACCAGCTTTCCCGGCGTGTGGGCGGTCGGCAACGCCACCGGGGCCGCGGAGCAGGTGGTCAACGCGGCCGGCGCCGGGTACCGGGCCGGGACAGCCGTCAACATGTCGCTGCTGGAGGCCGACTTGGCGGTTTCCCGGCAGCGTGCGGAGTTCGCTTCGGCCGGGGCCGGCTCGGGTTACGGGTCCGGGTCCGGGTCCGGCGGGGCGTAGGCAGGGCAGACGCCCGTATGCAGACGCCCGTACGCAGGCAGCCGTTCGCAGCCGTCCGTACGGGGTCAGGAGCGCGCCCGGTAGTGCGCGCCGACCGCGGTGGCGCGGTCGTGCAGGGTCGTGCGCAGCCACTGCGGGGCCAGGGCCTCGGCGTGCGGGGCGAGTTGCCACAGGGCCCATTCGGCGTGCCGGGCGTCCTGGAAGGCCACCTCCAGGCGCAGCCACCCGTGCGTGCCCGGCTCGCCCGGCTCCGCTGCGTCCGGTTCCTCGGTGAGTACGGCGAGGGCCGTGGCCACCAGCGGCTCCCGGTGCTCCGGGGCCACGCGCACCAGCGCGGTGACCTGGTCGCCGCCGGTGCGGAACCGCCTGCTGCGCTCCTGCCAGGCCCGCTCCAGGTCCACCCGTTCCGGGCGTGCGGCGGGCTCGGCCAGTTCCTCGGCGGCGCGGACGCGGGAGAGCCGGTAGGTGCGGTCGGCCCCGGCGCGGGTGGCGAGGAGGTAGGTCTGTTCGCGTACGGTGACCAGCCCGAGCGGGTCCACGGTGCGCCACTCCGGGGGCCGGTCCACGGCCTCGTACCGGATGCGCAGCCGGTGGCCGGAGAGGACCGCGCGGCGGACCTCCGCCGCGATGGGGCCGGGTATGTCGTCGGCGTCCTGCCGTCGCGCGAGGAGGTCGGTCCCGGGGTCGACGAGCAGCCGCTCGGCCACCCCGGCGGCCGCGTCCCGCTGGCTCTCGGGCAGCGCGTCGACCACCTTGAGCATGGCCGAGGCCAGCGCGGAGCCGAGGCCGAACGCCTGCGGGCCGCGCCGCGATCCGGCGACCAGCAGGGCGAGGGCCTCGTCGTGGGTGAGCCCGGTCAGTTCGGTGCGGAAACCGGGCAGCAGCGCGAAACCGCCGTGCCGTCCGCGTTCGGAGTGCACCGGGACGCCCGCGGCGGACAGTGCCTCGATGTCGCGCAGCACGGTCCGGGTGGACACCTCCAGCTCCCGGGCCAGCGCGGTCGCCGACAGCCTGCCGCGCTGGCGCAGCAGCAGGACCAGGGAGACGAGACGGTCGGCACGCATGCACGAACCTTAAAGGGGGAGCCCCCGGCCTTCCCGGGAGGCATCGAAGCCGAGGTGGGCGCCGGGTCCGCGGTCCGTGCGCGTTCGGGCGGGGCTCGTACCGGCGGCCTCTCAGCCCCTGGTGTGTCTGCCGAGCAGGTACGCCGCGGTGAGGGCCACCCCGGGGTCCTCGTCCCGGGCCAGGTCCGTGAGCGCCTGGGCGGCTACGGGGCCCGGGATGTCCGCGAGCGCCTGGGTGAGGCGTCGCCGCGCGAGCGGGTCCTTGGCGCTGCGCGCGATGCGCTCGACCAGGCCGGTGGCGATGCGGTCCGCCAGGGGGGAAACGGCCTCGGACCGGCTCGCGGACCCGGGGCTGCCGCCGTCCGGAGCGCCCCGGACGGTCCCGGCGCGGCCCGGCACGGCCCGTCCGGGTGTCGGCGCGGGCGGGCGGGCGGGCCGGGCCGCCCGGGCGGGGGCGTCCGGCGCGGCAGGGGCGTAATGGGAGGAAGGCGGGCCGTCCGCGGGTTCGGGGCCGGCACCGCTCGCGGGACGGTTCGCCAGGGCGCTCAAGGCGTCCGCCGCGTCCACGTCGTTGCGGCCCTGGACGACCATGTCCAGCAGGACCGGGATCGCCTCCGGTGCGCCGCGCGCCCCGAGGGCCAGCGCCGCGACCCGGCGGACGACCTGGTCGCGATGGGCCAGCGCGTCCCGCAGCAGCCCCGTCGCCTCCTCGTCCGGAATCGCGGCGAGGGTGCGCGCGGCACGCCTGCGGACCTCGGCCGCCGACGAACCGAGCCCCTGCGCGAGCAGGGCCGACGGGCTCTCGTCCGCACGCGCCAGCGCCCACCGCAGCGCCCCGGCGACGTTCGGCTCCCTCTCGTTCAGCGCGGCCTCCACCAGCGCCCCCACCGGGGTCTCCTCGGCGGCGGAGGACAGGACCGCGCTCTGCCGTCGGCCCGCACTCTTGGAACCCAGCGCCTGGAGGAGCGCGGTGGTCCGCAGGACGTCCTCCCAGCCCGCGGGCCCCGCCGCGTCGATCCGGCTCAGCCGGTCCAGCAGTTCGGTCTCGGCGGCGATGCGTTCCCGGGTCTGCCGGATGAGGTCGGCGACGAGCTCGGACGGGGTGAATCCCGGGTCGTCGAGCGCGCGCCCGACGTCGCGCAGCGACAGCCCGAGCGACCGCAGGCTCTCGATGTGGAACACCCGCCGGATGTCCTCCGGGGCGTACTCGCGGTAGCCGGAGCCGTTGCGGTCCGACGGCCGCACCAGCCCCAGCGACTCGTAGTGCCGGAGCATGCGCGCGCTCACCCCGGACCGCCGCGCCACCTCACCGATCAGCACCCCGGCACCTCACCCCTCGTGTCCGTCCGGGCCCAGGGCCACGACGCGCTTCGCCTCCTCGATCGCGTACTCGAACCCGGCGTCCGGGTCGTGCAGCAACCGCTCGGTGGCGAGCGCGTGCGCCCGCACAGCGGGGTCGGCGTGCGTACCCGCCGCCGCCAGCTCCGGGACGATCACCTCACCGAGCGCGATCATCGCCCGGCTGAGGCTCAACTGCGTCGCCCGCGGACCGCGCCCGAGCTGGGTCGACAATACTGCGGCCAGTTCCTGCCTCTCGTCCTGCCGTACGGGCCCTGCGGGTGGTCCGGGGTCTACGAGGACGACCGCCGCCCGCCAGGCACTGCGGGCGACCTCGTCGTCGGGGTCGGTCAGCAGGGCGCGGGTGATCGCGGGCCGGGCCCGCCGGTCCCCGATCTTGGACAGGGTGTGCAGCGCCTGGCTGCGTGCCTGCGCGGTCTCCGAACGCAGCTCTGCGACGAGCGCCGGGACCGTCAGGTCGGGCGCGTGCCGGGTCAGCGCCCAGGTCAGCATCTCCCGCACCTGGAAGTCGGGCTCGACCGCGCACCGTACGACGAGCGGGCCGACGTAGGCGGGATCGGGGCGGGACCCGACCGCCATCGTCGCCCGCAACCGCACCGGGACACGCGCGTCCTCCAACGCCCGCAGCGCCCGTACGGTGTCTCGTTCTTGTTCTTTTTCTTGTTCCTGCTCCGCCATGGTCATGGGGGCCACCTCCTGCGCCACAGTGAAGACCTTGCCACCGTGTCAAGGTCAAGCGGCGGCCCCGCCCTCGCACGGCCGACCGGACGGTCCCACCTGACCCCTGCGACAGAATTGACAGAAATAATTGTCGGAAAGGGGCTTCGACAGGTAAGCTTGTCGCATGAATGACACGGTGAGCATTCCCACCCCCGACAAGGCCGACCCCGGCTTCTGGGCTGCCGTGACCGCCCAGGTCGTGCCCGCCTGGGATGAGCCCACACTCGACGACTCGCTGGCCATGGACGACAGGGTGCTCGACGCCGTCCGCGCGCTCGCGCAGAGCATCTCGACGCGCGCTGCCGCCTACCGGGCCGCGGGCAAGGACTTCGACCCGGTGCTCATGGCCGCGCCCGATGTGCAGCTCGCGGTGCTGCGGTCGCTGTACGAGGCCAAGCGGTCCGTCGACCGGCTGGCGGAGAGCGCGGCCACCGCCGCCGGGCGGAGCGGTGCGACGTACGTCCAACTCGGTGCCGCCTGGGGCGGGCTGAAGCGGCAGTCGGCGCGGCTGAAGTGGCCCCACGCGGTGGTGAAGCGCGCCGCGGGCGAGTCGGTCCCGCTCGCCTACGCGGGCGGCAGCGCCGTCATCCACCACGACCCGGACGCCGACGCCTGGTGGTACACCGCCACCGGCGCGGACCGCACCGAGGAGGAGTCCGAGGCCGTGCACGTCACCTCGGCGGAGGCCATCGCGCGGGCGACCGAGTTCCTGCTGGGGCACGCGGGGCAGGCGGGTCCCGAGGCGGCCGGTTAGGAGCGGGCCGGGCCGCCCCCGGCCGGGAACGTCCGCCCGCAGCTCTCCTCGACCGTGGCCGCGAAGGACCGGGCCGTCGGTGGCAGCGTCGCCCAGCGGCGCACCGCCCAGCCGGTCCACAGCGGAGGCAGCTCCGGCAGCGGGATCAGGCGCAGCCCGGGGTGTGCGGGACCGTGCCACGCCGGCAGGTCGGGGACCACGGCGTGGCCCAGGCCCAGTTCGGCGAGCAGGATCGCCGTGTCCCAGTCGGCGACACTGGTGTCCGAGGTCGGCTCGATGCCGGACGCCGCGAACCAGGAGTCCAGCCGGGAGCGCGAGGTCGCGTTCTCGGGGAGCGCGATCAGTCGTACGTCCGCCCATTCCGCCGGCCCGATGCGGGACGTGGCGGCCAGGGGGTCGTCGGCGGCGACGGCCAGTACCCAGGGGAGTTCGACGACCGGGCGCTGCTCGATGCCCCGGACGGGGTCGCCCAGGGTGATCCAGGCCAGGTCCAGGCCACCCGCCAGGAGCGCGTCGAAGCAGGCGCGGCTGGACGTCGCCGTCCTGAACTCCAGCCTCACCTGCGGGAATTGACGGCGGAAGCCGACCACCGCCTCCGACATGAAGTGCCGGACCGTCGTCGCGCCCGTGGTGATCCGTATCGAACCGCCCTCGCCCTGGGCCAGCTCGCGCAGTCGGCGGAGGGCGAGGTCGATGTCGCCCAGCCCCCCTGCCGCCGCCCCGCTGAGGAGCTGCCCGGCGGGGGTGGGCACCACGCCGCGCGGCAGACGTTCGAGGAGGGCGAGGCCCGTCTCCCGTTCCAGGCGCTTGACGTGCTGGCTCACCGCGGACTGCGTGCAGGACAGTTCGCGGGCGACGGCGCTGAGGCTGCCGCTGCGGCACACGGCGACGAAGACGCGGAGGTCGTCGAGGGTCATGGGAACCCAAGCTAGCGCTTGGGAACGGGCAAGAAAACCCTAGGATTGACTGGGCGTTGGGGGCGCGGGACGATCCTTCTCAGGGCCCGAGGCGGCAACCCGGCCAGGCTCCGCGCGCTGTTCCAGACGGTGGGCGGGGCCAGCCGGGTGCCGACCGCCCGCCGCGCCCGCGGACGTGCGCCGTTGTACGGAGAGGGGCTTGCCCGTGGAACCGACGACCCCCGTGGAGCCCGTCGCCCCGGTGCACCCCGGCACCCGCGTGGACCTGGCCACCCGCCTCCTCCGCGACCTCGGCGCCGACGCCCTCGCGCACCCCGGCGGCACCCTCCTCGCCCACCTCGACCGGGTGCGCCGGCGACTCGCCGACTGGGGTGCCCGGCCCGCTCTCCAGCTCGCCGGCCTCTGTCACGCCTCCTACGGCACCGACGGCTTCGCCCCGGCCCTTCTCCCGCTCGGCGAACGCGACCGCCTGCGGGCCGCGATCGGCCCCGAGGCCGAAGCCCTCGTCCACTTCTACGCGAGCTGCGACCGCCGGGCCGTGTACCCCGTGCTGGCCCTCCCCGACTCGCCCTTCACGGACCGCTTCACCGGCCTCTCCCGGCTCCCCGCGCTCCAGGAGAAGCGGGACTTTGCCGAGCTCACCGCCGCCAACGAACTCGACATCATCTGCGTCGACGCCGCCTTCCGTGCCCGTCACGGGGCCCAACTCCGCTCTCTATTCACCCGGTTCGCGCCTCTGCTGAGTCCCGCCGCCCGGGCGGACTGCGCGACCCTGCCGGCCGCGGACGTGCGCCCGCACCCGCCGGGCGGCGCCACCGGCCTCCCGGCCCACGGGGGAGAGGCGGAGTGACCCCGCCCCTCCCCCCAACTGCATGAACTGCTAACGCAGTTCGTCGCGCACGGTCCTGGCCGCCGCCACCAGGTTCTCCAGGGAAGCGCGCGTCTCCGGCCAGCCGCGGGTCTTCAGGCCGCAGTCCGGGTTGACCCACAGCCGCTGCGGCGGGATCGCCTCAAGTCCCTTGCGCAGCAGGGCCGCCGCCTCCTCGGCGGAGGGAATGCGCGGGGAGTGGATGTCGTAGACGCCGGGACCGGCCTCGCGCGGATAGCCGTGCGCGGCCAGCTCGCGCGCCACCTGCATGTGCGAGCGGGCCGCCTCCAGGCTGATGACGTCCGCGTCCAGGTCGTCGATGGCCTGCACGATGTCACCGAACTCGGCGTAGCACATGTGCGTGTGGATCTGGGTCTCCGGGCGCACCCCGCCGGTGGTGAGCCGGAAGGACTCCGTCGCCCAGGCCAGGTACCCGGCGCGGTCGGCGGCGCGCAGCGGCAGCGTCTCGCGCAGGGCGGGCTCGTCGACCTGGATGACCGAAGTGCCGGCCGCCTCCAGGTCGTCGACCTCGTCGCGCAGGGCGAGAGCGACCTGCCGGGCCGTGTCGCCGAGCGGCTGGTCGTCCCGTACGAACGACCAGGCGAGCATCGTCACCGGGCCGGTCAGCATGCCCTTCACCGGGCGGTCGGTGAGGGAGTTCGCGTACGAGGTCCAGCGCACCGTCATCGGCTCGGGGCGCGAGATGTCACCGGCCAGGACCGGCGGGCGGACGTAGCGGGTGCCGTAGGACTGGACCCAGCCGTGCTGGGTGGCCAGGTACCCCGTCAGCCGTTCGGCGAAGTACTGGACCATGTCGTTGCGTTCGGGCTCGCCGTGCACCAGGACGTCGAGGCCCGCCTTCTCCTGGAAGGCCAGGACGTCGCGGATCTCGGCCTTGATCCGCTCCTCGTAGGCCGCCGCGTCGATGCGGCCGGCCCGCAGGTCGGCCCGTGCGGTGCGCAGTTCGGCGGTCTGCGGGAAGGAGCCGATCGTGGTGGTGGGGAGGAGGGGGAGGCCGAGTGCGGCGCGCTGGGCGGAGGACCGCTGCTCGTACGGTGCCGAGCGGCGGCCGTCCGCGTCCGTCACGGCGGCGACCCGGGCCCGTACGGCCGGGTCGCGGGTGATGGGGGAGTTGGCCCGGGAGGCCAAGTCGGCCCGGTTGCGGGCGAGTTCGGCGGTGATGCTGCCGGTGCCCCGGGCGAGGCCCTTCGCCAGGGTGACGACCTCCGCCGTCTTCTGCCGTGCGAAGGCGAGCCAGCGCAGCACCTGCGGGTCGACGTCCCGCTCGGCCGCCGCGTCGACGGGGACGTGCAGCAGCGAGCAGGAGGCGGCCACGTCGACGCACTCGGCCAGGCCGAGGAGCGTGCCGAGGGTGGCGAGGGACTTCTCGTAGTCGTTGATCCAGATGTTGCGGCCGTCGACGACGCCCGCGACCAGCCGCTTGCCCGGCAGCCCGCCCACGGCGGCGAGCGCCTCCAGGTTGGCGGCGGCGGGACCGGTGAAGTCCAGCGCCAGGCCCTCGACCGGGGCCTTGGCGAGCACCGGCAGGGCGTCGCCGAGCCGGTCGAAGTAGGAGGCGACGAGGAGTTGCGGGCGGTCGGTGAGCGTGCCCAGGTCGCGGTAGGCGCGGGCGGCGGCGTTCAGTTCGGCCGGGGTGCGGTCCTGGACGAGGGCGGGTTCGTCGAGCTGCACCCAGGTGGCCCCGGCGGCCCGCAGGTCGGCCAGCACCTCGGCGTACACGGGCAGCAGCCGGTCCAGCAGGGTCAGCGGCTCGAAGCCGGCGGCGACGCCCGGGGCGGGCTTCGCCAGGAGGAGGTACGTCACCGGGCCGACCAGCACGGGCCGGGCGGTGTGGCCGAGCGCGAGGGCCTCCGTCAGCGCGCCGACCTGCTGGGACGAGTCGGCGGTGAAGACCGTGTCCGGGCCCAGCTCGGGCACCAGGTAGTGGTAGTTGGTGTCGAACCACTTGGTCATTTCCAGGGGGGCCACGTCCTGGTTCCCGCGCGCCATCGCGAAGTACCCGTCGAGGGGGTCGGCGTCGACGGCCGCGCGGTGGCGTGCCGGGACGGCGCCGACCATGACGCTGGTGTCCAGGACGTGGTCGTAGTACGAGAAGTCGCCGGTCGGCACCTCGTGGAGGCCGGCCCCGGCCAACTGCTCCCATGTCGTACGGCGCAGGTCGGCCGCGGTCGCCCGGAGGGCGTCGGCGGTGACCCGGCCCTTCCAGTACCCCTCGACGGCCCTCTTGAGCTCACGGTTCCCGCCCTGGCGGGGGTAGCCGTACACGGTGGCGCGTGCTGCCGCGGCTGCGGACTTCGGTGTCACGGAAATCTCCTTCGCGAGATGACTCCTGAGCACCCCGGCGACGGGACGCGGACGCGAAGGGACGACGAACCGGGCGGGCCGCCGACTCCCTTGCGGGGAGCGGCCGTTCCGCCTGATCTGTACGCCGACCCGCCCACGAGGTCACCGGGATGTCCGCACGCGAGCGGGTCGCGTGCGGGCAACGGGCAGGTCTTCGGACTCGCGGGCACACCCACCGGAACTCCGGCGGATTCCTACTGGCCGTCGCTTCCCAGGTCCGTGCGGACCCAGTGCGTATGACGGCGTTCGTTCCCACTCACCGCTGCGGGGCAGTCCCGGATTCCCACCGGGTTCCCTCTTGCGACGCCGCTGCCTGGCGGGCAGGGCGAACCAGTTGCACGGGCCACGATAGGGGGCGGGAGGGGTGCGCCGGGACCCGGAGTCCGCCTTCCGGACCGTGACGTGGGACACGGGGGCACGCCCCCTCGGTCAGGAGACCTCCCGGGCCGGGGGTGCGCTCGGGCCGGGGAGCACACCGCCGGGGCCGGGGCGTGTCCCCGGTCGGGAGCACACCGCCGGGGCCGGGAGCGCGTCCCCGGTCGGGAGCGCACCCCCGGCCCCGCGTACGGTCAGCGCCGGCCGAGGCCCCGGTCCAGCGCCCGGTAGAGCTCGCCGTCCGCGGTGTCCGCGTCCAGCGACCAGGCCATCACGCCGCCCAGGCCCCGGGCCCGTACGTACGCGCCCTTGGCGGCGAGGACCAGCGGGTCGTCGTACGTCCACAGGGTGGTGCCGTCGAAGAGCCAGGCGTGACCGCCGAGCAGATCGCGGTGGACCTTGAACTTCCCGGCCTGCACGAGGGGCTTCAGCTCCTTGTAGTCCGCGTAGCCCGCTGCCCACGTGGCGGGGGCGGGGCCGGCGGCGGGCTGGCCGAGGCCGTCGCCGCCGCCGGTGACGCCGGTCCAGCCCTGCCCGTAGAACGGCATGCCGACGACCAGCTTGCGGGCCGGTGCGCCGCGCTTCAGCCAGGACTGGACCGTGCCGTGCACGCTGAAGTCGTTCCGGGCGAAGAGGGCCGACTGCTGGGCGGTCTTCTTCTCGCCGCTGACGTGGAAGTCGTAACCCTGGAGGTTGACGAAGTCGAAGTCCTTCATGATCTTGCGGACCTCGAAACCGGCGTCGATCTTGGCGTCGGCGGTCGGCACGAAGGCGGAGAGTTCGTAGTGCGTGCGCCTCTGCTTGCCGAGCGCGTCGAGCTGGCTGCGGAACTCCCGTACCAGCGCGGTGAAGTTCTGCTTGTCCTCGGGGCGGTAGACCGTGTCGGCGTCGCCCTCGGAGCCCGGCCACTCCCAGTCGAGGTCGATGCCGTCGAAGACGCCCTCGGCCGCGCCGTCGCCGCCGCGCGCCCCGTCCTTGGGCAGGTTGCCCTTGATGTACAGGTCGATGCAGGAGGTGACGAGGGCCTTGCGGGAGGCGGGGGTGAGGGCGGCATCGGAGAAGTGGGTCGACCAGCTCCAACCACCCAGCGAGATCATCGCCTTCAGGCCCCGGTGCTTGGCCTTCAGCTCCTTGATCTGGTTGAAGTTCCCGGCGAGTGCCTGGGTGTCGGTGTCGGCTGTTCCGTCGACGGAGTTCGCGGCGTCCAGCGGGCGCTGGTAGTCGGCCCACGGATCGCTCTCACCGGGGACCGGCGTGAGGAAGCACTTGCCGCTCTTGTCGACGTTGCCGAAGGCGTAGTTGAGGTGGGTGAGGCGGGCGGCGGTGCCGCTGGTGTCCAGGTCCTGGACCTGGTAGTCGCGGCCGTAGACACCCCACTGGGTGAAGTAGCCGACCCGGCGGAGGGCGGGCCGGTCGCCGTGCCCGGCCTGCTGGGCGGCCGGTGGAGCGTCGGGAGCCGCTGGGGCGGCGGAGGCGGAGGGGGCCAGGGTGGCGAGGAGCGAAGTGACGCAGGCGGCGGCCACGAGGGCCGACCCTTTCAGGAGTCTTCGTCGCATGAGCGGACGCTATTGGTCTGGACCATGCAGGGTCAAGGGGTGGTCGGGAAGAGGTGGGGCCGTCCTGGTCCGGCACCGTGAACACGGAGGCCGGCCGTCGGCCTCCGTCGTGCTCGCGGTGGTCGTCGTGCGCCGCCGGGACGTGTGAGCGCGCTCGCGGAGGAGTGCGGGCGGGCCGGGGCGAGCGTTCGTACGAAGCGACAACCGCCTGATGAGAAGATGTGCCGCATGGCAGGTTCTGAAGGCTTCGAGCCCGAGTCGGATCGGGTCACCCGGCAACTGCGCGACGACATCCTCGACGGGGTGCGGCCGCCCGGCAGCAAGCTCGTCGAGCGTGAGCTCGCCGCCGAGCTCGGGGTGAGCCGGCTGCCGATCCGGGACGCGCTCAAGGCCCTGGTGAACGAGGGGCTCGTGACGCCCCGGCCGCGTACGTGGGCGGTGGTGCGGGAGTTCACCCCGACCGACATCGCCGACATCGACGAAGTGCGGTCCGCACTGGACACGTTGACCTTCCGGCTGGCCGCGCAGCGGCGCACCCGCGAGGGGCTGGCGAAGCTGCGGGCCGATCTGGACGCGGAGTTCGAGGCCGCGCGGCGCGGGGACGCGGTGACGGCCCGGCGGGCGGCCGCCGACTTCCACCAGACGGCCACCTCGCTGGCCGCGAACGACCTGCTCAGCGAGTTGGAGGCGACGCTGCGCAGCCGGTTGCGGTGGTTGCAGGTGCGGCACGACGACCTGCTCGACGTGGCGCGCGAGCACGAGGGGCTGTACGACGCGATCGCGGCCCGTGACGTACCCCGCGTCGAGGAACTCGTCGCCAAGCACCTGGAGTCGGGGCGGAACTCGGCGGCGGCGCACCTGAGCGGGGCGAAGGAGGAGTAGGGGGGGCGGGGGAGTTCCGGAGGGGGGCGGAGAGGGCAGTTCGGGGCGGGTCGCGCAGTGGCGGCTCGCCCCTTTTGTGTGCCCGGGCGGGCGACGGATTCTGTATTTGGTATCCCATTTTCTCGGGCAGATCTCTTGACTGTCCCAGGAAGGCGGCCGTAGCGTCCCCGTCACTTGCTTCGGTAGCACGGTTTCGTATACCGAAATCGCTGAGAAGGGTGGCTGGTGTGACCACAGCTCAGGACGCAGTGCGCGCAGACGGGGCACAGTCCGCCGTCGGCCCGGTGGCCGGTGACGGGCCCCCGGGCACCAGCCCCCGCCTCTACAGTCCCGACCTCGCCCCGACGAAGAGGGCCGGCCGCAGTTGGGGCGGCTACAACGTCTTCACGCTCTGGGCCAACGACGTGCACAGCCTCGGCAATTACGCCTTCGCGATCGGCCTGTTCGCCCTCGGGATGAGCGTGTGGGACATCCTGGTCGCGTTCGTCCTGGCCTCCGCCCTCCTCTTCGTCCTGCTCAGCCTGTCCGGCGCCATGGGCTCGAAGACGGGCGTGCCGTTCCCGGTGATGAGCCGCATCTCCTTCGGCATCAGGGGTGCGCAGCTTCCGGCCGTCATCCGGGGCGGAGTGGCCGTCGCCTGGTTCGGCATCCAGACGTATCTCGCCTCCTCGGTGCTCTCGGCGCTGCTCATGACGCTGATACCGGGGCTCGGGGGCTGGGAGGGCAGCTCCTTCCTCGGGCTTTCGGCGCTGGGCTGGCTGTCCTTCCTGATCCTGTGGGCCGTGCAGGTCCTGATCGTCAGTTACGGGATGGACGTCATCCGGAAGTACATCGCGGTGGCCGCGCCCGCCGTGCTGATCACGATGCTGGCGCTCGCGGTGTGGATGTTCGCCAAGGCGGACTGGACGATCGCGGTGGACGCCGGGAACCCGTACACCGGCGGCGAGCGCTTCGTGCACATCCTGGAGGCGGCCGCCCTCTGGGTCGTCATCTACGGCACCTTCGTCCTCAACTTCTGCGACTTCACGCGCTCCGCCCGGAGCAACCGCTCGGTGCTGGCCGGAAACCTGATCGGCATCCCGGTCAACATGCTCTTCTTCGCGGGCATCGTGGTGGTGCTGAGCGGCGCGCAGTTCGAGCTGAACGGCACGGTGATCGCGAGCCCCGCTGACATCGTCCAGGCCATCCCCAGCACCTTCCTGCTGGTCCTGGCCTCGCTGGCGCTGATCCTGCTGACCGTCGCCGTCAACCTCATGGCGAACTTCGTCGCCCCCGTCTACACCCTGGTCAACCTCTTCCCGCAGAGGCTGGACTTCCGGCGGGCGGGCATCGTCAGCGCGGTGCTCGGCCTGGTCATCCTGCCCTGGAACCTCTACAACAGCCCCGTCGTGGTCGAGTACTTCCTCGGCGGGCTCGGGGCGCTGCTCGGCCCGGTGTTCGGCATCGTGATGGCGGACTACTGGCTGGTGCGCCGGACCCGGATCAACGTCCCCGACCTCTACACGGAGGACCCGGCGGGCGCCTACGCCTACCGGAGCGGCGTCAACCCGCGCGCGGTGACCGCCCTCGTCCCGACCGCCGCGATCGCCGTCGTCGTCGCCTTCGTGCCGTACTTCTCGGGGATCTCGGGCTTCTCCTGGTTCATCGGGACGGTGCTGGCGGGGCTGTTGTACGTCGTCCTGCCCGGCCGGGGCGCGCGTCCCCCGGAGTACGCCGACGCCGACGGCGAGGCCATCGCGGTGCCGAGCGCGTGAACCTCCCGTGAGCCTCCGAAGAATCCCCCCGAACGAGCCTCCCGAAGAACCTCCCGAAGAAGCGGAATCATTCATGCGGTTGCTGGTCGTCAACGTCAACACCACCGAGTCCATGACGCGGAGCATCGGCGCGCAGGCCGTGGCCGCGGCCGCGCCGGGCACCGAGATCGTGCCGCTCACGCCCGCCTTCGGGGCGGAGTCGGTGGAGGGCAACTACGAGAGCCACTTGGCGGCGATCGCCGTGATGGAGGCGGTACGTTCCCACCCCGGCCCCTTCGACGCGGTGATTCAGGCGGGGTACGGGGAGCACGGGCGCGAGGGCCTCCAGGAGCTCCTGGACGTTCCGGTGGTGGACATCACCGAGGCGGCGGCCTCGACGGCCCAGTTCCTCGGGCGGAGTTACTCGGTGGTGACGACCCTGGACCGCGCGGTTCCGCTGATCGAGGACCGGCTCGCGCTGGCCGGGCTCTCGGCGCGGTGCGCGTCGGTGCGGGCGAGCGGGCTGGCGGTGCTGGACCTGGAACGCGACCCCTCGGCGGCGGTCGAGGCCATTGTCGCGGAGGCCGTCGCTGCGGTGGAGGTGGACCGCGCGGAGGTCATCTGCCTGGGCTGCGGCGGGATGGCGGGACTCACCGAGCGGGTGGTGGCGCGGACCGGGGTGCCGGTGGTGGACGGGGTCGCGGCGGCGGTCACGATCGCGGAGTCGCTGGTGCGGCTGGGGCTGCGGACCTCGAAGGTCCGCACGTTCGCGCCGCCCCGCCCCAAGAGGTTCACGGCGTGGCCGCCGGGGGCTGCGGCGGTCGTGGGGGCGGGGTAGTCACTCCTGCGGGTCTCCCCCCGACTCCCCGGGCCCTCCGGCATCCCGGCTCCTGGGCGCGCGCCGGGCCCCCGCTCAGCGGCCGTCCAGCAGCCTTCCCAGCGCCGTCGCCAACCGCTCGTACTCCTGCGGCGTGTTGTAGATCTGGCCGCTGATCCGGATGCCGCCCCCGCCCGGCCAGGGCCAGACCAGGACCCGGAAGCCCAGGCGTCCCGCGATCTCCTCGCGCAGCGCGACCGACTCCGCCGGCGTCCTCGCGAAGCCCGGCGGCAGGCGCAGGGCGCGCATCGGGAGGCGTTCGTCGTACGGCAAGGGGGTCAGCCCCGGGACGCGGGCCAGCAGTCGCGCCCCGTACGCGGCCAGCGCGCTGTTGTGCCGGCGCACCCGGGGCGCGTCCAGCCGGGCGAGCAGGTCGAGGCCCTCGGGTGCGGCCAGCCACCCCGTGTAGTCCACCGTCGCCCGGTACTCCACCGAGCGCGGGAACCCCCGCTCGTCCTCCCAGGAGGGGACCGGCGCGGGCACCCGGTCCCGGAAGCGCGGCGCGACCGTCAGCAGGGCGCTGCCCGGCGGCGCGTACCCCCACTTGTGCAGGTTCCCGAACCAGAAGTCCGGGTTCCCGGCGAGCGGATCTGCCAGGGTCCCCGGCGCGTGCGCCCCGTCGACGACCGTGACGATCCCGCGTTCCCTCAGGTCGGAGAGGAGCGCGGGGGCGGCGATGAAACGGGCCGTGGGCGAGCTGATGTGGTCGAGCAGGACGAGGCGGGTGCGCGGAGTGATCCCGGCCAGGACGGCCTTGCGCACCGCCTCCTCGTCCGGAAGCAGCGGGTCCAGGGCGACCGTCACCACGCGGGCCCGGCGCGCTGCCGCCGCCACGACGGTCCCGTACCCGTGGTCGGTGACGAGGACCTCGTCGTCGGCCGAGAGCCCGGCCGCGTCCAGCGCGAGGTTCGCCGCCTCGGTGGCGTTGGCGACGAGCGCCGAACCTTCCGGATCCGTGCCCAGGTGCTGTGCGATACGGGTCCTGGCCTGCGCTGTTCGGTCCGGTGCAGCCAGGAAGAAGGCGTCCGGATCGGCGTCGGCCTCGTCCCGCAGACGCTGCTGGGCCGCCATCACGGGAAGGGGCACCGCCCCGAAGGACCCGTGGTTGAGGTGCGCCACGGCGGGGCCGAGCCGGAACAGCTCGGCGCCGCCGGGGAACACGGACGGGGAGGTCTCTTCGGTACGGGCGGGCTCGGCCATGCCGTCGACCCTAGGCGTGCGGCGCCCGCCGCGGAAGCGGGCCTCCCGGACGTACGCGTGGTCCCCGGGGGGCGGGGGTTTCCGGGGAGGGTGTTGTGCAGGTGGACCAACGGGGGCCCCGCCCTTGGTCCGTCCGCACAAACCGCAGATCGGCGTGCTCGCCTAGCGTGGTCCTCAGAAGGAATGCCCGCTGCGGAATGCGCTGTCGCCACTGAGGAGCCGAAGGTGAACGCCGACCCGACGAACGAACCGTCCCCGGCCCCGTCCGCGCCCGTGTCCACGGCTGCCACCCCCGCCCCGCCCCCCACTCCGTCCCCCACCCCGCCTCCCGCCCCGTCCGCGACCCCGGACGGCGGACAACTGGCCCGGATGCTGGCCGACCTGGAGGAGCTCGTCGTCTGCGAGTCCTTCTCGGCCGACCTCGCGGCCGTCGCCCGCAGCGCGGACGTCGTCGCCGCGCAGGGGGCCCGGCACCTCGGCGCCGAGCCCGAGCGGATCGTCGTGGCCGGGGTGACCCATCTGAAGTGGACGTTCGGCACGCCGCGCGTGCTGCTGCTCGGCCACCACGACACGGTGTGGCCGATGGGCTCGCTGACGACCCACCCCTGGTCCGTCACCGACGGCATCGTGCGCGGCCCCGGCGTCTTCGACATGAAGGCGGGCCTGGTCATGGTCTTCCACGCGCTGGCCTCACTGCCCTCGCTCGACGGGATCTGCGTGCTGGTCACCGGGGACGAGGAGGTCGGCTCGGACGCCTCGCGGGCGCTGATCGAGGAGGTCGCGCGCGAGTGCGCGGCCACCTTCGTGCTGGAGGCGTCGGCGGACGGCGGTGCGCTCAAGACCGGCCGCAAGGGCACCTCCCAGTACGAACTGGTGGCGCACGGAAAGGCCGCCCACTCCGGCCTCGAACCCGAGAAGGGCGTCAACGCGGCCATCGAGGCCGCCCATCTGACCCTCGCGCTGGACGCCGTCACCGCCGGGATCAACGCCGGGGAGTCCGAGGGCTGGCGCACCACGGTGACGCCCACGGTCGTCACCGCCGGTTCGACGTCCAACACCGTTCCGGCGACGGCGACCGTCACGGTCGACGTACGGGTCCCGACCCTGGCCGCGCAGGAGAAGGCGGACACGGCCCTGCGCGCCCTGAAGGCGACGCTGCCGGGGGCCCGGGTGGAGGTACGGGGCGGCCCCAACCGGCCCCCGCTGGAGGAGACCGCTTCCGCCGGACTCTTCGCCACCGCGCGGGAGTTGGCCCGTACGCTCGGCATCGGGGAGCTGGCGTCGACCGCCGTCGGCGGCGCTTCGGACGGCAACTTCACCGCCGGGGTCGGCTGCCCGACCCTGGACGGGCTCGGCGCGGTCGGCGGCGGCGCGCACGCCGACCACGAGCACGTGATCGCCGCTGAACTCGTGCCCCGCACCCGCCTGTTGGCGGCTCTCGTGCGGCACGTCGTGGACGCGGAGGCGGCCCGATGAGCGGTCATGGCGGTGGAGGCGACGCGATGAGCCACTGTGGCGGCGGCAGCGGCCCGATGAGCCGTTCTGGCGGTCGGGGCGATCCGATGAGTCCCGCCCCCGAAGGTACGGTCGGCCCCGCCTCCCCCCTCGCCGTCCGCGAACTGCACGAGCTGGACGATCTCGAAGCCGTGGCCGCGCTCTTCGAGCGGATCTGGGGCTCGCCCCCGGGCGGCTCCCCGGTCAGCCCCGAGGTGATGCGCGCCTTCTCCCACTCCGGTAACTACGTCGCGGGCGCCTACGAGGACGACCGCCTGGTCGGCGCGGCCGTCGGCTTCTTCGCCGCCCCCGCCGGCGAAGCCCTCCACTCGCACGTCACCGGCGCCCTGCCCGGCCGTGCGGCGGGCCTCGCCCTCAAGCTCCACCAGCGGGACTGGGCCCTGGCCCGCGGGCTGAGCCGCATCACCTGGACCTACGACCCCCTCGTCCGCCGCAACGCCCACTTCAACCTCACCAAGCTGGGCGCGCGCCCCGTCGAGTACCTGCCCCGCTTCTACGGGGACATGGCCGACGCCATCAACGACGGCGACGAATCGGACCGTGCCCTGATCTCCTGGGACCTGACCGCCGGCCCCGCCCCGGCGACGGCCGCCCCCGCCGAAGCGGCGACCGCACTCGCGGTCCGCGAGGGCCGTCCCGCCGTCGCCCGGGACCTCGACGCGCGCACCCTCCTCGTGGAGGTCCCCGCCGACATCGAGGGCCTGCGCCGCACCGATCCGGGGGCCGCCAAGGAATGGCGGCTGGCCCTGCGCGAGGTCCTCGGCGGCCTGCTGGCCGACGGCGCCCGCGTCACGGGCTTCCACGACCGCGCGGCCTACGTCGTCGAACGAACCTCATCAGCAGCCCAGTAGCCCAGTAGCCCAGTAGTCCAGGAGCCAACTCCCTTGAACATCACCGGAATCGAACTCCGCCGCATCGCCATGCCGTTGCGCGCCCCCTTCCGCACCTCCTTCGGCGTCGAGACCGCCCGCGACGTCCTGCTGGTGCGCGTGGTCACTCCCGAGGGCGAGGGCTGGGGCGAGTGCGTCGCGATGTCGGAGCCCCGTTACAGCTCCGAGTACGTCGACGGGGCGCAGGACGTGCTGCGCCGCTTCCTGATCCCGGCGCTGCCGGAGGCCGCCGACGCGTACGGCGTCAAGCGCGCGCTGAAGCCCTTCAAGGGCCACCGGATGGCCAAGGCGGCACTGGAGACGGCCGTGCTCGACGCCCAGCTCCGCGCGACGGGTCAGTCGTTCGGCGGGTACCTGGGAGCCGATCGCACCCGCGTCCCCTGCGGTGTCTCCGTCGGCATCATGGAATCGGTCCCCGAACTCCTGGACGCCGTCGAAGGGTTCGTCGCCGAGGGCTACGTCCGCATCAAGCTGAAGATCGAGCCCGGCTGGGACGTGGCCCCCGTGCGCGCCGTCCGCGAGCGTTTCGGCGACGACCTGCTGCTCCAGGTCGACGCCAACGCCGCCTACACCCTCGCCGACGCCCGCCACCTCGCCACACTCGACGCCTTCGACCTCCTCCTGATCGAGCAGCCGCTGGCCGACGACGACCTCGTCCAGCACGCGGCCCTCGCCCGCCAACTCGCCACCCCCGTCTGCCTCGACGAGTCCATCGAGTCCGCCGAGGACGCGGCGGCGGCGATCACCCTGGGCGCCGCCTCCATCATCAACATCAAGCCCGGCCGGGTCGGCGGCTACCTGGAGGCCAAGGCCATCCACGACCTGTGCGTCGCGCACGGCGTCCCCGTCTGGTGCGGCGGCATGCTCGAAACCGGACTCGGCCGCGCCGCCAACGTCGCCCTCGCCGCGCTCCCCGGCTTCACCCTCCCCGGCGACACCTCCGGCTCCCGCCGGTACTTCGCCACCGACATCACCGCCCCCTTCGAACTGGCCGACGGCCACCTCGCCGTCCCCACGGGCCCGGGGCTGGGCGTCGAACCGGTCGCCGACATCCTGGACGAGGTCACCGCCTCCAGCGAGTGGATCAAGCTGTAGTCCCGGGCTGCCACGACGATCAGGGCCGGGGCGGGGGAGGAGCCGACCGTGCCGCCCGCCCCGCAGGACCGGGAGGCCCCGGGCGGAGCGCCGCGACCTCCTCCGCGCTCCAGTGCCCGGCGGCGCCCGGGGCCGCAGCGAGGTACGCGGCGACATCCTCCGGCGGCCAGGCGCCGGTCTCGGTGAGGCCCGCGTACAGGTGTGCCAGATAGGCCGGCGCGGGCCGGTTCCACGGCACGTCGTGCACGCCCCAGGGCGCGGTGAAGGTGAGCATCGGCACCCCCGCCCGCCTCCCGGCGCACACCAGGGTCTCGTACCGCCCGGGGCCCACCTCCACCCTCCCCTCCCGCACCGCCCGACCCAGGTCGAGGTCCGTGCCGGGGCCGGGCCGCCGGTACATCTCCTGCGCGGCGACGTCGCAGAACTGCTGGGCGCTCACCAGGTACGCCCGCGCCAGCACCCGCCCCGGCGCGCCCGGATCGTAGAAGGCCCGCCCACCGGTCCAGAGGAGGGACTCGGTGGCGAAGTACAGCACCCCGCCGAGCTCGACGGCTTCGGTGGCGAGGGGCGGCCGACTGTCCCGGCACCCATCGAGGTACCGGCCGAGCCGGGCCGCATGGGTGTTGGATCCGTAGGAGACGTACCAGATGTGACGATGCGTCACCTCACCGTACGCCCCCGGGTCGCCCGGCAACCGCTCTCACCCCCGCCTCCCGCATGCCCACAGCCTACGACCGCCGCCCGCTCGACGCCCCCGGACCCGCGGGGGGCGGTGCGACCCCTTGCGGGGTCCGCCGGGTCCCGGCCTACCCTTCGCCCCATGACCGCACGCACGTACGACGCGAGCCCGCCGAGCCGTCAGGACCCCGTGGACCTCGTCATCTTCGACTGCGACGGCGTCCTGGTCGACAATGAGCGCCTCTGCGTCCAGGTCGACGCCCGCATCACCGCCGAACTCGGCTGCCCCTTCACCGAGGCCGAGATCGTCGAGACCTTCGTCGGCTGCTCCTACGAGGTCTACACCGCCGCCGTCGAGCAGCGTCTCGGCCGCCGCCTCGCCCCGGACTGGCTCGACGCGTACGAGCACCTCTACCTGGAGGCCTTCGAGGCCGGGCTCACCGCCGTCGACGGCATCGCCGACGTCCTCGTCCGCCTCGGCCCGACGCCCTTCTGCGTCGCCTCCAACGGCCGCCACCAGGACATCCGCCGCAGCCTGAGCCTCACCTCCCTCGACCCGCACTTCGACGACTCCCGCATCTTCAGCGCCTCCGACGTGGCCCTCGGCAAACCCGCCCCCGACCTCTTCCTCCACGCGGCCCGCTCCCTGGGCGTCCCGCCGGAGCGCTGTGCGGTGGTCGAGGACAGTCCGTACGGCGTCCGGGCCGCCCGCGCGGCCGGAATGCGGTCCTTCGGCTACCACGGAGGGCTGACGAAGCCGGAACGCCTCGCGGGTCCGGGCACCGTCCTCTTCGACGACATGCGCGTCCTGCCGGCCCTCCTCGGCCTCCGCCGGGCCCCGGCGGACGTTCCTCGGCCCGGCCGGCTCACCCTGGCCGAAAGCGCCTTCGAGCCCCGTCGCTAGGACTGGGGGAGCACGGACGCCAGGGCCGGCCGGGTGCCCTGCGTCCACGCGATGTGCAGGTCGGCGCGGTGCAGCCGCCACCCGGCAGGGGTGCGGACGAGTTCGTTGTCCGTACGGCCGCCGGAGACGAACAGCTCGCCGCCATCGGCCAGTACGTGGGTGCTGAGCTGGTTGCCGCGCAGGGCGGCCCGGTCGCCGTCGACCTCGATGACGTAGTTCGAGCCGAAGTGCACGGTACGGGCGAACAGGCGCATGGCGGCGGACACGTTCGCCAGGACGGCGGACCGGCCCGCGACCTGTCCGGCGGGGGTGGCGGTGGTGGCCTCCTCGGTGAAGAAGGCGGCTGCCCACGCCGCGTCGAGGGCCCGGCCGCCGTCGGCGTGGACGTCGTCGAGGGAGCGCAGGTAGCGGTCGAAGAGGTCGGTGATCTCGGCGCGGTCGGTGAGGGCGCGGATCTCGGTGTGCGGGGTCCGGGTGCCCGTGGTCTCGGTCATGAGCCCGATCATTTTGCCTCAACCGTGCTTGAGGTCAAGGGAGTGGCAAGGGTGCTGCCGTTTGCACGGCGCGTGCCCGCACGGAAGGATCGCGGCATGCCCAGCGAACGCCTCATGCGCATCCACAGCGACGAGTTCCGTGCCATGGCCGAGAGGGTGCTCCGGGTCACCGAGCTGACCTCCCGCCTGAACGTCCTGCCCTTCGAGGACGAGGCGGGAAAGGCCGAGCTCTTCGAACAGATCCTCGGCAGGCCGCTGCCGTCGGGGGTCACCGTTTATCCGCCCTTCTACACGGACCACGGCCTCCGTCTCGACCTCGCCGAGCGCGTGTTCATCAACCAGAACTGCACGTTCCTGGACTACGCCGGCATCCGCATCGCCGAGCGCGTGATGATCGGCCCGAAGGTCACCTTCATCACCGGCGGGCACCCGGTCGACCCCGAGGAGCGGCGGCTGTACCTCACCGGCGCGCCCATCGACGTGGCCGAGAACGTGTGGATCGGCGCCGGGGCCACCATCCTGCCCGGCGTCAGCATCGGCCGGGACGCGGTGATCGCGGCGGGCGCGGTCGTCGCCGACGACGTTCCGGCGGCGAGTCTGGTGACCGGCGGCAAGGCCACCGTGCGTCGGCGGTGGTGACGGCCGCCGCCTCGGTTCCGGGTCCGCCCCCCGCTCCGGCCCGGGCCCGGAAATGGGCGTGCGTCGTGCGTCCGCCCCGCAGTACGGTTCCGCGGTGGACGACATCGCAGACGCACACGACGTGACGCAGGCCCCCGGCTCCGCTGCTCCCGATTCCACCGCCCCCGGCTCCACCGCCCCCGACGACTCCGCCGGCTCCGACACGGTCCCCGGCACCCTCCCCGACGCACCCGAGGACGGCTACTTCGGCGCCTCCGTGGCAGCGACCTACGACGACCCCGAGACGGGCGGCATGTTCAGCCCCTCCGCGGTCGACCCCGCCGTCGACCTGCTGGCCGAACTCGCGGCGGGAGGCCCGGCGTTGGAGTTCGCCGTCGGCACCGGCCGGATCGCTCTCCCGCTGGCCCGCCGGGGAGTGCCGGTGCACGGCATCGACCTGTCCCGCGCGATGGTCGAACGCATGCGGGCGAAGGAGGGGGGAGCGGAACTCCCGGTCACCATCGGGGACTTCGCGACCGCCCGCGCCGACGGACCGTACGAGCCGGGCGGCTTCACCCTGGTCTACCTGGTCTTCAACACCATCATGAACCTCACCACCCAGGAGGCCCAGGTCGCGTGCTTCCGCAACGCGGCGGCCCACCTCGCCCCGGGCGGCGCCTTCGTCGTCGAGGTCGGGGTGCCCGAACTGCGGCTGCTGCCTCCGGGCCAGGAGGCGGTCCCGATGCGGGCGACCCCCACCCGCTGGGCGTTCGACCGCTACGAGGTGGCCACCCAGTCGATGAGCTCGAACTACATCGAGGTCGAAGGGGGACGCGGCTCGTACCGTTCCATCCCCTTCCGCTATGTGTGGCCCGCCGAACTCGACCTGATGGCCCAACTGGCGGGCATGCGGCTGCGGGCCCGCTGGGAGGGGTGGCGGGGCGAGCCGTTCACCAACGAGAGCGAGAAGCACGTATCGGTGTGGGAGAAGCCCGGGGACTGACGGGCCCGAGAAGGCGCGTGCGCCGGTCCGGCAGGCCGAAATCCCGGGACCGGCCCGGGAGTTGGCGCGCTTCGGTCCCTCGTTCGGCCCCTCGGGCATCGTCGCAGGTCAGCCCGTTGGCGCGGGACGGAAAGGGACTGAGAGGGACTGGCTCCGGGAATGGGGCCCGGCAGGCTCACGGCTCGTTCGTCAGTACGGCCACCCCCGGCCCCTCCAGTTCGTCCAGGGCCGATTTCCGGCCCGACACCGCGAGGAGGAGCGCGAGCGCCGTTCCGCTCACCTCGGGGCCGTCGCCGATGGTCACGGCGGCGGAGTCCGTCGCCGTGAGGCGGACCCCCGCCACCCGTTCCCTCGCCCCGCCCAGGGACGCGGACGTACGGGTCTGGAGGCGCAGCGCGCGGACCACGGCCTCCGGTGCGTAGGTGTGCATGAGCCCCAGCGGGCGGCGGATGTCCTCGCCGTGGACGACCTCCTCGACCAGCCGCGTGTCGAGCGGCGCCGGGGGCGTCGAGCGGCGTCCGGCCGCCTGCCGCAGCTCCTCCAGGGTCTCCTGCGGGGTGGCCCTCCGCTCGCGGGCGACGCCCGCCGCGTTCTGCCGGTCGAAGTCGAAGCGTGCGCGGACCATGGCGGCCACGAAGCCGAGCCGGGTCGTCTTCCAGGTGTCCGCCAGATGGGCGGCCACGTCGTGCACGGTCCAGCCCGCGCAGAGGGACTGCTTCTCCCACTGCGCGTCGTCGAGCCGGTCGAGGTCGATGAGGAGCGCCGCACGCTCGGCGTGCACCAGGGGCCATACGTGGCTGTCGCTCATGGTTCCTCCACGGGGCGGGAAGCTGCGATCACTGTCTTCGGGAGACAGGACCCGCCGCGTCCCCGGAACTCATCGGTCGACCCGCGTCGAGTCCGTCCACCAGCCGGTCCAGGAACCGGGCGAACAGCGCGTCCGGCGACAGCGACCGCGCGGGGGCGGCCAGGGCCGCCGCCAGTTCCGGGTGCGCCCCGTCGGACGCCACCGCCGTCAGGTAGCGGATCTCGGCCGCCGCGCGTGCCGGGTCGTCGGCGGCCCGGGCGCGGGTGAGCTCGTTGGCCGCGTACGCCGAGACGAAACCCGTGAGCTGGCTGAAGACCTCCAGCCTGGCCCCGCCGTCCAGGCCCGTCGGGCGCAGGGCCGCCAGGACGCCCTCCAGGAAGGCGAGCGCGTTCGGGCCGAGCGAACGGCGGGTGGTGAGGGCCGCCGGCAGCCAGCGGTGGCGGAGCATGTGGGCGCGCTGAAGGCGGGCCACGGCCTTGAGGTCCGCGCGCCATTCGCCGGTGGGCGCGGGCGGCGGGAGCAGTTCGGCGGTGACGTGGTCCACCATCAGCTCGATCAGGGTCTCCTTGTCCGGCGCGTAGCTGTAGAGCGACATCGCGCCCGCGCCGACCTCCGCCGCCACCCGGCGGATCGTGACCGCCTCCAGGCCCTCCGCGTCCGCGAGCGCCACCGCCGCCGCGGTGATCGCCTCCCTGGTGAAAGCGGGTCTGCGGCCCCGCCCGGAGCGGTTCGCGCCGGTGCCCAGCCAGAGCTGTTCCGGGTCGACCGGGGGCGGGGTCGGCTTGTCGGCGCGGGGCATGGGTCCTCGGCTCCTGGAGTGCATGGGGCGGGCGTGCGCGGGGCGGGTTCCGCCCATGGGGTCCATCCAAGCATCAGCTATTCTCGTACAACGTACGAAATTAAGTGGGAGGGGATGGACCGATGCGTTCGACACAGCAGGAGACCGGGAGCACCCGAGGGGTGAAGAGGCCGCCGCTCGCCTCGCGGCTGATGCGCGCCACCTGGCGCGGACTGCCCGCCGCCCGGTACGGGGTCGGGTTCGAACCCGGCATCGCGGTCCCGGCCGCCGACGGGACGCCGCTCGTGACCGACCACTACTTCCCCCGGGGCGGGGGCGACTTCCCGACCCTGCTCGTGCGGTCGCCCTACGGGCGCGCCCTGCCCTGGTCGCCGATGTACGGCATCCTCTTCGCCGAGCAGGGCTTCCACGTGGTCGTCCAGAGCTGCCGGGGCACGGGCGGCTCCGGCGGCGACTTCCACTACTGGCGCAACGAACCGTCCGACGGGCAGGCGGCCGTCGCCTGGCTCCGCCGGCAGCCCTGGTTCAACGGGGTGCTGGGCACCGTCGGCCCCAGTTACCTCGGTTACACCCAGTGGGCCCTCGCCCTCGACCCGCCGCCGGAGCTGAAGGCGATGGCCGTCCAGATCGGCCTGCACGACCCCCACGCCCTCTTCCACACCGACGGCGCACTCCACCTGGAGATCTCCCTGGCGGCCGGTACGGGTGTGGAGTACCAGCAACGGGGGACCGTGCCCTTCCTGCGGTCCACCCTCCGTCTGAAGCGCCACCTGCGCCGCATCGTCGCCGCCCGCCCGCTCCGTGGCGCGTACGAACCCGCCCTCGGCCGACTCCCCTGGCTGGACGGGGCGATGGCCCACCCCGACCCCGCCGACCCGTACTGGGACGGGGCCTGCCTCGCCGGGGCCGCCGAGCGGGCGACCGTGCCCGTCAGCCTGGTCACCGGCTGGTACGACGCGCTGTGCGGCCAGACCTTCGCGCAGTACGCCCGGCTGCGGAACGCGGGCTGCGAGGCGGCCCTGCTGGTCGGCCCGTGGACCCACAACTCCACGCTCCAGCAGGGCTGGCCCGACGTCTTCGCCGAGACGCTGGCCTGGCTGCGCGCGCACCTCTGTGGCGATCCGTCAGCTCTGCGGCCCACAGCGGTGCGTGTGCACCGGGGAGGCGACGGGAAGTGGGAGGACCTGGCGGACTGGGCGGAGGAGCGGGCCGCCCCCTGGTACCTCGCTGCGCGGGGCCGGCTCCTGGCGGAAGCCCCCACGGACGAGGCGCCCCTCGCTTCCTTCCGCTACGACCCCGACGACCCCACCCCCTCCGTCGGCGGCCCCGGGCTCGGCCCCGACGCCGGACCCCGCGACCAGACCGCCCTCGAAGCGCGCGACGACGTCCTCACCTTCGACGGGCCCGTGCTCACCGCACCCCTCGACGTGCGCGGAGCCGCCCGGGGCCGCATCCGGGTCTCCACCGACACCGGGTTCGCCGATCTCTTCGTGCGGCTGTGCGACGTGGCCGGGGACGGCCGCGCGGTGAACGTGTGCGACGGGCTCGCGGCGGTGCGCACGTCAGGGTCCGGCCCGGCCGCCGTGGACGTGGCGCTGAGTCCGACGTCGTACCGCTTCGGCATCGGGCACCGCGTCCGGCTCCAGGTCAGCGGGGGCGCCCACCCGCGCTACGCCCGGTCGTCCGGGACGGGCACGCTGCCGCTCGACGCCGTCGACTTCCGTCCCGTACGTCTCACGTTGCACGCGGGTTCGGTGCTGGAGCTGCCCCGGACTCCAGCTCCCGCTTGAGGTTCTTCAGCGTCCGGTCGATGTTGCGGACCTGGAAGGCGGCGAAGGTGTGGCCGCCGGTGGCCACCAGGTCGAAGGCGTTCGCGACGAGGGCCGGCCAGGACCGGCGGTCGTCCGTCCAGGTCTCGGTCACCTTCGTCCCGCCCGCCCGGTCCTCCTCGAACCGGTACCGCCAGGTCGCGATGGGGGCCTTCAGCCGGGGGTTCTTCAGGCCGATCGCGTGCACGCGGAAGGCGAAGCCGCGGCCCGGCTCGGCCTCGACGACCGTGCACCGGGTGGTCCAGCGGAACGCGCCGCGCTTGTTGTGCCCGTCGAAGACCTGGCCCACGCGGGCGGGCCCGTCCTCCCCGCCGGGCACGGTCGCCCCCAGGTTCTCGGGACTCCACCGGCCCATCAGCGCGGGCCGGCTGACCTGGTCGTACACGGACTGCGGCGGTGCCTCGACGCGGATGCTGCGGGACACGGTGAAGGTGCGGGCCATGGGAACTCCGTTCGTCGACCCGCGCGACCTTACTCGCGAGTAGCCGGTCTGTCAGCAGCCCGCGCCCACCTCTTCGCCGGGTCCGCGCCCCATCCGGTCGTGCCCGCTGCCGAAGTCACGGTCGCCTCGTCGTGTGGGGGAGCGCTCCTCCACGGGCCTCGTCCGGGGGCGGGGTGGGCCCGAGTGACCCAGGCCGATCCGGGCCCCGCCTCTGTCTGTGCGAGTCGGAAGACGGGGGCCCGGCCGGCGTTCCCGAGGCGCTCGCCGTGGCCCGCGGCCGTCCCGTCTACGCTGGCGTCCGTGAGCCGCCGACCGCACCCCACTCCAGCAACTCCGCCGCGTTCCCTGCGAGTTCTGCTCGCCGACGACCAGGACATGGTGCGCCGCGGCATGCGGCGCGTACTGGAGGCGCAGGAGGACATCGAGGTCGTCGGGGAGGCCGCCGACGGAGCGGCGGCGCTGGAGGGGATGCGGCTGCTGCGCCCCGACGTCGCACTCGTCGACGTACGCATGCCGCGCCTGGACGGACTCCAACTGACGCGCACCGTGCAGGAGTTGGGGGACCGGCTGCCCGTGAAGATCGTCATCGTGACGACCTTCGACCTGGACGAGTACGTGTATCCGGCGCTGCGGCACGGCGCCTCCGGCTTCCTGCTGAAGCGCTCGGGGCCTGCCCTGCTGGTGGAGGCGGTACGGGCGGCCGTCGCGGGGGACAGCCTGATCAGCCCCTCGGTCACGGTCCGCCTGCTCAAGCACGTCACCGCCCCCGGGCCCGGCCGCATGCCGGGGGCCGCGACCACCCCCGAACCGCTCACCCCGCGCGAGCGGGAGATCGCGGGGAAGGTCGCGGAGGGGCTGACCAACGCCGACATCGCCGCCGGGATGTTCATCTCGGCGGGCACGGTCAAGACCCACGTCGCGAGCATCCAGCGCAAGCTGGGCGTCCACAACCGCGTCGGGATCGCGGTGCGGGCCTGGGAGATGGGGTACGGGGCCGGAAGCTGAGCCCTCGAAACTCCGGGGTTCTGGTGCCGGGGCGACGGAGGGAGGGCGGAGCTGTCGACTGCCGTACAAGTCGTACGTTACGTATGGGGCATGCGGGACGTACGGAATCAGGGCCGGGAATCAGGGCCGGCCGCCCCGCCCCATGCCCTACTGTCCCGGCATGACACCTGCCCCCGCATCACCCGCCCCGCCCTCCTCGGTGGTCTTCTACCGCAACCTGAACCTCGGCCACCGCAACAGCCCCGACCGCGCCACCCTGGAGGGCGCGCTGACCGAGGCCGGAGCCCGCCAGGTCCGCTCCTTCCAGACGAACGGCACGGTCCTGTTCACCGCCGAGGACCCCACCGGCGTCGTCGCCAAGGCCGCGGCCCGGCTCCGTACCGCCGCCGGATTCACCGAACCCGGCATGGTGCGCGACCTCGCCGAACTGGCCGCGATCATGGGCGAGTCGCCCTTCTCCGCGTACGACACGAGCGACCCCGCCCGCCGCCCGGCGCTCACCTTCTTCGACGGCGGAACCCCGCTCGGCGTGACCCTGCCCTGGGCGAACCCGAAGGACGACGTCGAGTTCGTCGGCCTGTACGAGGGGCTGGTCCTGAGCCTCGTCCGCCAGACCCGGGACGGAGCGGCCGGCGGCAGCCCGACCACCGAGGTGGAACGCCTCACCGGCGTCCCGGCCACCACCCGCGTCCTGGGCACCGTCGAGCGGCTCCTGAAGGCCGCGGGCCTGGGCTGATCCCCGGGACGGACCGGCGGGGGAGCAACCGTGCGCCGCTGTCGAGAAGTTCTGCCTCTGCTGGGCAGTACGCTACGGAGAACTTCTCCGCTTGGCCGTCCCCGGGCACGACCGAAGGGCAGAACCCCGATGACGA
Source organism: Streptomyces sp. NPDC039736 (assembly GCF_055596485.1). NCBI lineage: Bacteria > Bacillati > Actinomycetota > Actinomycetes > Kitasatosporales > Streptomycetaceae > Streptomyces > Streptomyces sp. NPDC039736. Next base: position 115,472 of record NZ_JBVIUQ010000003.1, on the reverse strand, counting down.
CCGCACCCGGCGACGCCGCGCCGCCGCCGCGCCGTACGGACACGCGCCTGAAGCGGGACCGGCCGGTGGCCGCCGCCCCTCAGGTGTTCGCGGCACCGGGCCCCGGGGCCCCGCTCCACGGGATCGCCCGCCGGGCGGATGTCGGACCCGGGACCCTCCACCGCCGCTTTCCGCACCGGCAGGTGCCGTTGGCGGCGGTGCTCGCGGACCGGGTCGGGTCGCTCCACGCGCGGGCGGGCGAGCCGCCGGCGGTCGAAGACCTCGCCGCCGACGAGGCGTCGGCCCGGTGGGCGTCCGCTCTGCTCGCCCACGCCCGGGACCAACACGGCATCAGCGACGCCCTGTTGCCGGAGCGCCCGTGCGCCCTGGGTGCCGACCGCCGCCGCCTCGTCCCGGACGCGGCGGCGGGCGTCCTCTCCCACGCCCGGCGCGACGGAACCGCCCGGCCGGACCTCACGGCCGCCGGCCCGGTCCGACTCGTCACCGGGATCGCCCCGTCCACCGTGCGCGGGACCGGCCCCCAGCAGGCGGACCGCCCCCTCTCCCCGGTCCTCGACGCGGTCCGCGCGACCCCGGGCGGAAGCGGTCCTCCGAGGTGATCCGGAACTCCCCTTTCCTTGCGACCGGCGCGGTCTGCGGGGTCCTCGCCGCCGTGGCGGGCTGGAGCGGCCCGCTGGCGCTCGTCGGCGGGTACGCCGTGCCCGGCTGGCAGTCGGGCGCGGTGCTGCTCGCCGTGTCGCTGATCCTCCTGGGCGTCCACTACGTCCGGGGCGTGCGCCGGTACGCGGCGTCCGGCGCGGAGTCCATGCCCTCCCGGAGGACCCTGCGCCTGCTCCTCGCTCTCGCCCTGCTGACGGCCGCGGCCGCGCTGGGCTGCGGGCAGGGCGCCCTGAGTGACATGGTCAACGGCGCGGAGTACCGGGTTCTCGCGCCCACGGGGCCGGGGGGCTGCACGGCCGTCGTGCGGGAGGAGTCGTTCCTGGAGAGCGGACGCGGAGAGGTGTACGCGGTCGGGGACCCGGGGCTGGCCCGGACGCCCTCGGGGACCTGGGAGGTGGACGCCGGACACCGGCCGGTCGCGGCCGGTTCGTACGAGCTGACCTGGGGCGACGGCGGCTCCCTCACGGTCCGCGACAGCGGAACGGGCCCCGCTCCTGCCCTGGACGTCGAGTTCCTCGCCTGCCCCTGAGGCCGCCGGGGGTCACGCCCGGGTGGGCGTCCGGGGGAGTTCGCCGCCCCGCGTGGGGCCGGCGGCGAACCCGAGGGCCGTGCTCACCCCCCTTGCCGCTCGCCCCCGGTGGCGAAGTGCCGGTCCAGGTAGGCGTCCGGGGCGAGTTCGCTGTCCCGCATCAGGGAGTACACCTCGCTGCCGTGGCCCGGACGGGCCGCGTCGACGAGCGCGTAGACCTGTACGAGCCCGAGGTACTCCGTGCCGGACAGGGCCGCGCAGTACTCCTCGGCCTCCTGCTCGGCGGCGGCCGTCGCCGCGTCGAAGTCGGCGACGTGCCAGAGCGTGACACGTTCCTCGTAGGTGTGCAGGTCGTGGTGCCTGTAGATCGTGCGCGCGGAGAACCATGGCGTCGCCGGCTGCTCGGGCATCGGGATTCTCCGGGGGAGTGGAAGGGGCTACGGAACTCGCGGGGCGACCAGGCTGCGGAAGGTGGCCGCCGGGTCGGCGTCCAGCTCCGGTGCGCTGCCGCTCAGTCGCAGCGTGGCGAAACCGTGCGCGAGCGACCAGGCGGACAGCGCCGCCCGCCGGGCGTCCGGGGTATGCCGGGCGTCGGGGGAGTTCTCGACGTCCGTGCGCAGGACGGCGTACGCGCGCTCCTTGGCGGCAATGAGTTCCGGGGCGCCGGCGTGCAGCAGCCGGGGCTGGAACATCACCTCGAAGTGCGCCGGGTGGGCGAGCGCGAACTCCACGTACGCCGCGCCCAGTTCGCGCAGCCGGTGCGGGGCGTCCGCCGGTACCGCGCCGACGGCGGCGGCCAGCAGGCCGAAGCCCTCGACGGCGATCGCGGTCAGCAGTCCGGCCTTGTCCTTGAAGTGGTGGGCGGGCGCGGCGTGCGAGACCCGGGCGCGGCGTGCGAGGTCGCGGAGGCTGACCGCGGCGACGCCCTCGCTCGCGATGACCTCCAGCGCGGCGCTCAGGACCGCCCGGCGGAGGTCTCCGTGGTGGTACGCGGTGTGGTGCGGTGCGGCCATGGGCGGATCCTACTCCGCGGATCTTGGCGATGGAAAGTAGGCATTGACAAGATGGGGTCGGGGGCGGTGGGATGCCATCCAGGCAGCGACAAGATGTCGGCGCCCGCGCCGCACGCGAGCCCCGGAGGACCCGAGATGACCCACCGTCCGAGCACCGCCCGGCAGTTGTGGAAGCTGCTGGAGCCCGTGCACGCCACCGTCTACTACGCGGCGGAGGCCTTCGAGGCCGCCGAGCGCCTCGGCCACGCCGTCGACGAGCGGTGGCCCTCCTACTTCGCCTACCGCGCCGCGCCCCTCGGCCCGGTCGGTCCGCACCTGGTCACCGCGCTCTTCTACAGCTTCAGCCCGCGCATGGTGGAGAGATACGTCACCCCGGCCCGGCGGACCGCCACCCCCGAGCGGGTGCTGGCCGCCCGGGGCGAAGCCGTCGACCGTGCCCTGCGCAGGCTGCTCGGCGACCGGATCGACTCCCCGGAGCTGCGGGAAGCGGCGGACCTGGTGCGCCGTGCCGCCCGGGCGGCGGACACCGCCGGACGCCCCCTGGCCGCCGCCAACGCCGCACTGCCCTGGCCGGACGCCCCGCACCTGGTCCTCTGGCAGGCCGCCACCGTCCTGCGCGAGCACCGGGGCGACGGGCACCTCGCCGCTCTCCAGGCCCACGGCATCGGCTCCGTCGAGTCGCTCGTCTCGCACGCGGCGGCCGGCGCCGCCCCGCGCGAGGTGTTCGACAGCAGGCGATGGGAGGAGGCGGAGTGGGACGCCGCGTGCCACCGGCTCGCCGCGCGCGGCCTGCTGGCGGCCGACGGCACCGCCACCGACGCCGGCCGCCGCGTCCGTACCGCCGTCGAACACCTCACCGACCGACTCGCCCTCGCCCCTTGGGACGCCCTCACGCCCGGCGAGGCCGCCCGGCTCCCGGAGCTCCTTTCGCCCCTCGTGCTCGACATCGTCTCCACCGGACTGCTCCCCGCCCGGAGCACCCTCGGCATCGGGATGGCGTACTACGAAGACGCTGACGCCTGACGCCTGACGCCTGGCACCGGGCCCGCAAGCGGTCTGGCGGAGCGCCAGTACCGGCCGGGAATCGCGGCCCGTCCGCCGGAGACCTTCACATGCGGGCGGCCGTCCTCACACGGGGCGGGTTGCCAGAAAGGTTGTCAATGAAGGAGTGTTGTCATGAGGCAACCTTTGGTCGCCTCGGACTTTTTCCTCTACTCGATGAGGTGAGGGGCCCGCGCAGCGGGCCTTCTACGTTTGGTGACTTCCGCACAGCAGGCAGGCACATCGCAGGCCGGCACGCCCGGCTCCGGCGCCACTCGCCACGACGACGGAGCGTGGCGCACCGCGCCCTATCCCGCCCTCGTGGTGGACGACCGTGACACCGTACGCCGCGCCAACGACGCCGCCGAAGCTCTCTTCGCGGGCACCTGTGCGGGCCGTCCCCTCGCAGAGGTGGCCCCGGACTGGCTCCTGCGGGCGCACCGGGAGCGCCCCGGCGACGCCGTGCGCGGGTCGGTGGGGGACCGTACCTTCGAAGCGCATCCCAGCAGGACGGACGACGGCAGCGGTGTCGTGTGGTGGTTCGTCGACGACACCGACCAGGTGCTCGCCCGGCGGGCCCTGCGGCTGGAGCGCGAGCGCACCGCCTTCCTCACGCAGGCGTCGAACCGGCTGCTGTCCTCCCTCAACCTCGACCGCTGCATGGACGCCACCGCCCAGCTCGCCGCCGAGCACCTGGCCGACGCGGCCCTGGTGGTCGCGCCGGCCAGCGGGCACCGGCTGCCCGCCGTGGAGTGCGTGCGCGGCGGCAGCCCGGTGCGCTCGCTCCAGACCGCCGACCCGCACGAGGTGCCGGGGCTGGGGGAGGCCCTCCAGGGCTTCCCGCCCGTGCCGTCGCGGTGGATCGACCCCGCCGCGGCTCCCGGGTGGGTGGTTCCCGAGGGGTTCGGCGAGGTCGGCTCGATCGTCGTGACGCCGCTGCCCGGACACGGGGTTCCGGCGGGCGCGCTCATCCTGTTGCGCCGTACCGGCGGGGCCGGCGCCTTCACTGAGGAGGAGGAGGTCTTCGCCCGGCTCTTCGCCTCGCGGGCCGGCGCCGCGATGTCGGCGGCCCGGCTGTACGCCGAGCAGTCGGCCATCACCGAGACCCTGATGCGCGAACTGCTCCCGCCGGTGCTGCGCCAGGTCGCCGGCATGGAGTTCGCGGGTGGCTACCGGCCCTCCCAGGACACCGAGCGCGTCGGCGGCGACTTCTACGACGTGCACCCGGCCGCCGTCGAGGGCGAGGCCTCCCTCGCCGTGCTCGGCGACGTCTGCGGCAAGGGGCTCGACGCGGCCGTCCTCACCGGCAAGATCCGCAACACCCTGCACGCCCTGCTGCCCATGGCCGACGACCACCAGCGCGTCATCGACCTCCTCAACGGGGCGCTGCTCAACTCCCACCACGCCCGGTTCGCCACCCTGGTGCTGGCCTCCGCCGTGCGCGAGCAGGAGCGCGTACGGCTGCGGCTCAGCAGCGCCGGACACCCCGCGCCCCTGCTCGTACGGGCCGACGGCACCGTCGAGGAGACCGCCACCAGCGGCACCCTGGTCGGCGCGATGCCCCGGGTGCCGACCCGCACCGTGGAGGCCGTGCTGGGGCCGGGCGAGAGCTGCGTGCTCTACACCGACGGCATCACCGAGGCGCGCGGCGGCCCGCTGGGCGACGCCATGTTCGGCGAGGACCGGCTGAAGGCGGCCCTCGCGGAGTGCGCCGGGATGCCCGCCGAGGCGGTCGTGGAGCGCATCCAGATGCTGGCCTCGCAGTGGGTGGGCGGCGGCCGCCACGACGACATGGCCGTCCTCGTCATCTCGGCGCCCAGGGCCGACCGCCGACGGGAAGGGGCGCACTCCGCCGGGAGCGAGCCGTCGTACGAGATCGCGCGCTCCCCGGTGATCCCGCGTACTCGGGGCAGGCTCAGCACATGAGCCCGCACATCGCCCCCGGTCGCACCGGTGAGCCCGGACACGTCGGCGGACCCCGCCGCACCGGTGAGCCCGGCCGCGCCGGTGGCACCGGTCGTACCGGCGCGTCCGACCACGCCGCGAGAACCCGGCCCCAGGCCGCCGCCGTCTACGTGGACCGGCTGTGGGACGCCGTCGCGGCGGGCGACGAGTACGCGGCCACCGACACCGTCCTGAGCGCCCTCGACGACGGGCTGCCCGGCGAGGACGTCCTCCTGGAGGTCATCGCCCCGGTCCAGGCGAAGGTCGGCGCCGAGTGGGCCGCCAACCGCATCAACGTCGCCCAGGAACACACCGCCACCGCCATCAACGACCGCGCGGTCGCCGCCCTCGCCCAGTACACCGCCCTCCGTCGCCCGCCCGCCGGGCAGCAGGAGGCGGCCGCCCGGTACGCGCCGGGCCGCGCCGGGACCCTGGCCGCCCCCGCCACGCGCGCCCGCCCCGAGGCCCCGGCCGGCAAGGGCCGCATCACCGTGGCCTGCGTGGACGGCGAGTGGCACGCGCTGCCCGCCCGGATCCTCGCCGAGGTGCTCAAGCTGCGCGGCTGGCAGGTCGACTACCTCGGCGCCCAGGTCCCCGCCCCGCACCTGATCAGCCACCTGCACCGGTCCGCGACCCAGGTCGTCGCCCTGTCCAGCTCCATCGCCACCCGGCTGCCCACCGCCCACGCCACCATCACCGCCTGCCAGGCCACCGGCGTGCCCGTGCTGGTCGGCGGGGCCGCCTTCGGTCCCGAGGGCCGTTACGCGCGCCTGCTCGGCGCGGACGCCTGGGCCCTCGACGCCCGCGCCGCCGCCGACCTCCTGGACGCCGACCGGCTGCCGGACCCCCAGCACGGCCACCAGCCCCTGGACGACTTGCCGCACCTGGCCGACCAGGAGTACACGATGGTCGCCCGCACCCACGCCGAGTTGGTCAAGGCCGCCTTCACCGGCCTCGAAGAGCGCTACCCGGCCATGCGGACGTACACGGACCGGCAGCGCGAGCACACCGCCGAGGACCTCGCCCAGATCGTCAGCTTCCTGGCCACCGCGCTCTACACCGACGACCCGGAGCTGTTCACCGGGTTCCTGCACTGGACCGCCGGAATCCTGGAGGCCCGGGGCGTCCCGGCCGTCTCCCTGCGTCCCGCGCTCGACGTCCTCGGCGAGGAACTGCGGGACTTCACCCGCGCCACCCGCTTCCTCGCCCTCGCGGCGGAGGGCCTGATGCCCCGGTGAGCGCCCCCCACCGTGGCCGAGCGACCACGTACCTCCCGCGACGAACCGAACCGCCCAGCGACTCCCGTACCCCCTCCCCCCATCAGCTCCGGCCCGGAAAGCCCGCATGACGACGACGCCCTCGCACTCGATCCGCCCGAATCCGCTGCGCCTCACCACCGGCCCCGAAGACGAGCGCACGCTCCACCTCGCCCTGCGCGGCGACCTGGACTACGACCACGCCGACCTGCTCCTGGACGTCGTCCGCGAGGAGCTGGCCGGGCGTCCCGGGCTGCGCGTGCTCCGGCTGGACTGCGCCGAACTGGCCGCCGTCGACTCGATGGGCCTGTCGGTGCTGCTCATGGTCCACCGCGTCACCACGGCCGCCGGCATCGGGCTGCACCTCGACCACCGCGCGCCCGCGCTGGAGCGGCTGCTCCAGATCACCGGCACGCGGGACCACCTCACCGGTCACGGCGCGGAACCGATATCCGAGTCCTCATGACGTCGTAGCCGTCCGGGAGCCGTCCGGAAGTCCGGTCCCCGAGCCGGCCCGACGCCGTCCGCGGCCTCACGCCCCGCCCGGCCGCACCAGCCCCGTCTCGTACGCCATCACCACCACCTGCGCCCGGCTGGCCAGGTTCAGCTTGGTCATCGCCCGGTTGAGGTGCGTCTTGACCGTCGCCCCGCTGATGAAGAGCAGCTCGGCGATGTCCGCGTTCGACAGCCCGCGCGCCGCCATCCGCAATACCTCCACCTCGCGCCCCGTCAGCTGCTCCAGGTCCGGCGGCAGTTGCGCCGGCAGGTCCGGGGGGTCGCCGTCCTGCGCCCGTACCGCGAAGGACTCCACCAGCCGCCGGGTGACGCTCGGCGCGAACAGCGAGTCCCCGCCGCGCACCGCCTGGATCGCCGCCAGCAGCCGCTCGGGCCCCGAGTCCTTCAGCAGGAAGCCCGAAGCCCCCGCGCGCAGCGCGCCGTACACGTACTCGTCGAGATCGAACGTCGTCAGCACAAGGACGCGCGGCGGCGGGTCCTCGGCCGCCGCGAGGATCTTGCCGGTGGCCACGATGCCGCTCATGCCGGGCATCCGGATGTCCATCAGGACGACGTCAGGGCGCAGCGCGGCCGCCAGTTCGACGGCCTCGGCCCCGTCGGCGGCCTCGCCGACCACCTCGAAACCGGGGGCCGCGCGCAGCAGCCCCACCAGGCCGGCCCGGATCAGGAACTGGTCGTCGACGACCAGGACTCTCACCGCCTCCTGGGCGTTCATCGGGCCCGCCGTCCGTTCATCGCTCGCGGTCGTCCTCCGGTCGTACGGTCCGGGGCGAGGTCGGCAGGTCGAGGCGGACCTCGTAACCGCCTGCGCCGCCGCGCGGGCCGATGCTGATCGTTCCGCCGTAGAGCTTGGCCCGCTCCCGCATCCCGATCAACCCATGACCGGTTCCCCCCACAACCTTGGCCGGAATCACCCCCTCTCCCGCGCCGGGCTCCGCGTTCACGACCAGCACCGTCACCTGCTGCGGCCCGTACCGCAGTTCCACGAGGGTGGGCGCACCGGGCGCGTGTTTCAGTACGTTCGTGAGCGCCTCCTGCACCACCCGGTACGCACACAGCCCCACCCCGGGGGCGAGCGGACGCTCGGTGCCGCTGACCCGCAGTTCCACCGGCACGCCCCCGGCCCGTACCCGCTCGACCATCTCCGCGAGCCGGGCCAGGCCCGGCATGGGGGCGTCCGGCGGGTTCTCGCCGTCCCGGTCGTCGGGCGCGCGCAGCAGACGCAGCATCCGGCGCATCTCCTCCAGCGCCTCCGCGCTGGTGTCGGCGATGGTGCCCAGGGCCGCCCGCGCGGTCGGCGGGTCGGACGCGAAGACGAACTGGGCGAGCCCCGACTGCACGGATATCACCGACATGTGGTGGGCGACGACGTCGTGCAGCTCCCGGGCGATCCGGCCGCGTTCCTCGTAGACCTCCCGGCGGGCCCGCTCCTCCTGCTCCTCGCGCAGTCTGCGGGCCAGCTTCGCCGACCTGCGCGCCACCACCCCGAACCGCCACAGCGCCGCCGGCCACACGATCGCCTGCGCCACGACGGCGGCCATCGAGGAGCGCGGATCGAGCAGGCCCGCGTACACCCACACCGCACCCATCAGCACCGTGCAGGCCACGGAGGTCCGCAGCGGGCGCAGGGAGGCGACGGTGTAGACGGCGAGCATGGGGCTGAAACTGCCCGCGACGGGCCAGTACCCGGCGGTGATGTAGACGATCCACGCCGTGTGCACGAGCAGGCAGACCGCGACCGGCGCACAGGCGCGGAAGGCGGTCGGCAGGTTCACCAGGCCCAGCAGCACGTACCCGGCGAGATCGAGCGCGGGCCGCCCCTGCGTGACGGACTCCTGCCCGAGCAGCACGGCCACGGTGGTCTGCGCGAGGGCCAGCAGGAGATCGGCGCGAGGAGGGCGGAACCGGAGCATCGTCGCAGCGTAATCCCGCAGGTCCGGGCGCACGTCAACCGGGCGGCATACCACGGAAGTTGCAGAGGCGGCCGAAACTGCCACGCTGGGTGGAGAGGAGATCAACCCCTGGTGGGACGCACCGAGGGCTTACCGTCCGTAACTTCTTCCCCAGCGGTACGCCCCGGCCGGACGCGACGCGGGCGGCGTATCCGACGGGGCCGCGACGGTCCGTCCTCACCATCGGGGGAGGGGGCGGGCCGCCGTCGCTCGTTCCCCGCGCCGTCGCTCGTTCCCCGGTGCCTTCCCGAAGACCTTCCCGCCCGGTGACCAGGCCATCGGCCCGGCCCTGCTAGGCGTGCGCCAGCTCCCGGCCCTTCGTCTCCGGGGCCGCCACCGCCATCCACCCCATCGCCAGCAGCACCGCCACGGTGAGGACCCCGAACGTCCACGGCAGCCCGAGCACCGGCCACAGCACCGTCCCGAAGAGCAGCGGCGCGAACCCGGTCAGCGAGCGGCTCACCGAGGAGGCCCAGCCGAAGCCGGTGGCCCGCAGCGCGGTCGGGTACAGCTCGGACGCGTACGCGTACAGCGCCGGAATCGCCAACTGGATCAGGAAGCCGAAGGCGCCGATCGCCACCAGCGGCGCGGTCTCCCGCTCCCGTACGAGCGCGAACACCACCAGCGCCGCGGTCGCCAGCGGCGCGCTCACCCCGATCAGCCATTTCCGCCCGACGACGTCCACCAGCGCGGTCGACACGAGCACGCCCAGGATCCCGAGCCCGGCCATCAGCGTCGTACCGGTGAAGGCGGCGGTGTCGGCCTGGCCCTCCGCCTTCAGGATGGACGGCATCCAGCTCAGCGCCGCGTAGTAGACCAGCAGGACCGTCGCGAACATCAGCCACACCGCCGAGGTGACGCGCGGGCTGAACGACCAGATCAGCCGGAGCTGTTCGGCCGCCGCCGCGACGCCGCGGGTGCGCGGAGCGGCGGGCGGTCGTGGAATTCCGTACGGTTCGACAGGTGCGCCGGTGCGGGCCACCAGGTCGTCGATGACGGAGCGCGCCTCCGCCTCGCGGCCCTTGCCCGAGAGGTAGACGGGCGACTCGGGGACGCCGCGCCGCACCCAGAACAGCAGCAGCGCGGGCAGCGTCATGGTGAAGAGCATCCAGCGCCAGTTGCCGTCCAGCGGCAGCATCGCCGTCGAGACGAGCCCGCACAGGGTCACCCCGATCGGCCACCACAGGTCCAGCGCGGTGAGGATCCGCCCCCGGTACTTGCGCGGTGAGAACTCGCTGACCAGCGCGTAGTCGACCGGGATGCAGCCGCCCAGGCCGATCCCGGCGAGGAAGCGCAGCACCAGGAAGACCCAGTACGACGGCGAGAGCGCGCCCAGGACCGAGAACACCGCGAAGATCAGCAGCGTGACGCCGAACGCCTTCTTGCGGCCGATCCGGTCGGCCACCGAACCCCAGGCGACCGCGCCGACCGCCATCCCGACGAGGTTCGCGGTGGCCACCAGCCCGCGCTCGGCGACGCTCAGGCCGAACTCCTTGCCGACCAGGGGCATCAGGAAGCCGTTGAGGGCGATGTCGTAGGCGTCGAAGAGGTAGCCGAGGCCGCCGATCACGAAGATCTTCCCCTGGACACCCCACTTCCAGGGGAGTTCCTGGACGATGTGATCGCCTGTCTTCACTGCGTGCTCCAGAGGGGCGGCGGGGCGGGGGAAGGGGCTGATCATAGAGCGCTTCCGCGCACGGCCCGCGCACCGGTGACCGCGCCGCCCCGGCCCGGCGGCCTCCCCGCCTGCCGGACGGCCGGAAGCCGCCCGGCATACTGGCCCGGCTCCTGACCGCCGGGGAAGCCCCCGCGGTCCCCGTACAGGAGATCCCCGCACCAGAGACATCGCACAAGGAGAAACCACGAGGATGACCGCAACCTTCAAGACCGTCACGGACGTGGACCCCCAACACCTGGGCCAGGCGCGGGCGATGGACCGGCTCTTCCAGGCCGCCATCGCGCCCGCGACCGTCAACTTCGACTTCGGCCACATCCGGGAGGCCGCCGCCGCGATCCCCGACAGCTCGATCGTGAAGCTGGTACGGGGCTGGGGCCTCCAGGAGACCGCGCCCGTCGCCGTGATGGCGCTCTCCCTCAAGGAGGCCGTACGGCAGGCACTTCCGCCCGAGTTCGCCGACGCGGCGTTCTGGCCCACCGTCGAACGGGAGCTGGAGGCCGCCTTCACGGGCCTCGCCGACCAGGAGGGGGCGCAGGGCCTGGCCTACTACGAGGAGGCCCCCGGCCGCACCAGCTACTACCGTGACCTCTTCTTCGCCCTCCAGGGCGGGCAGGACCTCTACGGCATCGCCTTCTGCATCGACGTCACGGTCGGCCTCGACAAGGCGGCCGCGGGGGCCCTCGCCCTGACCGACGTCGCCCCGTACCGCATCCGCCTGAACGCCATCGTGGTCCGCCAGGCGCTGCGCACCGCGGCCCCGGCCGCCGCCTGACCCCTGCACCGGCCCCTGTACTGACTGACCCCTGTACCCGCCTTGGTTTCGGCCCGCCGTCCCGGGCCGCCGCCCCGCCTGCGCTCCCGCCCCGTGAAACCGCTCCGAACGACCCGTCGGCCCCGCTGCGGCACGCCGCGCGGCATCCGGTCGCCCGCGAAGCCCGTTCCGTGCGCGGCACCGTGACGGCATCGACGGGCCCGGGGGTTCCTGGAACGCCCCGGGCCCGTCAATGCCGTGCACACCGTGTGCCTACGAGGCCGCCGCCCCGCCCTTCTGCTGCTTCTGCGGGTCCACGACCTCGCCCGCCGGCGGGGCCTTCGCGTCCACCGGCTTGCCGTAGTCCGTGAAGGTCGTCGTGACCGGAGCCTTCCCGCCCTTCTGCTCGACCTTCAGGATGTACGGCTCGTCCTCCGCCGCCACGTACATCGTGATCGTCTCGCCCTGGGCGGTCTTCTTCTGGAGCACCGCGGCCTTTTTGCCGTCGACCTGGGTGTCCTCGGCGCGGGTCATGCCCTTGCGCTCGGACTTGTCCCGGTCGAAGAGGGCGATCACCGCGTCCTTGTCGCAGCCGGCCTGCGCGGCCTTCGCGTCGGCCGGGGGCAGCTTCACCCACTTGTCCTTGAAGGCGGCCGTCGCCTTCTGCCCCTTGGCGCCCGTGCCCTGCTGCTTGAGGAGGGCCTCCCAGTACTGCTGGTTGGCCTTGAGGTAGGTGACGGAGTCGACCCGGCGCATCTCCGCCTTGGCCTCCTGCTGGGTGTTGGTGCCCGAACAGTTGCCCTTGGTGTCGACGACGTAGTCCGACGCCGCCGACTGGCCGTTCGCGGCGGCCTCCGTCCTGATCCGTACGGAATCCGCCTGCTTCGTCGCCGTGACCGACTTGTCGGCGATCTGGTCGGGGGACTGCCCCTCGAAGGTCTTCTTCTCGGCGGCCTTCTTGTCCGGCGAACCCGACGAGCCGGGCGCGTCGGCCTTGCCGCACCCCGAGACCCCCACGGCCAGAGCCGCGCATGCCACCGCCGACACCATGAACTTCGCCTTCACGGCAAACCCCTCCACATATGAAATGAGATCGACAATCCCCCCACTGAACTCCCCTGGGGGAGAGGGAAGTTCGGTGTGCACCGCGAGTACCCGGGTTCGCTGGAGTAAACCCACGGATGGGTTTTTGCGGGGCAGAGGGTGGAGGGGAGGTGAAGCGTGTGACCGCCGTGTCGGGGTGGCGCGGCGGGGCACGGGCCGCCCGCTCCCGCCCCGGTCCGGTCGCGGAAAAGCCTGGTCGGAGGGCGTTGTCAGTGGCGGCGTCTAGCGTGCGTGCATCAACTGGCGCACAGCGGTGGGGAGAAGATCGATGGAGTTCCGGATCGAGAGAGGCGTGCTGGTCGACGCGGTCACGGCGGCGGCCAGGTCCTTGCCCGCCCGCTCGCCGGTGCCCGTGCTGGGCGGCCTGCTGCTGACCGCGGGGGAGGGGCTGCTGCGCATCTCGGGCTTCGACTACGAGGTGGCGGCGACCGTCGAGGTACCGGCCGAGACGGTGACGCCCGGGCAGGTCCTGGTGCTGGGGCGCAGGCTGCTGGACGTCTGCAAGGTGCTGCCCGAGACGGCGGTGAGCTGCGCGCTGGAGGGCGCGCGGTTCACCGTCGAGGGCGGCGGGACGCGCTTCGGGCTCTCCACCCTGCCGAGGGAGGAGTACCCGGCGCTGCCCCAGCTCCCCGAACCGCGCGGGGTGGTGGACGCCGGTGCGTTCGCGGAGGCGGTCGCCCAGGTCGTGATCGCGGCGGGACGCGACGAATCGCTGCCGGTTCTCACCGGGGTGGGCCTGCGGCTGGACGGCCCCGGGCTGACGCTGACCGCCTCGGACCGCTACCGCTACGCCGTGCGGACGCTGGAGTGGAAGCCCGACGCGGGCGACGCCGGGGAGAAGGCCGGGGAGAAGGGGGAGGCGGTGGAGGTGGTGGTCCCCGGCCGTCGGCTCGCCGACATCGCCCGCGCCCTGGCCGGGTCCGGCCTCGTCCGGGTCGGGCTCAGCGGCCCGGGCGGCACCGGTGGCGGACTGGTCTCCTTCGAGGGCGCCGGGATACGCACGACCGTGCGGCTGCTGGACGGCCGGCTGCCGCGTTACGACAAGCTGTTCGCCCTGAAGGACCCGGCCGTCGCGGTGGTCCCGCGCGCCCTGCTCGCCGACGCGGTACGCCGGGTCGCCGTCGTGGCGGAGCCGAACAGCCCGGTCCGCCTCGACTTCTCCGCCCGGGGCACCGTCCTGCTCCAGGCCGGTTACGAGGACGACGTCGCGGCCCAGGAGGTCGCCGCCGACCTGACCGGCGCCCAGGACGTGGCCGTCGCCTTCAACCCGGCCTACCTCGCGGACGCCCTGGGCTCCTTCACCGCCCCGCAGGTGCGCTTCGAACTGCTCGGCCCCGGCCAGCGGGCCCTGCTCAGCGGCATACCGGCGCAGGACGACACCGCGTCCGGGGACCACCGTCACCTGCTCATGTCCGTACGGCAGCTGAGCTGAACCGTGCCGGGCCGCCCCGCTGGGGCGGGGGCCTACCGGGTGCGCGGGCGACGCTCGTACAGGGCGCGCACCGCCCGTACGTCGTCCCGGCCCAGGAAGTGGCGGCCCGTCACGTCGGCCTGCATGACGGACCGCGGGTCGTCGCTGTGCCCGAGGCCGATGCTGTGCCCGAGCTCGTGCAGTGCCGACTGGTAGAGGTCCTGCCCCCGGCTGCCCGAAGCCTGCGGGAGCGCGCGGCGCCGGGCGGGCGGGGTGAGGTCCCAGTTCTCCTCGTCGTCGAAGTACAGGTCCCCGTACGGCGGGAAGAACGCGTAGGCCACCACGCCCCCCGGCCCGTCGAACGGCGACCTGAAGGAGGCGTCGTGCGGCGTGGCGATCCGGTCGGCGCGGGTCACGAAGCGGATCTCGATGTCCGCGTGCCCGCCGCCGACCTTCCGGAAGCGGATCTTCCGGCTGGCCTTGGACCACTCGTTCATCGCCCGGCCCACCAGCCGCTCCACCTGGCGCTGCTTGCCCCGCAGCGACTCCCGCTGGCTGTACTCGACGATCCGCCAGGTGATGTCGGGGTCCCGCCAGGCGGGACCCACCACGTCGTACGAGGCAGCGGGCGGGGCGGCCGCGGTGAGCAGCGCGGCGGTGAGCGCGGTGGAGACGGCGGCGGGGAGCAGGACCCTGCGGGATCGGGGAGCGCGGGACATCGGACCTCCGGTCGGGAGCGTGGCATCCGGGCTGAGCTGCGGACCTTCCCGCTCCCGGCGGAAGTCAAAGCGCCCGGCCGGGCCCGTCGCTCCGATGGCCCAGACGCGCCACCCCGTCACCGCACACGGCCGGCCGCCCGGGGGTCACCAGCGCAGCTCGGCGGCGACCGGAAGGTGGTCGCTGCCCGTCGCCGCCAGCACCCGGGCCCGCGACGGCTGCACGCCCCGCACCAGGATCTGGTCGATCCGCGCCACCGGGAACGACGCGGGCCAGGTGAAGCCGAAGCCGTCGCCCGCCTCCTCCTGCGCCGGGCGCAGCCGCGAGGTGATGCCGCTCAGCGCCCGGTCGTCCACCGTGCCGTTGAGGTCGCCCAGCAGCACCACCCGCTCGCCGCGTTCCGCGGCGAGCGCCTCGCCGAGTGCCTCGGCGTTCCGGTTGCGCGCGTCCGTCCAGAACCCCGTCCGGGGGGTGACCCGCACCGACCCCAGATGGGCGACGTACACCGCCAGCGGCCCGCGATCGGTGGTGACGGTGGCGCGCAGGGCCCGGTTGTGGGGCAGCCTGGCCGACTCCGGTTTGGCGTCGCCCAGCGGCCCGGCGTCCACCGCGGTGTCCACGGGCCGCACGTCCGACAGCGGCAGCCTGCTCCACAGCCCGACCGTGCCGAGGACGGTGTGGTGCGGGTAGGTCCCGGCGAGTTCCCTCTCGTACGTTCCTCTGGCCTGCGCCGTGATCTCCTCCAGGGCCAGGACGTCCGCGCCGGAGGCCGCGAGGGCGCGGGCGGTGCCGGCCGGGTCCGGGTTCGCCGCGCCGACGTTGTGACTGGCCACCGTCAGCGTGCCGGCCGGGCCCGACTTGTCGACGAGCAGCCCGCCGAAGAGGCTCAGCCACACCGTGACCGGCAGCAGCAGGGCGACCAGCGCGGTGGCCGAGCGGCGCAGGACCGCGAGGACCAGCAGCACCGCGACGACCGCGCCCCACCACGGCAGGAAGCTCTCCACCAGGCTGCCCAGGCCCCCGACGTCGGGTATCCACGCGTGCAGCGCCATCAGCGCCCCGGCCGCCAGGGCCAGGACCGCGAGCACCCGGCCGCGCCGCCGGGGACCGGCGGCGGCGTCCCGCACCGGAGCGGCGGCGGGGTCGGTGGCGGTGGTGGGGGACGCGGCGGAGGCCGGTTCCGTCAAGGGCGGGGTGAGCTTCATGCCGACAGTCCACCCGGCGCCGTGTCGCCGGTGCGTATCGGGTTTTCGATATGCGCCCGATAGGCGGCGGCTCGTAGCCTCGAAGACTCGTGGGCTCGCGGCCTCATAGCCTCCTCGTGGCCTCGTGGCCTCGTGGCCTCGTGGCCTCATGGTTCGTGGCCTGCGAGCTTCGTCGTCCGGGTCCAGGAGGGCTCCGGGCACCCGACCCGAGGGAAGTGGACCGTGGACCGGCGGCCCGGCATGAGCGCGCGCCTCAAACTCACCCTCAGCTACGCCGGATTCCTCATGCTCGCCGGCGGCCTGCTGCTGGCCGCCATGGGGCTGGTCCTCCTGCGCAAGGGATGGCTGCAGACCAACGCGGCGGGGGCCTGGACGGCCACCCCGGGCACCGACTTCCTCCAGGGATTCGCCCCGACGGCGGCGGCCGTCATGGTGTTCCTCCTGGTCTTCGGCCTGCTGGGCGGCTGGTTCCTCGCCGGCCGGATGCTCGCCCCGCTGCACCGCATCGCCGACGCCGCCCGCACGGTGAGCACCGGATCGCTCTCCCACCGCATCCGGATGCCGGGCCGCAGGGACGAGTTCCGCGAACTCGCCGACGCCTTCGACGGCATGCTGGAGCGCCTTGAGGCGCACGTCGCCGAGCAGCGCCGGTTCGCCGCCAACGCCTCGCACGAGCTGCGCACCCCGCTGGCGATCTCCCGGACGCTCCTGGACGTGGCCCGCTCCGACCCGCACTGCGACACCGGCGAGGTCATCGGCCGCCTGCACGCCGTGAACACCCGGGCGATCGACCTCACCGAGGCGCTGCTCCTGCTCAGCCGCGCCGAGCAGCGGTCGTTCGTACGGGAGGAGGTCGATCTGTCGCTCCTGGCGGAGGAGGCCGCCGAAACGCTCCTGCCGCTCGCCGAGGAACACCGCGTCGGCGTGACGACGGACGGCGAGATCGCCCTCGCGAACGGCTCGCCCGCACTGCTGCTGCAACTGACCGTGAACCTCGTGCAGAACGCGATCGTGCACAACCTGCCCGCCGGGGGCACGGTCCGCGTCCGCACCGAGGTCCGCCCCCGCACCGTGCTGCTCACGGTCGAGAACACCGGGCAGCGGGTCAGCCCGCGGCTGGTCCCGCTGCTCACCGAACCGTTCCAGCGCGGCACCGAGCGCGTACGCGGCGACCACGCGGGCGTCGGGCTCGGACTCGCGATCGTCAAGACCATCGCCCGGGTGCACGACGGGACGCTCACCCTCGCGGCGCGCGAGGACGGGGGCCTGCGCGTCACGGTGGAACTGCCCGCGGCGTGACCCGCGGCCCGCGGGGCGGAACGTGTTACTCCGCGCTCTCCCCGGCCCGCCGCCGCTTCAGCGCGAACGCGATCGCGCCGCCCGCGACCACCACGACCGCCCCGAGGCCCGTCCAGCCCAGCGCGCCCATCGACCCGTCGGCCGCGTCGCCCGGGGTCTTCACCCCCGCGGCGGTCCCCGCCGACGAGGAGTCGGCGGCGGCCGGGGAGTTCTGGTCGAGGCTGCCGATCGGCTTGGTGCGTCCGACCGCCTGGAAACCCCAGTCGAGGAGCTTCGCCATCTCGACGTACACCTCGTCGCGCTTCTTCGTCTGCGGGTTCATCACCGTCACCAGCAGCGTCCGGCCGTCGCGGGTGGCCGCCTCGGCGAGGGTGTTGCCCGCGTGCGAGGTGTAGCCGTTCTTGCCGCCGATCAGACCGGGGTACTTCGGCACGCCGCCGATGCCCGACAGCATCCGGTTGGTGTTGGAGATCGCGAACGGCTTGCCCTTGGTGGAGGGGCCGCCGGGGAACTTCGCCTCGGCCGTCGAGCAGAACTCCTTGAAGTCCGCGTTCTTCAGGCCCGCGCGGAGGAACAGCGACAGGTCGTACGCCGACGAGACCTGGCCCGGCGCGTCATAGCCGTCGGGGCTGCGCACATGGGTGTCCTTCGCGCCCAGCGCGTCCGCCCGCTTCTGCATGTCGGCGACCGTCTTGTCGACGCCGCCGTTCATCGCGGCGAGCACGTGCACGGCGTCGTTGCCCGAGCGCAGGAACACGCCCCGCCACAGGTCGTCCGTCGTGTACCGCTGGCCCGGCAGGATGCCGACCGCGCTGCTGCCCGAGCCGATGCCGCGCAGTTCGGCGTCGGTGACCGTGTGGCTGAGCCCGTGCGGGACGACCGGCAGCACGGTGTCCGCGAAGAGCATCTTCAGGGTGCTCGCGGGCGGCAGCGGCCAGTGCGCGTTCGACGCGGCGAGCACGTCGCCGCTGTCGGCGTCCGAGACGATCCACGACAGCGAGGACAGGTCCTTCGGCAGCGCGGGCGCGCCCGCGCCGGCCTGCGGCCCCGGCAGGGCGAGGGCGGCGCCGCCGACGGAGGACATCTGCGCCGGCGGGGTCTGCGGCTTGTCGCCCCTCGCCGCCGCGGGCTGCGCCACCGCGGGGGCAGCCACGGCGAGGGCGGCGACCGCGCCTGCGGCCAGGGTGACGAAACCGCGCCTGTACTGCGGGAAGAGGGAGGAACGCATCGCCCGAACGTATCGCAACCGGACACGCCCGCAGGGCCGGAGGAGCCCGGCGCGGAAGTGGAATTTCCCACGGCCCGCAAGGGGAACGCGCGGGCCGCGTATCCCGTCCCCGGTGACCGCCCCGGCCGCCCCGGCAGGGTCTTTGCCGGAGGCGGGCGGAGAGCGCGGGCACGGGCGACGGCGAAGGGGCGGAACCCGGTCGGATTCCGCCCCCGTCACCGCACCCGCGCCGCCCCGGCCGTCAGGCCACCGGCGCCGGGTACGTCGGGTACTCGACGCCCGAGACGTGCTGGACGACCCGGATGACCTGGCAGGAGTAGCCGAACTCGTTGTCGTACCAGAGGTAGAGGATCGCGTCGTCGCCCTCGACCTTCAGCGCACCCGCGTCGATGATCGACGAGTGGCGCGAGCCGACGAAGTCGCTGGAGACGGCGTCCGGCGCGCTGATGAAGTCGATCTGGCGCTTCAGCGGCGAGTTCAGCGACACGTCGCGCAGGTGGTCCAGGACCTCCTCGCGGGTGGTCTCGCGCGCCAGGCGCAGGTTGAGGATGGCGATCGAGACGTTCGGAACCGGAACCCGGATCGAGCTGCCGGTGATCCGGGCCTTCAGGTCCGGCAGCGCCTTCGCGACGGCGGACGCGGCGCCCGTCTCCGTGATGACCATGTTCAGCGGCGCGGAACGGCCGCGGCGGTCGGAGCCGTGGTAGTTGTCCAGCAGGTTCTGGTCGTTGGTGAAGGAGTGGACGGTCTCGACGTGACCGCGCAGCACGCCGTACTCGTCGGCCATCGCCTTCAGCGGCGGCACGATCGCGTTCGTGGTGCAGGACGCGCAGGAGATGATCGCGTCGTCCGGCTTGATCGTGTCGTGGTTGACGCCGTGCACGATGTTCGGGACGTCGCCCTTGCCGGGAGCGGTCAGGACGACCTTGGAGATGCCCGGACGCAGGTGGTGGGAGAGGCCCTCGCGGTCCCGCCAGCGGCCCGTGTTGTCGATCAGGATGGCGTCCTTGATGCCGTACTCCGTGTAGTCGACGAGCGTCGGGTCGTCGGAGTAGATCATCTTGATGACGTTGCCGTTGGCGATGATCGTGTCGTTGTCCTCGTCGACGGTGATCGTGCCCTGGAACTGGCCGTGGATGGAGTCGCGGCGCAGCAGCGAGGCGCGCTTCACCAGGTCCTGGCCCTTGCCCTTGCGGACGACGATGGCGCGCAGCCGCAGCCCGTTGCCGGAACCGGCCTTCTCGATGAGCAGGCGGGCCAGCAGCCGCCCGATGCGTCCGAAGCCGTAGAGCACGACGTCGCGGGACTCGCGGCGCTCGATCTTGTTGGCGCCGGTGGCTCCGGCGACGGCCCCGGCGGTGAACTCCTCGATCGACAGGCCGCGGTCGTCGGCGCGGTACATCTCGGCGAGGAGGCCGATGTCGATCTGCGAGGGACCCAGGTCGAGGGTGGTCAGCGCCTGGAGGAAGGGGAGGGTCTCGGTGATCGAGAGCTCCTCGCCGGCTATCTGGCGGGCGAAGCGGTGGGTCTTGAGGATGCTCACCACCGACTTGTTCACCAGGGACCGGCTGTGGATCAGGACCGTGACGTCACGCTCCCGGTGCAGCTTCCCGATCACGGGGATCATCGACTCCGCGATTTCCTCGCGGTGCTTCCAGAGGGTGAACGAGTCGGCGTTGACGTCGTTGGCAGTCACAGGCTTCTTCTCTTTCGAGCTAGGCGGTGCTCATATGCTAACCCTCCGGCTTTTTGGATCATCCACGAGGTGCCTGGTGGGGGACCGGCGAGACCGCGTCGGCCGCTGCGGGGGCGTCCCACGGAAGCGTCCTTCGCCTCCGGGGCCCCGCAGGTCAGGGGCTGGGACGTCCCACGGTCACGTCACTTCGCGGCGAAACCTGGCCAGTTGGGGCGCCGCCCCGGAAGCCTGGTGGGCGGAGCGGGACGGCAGCACCACCCGCCGCTCCGCCACGATTCCGTACGAGGAAGGGAACCCCACCATGTCCAGCACCCCGCGCAAGCGCCTCGCCGTCGCCACCGCAGCCGTCGCCCTCGGCGGCGGGCTCGTCCTCCCCGCGACCGCGACCGCGACCGCCGCGCCCGCCGCACCGGCCGGCCGGTCCGCGGCCGACGTGCGCGTCCAGGGCACGGCCCCCGCCTGCGTCACCCGGGACGTCATCAAGCAGAAGAAGCAGGTGACCGTCCGCAACAACTGCGGCAAGACCATGCACGTGAAGCTCGTCATCAACAACGGCCCCGACGGCGCCTGCTGGACCTACCAGCACGGTGAGGGCAGCGTCTGGACGTGGAAGGTCGGCTCGTACGGCAAGATCGTCACCTGCTGAGCGGCCCCTGACGGCCTCCGCGTCACGCCCGCGAGCGGTCACCGGTCCGGTGGCCGCTTCCGGCGTGCGCCCCGGGCCCGGCTCCGCACCCCGAGGACCCGGGCGGCCGCCGGTCCGGACAGCCGTGGAACTCCCGCCCGGCACGCGTCGTTGTCCTGCCGAGCGACCGGAACCGCCGGTCGCGGAAGGGAACCCGCCATGCAGGCCACCGCCCCCGGCCGCCCCGCCGAACCCGTGCAACTCGACCGCCGCCAGGGGCCGTACGGCGAAGTCGTGCTGCGGCGGCGCGGGGACGCGTACGAGATCATCGCCAACGGGTGTTTCCTGATGGACACTTCGGACGGCCGCTCCGAGAGGCTCCTCGTCGACGCGGCGTACGCGGCCCTGCACCCCGCACCGGGCGCGCCCCGCCCCTCCGTGCTCATCGGCGGTCTCGGCGTCGGTTTCTCCCTCGCCCACGCGGCGGCGCAGGACCGCTGGGGCCGCGTCGTGGTCGTGGAGCGTGAGCGGGCCATCGTCGACTGGCACCGCGAGGGGCCCCTCGGCGCCGTCACCGCCGCCGCCCTGGCCGACCCCCGGGTCGAGATCGTGCTCGCCGACCTGATCGCCCACCTGCGCGACGCGGACCCGGCGGGCGCCCCCGACGGCTCTGCGGCGGACACGTACGACGCCCTGTGCCTGGACATCGACAACGGCCCCGACTGGACCGTCACCGACGACAACCGCAACCTGTACACCCCCGCCGGCCTCGCCGCCTGCCTGCGGCGCCTCAACCCGGGCGGCGTGCTCGCGGTGTGGTCCGCGCAGCCCTCGACGGCGTTCGAGGACGCGCTGCGAAAGGCGGGTTTCACGGAGGTGCGGACCGAGGAGGTGCCGGTGGCACGGGGCGTGCCGGACGTGGTGCACCTGGCGCGCAGGCCCTGCCGGGCCCGCGGCGGGCCCCGTGCCCGGTCCGGCGGGGCGTAGCCGTGAACGGCGGCTGCGGCCTCCTGGCGCCGACGCGGTGAGCGGTCGCGGAGGAATGGATGACAGGATGGCCGGATGGATATCCGTCGCAGGAACAACGTTGTCGTGACCGGCCGGGCCGACGGCCCCACCGTAGTGCTCGCGCACGGCTTCGGCTGCGACCAGAACATGTGGCGCTGTGTCGTGCCCGCCCTCGCGGAGCGTCACCGGGTCGTGCTGTTCGACTACGTCGGCTCGGGCAAGGCCGACCCCGCCGCCTGGTCCGAGGCGCGCTACTCCGGCCTGGCGGGGTACGCCCAGGACGTGGTCGAGATCTGCGCGGAGCTGGACCTGGAGGGGGCCGCCTTCGTCGGGCACTCGGTGAGCGCCATGATCGGCGTGCTCGCCGCGCGCAGCGCCCCCGAGCGCATCGGCTCGCTGGTCATGGTCGCGCCGTCCCCCTGCTACATCGACGACGAGGGGTACCGGGGCGGCTTCTCCGCCGAGGACATCGACGAACTCCTGGCCTCCCTGGAGTCCAATTACCTGGGCTGGTCCGGCGCGATGGCCCCCGTCATCATGGGCAACCCCGAGCGCCCCGAGCTCGGCGAGGAGCTCACCAACAGCTTCTGCGCGACCGACCCCGAGATGGCCCGTGTCTTCGCCCGCACCACCTTCCTCACGGATTCCCGGGAGGACCTGAAGGACGTGGCGGTGCCCACCCTCGTCCTGGAGTGCCGCCAGGACGCCATCGCCCCGCGCGAGGTCGGCGCGTACGTCCACGCCGCCGTGCCGGGCTCGGAGCTGGTGACCCTCGACGCCACCGGCCACTGCCCGCAGCTCAGCTCGCCCGAGGTGACCGGTGCGGCGATCCTGGCCTTCCTCGACGGGCTCCGGCCCGCCCCGACCGGCACCCCGCCCGCGGAAGCCCGCCGATGATGAGCCGCACCAGCAGCGAGCCCGGGCCGTTCGAGCCCGGACCGTTCGGAGCCGGAGCCGGAGCCGGAGACGGCGCGGTCACCGACGCCGCGTTCAGCGCCCTCCTGGAGGACAGCGCGGAGGACCTCTACGAGCAGGCGCCGTGCGGTTACGTCTCCACCCTCATGGACGGCACCCTCGCCAAGGCCAACGCCACCCTGCTGGACTGGCTCGGCCTGCGCCGCGAGGACGTCGTGGGCCGGATGCGCTTCAGCGACCTGCTCACCGTCGGCGGCCGGATCTACCACGAGACGCACTTCGCGCCCCTGCTGCGGATGAAGGGCGAGATCAACGGCATAGCCCTGGAGCTGAAGGGCGCCGACGGCGTCCGCATGCCCGTCCTGGTCTCCGCGGTCGTCAAGTACGGCAGCGAGGGCGAGCCCCTGCTGATCCGCGCCACCCTCGCCGACGCCCGCGACCGCCACGCCTACGAGCAGGAGCTGCTGCGCGCCCGGCAGGCCGCCGACGCCGCCCGCCGCGAGGCCGAGGCCGACCGCGTCCGCCTGAAGGACGCGCTGATCGTCCTCCAGCAGAGCCTGCTGCCCGCCGTCCTGCCCTCCGTGCCGGGCCTGGAGTCCGCCTCGTACTACCACACCGCCTCCCCCGACCGGCTCGGCGGCGACTTCTACGACCTGTTCCCCGTCGACGGCGAGCGGTGGGGGTTCTTCCTCGGCGATGTCTGCGGCAAGGGCCCCGAGGCCGCCGCCGTCACCTCGCTCACCCGCTACACGCTGCGCGCCGCCGCCCTGCACGACCCGGACCCGGTCGCCGCCCTGTCCACGCTCAACACCATGCTCCACGAGCGCTACTCCGGCAGCGACCCCCGCTACTGCACCGCCGTCTTCGGCATTCTCCAGCCCGACCCGGAGACGGGCCACGTGACGGTACGGGTGGCCTCCGGCGGGCACCCCCCGGCGCTCGTGCTGCGCGCCGACCGCAGCACGGAGTACCTGGAGACCCCGGGCGGCCTGCTGATCGGCATCCTGGCGGACCCGCCGCTCAGCACGGCCACCACCGTCCTCGCCCCCGGCGACACACTCCTGCTGCACACCGACGGCCTGACCGAGGCCCGCACCGCCGCGCGCGGACGGGGCTCCGAGCGGTACGGCGACGAAGCGCTGCGGGAGTTCGCCGCCAACGCCCCCGACACCTCGCCCGCCTCCCTGGTCACCGCGCTGAGCGGGCTCCTGGAGAGCTTCGGGGACGGCCTCGACGACGACACCGCCCTGCTCGCGCTGGGCGCCCCGGCCATGGAGAAGCCCGAATGACCCCCACGAAAACGCTGACGATCACCGTGCGCCAGGCCGCCACGGGCCCCGTCCTGGAGATCGCCGGCGACCTCGACTACGACACCGCGGGCGACCTGCGCACCCGCCTGGGCACGCTCCCGCTGACGGCGGACGCCCGCCTGGTGATCGACCTGGCGGGCATGGAGTTCTGCGACTCCACCGGCATCACCGCGCTGCTCGCCGCCCGCAACCACGCGCTGGCCGCGGGCGCCGGGATCGCGCTGTCCGCCGTGCCGGAGCACACCTGCCGGGTACTGCACCTGGTCGGCCTCGACCAGGTCTTCGCCCTGTACGCCAGCACGGCCGAGGCCACGTCCACCGACGACCCGGACCGCCGGCCGGACCCGCGGACCCCCACGGGCTGACCCCCGCGGGCCGGGGCCCGGGGGCCGCCGCCCGGTCAGCGGCCCTTCCACTCGTGGGCCAGCAGCGACCACACCTCCATGTCCAGGCGCACTCCCCGGTACTCCGTGTGCTCGCGCAGCGTGCCGTCCAGATGCATCCCCGCGCGCTGCGCGACCGCCCGGCTGCGCACGTTGACCGTGCTGTTCCACCACTCGACCCGGTGCAGCCCGCGCTCCTCGAAGGCGTACGCGAGGAGCTTGTCGACGGCGGCGCCGATCAGGCCCCGCCCCTCGGCCGCCGGCTCCGACCACACGCCGATCTCGGCGGTGCCCAGCGCGGCGTCGAAGTGCACGAACATGACACCGCCCACCAGGGTTCCGTCCAGCCAGATCCCGAAGATCCGTCCGGCGTCGGCCACCTGCTTGTCGGCGTACCGCTGCAAGGTGGCCCGGGCCGACGCCAGGTCGGTGGAGAACGTGGCCCACGGAATCCACGGGTCCACCAGATCGCGGGCGCGGTCCATGTGGGCCAGGAACTCCGGTGCCTGCCAGGGCTCCAGCGGGCGGAGCTCGGCACGGTCGGTCAGGGATACGGCGTACACGGCAGTCCTCGGGGTCCGGGAGCTGGGGCGCCCGCGCGGTGGCGGCGGGCGGCACCACGATACGTAACACTCCCGCCCGGCGCGGCGGGTTCGCGCTACGCCTCCTCCGCCCGGGGTCTGCTCAGCCGGCCCGGCCACCACGCCGTGCGGCCGATGTCCCGCACCAGCGCCGGTACGAGCAGGGACCGTACGACCAGCGTGTCCAGCAGCACGCCGAACGCCACGATGAACGCGATCTGCAGCAGGAAGGCCAGCGGGATCACGCCCAGGGCCGCGAAGGTCGCCGCCAGGACCACGCCCGCCGACGTGATCACTCCGCCGGTCGCGGTGAGGCCGCGCCGGACGCCCTCGCGGACGCCGTGCACGAGGGACTCCTCGCGGACCCGGGACATCAGGAAGATGTTGTAGTCCACGCCGAGCGCGACCAGGAACACGAAGCCGTACAGCGGGACGGAGGAGTCCGTGCCGCTCATGCCGAAGACGTACCGGAACACGAGGGCCGAGACCCCCAGCGTGGCGACGAAGTTGAGCGCGACCGTGGCCACCAGCAGCAGCGGCATCAGCAGCGAGCGCAGCAGCAGGGCCAGGATGACGAGGATGATCGCGAGGACCACCGGCACGATCAGCGCGCGGTCCTGCGCGGCGGTCCGCTGGGTGTCGTACTGCTGCGCGGTGTACCCGCCGACGAGCGAGTCCTGCGCGCCCGGCACCGCCCGTACCCGCTCGCGCAGTTCGGCCACCGTCCGCTTCGCCGCGTCGCTGTCGGCGGCGTCCTCGAGCGTGGCGTCGACGCGCACCCGGCCGTCCACGACGAGCGGCGGGCCCCCGCCCGGGCGGCCCGACGCGGTCACGGCCGTGGCGTCGGCCACCCCCGCGACGTCCTTCGCCTCCTTCACGACGGACTCGGCCACCCGCGCCCCGGTGATGACGACCGCGGGCTGCCCGGAGCCGCCGGGGAAGTGCGCGCCCAGGGTGCGCTGGGCGGCGACCGAGGGCGCGTCATGGACGAAGATCTCGTCGAGCGGCACGCCCCGCGAGGTCAGCATCGGCGAGAACGCGGCACAGGCCAGCAGCCCCGCCAGGCACACGGCCCACACCCGGCGCGGCGCCCGGTCCACGAGCCCGGCCACCCGCTGCCACAGACCCGCGCTGCCGCTCCGCCCGGCCGTGGGCCTCGGCCGGGCGGGCCAGTACGCGGCCCGGCCCAGCAGCGCCAGCGCGGCGGGCAGGAAGGTCAGCGCGCTCAGCACCGCGCACACGATGCCGATCGCCCCGACCGGGCCCAGCGCGCGGTTGTTGGTGAGGTCGCTGAGCAGCAGGGCCAGCAGGCCGAGCGCGACGGTGGCCGCGCTGGCCGTCACCGGTCCCACCGACTGCCGCCAGGCGGCCCGCACGGCGGTGAACCGGTCGGCGCCGCTCGCCAGTTCCTCCCGGAAGCGGGCGCTGAGCAGGAGCGCGTAGTCGGTCGCCGCGCCGATCACCAGGATGGACAGGATGCCCTGCACCTGCCCGTCCACGCGGACCACGTCGTGGTCGGCCAGCACGTACACCACCGCGCTCGCCAGCCCCAGCGCGAACACCGCGCCGATGATGATCACGAAGGGGAGCAGCACGCTGCGGTACACCAGCAGCAGGATCAGCAGGACGGCGGCCAGCGCCACCCCGAGCAGGATTCCGTCGATCCCGGCGAAGGCGTCCTTGAGGTCGGCCTGACTCGCGGCCGGCCCCGCCAGCTCGACCTTGGTGTCCGGCACGTGACCGGCGGCCCGCTTGACGCGGTCGAGTGCCGGGGCGAGCTCGTCGCCGAGGTCGGGACGCAGTTGTACGACGCCTTGGAGCGCCCGCTCGTCCTTCGACGGCAGCGCGGGCGAGGCCCGGCCCGCGATGCCGGGGGAGCCGTTCAGGGAGGCCAGCGCGCGGGTGGCGGCCGCCGCCTGCTTCGCGTCGAAGGGGCCGCCGCCGGGATGGGTCCACACCACGACGAGCGGCAGGGTCTCGTCCTGCCGGAACGCCTTCTGCGCCTCGATGACGCGGGTGGACTCCGCGTTCTGCGGCAGGAACGCCGCCTGGTCGTTGCTGGCGACCTCGCCCAGCTTCCCGGCGTACGGGCCGAGACCGCCGCCGACGCCGAGCCAGGCGACCAGCAGGACGAGCGGAACCAACCAACGGGCATGCCGTGCTGCGCTGGACATCGTGCTCCCGGTGCGAGTGAGGAGGGGGGCGGGCCTTCGCCCGGGTTTCCCATTCTCTCGATGATAAACAATCTCAATGATTGAAATACACCGCCGCCGGTCCGGCGCGCCGCCTTCCCGCCCTCAGGAGCGCGGGGCGCGCACGTCCGTGAGTTCGGAGTTGAGGTCGGCCAGGAAGCGCAGGACCACCGCGAGTTCGTCGTCGGTGAAGCGGGAGCGGGTGTTCTCGGTCGCCTCGGCGAGCGGCCGGAAGTGGGTGCGCGCCACCTGCCGGGCGCTCGGCTCGTAGTGGAGGTGCACGACGCGGCGGTCCGTGCTCTCCCGGGAGCGCCGGATGTGACCGGCGTTCTCCAGCCGGTCCAGGCAGGCGGTCACCGCACCCGAGGTCAGCCCCAGGTGCTCACGGAGGCGGCCCGGGGTGAGCGGGGTCTCGGAGTCCAGGATCGCGGCCAGCGCCTGGATGTCGGTGGCGTGCAGGCCCTGACCGGAGGCGAAGCCGTGGACCAGCCGGTTGATCTCCCCGTTCATGCGGCGCAGCTGCACGGCGAAGGCCCGCAGGTCGGGGGCCGCGGGGGCGGGGCTCGGCGCTGCGGGGGTCCCCTGCCCGGCCTCGGGTCCGTTTCGTTCATCTGTACTGGCCACGGGGTCACCCTATGGCGCGGGCCCCGCCCGGAGGTACGCCGCACGCCCCACCGGGCCGCGTGCCCGTGCGTCCCGCGGCCGGCGGGCCGGGAGCCGGGTCCGCGCCGCGCGGGACGCCCCGGACCGGTCGAGTACGGTCATCAGACATGTGATCTTGAACGCACGCGAACACGACAGGGCGGGCATCCGATGAACCCCTTGGACACCGACAGTCGCTCCACGACGGCCGACCCCTGGCAGGGCGTCGACGCCGACGCCCTGGCCCACGCCGCCCGCGCGCAGGCGCGGCGGCCCGTGCCCGGCGTCCAGGACATGGCCGCCTACCTCGACGCCCAGGTCTCCGACGCCTCCCACCGCGAGGTCCTCGGCCCGCTCCTCGACGGGCGGGGCCCCAGCGGGGTCGTCCTGCGGCACGGCACGGCGATCGCCCGCTGGGGCGATCCCACGCGCGTCGAGATGGCGTACAGCGCCACCAAGAGCGTCCTGTCGCTGACCGCCGGAATCGCGTACGACGACGGCCTCCTCCGCCTCGACGAGCCGGTGCACCGCTCCCTCGCCGTGCACCGCTCCGTCGCCCTGCCCCCGTTCACCGACGCCCACGGCCGTGCCATCACCTGGCGGCACCTGCTCGACCAGACCAGCCAGTGGGAGGGCGAGCTGTGGGGCAAGCCGACCTCCGTGGACGCCCAGAGCACCCGGGAGGGCACCGAGTCCCCGGGCGGCCCGCCGGGCGAGGGGTGGGCGTACAACGACGTCCGCGTGAACCTGGCCGCGCTCGCCCTGACCGTCCTCCTCGGCCGCCCCCTGCCGGAAGCGCTCCGGGAGCGGGTGATGGACCCGATCGGGGCCACCGGCACCTGGTCCTGGCACGGGTACGCGAACTCCTTCGCCGAGGTGGACGGGGCGCGGATCCCCGTGGTGTCCGGCGGTGCGCACTGGGGCGGCGGTCTGTGGATCAGCGCGCTCGACCTGGCGCGGATCGGCCAACTCGTCCTGCGGCAGGGGAGTTGGGAGGGCAAGCGGATCCTCTCCCGGCGCTGGATGGAGGAGCTGTGGACCCCGTGCCGGGCCAAGCCGAACTACGGGCTGTCCTGGTGGCTGAACGACGACCGTTCGGTGTGGCCCGCCGCCCCGGCCACCGGCCGCTGCGCCCGGGGCAACGGCGGCGCGCACCTGCTGTGGGTGGACCCGGCCCGCGACCTGGTGGTCAGCTCCCGCTGGGGCGCGGACCCGGAGAAGCTGCTGGCGGAGGTGTCGCAGGCGGTGCCCGTGGCGCAGCGGAGTTGACCTTGCCCCTGGGGGAAGGCCCACGGTGTGTGCACGCGCCCCGGGGACAGCCCCACGGCGCGTGTACGCACTGTGGGGGCAGCCCCGCGGTGCGCCCGTACGCATCCGCACCGCATCCCCGGGGGAACCCCATGACCACCACCGCGCCCCGCCCCTCCTGTCTCCTCCTCGACATCGGCGGCGTCCTGGAGCTCACCCCCGACACGGGCTGGCTGCCCCGCTGGGAGGGGCGGCTCGGCCTCGCCCCCGGCACCGTCGACGACCGGCTGGGCGAGGTCTGGCACGCGGGCAGCGTCGGCCGCGTCGACGAGGGGGAGGTGCGCGCCCGGGTCACCGCGGCGCTCCGTCTCGACACCCCGCAGCTCGACGCCTTCATGGCCGACCTCTGGGACGAATACCTCGGCTCACCCAACGTGGAACTGCTCGCGTACGTGCGCGAGCTGACCGGCCGTCAGGACCTCCGGATCGGCATCCTCAGCAACAGCTTCGTCGGGGCCCGCGAGCGCGAAGCCGACCGCTACCGCCTCGACACCCTGGTGGAACGGCCCGAACACCTCGTCTACTCCCACGAGACCGGCATCCTCAAGCCCGATCCCCGCGCCTTCGCGACCGCGTGCACCACGCTCGGCGTGCGCCCGCAGGACTGCCTCTTCGTGGACGACGCCGCCCCGAACGTCGAGGCCGCCCGCGCGGCGGGCCTGCGCGCGCACCTCTTCCGGGACAACGCCGGCACCCTCGTCCGCATCGCCGACCACCTCCGTCAGGGCGCGGCCGCATAGCGGGCCGCCAGTGCCGCCACCGTCTCCGCGAGCGCCGTGCGCAACTCGGGCGGCCCCAGCACCTCCGCGTCGTCGCGCAGCCTGAGCAGGTCGGACACCGCCACGGACGACGACTCGACCCGCATCTCCGCCCGCACCCACCCCTCGGCGTCCGCCTCCCCGGCCCCGGCGAGGGCCTCGGTCCCCGCCGCTCCGAACAGCGCGGGCAGCAGCCGCTGCCCCGTGGGGGAGAGCCGCAGTTCCGCGACCCCCTGGTACCGCTTCGCCTCCATGCGCCGCGAGGACTCCTGCCAGTGCGCCGCCAGCGCGAACCCGGCCGGGCGCTCGAAGCCCTCGCCCGTGTCCCGTACGGAAAGGAAACGTGACACCCGATACGTCCGCACCGCCGCGTCGGAACCGCGCGACCGCGCCACCAGGTACCAGATCCCGCCCTTCAGGACGAGACCCAAGGGGTCGAGCACGCGCCGCACCTCGCCCTTCCAGCTCCGGTAGTCCACGGCGAGCTTCCGCTGCTCCCACACCGCGTGCGACACCTCCGAGAGGTACGGAACCGGATCGGCCTCGCGGAACCAGGCGGGCGCGTCGAGATGGAAGCGGTCCTCCAACACCCTTGCCCGGTCGGCCAGTTCCGCCGGGAGGGCCGCCTGGAGCTTGAGCCGTGCCGTGGCGAGCACCGCGCCGAGCCCCAGGTCGTGCGCCGGACCGGGCGCGCCCGCGAGGAACAGCGACTGGGCCTCGGCGCGGGTGAGACCCGTCAACCGGGTGCGGTATCCGGCCATCAGCTCGTACCCGCCGTCGGGCCCCCGGCCCGCCCTGACCGGCACGCCGGCCGCGCCGAGCGCCTCGACGTCGCGGTAGACGGTCCGTACCGACACCTCCAGCGCCTCGGCCAGTTGGGGCGCGGTCATGCGGCCCCGGCTCTGGAGCAGCAGGAGCAGCGAGAGGAGGCGGTCGGCGCGCATGCCTCCCATTGTCCTTCCGTACCTGACAGAAGGTGTCAGGTACGGGGAACAGAGTGGTGTGCGACGAGTGAGCGGCCCGCGCACTCCGACGCACCGACCCCAGGGGAAGACATGACGACCACGCCCATGAACGCGAATACGGACACGGACACGGCCACCGACATGGACATGGACACGGACAGCACGACCGTCACCGGGCACTTCACCTACGCGAGCTGGGACGAGACCTGCGCCACCGACGCCGGGACGAGTCCCCGGATCTCCCACGCCTCCGTCGTCAACACCTTCACCGGCGGCATCGAGGCCGTCGACACCCGGTGCGAGTACATCTGCACGTACGTCACGGAGACGACCGGCTGCTTCAACGGAATGGAGTTCTTCTCCGGCCGGCTGGGCGGCCGCGAGGGCAGGTTCGTGGTCGAGGAGCGGGGGCACTTCGGTGCGGACGGCACCGTGCACTGCGCCTTCGAGGTGGTCCCCGGCTCGGGCACGGACGCGCTGGCCGGGCTCACCGGAAAGGGCCGCTTCGTCGCCCCGCACGGTGAGAAGTCCGTTCCGTACACCTTCACGTACACGCTGCCGGACCTGCCGGCCTGACCCGGGGCGCGGCGGCTCCCGGGTGCCGTCCTCCCCTCCGCCTCACCCTCCCCCGGCCCCGAACGCCCGGACCTCGCCGCCGGGGAGCTTGGCCCACCAGTGGTGGTAGCGGCTGTACGTCCGGGGGTCCCGCTCTGCGAGCAGTGCGGCCAGGGGCTGCGCCTCGGCCGCCACCTCCTCCCACTGGCCGGGCCGCAGGTCCCGGAAGGCGGTCACCTCGACCGCGCCGTCCAGGAGCCGCCAGACCCCGGCGACGTAACCGTCCAGCAGGAGGGTCGGAAGGACGTCGCCGTTGGTGCGGATCACCACCTTGCGCAGTTCCTCGGGGATGATCCGGCTGCGGTCCTGGAACGCGAGCAGGGTGCTGTCCCACATCGGCAGCAGCCGTGCCGGAGCCGGAGTGTCCGCGTCCGGCCGCGGCGCACCCGGCAGGTCGTACAGCGCCTTCCCGTCCGGTCCCCGGAACTCCTCCACCCTCCCGTCCAGCTCCCGCAGCACCCGCAGCACCGGCGTGGTCCGTACCAGCGCGAACCGCGCCACGTCCCCCACCGAAGCCGGACCGAACCCCTCCAGATAGCGCAGCACCAGGTGGCGCAAGGCCGGTACGTCCACCTCCCGGCCCTCCGGCACCGCCGCCGCCCCCGCCGTGACGTAGGAGGGCCGCGCGCCGAAGGACCACGGGCCGCCGGTCGGCACGTGGTGCAGCGGCGCGTACACCTGCACCCCCCGCAACGCGGCGTCCCTGCGCTCCGCGCCCACCTTCCCGGCCAGCCACTCCTGCACCTCGGCGGAGGTCCGGGGCTCCTTCGCGAACACCAGCAGCTCCGCCGCCAGTTGCCGGGCGTCCTGGGCCGTCAGCCCGGAGTCCGTGAAGCGCGACCCCAGCCCCGACCCGTACAGCGTCGGCTGGACCGCCGACCGGAACGGCTGGTAGTCGTCCGCCGCCACCGCGTGCAGCGTGATCCGCATCAGCGTCGCCTTGACGACGGTCCGCGCGGCGAACGCCGCGTCCAGCCCGGCCGGATCGAAGCCCTCGATCCGGTTCCACAGCGCGACGTACGGCGAGGGCGCGTGCTGCGCCTGGAGCGCGACGACGCGCCGGACGGCGTCCGTCACGCTCAGGCTCGCCCGTTCCAGCAGGAGTTGGCGGCCCAGAGTGGCCCGGTTGAGTTCACGCGCGGAGGTCGTCACACCGCCGATTGTGCCGCAGTCCCGCTGCGCGCCGCCGGGAGCGCCGTCACCCCGGCCGGCGGAGGTCGTCGGCGATGATGCGCTCGATGTTGCGTTCCGCGAGCGCGGTGATCGTGACGAACGGGTTGACGCTCGTGTTGCCCGGGATCAGGGAGCCGTCCATCACGTACAGGCCCGTGTACCCGTGCAGGCGGCCGTAGTTGTCGGTGGCCCTGTCGAGGACCGCGCCGCCGAGCGGGTGGTAGGTGAGGTGGTCGCCCCAGATCTTGTACGCGCCGAACAGGTCGGTGCGGTAGATCGTGCCCTCCTTCTGGTTGATCTTGTCGAAGATGGTCTTCGCCGCGTCGACGGAGGGCTGCTTCCACGCCGTCTGCCAGTCGAGCTCGACCCGGCCGGCCGACGCGTTCCAGGTGAAGCGGGCGCGGTGCGGGTTCTTGGTGATGGAGAGGTAGAAGGAGGCGTACGTCTCGATGCCGGTCGGCAGCGGGGCCACCTCGGCGAACGCGCCGCCCGCGTCCCAGTTGTCGATGCCGGCCGTCGGCATGGCGGACTGGAGCTTGCCGGTGGCGTCCCACATGTGGTTGGCGCGGCCGCACATCACATTGCCGTTGTCGCCCCAGCCCCGGCCGATCTCGTCGTTGAGGCGGGGGAGCGCGCCGGTCGCCTTCAGCCGGGTGAGGAGCTTGGACGTGCCGACGCTGCCCGCCGCGAAGAAGACCCGGTCGGCGGTGACGGACTTGGTGGCGGTCACCGCGCCCGCCGTGTCGAGCTGCTCCACCACAACGGTGTAGCCGGACGCGGCCGGGGCCACCGAAGTCACCCTGTGCAGCGGGGAGACGGTGACGCGCCCGGTGGCCTTCGCCTGGGCGAGGTAGGTCTTCTGGAGGGACTTCTTGCCGTGGTTGTTGCCGTACAGGACCTCACCGGCCAGCGCCGACTTCGGTACCAGGCCCGCCAGTTCCTGCTTCATGTACTCCCAGTCGTACACATTCGGCACGAAGACGAACGGGAACCCGGAGCGCTCCGCGTGCTTGCGGCCCACCCGGGCGTACTGATAGCAGGACGCCGACTCCCACCACCGGGTGTCGACCTCGGTGACGCCGAGCCCGGCGTTGGCGCGCGGGTAGTACGTGCCGTACATCTCGTCGGCGTTGACCGAGGGCAGCACCGCGCCGAAGCGTTCGCGGCGTGGGGTGACGGCCATGCCGCCGTTGACCAGTGAGCCGCCGCCGACGCCCCGGCCCTGGTAGACGGTGATGCCGCCGAATTCCTCCGCGTCCAGGATGCCGGTGTGGCGCGGCACGTCCTTGTCGAGGGGGAAGCCCAGGAAGTTGGACAGCGGCTGCTTGGTTCTGGTGCGCAGCCAGAAGGAGCGGTGGTCGGGCCTGGTGGTGTTGGCGAAGACGTTGCCGTCGGGGCCGGGGGTGTCCCAGGCCATGCCCATCTCGACCAGGTGGACGTCGACCCCGGCGCGGGCCAGGCGCAGGGCGGTGACGGAACCTCCGTAACCCGTGCCGATCACCAGCGCCGGGACGTGCTCGCCGTTGGTCAGGGCCGGGCGGCGCGGCGCCGCGTGGACGGTGGGGGAGCCGGGGCCGCCGAGGGCGGCCGTGCCGAGGAGGGCGCCGGTGCCCGCGAGGAGCAGGCGACGGGACGGACTCATCGGGGGTGGTGGGATCTGCGAGGTTGGTGCAGTCATGGGATATTCCTCACTCTTGTGGGAAGAGGAGCGAGTTGTACTGCCGGGGTCTTGGGAAGTCACGGCATACCGCGAGGTAACTTCCTCCGGCCCCCGAGAACTCCCCTGACGTGCGACAAGGGGCGACGCGGAACGCGGTCGCACATGTGTTGCGGGCGCACGGTGGCGCACGGCGCCGGGCCATGTGCCCCCTGTGCTTCGCGATGCGGATGCGGAAGCGTTCCTTCGGCGGCTTGCTGGGCACTGGTGTCATCCCCACTGGAGGAGTGGCAGTGATCCGTGTCCATGTCGCCCATGCGGCAGGTCTGTTCAGATCGGCGCTGATGGCGCTGTTGCGTGCCGAGGAAGGCTTCGAGGTGCTGGATGAGGACGCGCGGCTCGGGCCCTGCGCGGTGGGTGGCCCCCCGGCCGACGTGTGGGTCGCTGATGCGGAGGAATTGCCGCCGCGGCTCCGGGGGGCAGCGGGCAGAGCGCCCCGGACCTCGCGCGACGCCGCGCCGAGGGGTGCCGGACTGCTGGTCCTGGCCACCGCCGACCGCCCCGGGGTGCTGCGCCGGGCCTTCGACGTGGGAGCACTCGGCTACGTCGACAAACAGCTTTCGCCCTGTCGATTAGTCGAGGGGATCCGCGCGGTCGCACGCGGCGAGCGGTACGTCGACGAGTCACTCGCCTTCGGACTCCTGCGTGCTGCGGAGATTCCCCTCACCCCTCGGGAACTGGGGGTGCTTTCGCTGGCTGCGCAGGGCGCCTGCGTCGCCGAGATAGCGCTCGAACTGCATCTGTCCCGGGGCACGGTGCGCAACTACCTGGCGGCCGCCATCCGCAAGACGGGCGCCCGCAACCGGGTCGACGCGATCCGCATCGCCGGGTCGGCGGGCTGGATGTGACCGGTGCGGGTCCGGCTTCCGGCCCGTCAGGTCGCGGTAGAGGCCGGACTGCCGCAGCAGCTCGTCATGGGTTCCGCACTGCGCCCTGGTGCCGTCCAGTACGAGAATCCGGTCGGCCCGCAGCGCGGA
This sequence comes from Streptomyces sp. NPDC039736, assembly GCF_055596485.1. NCBI lineage: Bacteria > Bacillati > Actinomycetota > Actinomycetes > Kitasatosporales > Streptomycetaceae > Streptomyces > Streptomyces sp. NPDC039736. Next base: position 80,303 of record NZ_JBVIUQ010000003.1, on the reverse strand, counting down.
GGTCATCCGGTGCGCCACCACGACCAGGGCCCCGGGCCGGTCGGCCAGCACCCGCTCGGCGCGTTCCTCCGCCGCGGGGTCGAGATGGCACGTCGCCTCGTCGAGCACGAGGAGCGGGGCGGGGGAGAGGTGGGCCCGCGCGAGCGTCACCAACTGCCGCTCGCCCGCCGAGAGCTGTCCGGGGTCGACGACCGCGTCCAGTCCGCCGATCCGCGCGGCCAGCGGACCGAGACCGAGCGCGTCGACGGCCGCCGCCACCTCGGCCGGGGCCGCGCCCGGGTGCAGGTGGGTGAGGTTCTCGCGGAGGGTGGCGGTGAAGACGTACGCCTCCTGGGGGACCAGGGCGCGCTGGGCGGAGCCGCACACGGCCCGTCCGGCGAGCAGCACCGAGCCCCGGTCGGGGACGAGCAGCCCGGCGAGGACGTTGGCCAGGGTGGACTTCCCGATGCCGCTGGGCCCGACCACGGCGAGGTGCTCGCCGGCGCCGAGGGTCAGGGACAGGCCGTCGAGGACGGGGCGCGCGCCGGGGCCGTAGGCGAGGGTCACGCCGTGCAGCTCGGCGGCGGGCGGGGGACGGCGGGACGGGGAGGGCGTCCCGGGCTCGGGGGACGCCTGCGGAGACTTCGCAGGGGTCCGGGGGTCCGGCCCCTGCGCGGGGCCGCCCGGGGGCGCGGGGTCGGCGAACCGGTCCAGGACGACCAGCAGCCGGGTGCCCGCCGCGCCGAGGGCGGTCATCAGCGTGTGCAGGGCGGGCAGCAGCGCCTGGACGAGGTAGGTGAGCGCCCCGGTCAGCACGCCCGCCCCCAGCCCTCGGTCCAGCAGCCAGGGGGTCGCCAACAGCAGCAGCAGCGGGGGCAGTTGTCCGGCGACGCCGAGTGCGACCGTCCGCAGGGCGGCCCACCGGGCCAGCACCCGTGCCGCCCGGGCCGCGGCGTCGGCCGAAGCGGTCGCGGCCGCGCCGACCTGGTCCGCGATGCCGCAGGCCGCCACGTCGCGCAGCCCGGCCGCCGCCGCCCGCACCTGGTCGGTGTACGCCTCCTCCGCGTCCAGCGCCGCCCGCTGGGCGCGGGCCATCGGCCCCAGCGTGGCGAGGAACAGACCGAGGCCGAGGAACAGCGGAGGCACGGTGACCAGCAGGAGTTCCGGGGCCAGGGCGAACATCCCGGCGAGCGCGCCGACCGCCGTGAAGACGAAGGACCGGGCGGTCAGCACCAGCCCCGCGAAGCTGTCCCGGGCGATCTCGGTCTGCTGGGAGACCCGGGACACGGCTGTCCCCGGGGTGGCTGGGCCGGGGGCGACCCTGGCCGGGGCGGGCGGGCCCGGGGCGGCCGGGACAGGACCGGCGGTGCCGTCGCGTGCGCCCGTCGCCGTCCGGAGGGCCTGGTCGACGGCCCGGCGGACCAGCCCGTCCCGGAACGGCTCGACCAGGCCGGCCAGTTGGGCGAAGACACCGCGCGTGACGGGCCCCCCGGCCAGGATCGCCGGCACCGCCACGGCCAGCCAGGCCAGGCCGATCCCGGCGCGTCCGGCGAGGAAGCCCCGGTCCAGGGCCTGGGCCAGGCAGTAGCCGCCCAGGAAGGTCTGCGCCGACTCGGCGAGCGACCAGCCGGTGAGGCGGACCAGGACGAACCGGTGCCGGGCCAGGAAGCGGCGGGCGTCCGCGCGCAGGCGGGTGCGGGAAGCGGCGTCGGCGGGGCCGCCCGCCCGGGGGCCGCTCATGCCGGAGCTTCCCCGGACGCCCCGGAGACCTCGTGGTCCTCGGGCCCCCGGGCCTGCTCGGGCCCCCGGGCCTGCTCGGGCCCCCGGGGCCGCTCGGCCTCCCCGGTCACCGCGAACACCCGCCGGTAGTCCGGCCGGTCCCACAGCGCCTCGTGCGGGCCCACCGCCCGCACCCGGCCCGCCTCCAGCCACACCACCAGGTCCGCCCGGGCGGCCGACGAGAGCCGGTGGGCGACCACCAGGCGCGTGCCCGGGCCGACGTCCCGGGACAGCGCCTCCTCGATGCGGCGCTCCGTCGCCGTGTCCAGGCTGGACGTCGCGTCGTCCAGGATCAGCAGTCGGCCCGCGTGCGCGAACGCCCGTGCCAGGCCCAGGCGTTGGTGCTCACCGCCCGAGAGGGGAGCGGCTGCGGGCGGAGTGTCGTACGCGTCCGGGAGCAGCCGCAGGAAATCGTCCGCACCCGCCGCCCGGGCCGCCGCCACCACCTCCGCGGGCGTCGCCCGGCGCGCGCCCGAGGCCAGCGCCTCGCCCAGGGTCGCGCCGAAGAGCGCCGGCCGCTCGAAGGCGTACCCGACCTCCCGGCGCAGTTCCCGCGCCTCGATCTCCGCCAGGGGCACGCCGTCCAGCAGTACGGTGCCGGAGTCCGGCGCGCAGAGCCGGCCCGCCACCGCCGCCAGCGTCGACTTGCCGGAACCGGAGCGGCCGACCACGGCCGTCGTCGTGCCGCCGGGGAGGGTGAGGGAGACGTCGGTGAGGACGGGCGCGCCGTCCAGCGCCACGTTCACGCCCACGAGGTGGAGCGTGCCGGGGCCGTCCGGCGGGAGGGTCCGGGTGCCGGAGCCGAGCGGGGGCAGCGCGAGGAGGTCGCCGAGCCGACGGGCGGCGGTCCGGCCGCGGATCAGGGTGCCGAGGAAGGAGGCCACCGTGCCGATTCCGGCGGCGAGGGCCGCGTACCGGGAAATCGCGAGGAGGTCGCCGACGGTCAGCCGGCCGGAGACCACGCCGAGGCCCGCGACGGCCGTGACGGCGGTGATCAGCAGGGGCAGCAGGACGGTGCTGCGGGCCACCGCCCGGCCGTGGACCCGCCACATCCGCCGCCCCTGGACGCCCAGTTCGGGCAGCGGAGCCAGAACGCGGGCACGGTCGCGCGCGACAGTCCCCCCGGCGGCGATGCTGCGCGCACCGGTCAGCGCCTCCGCGAGCCGGGAGGCGAGGGCCGCCTGCACCCGCTGGTAGCGGGCCACGCTGTCGGAGGAACCGGCGGCGAAGGCGCGCAGCAGGAGCAGGAGGAGGGGCAGGCCCGCCGCGAAGGCCAGGGCGCACCACGGGTCGATCAGGGCCAGCGCCACCAGGCCGCCCACCGGTGCGATCAGGGAGGCCGCCAGGGCCGCGGCGGCACCGGGCGCGGCGCCCGCCTCGGTGGCGTTCGCGGACAGCCGGGTCGCGGTGTCGCCGGGCGGGAAACGGGCGGCGGCGCGCGGGGTGGCGTCGAGCAGCCGGGCCAGGGTGCGGCCGCGCAGCCAGGCCGTCGCCCGGGCCTGGGCGGTCCCGGAACACAGGGCCTCCGCGGCCTCGGCCAGGACCTGGCCCGCCACGAGTACCGCGCACAGGGTCAGCCACCGCCCGCCGGCACTGTCACGGGCGAGCAGCAGGTCGAGGGTGCGGCCGACGACGGCAGGCAGGGCGAGGGCCGCGGCGCCGGACAGGGCGGAGGCGAGGAAGAGGGCGCCGGCGGGGGCGCGGGTGTGACGGGTCGCGGCGAGGAGGAGGCGGTCGGGTGGGGCGATGGCCCTGGCGGGCGGCACGGGGGCTCCTTCGGTCGCCGGGAGGGGGTGCGCTCGGCGCGGTCGCGGGGGCGGCAGCGGTGAGGCGCTGCCCCGTGCCGCACCCGGCCCCGGGGTGCTCCCGCCCCGGCCCCGCCCCGTCGCCGGAAGCGCTCGGCACGCGGCCGAGCCCGCGGTTCCCCGCGCCGTGCGAAGGGATGCGGGGAACCGCGCGAGCGACCACAACGCGCCCGCAGGCGAACCGCGCGGAACCGGCGCCGGGTACCGATACCTCACCCCGCACCGCGCCCGAGCGGCCCTCGGGCCACGGACAACGGTCGGGCCGGGGGGACCGTGCACGGTCCCCCCGGCCGTCACCCCGCTAGTTGCAGGTGGTCACGCTGAGGCTGCTGTCACCACAGAGAAGCAGGCTCGCGCGGCTGCCGGTGAGCTCCGTGTCACCGATCGCCTCGTCCTTCGGGGTCTCCATGGACTGGAGGTCAAGAATGCTCATGACTGTTCCTCTCACTGGGGACGGTCTTCTTCTGGTACGGCCCCGGAAGGGGCCGGCTCTGGGGCCGCCGGAAGCGGCGGCAGGAAGGGCAGCCGCGCCGCGAGCGAGCCGGGCGGCTCCTCGCACGCGGCGGCCAGGGCGAGCAGGCAGCCGGCGGCGCCGGTGGCCAGGTCCATGGACAGGCGCATCATCTGCTCGCCGGGGAAGGCCAGCCGGCCCTGGTGCGGCACGGCGTGCCAGGCCAGCGCGTCGATCTGGCGGCGCACGTCGGCGGGGTCCGTGCCGGGCCCGGGGGCCGAGGTGCGGCTGAGGTACAGCACCATCCCCGCCGCACCCCGGAACAGTCCCGGCTGGGCGTAGAAGGTGGCCTGCGCGGCGGCGACGATGTCCCGGCGGGCCCGCTCGAAGTCCGCGTCGGCGCGGTGCGCGAGGTAGTCGTCGAGCACCATGCCGATGCCGACGCTCCCCGCCCCGAGGTACGGCATCGTCCGCCACCCCTCGCTCACCTGGAGCGTTCCGCCCGCGCTGCGCACGCAGCGGGCCAGGTCCCGGCGCAGTGCCCCGGCCGCGAGGTCCAGGAGCCCCGGGTCGCCGGAACGCTCGTACAGGCGCAGGAAGAGCAGCGCGCCGCCGGTCGCCCCGTGCAGCAGCCCGGCCCGCGCGGGTTCCCGGTGCGGCCGCGCCACCAGGTCGGCGCAGCGCAGCGCGGCGTCGGTCAGGGCGCGTTCACCGGTGGCGGCGCCGAGCGCGTCCAGGGCCAGGCCCAGGCCCGCGAGCCCGCCGTACAGGTCGGGGGCGAGGGCCTCCCAGGGCTGGGCGAGGGCCAGTTCGGCGAGTTCCAGGGCGCGGGCCCGGTGGCCGAGGTGCTCCAGGGTCCAGGCGATGCCGGCCAGGCCGTCGTAGAAGCCGAGCGGGGTGCCGGACGCGGGTTCCTTCGTACGGGCGAGGAGCCACTCCTCACCGGGCTCGAAGCGTCCGGCGCCGCTCGCGTGGAGGGCGTAAAGGATGCCGGCGGTTCCGTTCGCGACGTTCTGCCCGCCGCCCGAGACCGCGAACTGGGCGATGTCGCCGGGGAAGCAGCGGTCCTCGCGGCCGGGGGTCGCGCAGGCCCGTATCGCCCCGGCGAGAGAGTCGCGGCTGTGCGGCCAGTCGCCGGGCCGGACGGGGAGGTAGGGATGTGCGGGGACGAGGGCGGGACCGTCGGGTCTGCGACATATCTCGTCGACCGCCTCCCGCAAGTAGTCCTCTGGCACCGGGAACTGACGAGCCGTTATCTCGGCCAGGTGGGCGGCCTTGGTGCGGTCCAGGGCCAGCAGGCTGGTCAGCGGTATGAACAGGGCGAGGCGCAGACAGGCCAGCGCGTACCGGTCGACGTCGACGCCGCGCCGGTCGGCGGGCGCCACGAAGGCCGGGTTGGCGACGGTCTGGCGGCGGTTCTCGGCGGCGGGGGCCGCGGCCTCGAAGTCCAGGAGGACGACCTTCGACTCGTCCTCGGAGAGCATGATGTTGAACAGATGCAGATCGTTGAAGACCACCCCGCGGGCGTGCACGGCGGCCACCGCGTCCGTCACCAGGCCGTGCACGCGTAGCGCCCACGCGGTGTACTCGGCGAGCCGTTCCGGCGTCGGATCCGCCTCGATCAGCGGGTGGCGGCGCGCGAAGAAGGAGTTCAGCGGCTTGCCCTCGACGAACTCCATGACCAGGAAGCGGTGTCCGCCGAGTTCGAAGCCGTCCAGCACCTCCGGGGTGCAGTCGAGCCCCGACAGCCGCTCCAGCGCGTCCTGTTCGCGCTCCAGCCGGGCCACCGCGTCCGCGCCGTCGGCGGCGAGACCGGCGTGCGGCCTGCCCTCCTTCAGGACGACCTTCGCGCAGGTCCTGGTGTCCGTGCCGACGTACACCCCGCCGCCGTTGGAGAAGTGCAGGGCCGTCTCGATGCGGTACGGCATGTCCGCGACGGTCGCCGCGGCGCGCGCCGCCAGGTGCGGGAGCAGCCAGGCGGGCGGCTCGATCCACTCCGGCATCCGGAAGGCGGGCCCGCGCACGTCGGGCACCAGGACGCCGTCGGCGTTCTCCAGGGCCGGCCGCAGCTCGCCCCGCTCGTCGTAGCAGTCCCGGCGGGTGAAGCTGCCGTACCGCAGATGGACGGGCCCCTGGTTCCAGCGCAGGTCACTGAGGACGTACGGGCCCTGCTCTCCGGCGAGCAGGGCGTCCAGGTCCGCGGCGATCCGCGCGCACTGGTCGTCGTCGGCGGGGTAGACCGTGATGAACTTGCCGCTGGCGCCCCGGTCCGCGTACTTGGCGTTGCGGGTGTGCAGCAGGTAGCGGCTCGGTACGAACTTGAAGGCGATGAGGCGCGGAACGCAGTACTCCGTCACCCGCTCCAGAACCGACTCGGCGTTGCCGAGGGTGGCGGAGACGTGGATCTTCCAGCCCTGCGCGGGCAGCCGGGCCGCCACCGGCCGCAGCGCCAGCCAGTCGCCGGTGCTGTGCCGCTGCCAACCCTCCGGAACGGGCGCGGTGGCCGCCGGGTACAGTGCCCCCCGGTCGTCGTGTGCCATCCGGTGCGGAGCGTCGTAGAAGGTCCGGTCCGCATCGCAGAACACGGCGTAGCCCTTGTTCACGCGCCCTCCTTCGCCGTCGGTCCCGCTGACGGTTGGAACGGTGTCACGGGGCGGCGGCGGCCGGACAGTCACCGCTGTCACGCTCCACCCGTGCGGAACACACGGGTAACGGGCGGTAACCGGGCCGGGGACGTGCCGCTGTGCGCGCCCCCCTCCCGCGAAAGCGAGAAGGACATACGCGACCATGACGTACTGTCGACAAGAGTTGTGAAAATCTGATGTGGGGCGGGTGCAACGGGCGTGACGACCGAATACGTGACCAATGACGAGGACGCCATCGGGCTGGTGGGCCTGCTGGAGTCCCGGCGCGACGAGTTCGTGCAGGGCTGGGTCCGCTCCGTCAGCGGCACCCTGCGCGGCCGCCTGAGCGCCGCCGAGGCGGCCCAGGAGCTCAGCGAGATCTACAGCGCCCTCGTCGGCGCCCTCAAGCAGGGCGGACTGAGCGGCCGGGCCGAGCACTTCAGCGAGGTCCGCAGCCTGCTGGTCGAGCTCTCCCGCAACCGGGCCCGCCAGGGCTTCACGCCCACCGAGACCGCCGTGTGCGTGTTCTCGCTGAAGCAGGTGCTGGAGGAGGCGCTCATCGCGTCCCCGGAGGGCGCCCGCGCGTACCTCCAGCTCGCCCGGCTGCTGGACGACCTGGGCCTGTTCACCGTCGAGGAGCACTCCAAGACCCGTGAGGAGATCATCTCCTCGCAGGCCGAGCAGCTCCTCGAACTGTCCACGCCCGTCGTCAAGCTGTGGGACGGCATCCTCGGCGTGCCGCTCGTCGGCACGCTGGACTCCGCCCGTACCCAGGTCGTGATGGAGAAGCTCCTCCAGGGGCTGCTGGACTCCAACTCCACGCACGCCATCATCGACATCACCGGGGTGCCCGCCGTCGACACCCAGGTCGCCCAGCACCTGCTGAAGACCGTCGTCGCCGCCCGCATGATGGGCGCGCAGTGCATCATCTCCGGCATCCGCCCGCAGATCGCGCAGACCATCGTGGCCCTCGGCATCGAGTTCGGCGACATCGCGACCAAGGCGACGCTCGCGGCCGCCCTGCACGACGCGCTCGCCGAGATCGACGGGGCCGCGACGCTCCGCAAGGAAGGCCTGCTGTGACCGACCGCGTGCCGGTCCTCAAGATCGGCCAGATCCTGCTGGTGTCGATCCAGACCGACCTGGAGGACCAGATGGTCCTCGACCTCCAGGAAGACCTCTCCCAGCGCATTGTCGACACCAACGCCGAAGGCGTCGTCATCGACATCACCGCGCTGGAGATCGTCGACTCCTTCGTCGGCCGGATGCTCGCCACCATCGCCGCGATCTCCCGGGTGCTGGGCTCCGAGACCGTCGTCGTCGGCATGCGCCCGGCCGTCGCCATGACCCTGGTGGAGCTCGGCCTCTCGCTGCCCGGTGTGCGCACCGCGCTCACCCTCGAAAGGGGAATGGAGCAGATCAAGCGTCTGAACCAGAACCCCACGGCCATCAGGTGAAGGAGTACGACGTCGACGCCGGCCAGGTGGAGACGATCCTGATCACCACCAGCGGAGACGTGGTCAAGGCCCGTCAGGCCGTCCGCACCCAGGCGCAGCGCACCGGGCTCTCCCTGGTCAACCAGACCAAGCTGGTCACCGCGGCGAGCGAGTTGGGACGCAACACCCTGCTGTACGGAGGCGGCGGCCGGGCCCGCATCGCCGTCGTCGTCCAGGGCGGCAGGAAAGGCGTGTGGGCACGCTTCGAGGACGAGGGCCCCGGAATCGCGGACATGGATCTCGCGCTCACCGACGGCTGGACCTCCGGCAACGGCATGGGACTCGGGCTCAGCGGCGCCCGCCGGCTCGTGGACGAGTTCGAGATCGAGTCCGCGGCCGGCCGGGGCACCACCGTCAGCGTCGTGAAGTGGGCACGGTGAACGCTCCCCTGCTCTCCGCGGCGGAGGACGTCGTCTGGCTCCGGGCGGGCGAGGCGCTGGCCGCGTCCGCCCGCCGGGAGGCCGGGGCGCTCGCCCACCGGCTGGGGATGAGCGCCGACCGGGTCGCCCGGATCGAGCTGGCCGCCACCGAGGCCGCCACCAACCTGCTGCGGCACGCCGACGACGGCTCGCTGATCCTGCGGGTCAGCCGGGCCGCCGACGGCGCGGCCCTGGAGATCCTGGCCCTCGACATCGGCCCCGGCATCCCCGACATCGACGCCGCCCTGCGCGACGGACACTCCGGGGGCGGCACGCTCGGCATCGGGCTCGGGGCGATATCGCGGCTCTCCGACGACTTCGACGTGCACTCCCTGGACGGCCGCGGCACCCTCGTCCTCGCCCGCTTCTGGGCGCCGGCGGCCGCGGGCGACCTCGGCAGCCGGTCGGCCCGCGCCGCCGCCCGGCACGTCGCCGGGCTGACCCGGCCGATCAGCGGCGAGACGGTCTGCGGCGACGCCTGGGCGGCCAGGGCCGACCTGGCCGAGACCCCCGCCCTCTCCGGCGAACGGCCCCCCGGCCGCGTCACGGCCATGATGTGCGACGGCCTCGGGCACGGCCCCCTGGCCGCCCGGGCCAGCGAGCGCGCCCGCCAGGTCTTCCAGAACAGCACCCGCACCGGCCTGCGCGACATCCTCCAGGAGATCCACCTGGCGCTGCGCGGCACCCGGGGCGCGGCCGTCTGCCTGGTCTCCGCCGACTTCGCCGCCCGGCGGGTCGAGGCGTGCGGAGCGGGCAACGTCAGCGCGTTCGTCGTCGACGGGCAGCGGCGCACCGCGCTGATCTCGCTGCCCGGCATCGTGGGCAGCCACCTGCCCTCGCTGCGCGTCTTCGACGCCCCGCTGCCGCCGGGCGCCACCGTCGTCGTGCACTCCGACGGCCTCAAGGACCGCTGGGCGCCCGGTGACTTCCCGGGCCTCTTCACCCGGCAGCCCGTCATGATCGCCGGCCAGATCCTCGGCCAGGCAGGAGTTCGGCGCGACGACGCGGGCATCGTGGTGATCACCACCCCCGCGTCATGAGCGGCGGCCCCCACCGTCCGGACCCCGGGCACGACCTGCTGGAGGTCGTGCTCGGGACCGCGCAGGACGTGTTCCGGCTGCGCCGCACCGGGCAGGCCGCGGCCAAGGCGCTCGGCCTCTCCACTGCGGGCTCGGCCCGGCTGGTCACCGTGCTGAGCGAGATAGGCCAGAGCCTGCTGGGTGCCGACGGCCTCACGGCGGCCCTGCGCGTCGAGCACCCCGGGGCCGCGCCGGCCCCGGGCGCCGGTCACCCCGGCACCGCGCCGGCCCCGCGCCCCGGCGGCACGACGGACGCGTTGCTCGTCGTACGGTTGCGGTGGCACGGGGACAGGCGGCTGGAGCCCGGGCTCGTGTCGGCGGCGACCCGGCTGCTCGACGTGTGCCGTTACGCTCCCGGGGAAGGCCCGGCCCCCGAGGACACCCGGGCCGCGGCCCCGACGGGGCACGGCGGGGCGCCGGCCGGGCAGGGCGGCCCGGCCCGCGGCGGCGCGACCTCCGTCACCCTCGCCCAGCGCCTCCCCGCCACCGACGTCCCTCTCGCCGAGCGCGCCGAGGACGCCCGCGGCGCCCTGCACCGCACCGACGACGTCGACATGGTCGAGGCCCTGCGCACCCAGAACCAGCAGCTCCTGCTCTCCCTGGAGGAGTCCAAGCAGCAGCAGGAGGAACTCCAGCGCCTCAACCAGGAGCTGGAGGAGACCAACAGCGGCGTCGTCGCCCTGTACTCCGAGCTCGCCCAGGAGCTGGAGAAGACCAACAGCGGGGTCGTCGCCCTCTACGCCGAACTGGAGGACAAGACACGGCAGTTGAGAATCGCCGGTGAGGCCAGCACCCGCTTCTGGGCGAACGTCAGCCACGAGCTGCGCTCCCCGGCCAACTCCGTCATCTCCCTCGCCCGCCTGCTGCTCGACCCCGGCGCCGAACCCCTCTCGGCCGAGCAGAGCCGCCAGGTCTCCCTCATCGCCGCCTCCGGCAGCACCCTGCTCGCCCTGGTGGAGGAACTCCTCGACGTGGCCAAGGCCGAGTCCGGCCGTCTGGACCCCCTCCTGGTCCCCACCGACCTCACCACTCTCCTCCACCAGCTCCACGGCACCCTGCTGGGCACCGCCCGGCCCGGCGTCGTCCTCGCCGTCCCCGCCGTCCCGCCGGGCCTGCACCTGGTCACCGACGAGGTCATGCTCACCCGCGTCCTGCGCAACATCCTCTCCAACGGCCTGAAGTTCACCGATCACGGCGAGGTCCGCCTCACCGTGGACACCGAGGACCGCGACGGCGAGACGTGGTTCCGCTTCACCGTCCGCGACACCGGAGTCGGCATCCCCGCCGACCAGCTGGAGCGGATCTTCGAGGAGTTCTACCAGGTGCGCGGCCCGCACCAGCGCGGCAGGAGCGGCACCGGCCTGGGACTGCCGTACGCCCGCAAACTGACCGAGCTCCTCGGCGGCCGCCTCGCCCTCACCAGCCGTCCGGGCGAGGGCACCGTGGTCACCGTGGAGCTCCCCGCGCAGACGCGGCTCCCCGGACCCGGCCCCGACGCCCCGGCGCCGGCGGGCCTCCTGCTGGACTCCCTGGTCGTCATCGACGACGACCGCGCGTTCCTGACCGCGGTGCGCCCCACCCTGGAGCGGATCGCTCCGTACGTGACCGAGATCAGCGAGATCCACGACGCCGCGTCCGTGCTGGGGACGGTGAAGGCCGCGGCGGCCCAGGCGGTCCTGCTCGACCTGATGATGCCCGTCCTGGACGGCTACCAGGTGCTCCAGCAGCTCGCCGCCGACCCCGAGACCGCCCGCCTGCCGGTCGTCGTCCTCACCGCGTCCGACCCCGTCGACATCGACCGCACCCGGCTCGCACATGCCCGCGCGGTCCTGGGCAAGACGCACCTCACACCGGCCCGCATCACCGCGGCCCTGGCCCGTCGGGCGCCGGCCACCGAAGGCACGCCCCGCTTTCCCGCGCAGGAGACCGACACGGCATGACACATCCCTCCGAAGCCGCCCCCGCACTGGTCCTGGTCGTCGACGACAACCCCACCAACCGCTACGTCGTGAGCACCACGCTGCTGCGCGCCGGGCACCGCGTCCTGGAGGCGGTTGACGGCACCCAGGCGCTCGCCGTGCTCAGCGAGTCCGACCCGCTGCCCGAGGTCGCCATCGTCGACGTACGGCTGCCGGACATGACGGGTTTCGAGGTGTGCGAGCGGATCAAGGCCGACCCGCGGACCACCACCATCCCGGTCATCCACATCTCCGCGTCGGCCATCACGGTCTCCGACCGCACCCAGGGCCTCAACCGGGGCGCGGACGCCTACCTCACCGAGCCCATCGCCCCCGTCGTGATGCTCGCCACCGTCACCGCGACCCTGCGCTACGCCCGCGCCCGCAGCCGCGCCGAGGCCCTCGCCCGCCGCCTGCACCGCCTCAACCAGGCCACCCTGGCCCTCTACAGCGCCCCCGACGCGCGCACCCTCGCCCAGGCGGCGGCCGACAGCGCCGCCGAACTCCTCGGCACGCCGGCCGCGGTGTCCCTGACGCTGCCCCAGGGCGCGCCGTACACCGCCGCCTCACCGGCCGCCGACGCATCACCAGTCGCCGACACATCAGTGACCACCAGCGCCGCACCGGCCTCCGACGCCTCACCGGTCACGAACGCCCCGCCGCCCCCCGACGCCCCGCCGGCCGCCTCCGCCTCGCCGGCCGCCTCCGCCTCGCCGGAAGGCGCGATCCCCCCGCCCGGCCCCGGGCGCATCGCCTCGCACGGGGTGACGGAGCAGCCCGCCTACCGCTCCCTCGCGCCCCCGGCCACCTCGCTCCTCGGGGCCAGGCTGCGCACCCTCGCCCCCGGCCAGTGGCCCGCCGCGCCCAGCGCCCTGGCCGAGCACCCCCTGCTCACGCTCGTCTCGGCCCGCGCCAAACCGGCCCGCCCGCCCGTCCACCTGATCGTTCCCGCCACCGCCATCACCGGGCTCGACGACGAGGAACTCCTCGCCCAGCTCGCCCACGCCTGCACCCTCGCCCTCGAAGCGCTCAACGCCTACAGCGAGGAACACGCCCTCGCGCTCACCCTCCAGCGCGGCTTCCTGCCCGAGTTCCTGCCCGACACCACCCGCGCCGACCTCGCCGTCCGCTACCTCCCGGCCAGCCGGCAGACCGAGATCGGCGGCGACTTCTACGAGGCCCTGGTCTGCCCCACCGGTCTCGTCGTGGCCGTGGGCGACGTGGCCGGGCACTCCCTGGACGCGGCGATGGTGATGGGCCAGGTGCGGCACGCGTTGCGCGCGTACGCGACCGAGGGGCACCCGCCCGATGTCGTACTGCGCCTCCTGGACCGGCTGCTGCGCACCACGCAGCCCGGCGTCACCGTCACCCTGTGCGTGCTGCTCCTGGAGGACGACAGCGACACCGTGCAGGTCGCCAACGCCGGCCATCTGCCGCCCCTGCTGCGCACCCCCGACGGCGAGGCCCGCTTCCTGGAGGAGCACGGGCCGCTGCTCGGGGTCGGCCTGCCGCATCCGCCCGCGCTGCGCGTGGCCGTACCGGCCGGCTCGGAACTGCTCCTGGTCACCGACGGCCTGATCGAGCGCCGCCGCCAGGACATCCGCGAGTCCCTCGCGGCGCTCGCCGCCGCCCACGCCCAGGGCCCGCGCACGCCGGAGGCCCTGTGCGCGTACCTCCTGGAGAGGTTCCCGCCGGACGGCAACGACGACATCGCCCTGATGTCGGTGCACGTCAACGCGCACACGACATAAGGGGGTTCAGCGGGAGGACTCGATCACGGCGGCCAGGTCCGCGCCCGCGCGCAGCAGGGCCACCGTCCGTGCCGCGATGTCCTCCAGCCGGCGTCCCAGGAGGTACGGGGCCGAGCCCGGCCCGTCGAGCCGCTCCAGCGCGCCCATCACCTCCCGTACGACGGGCACGCCGTACCCGGCGCCGCGCAGGGCGGCCACGATGCGCGCCGCCGCGACCGCCCGCGGCCCGTACTGCCGGGCCCGCAGCGAGGTCACCCGCTCGGGCCGCACGAGCCCCTCGTCCTCCCAGAACCGCAGCGTCGAGGGCCGCACGCGCAGTGCCCCGGCGAGCTCCGTGATGGTCATGGTGACGAGATGGTCCGTTTCATACGTTTCCTCCTCGTCCCGAATGACCCGCAGGGCCTCCTGCGCGCGCAGCGTGTCGGCCCGGTCCCGCGCCAGGGCGGTGTGGACTTCGCCGATCGCGGCAGCGGCCTCGGCGAGGGTGCCGGACCACGCCTCGGTGAGCAGCCGCCGCGCGGCGACGGGACCGGCGGCCACCGCGAGGGCGCGGTAGGCGTGCAGGGCCCGCACGTGCAGCGGCCCGTACCGCCGGTAACCGTTGGGCGCGCGCACCGCCGGCGGGATGACGCCGAGCCGCTCCAGATTCCGTACCTGCTGCACCGAGTACCCCGACCCGACGGCCACGTCGACCGTCCGCAGACCGTCACCGCTCATCCGAACCCCACACAAGCACTTGAAGCCGACACTCGAACCATGACCGATGACACGAGTATCGATCAGATCCTGGCCACCGTGCGCGCCCTTCCCGGATCCCTGGTGTTCGAACCGCGCGAGGGCGACGGCACCCCGGAGCCGGCCTGGGGCGACGCGTTCTGCTACTACGCCCCCGACGGGCGGGTGCCCGGCCATGTCCAGCCGTACGCCACGGTCGTCACGAAGGACTACCCGGGCGACACGGCCTCGGCCCTCGACGCCCCCGGCCGCCTGCGGGTCAACGTGCGCGTCGACCGCGCGACCTTCCGCGCCTGCACCGGCGAGGAACCCCGGGCCCGGGCCCTGCCCCGCGACCACACGGCCGTCGACGTCGTGCTGCCGCACCCCGTGTACGGGGAGCTCGGCTGGCTCTGCGTCGTCAACCCGGCCGCCCGCACGACGGACACGCTGACCGAGCTGCTGCGCGCGGCGCACGAAGCGGCCCGCGCCAGGGCGCTGCGGCGGGCCGGAGGACGCGACGACGGACGAAAAGAACGGGACGACCGGTGAAACGGACGTGACGAAGGATGAAACAGCAGGTCAGCGCCAGGGCAAACACGCGCAAAGAAAGTTGAAAATCCCGTACAACCTTTCGAGCACCTCGTATGTCTGACCGTGCAGCGCCTGACGGCAGGCGCGGACAAATTGTCGATTTTTCCGACCCTGATTCCGTGATGGCAGGGGGTACGAGGCAAGCGGTGAGGGGCTGACGGTCGTATGGGGAACAGAGGGAAGAGCAGTCGCGGGGCTGCGGGCGGCGGACGCCGGAAGCAGTCCGGCGGCCGGCGCGCGCAGCCGTCGCCCAGTCCCCGCTCGTACGACGAGCCCGCCCCCCGCGACGCGCCGCCGGAGCCCTACCAGGGCCGGGCCGCCGCCCGACGCGCACAGGGCGGCGGTGGCGGCCGGGCCGCGAACCGGCGGGGCAGGCGCAAGCCGGCCGGCCGGTTCCGCAGGCTGAAGTGGGTGCTGGCCGCGCTGGTGGCGCTCGGGGGCACGGGGCTGGCCTGGATCTACTTCAGTCTCGACGGCAATCTCAAGCAGGTCGACATCGACGCCGCCCTCGGCACCAACCGCCCCGCCGAGGTCGACAACGGATCGATGGACATCCTGGTCCTCGGCTCCGACTCGCGCCGCGGCCCCAACGGCGCGTACGGCAAGGACGTGGGCAGTGCCCGCGCCGACATCACCATGGTCGTGCACGTCCACGAGGGCCACGAGAAGGCGAGCGTGGTCTCCATACCCCGCGACACCCTGGTGACCCGCCCGGAGTGCCAGAGCCACAGCGGCAAGCTGCGCCCCGAGGCGGAACGGCAGGTGTTCAACACGGCCTACGAGATCGGCGGGCCGGTGTGCGCGGTGAAGACGGTGGAGCGGCTCGCCAACATCCGCATGGACCACTACCTGGAAGTCGACTTCAGCGGCTTCAAGCAGATCATCGACGAGCTCGGCGGTGTCAGCCTCACCACGACCCGGGCCATCAACGACCCGAAGAGCAAGCTGGAGCTCGCCGCGGGCACCCACCGACTGACCGGCGAGCAGTCCCTCGGCCTGGTCCGCACCCGCAAGACCGTCGGCGACAGCAGCGACCTGGGCCGCATCCAGCTCCAGCAGGCCTTCGTCAAGGCGCTGATGGAGCAGGTCAAGGAGGTCGGGGTGTTCAGCAGTCCCAAGAAGATGTACAACCTGGCCGACACCGCCACCCGCACCGTCACCACCGATTCGGGCCTGGGCTCGGTGCCCTCGCTGCTGTCCTTCGGCAACGCGCTCGGCGGGATCGGCGCGAAGGACATGAAGATGATCACGCTGCCGATCGACTACGACGCCAAGGACGAGTTCCGGGTCGTCCCGCTGAAGGAGCAGTCGGCGACGCTCTGGCAGTCGCTGCGCGAGGACAAGGAGATACCGGACTCGGTCACCAAGGACTCGGCGGGCGACAAGGTGGACGCGGGCAAGGTGGTCAAGAGCGACTGACGGGCCCGGCCGCCGGGCCGGTGAACGGCCAGGACGCGACGTCCCGGTAGCGGATCGGCCCCGGCCCGCGCCCGAAGTTGCTCGCCACCAGGTGCAGCCGGGCCGCCTGCCACGGCCGCCCGGCGAACCCGTCCAGCGACGCGGCGACCGCCGCCACCGACGCCGGGTCGTCCCGCCGGGCCCGCGCCAGCGTGAGGTGCGGCCGCAGCCGGCGCTCCTCGAAGGCGATCCCGTACCCCTTGACCAGCGCCCTGACCTCCCCGGCGAGCCCCTGGAGGGCGTCGGTGTCGCCCTCGACACCGCTCCACAGCACCCGCTCGTCGAAGTGGCCGCCGCCGGTCAGGGCGAAGGACAGCGGGGCCCGGGCCGCCGCCAGCCCGGCGAGCGCCGGACGCAGCAGGTCCACCGCCGCCGCGGGCTGCTCGCCGAGGAAGGCGAGCGTGAGGTGCCAGTCCTCGACGCGGTTCCAGCGCAGCCGGGGGTACGTCGCGTAGGCGGGCCCGAGCGCCCGCGCCAGCTCGTCCTTGGCCGGGTCGGGAGGGGCGAGGGCGACGAAGACACGGGTGGTGGCGGGGCGGTCGTTCTCAGGGTGCACGGCATCCATGATGGGGGTGCACACGCGTTCGTACGAAAACGAGGAGTACCGGTGGCCAGCAGGATGCACCAGCCGAGGGAGAGCGCCGAGTTCGACTTCGTCCTGTCGAGGGTGGAGGGCCCGGTACTCGCGTACTTCAGCGGGACGTGGCCGAAGGCGGTGCAGGCGTGCAAAGAGATGGACGTGGTGGTGGGGGAGGCGGCGGACGAGTTCGCGGGCCGCCTGACGGTCCTGAAGGCCGACATCACCCGCTGCCCGCTGCCGGTGAAACGGTACGGAGTGACCGGAGCCCCGACTTTGGTCCTGCTCCACGACGCGGAACCCACCGTGACCCTCACGGGCCCCCAGAGCCCCACGACCCTGTCCGCCTTCCTCCACCGCCACCTCTGACCCGCACGGGACGCGCCCCGCCAGGGGCGCGGGGAAGCGCGAGCAGCCACGACGAAGCCGCACGGCACACCGCGCCCCTTCAAGGGCGCGGGGAACCGCGCGAACAACCCCCACGAAGCCGCGCGGCGAGCGCTCTGGGTGAAGGAGCGGGGCAGGGGCACAGAACGGTGGCCCGGGGGCGGAGCCCCCGGCAGGAACAGCAACCAGAACACAGCAGACGAGCGGGTCCACCCCGAACCCCAACTCCCCTCCTCCGCCAAAGGTCTTGACAACCGCATTGGTCTGGACCAGATTGCTGCTCCAACGGTGGCCACCGTATCCCCACCCCCCACCCCACACCTCTCTCCCCGGAGGCTCCCCGTGGACCCCCAGCGCACCCCCGCCCCCGCCCCCACCCACAGACGCCGCCGCTCCACCCTCACCGCCGCCCTGACCGCCGCCGCCCTCGCCGCCGTCGGCATGGCCACCGCCCCCACCGCGCAGGCCGCCGACCTCAACGTCGCGAAGAACGCCGGCTTCGAGTCGGGCCTCGCCAACTGGACCTGTACGGCCGGTGCTTCCGTCAGCACCCCCGTCCGCACCGGCGCCGCCGCCCTCAAGGCCACCCCCGCCGGCCAGGACAACGCCCGCTGCTCGCAGTCCGTCGCCGTGAAGCCCGGCGCGACCTACACCCTCTCCGCCTGGACCCAGGGCGGTTACGCCTACCTCGGCGCGAGCGGCACCGGCACCACCGACGTCTCGACCTGGTCGCCCGGCTCCACCGCGTGGAAGCAGCTCACCACCACCTTCAAGGCGGGCCCGAACACCACGTCCGTCACGGTCTACACCCACGGCTGGTACGGCCAGGCCGCCTACTTCGTCGACGACGTCTCCGTCTTCGGTCCCGACGGCGGCGGCGGTCCCGACCCCGAGCCCGGCATCCCGGCCACCCCCACCGGCCTGACCGTCGGCTCGCCCACCTCGACCTCCCTCACCCTGACCTGGTCCGGCGTCGCGGGCGCCACCTCGTACCACGTCTACCGGGGCGGCACGAAGCTCCCGCCGGTCACCGGCACCTCCACGACGGTCACCGGCCTCACCCCCGACACCGCCTACGACTTCCAGGTCACCGCGGTGAACACAGCGGGCGAATCCGCCAGGTCGACGACTGTCAGCGGCCGCACCGCCAAGGGCGACACCAACCCCAACCCCAATGTCCCCCGGCACGCCCTGACCGGCTACTGGCAGAACTTCAACAACGGCGCGACCGTCCAGAAGCTGCGCGACGTGCAGGCCCAGTACGACATCATCGCCGTCTCCTTCGCCGACTCGACGGCCACGCCCGGCCAGATCACCTTCAACCTGGACCCGGCGGTGGGCTACACCAATGTCGCCGACTTCAAGGCGGACATCGCCGCGAAGAAGGCGGCGGGCAAGTCGGTGATCCTCTCGATCGGCGGCGAGAAGGGCAACGTCACGATCAACAGCGACGCCTCCGCCACCGCCTTCGCCAACAGCGCGTACGCGCTCATGCAGGAGTACGGCTTCAACGGCGTCGACGTCGACCTCGAACACGGCATCAACTCCACCTACCTGACCAAGGCCCTGCGCCAGCTCTCCGCCAAGGCGGGCCCGAACATGGTCCTCACGATGGCCCCCCAGACCATCGACATGCAGTCCACCGGCACCGAGTACTTCAAGACCGCCCTCGCCGTGAAGGACATCCTCACCGTCGTCAACATGCAGTACTACAACTCCGGCTCCATGCTCGGCTGCGACGGCAAGGTCTACAGCCAGGGCTCGGTCGACTTCCTCACCGCGCTGGCCTGCATCCAGCTCGAAGGCGGTCTCGACGCCTCCCAGGTCGGCCTGGGCGTCCCCGCCTCCCCGCGCGGCGCGGGCAGTGGCTACGTGTCCCCGTCCATCGTCAACAGCGCCCTCGACTGCCTCACCCGGGGCACCGGCTGCGGCTCCTTCAAGCCCGCCCGCACCTACCCCGCCCTGCGCGGCGCGATGACCTGGTCCACCAACTGGGACGCCACCGCCGGCAACGCCTGGTCCAACGCGGTCGGCCCCCACGTCCACGGCCTCCCGTAGCCCTGGACCCCCTCAACGCACCCTGCCCGTACGGGACGTGACCGTACGGGCAGGGTGTCTCCACGTCTCCGGCGCCCCCCGCCGGAACGCACGGCCCCCGGGACGGCCGGGTGCCCCGAACGGGTGTCGTCCCGTTGCCGGGTGTGCGTGGCTCCTGTGGAGTGGTCCGGGTGTGTGTAGGAACGTAACTCCTCCTCCGGTACGAGCTGACGCGTACGGGGAGACACGCGCACGGCACGGGCGCACAGACACCGCGACAGGGAGAGAGGGGGCCGCGATGGCAACCCGTACGGCCAGCGAGAACACCGGCGTACGGCACGGGGCGCACCCGGACGGGAAGCCGGACGGAGTTGGTACGGTCGCGCCCGCCGTGCCGCAGGCCCCGCTGGACCCGCCGCCGGGCAGCACCGATCCCGAGCTCCTGGTCAGGGCCTCCGTGCTGCTCGCCGAAGCCGCGCTCGCCGCCCGGCAGGCCGGGGCCGAGATGACCGCCGCCGCCTTCAGCCCGCGGCTCGGGCTCGACGCGCTCAAGCGGCCCCTCTGGGCGCTCGGCGCCCTCGCCTCCACCGCCAGGGCGCTCACCAACCCCGCCGGGCTCGGCGGCACCGTCAACGGCGGCGTTCTGGGTGAGTTCGCGCGCTCCGCCCTCGCTCTCGCACGGCTGCGCCCGGCCCCCGTCGCCATGGCCGTCGACGCGTTCGCGATGCGCGTCGAGGCCGCCGCCATCGAACACCCCAACCTCGCCGAGCCCCTGGCCAAGGAACTCACCGACGCACTGGTGGCGGGCCGGCGGCTCGACGCGGTCCGGGCCGCCCGCCGCCTCGTCGACCTCATGGGGGTCACCCGCACCCTCACCACCGTCAGCCCCGTCCTCATGGAGCTGCTCGCGCTGATCGCCCTGCTCGACCAGAACCCCGCCAACGACGCCTTCGCCTGGGTGACCCTGGCCGGCGGCGTCCCCGCCACGGACCCCTTCCTCGGGCTGCCCGCCGGGCTCATCCGCTACCTCAACCCCGGCCCCGGCCGGGCCGAGCGCGCCCGGCCCGACCGCATCCTGGAACGCTGCCTGGCCCGCTCCAGCAACGAGATCGTCAGCTACATCGACGACATCGCCGCCCTCGGCAACCACGGCCTCGCCCTGCTGCGCCGCGTCCGGTGCGCCGACGGCGCGGAACGGCACGTCCTGCTGCTGCCCGGCACCGGCTTCGGCCGGATGCGCAACAGCACCCCGCAGGACGTGGTCGGCGCCTTCGACGCCGTGCTGCGCACCGACACGACGTACTCGCGCGCCGCGAAGCAACTGCTGCTGCGCTCGGGCGTCCCGGTCGGCTCGGACCTGATGATCGTCGGCCACAGCCTCGGCGGGATCACCGCCATGAACCTGGCGGCCGACCTGGACCTGGTCTCCACGTACCGGCTCACCCATGTCGTCGCCGTCGGCTCGCCCATCGACAACAAGCGGCCCGCCGACCCCGACACACAGGTCATCAGCCTGGTCAACAAGTACGACGTCATCCCCAACCTCGACGGCCGCGGCCCCTCGTCGCCCAACGACATCCCCGCGCACTGGGTCGAACTGGCCTGGCTGGACGACACCTACGACTATCCGCTGTCCCACGCGCCCCAGTCGTACTCCGGCACCCTGCGCAACGCGATGCCGCAGCACCGCGCGCACGTCAACTCGCTGATCAGGCGGTACGACGGCGAGATCGTCGGCAACCAGCCGTACCTGCTGCTCGACAAGTAACCCCGCCCGGCCGGCGGCCCGAGCCGCACCGAGGCGGCCCCGGCGGTCCCGCCCGTACGACCCGGCCGCTTGCGAACACCCCCTCACCTCCCGTGCTCATCCCTGGAACGCCACGAAAGGCCGCCCGATGACCGTGCTCGACGACCCGACCGGGGCCCGCGGGCCCGCCACCGCCCGGCCGCTGGAGAACGTCCTGTTCGGCGCCGCCCTGGCCGCCCGGCGCTTTCCGTGGATCGACGCGCCCGCACGCGCGCTCGGGCTGACCCCGTTCACCCGCGAGAGCCTCACCCGGCAACTGCTGGCCCACCTCAAGGACAGCGCCTCGGGCCGCCCGGTCCGGCTGCACACGCCGTTCGGCGCCTGCCTCGCGCCGCTCGACGCCGACGACGCCGCCGGCCTGCTGGCCCGCGCCCACGAGGCGGGGGCGCTCGGCCGCGCCGAGCACCTCACCCCCGACGGCGACCGCCACCCCGTCGCCCCGCACGCGGCCCTCCCCGTGCCGCCGTCGTACCTGGGCGAGGTGCACCCGCTCGCCGCGCAGGAGGCGGCGCTGCTGCTCGCCGCCCGGCACGCCGACGCCACCGTGTCCCGGGAGGACTGGGACACGGCCGCCCGGCGGCTGGCCCGCCGGGTCGTCCTGGGCGCGGCCGCCGCCGAGGACACCCTGCTCAGCGACCTGCTGGCGGCGGCGGGCAGCTCCGCGGACACTCACGAGCACACCGACCGGGCCGCCGCGCTGCGCCGGCGTCTCACCCCGTACCTGCGCGCCGGCGGCGGCCTCGCGGACGGGGCGGACCTGCCGGAGGAGCAGACCGCGGCGGCCGTGGAGCACATGCTCGACCTGCTCACCCGGGCCACCACGCACACCGCGCGCCAAGCCTTCGCCCTGGCCGCTGCCCGGCCCACCGCCCGGCCCGCTGCCCGGCCCGCGCTGCCCGTGACGGCTCCGATGCCCGGGGCGGAGCGCGCCGAGGCCGCCGTGGAGGAGGCGCTGCGCCGCCACCCGCCCCGGTGGGCGACGAGCTACGAGGTGCTGGCGCCGTTCCGCTGGCAGGACGTGTCCATCGCGGCGGGCACGGACATCCTGTGTGCCACCGCCTGGCTGAACGACCTGGCGGAGGGCCCCGGGGGAGCGGCGCCCTCCTTGTGCGCGGTGCCCGGGACGTGCGAGGCGGCGGACCTGGCCGTGTTCACCGCCCGTGCGCTGGTCACCGCCCTTCTCGACACCGCCGAGCCGCTCGTGCTGGAACGCGGCCCCGCCCCGTTGCGCGACCGGGGTCCCGCCCACCACGCCACCCTGGCCAGGGAGAGCGCCCTCGGCCTCGAAGAGCACGCCGGGCGGCTCGCCGAGTGCGCCCGCGACAGCGGTTGGAACCGCGACGCCGTCGGCGAACGCTCCCGGATGCTCCTGCTCGACCACGCCGAACGCTGCCGCCGCGCCGCCGCCGACGTACGGAACGCGGCGCGCCGGCTGGCTCGTTGAGCGGTACGGAGCCGGACCCGCCGGTGCGCCGGGGGCGGCCGGGGCGAAGGGCGCGACGGGACCGGCGGCGCTCAGTGGAAGGGCGAGGCGCGCCGTGCCCGGTCCCGGTCCACCATCTTCTGCACCGTCGCCTGCGCCTCGTCGCACAACAACCGGGCCGCGGCCGCCCGTTCGGCGAAGGACTGCGACCGCGCGGGAACGGGAATCGGCTCCCCGAACGAGATCAGCCATTTCGACGGCAGCGGCAGCAGCGTGGTGACCGGGAAATAGGGCAGCCCGGCCAACCGGGCCAGGAAATCCACCTCACCGAATTTCGGATAAGCCTCCTCCGCGCCCACGATCGACACCGGAACGACCGGTGCGCCGGCCCGCATCGCCGTGACCGCGAATCCCGTGCTGAAAGTGCGCAGCCGGTATCTCTGCCGGAAGGATTTGCGCACCCCCGAGAAACCCTCGGGGAAGAGGGCCACGGCCCGCCCCTCCGCCAGCCGGCCCAGTCCCACCGTCGGGTCGTTCTCGAAGACTCCGGCCTTGCGCGCGGTCGAGGCGACGACGGGGAACCGGAACACCAGGCTCGACGCCATGATGTCGATCGGCCTGGCCAGGTCCCGTTCCAGCACCTCGTTCAGGATGAAACCGTCGAGCGCCCACGCTCCGGAATGATTGGCGACAAGTATCACCGGACCGGACGCGGGAATGTTCTCCGTTCCGGAGACCTCCGCCCGGAAATAACTGTCGGCCAGCCACGCCAGCAACCCGCGCAGCGCTTTGTCGCCGACGTCCTCCACCACATCCTGCACAGTCGGCCCGCCTCACGTCCAAGAGCTCGGTAAGGGAATGCGGCCAGTATGTCGGCGGGTCGCCCGCGACTTGTCGATACAGTGCCCGACAGCACCAGATCAACTCGAATGTCCCAGACCGGCTCCCACTCCCAAATGACCCCGTGGAAGGGCGACATGAGTACGTCTGCACAGTTGGAAACCCGGGACTCCCGGAACACCCGGGAAATCGTCACCGGACTTCTCGTGGGGAAATTCGAGGCCGACCCCGCCGAAGTGCGGGAAACCGCCCCGATGTCGGCCCTCCTCATCGACTCCCTCATGGTCGTCGAGATGGCCATCACCCTCCAGGACGAGCTGGGCGTCACGCTCGGCGAGGAGGACCTCCGCGACCTCACCCTCGGCGAGTTCGTCTCCCGGGTCGACGAACGGCGGACGCGCGCATGAGCGCCGCGTCCGCCCCGGTGGTGACCGGCGTCGGACTGGTCACCGCCGCGGGTCCCGACCGGGACACCACCTGGGCCGCGGTCCGCGAGGGCCGCCCCACCGCGGCGCCCGATCCGCGCCTGCGCGACCTCCCGGTGTCGCTGACCTGCCGGGTCCCGGAGTTCGACCACCCCGTCCTGCGCCAACGGGGCACCGCCACTCTCGACCCCGTCGCCCGCCTCGCCCTCGCCGCGACCGCGCAGGCCCTGGAGCAGGCCGGTCTGGACCCCGCCGAATGGGACGAGTCCCGGGTGGCGGTCGTCACCGGCCACAGCACCGGCGGCGTCCACTCCGAGGAGGCGGCCACCGCCCGCCTCGCCGAGCGGGGCCCGGGAAGCGTCTCCGCGTACTTCCTCACCGGCTACCTGATCAACATGGCGGCCGCCGCCATCGCCCTGCGCTTCGGTGTCACGGGCCCGACCGTGGCCCTCTCCACGGCCTGCGCCTCCGGTACGACCGCCCTGGGCGCGGCCCGCGACCTGCTGGCCTCGGGCCAGTGCGACATCGCCCTGGTCTGCGGCGCGGAGTCGCCCCTCACCCGCCTCATCGTCACGGGCTTCACCCAGCTCGGTGCGCTGTCGAACCACTCCTCGCGCCCCTTCGACGCGGAGCGGGACGGCTTCGTGATCGCCGAGGGCGCCGGCACGCTGGTCCTGGAACGCGCCGAACACGCCCGGGCGCGGGGCGCGCGCTCGCTCGCGCGCCTCATCGGTTACGGAGCCTCCACCGACGCCCACCACCTGGTGGCCCCCGACCCCGGGGGCCGGGGCGCGGAACGCGCGGTGCGGGCCGCGCTGGCCGAGGCCTCCCTCCTTCCCGGGGACGTCGGCCACATCAACGCCCACGGCACGTCGACGCCGCGCAACGACGCCGTGGAAGGCGCCCTGCTGCGGCGCGTCTTCCCGCACCGCCCCCCGGTGACGTCCGCCAAGGGCGCCCTCGGTCACACGCTGGGCGCTGCGGGGGCGATCGAGGCGGCCCTGACGGTGCTCGCCCTGAACGAGGGCACGGTGCCGCCGACGGCGGGCCTGACGGAGCCGGACAAGTCCCTGGACATCGACGTCGTCCGGGGCGGGGCGCGCGCCCTGCGGGAGCCGATCGCCCTCAGCACGTCGTTCGGGTTCGGCGGACACAACGCGGCGGTGGTGCTGGCGAAGGGGTGAGGACGCCGTCCCGCCGGCGGGCGGCCCGCTCGAACCGGCCGAGTGAAATCGGGGCGTGGGGTTAGCCTCCCGGCATGGACTTGCGACTTGCGGCGTACGCCGTGTGCATCGAGGACGGCAGGGCCCTGCTCGCCCACGCCGTCAAGCCGGACGGCACCCAGGTCTGGACCCTCCCCGGCGGCCGGGTCGAGGGCGGCGAGGACCCGGTGGACGCCGTCGTACGGGAGGTCGCCGAGGAGACCGGGCTCACCGCCGAGGTGGTACGCCTCCTCGGGGTGGACTCCCGCACGGTCCCGGCGGCGGAACGCCGTGCGCCGGGCCTGCCCGCACTGCACAACGTCGGCGTCTTCTACCGGGTCCGCATCACCGGCGGCCGCCTCCGCCCCGAGCCCGACGGCGAGACCGCCGAGTCGGTGTGGATCCCCCTCGCGGGCGTGCCGGGCCTCGCCCGCTCCTCCCTCGTGGACACCGGCCTCGCCCTCGCACGAAACGCCCCGGCCTCCGGCCACGTCCCTCCGGTCCCGCTCGGCGGATTGATCGAGCACTGAGCGGGGCAGCCGGATACAGGGGCCGGCCGGACGACACGTCGCCCGGATGCCCTGGTCAGGGCACCGCCCCCGTCGCCTAGAGTGCGGAGTGTCCCCCGGGGACACCCCGGCGGCCCCCGACCTCAGACCCACACCGCAGACCGAGGAGAGCAACCGTGACCGACCAGGCGCCCACGTCCGAGCAGCAGGAGATCGCCCGGGATCTGCACGTCGGCGCGTCCTTCGACGCGCAGCAGGAGATCGAGAAGCGGGTTGCCTTCCTCGCCGGACAGCTCACCTCCACCGGCCTGCGCGCGCTGGTGCTGGGCATCAGCGGAGGCGTGGATTCCACGGTGGCCGGACGGCTCTGCCAGCTCGCCGTGGAGCGGGTGCGCGAGAACGGCGGCGACGCCACCTTCTACGCGATGCGCCTGCCGTACGGCGCCCAGGCCGACGAGCAGGACGCCCAGCGCGCCCTGAAGTTCATCCAGCCGGACGAGGTCCTCACCGCCGACGTGAAGGGCGCGAGCGACGCGTCGCTGGAGGCCCTGATCGCCGGTGGCACCGCCTTCCGCGACGCCCACCAGCAGGACTTCGTACACGGCAACATCAAGGCCAGGCAGCGCATGATCGCCCAGTTCGCGGTGGCGGGCGCCAAGAACGGCCTCGTCGTCGGCACCGACCACGCGGCCGAGGCGGTCTCCGGCTTCTTCACCAAGTTCGGCGACGGCGCGGCCGACGTCGTACCGCTGACCGGCCTGACCAAGCGGCGCGTGCGTGCCGTCGGCGCCGGCCTGGGCGCGCCCGCCGAGCTGGTCGGCAAGGTGCCGACGGCCGACCTGGAGACGCTGAGCCCCGGCAAGGCCGACGAGGACGCGCTCGGGGTCACGTACGACCAGATCGACGACTTCCTGGAGGGGAAGGCCATCGACCCGGCCGCGTACGACACCATCGTGCGCCGCTACCGGGCCACCGAGCACAAGCGCCGGCTGCCGATCGCGCCCTGACCGCCCGCCGTCGGACAGGAGCGGTCCCGGGGAAGAGGCGGAACGGGGCCGGCTGAGGCATGTTGGAAGGGCCGGGACCGTACGTTCGCCGTCCGGAGGGAGAACGGCCATGGACACCAGGTGCGAGGGGTACGTCGAGTACTTCAACCGCAGCGGGGGGTACGGCTTCGTCGTCCCCTTCGGGCAGCGGGACCAGGTCTTCGTCCGGAGCGAGGACGTCGAGGGGGACGTGCAGGTGCTCACCGAGGGACAGCACGTCTCCTTCACGCTGGAACTCGGCGCCGGACGCTGGGAGGCGCACCACGTCCGGGTGTGACCGCCCGCGGGCCCGGCCGCCACGGCGGGCGGGCGGCGCCCGCGGCGCTCAGGGCCCGGCCACCAGCCAGGTGATCAGGACCGCGTCGAGTTCGCCGCTGTAGCGGTGCACGACCGAGATGCCGCGCCCGCCGGTGGTCTCCGGGAGCAGTTCGACGACGTACGAGTCCGAGCCCTCGCCCGCGTCGGGCACCGGGCGGCCCCGCTGCGGGTCGGTCTCCAGGGAGGCCCGCACCGCCTCCACGGCGGCCCGTTCGCGCGGGGCGAGGTCGATCCTGGCCTTCTCCGCGCCGTCGCTGTAGAAGGCCAGGGTCACCGGCGGCCGGCCTCGCCCAGCTTGCGACGCAGCTCGGCGGCCACGTCGTCGTTGGGCCGGGCGAGCGCGGCCGCGCCGTCGGGGTCCAGACGCAGCAGGACCCGGTGCCGATAGGCCTGGATGAGCTCGCGGACCTGGGCGAGGTCGTCCAGGTCGGCGTCGTCGAGCTCCGCCTCGAACCGCTCCAGGTCGACCGTGCTGTGGGTCCGCAGGGCGGCGCGGAGTTCGTGCAGGGTGCCCATGGGGGGCCCGGCTGCGGGCAGCTCGACGCGCTGGTGGGCCGGTTGTGCGGTCACGGGCTTGCCTCCTCGTCACTGCCCAGAAGCTACCCGGGGGACGGGACGGTACGCACCCGCCCCCCCCGGGACCTGGCCTCGCCTGCAGTCGCCGGGTGACCGAACCCCCCCACCTCGCCGCCGTCCGCGAGTCCTACGACACCGTCGCCGAAGCCTACGCGGACCAGGTCCCGGCGCCCGCCCGACTCGACCCGCTCTCCCGGGCGTTGCTCGCCGCGTTCGCCGAGACGGTACGCACCGCCGCGCTCGGCCCGGTCGCCGACCTGGGCTGCGGCCCGGGCAAGGTGACCGCGCACCTGGCGGGCCTGGGCGTACCCGCCCTCGGCCTCGACCTGTCGCCGAGGATGATCGGACTGGCCCGGGCGGCCCACCCCCGTCTCCCCTTCGCGGTGGGCTCCATGACCGCGCTGCCCCTCGCCGACCGCTCGCTGGGCGGCATCCTCGCGTACTACTCCACCCACCACACCCCGCCGGACCACCTCCCCGGCGTCTTCGCGGAGTTCTGCCGCGTGCTGGCCCCCGGCGGCCACCTCATGCTGGCCGGTCACGTGGGTGAGGAAGGGATACGACGTCCCCGGCAGGCGTACGGCGGCCACCCCGTCTCGTACACGAGCCATCTCCTGCCGCCGCCCCGCGTCGCCGCGCTGCTGCGCGGGGCGGGACTCGCGCTGGACACGCACGTGGTGGACGAGCCGGCCGAGGGGGCGACCAGGTCCTTCGCCACCTTCCTGGCCCACCGGCCCGAGGCCGCGCCGACGGTCTGAGTTCCGGGGCGGGGGCGCAGACCCGCCGGTTCGAGCCGACGAGGCTCACGCGGTCCTGGCCGGAGGCGTCGCGGAGTTCGCCGGCCGCGTCCTGCGGGAGGGACGCGCGGGGTTGTCCGCCGCCTCGGCCTGCCACTAGCGTGCCCGCGTGGATCTCTTCTCGCACACATGGGCCGCCCTGCGCGCCGTGGTCGCCGGTCTCGCCGACGAGGACTTCGCCCGCCCCTCGGGCTGCGACGGCTGGCTCGTACAGGACCTGGTCTGCCATCTGATCATCGACGCCCAGGACGTACTGATCACCCTGGCCACCCCCGAGGACGGCGCGCCGACCCGCGACGAGCTGACCTACTGGGACGTCTCCGGCACCCCTCCGACCGGCGAGGACCCGCTGGACGCGCTGACGGTTCGGCTGGCCGCCGCCTACCGGGACCCCGGGCTCCTCAAGTTCCATCTGGACGACATCGGTTCGGCCGCGGGGCGGGCCGGGGCGCTGGCCGACCGGACCTCGCGGGTCGGCACGCGCGACGAGGTGCTGACCGCGGGGGCCTACCTCTCCACGTACATCATGGAGTGGACGCTCCACCACCTCGACCTCGTCGCGCACCTCCCGGCAGGCGTACCGGGCCCGCCCGCCGAGGGGCTCGCGGCGTCGCGGCAGATGCTGGAGCGGATCGCGGGGGCCTCCTTCCCGGCGTCGTTCTCCGACGAGGACGCGCTGCTGGTGGGCACGGGGCGGCGGGCCGCCACGGCGAAGGAGCGGGCGGAGCTGGGGGAGTTGGCGGAGCGGCTGCCGTTCGTGCTGAACTGACGGGCCCGCACGCGTCGTACCCCCTGAGCGACGGCGGCGACGACAGTGACGACGCCGAGCCGGCCCCCGCCGGGTGTGACGCGGCCGTCAGGCGGAGCGCCGGTCGTCGACCCGCACCTCCAACTGCGGCCAGGCCCCGGCCAGTCGGAGAAGGCCCCCGGGCGTCGGCGCGCCCAGCGCGCGTACGGCCCCGTCCGGCCTGAAGCGGACCAGCGTCCCGGTGGTGCCGTCGGGCTCGACGGGCTCAAGTCCGGTGACGGGGAAGCCGTGTTCGTAACGCTGGGTCCAGGCGCCGTTGCGGCGGCGATTGGTGTGGACGAGCCAGTCGCTGAGCGCGGCGACCACGGACATGCCGCGCCGGGGGCGGCCGTCGGGCAGCGTCCCGGCCTGCGGGAAGTCGAAGAACCGCAGGTCCTTCGTGGCCATGACCGGCTTCTTCACGGTCCGGCCGTGCTCGTCCACGCGCGTGTCCGTACCCCGCCCGAAGTCTCGGACGGACAGGGAACCGTCGGCGTGCAGTACGACGTCGCAGGAGCCCCCGCCCGCGCTGGAGCTGGACGCTTCGTCCGCGGCATGGGCGAGCACCTCCAGGAGGAGGTGCTGAGGGCCGCCCGGAGCGAATTCCTCGGGACTCCGCCGGATCCGCGCCAGATGACCGGCGTCGACGAGACCGGACCAGTCGTGCGTCGTATTGGCCCAGGAGGCCCGCGACGGGTTCACAGCTCGCCGACGAACCGGTCGAGCTCCGCGACGACCTCGCCGAGCAGTCCCACGGACGCGGCGGCGTCACCGGGAATCTCCAACCCGTGGTCCGCCGAGGGCAGTTCGAGGACCCGGTGCGGGAGGCCGCGGGCGGCCCCGGGCACCCACGACCTGTCGCCCGTGCCGCCGACCAGCAGGGCGGGAGCCGTCGCCCGCGCGAGGTTCCGGGCCACCAGGGGGAGGTGCAGCAGGGGTGTCAGCCAGACCGCCGGAATCCCGCGGTCGGCGACCAGCCCGCTCGTGAGCGAGGCCAGTGACTTGCCGATCACGGCATCGCACGCTCCGTTCTCGGCCTCGACGGCCTCCGCGACCCGCTCTTCGGCCCAGGCCGCCTGCTGCTCGGTGGACAGCTCCCGGAAACCGTCCGGCAACCGCCACCACACCTCCCGCACGGTCCAGCCGTGTTGTAGCAGCACGGAGCGGGCGAAGTGCAGCAGCGGCCGGGCGGGTGTGTATCCGGCTCCCGGTACGACGAGCGCGACCCGACCGGTGCCGGCGCCCGCACCGGTGACGGGTTCGAAGCGATGGGCGGGCACGGGGTGCGTCATGGGCACAGGCTAATCCGCGCCTTCGCAGGCGAGGACCCCGGGACCGGACGGAACCGCCCCCGCCCGCAGCCCACGGGAACGGCTCCCTTCCTCAGGGCCGCAAAGCCCCGTGCGCGCTCACCGGCCCCTGGAGAGGGCGTACAGCTCGCCCAGCGGGCTGCCCTCTCGCGCGACCGGTTCGTCGCACGTGCCCTCCTCGCGGATGCGGCCCCGGTCCAGGACGACCACCCGGTCCGCCCTCCGGACGTTGTCCAGCCGATGGCGGCCTCCAGGCGTGGCCGCCTCCAGCGCGGCCGCGGGGCTCGCCGCGCTGAAGAGGCGGGGGAGGGCCTGCGCGACGGCGGCCGGCACGACCGCCGTGCCGAGGCCCGGCAGGAGCTGGCAGGTCGGCACGGTGATCACCATGCGCCGGTCGACCGACCAGGACAGGCGGGCGGTCTGCGCCGACGCGGTCGGAATGCGCCGGGCCACGCCGAGGAGGGTGGGGCCCTCCATGGCCCGACGGTGCCGCCGCCCGGTGTGGTCCAGCTCGGGCGGCGGGCCGGGACGCGGCCGCGCGGGCCGGGGCGGCGGGACGGTGGGGGAGGGGGCGGGCCCGGTGGCCGGGCCGTGGTGGGGCCGGCCGTGCGGGGCCGGACCGGACGTACCGGGTCGGGCGTCCTCGGATTCGCTCATGCCGCCCACCTCGGTGAACGGCGTGAGGAGACGCCGGGCAGGGGCCTGACGGCGTCAACCCGGTGCCGGGAGCAGCCGAACGTACCGGGAAGGTTCTCGAACGCGAAGTGACACTGGATACGGGCGCGGACGGGATGCACGATTCCTCCGGGAGAGACGCGGTCGGATGCGACAGCGGGGAAACTCTCCTGATCAAGGACCCGTTACGGGGACCAAGCGAGGAAGAGTCGAATGAAAGTGCGACTCGACGACACGCGCCGCACCGGTACTGCGCGAGCGGACCGTGACCCGGCGTTCGATTCACTCGAAGGTGGCCCGTCCCCCGGGGGAGGGATTGCCGGGGGGCGTCCTGATGACGTGACAGGTGCGGCGGGTCCGGCGGTGCGGTCGCCCGGGGCCGTCGGGCCGCAGTGCCGCAGCCCCGGTCGGCCGTCGAGCCGTCCCCAAGGCGGCCGGGGAGCGCTCGGCGGTCGTTCACGGGCAGCGCGTCGCGAGCACGCAGAATTCGTTGCCCTCCGGGTCCGTGAGCGTCACCCAGCTCTCCTTGCCCGTCTGGCCCACGTCCGCGTGCCGTGCCCCGAGCGCGAGCAGGCGGCGTACCTCTGTCTCCTGGTCCGTGTCGGTGGGATTGACGTCGATGTGCAGCCGGTTCTTGACCGATTTGCCCTCCGGGACCCGGGCGAACGCCAGCGTCGGCGGAACCGGGCCGGGCCGGTCCCTGCCCTCCGGCACCGCGGGCGAGCCGATCGAGACGTACTCGCCCCCGTCCTCCTCGGCCCGCACCTCGTACCCGAGGACCGCGCACCAGAACCCGGCCAGCCGGAGCGGGTCCGCGCAGTCGATCGCGATCTCGGTGAACTTGCTGGTCATGGCAGGACCTCCGGAGCGGTGGCGGGTGTGTCGGGAGCCCAGGTTAGTCAGGGGGAGTGTCAGAGGGCGGTCGTACGCTGCCTGGAGACGGAAGGGCGGAGGGGGTGCAGGGCCGCAGGTGCATGACACGATGAAGGGTGCCCGGCGGCCGTCCGACGGCAGCCGCGGGCCGGCAGCGCGGGACGCCCCGGACGTACGGACGAGAGGACTGCCATGACCGCCACCGTCAGCTTCGAGGGCACCGAGACCGCTCCCGGGGAACTGGACGTCAGGGCCAGGAAGTTGGCGGGCGGGCTGTACGCTCTCGGGCTGCGCGCCGGCGACGTCGTCGCGGTGCTGCTGCGCAACGACGCCGCGTACGTCGACATCATGCTCGCCTGTCGCCTCGGAGGCTTCCACTTCTGCCCGCTGAACTGGCACTTCACCCCGACCGAACTC
Organism: Streptomyces sp. NPDC039736; assembly: GCF_055596485.1. NCBI lineage: Bacteria > Bacillati > Actinomycetota > Actinomycetes > Kitasatosporales > Streptomycetaceae > Streptomyces > Streptomyces sp. NPDC039736. The sequence continues at coordinate 48,190 of NZ_JBVIUQ010000003.1, read as the reverse complement.
GCGTACATCGTGAAGGACTGCGGCGCGAAGGCCGTCGTCGGCCACACCGATCTGCTGGACGCGGCCCGCCAGGCCCTTCCCGGCCACCTCACCGTCCTCGCCGTCGGCCCCGGCGACACCGACGGCCCGGCCGCGCCCGCCCCCGAACCGTACGAGTCCTGGCTGGCCCAGCAGCCGGACTACGACGGCCCGTTGGTGTCCCCCGGCGCGCACATGGCCTACACCTCCGGCACCACGGGACGCCCCAAGGGCGTCGTCCGCGCGCCCGTGCCCGTCGAGGAGATCGACGAGTTCCGCGCCCGCACCCTCGCCGTCGTCGGCCGGGTCTACGGACTGCGCCCCGGCTGCCGCGCCCTGATGACTGCCCCGCTCTACCACAGCGCCCCGAGCATGTTCGCCCAGTACGCGGCCATCGCCGCCGACCTCCTCGTCATCGCCCCGCGCTTCGACCCGGAACAGACCCTCGCGCTGGTCGAGCGCCACCGCATCGACGCGCTCTACTGCGTACCGACCATGTACGTACGACTGTTGAAGCTCCCGCGCGAGGTCCGCGAGCGGTACGACCTGTCCTCGCTGCGCTTCGTCGGCTCGACCGGAGCGCCCTGCGCGCCCGAGGTCAAGCGCGCCCTCATCGACTGGCTCGGCCCGATCGTCCACGAGACGTACGCCTCCAGTGAGACCGGTTACATCACCGTCATCGACTCCCACGAGGCCCTGGAGCGCCCCGGCAGCGTCGGCCGGCCGCTCGGCGACGCGCAGATCCGCGTCGTCGACGAGAACGGCAAGGACTGCGCGCCCGGCGAGGTCGGCGTGCTGTACGTCCGCCAGCCCGCGCACACGGACTTCACCTACCGGGGCCGCCCGGAGGCCCGCGAGGAGGCCGGCCTCGACGGACTGGTCTCGGTCGGTGACATGGGGTACCTGGACGAGGACGGCTACCTCTACGTCTGCGACCGCGCCGTCGACATGGTCATCTCCGGCGGCGTCAACATCTACCCCGCCGAGATCGAAGCCGCCCTGCTCGGTCTGCCCGGTGTCCTCGACTGCGCGGTCTTCGGCGTCCCGGACCCCGAGTTCGGCGAGCGCCTGCACGCCCTCGTCCAGCCCGATCCGGGCGCGAACCCCGACCCCGACGAGCTCCGCGCCGCCCTGCGCACCACGCTCGCGGGCTTCAAGGTCCCGCGCGCGCTCGACCTCGTCCCCGACCTGCCCCGCGATCCCAACGGCAAGATCGCAAAGCACCGCATCCGGGCCGCATACGCCCAGGGGGGCGCGTCGGGAAGGACGGGCGCCAGGTCTTCCGGCACGCGGCCCGGCGGCTGACCGCCTCCTCCCCGCCGGCCCTCGCCGGCGCGGCCGGGCCGGCCCCGCACGAGGGCTGCTGGTCAGCGCTGGTGCGCGGGGCGGACGTGGCGGGTTCCGCCCCCGCGTCCCACGGGCCCGGAGCGCCAGCATGTGGACCGCTGTGAGCGTCCTTGACATGCACTGGAACAATCACCGGTCAGACGCGTCCGCGTGCCCCGGGTACGCGGACGGGGAATTCCCGAGTCGGCGCCCGGCCGACGGGGCCCCGGGCCGTCTCCCCGGTGGGCGCCGTGCCGGATGCCGACCAGCATGGAGAGGATGTGACCGATGTCCGCGACCACTTCTGGGCACACGCACCACGGCGCCGTCAGGAACGGTGCCTTCGACGACGGCGTCATCGAGAGGCTGTACGCCGAGGTGCTGCGCCGCAACCAGGGCGAGAGCGAATTCCACCAGGCGGTGCGCGAAGTCCTGGAGACGCTCGGCCCGCTCCTCGGCGCGCGCCCCGAGTTCATGGACGCCCGCATCGTGGAGCGCGTCTGCGAGCCCGAACGGCAGTTGATCTTCCGCGTCCCGTGGGCCGACGACAAGGGCGACATCCATGTCAACCGGGGCTTTCGGGTGGAGTTCTCCAGCGCCCTCGGCCCGTACAAGGGCGGGCTGCGCTTCCACCCTTCGGTCAACCTCGGCATCGTCAAGTTCCTCGGCTTCGAGCAGATCTTCAAGAACGCCCTGACCGGCATGCCGATCGGCGGCGGCAAGGGCGGCTCCGACTTCGACCCCAAGGGCCGCTCGGACGCCGAGGTCATGCGCTTCTGTCAGTCCTTCATGACCGAGTTGCACCGTCACATCGGCGAATACACGGACGTGCCGGCCGGTGACATCGGGGTGGGCGGCCGGGAGATCGGCTACCTCTTCGGCCAGTACAAGCGGATCACGAACCGTTACGAGTCCGGCGTGCTCACCGGCAAGGGCCTGGGCTGGGGCGGCGCACAGGCCCGCACCGAGGCCACGGGCTACGGCTGCGTGATGTTCACCGCCGAGATGCTGCGCGCCAGGGGCGAGAGCCTGGAGGGCCGCCGTGTCGCCGTGTCCGGTTCCGGCAATGTGGCCATCTACGCGACCGAGAAGGCCCAGCAGCTCGGCGCGACCGTGGTGACCTGCTCGGACTCCAGCGGTTACGTCGTCGACGACAAGGGCGTCGATCTCGCGCTCCTGAAGGAGATCAAGGAGGCCGGACGCGGCCGGGTCGCGGAGTACGCGGAGCGCCGGGGCCCGCACGCCCGGTTCGTGGCGGGCCGCGGCGTCTGGAACGTGCCGTGCGACGTGGCGCTGCCGTGTGCCACGCAGAACGAGCTCGACGAGGACGACGCGCGCACTCTGGTCGCCAACGGCGTCCGCGCGGTCGCCGAAGGCGCGAACATGCCGACCACGCCGGGAGCGGTGCGGATCTTCCAGGAGGCGGGCGTCGCGTTCGCACCCGGAAAGGCCGCGAACGCGGGCGGGGTGGCCACCAGCGCCCTGGAGATGCAGCAGAACGCCTCGCGCGACTCGTGGACCTTCGCCCACACCGAGGAGCGGCTGGAGGAGATCATGCGCCACATCCACGAGGCCTGCCACACCACGGCCGAGCGCTACGGGGTGCCGGGCAACTACGTGGTCGGCGCGAACATCGCCGGCTTCGAACTGGTCGCGGACGCGATGCTGGCGCAGGGCCTGATCTGAGCAACGCTCAGGGGTGCGACGCCACCGGTCCTGGGCTGGGCCTTGAGCGCCGCTCAGGGGCGTGATGCCGGTCCTGGGCTGGACCTGAGCGCCGCTCAGGGACGCGATGCCGGTCCAGGGCTGGACCTGAGCGCCACTGAGACCCCGGGCCGGACCTGATTGCCGCTCAGGCAACCGACCGCGGAGCCGCGCGGCGAGCGCTTCAGGTGACGGGGCCGAGTCCCCGGCCCGACCCGTGACCGTCCACCGGTCCGCGTCACGCCACGGCCCGTTGTCAGTGGTCGCGTCTATGTTCGTTCCATGTCCCGCCGAACCGACGGGGCCGCCTTCCCGAGGCGTGCCCCGTTGCTCGGCGTACCCGGAACGAAGGAGTTGACGTGACGGCAGAGAGCGTTCACAGGGAGAGGTCGAGCACGGTGCGCGTGATCGCACCGGCCCGGCCCCGCAAACTGGCCAAGGTGCCGTTCGTGGAGCTGGCCGACGGACGCCTCCAGGGGGTCGTCTCCAGCGGGTCCGACATCCAGCGGGTGTACGTGTCGTCGGTCGCCGCCAAGGACTTCGCGTACACGTGCAGCACGAACAACAACCGCCCCTGCGGCGGCCTCCGGGGCGGTTACTGCAACCACATCCGCGCGCTGGTCACCGAAGCGGTCGTGCAGTACGGCGTCGAGCGCGTCGCCCGGTACCTGCGCGTGGAGATCGCCGGGGCCGACGCCGGCGCCGCCGACCTCGTCACCGCCATGACGGCTACCCGCCCCTCCGGCGGGGAGAGTTCGGCCGCCGCCTCGGTCTTCAGCCGCTTTCTGCGGCATCTCGCCTACCTCGAACTGGCCCCGGTCACCGCCCCGTTGCCCGAGATGCACTGGTTCCCGCCGACCCGGGCGGTGGCGTGATGCGCATGGATCTGCTGACCGACGACGTGGCGGGTCTCGACGCGGCGCTGGCCGCCGTCGACGCCTTCGACCGGGTGCTGGTGGACGGGCTGCTGCGGCCGGGTTCCGCGCAGGCCGGGGGGCTGACCGAGCTGGCCCGTGCCGTCTCGGGGAGCCCGCTGGCCGCACGGGTCGCCCACGCCGCCGAGAAGACCGCCGGGGGCGGTGGCGGCGAGGACGACTTCGTCGCGCTCGCCGCGGCGCGTTCCGCCCTGCTCGGAGCCGTGCACGACGCGCTGCTGGAGCGTGTCGGGGCGGCCACGGGGCGGGAGCCCGCAGCGGCCGGCTTCCCCGCTCCCGGGGCCACGGGCGGCGCGAACGTGCTGGCCGCCGCCCGGTCCTGGCTCGCCGACCTGGCGCGCACGGGCTGGCGGGGGCTCGACCACGAAGGGGTGTCGGCCGCGGCGCCCGTCGTCTCCGCGCTCCTCGCCGACCCCGCGCTGCGCCGGCTCGCCGCCCTGCTCGACGGATTCGCCGCCGAACTCGCCGCGTCCTGCCCCGGCGCGTGCGTCGAGCAGTTCCCGGTACGCAGGTGGGCCGACCTGTGGACGAAGGGCCTGCTGCTGACCGTGCCAGGGGCGGCCGCCGGGGCCGGGGCCGAGCCGGTCACCGGGCGGCTGCTGCCGCTCGGCGTCGACCTCCAGGAGCACGCCACCGCCGTGCAGGCACAGGTCCACGCCGTGTTCGAGCCCGCCGACGGGTCGCCGTCCCGGATCGTGCGGGCGAGCGTGTCGGCGCCCAAGCCGGACACCGTCGTCGGGGCGGGGCTCTGGCAACTGCTGCGGCCGCACATGTCGCTGCTGGCCGCCGCGGGCGAGGGACGCGCCATGGAGCTGACCGGCATGCCGCTCACCGCCGAGGGCGACCTCCTGTGGGCCGACGTGCACGCGAAGCCGGGTGAGCCCGCCGATGCGCTCACCACCGCGCGGGTGGCCCTGCCCGCCGCGACCGGCCCGCAGACCGCGCCCCTGGACCGGCATCCGGCGCGCCTGGCGGTCCCGGTGTTCCTGGAGGGGTACGGCACCGGGACGGACGGCGACGCGGTGACGTTCGAGGTGGCCGGACAGCGGCTGGGCGTGGACGTCGACCGCATCCCGGCGGCCGGACCGCTCACCCCCCGGGCCGTCGCGGCCTCGCGGGCCTGCATCGGGCTGCTGCGCTGGGACGCCGGGGAGTTCCGGCTCCAGCCGCTCGCGGTGGAGACGCTCGTACGGAAGAAACCGGTCGGCGTGCACGCCGGGGCGTGGGCGGGCGGGACCACGGACAAGGCCGGGGCGAAGGCCGAGAAGGCGGCCACCGACGCCGCGACCGTACTGCGCGAACGAGCGGGAAGGCTGCTGCGGACATGACGACCGGAACCACGGACGACGGGGCGGAAGCCGTCTCGTACGAGAGCCGGCGGCAGGTGCAGTACTGGCGGCTGCTGTCGCGGCTCTTCGACCCCGAGGAGCAGCCGGGTCTGGAGTCGGCGAGCCTCGCCGTCGTCGAGGACCTCGGACTGCCCATGGGAGTGCTCGACGCACGGGAGTCCGTCGACACGCTGGTGCAGCGCCACCCCGAACTGGCCGCCGAGTTCGACGGGCTGATGAACCCCGGGGACGGGGAGCCGGACGGTGCGGACCGCGACCGGGCCGCCGAGGTGCGGCGGGCGGCGCTCGTGTCGAAGGTGCTGCTCAACGTCTTCGCACCCACCTCCGGGAACGTCTCCGCCGGGCAACTGGCGAACTGGCAGTCCGACGCGGCCTGGCTGGAACGCGCCCTGGGCTGCGGCCCCGGCGAACTGCGCGGCGGACGGGCCGGCGGCGGGCGCACCGGAGGCGGCGCGGGCCGAGGTGTCAGCCCGACCGGCAGCGGTGGCGGCGGCGCGGTGCCCGACCTCGGCCGGCTCGTCCCGGAGATCGGGCCCGAACTCGGCGCCATCGAGGCCGGCCTGGTCCGGCGGATGAGGCTGCGCGAAGTCCTCGCCGACCCCGCGCTCGCCGCGAAGCTCACGCCGAGCATGTCGCTCGTCGAGCAGCTCCTGCGCGACAAGGACAACCTCTCCGGCGTCGCCCTGGCCAACGCCAAGAAGCTGATCCGGCGGTTCGTCGACGAGGTCGCCGAAGTGCTCCGCACCCAGGTGGAGAAGTCCACCGTCGGCACGCTCGACCGGTCCGTCCCGCCCAAACGGGTCTACCGCAACCTCGATCTCGACCGCACCGTCTGGAAGAACCTCACCAACTGGGACCCCGAGCAGGAGCGCCTCTACGTCGACCGTCTCTTCTACAAGCAGACCGCCCGCAAGACCACCCCGCAGCGGCTCGTCGTCGTCGACCAGTCCGGGTCCATGGTCAGCTCGATGGTCAACTGCACCATCCTGGCGTCGATCTTCGCCGGGCTGCCCAAGGTGGACGTCCATCTCGTCGCGTACGACACCCAGGCACTCGACCTGACGCCCTGGGCGCACGACCCGTTCGAGACGCTGCTGCGCACCAAGCTCGGCGGCGGCACCGACGGCACCTGCGCCATGGCCCTCGTCCAGCCGAAGATCGCCGAACCGCGCAACACGGTCGTGGTGTGGATCTCCGACTTCTACGAGTGGCAGTGCGCCGAGCTCTTCAAGAGCATGGCGGCGATCCACGCCTCGGGGGCCAAGTTCATCCCCGTCGGATCGGTCACCAGCGCCGGACGCGGTGAGGTCAACCCGTGGTTCCGCGAGCGCTTCAAGGACCTGGGCACTCCCGTCCTCTCCGGCCACATACGCAAGCTGGTCCAGGAGCTGAAGACCTTCCTGGGCTGAGCCCGCCGGCCCGCGCGACGCGAGCCACCCGCAACGCTTCCCCCTTCCTCCCGCACACCCATCGCCGTGCGTTTCCTATCGAAAGGTACTGACATGTCCGATCTGCTGCGCGCCCCCGCCGAGATCAAGTACGCCGAGGAGCTGGACTGGCTGGAGTCCGTCGACGACGGCCACAAGCCGTTCTCCTGGCGGCTCTCGCCCAAGATGGTCCGCCTGTTCGTGCTCGGCTCCGAGCGGGCCGACGGCCTGGACCGGGAGATCTCCCAGAAGTGGTTCGGCGAGCGCTCCATCGTCGAGCGCGCCATCGTCACCCTCGCCTCGGACCGCGGCCTGCTGCTCATAGGGGACCCCGGCACCGGCAAGAGCTGGCTCGCGGAACTCCTGGCCGCCGCGATCAGCCGCAACTCCACCCTCGTCGTCCAGGGCACCGCCGGCACGACCGAGGACCACATCAAGTACGCCTGGAACGTGTCCATGGTCATCGCCAAGGGACAGTCCCGCGAGTCGATGATCCCCTCGCCGATCATGACCGCCATGGAGTCGGGACGCATCGGCCGCTTCGAGGAGCTCACCCGCTCCACCAGCGACGTCCAGGACGCCCTGATCTCCATCCTCTCCGAGAAGTACATCTCCGTCCCCGAGCTGGACAGCGACAGCGACGACAGCATCGTCTTCGCCAAGCCCGGCTTCTCCGTCATCGCCACCGCCAACAGCCGTGACCGGGGCGTCAACGACCTGTCCTCCGCGCTCAAGCGCCGCTTCAACTTCGTCCGCATCCCGGTCGTGACGAACAAGAAGAGCGAGGCCGACATCGTCCGCTTCCGCACCGAGGAACTGCTGCGCCGCCACCGGATCGAACTCGACGTGCCGCCCACCCTCCTCGACGTGCTCCTGCAGAGCTTCGCCGACCTGCGCGCCTCCGCGGCGGCAGCGGGCAGCGACGACGAGAAGCTGGAGTCGGCCCTGTCCACCGCCGAACAGATCGGCGTCCTGGAGGACTCCATCCTGCACGGCAACTTCTTCGGTGAACGCACCCTCACCGCCCGCACCCTCGCCTCCTCGCTCGTCGGCTCCCTCGCCCGCCGCGATCCCGAGGACCTGGCCATCCTCAACAAGTACCTGCACGGCGTTGTCGAGCCGCGCAGCAAGGACGAGGGCGGCGAGTGGCCGGAGTTCCTCGAAGGCGGCCGCGACGCGATCGCGACCCTGTCGTGACCGCCGCCGTGCGGCGGGCCTCCGCGAGCGGGTCGGACTTCGACGCCCTCCGCCGCCAGCTCCAGGACGCGGCACGGGAGTTCGCCGACGGTCCCGGCGCCCTGGAGGGCATCCTGCTGGGCCTCGTCGACGACGTCGACCGCGCCGCCCGCGAACCCCTGGAGATCTTCCCCGTCTGCCACCACTCGCCCGCCTCCGCGACCGCCATGGCCCGCCGGCTGCGCGAGAAGCAGCCCAAGGTGATCTACCTGGAACTCTGCGAGGACATGACGCCGCTCCTCACCGAGCTGCGCAACTGCCGCCTCCCGGTGGCCGTCCAGGCGTTCGCCGCCGAGGTCGCCGGCTTCCCCGCCGACTGGGCGCCGCTGTCGGTCGTCGCCCCGATCACCGAGGCGTCCGCCGAGTACCAGGCCATCGCGTACGCACTCGACACCCCCGGCGTCGAACTCGTCCTCGTCGACCGCTCGTCGGACCACGTCTTCCAGTGGCGCACCCGCGAGGACGCGGCCGAGGTCCCCGCGGACCCCGGCCCCGACGCCCCGCCCGCCGAGGAGGAGGCAGCGCTGCACGGCGATGCGGTCGGCGTCGAGATCGGCGATCTGCGCCCGCGCTTCGCCGAACTGGAGGAACACCTCCTGCGGCACGGCAAGGTCCGGCACTGGAGCGAGTGGTGGCACCAGTACGTCGAGCAGCCGCTCGGGGCGGCGGACGTCGACCACGAGACGTACCGCCAGGTCATGTTCCTCATCGGCAGCCTCTTCCGCAGGCTCGCCCCGGGCGGCACCGGCCGGGCCGGGGTCGACGAGGACCGCGAGCGGTACATGTGGACCCGGATGCGCGCCCACCTGGCCGAGACCGGCACCGACCCCGACGACTGCCTGTACGTCTGCGGCGCGTTCCACGCGGCCAGCCGGGTCGCCGAGTTCGGGCTGCACGGCAGCGACACCTTCGAGATCACCCCGCCCAGCGGCAGCACCTGGCAGTACGGGCTGATCCCGTCCAGCCACGCGGCCATCGAGGCGCAGTTCGGCCTGGCCGCCGGATCGGTGTCGATCGCCGCGACCCAGTGGGCCAAGAACCTCAAGCGCACCAAGGTCCAGCCGTACCGGCTCGCGGGCCAGGCGGGAGCCGGGAAACCCGGCCGGAGCCGGGCCGCCGACGCCGTCGCCGCCCCGGAGCCGGGCGACAGGCTGTCCGGGTTCCTGCGGCGGGCCCCCGTCGTCGACGCCGTCGACGAGGCCGAACTCCTCGGCTGGTCCGTCGAGATCGTCCGCGCCGCCCGCAAGGCCGGCTACCTCGCCTCGACCGCCGACGCCATCGCCGTGTACGAGACGTCGATCCTGCTCGCCCGGATGCGCGAACGCGCCAGGCCCACCCCGTACGACTTCCAGGACGCGGCCGTCACCTGCATCGAGAAGGACAGCGTGCCGGGCAGGCGCGACGTCCGCAGGCTCGTCGAGATCATGCTGGGCGGGGACCGGATCGGCCGCGTGGGGTACGAGGCGCTGCCGCCCCTGGCACGCGACGTGCACGACCGGCTGGCCCCGCTCGGCCTCAAGCTCGAACAGCGCGGCGTGAAGAGGGCGCTGCTCGACCTGGCGGGACAGCCCGGACTGCGGCCGTGCTCCGACGTGCTGTGGATGCTGCGCCGCCTGCTGCCGGCCGGCGCCGCCCGCCCCATCATGGGCGAGCGCACGCTCGGCGAACAGTCCCTCCAGGAGTCCTGGGACCTGGCCATCGGCACCCACCAGCGCGCGCTCATCGAGCTGGGCTACGAGGGCGTCAGCCTCGAACAGGTCCTGGAACAACGGCTGCGGCGCGCCGCCTACGACCCGCAGGCCACCACCGCGACCGTCCTCCAGGCGGTCGAGGAGGCGACGCTGTACCTGCGCAGCCGCCGCCTCGCCGACGAACTCGGCACCCGCGCCCTGGAGGTCCTGGCCGCCGAACGCACCGTCGACGGCGCACCGGAGGTGCTGCGCAGGGTCCGCCGCCTGCTCGCGTACTACCGCACGTCCGAACCCTCGCTCCCGCAGTGGGTCGAGTCCTTCGTCAAGACCGGTTACGCGCACTACTGCACGCTGCTGCCCACGGCCTTCGCCGACGAGGACGCGGGCGCGCGCCAGGTCGCGGCGATGCTGGGCTTCCTGTTCAGCATGGAGGGCCTGGCCCTCTCGCTCGGCTGCGACCGCACGCAACTGGAGCTGGCCGTCGCCCAGTGCCACCCGCGGGAGCAGTCCCGTACGGCACTGCTGTGGGCGGCGCAAGTGCAGCTCGGGCTGCTGACCCGGGAGGAACTGCGCTCACGCTGCGACGCGCTGCTGGCCGACCCGCTCGCCCTGCCCGCCTACCCCCGCTACCTCAGCGGACTGCTGCACGCCCTGGAGCCGGTGCCGCAGTTGGTGGACTTCGTCGTCGAAGCGGTGTCGAACGCCTTCGGCCGCCTCCCCGACCGGGTGCTCCTGCCGTGGCTGCCCACGCTGGTCACCGCCCTGCGCGCGGACGGCGCGGAGCTCGCCGCCCGGCTGACCCGCGAGGCCGGGCGCGTCTTCCCGGGACGGCTCGCGGCACTGGACGCCTGGACGCCGCCGTGGCGCGAGCAGCCCGCGCCCGCGGGGTCGCCGGCCCCCGCAGCCGGGCGTGCCGTGCTGCTCGCCGCACATCCGGCGGCGTGCGACGCGCTGGCGGAACTGCTGGGCTGCGAGGGCCCGTGGGCGGCACAGGACGCACCGGCCGGCGGTGCGGAGCTGCTGGACCGGTTCCCGGACGCGGCGGAGGCCTGGGAGGCGCTGCTGGCGACGGGCTGACGAAGGGGCGGGCGGGGCGTTCGTGGGCCCGCCCGCTCAGACCGTGACGAGCAGCTCGCTCAGACCGCGCATCACGAAGTTGGGTTTCCGCCCGGGTTCGGCGGCCGGGCTCAGTGCGGGGGCCCGGTCGAGCAGCGCGCGCAGGGAGGCGGCGAGTTCGATGCGGGCCAGGGGCGCGCCGATGCAGTAGTGGATGCCCGCGCTGAAGGAGATGTGCGGGTTGTCCTTCCTGGCCAGGTCTAGCCGCTCCGGGTGGTCGAAGACCGCCGGGTCGTGGTTGGCGGAGCCGAAGAGCAGGGCGACCTCGGAGCCCCGCCCGATCGTCACGCCGTCGATCTCGATGTCGTCGAGGACCCAGCGTTCGAAGAGCTGGAGGGGGGTGTCGTACCGCAGCAGCTCCTCCACGGCGGTGGGGACGAGCTCCCGCGGGTCCGCCCGGAGCGCGGCGAGCTGGCCGGGGTGGCGGAAGAGGGCGTGCCAGCCGTTGGCGGTGGCGTTCACGGTGGCCTCGTGGCCCGCGTTGAGCAGCAGGACGCAGGTGGAGATCACCTCCTGCTCGGTGAGGCGCTCGCCGTCCTCGTGGGCGGCGATGAGACCGGAGAGGAGGTCGTCGCCGGGGGAACGGCGGCGGAAGGCGATCAGGTCCTTGAGGTACGCGGTGAACTCGCGGGAGGCGCGGACGGCCCGCTCGGCGGTCTCGGGCGGGGGATTGAGCTCGTACATGCCGCAGATGTCGGCGGACCACGGGCGCAGCGGAGCCCGGTCCCGCTCCGGGATGCCGAGCATCTGCGCGATCACGGCCACGGGCAGCGGCTCGGCCACGGAGGAGAGGAGATCCCCGCCGCCGCTCTCGACGAGGTCCGCCACGAGATCGGCGGCCAGGCCCTCGACGTACGGGGTGAGGCGGGTGACCGTGCGCGGGGTGAAGGCCTTCGCGACCAGGCGGCGGATGCGGGTGTGGTCCGGGGCCTCCAGGTCGAGCAGGCCGTGGTCGTTGAGGGTGTGGAAGGGCTCGTGCTCGGCGGGCGGAGCGCTGCGGCCGAACTCCTCGTGCGTGAAGCGGTGCTGGTACGTCCGGCCCAGCCGGCGGTCGCGGAGCAGGGCGGAGACATCGGCGTGGCGGGGGACCAGCCACTGGCCGGTGGGCTCGAAGAAGTGGACGCGGGTGCGGCTGCGGAGGGCCGCGTAGCTGGGGTAGGGGTCACTGAGGAACTCTGCTGACCAGGGGTCGAACTCATCCATGCCCGGACGCTAGCCGCCTTCCCCCGGCCTGACCACCCGCCCTCCGCGAAGGGCGGGACGCGGGCCGGGTCAGGGGCAGCGTCACCGGTGACGGGAGCATCACCGCCCAGGGCGGAGTCACGCCACCGGCCGGGGCGGCGTCACCGCCGACGGCGGCGTCCGCGTCAGGAATCTCCGTCCAGCACCGCCCGCAGCGCCTTCGCGAACTCCGCCGGCTCCCCCTCCTGCCCGAACTCCCCGCCCAGGAAGCCCCCGTGGTGGCTGGGGAACATCGTCGGGGCGATGCCCAGCCGCTCGGCCACGCCCAGCGCCCCCCGGGCCGGCAGCTCGCGCTCCGACTCCCGGCCGGCCGCGATCACGAGTCGTGTCGAGGCGGCCCGCAGTGCCGCGAAGTCCGGCCGGTAGCCCGTGGAGTTGCGCAGGTTCTGGCCCAGCAGCGCGTCGTCGCGGGTGCCGTCGTCCTGCGTCGGCAGGCCGAAGGCCGCCGGGTCGGGCGCGGGCCCGTCCGTCCAGTCCGCCGGGAACGGCCCCTGGTGCACCGCCGCCGCGATGAACTTCGCCATCCCCGCCCCGAACCCCTCCCGCCGGTACGTCTCGCCCATGTCCGCGAAGACCCGCAGGGCGACGTCCCGGTCCGGCAGGACCTCCGCGAGCGGCGGCTCGTGCGCGACCACGGTGCGGGCCAGCGCGGGGTGGCGCGCGACCAGGGCGAGCGTGTTGACCGCGCCGCCGCTGCTCGCGAAGACGTCCACCGTCTCCGCGCCGACCGCTTCGATCACCGCGCGGATGTCCTCCCCGTGCTCCTCGGGGTGGGACTCCGCCGCCCCGTCGGTGCGCTTGCTCCGCTCGACGCCCCGGGGGTCGTAGGTGATCACCGTACGGTCCGTGAAGTGCGCGGCGAGCGAGACGAACCCGGCCGCGCTCATCGGCGAGCCGAGCAGGAACAGGGGGACGCCGCCACCGGTGCCGGGGCGCACGTCGTAGGCCAGCTCGGCGCCGGGCACGGACAGGGTGTGGGACTCGGGCGAGGTCATGGTCGACTCCTGGGAAGGTCGGGGCGGGAAGCCGTCTGCGTTGCTGAAAGGCAGACTCCGTCCAGGTGCGGAAGTCATCGCGCGCACGGCGACCTCTTCGGCCTTTCGAGAAGCGGACCGGGAGGTTCGGGCGTCAGCGGGCGGGTGCCAGGAACACGTCGAAGGCCGCCGGGAGCCGTTCCCAGCCGTGCCGCCCCGCCGCGTACTCCGCGTCCGTCAGCAGACAGGAGTCCAGCAGGCGCGTCAGCCCCTCCCGGTCCAGGCCCGGTGAGGTGAACACCAGGTGCTGGCAGCAGTCCCCGTGCTCGGGGTGCCAGTCCAGCGCCGCCGCCGTCCGCCGGATCGGCGACTCCAGCTCCCAGGCCGCGTTCGGCAGCCCCGCCAGCCACGGGCCCGAAGCCTCCACGCACAGCGCGCCGCCCGCGCAGTCCCAGGCCAGCAGCGTGTCCGGCCGGTCCGCGAGCCAGAACCTGCCCCGGCTGCGCACCGCCCCGCAGCACAGCTCCTCCAGCGCGTCGAAGAGCCTGCCGGGGTGGAAGGGGCGGTGCCGGTGCCACACCAGGGTGGACACACCGGCCTCGTCCGCCTCCTGGGGAAGCCGGGCGCAGGCCGGATGCTGCGCCGCGGCGGCGGCCGCCACGTCGAACCCGGCGAAGGCCTCCCGCACCAGATCGTCGGAGTCGACGGACACCTGTCGGGCCGTCGGGTGGAGCTGCGCGAGCAGCGCCCGGTCCTCCGCGTCCGCGTGGCCGTCGTCGGCGAGCGCGAGCACGGAGGCGTATTCGAGCTGCCGGGCCCAGGTGTCGCCCACCGCGCGCCGGTCCGTGGCCGCGACGGCCAGGCCCGCCTCCGCGAGGTCGTCCCCGTTCCCCAGACTCGGGAGTACGAGAGCGGGGTCGACGGCGGTGATCACCCCGGTCAGCCGCAGGCTCTCGCCGCCATGGGCGGCGACGGCCTCCGCCGTCGCGCGCGGCTCCACCGCGTCCCACAGCTCCACGACCGCGAGCCGGGTGAGCCCGAGCGCGGCGATGCGCCGCAGCTCGGGCAGCAGGTCCGCGCGCAGGGCGCAGCACGCGCAGTCGTTGACCAGCGGTGTCTCGCCCCGGGTCAGCTCGCCCGTGGCATCGCGGACCGTGCGCAGCACCGCCCCGGAACCGGGCGCGCGGGCCGCCTCCGCGAGGTCGTGGTGCAGGGCGACGCTGCCGGGGACGGCCGCCAGGAGGCGGTCCACCGCCCGGCGGCGGGCGTCCGCGTGGAGCCCGCCGACCAGGGCGACCGCCAACGGGGGCGGTCCGAGCGCTCCGGGTGCCGCCTCCATCACTTCGCCCCGGGGCGGCCGTACCGGCGCTCGAACTGCTCGACGCGTCCGGCGGTGTCCAGGACGCGGGCGGTGCCGGTGTAGAAGGGGTGGCTCACCGAGGAGATCTCGACGTCGACCACCGGATAGGTGTTGCCGTCCTCCCACTCGACCGTCCTGGTGCTGGTGGCGGTGGAGCGGGTGAGGAAGGCGGAGCCGACGGCGGTGTCGCGGAAGACGACGGGGCCGTAGGCGGGGTGGATTCCGTGCTGCATGAGGGGTTCCTCCAGGAGGTGGGGCGGGTGGCGGGGGGACCGGCGGTCAGCGTTCCTCGCGGAAGTCGACGTGCCGGGCGGCCTTCGGGTCGTACTTGCGCAGGACCAGCCGGTCGGGGCTGGTGCGGCGGTTCTTGCGGGTCACGTAGGTGAAGCCGGTCCCCGCCGTGGAGCGGAGCTTGACGATCGGGCGTACTTCGTTGCGAGCCATGGCGCTATCATATTGAAAACGGGAACCATTTTCAATAGTGGTTCTCCGCCGGTACGTCGCCGGGGCGTCCGCTGCCCCGGCACCGGACGCACAGAGAGGCAGGTCCCGCCCTTGTCCGCCCACTGCCAGCTGACCGGAGCCAAGCCGGGCTTCGGCAATCGCATCTCCCACTCCCACCGGCGCACCGCGCGCCGCTTCGACCCGAACATCCAGCACAAGCGCTACTGGCTGCCCAGCGAGGGGCGCGGCGTCCGGCTGACCCTCAGCGCACGCGGCATCAGGACGGTCGACGTCATCGGCATCGAGGCGGCCGTCGCCCGCATCAGGGCCCGAGGGGGGAAGGTCTGATGGCGAAGCGGAGCAAGATCGCGAAGAACGGGCAGCGGCGGGCGACCGTCGCGCGGTACGCGGCCCGCAGGGCCGAGCTGAAGGGGGTCCTGCGCCGGGCGGACGCCACCGAAGCCGAGCGCGCGGCGGCCGGTGCCGAGCTGCGCCGCCAGCCGCGCGACGCGAGCGCGACCCGGGTGCGCAACCGGGACAGCGTGGACGGCCGGCCGCGCGGGCACCTGCGGAAGTTCGGGCTCTCCCGGGTGCGGATGCGCGAGCAGGCACACGCGGGGTTCCTGCCGGGGGTCACCACGTCGTCGTGGTGAGCCGCCGGGGGGCGGGCGGCGCGTGAGCCGCTGGCCCGCGGAAGGGCGGGCGGTGAGCATGCCGCCCACCCCCTCACCGGTTCACCAGCCGATCGTGGGATGCATGCCGTTGCAGCCCGACTCCTGGGTCGGGCAGGACGGGTGCGGTTCCAAGGGGGGCGAGGGCGGCGGTTCCGGAGGGAGCGGCAGGGGCTCCGGGTTCGCGAACGCCGCGCAGTCGCAGGCCGCGCAGGCCCCCGCGTACCGCGGCTCGCCGTGCCGGAAGCGCGCGTCGCCGCACCGGCACCTGGTCGTCGCCCAGGACATCGTCCTCGCCCCCTGTCACCGGCGTGTCGCCCCCGGGACGCGCAAGGCCCCTCAGGGTACGGCGCGGGGCCCGCGTGCGACCAGGGCCGCGCGCACTGTGGCGGTCGTCACCGGGCAGCGGGCGCCGCCCCGGTTGCCGCTACCGTGTGACGTGCCCGTGGCGCGGCGGAATGATCTCCGGAGCGCGGCGGTTGGACGTAACGCGACAGGTGACACAGCAGGTGACGTGATCCGTCACGCGGCACACATCGCGGCTCGTCACCCGGGCTGGGCGCGACACACCGGTTTGATTCAGAGGGGAACTTTCATGCAAGAGCGCTTCGACGTCGTCGTCCTCGGGGCGGGACCCGGTGGCTACGTCGCCGCCATCCGCGCGGCCCAACTGGGCAAGAAGGTCGCGGTGATGGAGGAGAAGTACTGGGGCGGCGTCTGTCTGAACGTCGGCTGCATCCCGACCAAGGCGCTCCTGCGCAACGCCGAACTGGCGCACATCTTCACCCGCGAGGCCAAGACCTTCGGCATCAAGGTCGACGGCGAGGTGACCTTCGACTACGGCGAGGCCCACCGGCGCAGCCGCCGGGTCGCGGACGGCCGGGTCAAGGGCGTCCACTACCTGATGAAGAAGAACGGCATCACCGAGATCGACGGCCGGGGCACCTTCCTCGACGCGCACACCCTCCAGGTCGCCGGCTCCGACGGCACCACGCGGCAGATCTCCTTCGAGAACTGCGTCATCGCCACCGGCGCCACCCCCAAGCTGCTCCCCGGCACGGCGCGCAGCGAGCGCGTCGTGACGTACGAGGAGCAGATCCTCGCCGAGGACCTCCCGCGGTCCGTCGTCATCGCGGGCGCGGGCGCCATCGGCATCGAGTTCGCGTACGTCCTGCACAACTACGGCGTGAAGGTCACCATCGTCGAGTTCCTGGACCGGATCGCGCCGCTGGAGGACGTGGACGTCTCCACCGAACTGGCCAAGCAGTACCGGAAGCTGGGCATCGACGTGCTCACCTCGACCCGTGTCGAGTCCATCGACGAGTCCGGCGCACAGGTCCAGGTGACGGTCACCGGCAAGGACGGCGCGCAGAAGGTGCTGGAGGCCGACAAGGTCCTCCAGGCGATCGGCTTCGCGCCGAACGTCACCGGTTACGGTCTGGAGGCGACCGGTGTCGCCGTCACCGAGCGCGGCGCGATCGAGGTCGACGGCCGCTGCCGCACCTCGGTGCCGCACATCTACGCCATCGGCGACGTCACCGCCAAGCTGATGCTCGCGCACACCGCCGAGGCCATGGGCGTCGTCGCCGCCGAGACCATCGCGGACGCCGAGACGATGGAGCTCGACTACCCGATGATCCCGCGCGCCACGTACTCGCAGCCGCAGATCGCCAGCTTCGGCTGGACCGAGGCGCAGGCCAGGGAGAAGGGCTTCGACGTCAAGGTCGCCAAGTTCCCCTTCACCGCCAACGGCAAGGCGCACGGCCTGGGCGACGCGACCGGTTTCGTGAAGCTGATCAGCGACGACACCCACGGCGAGATCATCGGCGCGCACCTGATCGGCCCCGATGTCACCGAGCTGCTCCCGGAGCTGACGCTGGCCCAGCAGTGGGACCTCACCGTCCACGAGGTCGCGCGCAACGTGCACGCGCACCCGACGCTGGGCGAGGCCGTCAAGGAGGCGGTGCACGGACTCGCCGGGCACATGATCAATTTCTGACGCGACGCGACGCGGGGCCGCGCCGGGACGGCAGGCCCGATCGGGCCTGCCGTCCCGGCTGCCCCGGTGGGCTACTTGGGGCAGAACTCCGCCTCCATCACCGTGTCCGTGTCCCCGCTCCAGTCCCCGTTCAGGTTCAGCGCCACCGCCTTGCCGCCGTCCTCGCTCGCCATCGCGTGCGTCGTCGAGCCGTGGATTCCTCCCGTGTGGCCCCACATCACCTTGCCGCAGGACTGCTTCTCCTGGTAGATGCCCAGGCCGTAGGCCAGGTCGGGGCGCTGGTCGCTCATCGGGACGGTGGTCTTCATCTCGGCGAGCTGCCGCTTCGGCAGGAGCTTGCCGGTGAGCAGGGCGCGGTAGAAGCGGGTCAGGTCGGCCGTGCTGGAGACCATGCCGCCCGCGGCGCCCGCCAGGGTGGGGTTCAGCTCGGTGATGTCGTACTTCTTCGCCGTCGCCGGGTCCGCGCCGAAGGTGGTGTAGGCGCGGCTGCTGGGGCGCGGCAGGCGGGACTCGTCGTGCGGGACGGAGGTGGCGCGCAGCGCGAGCGGGCGCAGGATGCGCCGGTCGATCTCGGACTCGTAGGAATGCCGGGTGACCTTCTCGATGACCAACCCGGCGAGGAGGTAATTGGTGTTGGAGTAGCCCCACTTGGCGCCGGGGTCGAAGTCGGGGGCGTGGTTCATGGCGATCTTCACCAGATCCCGGGCGGGCAGGGACTCGTAGCGGCGGTCGAGGAAGGCGACGGTCATTCTCTCGCTGATGAACTTCGGGTCGCTCGTGTAGTCGTGGATGCCGCTGGTGTGCTGGAGGAGCTGCCGCAGGGTGATCCTGCTGCCGTCGTGGCCGTTGCCCCGGACCAGGCCCGGCAGCCACTTCTCGACGCGGTCGTCGAGGGAGAGCCTGCCCTCGGCCTCCAACTGGAGCACCACCGTGGCGGTGAAGGTCTTGGTGAGGGAGCCGATGCGGAAGCGGTCCCGGGGGCCGCGTTCGCGTCCGGTGGTGAGGTCGCCGACCCCGGCGGTGTCCGTCCAGGGCCGGGACCCGCCGCGGCCCTCGGAGCGGGCGACGACACCGGGAGCCCCGTCGCGTACGAGCGCGTCGACCGCCGCCCGGGTCCGGGCGTGCGGGTCGTGGGCCTGCGCGGTGGCCGGGACGACGGTGGCGGCGAGCGCCGCGGCGGTGGCGGTGGCGAGGAGGACGGTGCGCGGGGCGCGGTGTGTGCGTACGGGCATGGGGTGTCCCTGCTGGCTCGGGTGCGTGCCGGGCGACGGATGCGGCGGCATGTCGCGGGAGGGGACCGGTCGGGGACCGCCGGGGTTGCCCGCCCGGCCCGGGTTGAGCCGTTTCCGGCCAATCATGGGCAGGGGCCGACTGCGCCCGGGGGACAGCCGCACACCGGGTCAGGAGCGCGGGGCGGGGGGTGCGGCGCGGGCCGGGCCCGGTCAGGGTCGGCCCCCATGAACGCGGACTCTCCCCACCTCGCCACCACCGCCGACGCCTACGACTCCGTCGCCTCCCTCTACGCCGAACTCTTCCGCGACGCGCTCGACGGCGCACCGCTGGACCGGGCGGTCATCGCCGCCTTCGCGGAACTCGTACGGGGCGGGACCGTCGCCGAAGTCGGCTGCGGTCCCGGCGCGGTGACCTCGCACCTGCGGGGCCTCGGGCTCGACGTCTTCGGGGTCGACCTCTCGCCCGCGATGATCGCCACCGCCCGTGAGACGTATCCGGACCTGCGGTTCGAGACCGGGTCCATGGGCGCGCTGGAGACGGCCGACGCCTCGCTGCGCGGAGTCCTCTCGTGGTACTCGCTCATCCATACGCCTCCGCACGAACTGCCCGCTCACCTGGCGGAGTTCGCGCGCGTCATCGAGCCCGGCGGCCATCTGCTGGCCGGGTTCTACGAGGCGGACGGGGGCCCCGTGACGCCCTTCGACCACAAGGTGACGACGGCCTACCGGTGGCCGGTGGACGACCTGGCGCGACTGTCCGCCGACGCCGGGTTCACCGAGGTGGCGCGCATGCTCCGGGAACCGAGGGAGGGGGAGTGGTTCCGTGGGGGGCGGCTCCTAATGCGCCGGGAGGGGTGACGGGTGGTCAGGCCCCGCCGGGCGCGGACTCCGTCCGGCGGGGGAGCGGCAGATGGTGGGACATGAAGGGGGTCGACGTGACGAACTCCCGGAAGGCCACTGCCGCTTCCGAGAGGTGACTGTCCTTGTTCCAGGCGAGGGTGAGCCTGCGTTCGCAGTCCGGCGCGTCCAGGCCCACCCACACCACCGGCACCCGCTCGTGCGTGCCGACCTGGCGGGACACGGCCGGGATGAGGCCGATGCCCAGACCCGCACTGATCATGTCCTGGCTGGCGCCGGGTTCGTCGCCCTCGCAGGAGATCAGCGGGGTGAGTCCCTCGGTCGCGAACAGCCTTTCCAGCAGGGCCCGTTGCCAGTATCCCCGGCGCGTGGTGACGAACGGCTCGTCGGCCACCTCCGGGATCGTCACGCTCCGCCGCCCGGCCAGCCGGTGACCGTACGGAACCGCCAACAGCACCTCCTCGCGCGCCAGTTCCATCGTTTCGAGGTGGGCGCCCGACAAGGGCTGTGAGGCGAGACAGAAGTCGACCTCCCTGGCCCGCAGCCGGCGGTCCATCTCCGGTGCGTCGGACTGGTGGAGCCGGACGTCGGCGCGCGGGTGGGCGGCCCGGAAGCTGCCCAGCGCCGGGGTGATCGTCAGGAGGGTCTCCGAGGCCACGGCGACCCGGCCCAGGCCCGTGTCCCGCGCCTCCCGCACCGCCCGGCGGCCGTCGTCCAGCTCGCTCAGGGCGCGCTCGACGTGGCGCAGGAAGATGGCGCCGTACTGGTTGAGCCGGATGCGGCGGCCTTCGCGGTCGAAGAGCGGCATGCCGAGGTCGGCCTCCAGGCGCGCGACGGTGCGGCTGAGGGAGGGCTGCGCGACGTGCAGTTCCTCGGCGGCGCGGCTCATGTGCTCGTACCGGGCGACCGTCCGGAAGTAGCGCAGTTGCAGCAGGTCCACGGGTCCCCCGGCGGTGTCGATCGATGCCTCTGGAGGCATCTTCACATGGCGGAACTGGTCTTGGAACGCATAAGAGATTTTCCCTACGGTCAAGGGGCGGGCCGCACCGACCGCCCCGGTGCCGCCGGTGCGGAGCACGCGCGCCGCCCTGCCCCCTCCAGGGCACCACCCCACCCCCCCCTCCAGGAAGGCCGCCCCATGAGCGCTGCGGACCTGGCCCGACTCCAGTTCGCGGCCACGACCGGCATCCACTGGCTGTTCGTGATCCTCACCATGGGGCTGGTCCCCCTGGTCGCGATCATGCACACCCGTGCCGCCCTGAGCCGTGACCCCGCCACTCGAGCGACGTGGGAGCGCATGACCCGCTTCTGGGGTCAGCTGTACGTCGTCAACTACGCGGTCGGCATCGCCACCGGCCTCGTCATGGAGTTCCAGTTCGGGCTGAGCTGGAGCGGGTTGAGCAAATTCGCGGGGAACGTCTTCGGCGCCCCGCTCGCGCTGGAGACCCTCATCGCGTTCTTCGCCGAATCCACCTTCCTGGGAATGTGGATCTTCGGCTGGGGGCGGTTGCGGAGGGGGGTCCACGTCGCACTGATCTGGCTCGTGGCCCTCACCGCGTACGCCTCGGCGTACTGGATCATGGTCGCCAACGGTTTCCTGCAACATCCCGTCGGCCATGAACTGCGCGACGGTGTGGCCTACTTGACCGATTTCGGAGCCCTGCTCACCAACGACAGCGCCCTGATCGCCCTCCAGCACGTGGCCCTCGCCGCCCTCACCACCGGCGGCGTCTTCGTCGCGGGGGTCAGCGCCTGGCACTTCCTGCGGCACACCGGGGAAGCGCGTTTGTTCCGGGCGTCGTTGCGGCTGGGGCTGTGGGTGTCGACGATCGCCTCCTTCTTCGTGGTGGTCGTCGGCGAACAGCAGCGGCCCGTCATCGCGGCCACCCAGCCGATGAAGGAGGCCGTGATCCGGGGCAGCGGGGTCGCCGAACTCCAGGAACGGCTGGCCGCCGAGCACGGGCCCGGGAACTACGTGCCCTGGGAGGAGACCGTCCGGTTCTCCATGGACGCCATGACGCTCATCGGCAACACCGTGTCCACGATCACGCTGATCGCGCTCGTGCTGGTGTGGAAGGACCGGGTGGTGCGGTGGCGGCCCGTCGCGTGGGTGCTCGTGGCGATGATCCCCTTCCCCTTCCTCGCCTCGGTCGGGGGCTGGGTCGTACGGGAAGTGGGACGCCAACCCTGGCTCGTCTACGGCGAGTTGACCGTCGAGGAAGCACTCTCGAACGTCAGCAGAAGTTCCCTGCTCGTGTCCTGCGCCGCCTTCGTCGCGCTCTTCCTCGCCCTCGCCACAACGAACTGGACGCTCATCACCCACTTCGCCCGCAAGGGGCCGGACGCCGCCCAGCTCGGCGTCACCGAGCCGCTGCCGCCGCCCGGGGGCGGACCGGAGCCCGAGGAACGGCAGCCCGTCGCGACGTACTGACGACCGACACGCGAACCCCCTCTCCCCCTCTCAGTCAACCTCTCAGTCAACGGATGGTGAGCCCGATGAGTCTGGAAGTCCTCTGGCTGGCCCTGCTCGGCCTGCTCCTCGGCGGGTACTTCGTACTCGGCGGGTACGACCTCGGCGTACAGATGCTGCACCCCTTCCTGCGCTCCCCGGGCGCGAAAGGGCCCGGCCGGAACGCGGGGCTCGACGCCATGGCCCCCTTCTTCCTCGGCAACGAGGTCTGGCTCGTCGCCTTCACCGGAGTCCTCTTCGGCGCCTTCCCGCACCTGGAGGGCACCCTCCTGTCCGGCCTGTACCCCCTGATCGTGGCCGTCCTGCTCGGCCTGGTCACCGGCAACGCCGCCGTCCAACTGCGCGGCCGGGCGCGCACCGCCCGGGGACGTGCCCGCTGGGACGCGCTGATCTTCACCGGCGGCGCGCTGCCCGCCGTGTGCTGGGGACTCGTGGTGGGGCTGCTGTTGCGCGGGGTGCCGCGCCGGGCGGACGGCAGCTTCCACATCGGGTTCGGGGAGGTGTTCTCGCCGTTCGTGCTGGCGTGCGGGGTGACCACGGCACTGCTCCTGGCGGCACACGGAGCGGCCTTCGTGGCGCTCCGGTCGGCCCCGGAAGCCGCCGCCGCGGCACGGCGGTCGGGGGAGGGGCTCGCCCGGTGGGCCGGGGCGTTCGCGGGGCTCGCGCTGTTGCTCACGCTCTTCGGGGCGGGGGCGTCGATGACCAACCCCGTGCCCTCCGCCGCGATCGCCGGCCTGTATGCGGCCGCCATCGGGGCCGCCCGGTGGGCCCTGGTGCGCGGACACCGGGTCCGGGCCTTCGCCGCCACGAGCGCCGCGGCGCTGCTGCCCGTACCGCTCATCGGGGCGGGCCACTATCCGTACCTCCTCATCAGCTCGGCCGGAAAGGGGCTGACGATCAGTCACGCGATAACGGACGCGGCCACCTTGAAGCTCCTGACCGCGTTCGGGGTCGTACTGATTCCGGTGATCCTCGCCTATCAGGTGTGGAGCTGGCGGACCTTCCGCGGGCGCACTGGGGTGCGGCACCCGAGCTACTTCTGACCCGAGCTACTTCTGAGGGGAGGGCGGGATGAGGACAGTTGAACAGCGGCTGCTGCGGGAAGTGCCGTCGCTGCGGCGGCACGTGCTGTGCTCGACCGGGCTCGCGCTGGTCGGCGGCGGACTGACCGTCGCCCAGGCCGCCTTGCTGGCGGGGCTCCTCGCCGACGGCTTCGGCGGGCAGGGGACCGACCTGCGCGCACCGGCCCTGGCGGCGGCGGTCATGGCCGCGCGGGCGCTGGTGACGTGGGTACGGGGAGTGCTCGCCCAGCGCGCCGCCGCCGACGCCAAGCGCGCCCTGCGGGACCTGGTCACGGGCAGCCTGCGGCGGACGAACCCGCTGCGCCTCGCGGCCGGCCGGCACGGGGAGAGCGCCATGCTGCTCACCCGGGGCCTCGACGCCCTCGACCCGTACGTCGTCGGCCACCTCCCGGCGAAGGCGGCGGCCTCGGTGGTGCCGGTGGTGGTGCTCGGATGGCTGGCGTGGACCGACTGGGCGTCGGCGCTCGTCGTACTGGTCACGCTGCCGCTGATCCCGGTCTTCGGGGCGCTGGTCGGCATGCACACCGCCCGACGCACGGCGAGGCAGTGGCAGTTGCTGGCCCGGCTGGGCGGCCACTTCCTGGACGTGGTGGCCGGGCTGCCCACGCTGCGGGCGTTCGGGCGGGAGCGGCACCAGGCGGCGGTGGTGCGGGAGATGGCGCAGGCGCACCGCAGGGCGACCCTGCGGACGCTGCGGGTGGCGTTCCTGTCGTCGCTGGTCCTGGAGACGGTCGCGACGCTGTCGGTGGCACTGGTGGCGGTGCCGGTGGGGCTGCGGCTGCTCGGCGGGGAGGTGGAGCTGTACGTGGCGCTGACGGTGCTGTTCCTGGCACCGGAGGCGTACGCGCCGCTGCGGGCGCTGGGGTCCGCGTTCCACGACGGGGCGGAGGGAGTGGAGGTGGCGGAGAAGGTCTTCGCCGTGCTGGACGCGGAGGGGCCGGACGGGAGGGCGCCGAGGCCGGAGGGGCGGCTTCCGGTGCCGGGCGGAGACCGGGTTCCGCTGAGTCTGGAGGGGGTGACGGTGCGGTACCCGGGGCGGTCCGGGCCCGCCGTGGCGGGGGTGTCGCTGACGGTGCGGGCCGGGGAGCACGTGGCCCTGGTCGGGCCGAGCGGGGCGGGGAAGTCGACACTGCTGGCGCTGCTGCTGGGGTTCGTCGAGCCCGGGGAGGGCCGGGTCGCGGTGGGCGGCGTCGACCTCAAGGACCTCGACGCGGAGGCGTGGCGGGAGCGGGTGGCGTGGGTTCCGCAACGGCCGCACCTGTTCGCGGGGACGGTCGCGGAGAACATCCGCCTGGGACGGCCCGGGGCGAGCGGGGCGGAGGTACGGGCGGCGGCGCGGGCGGCACGGGCCGAGGGGTTCGTGGCGGAACTTCCGGACGGGTACGACACGGTGCTCGGAGAGGGCGGGGCGGGGCTCTCGGCGGGCCAGCGGCAGCGGATCGCGCTGGCCCGGGCCTTCCTGAAGGACGCGCCGGTGGTCCTGCTGGACGAGCCGACGGCGCACTTGGACGTGCGGAGCGAGGGGGAAGTGGTGCGGGCGATGCGGGAGTTGATGCGGGGGCGGACGGTGTTGGTCGTGGCACACCGGGCGGGGGTGCTGCCGCATGTGGACCGGGTGGTGGGGTGGCTCCGCCGGTCGGGAGTGCTTTGGTGCGGCGGGCTGGGGCGGGGGTGGGAGAGGCGGGATGAACAGGTGCGGGCGCGAGGGGTGCGGGCGGGCGTGAAGGAGCGCGGGCGGGCGTGAAGGGGTGCGGGCGGAGTGCCCCACCCGCGCCCCCGCCGCCGCTGCCCGTACGTGGGCTGTCCCTCGCCCTGCCGCCCGTACCGGCCCCGTCCGCTCCCCGGCACCCCGTACACGAGCCCCCGGCACCCGTACACACGCCCCCTCTTCCCGGAAAGGCCCCCCGGCATGACGTCCCCGCCCTACCCCACCCTCCAGCTCCTTCGGTACCTCGCCCCCCACTGGCGGCGGCTCCTGGTCGCCGCTCTGGCCGCCGGGGGCAGTGAGCTGGCCGCCGTGGCGCTCATGGGGGTGGCCGCCTGGCTCATCACCCGGGCCGCCGAACAGCCTCCGCTGGCCTCCGTCGCGCTCGCCGTCGTCGTCGTGCGGGCGCTCGCGCTGGGGCGGGGCCTGCTGCGGTACGCCGATCGGCTGCTCGGGCACGACGGGGTGCTGCGGGCCGTCGCAGATTTCCGGGCCCGGGTGTACGAGGCGCTGGTGCCGCTCGCTCCCGCGGGGATCCCCGCCTTCCGGAGCGGGGACCTGCTGACCCGCCTCGTGGATGACGTCGACGCCGCCCAGGACCTCGTCCTCCGCGTTCTGGTGCCCGTCGCCGCCGCCGGTGCGGTCGCGGCCGCGACGACCGGGACCGCCGTCGTGCTGCTGCCGGGGGCGGGGCTGCTGCTCGGGGGGACGCTCGCGCTGGCGGGCCTCCTGGTACCCGTGCTGGTACTCGTGTCGTCGCGGACTGCCGGACGTACCGAGAAGGAAGCGCGCTCCCAACTCGCTGTGCTGGCAGTCGACTTGACGCGAGGAGCCGCCGATCTCGCCGCGTACGGGGCGCTGGGACGTGCCGAGGAGCGCGCCCGGCGGGCCTCCGCGCGGATCGCCGCGCTCGAACGCCGTAAGGCCCTCACCACCACGCTCGCCGCCGCCCTCGTACACCTGCTGCAAGCGGGTGCGACCGTCGGCGTCACCTGGCTCGCGCTGCGGGCGCACGCCACCGGGGAGCTGGCCGCCGTCCACCTCGCGGTGCTGGCGGTACTCGCCCTGGTGTCCTTCGAAGCGCTCACGCCACTTCCGGCGGCCGCACGCCGACTCGGTGAAGTACGTTCCTCCGCACGGAGGTTGATGCAAGTTCTGCACGCGCCGCCGCCCGTCGTCGAGCCGGCCGCGCCGGCCGTGCTCCCCGGCTCCGGGCCGCTCGGCGTGGAGATCGCCGACCTGCGCGTACGCCACCGCCCCGGCGGGCCCCCGGCCCTCGACGGGGTGAGCCTGCGGCTGCCGCCCGGCGAACGGGTCGTTCTGCTGGGGGAGAGCGGGTCGGGCAAGTCCACCCTGATCGCCGCGCTGATGCGCTTCGTGCCGTACGCATCCGGGAGCATCCGCGTCGCGGGGCGCGAGCTGCGCGAGTGCGCGGGCGCGGACGTACGGCGGGCGATCACCGGTGTGACGCAGGACGCCCATGTGTTCCGCGGGACGATCCGGGCCAACCTGCTCCTGGCGCGCCCCGATGCCACGCAGGCGGACCTGCGCGAGGCCGCCCGCCGGGCGCGGCTGCTGGACTGGGTCGAGTCGTTGCCGCGGGGGTGGGAGACCGGTGTCGGCGGCGACGGGGCGGAGCTGTCCGGCGGTCAGCGCCAACGCCTCCTGCTGGCACGGGCGTTGCTCGCCGACCCGCCCGTCCTCGTACTCGACGAACCGACCGAGGGCCTCGACCCGGAGACGGCCGCCGCCGTTCTGGCGGACATTCTCGACGCCACGCGCGGTCGTACGACCCTCCTCGTCACCCACGACAGGGAGGGCCTGGCCGCGGCCGACGCCATCGTGACGCTGGAGCGGGGCCGGGTGGTTGCGCCTCGGGGGCCAGGGGAGCAGTGAGGGAAGAGGCGGGGTGTGTGACCGTTGGACGGACAGGTGCCGGGTGCGCAGGTCAGGGGTCGGGCGAGGCGGTACGGGGCGGCCCGGCCGGGCCGGGGCGGCCGGGGCTTCGACGCCCCCGGCGGCCACGCGGATCGCACCGGCAGCCCGCCGAACCTGAGAGACGGGGCGGCCCGGCCGCACGGTCAAGCTGCCGAAACCCGCCTGCCGGCCGCGCCGCCGGTCAGGAGAGCCGGATCAGGGTGACGTCGAACTCCAGCCGTACCTTCGAGGCGACCAGGACCGACGTCACGGAGTTCCAGTTGACCTCCCAGTCGTTGCGGTCGACCGTGACGCCGCCCCTCAGGCAGACCCGGAAGTCCCCCTGCGCGTCCTGCGGCCCGCCGGTCAACTCGATTCCGGCGTCCACGAGTTCGGCGTCCAGCACGGTCCGGCGGGTCACGCCGCGGATGCCCAGGTCGCCGGAGACCTTGTAGTGCGTGGCGTCGACGCGGCGCACCCCGGTCGAGGTGAAGTCGAGGGTCGGGTGGTTCCCGGCGTCCAGGAAGGAGGTGCGCACCAGCTCGTCGCGCTGGGCGTTGCCGGTCGTGAGGCTCTCGGCCAGGATCGTCAGCCGGGCGCTCGACCGCTCCGGGTCCTCACCGTTCAGGGTCGCGCCGCCCTCGTACTCCGCGAAGTGGCCGCGTACGCGGGTGGACATGGTGTGCCGGGCGACGAAGCCGATCCGGGTGCGGGCGGGGTCGATGACGTAACCGCCGGTGAGCGCGCCGAGCTGGGCGATGGTGGACATGGGGATGACAACTCCTGCTGGGAGGCTGGTGGTCGGGGTCGGGGGCGGGGCCTGTCCCGGGGGCGGGCCCTGCGCCCGCCCCCGGGGGTGTCAGGCGTACTGGCCCGGCCGGTAGTCGCCCGCCGGGGTCTGCGTGATGACGTTCACCCGGTTCAGGGCGTTGAGCACGGCGACGGCCGCCACCAGGGCGCACAGCTCGTCCTCGGTGTAGTGCTTGGCGGCGTTCGCCCACACGTCGTCCGGCACGCCGCCGGCCGCGTCCGCGACCCGGGTGCCCTGCTCCGCCAGCTCCAGCGCGGCGCGCTCCGCCTCGGTGAACACCGGGGCCTCGCGCCACACCGCGACCAGGTTGAGGCGCAGCGCGGTCTCCCCGGCGTGCGCGGCGTCCTTGGTGTGCATGTCGACGCAGAAGGCGCAGCCGTTGATCTGGCTGACGCGCAGTGCCACCAGCTCACGCGTGGTGGCCGGGAACTTGTCCATGATCGACATGCCCGC
This sequence comes from Streptomyces sp. NPDC039736, assembly GCF_055596485.1. NCBI lineage: Bacteria > Bacillati > Actinomycetota > Actinomycetes > Kitasatosporales > Streptomycetaceae > Streptomyces > Streptomyces sp. NPDC039736. Next base: position 20,170 of record NZ_JBVIUQ010000003.1, on the reverse strand, counting down.
GGAGGCGAGGTGCTTGATGGCCTTGGCACCGATGGGGTTGGCCTTGATGTCGATACGGGATTCCATGGTGAACTCCTCGGGATAAGCGGGCCGTTGCACCGCCGTGGTGCACGCGTGAGGCCCGGGACGCCCTGCGTTCCGTCCTGCTCCTACGACGAGGCAGCCCGGTGGAATGTGAGGCGGGGGGCCGGAGGAGAACCGGGTGCCACGAGGGCCTCACATTCCGGCGGGCCGTTTCGTCGTACCGGAGGGGCCCTCTGTGCCGGCACGGCGCGTGGACTCCGACGTTCCGTCGCCCGCACGCGTTGTCCACATCCGATGTCCGCACCCGTAGCCCGTAGCCCGTAGCCCGTAGTCCGCACCCGTTGTACGCACCGAGGGAGCAGCACCCCATGCACACGTCGCCCCAGACCCCTGACGAGACGCTCGACGCGGTCATCAGCGAGCGCCGCCAGCTCATCAACCTCGCCTACCGCCTGCTGGGATCGCTGGCCGACGCCGAGGACGTGGTACAGGAGGCGTACACCCGCTGGTACGCGATGACGCCCGCCCGGCGGGAGGCCATCATCGCCCCCGGCGGCTGGCTCACCACGGTCACGAGCCGCATCTGCCTCGACCTCCTGGGCTCCGCGCGGGTACGACGCGAGAGCTACGTCGGTGAATGGCTCCCGGAGCCGCTGCCGGACCACGCGGAGTGGGCCGGTGGCGCGGGGAGCGGCCGGACGGTCGACCCGGCCGACCGGGTCACCCTGGACGAGTCGGTGAACATGGCGCTGCTCGTGGTGCTCGACGCCATGACCCCCGCCGAGCGCGTCGCGTTCGTCCTGCACGACGTGTTCCGCTACTCCTTCAACGAGGTCGCCGAGATCGTCGGCCGCTCCCCGGCCGCCTGCCGCCAGCTCGCCTCCTCCGCCCGCCGCCGGGTCGACGCGTCGCGGGCGCAGGCCGCCCCGGCCGCGCGGCAGGCGGTTCTGGTGCGGCAGTTCAAGCAGGCCTGGGAGGAGAAGGACATCGCCACCCTGATCAATCTGCTCGACCCGAACGCGATGGGCCTCGCCGACGGCGGCGGCGTGGTCAACGCCGCACCGCCCACCGGCGGCAGCGAGCGGATCGCCCGCTACCTGGTCTCCATGCTCGACCTCGTACCGGACCTGACGCTCCTGGAGCGCACGGTGAACGGCCGGCCGGGGCTGGTGGTCCAGCACGACGGCGTCACCTCGACGGTCATCGCCTTCGACGTCGCGGACGACCGCATCACCCGTTTCTGGGCCATGCGCAACCCGCAGAAGCTCCGCCCGTGGACGGCGGGCTGAGCCGGGCCCCGCTCGGCATCGGCTGCCTCTGGCCGACCGCGCTCGCCGTGCGCGTGCTGCACTCATGAGGGAGCGAGCGCGGGGCGGCACGCCGACGGCTGCGTGGCACTGCCACTGACTCCGGACGCGTATCCGCTGGAGTCCCTACCCGGAGGCGTGCCTGCGTCTCATGGTGCGGGCGGCGGGCCGGGCCGCACGGTCGTCTCCGTAGCGGTGCCGGCCGAGGGCGTCGTGGTCCGGCCCGGCGCCGTAGCCGTCGTCGTCGTACGGGTCAGGGCCCGCAGCCCCGACTCCAGTGGCCCGTAGCGCAGCGCGGTGCCGGCGAAGCAGCGCTGCCAGGCCCAGCAGCCCGCCACCGACACCGCGCTGAACCACAGCAGCGGGCCCCACCCCCGCGCGCCGCTCGCGAAGGTCGCGAGCGCGAGGGCGTGGAGGGTGTAGACCGACAGTGCCATGGTGCCCAGCACGGCGAAAGGATTCAGCAGAGCGGTCGTCCGACGGCTGCGGCACGCCAGCAGGCACAGCCCGATCAGGGCCGCCCCGACGCCCGCGTTGCCCAGGGTCTCGAACGGGGTCTGGCTGTACGGCCCGGAGAGCAGCAGCCAGTGCCAGTCGCTCGACGGAATCGCCCCGTACTGGCTGCCGAGGACGGACCGCACCGGGTCGGCCCGGTCCGTCGCCCACGCGTGGTGGCGGGCGACGGCCGCGAGGAGCGCCCGCCGGCCGCCGCCGTGTTCCACCGCGAGCCAGGACGTTCCGTATCCGACGACCGCGGTCGACGCCCCCCAAAGCACCAGCCGGACGGCCGACCGGCGCAGGCGCACGTCCACGAGCCTGCCGAGCGCCAGGCCCACGACGACGTACGGGAAGTAGGTGAGGAACGGGTACGCGCCGCTGATCAGCAGCTTGTCGAGGAAGTCCAGGACGCCGGAGCCGCTGGTCAGGTCCTGGGGCCGGGGGATGCCGCCGCGCCCGGCGGCGAAGTGGCCGGTGAACGGGCCGAGGACGTACGAGAGGAGCGGGCCCGCCACGACGCCGCCTGCCGCGAGGGCTGCCAACGGGGCGGTGCGCAGCCGGGTGAACGGCTCCGCGGCCAGGAAGTAGACCGCGTAGAAGGTGAGGATGACGAAGATGCCCCGGCCCGGGGCGGTCAGGGCCAGGCCCAGCGCGGCCAGCACCGCGCAGCGCAGCGCGACGGCTCTGAAGCCGCCCGCGGCGGGGCGGGGTCGGCGGCCGCCGTGCGCCAGGGCCAGCGAGAAGCCCGCGATCAGGGTGAAGACGGCGGGTGCCCGGCCGTCCGCAGCGATCATGAGGTAACCCGCCCCCGAGGGCTCCGCGTAGGGGCCGACGTGCGCCGCGAACATGGCGAGCACCGCGAGGGCGCGTGCCACGTCCACGCCGGGAAGGCGCGGGGCCGGGACGGGTCTGGTGGCCGGGAGGACGGTGGCGGTCGCCGTCTGTGTCATCTGGGGCTCATGGCTTCTCGTCGGTCGTGAGCCACCGGGACCGGCGGCGTTATTACCTTACTGATCCGCTTTTGGTGGCCTCGGGCCCCAGGGGGCAACTCCGTGCCCGGGAGCCGTCGTTGCGGCTTCCGGATCCGGCGTGTCGCCGGGGCGTGATAGAAAGTGGGTCAAGCGTTCAAGTTGTTTCGGCGAGGAGAGGGTCCGCGTCTTCCTCCCGGAACCGGAACAGGGGGTCGCACATGGCCAATCCGTACGCCGAACTCTTCTCCGCGCGCGGGACCAAGGCGTTCTCCGCCGCGGGACTGCTCGCCCGGCTGCCGCTGCCCATCACCCACATGGGCATCCTGACGATGCTCTCCGAACTCCGCGGCGCGTACGCGCTCGCGGGCGCCGTCGCGGGAACGTTCACCCTGTCCATGGCCCTGATCGCCCCGCAGACCTCCCGCCTCGTCGACCGGCTCGGCCAGGGGCGCGTGCTGCTGCCCGCGACCGGGATCAGCGTGGCGGCACTGGGCGGACTGGTGCTCTGCGCGACGTACGACGCCCCGGTCTGGAGCCTGTTCGTGCTGGCGTTCCTCGCCGGGTTCATGCCCAGCATGGGGGCGATGGTGCGGGCCCGCTGGACGGAGATCTACCGGGGGACGCCGCGGCTGAACGTCGCCTACTCCCTCGAAGCGGTCGTCGACGAACTCACCTACATCGTCGGGCCCGCCTTCGCGGTGATGCTCGGCACGAGCCTGTTTCCCGAGGCCGGGCCGGTGGTGGCGCTGGTGCTCCTGCTGGTCGGAGTGCTCCTGTTCGTACCGCAGAAGGCGACGGAACCCGCCGTCCGGCCGCGGTCGGCCGACGGCGCCGAGCGGCGGTCCGTGCTGCGGTCGCCGACGGTGGTGATCCTGGCGCTGATCCTGCTGTTCGGCGGGGCGATCGTCGGGACCGTCGACACGATGGCGCTCGCCTTCGCCCGGGCGAACGGCCAGAAGGGGTCCGCGGGCATCGTCTTCACCCTGTACGCCGTCGGATCGGCCCTCTCCGGACTGACCTTCGGGGCGCGGCAGTGGAAAGCGCCGCTGCCGCGCATGATGCTCGTCGGCGTCATCGGCATGGCGGTCACCACGGTGCCGTTCCTGTTCGTGAACAGCGTGGGGGCGCTGGCGGTGACGGTGTTCTTCGCGGGCGTGTTCTTCGCGCCGACCGCGGTGATGATGATGGGCATCGTCGAGCAGGTGACCCCGGCGGCCCGCCTCACCGAGGGCATGACCTGGATGATCGCGGGGCTGAACATCGGGATCGCGCTCGGCGCGGCGTTGTCCGGGCAGGTCGTGGACGCGTACGGAATCGGGGCGGGCTTCGCGGTGGCGCTCGGCTTCGGCGCACTGGCACTGCTGCTCGCGCTGGGCGGCGTCCGTCGGGTGACGACGGAACTGCGCCGGGCGGGGGAGCGGGGAGTGGTGCTGGAGGCTTCGGCCGGGGTGCGGCAGCCCGCGGAGTGCCGCTGACCTCCGGGAAGGGCCGGCCGCGGGCCGGGTAGGGTCGCGGTGACCCGTCCCGGACAGGAGCCGACCGTACCGTGAGCGAGCCGAAGGCAGTACGTGTGTCGCAGGAGGCGACCACGTCGACGACGGTGACTGAGCCGTCGGGCGTGGCCGGGTCGACGTCGTCCGGAGCGATGGCACCGTCCGGAGCGAGTGCGTGTGCCGGGGCGGAGATGCCGGGCGGTTCGGGCGCGTCGTCCCGCGCGAGCGCACCGACCGGAGCAGGTGCGTCGTCTCCGGTGGGCGCACCGTCCGGAGCGGGCGCACCGACGGGAGCGAGCGCGCTGTCCCGAGCGGGCGCATCGGCCGGCGCGGGCAGGCCGGTCGCCGAGGGCGTGCCCATCACCGACGGACGCCGGCTCAAGGGGGAACGTCGACGCCGCGCGCTGATCGAGGCGACCCTGCGTGTCGTCGAACGCGACGGCGCCTCCGGGGTCACCCACCGCACCGTCGCCCGCGAGGCCGGACTGCCGTCCACCGCGAGCACCTACTACTTCGAGTCCATCGACGCCCTGCTCAACGAGGCCCTGGCCACCAGCACGAACGAGGACGCCGACCGGATCGTCGCCCTCGCCGAAGGCCCCGACGGCAACCGGCACCGGGCGCTGGCCGCCCTGATGGCCGAGTGCGTCGCGGACCGCGGCCGCCTGCACGCCGAGTTCGAGCTCTGCCTGCGCGCCGCCCGCCGTCCCGAACTGCGCGGCCCCAACCGCCGCTGGGCCGAGGCCCTGCGCACCTTCGCCCGTCGGCTCACCGACGACCCCCTGCGGGTCGACCTCTTCGCGCACGCCTACGACGGTCTGCTGCTCCAGGGGCTGCTCGCGGACGAGCCGCCGACGGCGGACGCGTACGAGAAGATGCTCCGCCAACTGCTGCCCTAGGCCCGGGTGCTGCGCCGGGCCCGGGTCTGCGTCGCTCCGACTTTCGTCACCCCTCCCGCACGTGCAGATGTCCCTTGCCGGGGCGGGAGGGCGGCAGCGGCGGAAGGACGGCTTCCAGGGCGTACCCGCACTTCAGGGCCACCCGGCAGGAGCCTTCGTTGCCGACGGCGTGCAGCAGCTCGAGCCGTGTCACCGGAAGGGGGCATTCCGGTCCGAGTGCCCACCGGGACAGCACGTCCAGGGCGCGGGGGGCGATGCCACGCCCCCTGGCGCTGCCCGCCGTCCAGTAGCCGACCTCGGCCGAGCCCGCGGCCTTCGCCCGCTTGACGGTGATGTGCCCGACCGTGCACCCCTCCTCCACCATGGCGAAGCTGAACCGGGTGCCTGCCGCGCGCCCTTCGGTCTGCTCCCCGATCCAGCGAAGCGCCTGCGCCTCGTCGGCCAGGTGGTGTGCCAGCCAGCGGGTCAGGAGGGGGTCCCGATGTGCCGCGACGAGGCCCGGCGCGTCTTCGTCCCGCCACGGGCGAAGCGTCAGCGCGGGCGCGGACGGTGTCGGCGCGACGGACAGATTCGTGGACACGGGGCTCCTCGGGCGGCGGCGGATGATCACCCAATCTACGCGGTGGCATCAGGCGGGGTCGGTGACACCCGGGGCGCGCAGCCGGGCCTCCTCGCTGTCATGTCGTCACCGAGCAGGGGCGAACCCGGGACCGCCTCCCGCGCATGTCGGTTCAAATGATCGGCGGGCGTCCCGATTTCTCCGATGCCGCATCACTCGGCGTCGTCGACGTACATGCACTCAACTCTCGGGTCCCCCAGAGTGGGAGAGTCAACCGACCACCGGCATGTGAGCGATGTGCGGCCCTCGCGGGCACCTCAGCACGCAAGTCGTTACGCACTGGCGACCGCCAGGCTCTGGAGCCGGTGTACGGCGCCGAGGTCCCGTCAGCGCATCGCTGATTTACCCCTCAGCCCTCTCTTCGCTGTGACTAGATTGGCCAGCATGAGCGAGAAGACGATTCCGATCCTGCCGTGTCGGACCATCCAACCCGTTCTCGACTTCTACACGACCCTTGGGTTCGAGGTGACCTTCCAGCAGAAGAGTCCCAATGTGTACGCAGCCGTCGCGCTCGGCGGCATACAGCTCCACTTCTTCGGGATGAAGGACTACGAGCCGACCGAGTCGTTCAGTACCTGCATCGTCCAGACCGATGACATCGACGGACTGCACGAGACCTTTCGGGCCCGGCTGAAGGCGGCGCACGGGCGAGTACCGGTCCGTGGGCTGCCGCGGATCGGGTCGCTGAAGGACACGTCACACGGCGTGCGGCAGTTCCTCATGACCGATCCGGGCGGCAACTGCATCCGTGTCGGACAGCAGATGAGTGACGACCAGCACCACCGCCCCGTGCCCAGGGAGACCTTCGACCGGGCGGTGCACCAGGCTTCCCTCCTCGCCGACTCCAGGGAGGACCTGACGGGCGCCGCGAAGATCATCGACCGGGCGCTGCGCCCACGGGACGAGCGGCCCACGCCCGTGCAACTGCTGCGTCTTCTGGTGCTGCGTGCTGACGTCGCCACCCGTCTCGGCGACGAGGAGGCCGCGGCGTCCGCGCTCGCCGCGGCCAAGGCAGTCCATCTCACCGCGGAGGAACAGGAGTCCGTGCACGACGACCTCGCGCGCCTCACGCAGTTGCTGTCCTGAGGGTCGGGAAAGTGCTGGTCGCGGCCGCTCGTCGAGGACTGCGACCAGCACGGTCGCCGCGTGGCGGACGGCGAGTTCGTCGTATCGCGTCGTGCGGTTCGGTCGCGCCTGGGACGATCGGTCCCGCACTCGGCGGCTTGCCGCTCGCGGCAGTCGGTCTTGCCTTGTCGGCCCGCACCCGGCCGGGTCTCTCGCGGGGCCGCCGATGCCCCGACCGGAACGCCACTGTGCGGGAGTCGAGGAACGCGTGCGGCCCTGCGCCGCCGTCCTCGGACGGCGCGGGAGTACGGGACCCGGAGCCGCCAGAGCCCCGCATCTCCTTCAGGAGCTGGACCAGTGCTGTGCGAGGTGGGACAGCCGTTCCCCGTGTTCGGCGCGGCGGGCCTTGACGTAGGCGAACTGTCGCCGCGGTGTGCAGCCGCGCGACAGCTTCACCCGGTCCGACCCGGTGGAGTAGTGGATCTGCGAAAGACCCTCGGCGAGCGCTGTCCGGAGCAACTCGTAGTAGACCAGGCCGAAGTAGAGCGGCAGCTTGCCCTGTGCCGCGTAGTCGAATCCGGCTTGGCGGGCGTACATCTCGCCCCGGTGGGTGAACGTGAGGACGAAGCCCGTCAGGTGTCCGTCGAGGTACGCGGTGGTGACGCGTGCCGCGGCGCCCGCCCGGTCGGCGATGCTGCGCAGGACCGCCTTGAAGGCGTCCGCGTCGGCCGGGGTGCCGTGTTTGGCGTAGAGCGCCAGCTCCAGCGGGGCCAGTTGATCGATGATGTCCGCGGTGAGCGGCTGCGTGAGGTAGGTGACCCCGGCCTCGTCCAGCGCACGCAGCTCCCGCTTGATCTTCACCCGGCGTCGCTGCTCGAACCCCGTCAGGTAGGTGTCGAAGGAGCCGTCGTCCGGGACCGGCAGGGAGTACGCGGTCTGGCCGGGCAGCGCGACGTACTGCTGTTCCGTGAGGACGCCGCGCAGGAGGTCGTCGTCCTCGTCGACGTACAGGAACGACACGGCCTGCAGGTCCGCCGCCCATGCCTCCCGTTCCGCGGCCTGCACCAGGGCCGCGAGCGTCTCGTGCTGCCGGGTCCGGTCCAGGCCGGCATGCACCCCCGCCTTGGTGTGGGAGGGGTTGCGGCCCCCGCAGGCCAGAGCCGGCAGAAGTTCGGCCGTCCAGGGGGCGTCCTCCCCGGTCGCGCTCCGGTGAATGGAGTCGACGACCCGGCCCGGACTGCAGAAGACGAACGGCGTGCCGTGCTCCAGCGGGTAGCCGGGCAGGACACCGACCGGTTCGGGGCCGTCGAACGCGGTGAAGTAGTACGGGGGCGTGGCGGCGGTGCCCTCGGCGTGCCGCAGCCAGGGGGTCGCGGCGTAGAAGCCGCGGGGGCCGAGCAGCGCGTCCCACCGTCCCGTGTCCGCCTCATCGAGGCTTCGGTGGACGGCCACGCGAACCGTCGCGGGGCGGCCCGCCCCGGGCGCGGCGCTCATCGGTCGTTCCCGGGCACGGAGGCCGCCGGGCCGACGGGGTCGATCACCGGGGTGAGCTGGCCCAGAGCCGCCTCCGCCCTGCGCACCGCGTCGCCGGTGGTGTCGCCGACCGCGACGACATAGCCCAGCAGATCGAGGTTGTTCTCGGCCGGGCGGACCCGGTCCCCGGGGGCGGCCTCCAGGTCCACGTCCACCACGCCGGGAACGCGCAGCGCCAGGTCGCTGCCGCCGATCCCGGTCAGAGTGCCGGAGGTGCGGGCGGCCAGGTAGCGGGAGGCAGCGGCCCGGTCGCGGGTCGCCGTGAGATCGGCGGGCTGCCCCGTGTGGAGCCTGACCACCTCGCGCTGGAGGTAGACGCCTGTCGCCTCGCGGATGAGCTGAGTGATCTCCGCGCCGGGCATGCGGCCGTTGATCTCGACGATGCGGGGGCCCTTGGCGGTCACCTTCACCTCGACGTGTGCGGCGCCGAAGTCGTGTCCGACCGCTTCCAGCGCCCGGCACGCCAGCTCGGTGCACTGTTCACGCACCGGCGCGGACAGCATCGACGGAAAGGTGTCGCCCATTTCCACGAAGTACGGGTGGGCGCCGAGTGCCTTGTCGGTGACGCCCAGGACGCGGCGTTCGCCGTTCACCAGAACGGATTCGACACTCACTTCGAAGCCCAGGAGGTATTCCTCCACGAGTGCGCCGGGGCGCCGGGGCTGGCCGCGGAAGTCGGTCGGCGACGAGCTGATGTCGCGGTAGGCCGCGAGGACCTCGTCCTGCGTGCGGCACAGGGTGACGCCGATGCCGGCCGACTCGGTCATCGGCTTCACCACGCACGGGTATCCGAACCGGTCCGCGGCGTCGAGGGCCTCCTGCTCGCTCGTGGCCTGGTGGAAGCCCGGCGCCGCGACACCGGCCTCCGCGCAGGCGTACCGCGTCAGCAGCTTGTCCCGGCATGCGCGGGCGGCCTGCGGGGAGAGGCCCGGCAGGCCGAAGCGGGACGCGACCTCGGCCACGACGGGGATGTTGTAATCGGTGACCGTCATCACGCCCCGCAGCCGGCCCTCGGTATGGAACGGCCGCAAGGCATCGACGACCGCCTCCACGGAGTTGGTGTCCGCCCGGACGATCTGGTCGATGTGCTTGGCGAAGACCTCCTCGGCGATGCCGACCACGCGGTAGCGGTCCGGGTCGTTGCTCACCAGCACGGTGTGGAAGCCGAGTTCGTGGGCCGCGCGCAACGGTGTCAGCCCGAAGTTCGACAACTGGCTCTCGACGACGGCGAGTACGCCGGGTTCGGTGCTCATGAGTGTGGTTCTCCCTTGTTCGGGGCCGGCGAAGTCGAGGCCGGCGGTTCGGTGTGCTCCACCTCGGGGGCGGCAACGGCTCGGATGATCGGTTTGCGGGCTGCCAGGCTCACCAGGAGAGCGGCGAGCGTGAAGACGGCCGGCAGGCAGAGCGCCGCGGCCGAACCCAGGTGATCGGCGACCAAGCCCGTGACGGCCGAGCCCGCCGCGCCGCCGATCGCGATGACGCTGCCGACGCCCGCGAACGCCTGGGTCGCCTTGTCCTGAGCGGCCATCTCTCCGACGAGCTGGAACTCCTCCGCCCCGGCCGGAGCGATCGGCAGGCCGCTGAGCACCAGCAAGGCGCCCAGGAGTACCAGCGCCCAGGCGGCCGGCAGTCCGGCGTCGTACGCCAGCCGCGTCACCGGCAGGACGGCCAGGGCGAGCACCAGCACGACCAGCAGCCGCAGGTACCGGTGGTACGTCGTGCCGCCGAAGGTGCGGGCACCGTAGATCAGGCCGCCGACCACGCTACCGACGGACTGGAGGGCGACCAGGGTTCCGGCGAGTTCAGGCGCCGACCCCTGATCCTGCAGCGACGCGGTGACCGCCACCACGAGTCCGCTGGACAGCGCCGCCGTCAGCGCGATGGCCGCCAGCACGGCCGAGGCCGCGGTCCGCCTGGCACCGGCCCGGTCCCGTGTCTGCTCCGTCCGGGCGGCACCGGACCGGGGTCGCGGGCCGTGCTTCCGTACGGCCGTCGCCTGCCCGTATCCGAGCCCGCCGGCTCCCAGGAGGGCCGCTGTGGCCAGCAGCGCGCCTCGCGCCCCCAGCACTGTGCCGAGCACCGTGACGGCTGTCGGCCCGAGAATGAACAGCAGCTCGCTGAGCGTCGCCTCGAAGGAGTACGCCCGCTGCCGCAGCCCCGGGTCCTCTGTGAGGCCGGTCCACAGCGCCCGCATCGACGCGCCGACCGGTGCGGTGGTCAGGCCCGCCGCGCCCGCGGCGGCGAGCACCGCACCCGTTGACGCGCCCCCGGCCCAGAGCGCGGTCACAACCAGAACGAGACCGGCGGCCGGTCCGGTGACCAGCAGCACCCGGCTCGGGCCGATCCGGTCCATCAGCCGTCCGATGACGGGCCCTCCCACGGCACTGCCGACGGCGTACGCCGCACCCGCACTGCCCCCGACCGCCAGGGAGCGGCCCGACTGGACGAGGGTCAGCAGCAACGCCAGCGGAATCATGGTGGTGGCCAGGCGCGCGAGCGCGGCGGGAACCGCCGCCGCGCTCGCGCCCGGGAGCCTCAGGAGCTCCACGTAGCTCTTGAACATCACGCTGTTCCGGGCTGCGCACCCGGCACAGCGGGATCGGCCGGGGCGAACACGTCCGCGCCGGTGGTGAAGCCCCGCGCGTTCACGCCCATATGAACTCCAGACGTCGCGTCTCGGATGTCCGGGAGGGGTCCAGGACATGAAAAGATCTTGGACAACCTAGGGAGGCGGCCCCCGAGCCACAAGACCTTGATCACTTCATGGGCTCCGGGGGCCTCGACACCGTGTCGTATTGACATCACGCGTGGTCGCATGCCGTGCTGGCCGTCGGGCTGCGCGCCGGAGGCCCACTGGTCGTTCGTCGGATCACCACGCCGCAAGCCGCGGTCGCCGGCGATCAAGATCCGCTCACGCGACGGGCCCCATCGCGGCCCGCACCGCGCCCGCCCCCTGCCCCCGGGCCCGGAACCGGCACCTGGCGGCGTTACAGTGCCCGCCTGACCGGACGGGCCACGGCCTGTCGGTTCCGCCGTTCCCGCCGGGGCGGCTCGACCAGGCACAGCACCACCAGGTAAGGATCGCGACCATGAAGGTTCTCATCGCCGGCGGTGCCGGATTCATCGGCTCCACCATCGCCTCCGCGTGCGCCGACCACGGCATCGACACCGTGATCCTCGACAACTACGTCACGGGCCGCGCCGAGTTCACCAAGGGCCGCACCGCCTACGAGGGCGACATCTGCGACGGCGGGCTGATCGACCGCGTCTTCGCCGAGCATCCGGACATCGACGCGGTCGTGCACGCCGCCGCGCTCATCGTCGTACCGGACTCGGTGGCCGACCCGCTCGGCTACTACCGGGAGAACGTGGCCAAGGGCGTGGAGTTCCTCCAGCACCTGGCCCGCAACAAGTGCACCCGGCTGCTCTTCTCGTCCTCGGCCTCGATCTACCGGGCGGCCGAGGACGGCAGGGTCGACGAGAACTCGCCGATCGAGACGCTCAGTCCGTACGCCAACACCAAGGCCGTCTTCGAGTCGATCCTCGGGGACGTGGCCGTGGCGGGCCCCACCAAGGTGGTCTCGCTGCGCTACTTCAACCCCATCGGCGCCGACCCGAAGCTGCGCACCGGCCTCCAGCTCCGCACGCCCAGCCACGCGCTCGGGCAGATGATCGACAAGCACCGCACCGGCGGCACCTTCCGCATCACGGGCACCGACTGGCCGACCCGCGACGGTTCGGGCATCCGCGACTACGTCCACGTCTGGGACCTCGCGCTGGCGCACGTGGCGGCCCTGCGCCGGTTCGACACGGTCACCGGGACCGACCCGTACCGGGTCGTCAACCTCGGCACCGGGAACGGGACCACGGTCCGCGAACTGGTCACCGCCTTCGAGCGGGTCACCGGCGAGTCCCTGAAGGTCGCCGAAGCGGGCCCGCGCCCCGGGGACACGGCGGGCGCGTACACGAGCAGCACCCTTGCCGCCGACCTGCTGGGCTGGCGGCCCACCCTCTCCGTCGAGGACGGCATCCGGGACTCGCTGCGCTGGGTGGCGAAGCGTGACGAGGTGCTGGGGGAGGGCTGACGGTGGCAGGGGGCGGCCCGGCAGCGCCCGGTCAGGACGCCGCCCGGCGGGCCGCGTGCGTGAGGAAGGTCAGGGCCAGCATCGCCGCCGTCACGGTGAGCAGGAACAGCGGGGGCATCCCGGCCGGCGTCCCGTCCGCGGTGCGCAGGGCCCCCATGTAGTCCAGCGGCGCGATGCCGTTGACCGTGGCGAACCACAGTGGCAGGTACGTCACCTGGAACAGACGGGGGCTGCGGCTGACCGTGCCCAGGAGCAGGGCGAGGGACGGGATGGCGAGCGCGGCGACCGACCAGTGCACGAGGCCTGTCCCGTCCGCGCCGACGGCCATCCGGACCGCCGGGCCCAGGCCCGACACCGCGGTGAGCAGGAACCCGGCCAGCCACTCGGCGGCGATCCGGCGGCGGGCCGACGGGTAGGCGCCGAGGAGGGAATCGACCCCCGACCCGTGGCTCTGGGCGCCCAGTCGGGACCAGATGAGCACGGGCCAGATCCACGCCGGGATCAGGAGGTAGTGGGCCGCGGTGCCGGTGGCCAGTGGGGAGACCCCGGTGACGGTGACCACGCCTCCCCACCACCACCGGGGGATGCCCTGGAGCAGGACGCGGGTCTGGCCGGTGAGCAGGCGGAGCGTCGAACTGCCCAGCTCGACGGGGGTTTTGAGGGCGGAGGTGAAGGACGCGGAGGCGGGTGTTCCGGATGTGGTCGCGGTGTGCGGCGGGGCTGAAGCGTTGTCCGCGGACAACAACGTCGATGTGTTGTCCGCGGACAACGAAGCCGTCGGCTTCCCGAGTTGCCGATCCCGCGACGGATCGAAGCGCGGGAACCACAACGCGGGCACCAGCGCCAGCGTGACGGCGAGGACCACGATCGCCAGCCGGGAGGCCAGATACCCGGCGCCGGGGTCGAAGCCGTGCCAGACGAACGTGGTCAGCGGTGCGTCGATCATGGTCAGGCCGAGGCTGAACTCACCCGCCTTCACGAGGTCGATGCCCTGCGCGGTCATGTCGCGCGTCAGCGACCGCACCACGTCGTGCACCCCGATCCCGCCCAGCGGCGCGTCGCCCGACTGGCCGCCGACCGCGAGGTACATCCAGCCGAAGAACCAGACGATGTTGCCGAAGCCCGCCCGCAGCAGCGGAATCGCCTCGAAGAGGAGGGCGGCTCCCGCGGTGAACGCCATCAGCGGCAGCGCGATCAGCACGAACGGCGACACCAGGGCCACCGGGTCCACAGCCGTCACCTCGCCCCGGGCGAGCTGCATGAACAGCGCGGTCAGGACCAGTACGCCCAGCATCGAGGCCAGGACCAGCACGCTGCTCAGGAACTTCGCCGCCAGGTACGCCGTCGTGCGCAGGGGCGTGGTGGCGAGGAGACGGCCCACCCCCGTGTCGTGATCGCGGGCGATGGCATCGCGTACGACGTAGAAGCCGCCCAGCGAAAGCCACACGGCGCCCGCCAGGGCCACCACCATGCCGATGTACGCGCTGTTGTACTCGCCCCGGTACGTGCCGACCTGCATCACCACCCAGCCCGCGTCCGCACCGGGCGTGGCGAGGTGGCCGAGGCCGACGGCGGCGCACAGGATCACCACGTACGCCGGACGGCGCACCCGGTCCCGGAAGTCGGCGGTCGCGAGGCGCAGGAGCCTGCTCATCGCCGCACCCCCGCACCGAGACCGCGGGCGTTCGCGGACTCGTGGACGATCGTCAGGTACGCGTCCTCCAGGTCCGGGACGGCCGGTTCGGCGGTCGCGTACGGAGGGGCGTCGGTGAGCAGCCGCACCCGTACCCCGCCGTCCGTCCGGATCATGCGGCTGACCAGGTGGCTCCGCTGCACGACCGGCACGTCGGCCGGGTCGACCAGCACGTCCCACACCCGGCCGCGCACCGTGGCCAGCAGTTCCTCCGGCGAGGCCCGGCGCAGCAGCCTGCCCCCGGCGACGACCGCGATGTCGGAGGCCACCGACTCGACGTCGGAGACGATGTGCGTGGAGAGCATGACCACGCGGGTGGCGGCCAGGTCGCCGAGCAGGTTGCGCAGGCGCACGCGTTCCTCGGGGTCCAGGCCGGCGGTCGGCTCGTCCACGACGATCACGGACGGGTCCGCGAGCAGCGCCTGGGCGATGCCGACCCGGCGGACCATCCCGCCCGAGTAGGCGCCCAGCGGGCGCTTCACCGCATCCGTGAGGTTGACCAGTTCGAGGAGTTCGTCGATACGGGACCGGGCCGAGCGCGCGGACAGGCCCTTGGCCGCGGCGAGGTAGGAGAGGAACTGCCGGGACGTGAGGTTCGGGTAGACGCCGAAGTCCTGCGGCAGGTAGCCGAGCTCGCGGCGCAGGGTGTCGGGTCCGGCGACCGCGTCCGTGTCCCGGAAGAGCACCCGGCCCCGGGTGGGGCGGGTCACGGTGGCGGCGATGCGCATCAGGGAGGACTTTCCGGCGCCGTTGGGCCCGAGCAGGCCGAGCATGCCCGGCTCCAGGCGCAGCGTCAGGCCGTCGACGGCGCGCTTGCCGCCCCGGTGGACCTTGGTGATGCCGAGGAGTTCCAGCACGGGCGGCGCCGTGGGGCTGCTGGGCGTGGTGTTCGTCATGGCGGCCGTGTCTCCCCTCAGGCCCGGTCGCGGGCGTCGGGGACACGGGAGTGGGGCGCGGCCCCGTCCCGCCGCGGGGGCGGGGAGCCCTTGAGGTCCGTGGGCCTTCCGTCCCGCAGTACCTTCAGGCCCTCGGGCACCTCGACCCGGAACCGTACGTCGCAGTTGGCGAACCCGTCGCACGCGGCGACGAGTTCCAGCACGCCGTCCTCCAGCTTCCAACTGCTCTTGGGGTCCGTGCCCCAGCCGGTGTCGAACCAACGGGTCACCTGGATGTCCTCGCGATCGGTGGCGACCAGGTCGGCCGGACTGCCGTGCGCCTTGACGTTCAGGGAGCCCCCCGGGACGGGAAACGTCTTGACCTCGGGTTCGGCGTCCTTCGCGGCGGCGCAGCCGCTGAGGGCGAGCACGGTGGCGAGAGTCGCGCAGGCGGCGACGGCACGGATGCGGGAAGGGGTGGGCACGGGCTGCTCCAGGGGCCGGGCGACATGGGGTCCGGCGGCGCGGGGCCTGCCGACGGACCGAGAATCGCCGAGCGGGGGCCGGGGCGCATCTGCCGTTCGGCAGAGATCGACGGACCGGTTTCCCGTACGTGCCGGACGGGGTGCCGCCTGTGGCTCACGTGCCGGGTGGGGACCTGTGGTCCACGGGCCGGATGGGGATCTGTGGCCCACGGGCCCGGTGGGGGATCTGTAGTCCGTGGGCCCGGTGGGGTGACGCCCCGCCCACGGGCCCGGTGCGGCGACCTGTGGCCCAAGGCCGGTGAGGCGGCCCCCCGCCCCGCCCCACGCCCCCTCAGACGCCGGAAGCGCTGAACTCCTCCGCCCTCTGTGCCAACGGCAGCGTCCCGCTCACCCGCCACCCGTCCCCGTGCGGGCCCGCCGACAGCTCCCCTCCCAGGGAGGCGAACCGGCGCTCCAGATCCGACAGGCCCGTGCCGCCGCCCCGACGGTCCCACCGGCCGCCGTCGTCCCTCCGGCCCCGTGGGGCGCTGCCGTCAGCGCAGTCGGTGACCGAGACCCGCAGCAGCGATCCCTCGCGGCGCGCGGCGACGCGTACTCCAGCGGCTCCCGAAGCATGGCGGCGTACGTTCGTCAGCGCCTCCAGGACCAGCGAGTACGCCGCCTCGTCGGCGTCCGGGTGCAGGGTCAGGGCGTTCACCAGCGTCTCGTCGCAATCGAGCGAGGTGGGCAGGGAGGACGACTCTCCGAAGCGGTCGACCAGGGCGGGCAGCCCGTCCAGTCCGTGCAGGCGCTCCGGAAGCACCGGCTGTACCGGTGCGCGCGGGTCCGGTGCCGGGGCTTCGGCCCGGCGCAGGGCGGCCAGCGTCTCGTCCATCCGGTCCAGCGCGCGCAGCCCCGACTCCTCCAGGCGGGCGAGCAACTCTCCGTACTCCTTCGGGTCGTACGGCGTGATCCGGGCCGCCTGCACCTCCATCACGATGCCGGTCAGCTCGTGGGCGACGTAGTCGTGCAACATCCGCGCCATGTGCAGCCGTTGCTCCCTGCGGGCGTCGAGCACGACCTGCCGGGCGCGCGCGTCGCTCCACCGCAGCCTCAGCCCGACGCCCACCGCGCCCAGCACCGGCACCAGGGCGGCCACGGCCAACAGCACGGAGGCTTCGCCCTCCGTGGCCGGATTGCGGAGGGTGAACCGCAGCGGCACCAGGACGGTCGCCAGCGCGGCGACGGCGGCCGGCACCGAACGGCCCGTCCCCCGGCGCACCAGCCGCGCCGTGAGCACGAGCAGGGCCGTGAACTCGACCGGCAGCCAGAGCAGGTTGACACCCTGCCGACCGGAGTGCAGGACGTCCGCCCCCAGCGAGAGGACCGGCGCGGACCAGGCGGCGACGAGCACCGGGACGCGTCCGGCGGGCCGGGGCAGCAGGACGGTCAGCACAGCGGCCACGGCCGAAGCGGCGATCAGCACCGTCTCCGGCGGGCCGAAGGCGGCGGGCGCGCCCAGCAGCACGACGGCCGCCCCGCACAGGACCTTCCGTACGCCTGACATCATGCGGGTCAGCTTAGGGAGGCAACGGTGCCACTGGGGCAGTCCGCCCCCCCCCCGCGACCGCCTGCCCCCCTCGACCGTCTGCCCCCCCGCAACCGTCCACCGCCCCCGCGACCGGCCTCGGCCGCCCCCGCGCCGGGTCGGCATACTCACCCTGTGATCACTGAAGACCCCTACCTCTGGCTCGAGGACGTCGAAGGTCCCGAAGCGCTCGCCTGGGTACGCGAGCGCACCGCCGAGGCCGAACAGGCACTCGGCACGCCCGCCCGCGCCGCCCTGGCGGAAGAGCTGCGCGAGGTCCTCGACGACGCCCGGCGCATCCCCCACGTCACGCGCCGCGGCCGCCACCTCTACAACTTCCGCCGCGACGCCGACCACGTACGCGGCATCTGGCGGCGTACGACGCTCGACGCGTACCGCACCGACGAACCCGCCTGGGAGACCCTCCTCGACGTCGACGCGCTCGCCGAGGCCGAGGGCACCGACTGGGTCTGGGCGGGCGCGCCCGTCCGGCGCCCCGACTTCCGGCGCGCGCTGGTCCAACTGTCCCCGTCCGGCTCCGATGCCGTGGTCGTGCGCGAATTCGACCTGGAGACCAAGGAGTTCGTGCCGGACGGGTTCCGGGTGCCCGAGGGCAAGACCCGTATCGGATGGATCGACGACGACACCGTCTACCTCGGCGCGGACCTGGGCCCCGACACCCTCACCGCGTCCGGCTACCCGCGCACCGTACGCCGCTGGCGGCGCGGAACGCCGGCCGAGGAGGCCGAGCCGGTGCACGAGGTGTCCGCCGACGACCTCTCCGTGTCCGCGTGGCGCGACCCGACGGACGGGTTCGTACGCGACTTCCTGCACGTCCAGCGCGACTTCTGGAACTCCGAGACCCATGTGCTGGGCCAGGACGGGCAGTGGGTCCGGATCGACGTGCCGGATGACGCGTACGCGCACGCGCACCGCGAGTGGCTGGTGGTGGCGCCCAAGTCAAAGTGGCTGGGGCAGCCCGCGGGCTCACTGCTGGCCTTCCGGTTCGAGGAGTTCCTGGGCGGTGCGCGCGAGCCGGTCGTGCTGTTCGCCCCGACCGGGCGGACCGCGCTCGCCGGGTACTCCTGGACCCGTGACCACCTGATCCTGGAGACGCTCAGCGACGTCGCGACGGGCATCGAGGTGCTGGAGCCCGTCGCCGGGGGCGGCGACTGGCAGCGGCGGCCGCTCGCCGAAGTCCCGCCGCTGGCCTCCGCCGGCGTGGTCGGCGCCGACGCGGACTCTGACGAGTACTTCCTGGAGACCGACGGGTTCCTCCAGCCACCCGCCCTGCACCGGGGCGACACCGCCACCGGTGACAGCGAAGTGCTGAAGCAGGCCCCCGCGCTCTTCGACACCCGGGGGCTGTCCGTACGGCAGTACTTCGCGGTGTCCGACGACGGCACCCGCGTCCCCTACTTCGTCACCGGCCCCGACCACGACGAGCCGGCCCCGGCCCTCCTGCACGGCTACGGCGGGTTCGAGCACACGTTCCTCCCCGGCTACAGCGCCCTGCACGGCCGGGCCTGGCTCGCGCGCGGCGGCCGGTACGTCCTCGCGGGCATCCGGGGCGGCGGCGAGTACGGCCCCGCCTGGCACAAGGCCGCCCTGAAGGCCGACCGGCCGCGTGCCTTCGAGGACTTCGCCGCCGTGGCCCGCGACCTCGTCGCGCGCGGCCTGACCACCCCCGGGCGGCTCGCCGTCGACGGCCGCAGCAACGGCGGCCTCCTCACCGGGGCCATGCTCGCCCGTTACCCGGACCTGTTCGGCGCGTGCGTCATCGGCTGGCCGCTGCTGGACATGCTGCGCTTCCACAAGCTCCTCGCGGGCGCGTCCTGGACGGCCGAGTACGGCGACCCCGACGACCCGGCGGACCGCCCGCACCTGGAGGCGATCTCCCCGTACCACGGCTTTCGGGCCGACCGGACGTACCCGCCGGTCCTGCTGCTCACCTCCACCAGCGACGACCGCGTCCACCCGGGCCACGCCCGCAAGGCGGCGGCGCGGCTGCGCGAGCAGGGGCACGAGGTGTACTTCCACGAGACCCCGGGCGGCGGCCACGCGGGCGCGAACGACAACGCGCAGACCGCCGACGTGTACGCGCTGAAGTACACGTTCCTGTGGCGGACACTGACGGGCGGCGCGGAACCGGGAGCTGCCGGGGACCCGGGCGGGGGCACCACGGCGGCGACCGGCTGACTACCCTGCACGGATGACCGTCGAGCTGGCCCTCCTGCCGCGTGTCGCCTGCCGGGGCGAGGAGGTCACCGCGCCCCGGGTGGGGGCGCCCCTGCGACCGGCCGCCGCCGCGGCCCCGTTCCGGTGCCGTCGGGGTTCGCGCGCGCGTGCGACGATCTCGGCATGAACGATCTTCAGCTCCGGCCCGCCGTCGAGGCCGACCTCGACGATCTCGTCCGGCTGCGCGACGACGCTGCCCGCTGGATGCTCGCCCGGGGCGTCACGGGCCAGTGGCGGCCCGGCGAGCTGGACGGTGACCACTTCCGCCGGATCATGAAGGACGGCGAGGTCTGGGTGGCGCAGGGCGCCGAACGGATCGTCGGGGCCTGGGAGTTGTGGTGGGAGGACGAGGACGCCTGGGGGTCGCGGCCGCCGACGGCCGGATATGTGCACCGGCTCATGGTCGACCACAGCAGGGTCGTGCCGGGCACCGGAAGGCGGTTGCTGCGGGCGGCGGAGCGCCGGGTGGCGGAGACGGGCCGCACCCGGGTGCGGCTGGACTGCCTGGCCGGGAACGAGCGGCTCACCGCGTTCTATGTGGACGCCGGGTACCGGATCGTCGGCAGCAAGGCGGGGAAGCCGCAGCCGGGCGGGGCGCCGAAGTCGTTCACGCTGCTGGAGAAGGCGGTACGGGCGGACGCCGAGGGCCCGTCACGGTGATCGCGACGGGCCCTCGGGACACGGCTTGCGGGCGCCGGCCGGGGGGCCGGCGCCCGGTGCTGACGCAGGTCAGCCCTTGCGGGTTTCGACCTCGGCGGTGAGCTGGGGGACGACCTCGAAGAGGTCGCCGACGACGCCGTAGTCGACGAGTTCGAAGA
>NZ_JBVIUQ010000002.1:0-981639 GCF_055596485.1 Streptomyces sp. NPDC039736 | reverse complement strand
TCAAGGAACGGACGCTTCCTTCGTACTCACCCCTGCGGGCTTTCCTCCGGACGTTTTCGTTCGGTGTTTCTGTTGTTCTTGCGTCTCCGACTCTATCAGACTGTTTCCAGTGCCGATTTCCTCGGTTTCCGCTCGATGCTTTCCAGGTTCTTCGCTTTCGCGTTTTCCCTTTCCGGCGGCTCCGACTCTATCAGAAGTATTTCGGCCGAGTTAATCGGCTTCGTGATTCTGAAAGGCAATCGGAAGGCCCTCACGTGGAATCAATTTTCCAGGAGAGCGAGAGAGATGCTAACTGGCTGCCTCAGAGTTTGTCCAACTCGTGGCAACCGTTCGAATCTACCTCCCCCTTGAAGCCATGTCAATGACCTTGGGGCGAAGAGAAGACTAGCAGGTCAGACGGGGTGCCTGCACATCACGCGGCGGTCGGGAGCCCGGCACTGCGGTCAGCGAGTTCGACATCGCCCTGTTCGCCGGATCGGGCCGCGCGGCCTCCGCATACGTACACGTACACAAGGAAGGCCAGCTCTGCGACGACGCCGATGGTGATGCGGGCCCAGGTGGGGAGGCCCGAGGGGGTGACGAAGCCTTCGATCAGGCCGGAGACGAAGAGGACCAGGGCGAGGCCGAGGGCCATGCCCAGGGCTGCCCTGCCCTCTTCGGCCACGGCGGCGCGGCGGGTGCGGGGGCCTGGATCGATGAGGGTCCAGCCGAGGCGCAGGCCGGTGCCGGCGGCGACGAAGACGGCAGTGAGTTCCAGGAGGCCGTGCGGTGCGACCAGGCCGAGGAAGGTGTCGAGGCGTCCCGCGGAGGACATCAGGCCGATGCCCACGCCGAGGTTGAGCATGTTGAGGAAGAGGATCCAGAGGACCGGAACACAGAGGAAGGCGCCCAGGACGAGACACATGGCTGCCGCCTGAGCGTTGTTCGTCCAGACCTGGGCGGCGAAGGAGGCGGCGGGGTGGCTGGAGTAGTACGTCTCGTACTGGCCGCCGGGGCGGGTCATCTCGCGGAGGTCGGCCGGTACCCCTATCGAGGCCTGGACCTCGGGGTGGGCGGCGATCCACCAGCCGATGACGGCGGCTACGGCTATGGAGAGCAGTGCGGTGGGGATCCACCAGCGGCGGGAGCGGTAGACGGCCGCCGGGAAGCCGTGGGTCAGGAAACGGGCCGCGTCGCGCCAGGAGGCGCGGCGGGTGCCGGTGACGGTGGAGCGGGCGCGGGCCACGAGCTGGGTGAGGCGGGCGACGAGAACGGGGTCGGGAGTCGTCGATTGCAGGAGGGAGAGGTGCGTGGCGGTGCGCTGGTAGAGGGTGACGAGCTCGTCGATCTCCGTGCCGTCCAGACGGCGGCTGCGGCCCAGGAGGCGGTCGAGGCGGTCCCACTCGGCGTGGTGGGTGGTCACGAAGACGTCGAGGTCCATGATCGGCTGCTGCTCCAGGCACTGGGTCCGGGTCCGACGGGATGGCACAGCACTGCGCGCGCTGGTTGTCAGCTTGGCAGACTGAGGATTTCAGGGGCGGGAAGGGCTGCGAGAGGTGGCACCGGTGAGCGGGTTCGTGACGGGCGATGCGGTCGTGCTGGGGGTGCGGCCCGCGCGTCTGCCGAGTCGGGCCCTGGCGCTGCTCATCGACATGGTGGTGATCTGGGCGCTGTATCTC
The DNA here is from genome assembly GCF_055596485.1 of Streptomyces sp. NPDC039736. NCBI lineage: Bacteria > Bacillati > Actinomycetota > Actinomycetes > Kitasatosporales > Streptomycetaceae > Streptomyces > Streptomyces sp. NPDC039736. Next base: position 979,981 of record NZ_JBVIUQ010000002.1, on the reverse strand, counting down.
GGCATTTCGCTGGGGCTGGTGCTGGCCACCGCGTCGCTGGACGAGGCGGCTGCGGCGGCGGTCATGGTCGGATCGTTTCTGCTGGTGCTCGTGGGGGTGCCGATCGCCGTGGAGACGCTGACCCGTGGGAAGTCCCTCGGAAAATTGGTCTGCGGGCTGCGGGTGGTCAGGGACGACGGTGGCCCGATCCGGTTCCGGCACGCGTTGGTGCGAGGGGCGGTGGGGGTCGTGGAGATCCTCGCGACGTTCGGGGTGGTGGCCTGTGTCGCGTCGCTGGTCTCCGAGCGGGGGCGGCGGATCGGGGATGTGTTCGCGGGGACGCTGGTGGTGCGGGAACGGGTGTCGGCGGGGCGGGTCGACGCGGTCCCGCCTCCTCCGCCGTGGCTGGCGGGGCGGTTCGCCTCGTTGGATCTGTCGCGGGTGCCTGACGGTCTGTGGCTTGCGGTACGTCAGTACCTGACCCGGATGCGGCAGTTGGACCCGCAGGTCGGGGCACGTATGGCGGAGCGGCTGGCCGGGGACCTCGCGGAGCGCACCGGGGTGGACGTACCTCAGGGGGTGGCGCCGGCCGCGTATCTGGCGGCGGTGATGCAGGAGCGGCAGATGAGGGACGCGCGGCGGGTGACGCGGGGGGCGGAGGCAGGTGCGGGGTTGCCGTACGCCGGTGCAGCGGCAGTGGATGTGCCGGGGGCGGCTGGTCAGGGTGGGATCGCCGGGCTGGGGGGTGCGTACGGCTCGGTGACGGATGGGGGGCCGGAGATGACGGGGCCCAGTGGGGCTCCGGGCGGCGGCTCGCCTGCTCCTGCTCCTGCTCCTGCTCCTGCTCCTGCTCCTGCTCCTGCTCCTGCTCCTGCTCCTGGAGGGTCTGTGATGGGGCGGGAGGGTGGGAAGTCTGCGGGGACGGGGTTTGTGCCGCCGACTTAGGAGTCGGTGGGGGCCGGGTCTGTGGGCTCGGGGGGATCGGTGGGGAAGGCCGAGGGTGGGGTTTCCAGGTCCTCCAGCTCGATGCCCGGGGCGGAGAGGACGACGTCGCCCGCGATGTGGACCTGGTGTTGTTCCCCGGTGTCCAGGTCGTTGACCTGGTATTCGTCCACGGTCAGAGGTCCGTTGTCAGTGGCGTGTGCTTCGCTTTTCACCAAGGACCAGGACTGGTCGAGCGTACGTGGTGCCAGGACCGGGTCCGTGAAGCAGACCAGGCGGACGCGAGTGGCCGGGGAAGCGGGGGTGAGGCGCAGGAGACGGGAGAGGGCGACGAGGAACGCCGGGGAAGTGCCGGTGAAGGCGTGGGCGCGGACATTGCCTTCGGTGGCGTGAATCCCGGTCGGGTCGGTACGGACCCAGGTGACGCCGTCCAGGGCGGCGCCCCGGACCTGCCAGCTCGCGGCGTGGAGTTCGAGGCGGATGGGGCGGCCGAGGTCGTCGAGGGCGAGGTCGACGGAACCGGCGTGGTCGCCGGAAGGGGTGGTGGTCTGGGAGACGTAGCGCCAGCCGGAGGGGCCGGGTGCGCAGTGGAAATGTTCTTCGCCGAGGGGGCGGTGGTCGTGGGGATCGTGGAGCGAATATCGGCCGCGGGGCATGGGGTGTTTCGGGTCCTTCGGGTCGCTTGAGGGCCGGGCCCTGCGGGGGCGTGGGAGGGCCGGCGCGTCGGGGACGCGCGGGTCGTCGGGCGGGAGGGGCGTGCGGGCCGCCGGTCGTGCGCAGTTCCGTCGGCGGGTCGCGGGGCTCCGGTGGGGGGGCGGTGTGTCGGCCCGTCCGGTGGGGATCGTACGGGGGGGGCGGGTCGTGGGGGCCGTGGTGCGTGCGGGATCCGGTCCGGTGATGGGCCGTAGGACGTGAAGGGGGTGGGAGTTTCCGGTCGGCGGCGCGCGGGGGGGCCGGGGCCTGGTGGGCCGGGGGCGGCCGTGGGGACGGGGCAGGCCCCCGGCACTGGGTGGCGGGGGCCTGCGGGACAGCTGGGCTGTCGGCTGCTGCTGGGGGGCGGCGTGCTGCCGGTCGGATCAGTAGCGGTAGTGGTCCGGCTTGTACGGGCCCTCGACCTTGACGCCGATGTAGTCGGCCTGCTCCGGGCGGAGGGTCGTGAGCTTGACGCCGAGGGCGTCGAGGTGGAGGCGGGCGACCTTCTCGTCGAGGTGCTTGGGGAGCACGTAGACGTCGGTCGGGTACTCCTCCGGCTTGGTGAACAGCTCGATCTGGGCCAGGGTCTGGTCCGCGAAGGAGTTGGACATCACGAAGGAGGGGTGGCCGGTGGCGTTGCCCAGGTTCAGGAGGCGGCCCTCGGAGAGGACGATGAGGACCTTGCCGTCGGGGAAGGTCCAGGTGTGGACCTGGGGCTTGACCTCGTCCTTGACGATGCCGGGGATCTTGGCCAGGCCGGCCATGTCGATCTCGTTGTCGAAGTGGCCGATGTTCCCGACGATGGCCTGGTGCTTCATCTTGGCCATGTCGGCGGCCATGATGATGTCCTTGTTGCCGGTGGTGGTGATGAAGATGTCGGCGGTCTCCACCACGTCGTCGAGGGTGGCGACCTGGTAGCCGTCCATCGCGGCCTGGAGGGCGCAGATGGGGTCGATCTCGGTGATGATGACGCGGGCGCCCTGGCCCCGGAGGGACTCGGCGCAGCCCTTGCCGACGTCGCCGTAGCCGAAGACGACCGCGACCTTGCCGCCGATGAGGACGTCGGTGGCGCGGTTGATGCCGTCGATCAGGGAGTGGCGGCAGCCGTACTTGTTGTCGAACTTCGACTTGGTGACGGCGTCGTTCACGTTGATCGCCGGGAAGAGGAGCGTCTGGTCCCGGTGCATCTCGTACAGGCGGTGGACGCCGGTGGTGGTCTCCTCGGTCACGCCGCGGATCTCGGAGGCGAGCTGGGTCCACTTCTGGGGGCTCTCACCGAGGGTGCGGTTGAGGAGCGTGAGGATGTGCGCGTACTCCTCGGAGTCCGCAGTGGACGGGTCCGGGGCGGCGCCCGCCTTCTCGAACTCGACGCCCTTGTGGACGAGGAGGGTGGCGTCGCCGCCGTCGTCCAGGATCATGTTCGGGCCGCCGGTGGGGGTGTTCGGCCAGGTCAGGGCCTGCTCCGTGCACCACCAGTACTCCTCCAGGGTCTCGCCCTTCCAGGCGAAGACCGGGACGCCGCGGGGGTCCTCGGGGGTGCCTTCGGGGCCGACCGCGATGGCGGCGGCGGCGTGGTCCTGGGTGGAGAAGATGTTGCAGGAGGCCCAGCGGACCTCGGCGCCGAGGGCGACCAGGGTCTCGATGAGGACCGCGGTCTGGACGGTCATGTGGAGGGAGCCGGTGATGCGGGCGCCCGCGAGGGGCTGGGCGGCGGCGTACTCCTTGCGGATCGACATCAGGCCGGGCATCTCGTGCTCGGCGAGAGTGATCTCCTTGCGGCCAAAGGCGGCGAGGGAGAGGTCGGCGACCTTGAAGTCCTGGCCGGTGGCGTCAGTCGTCATGAAGTGCTGCTCCTCGTGAGGTCGTTCGAGGTGGTTGCGGCTGATCTGCGGCGACGGGCATGCGAACACACGAATGCCCGAGCACTCGCAGCGCAGTCCGTCGGAGGCCCTCTCTCCCTCGGCCGGTCCTGCGGACCGCCCGACCGCCATCAGCAGCGACGTCTGGCTAGGTCTACGAACTTACACCGATCGGCCCAGTCGGCCCCAGTCCGCCCCTGGGACCGGGCCCGGCGGAAGTCGCGTTGCGGGGCGGGGCATTTCGGGGTGTTCGGGGCCCGGGGGCGGGTTCGGTGCTGGTCACGAGGGGTGCGTGCCGTGAGCCGGCCAGGTGCGGGAGCGATGTGGGGGCGGGGCCGAAAATCGTACGGTCGGACCAGGGAAAGGCCGAAGGCCCGCGCCGGGGGCGGCGGGGCCTTCGGGGACGGGCGGGGGTGCGGTCAGAGGGTCTTGTCGGGGGTGGGGCCGCCCGGCGTGCGGGCCGGGTTCCGGCCCGAGGCGGCGGCGGACTCGCTGTAGATGTCCGGCTCCAGGTAGATGACGCGGGCGATCGGGACCGCGGCGCGGATGCGGTCCTCGGCGGCGTTGATCGCGGAGGCGACCTCGGCTGCGGTGTCGTCGTGCTGGACGGCGATCTTGGCGGCGACGAGGAGTTCCTCGGGGCCGAGGTGCAGGGTGCGCATGTGGATGACGTCGGTGACGTTGTCGTCGGCGACGATCGCGGCCTTGATCTTGGCGACCTCCTCGGTGCCGGCGGCCTCGCCGAGCAGGAGGGACTTGGTCTCGGCGGCGAGGATGATCGCGATGGCGATCAGCAGGATGCCGATGCAGAGGGTGCCGATGCCGTCCCAGACGCCGTTGCCGGTGGCGAGGGCGAGGCTGACGCCGACCAGAGCGAGGACCAGGCCGACCAGGGCGCCGAGGTCTTCGAGCAGCACGACGGGGAGCTCGGGGGCCTTGGCGCGGCGGACGAAGTTCTTCCAGGACTGGTTGCCGCGGGTCTGGTTGGACTCCTTGATCGCGGTGCGGAAGGAGAAGCTCTCCGCGATGATCGCGAAGACGAGGACGCCGACCGGCCAGTACCAGGCCTCGATCTCGTGCGGGTCGTGGATCTTCTCGTAGCCCTCGTAGATGGCGAACATGCCACCGACGGTGAACAGAACGATGGAGACGAGGAAGGCGTAGATGTAACGCTCGCGGCCGTAGCCGAAGGGGTGTTCCGGGGTGGCTTCGCGCTTGGCCTTCTTGCCGCCGAGCAGGAGCAGGCCCTGGTTGCCGGAGTCGGCGAGCGAGTGGACGCTCTCCGCGAGCATCGAGGACGAACCACTGAAGAGGAACGCCACGAACTTTGCTACGGCGATCGCGAGGTTGGCTGCGAGTGCCGCCACGATTGCCTTGGTGCCGCCTGACGCGCTCATGGGTGCAGGGTTCCTTCCTGGATGTCCTGGGTGCTGCGGCCCGAGCGCCGCTGTGGGTGTGGCGGCACATTGTTGCAGCTTGGCCGGGGCGAGGGGGGCCGGTGGTGCGTCAGACGGCGATGGTGGCCCGGAATACGGTGCCAGGGCCGGACAGTTCGGTCTTTTCGCCGGCCGGTACGAAGACGGACTCGCCCGGGGCCAGGGGGAGGTCGCCCGCGCGCGGGGAGCCGGCGGTGCACAGGAGGATCTGCGGGGCGCCGGCCGGGAGGCGGGCCGGGGCGGCGTCGGCGGCGAGGACGTAGCGGGAGAGCCGGAACTCGTCGATCGGGGTGTCGTACAGCTCCTCGCCGTCGGGGGCGGCTTCGGGGCGCAGGACTCCGGGGTCGGTGGCTTCGAAGCGCACGACGCGCAGGAGTTCGGGGACGTCGACGTGCTTGGGGGTGAGGCCGCAGCGCAGGACGTTGTCGGAGTTGGCCATGATCTCCACGCCGAGGCCGTCGAGGTAGGCGTGCGGGACGCCGGCGCCGAGGAAGAGGGCTTCGCCGGGCTGGAGCCGGACGTGGTTGAGGAGCATCGCGGCGAGGACGCCCGGGTCGCCGGGGAAGTGGTGGGCGAGGCCGGCGTAGGCGGCGTACGCGGCTGCTTCGGTGGGAGCGGTGGCGGAGTCGGCGGCCAGGCGGGCGGCGGCGTGGGCGGTCGCGGTGACGGTCGCGGCCATGTCCGCGGGGTCGGCGGTCAGTACGGCGGTGAGGACTTCGCGCAGGGCGGCTTCCTCGGGGTGGGCCCGCAGCAGGTCGGCGTAGGGCTTGAGGGAGTCGACGGCGAGGGCGTCGAGGAGGTCGGCCGATTCGGCGGGAACCCGGAAGCCGCACAGTCCGTTGAACCCGGTGAGCGCGCAGATGAGTTCGGGCTTGTGGTTGGCGTCCTTGTAGTTGCGGTCCGGGGCGTCGACGGGGACTCCGCGTCGTTCCTCGTCGGCGTATCCCTCCTGCGCCTGGGCGAGGTTCGGGTGGACCTGGAGCGAGAGGGGTGCCCCGGCGGCGAGCACCTTGAAGAGGAACGGCAGTCGCGGGCCAAACTCCTTCACCGCCGCCGGGCCGAGCTCGCCCTCGGGGTCGGCGGCGATGACGTCGGAGAGCGGCCGGAGCGCCCGGGGGTCGCTGTCCGTGGGCCGGTCGACGGCGCCTGCGGCGTCGCGGGCGGCGGGTGTGCCGTGGGCGCCCCGGGTGGGGCGGGCGATGCGGGAGGGTGCGCCGGGGTGGGCGCCCATCCACAGTTCGGCCTGCGGTTCGCCGGTGGGCTCGGTGCCGAGGAGTTCCGGGATGGCGGTCACGGAACCCCAGGCGTAGGGGCGCACGGTGTTGGCGAGGCGATCCATGGTGGCTCTTTCCGGTCCGGGGCCGTGGTGCGGACTCGATCCTCGGGGACGACCGGGACGTCCCGGCGACGAGTCCGTGGAGCAGGAGAGAAGAGAGGGTTTTCTGGGGTTGCGTAAGCGGGGTCGGCGGCGGGTGCCGACGACGGGGTGCCGGTGGTCAGGCGGCGGGGGGTGCGGTGGCGGCGAGGGCGAGGTAGGCGGTCGCGAAGTCGGTGACGGCGAGGAGTTCGGCGAGGCTTTCCAGTTCGCCGCCCTCTTCGGGTTCGAGTTCGCTCAGGGGGGTGTCGTGGCCGAGGGCGAGCTCGCGGGCGGCGGGGGCGGCGGAGAGGCCTCCGGTGGGGCGGTCGCGGAGCAGGACCACGCGGGCGCGCAGGGCCTGCGGTTCGTCCACCCGGTCGCGGAAGAAGTCGTCCGGGTCGGCCCCGGCGGCGTACCCGCCGGTGAGGAGCATGCCGTGGGCGGGCAGCGCCTCGGGGAGTTCGGCGGCGAGGGCGGGGCGGCCGGCGAGTTCGGCCAGGACGGCGGCGAAGCGGCGGCCGGCCGGGGCCGCGAGGATGCCTTCGGTCCACACGAGCGGGAGGGCGTCGACGAGTTCGGAGGCGAGGGTCTTGGCGGGGTTGCTGTAGGTCACGATCGCGGGGCCGCAGCGTTCGGCGGTGCGGTCCAGGCGGTCGGCGACGCCCTGGAGGGTGTCCGGCGGGGCGGAGAGCAGGCCGACCCGGTCCAGCAGGACCAGGAGCGGGGTGAGGAGGGCCCAGAGCGGGCCGGGGCCCGCGGTCGAGCCGTCGTCGTACTCCTCCTCGTACGGGGCGACGGCCATCGGGACGAGGAGGCCGGTCGCGCCGTTGACGGACTCGCTCAGCGGGGAGCGCTGGGGGGCGACGGCGACGACGGTGCAGCCTCGGCGGTAGGCCTGCTCGGCGAGGAGGGCGAGGCCGGGTTCGGCGCCGTCCGTGGTGACGAGGAGGAGCAGGTCGACGGGGCCCGCCCAGCCGGGGAGGGACCAGCGCAGGGCGCCCGCGGCGGGGGCGACGCCGGTCGGGCGCAGGTGCGTCACCGGGCAGGTGGCGCCCGCGAGGGAGGCCAGCAGGTCGGCCACGCCGGTGGCGGCGACGCCGGGGCCCGCGATCAGTACGGCGCGGGGGCGGCCGTCGGGCTTGAGGTCGGCGAGGCCGGCTTCGGTGGCGTGCCGGACGGCGGTGCGGACCCGGGCTCCGGCTTCGGCGGCGCCGCGCAGGAGGCCGCGGTGGTCGGCGCGGGCCAGTGCTTCGGGGCTGTCGAGGAGCGAATCGTCAAGCATGGGGTGGGGCCTCCGATCGCCGTGCACGGGTGAGGGCTTGGAGCTCGTGCGGAGGGGGATCGGGGTGCTGGGTCCCTGCTCCGGGTGGGCTGGGGGTGCGGGGTGGATGCGGGATGGGTGCCGGGTGGGCTGCGGGTGTGCTTGGGGTGTGCGCCCGATGTGCTGCGGACGGGTGGCCCGGCCGGGGCGCGCGGCGTCGGCCGGGGTCGGAGCGTGGTTGATCAGGCGGGGCGGCGGGCCTCGTCGACCAGGAGAACCGGGATGCCGTCGCGGACGGGGTAGGCGAGGCCGCAGTCCTTGCTGGTGCAGATCAGTTCCGGGGTGTCGGCGGCCGACTTGTCGCCGAGGGGGGAGTGGCAGGCCGGGCAGGCGAGGATCTCCAGAAGGCCGGCTTCGAGGGGCATGGGGTGGTCCTTTCGGGGGGCGTGGGTGGGGTGGGGTCAGCTTATCGCTGGGGTGGGGTGGGGTGGGGGCCTGCCGGGGGTGAGGGGTGCGGGGTCGGGCCCGGGGCGGGGGGCGGGGCGCGGTGGGGAGGGTGCCCGGCGCAGGTGCTCGGGCAGGGGCGGCACCCGGGTGGGCCGGGAGCGGGAGGGGCCGCCCCCTTGCCCGCCCTCCCCCAAGCTCTCGGCTTCGCTCGAGCAGGGGGTACCCCCCTCGCCCCCTTGGGGCGGCCCCGTCGCCCAAGGGGGCTGGGGGGAGTGAGGAAGGCGGCCCGCCGCCCATAGGGGCGGGGGCAGGGCGGGCCCGTCGCCCACGTGGGGGGGTGGCTCCCCGTCCGAAGGGGGTGGGGTTCTGGGGTCAGGTGCGGATCAGGGCGAGGACGTCGTCGCGGAGTTTGCGCATGGTGGAGTCGTCGCGGGCCTCGACGTTGAGGCGCAGCAGGGGCTCCGTGTTGGAGGCGCGGAGGTTGAACCACCAGTCGGTGCTGGAGACCGTGAGGCCGTCGAGGTGGTCGAGGGTGGTGTCCGGGAGGCCGGCATAGGCGGCCTGCACAGCCGCGGTGCTGGCGGCCTGGTCGGCGACGGTGGAGTTGATCTCACCGGAGCCCGCGTAGCGGTCGTAGGAGGCGAGGAGCGCGGAGAGGGGGGTCTCCTGGCCGCCGAGGGCGGCGAGGACGTGCAGGGCGGCGAGCATGCCCGTGTCCGCGTTCCAGAAGTCCTTGAAGTAGTAGTGCGCGGAGTGCTCGCCGCCGAAGATGGCACCGGTGGTCGCCATCTCCTGCTTGATGAAGGAGTGGCCGACGCGGGTACGCACCGGGGTGCCGCCGTGTTCGCGGACGACCTCGGGGACGGACCACGAGGTGATCAGGTTGTGGATGACCGTGCCCCGGCCGCCGTTGCGGGCGAGTTCACGGGCGGCGACCAGCGCGGTGACGGCGGACGGGGAGACGCCCACGCCCTTCTCGTCCACGACGAAGCAGCGGTCGGCGTCGCCGTCGAAGGCGAGGCCGAGGTCGGCGCCCTCGGCCAGGACGCGGGCCTGGAGGTCGACGATGTTCTTCGGGTCGAGCGGGTTCGCCTCGTGGTGGGGGAAGGTCCCGTCGAGTTCGAAGTACATCGGTACGAGGGTGACGGGCAGGGCGGCGAAGACGGTCGGGACCGTGTGCCCGCCCATGCCGTTGCCCGCGTCGACGACGACCTTCAGCGGGCGCATCGCAGAGAGGTCGACGAGGGACAGCAGGTGGGCCGCGTAGTCCTGCAACGTGTCGCGGGAGACGAGGGTTCCCGGGGTGTCCACCGGTGCCGGGGCCCCGGCCTGCGACCACTCCTCGACCAGGGCGCGGATCTCCGCGAGGCCGGTGTCCTGGCCGACCGGGGCGGCGCCCGCGCGGCACATCTTGATGCCGTTGTACTGCGCCGGGTTGTGCGAGGCGGTGAACATGGCGCCGGGGACGTCCAGGGTGCCCGATGCGTAGTACAGCTGGTCCGTCGAGCAGAGGCCGATCTCGGTGACGTCGGCGCCGCGGGCCGCCGCGCCGAGCGCGAAGGCGCGCGCGAGGCCGGGCGACGAGGGCCGCATGTCGTGGCCGACGGCGATCGATTCGGCGCCCGTGACCTGGACGAAGGCGGCTCCGAAGAGTTCCGCGAGGTGCTCGTCCCACTGGTCGGGCACCACCCCGCGTACGTCGTACGCCTTCACGATCTGCGACAGATCAGCAGCCACGTGCCACCCCTTGGAAAAGTCCTGTTCGGTCGCCCCAAACTACCCGTACGGGGGTTCTTCGGACCCTGCGGTGACGCATCGCGGGCGGAGCCGGCGCCTACTCGGGCGAGCGCAGGACCCGCAGGTGGCCGCGGCGGGCGGCGGAAGGGGAGGCCGGATTCACGGTGCGCGCGCCAGTGGCGTCGGGGTCGGCGGGGCGCTCGTGCGGCCGGGCGGCCTCGCGGACCGCGTTGGCCAGGGCTTCGAGGTCGTCACCGCTGGGGCGGGCCGGGGCGGAGTCGTCGGTGAGGCGCACGACCTCCCAGCCGCGGGGTGCGGTCAGGCGGTCGGAGTGCTCGGCGCACAGGTCGTAGCAGTGCGGCTCGGCGTAGGTGGCGAGCGGACCGAGGACGGCGGTCGAGTCCGCGTAGACGTACGTCAGTGTCGCGACGGCAGGACGACCGCACGCAGTGCGCGAACAGCGACGTACAGGGCTCACGACGTTGGACGGTACCGCACTCTTGAACGGGCCGCGACGACTCTCCCCCTACGTCACCCCACCGTGTCGTTCCCGGACGGCTGTGCCCGGCGTCGGCGGCGGCACCGTTGTGACCTGCGAGGAGACCGCTGCGGGCGGGAGCGGGGCGGCTTCCCGGGGGAGGTCGAGGGCGAGGAAACAGGTCGACTTCAGCGGGGCAAGAGGTCGCAGAGGTTATGAAAACGAGCCCGTGATTGGCTGAAATGATCATTCTGTTACGGCGAGGGCGGCTGAACGGAAGCCGGGCGGGTGATCGGCGGGAGCCCGGCGGAGCGCGGACGGGACGCGGACCGCCGTGCTGTGCGGAGGGCTACGCTGCGTCAGTGATGGACAGTTCCGGACCGCCCCGCTCCCCCGACCCGCACGCACCCGAGCCGTACGCCGTGGAACCGCGGCCCACGGGCCCCCGGCCGCGCAGGCGCGACCGCCACGGACGCGGCATGCGCGGGCCCGTCGCACCGCCGCAGGTGCCGCTGTCGGCCAGTAGGGCGGAGGCCTTCGGCGATCTCGTGCAGGACTCGGTGGAGCGGCTGGAGCGGCGCTGGCCGCAGCTCGCCGAGGTCGACTTCCTGGTGCTCGACGTACCGCGCACGGCCACCGCGGACGGGCCCGAGGAGTGGTCGGACGAGCCCGTTCCGCTCGGCGGTGCGGTGCCTTCCCGGGAGGGCCGGCCGGCGTGCGTGGTGGTCTACCGGCGTCCGGTGGAGATCCGCACCAAGAGCCGCGACGAGCGGGCGATGCTGGTGCACGAGGTGGTCGTGGAGCAGGTCGCGGAGCTGCTGGGACTGGCGCCGGAGTCGGTCGACCCGCGCTACGGGCAGGAGTGAGGGCGGTACGGGGGCGCGCCGGCGGCGGCCCCCGTGCGCAGCGGCGCGGGGACTGATCAGTCGCGTGCGCGCACGTCCAGGACCGACAGGTCGTTGCGGGCGCGCGGCACGACGACCGTGCCCTTGTCGTCCGGCATCGGCTGGACGGTGAACATCGGCACGCGGTCCTCCATGAGCGTCAGGATGCGGGCCGCGTGCACCGGGCCGCCCGAGACCGACTCCGCGGTGAGCGCGTACGAGCCCTTCAGGCCGGTCGGCACGGGGGCCGCCACCGACAGGGTCGCGCCCGCCTTGACCTTGAACGTCCTGGTGACGGGGGCTCCGCCCTGGCTGCCCGCCGAGGCCGTCACCCTGACCTCGCCGGCGGCGCCGGGCGCGGTGAGCGAGAGCACCGAGCCCTGCGCCCGGTTGTCGGCCACGCTGGAGCGCGCGCCGACGGGGGCGGTCGCGGGGACGTAGGCGACCTCCTGCTTGTCCTTCAGGCCCCGTACGACGCGCAGGGCGGCCACCACCGGGGTGCGCCTGGTGCCCTCCGAGGGGCTGAGCACCAGGGCGCCCGCCTCGCCCCGGGTGACGTTGCCCAGGTCCAGGGACGCCGTCATCCGGGACTTGACGTGCAGGGTCTCCGCCCCGGCCGGGGTGAGGGAGCCGTTGGCGCCCGCCAGTTTCACCTTGAGGTCGGCGTCGGCCTCGCCGGGGGCGAACACCACCAGGCGCACGGAGGTGGCGTCGGCGGGGACGGCCGGGAGCACGACGCCGGGCGCGGGGTCGGCGGAGGCGGTGAGCCAGTCGCCGCCGACCTTGTCCTCCAGCGCCTGCACCGCCGCCCCGACGCGGCCCGCGCGGGTGGTGACGTGCACGGTGGCGTCGTTGACCTTCGTCGCGGACAGGGTGGACAGCAGGACCGGGACGGTGGCGTGCGGCGGGACCGTGATGCCCTCCCCCGCATCGGACTTGATGACGCCCTGCGGGCCGTAGAGCTCGACGTCGGCGACCGCGGCGGAGTTGTCGGGGTTGGTGAGGTGGACGTAGTCCTGGCGGGTCTCGGCGGTGCTCACCCCCGGGAACCAGAATTCGGTGTCCGGCGCGGAGCAGCTCAGGCCGAACAGTCCGCGGCCCGCCCCCTCGCCGCTGACCTTGGTGGTCTGCTGGGCGGCCCAGCCGGGCGCGAGGGCGCCGTCCGCGGTGCCGACGAGGGCCGGGGACTCCCCGCCGTTCGCGGTGGCCGTGACGGGCCTGCCGGGCTCCTTGAGGGTGATGACGGGCTTCTTGGCGGGCTTGCCCGCGACCGTCACCGGCACCAGTTCCGCCGTGCCGGGCTTCGCGTTCGCCGCGCCGCCCTTGGGCGTGAAGGAGGTGTAGGCGGTCTCCGCGAGGTCGGAGGAGCTGGGCGCGGGGCACAGCAGGCCGGAGCGTTCCACGGGCAGCCGGGCGGCCGCCGTGCCGGCGCTCTTCGCGGTGCCGGTTCCGCCCGAGGGGGCGGTGACGGTGGCGAAGCCGGTGACGGCGGCCAGGGCGGCGACGGCGCCGAACAGGGAGAGGGTGCTGCGGTTCATCGGTTGTTGCTCCCGTCGGGGCGCTGCCGGTCGTGGTGCGGGTCGTACGGCCGTCCGTCGTCGGCCCCGGAGCTGATGCCGGTGCCGGTGCCGTGCGGGAAGTCGCCCTGCTCGTCGGCGTAGGGGTCGTACGGCCGGGGGCTGTGGACGGGCGGCTGCCGGAAGGCGGCGGGACCGCCGAAGTAGCCGCTGTCGCCGGCGTCGCGGCCGGCGGGCCCGTCGTCCGGGCCGGCCCGCCGGTCGCCGGGGCCGGCGCCCGCGTAGGGCTCGTACGACTGCTCCTGGCGGGGGGCGTCCTGCGCCTGCGGCTGGTAGCCGTACGGGTCGTGGTCGTATCCGGTGGTGTCGCCGTAGCCCTGCTGCTGCGGCTGCGGGTAGGGCGGCTGGGCGGCGTACTGGCCCTGCTGCCCGTACTCGGCCTCGGCGGCCGCGCCCGCGTACGCCTGGGCGTCCCACTCGCCGTACGCGCCCTGCTGGGGCACTGCCGGGTAGGGGGACTCCTGCTGGTCCGGGTACGGGGCGGCGTACGGGTCGGCCACCGGTACCGGTGCCTGCTCGCTCTCCGCCTCCGCCTCGGCGGCGGCGCGCAGGCGGCGTGCCCTGCGGCCCTCGCCCTCGACGGGGGCGGCCGGGACGTCGGGGGCGGCCGTCCGGTCGGCGTCGGGGAGGTCGTCGTCGATCTCGCGGCGGCGGCCCGGCAGGGCGAGCACCACGAGGACGACGGCGAGCGCGCCCTGGGTCCACAGCCAGGCGGTGTGGGCGAGCGGGGCCTCGTACGTCAGGTCCAGCCTGCCGCCCCCGGTGGGCAGTTCGAAGCCCTGCGCCCAGCCGTCGAGGGTCTTCCCGGTGAGTTCCCTGCCGTCCAGGGTGGCCTTCCAGCCGGGTGCGGCGGTGTCCGCGAGGCGCAGCACGCGGCCCGCTTCGCCGCCCTTGACGGTGGTGTGCGCCTCGATGCGCTGGGAGGCGACGGGGACGGGCTCGGCCCCCTCCTTCGGCGGGACGATCGTGAGGCGGGCCACCTGGCGTTCGACGCGCCACAGGGCGCTGCCGTCGAGCTGGCTGAGGCGGATGAGGCCGGGCGTGGAGTCCAGGACGCGGCTCATCTGCCGGGAGGCGGCGCCGTCGCGCACGAGGACGTAGCGCACGGCGTAGCCGCCGAGCTGTCCCGCCTGGTCGGCGCCGGAGCCCGCGACCAGGTTCGAGACGATCTTGTCGAGGCCGGGGGCGGCGCCGCCCGCCTCGGTGAGTTCGGCGTCGCCGAGGCGGCCGCCGGAGCCGCGCACCAGGGAGTACGCCACCTGGTCGGCGGAGTCGCCGCCGAGCACCAGGGTGCGCGGCTGGTCGCGGGTGGTGGACTCCTCGGCGACGAACGCGGGCACCTGCACCGGGTCGCGGCGGCCGAGGGGGTCCTGGGCGCCGACGAACATCCAGCCGACGGCGGCCAGGACCGGGCCCAGGGCGGCCGCGGCGGCGATCAGGACGGCGACGGGCTGGCGCCAGCCGAAGTTCTGCGAGGCGACGCGCTCCCGGGCGCCGTCGGCGCCGAGCACCGAGGCGGCGATCAGCGCGAGGCCGTACACGAGGGTGGCCGGTCCCGCCCAGCCGTCGCGGTTGGTCAGGACGGCGAGGACGAGGCCGAGGACGGCGACCGCCCAGGCGCTGCGGACGGCGGCCTGGCGCTCGCCGCGCAGCAGGGCGGCCAGCGCGGCCAGCACGATGCCCACCAGGAGCAGTCCGCCGGCGGTCTTGGGGCCGCCGGGGCTGATGCCCAGCAGGTCCAGCGGGGTGGCGGAGCCCGCCCCGAAGGGCCGTCCGGCCTCGCGCAGCAGGGCGGCGGGGTCGGTGAGCAGCGACAGCGACCAGGGCGCGAGCATCAGCACCGGGGTGCCGACCGCCGCCACGAAGCGCAGGGCGTAGGCGGTGACGTCGTCGCGCCGCAGCACCAGGACCCCGATGCCCAGGAGCACCGCGAGGGGCCACACGACCGGGGTGAAGGCGGTGGCGACGGTCAGCAGGAGCGCGTACGACCACACCGAACGCCAGCTGGAACGCGCACCGGTGCGGGCGCCGCTCGCCGAGACGGCGCACCGGGCGATCAGCGGCAGCAGCACGGCGAGGACGGCGGTGCCGACCCGGCCGCCGGCGAGCGCGCCGGTGACGGCGGGCAGGAAGGCGTACGCGACGGACGCCCAGGCGCGCAGCAGCCGGGACTCCACCAGGGACCGGGAGGCGAAGTACGCGGTGAGTCCGGCCAGCGGCACGGAGCACACCAGGATCAGGGTCAGGGCGGCGTTCGTGGAGCCCAGGAGCAGGGTCGCGAGGGCGGCCAGGAGCGCCAGGTAGGGCGGGGCGGACTGGGTGCCGCCGACGCCGGTGGGGTGCCAGGAGTGGGCGTAGCGGGACCAGAGTTCGGAGGCGCCGTCGGGGGACGGCAGCAGGGCGCCGCCCGCGAGGGAGCCGCCGCCGAACAGGCCGCGGCAGGCGACCAGGGCGACCAGCAGCAGCAGCGCGAAGAGCACCGGGCCCGGCTTGCGGGCGACCTTCTTGACCCGGGCGAACTGCTCGACCTCCAGGAAGTCGGCGTCATCGCCGCCGGGCCCGGACTCGACGGCGCCGTGCCGGGAGCCCCCGGACTCGGCCTCGCCCGCGCCGCCGAAGGAGCCGGCGACCTGTTCGACGGTGGCGCGCAGGGTGGCGCCGGGCGGCGGGAACAGGGGGCGCAGTTCGGCCGCTTCGACGTTCCCTCTGCCGCGGGCCTTGCGGGCGGCGAGGACGCGTCCGGGGCGCAGCAGCACGCCCATCAGGCCGGTGACTTCGTCGACGGCCTGTCCGGGCACCTTGCCGACGAGGTAGGCGAGGGTGCGCAGGAGGGTGCCGACGACGAGCCGCAGCAGGACGTAGGGGAGCACGGCGCCGCGGGCGTTGGCGAGCATCGTGTAGACGGCGCCGGCCTTGTCGACGCGGTGCGGGTTGGCGACGGAGCGGCCCGCGCAGTCGACGGTGCGGCGTTCGCGGGCGGCGGCCTCGGCGTGCCGGACGACGGCGTCGGGGGCGACCAGGACGCTGTGTCCCGCGGCGTGCGCGCGCCAGCACAGGTCGACGTCGTCGCGCATCAGGGGCAGGTAGCGGTCGAAGCCGCCGAGCTGGTCCCACACGTCGCGGCGGATCAGCATGCCGGCGCTGGAGACGGAGAGGACGGAGCGCACCTGGTCGTGCTGGCCCTGGTCCTGTTCGCGGCGGTCCAGGCCGGTCCAGCGGCGGCCGGAGTTGGCGATGGAGACGCCGACCTCCAGGAGCTGCTTCTTGTCGTACCAGCCGCGGAGCTTGGGGCCGACGACGGCGGCGGTGCGGTCGGAGTCGGCGACGCGCAGGAGTTCGGCGAGGGCGTCGGGGGCGGGGGCGCAGTCGTCGTGGAGCAGCCACAGCCACTGCACGGGTTCGCCGTGCGGGAGGTCGGGCAGGTCGTGGGCGTCGTCGCGCCACTGCCTGCTGACGGGGTCCCAGCCGCTGGGCTTCTTCAGGTACGGCAGTTCCTCGGGGGTGAGGACGGGCGCGGTGCGCACGGCCTCTTCGACGGCCGTGCCGAACCCGGTGCGGCGGGCGAGGTGCAGGACGCGCTCGTCGCCGAGGGCCTCGGCGACGAGGCGGGCGGAGTCGTCGGAGCTGCCGGTGTCGGCGGCGACGGCGTTCTGCACCGGGCGTTCCTGGCCGAGGAGCCCCCGCAACGCGTCGGGGAGCCAGCGCGCACCGTCGTGGGAGACGAGTACGGCGGTGACGACGTGGCGGGGGAACTCGGGCGGGGTGGCGGCGGCCGCGTACGGGGCCGTTGGCTGACTGACGGACATCGACGTACGGGCCCTCCGGCCGGGGTCCGGGGGTCGCCCCCCGGAAGGCTGGTTAACGCTGACTGCGGCGCACGCGGGTGCCCGTGGGGCGCCGGGTGCGATCGCCGGACAGCGGCCCACACTAACGGCTGCGCATGCAGACGGTCCGCCGCCTGCGGGGAAGGGGCAGGCGGCGGACCGTTCGTTGTGTACTGCCTTGTGCTGTTTTGCTGGGGCGGTGCGGGCCGGGGCACCGCGCGGTGCGGCCGGGGCACCGTGGGCGGCGCGGCTGTTCGTCCGGGGGCCGCTCCGCGTATGCCGCTCAGACCGCGGCCTTCTTCAGTCTCCGGCGTTCACGCTCGGACAATCCGCCCCAGATTCCGAAGCGTTCGTCATTCGACAGGGCATATTCAAGGCATTCCGAGCGGACTTCGCAGGCGAGGCAGACCTTCTTTGCCTCACGGGTGGAACCACCCTTCTCGGGAAAGAAGGACTCGGGATCTGTCTGGGCGCACAATGCGCGCTCCTGCCAGCCGAGTTCCTCGTCCGCGTCCTCGACCAGCAGTTGCTGGAACAGCTCGGTCATGTGCGCCCCTCGTCTGTCTTTTGCTTCCCCGTGATGTTGCCGTCACCGAATCCGGCCGAACGACACGGGTGAAATTACAAGTGTGCAGCTCCGTGCCAGTCAAGCCGAGATCTGCTATTGGGCCCGTTATTCACTCTGCGGAACCAAGGCTATGCGGAAAGTGTTCAAATCGCCAAAAACCATGACACAAGACCTCGCCTCCTCAACGGGTACCCCCGACGGAGAGGAAGACGCGGTGGAGGTGGATCTTGTTGCGGTCCGCTCCGCGAAGCGACTCGGATCACAGTCGGATCACGGGACGGCAACGGTGCGCAGACGGTCGCGGCGCGCGGGCCGGTGACGCGGTGCGCGGGTCCCGGGACGGAACCACGGTCGGTTGCAGCGCGGTCTCTCCACGTCAGCGGCTGCACAAACCTTTCTCCGCCCGGGCTCACCGCATGAGGTGAAAGATTGCCGCCAAACCGGTCATCGAGTTGACAGCCACCGAGGCGGCCCGTCACCTTTGTTCCCATGCCAGCGACCGCAGTGCGCCCCGTACCCCACACCCGTGTGGTCCGCAGTGCTGCCCCGGCCCGCTGTCACTGTTGCTGTCACAGCTGTTGAAGCCACCCGCGCTCCAGCTCCGAGGCCCCGCCGCCGCGCTCTCGCACGCGCCGGCCGCCCGGTACGCCGCACACCCCACCCCGTGTGCACCGCGCCCGCCGCACCCCACGCCCCCGTGCGGCACCCGTTCTGCGACACCCCAGCACTGACTGCCGAGGAACCCCCGCACCATGAACAGCGACAGCGACCTCCAGATCGCCGGCGACCTCCTCGAGGTCCAGCACCTCCTGGCCCCCGCCCGCGAGCACCCCACCACCGTGGCCGGGTTCGCGGGCCTGGCCCGCTCCATCGCCGCCGACCGCTCCCAGTGGGCGCACCTCGTGCGGTACGACGCCACCACCCGCTGGTACCACCGGCTGCGCACCGGCCCCGGCTACGAGGTGTGGCTGCTGAGCTGGGTGCCCGGGCAGGGCAGCGGGGCGCACGACCACGGGGCGTCCTCGGGCGTGCTGACCGTCCTCGCGGGCGAGCTGACGGAGCGCAACGACAGGGGCGCGCGGACGCTCGGCGCCGGGGCGCAGTACGTGTCCGTGCCCGGCCACGTCCACGAGGTCGTCAACGACTCCCTGGAACCGGCCGTCAGCCTGCACGTCTATTTCCCCGGGCTCACCGAGATGCCGATGTACCCGGCGCCCTTCACGACCGCCCGACGGGATGTCAGCACCGCCTGACACACTGCTGCGTATGCGCATTGTGGTTCTTGCAGGCGGTATCGGCGGTGCCCGTTTCCTTCGCGGCCTCAAGGAGGCGGCCCCGGAGGCGGACATCACCGTCATCGGCAATACCGGTGACGACATTCATCTGTTCGGGCTGAAGGTCTGCCCCGACCTCGACACGGTGATGTACACCCTCGGCGGCGGCATCAACGAGGAACAGGGCTGGGGGCGCGCCGAGGAGACCTTCCACGTGAAGGCCGAGCTCGCCGCGTACGGCGTCGGGCCGGAATGGTTCGGCCTCGGCGACCGCGACTTCGCGACGCACATCGTGCGCACGCAGATGCTCGGCGCCGGATATCCGCTCAGCGCGGTCACCGAGGCCCTGTGCGAGCGCTGGCAGCCCGGCGTGCGGCTGATCCCGATGTCCGACGACCGCGTCGAGACGCACGTGGCGATCGAGGAGGACGGCGAGCGCCGGGCCGTGCACTTCCAGGAGTACTGGGTGAAGCTGCGCGCCTCCGTCGACGCGCAGGCCGTCGTGCCGGTCGGCGCGGAGCAGGCCAAGCCCGCGCCCGGCGTCCTGGAGGCCATCGCCTCCGCCGACGTCATCCTCTTCCCGCCGTCCAACCCCGTCGTCAGCGTCGGCACGATCCTCGCCGTCCCCGGCATCCGCGAGGCCATCGCCAACGCGGGCGTCCCGGTGGTGGGCCTGTCCCCCATCGTCGGCGACGCGCCCGTGCGCGGCATGGCCGACAAGGTGCTCGCCGCGGTCGGCGTGGAGTCGACGGCCGCCGCCGTCGCCCGGCACTACGGCTCCGGGCTCCTCGACGGCTGGCTGGTCGACACGGTCGACGCGGACACGGTGCGGACCGTCGAGGAGGCGGGCATCCGCTGCCGCGCGGTGCCGCTGATGATGACCGACCTCGCCGCGACCGCCGCGATGGCGCGCGCCGCGCTGGAGCTGGCCGCGGAGGTGGGGGCGTGAGCGACTCCGTTACGGGTCCGGGCGCGCCGGAGTACCGCGTGTGGGCGGTGCCCGGCCTGCCGGAGGTCCGCCGGGGCGACGACCTCGCGAAGCTGATCGCGGACGCGGAGCCGGGGCTGGCCGACGGCGACGTCCTGCTCGTCACGTCGAAGGTCGTCAGCAAGGCGGAGGGACGGGTGCTGGCCGCCGGCTCGCGCGAGGAGGCCATCGACGCGGAGACGGTACGGGTCGTGGCCCGCCGGGGCGCCCTGCGCATCGTGGAGAACCGGCAGGGCCTGGTGATGGCCGCCGCCGGGGTGGACGCCTCCAACACCCCCGCCGGGACGGTGCTCCTGCTGCCCGAGGACCCCGACGCCTCGGCGCGGGCGATCCGCGACGGCGTGCGGGACGCGCTGGGCGTCGAGGTCGGCGTCGTCGTCACCGACACCTTCGGGCGACCCTGGCGCAGCGGGTTGACGGATGTGGCGATCGGGGCGGCCGGTGTGCGGGTGCTCGACGACCTGCGGGGCGGGACCGACGCGTACGGCAATCCGCTGAGCGCGACGATCGTGGCGACCGCCGACGAACTGGCGGCCGCGGGCGACCTGGTGAAGGGCAAGGCGGACGGGCTGCCGGTGGCGGTCGTGCGGGGGCTCTCCCACGTGGTCTCCGCAGCGGCCGGCGACGAGGGCGCGCGGGCGCTGGTACGGGGCGCGGCCGACGACATGTTCCGGCTCGGGACCTCGGAGGCGGTCCGGGAGGCGGTGACGCAGCGGCGCACCGTACGGGAGTTCACCGACGATCCGGTGGACCCCGGGGCGGTGCGGCGGGCGGTCGCGGCGGCGGTGACGGCCCCGGCGCCGCACCACACGACGCCGTGGCGGTTCGTGCTGCTGGAGTCGGAGTCCTCCCGGACCGGGCTGCTGGACGCGATGAAGGACGCGTGGATCGCGGACCTGCGGGCGGACGGGAAGTCCGAGGAGTCGATCGCGAAGCGGGTGCGCCGGGGGGAGGTCCTGCGGAGGGCGCCCTACCTGGTGGTGCCGTGCCTGGTGACGGACGGCTGCCACACCTACGGGGACGCCCGGCGGGACGCCGCGGAGCGGGAGATGTTCGTGGTGGCCATGGGGGCCGGGGTGCAGAACTTCCTGGTGGCGCTGGCCGGGGAGCGGCTGGGCTCGGCGTGGGTGTCGTCGACGATGTTCTGCCGGGACGTGGTGCGGGAGGTGCTGGGGCTGCCTGCGGGGTGGGACCCGATGGGGGCGGTCGCGGTGGGACGGCCGGCGGGGACGCCGGGGGCGCGGGGGGAGCGGGAGGCGGAGGACTTCATCACGGTGCGCTGAGGCTTGCCGGGGCGGACGTCCGGCGCAGGCCGCTTGCGCAGGGGGCGGCACCCGGGCGGGCCGGGAGCGGAAGGGGGCTGGGCGGGGGACGGCTGCCCGGAGGGCATGCCGTCAGGGGCGCGGGGAACTGCGCGACCAGCCACGACGCACCCGCACGGGACCGAGACCACGGACAGCCCCGCACGGGACAGGGACCACGAACAGCCCCGCACGGGACAGAGACAAAGGGCACACCCGCAGGAATCCCGTGCACACCTCGCGGCGGCAGCCGCACCCGGGCACGGTCGGCCGGAGGCCCGCCACGCACCCCGTAGGGTCGAGGAGTGGCAGGAAGATTTCAGCGGCGGCTCGTCCTCGGTCCGCTGCGGCGCGGCGGGGCGGACCCCACGTACCGGGTGGCGCAGGACGGGTCCGTGTGGCGGGCCAGCCGTACCCCGGAGGGGCCCGGGACGCTGCGGGTGACCGAGACCGACGCCCGGGCGTGGGGCCCCGGCGGCGACTGGCTGCTGCGGCAGTTGCCCCTGCTGCTCGGCGAGGGCGACCAGCCGGAGGCGTTCGTGCCCCGCCACCGGGTCGTGGCCCAGTCCCGCCACCGCCACCCCGGGCTGCGGCTGTGCCGGACCGGGCTGGTGCTGGAGTCGCTGATCCCGTCCGTGCTGGAGCAGAAGGTGACGACCACCGAGGCGCACCGCTCGTGGCGGCACCTGGTGCGCACCTTCGGCGAGCCCGCGCCGGGGTCGGACTTCCCCGGTGCGCCGCCCGGCCTGTACGTGATGCCCGACCCCGGCGGCTGGGCCCGCATCCCCTCCTGGGAGTGGCACCTGGCCAACGTCGACGCCAAGCGGGCCGACACCGTCGTGCGGGCGGCGCGCGTCGCGGCGCGGCTCGAAGAGGCCGCGCACATGCCGTACGAGCAGGCGAAGAAGAGGCTGGAGGCGGTGCCGGGCGTCGGCCCGTGGACCTCGGCCGAGACCCTCCAGCGGAGCAACGGCGCCCCCGACGCCCTGACGGTCGGCGACCTGCACCTGCCGGGGATCGTCGGCTACGCCCTCACCGGCGAGCGGGGCGCGACCGACGCCGACATGCTGGAGCTGCTGGCCCCCTACGCGGGCCAGCGGCACAGGGCCGCCCGGTACATCCTGCTCACCGGGCTGACCCCGCCCCGGCGCGGCCCGCGCCGCGCCCCGGGGCGCTTCTCCCACCTGTGATCACTGGTCGGACGAGAAGCGGACCGAGGCGGCCGGCAGGACCGCGTCGCACCACACGCGCACGCCGTCGCGCAGCTCGTTGTCCGCGCCGACCCGCGCGCCGTCGCCGATGACCGCGCCCACCAGGTGCGTACGGGAGCCGATCCGCGCGCCCGCGCCGACCAGGGAGTCCCGGATCACCGCGCCCGGCTCGATCACCGCGCCCGCGAGGACCGTCGAGCCCTCGATGCGCGCCCCCTCGCCGACGACCGCGTCCGCGCCGATCACCGTGCCGCCGGTCAGCTTGGCGTCACCGGCGACGGCCGCGCCCGGCATGACCAGGCAGTCGCCGCAGCGGCCCGGGACGGCCGGGGACGGCGCACGCCCCTGGACCAGGTCGGCGGAACCGCGGACGAAGGCCTGCGGGGTGCCCAGGTCCAGCCAGTACGTGGAGTCGACCATGCCCTGGAGGTGGGCGCCGTTCGCCAGCAGGTCCGGAAAGGTCTCGCGCTCGACGGAGACCGGCCGGCCGGTGGGGATGGTGTCGATGACCGAGCGGCGGAAGACGTAGGCGCCCGCGTTGATCTGGTCGGTGACGATCTCCTCGGGCGTCTGCGGCTTCTCCAGGAAGGCGGTGACCCGGCCGGTCGCGTCGGTGGGGACCAGGCCGAAGGCTCTGGGGTCCTCGACGCGGGTGAGGTGCAGGGAGACGTCCGCGCCCGACGCGGAGTGGGTGTCGACCAGGGCCTCGATGTCGAGGCCGGTGAGGATGTCGCCGTTGAAGATGAGGACCGGCTCGTCGGGGCCCGAGCGCAGGCGGTGGGCGACGTTGCGGATGGCGCCGCCGGTGCCCAGCGGCTCGTCCTCGGTGACGTACTCCAGGTGCAGGCCGAGGGAGGAGCCGTCGCCGAAGTGGGGTTCGAAGACCTCGGCGAGGTAGGAGGTGGCGAGCACGATGTGTTCGACTCCGGCGGCCCTGGCGCGGGCGAGCTGGTGGGTCAGGAAGGGCACGCCGGCTGCCGGGACCATGGGTTTGGGAGTGTTCACCGTGAGGGGGCGCAGCCGGGTTCCCTTGCCTCCGACCAGGAGGATCGCTTCAGTCACCTTGTCGTCTCTGCTTCCTGCTGGGGCCGGGCCGGATGTGGCTGGCCAGTGTATGCAGACTGTTCGATACGTCCCGGTCAGCGGCCCGCCCGAAGGGAGCGCCGGCGCCGCGGTGAACTTCCCGGCCTGCACTTCCGGCCCCGGACTGCGGGGCCCCGGGATCAGCGTCCCTGCAGGCGGGCCGCGGCCGAGCGGGTGGCGCCGAGCTTCTGGTAGAGGCGGCGGCCGGGGCATTCGGTGGCGAAGCCGTCCCGGTGGCCGGAGATGACGTTCAGCCGGACCTTCCTCCCCTTCTTGTAGAGGTTGCCTCCCCCCGAGGTGAGCTGGGTGACGCCCCGGGGGTTGGCGCCGTGCAGTCCGAGTTTCCAGGCGGTGAGCTTCGCGACGGCGTTGACCGCGGCGGCGGGCGGAGCGGTGCTGGTGTACGTCCCGAGGACGGCGATGCCCATGCTGTTGGTGTTGAAACCGAGAGTGTGCGCCCCGAGGACCGGCTTGGCCACACCTCCGGCGCGCCCTTCGTAGACGGTGCCGCACTTGTCGACGGCGAAGTTGTAGCCGAAGTCGCGCCAGCCGCTGCTCTTGACGTGGTAGCGGTAGATACCGCGCAGGACGGAGCCGGACTGCGAACACCGGTATGCGTTTCCGGACGCGCTGTGGTGGATGAAGGCGGCCTTGATGGTCCGGGTGTAGACGCTGCCCTTCTCCCTCAGCCGTTCGTCCGCGCCCCAGCCCTTGCGCAGGACGATGCGCGGCCGGGGCCCGATGCGCGGACCCCGTACCCCGGCCTGCGCTTCCGTTTCGGCCGCCCGCAGCCCGGCGGCGGCGGCCTCGGCCTCCGTCTCGGCCCGGGTCAGCTCCGGCAGTTCCCGGGACGCGGCGGGCGCGCGGGAGGTGTTGCGGGGCGGTTCGGCGCCGGGGTCGACGAGGTCGAGCCGCAGGCCCTCGGGCAGGGGGCCGCCCGTGGGGCGGACCCGGGCCTGGACGGCGTCGGAGGCGCCGACCCACAGGGGCGCCGTCGAGCCGTGCGCACGGGTCTCCGCCACGCCCGGGTCGGCCGCGTCGGCAGAGTGCGCGTCGAGCTCCTGCCAGCGCGACCACTCACCGGTCGCCACCGCTCTCGTACGCACCTGGACCTGCCCCTCCAGTACGGCACGGGGGTCGTCCCAGACCACGCCGACCAGCGAAAACGGGGCCACGTCACCGGAGTTGAGCCCGCGGGCGGCCCCCTGCGGCACGGCCCGGTCGAGGCTCCCGGCGAGCGGGGCCAGCGGCAGGGAGCGGGTCGAGCCGGGAAGCCCGGGGAGGTCCGCCGTCTGCGCGCCCGCCAACTGCCGCCGGTCCGCGGAGCCGTCCTCGGGCAGGACGAGCGGGAGCACGAGAAGGGCCGCGCAGGTGACGCCGATCGAGGAAGCAAGGAGTGCACGCATGCAGCCGATAGTGGTCATACCGGCATAAATCTGTCCATCGGTGAAAGGGCGGTCCATCCGCCGGACGGGTGGCCCCGGCCGCCCCGCCCACGCCGCCGGGGCCGCGCCGGGCGACGTACGCTCGCCAGATGAACTCCACCGACCGCACCCCTGCCGACCTGCTGCGTTCCGCGCTCGCGACGGACCCGGGCCGCCCCCTTGTCACCTTCTACGACGACGCGACGGGCGAGCGCGTCGAACTGTCCGTGGCGACCTTCGCCAATTGGGTGGCCAAGACCGCCAATCTGCTCCAGGGCGACCTGTCCGCCGGGCCCGGCGACCGGCTCGCGCTGCACCTGCCCGCGCACTGGCAGAGCGCGGTGTGGCTGCTGGCCTGCGCGTCGGTGGGCGTCGAGGCGGACGTCGCGGGCGATCCGGCCGCGGCGGACGTCGTGGTCAGCGGCCCGGACACGCTGGAGGCGGCGCGCGCGTGCCGGGGCGAGCGGGTGGCGCTGGCGCTGCGGCCGCTGGGCGGACGCTTCCCGACGGCCCCGGAGGGCTTCATGGACTACGCCGTCGAAGTCCCCTCCCAGGGCGACCGGTTCGCGCCCTTCGCCCCCGTGGACGCCGACGAGGCCGCCCTGTCCGTCGGGGGCACGTCGCTGAGCGCGGCGCAGGTCGTGGAGCGGGCGCACGCGGACGCGGAGGCGCTCGGGCTGGGGCCGGGGTCGCGCGTGCTGTCGGGGCTTCCGTACGACACGTGGGAGGGGCTGTCCTGCGGTCTGTACGCGCCGCTGGCGTCCGGCGCCTCGGTCGTCCTGGTCCGCAACATCGGCGAGCTGTCGGCGGCGGGGCTGGCCAAGCGCGTGGAGAGCGAGCGCGTCACGCACACGCGCGGGGCGTAGCGGCCGTACGCCCTCCGGCACGGCTCGGCAGGGCGGCCCAACCGGTGAACCGGGGCCCCGCTTCGCCGGCGCGCGACGGGGCACAGGACATGATCGATGGGACGCACAACCAAGCGCCGGGTTCAGCCGTCTACTCCTGCGATCGGCGGCCCAGCGCGCCGCCGACCCGTACGAGGATGGACGACGACGTGACCGAGACCGCTGGCACGCCCCCCGAACCGGACCGGCCGGCCGCGGCCCCGGAACCCGGGCCCGGAGAAGGGGCGCACCCGGCGGACGACACGCCGCGGACATCGGCACCGGCACCGGCACCGGCAGGGGAGACAGCGGAAGCACCGGCGCCGGACGCGGCAGGAGCCCCGGCACTGGACACGGCCTCCTCCGGCGCGTCGGACGCCCCCGCACCCGACGGCGGCGCGGGCGCCGGTGCCGGTGCAACTGCCGCGCCCGCCGCCACCCCTGGCGCCACTGCCACCGCCACCGCCGTCCCGGAGAAGGACGGCCTCCCGCACCACAAGCGGCACTGGGTGCGCCGGCTGGCCGCCGGGGCCGCGGTCGTGGTGCTCGCGGCGGCGGGGGCCGGCTGGTACTTCTACAACAAGCTCGACGGCAACATCACCACCGACACCGACGCCGCCGCCGAACTCCGCGCCTGGGACAAGGAGCGCCCCACCCAGGCCCCGGTGGCGCTCAACGCGCTGAACATCCTGCTGATCGGCTCCGACACCCGCGCGGGCGGCAACAAGAAGTACGGGCGCGACGAGGGCACCCAGCGCTCGGACACCACGATCCTGCTGCACCTGGCGGCCGACCGGAAGAGCGCGACCGGCGTCTCGCTGCCGCGCGACCTGATGGTCGACATCCCCAGTTGCACGAAGGCGGACGGCACCCGCACCCGGAAGATGTTCGCGCAGTTCAACTGGGCGTTCGAGATGGGCGGCACGGCCTGCACGATCCGTACCGTCGAGAAGCTGACCGGCATCCGGGTCGACCACCACATGGTGGTGGACTTCGAGGGCTTCAAGCACATGGTGGACGCGGTCGACGGCGTCGACGTCTGCCTGAAGGAGCCGATCGACGACAAGGACGCGCACCTGAAGCTGGCCGCGGGCCCGCAGACCCTCAACGGCGAGCAGGCGCTGGGTTATGTGCGCGCCCGCAAGTCGATCGGCGGCGGCAGCGACACCGAACGGATGGACCGCCAGCAGCAGTTCCTCGGCTCGCTCGTCAACAAGATGCAGAGCAACGGCGTGCTGCTCAACCCGACGAAGCTCTACCCGGTGCTGGACGCGGCGACGAAGTCGCTGACCACCGACCCCGG
This sequence comes from Streptomyces sp. NPDC039736, assembly GCF_055596485.1. Classification (NCBI taxonomy): domain Bacteria; kingdom Bacillati; phylum Actinomycetota; class Actinomycetes; order Kitasatosporales; family Streptomycetaceae; genus Streptomyces; species Streptomyces sp. NPDC039736. The sequence continues at coordinate 953,471 of NZ_JBVIUQ010000002.1, read as the reverse complement.
CCTGGCCTCGCTGCGCGACCTGTACGACCTGGCGTCGAGCATGCGGAACGTGCCCTCGGAGCGGGTGCAGTTCCTGACCGTGCCCAGACAGCCGTACCGCTACGACCGCAACCGGGACGAACTGGTCCGGTCCCAGGCCGAGAAGCTCTTCCGGCAGCTCCGCGAGGACGCGCCCGTCTCGGTGGCACCTCCCAAGTCGCCCGACAAACAGGGTGAATCGGGCGATGTTTCCGCGATCGATTCCCCGGGCGGGGGAACGGTCGAACCCGGGACCGAGGACGGCCGGAAGCCCGACGCCTCGGGAACGCCCACCCCCGCCCCGACCCCCACGTTCACCGGAACCAGCGCCGCCGCGGACCTGTGCGGGTAAAGCGATGTCCAAGTCCGGGGCGTCACCCGTTGCGCTTTGTGCGTATTGCCCGGTTGTAAGGGGCGTGCAATTTGTCACTGCCGTCGCTGGGCGCTGATCTGTCCCGATAGTGTGACGCGATCCAGTGCAACGAGCCGCTGCTCGGATCACGCACGCACGACTGGACCGAATGATGAGCCGCCTGGGGGGAGGCGCCTCGCGTGGGACCGACGGAGGACTCAGGCAACCGTGGACGCGCACAGCCGTGGGGCGGACGAGATCGACCCCGCCGACCAGTGGGTTCTCAACCCGCACACCGGCAACTACGAACTGCGACTGGACAATTCCGCAGGGTCCGCGCGAGGTGCGGGGCAGCCTCAGGGCAGTCCGCGCGGCCAGGTCCCGCGGAGCCGCCGCGACGGCGCCGCGCCGCGCCGTGACGTACCCGCGCAGCGGAACCGCGAAGGCGCGCCCCGCGGCGGAGCGCCCCGCGGCCGGGCGCCGCACGGCGAGGGCGCCGCCGCGCAGGCGGGCCGCCGCAAGCGCAAGCAGCCCAAGCAGGGCGGCAAGAAGGCGCTGAAGATCACCGGTGGTGTGGTCGGCGTGGTCCTGGTGGCGGGCTCGGCCGGCGCGTACGCGCTCTACCAGCACTTCAACGGCAACCTCAAGTCGGTGGAGATCTCCGGCGGTTCGGGCGGCTTCAAGAAGGACCAGGCCATCAACATCCTGGTCATCGGCACCGACAAGCGCACCGGCGACGGCAACGAGGGCTACGGCGACAAGAACAGCCCCGGCCACGCCGACACCACGATCCTCTTCCACGTCTCCAAGGACCGCACCAACGCGACGGCGGTGTCGATCCCGCGCGATCTGAAGACACGCATCCCGGACTGCCCCACCAAGCAGGAGGACGGTTCGGACAAGATCATTCCGGGCAGCGCCTTCGCCCGCTTCAACACCAGCCTCGGCCAGTCGGGCCGCGACCCGGGCTGCACGATGCGCACGGTCAAGGAGATCACCGGGCTGACCGTCGACCACTTCATGATGGTCGACTTCAACGCGGTGAAGTCGCTGACCACCGCGATCGGCGGCGTCGAGGTCTGCGTCGCCAAGGACGTGAACGACAAGAAGTCGCACCTGAAGTTGAGCAAGGGCAAGCACGTCATCGAGGGCGAGCAGGCGCTGGCCTTCGTGCGCACCCGGGGCGCGTTCGGCCTGGGCTCGGACCTCAGCCGCATCCAGACGCAGCAGCAGTTCCTGGGCGCGATGCTGCGCAAGATGAAGTCCAGCGAGACGCTGACCGACGTCGGCAAGCTCTACAGCCTGGCCGACGCCGCGACCAAGGCGCTGACCGTCGACACGGGCATCGCGGGCCTCGGCAAGCTGAAGTCCCTCGCCGAGGAGGTCTCCGCCGTCGACCCGAAGAACATCACCTTCACGACCCTGCCGGTCGACGACAACCCCGACGAGCCGAAGGGCGCGAAGGCCACCGTCGTCGTCAACAAGGCCAAGGCCGACGCCCTCTTCTCGATGCTGCAGTCGGACGTCTCCCTCACCGAGGTGAAGAAGAAGGAGAAGGCCGAGCAGCAGGACCGGCAACAGGCCCTGCTCAAGGGCGAGAAGGCCGCCGCCGAGGACGTGCGGGTCAACGTCTACAACGGCAGCGGCAAGGGCGGCGCCGCCCAGGAGACCCTGACCTGGCTCCAGGTCGAGAAGGGCGCCAGGCTCGCCACCAACGGTGGCAATTCGCCGGAACCCGACGCCGCGAAAACCACTCTCACCTATGGAGAGAACCAGGCCGACCAGGCTCGCGCACTCGCCGCGATGATGGGCCTGCCCGGCTCGGCCCTCAAGCCGAACGGCAGGCAGGCCGGAGCCCGTGAGGCGATGACGCTCACGCTGGGCAAGGACTTCGGCGGCCCGGGCAAGCCGCTGGGCGCCCCGGCGAAGGCGCCCGAGGGCATCCAGCAGGCCAACGCCGGCACGTCGGTCTGCGCCCGATGACCTCGCGCCACCGGGTGCGGAACGGAAACTGAAGAGAAGTGAGTGGGGGCCCGGTGGGCAACAGCAGCGTGCAGGGGCAGGGGGCCCGGGCCCGCAACCTCGGCTGGGACGACAGTCTCTACGAGGACGCGGACCCGGACGCGGGACCGCGGTCGAACGAGGCGGCCGGCGTCGGCCACGGCGGAGGCCGCCGCGGCGGCTCGCGCCGGCGCGGCCCCGAGGGCGGCAGGGGCAAGCGGATCCTGCGCTGGGGAGCGGTGTCCCTCGCCGTGCTGATCCTCGGTACGGCCGGCGCCGGATACCTCTACTACCAGCACCTCAACAGCAACCTGCGCAGCAGCGCCCGCAGCGGCGGCGAGGGCCCGGACAAGCCGAAGGCGAACGCGGCCGGGCAGACCCCGCTGAACATCCTGCTGATAGGTTCCGACAGCCGCGCCGACCCCGAGAACGTCAAGCTGGGCGGCGGCAAGGACCTCACGAAGAACCCGCCGCTGGCCGACGTGCAGAAACTGCTGCACGTCTCCGCCGACCGCAAGCACGCCTCGGTGGTGAGCATTCCGCGCGACACCCGGGTGGACATCCCCGAGTGCAAGGACGAGAAGACCGGCAAGGTCTCCCCGCCCACGAACACCATCATCAACAGGGCGCTGGCGCTCGGCGGCCCGAGCTGTGTGCTGGACACCTGGCAGAAGCTCACCAACATCTACATCGACCACTGGCTGATGATCGACTTCTCCGGTGTGGTGCAGATGGCGGACGCCGTGGGCGGCGTCGACGTCTGCCTCAACCAGGGCGTCTGGGACAAGGGGACGCGGGGCCAGAAGGGCGGCTCGGGCCTCAAGCTGGCCAAGGGCCCGCACACGATCCAGGGCGAGCAGGCCCTGCAGTGGCTGCGCACCCGGCACGCGTTCTTCAGCGACAAGGGCCGCGCGAAGGCGCAGCACATGTACATGAACTCGATGCTGCGCAAGCTCCAGGACGAGAACGCCTTCACCAACGTCGGCCGGATCACCGGACTCGCCGACACCGCGACGAAGGCCCTCACGGTGTCCACCGAGATCGGCACGCCCAAGAAGCTCTTCGACCTGGCGATGGAGCTCAAGAACGTCCCCTCGGACAGCATCACCATGACCTCGCTGCCGACCGTCGCGGACCCCCGGAACCCGCTCGCCCACTACGTCGTGGACCCCAAGGACTCCCCCAAGGTCCTCAAGCTGCTCCAGGACGACATCCCGTTCGACAAGAACGGCGGCGCGTCCGACGGCAAGGGGCAGAAGAAGCCCGCCGAGAAGCCCGCGAAGAAACCTTCGGCCGCCGTCGGCGAACTCGCGGTGACCGTGCAGAACGGCACCGGCGGCGACCCCCAGGGCCCCGCCACCGGCCGGGCGTCCGCCGTCGCGCAGATCCTCGCCGGCAAGGGCTACACCCGGGCCTCGGCCGCCAAGGGCGGCCCGAACCTCGAACGGACGAGGGTCAGCTTCCCCAGCGCCGAGCTGGAGGGCGACGCCCAGGCCGTCGCCAAGTCGCTGGGCCTGCCGCCGTCCGCGGTCAGCCGCTCCACCGACGTCTCGGGCGTGACGCTGACCGTCGGCTCCGACTGGCGCAAGGGCACCAGCTACCCCAAGGCCGAGGTGCCGAAGGCGGGCGACGTCCCGCAGTCCGCCGAGGCGGTCAAGGGCAGCGACAAGGGCTGCATGGACGTGTACGGCCCGTACCAGTGGAGCGGCAGGGACTGACGCCGCGGCGCGCCTGAGCTCCGGCGCGTTACCGCGAACGGGGGACAGCCGCGCGCGGCGGCCGGGCGGGTCCACCGGTCTGGAGATCGTATCGGCATACGGTACGAGGCGATCTGCGTCCTGTGCCCCCAGCGGAGGTGTCCCCCGTGCCCGTGCCGCCCCGACAGCCCGCCCGACGCCGCCCGCACCGCCCCCGCGACCGGCGCCGCAGGCAGGACGAGCGGCCGCACTGGGGGCTGCGGGTGGCGACCACCCTGTCCGTGCTGGTGCTGGCGGCGGGCGGGGTCGGGCACGCGGTGGTGACCGGCATGAACACCGGGATCGACCGGGTCGACCCGTTCAAGGACATGAAGAACCGGCCCGAGACGGAGCCGGGACGCGGCATGAACATCCTGCTGGTCGGCACCGACGGCCGGGACAGGATCACCCAGGAGGAGAAGGAGAAGTACCGGCTGGGCGGCGCCCCCTGCCACTGCACCGACACGGTCATGCTGGTGCACGTCTCGGAGGACCGGGAGCGGGCCAGCGTCGTCAGCCTCCCGCGCGACAGCTACGCCGAGATGCCCGAGCACACGGACGAGACCACCGGCGAGCACCACCGCGCCCACCCCGTCAAGCTCAACGCCGCGTACGCGGAGGGCGGGCCCGGCCTGACCACGCGCACCGTCGAGCACATGACCGGGGTGAAGATCGACCACTACCTGGAGGTCGACTTCACCAGCTTCATGAAGACGGTGGACGTGCTCGGCGGCGTCGACATCTGCACCACGACCACCCTCAAGGACAGCCACACGGGTCTGGACCTGGCCCCCGGCACCCACCGGCTGGGCGGCGGCCAGGCCCTCCAGTACGTGCGCTCCCGGCACGTCGACGGGGCCTCCGACCTGGGCAGGATGCAGCGCCAGCAGCGGTTCCTGGCCGCGTTCATCGCCAAGGTCACCGACAGCGGGGCGCTGCTCAACCCGGTGCGCTTCCGCGAGGTCGCCTCGACGCTGCTGGGCTCGGTGCGGGCCGACCAGGGCTTCGGGACGCGGGAGATGCTGGCCCTCGGGCAGGCGATGCGGGGCTTCACCCCGGCGTCCTCGGAGTTCACGTCGGTGCCGGTCGGCGAGATGAGCTTCCCGGTGAAGGGCATCGGCTCCACCCTGAAGTGGGACGACGCCAAGGCCGGGAAGCTCTTCCAGGCGCTGCGGGAGGACCGGCCGCTGGGCGTCCCGCGCCCCGCGAAGCACCGGGCGACCCCGGTGGACGTCTCCCCGGAGCAGATCCGGGTGCAGGTGGACAACGGGACGCGCGCCGCGGGCCTGGGCGGGCGCGTCGACGCGGCACTGCGGGCCACCGGCTTCCGCACCACGGGCACGCCCGGCAACGGGGTGCGCCGGGACCTGGCCCGCACCCTGCTGACGTTCGACCCGCGCTGGGACCGCAGCGCGCAGTCCCTGGCGGCGGCGCTGCCGGGCTGCGAGCTCAGGCCGGTCAGGGGGCAGGGCGGCCTGATGCGGGTCACGGCGGGGGCCGACTACCGGGGCGTGACGCCGGTGCGGGCGCAGGACGCGCACCAGGGCGAGTTCGGGGTGGTGACCGGGGACCAGGTGGTGTGCCCGTGACCCGGGGAACCGGCGGCACGTCCCCGGCGCCGCGGACCGGGCCTAGTCGTTCAGGCCCTCCGCCGCCCGCCGGTCCCGCAGCTCCTTGATGGCACGGCGCCGGGCGAGCCGGTGGGTGCGCCGGATCTGGGCCTCCTGGTAGCGCCGCCGGTCGCGCTCCGTCTCGGGTATCACCGGAGGCACCGGGCGGGTCTTGCCGTCCGCGTCGACCGCGGCGAAGACCAGGTAGGCGGAGCCGACCTGCTGGGCGGGGGTGGACTCGTTCCACCGCTCGGCCAGGACCCGTACCCCGATCTCCATGGAGGAGCGGCCGGTCCAGTTGCACTGGGCCTTCACGTGCACCAGGTCGCCGACCTGCACCGGCTCCAGGAAGACCATCTCGTCCATGGAGGCGGTGACGGCGGGCCCGCCGGAGTGGCGGCCGGCGACCGCGCCCGCCGCGTCGTCCACCAGCTTCATGATCACGCCGCCGTGCACCGTACCCAGCAGATTCGTTTCCGCAGCGGTCATGATGTGGCTGAGCGTGGTACGGGACGCGGAGGTGGGCTTGCCCGGAAAGAGATCTTCCGGGGCCTGGGCCTGATCTGTCATGCCCTCTACTTTATGCCGGTGCACAATGCATCAGCTCTGCAACAGCCCTGCCCCGAAATCCCACCCGCCCTGTGAGCCCGCCGCTCCCTGGCCGCACACTGAGGGCATGAGCGACTGGCCCAGTGCACGAAACGACGACCGCGACAACGGGTACGGCCGTGGTGCTGCGAGCCCGCAGCCCGAGGGCCCCCGGGTGATGCGGCATGTGCAGCGCGGCCAGGTACCGCCCCCCGCCGGCCGGCGCCCCGCGCCCCCGGCCCCGTCCGTCCCGCCGCAGCAGGCCCAGCGGTACGACGACCACGGGTACGGCCAGGACCCGGGCCCCCGCCACGACGACGGCTACAACACCGGCCAGGTCTACGGCGGCGGCCGCGGGGGCGGCGGCAACGGCGCGGGCTCCGGCGCCGCCCGCGGCCCGCGCCCCGCGCCGAACTGGGGCCGCCGCCTCAAGGTCGGCGCGATCGCCGTCGTCGCGGTCGTCGCGGTCACCTCCGTCGGCACGTACTTCTGGGCCGACTCCAAGGTCCGCCGCGAGGTCGACCTCGCCAAGGTCATCGACCGGCCGAAGGAGGGCGACTGCACGACCTACCTGGTGGTGGGCTCCGACAGCCGCGAGGGCATGACCGCCGAGGACAAGAAGCGCCTGCACACCGGTTCCGCGGAGGGCAAGCGCACCGACTCGATGATGATCCTGGCCTCCTGCTCCAGCGGCGACACCATGATCTCGCTGCCGCGCGACTCGGACGTGGAGATCCCCTCCTTCGTCGGCTCCCAGTCCGGCAAGCGCTTCGAGAACCGGCACCGCCGCGTCAAGCTGAACGCCGCCTACGCGGAGGACGGCCCCGAGCTCCTGGTGCGCACCGTCGAGCACAACACCGGCCTGCGCATCGACCACTACGCGGAGATCGGCTTCGCCGGGTTCGCGAACATCGTGGACGCGATGGGCGGCGTCGAGCTGGACATCCCCAAGGCCTTCAAGGACAAGAAGTCCGGCGCCGACTTCCAGGCCGGCAAGCAGACCCTCAACGGCGAGCAGGCCCTGGCCTTCGTCCGCACCCGGTACGCCTTCGCCGAGGCGGACCTGGCGCGCACGAAGAACCAGCAGAAGTTCCTGGCGGCCCTGGCGAGCCAGGCGGCCTCCCCCGGCACGCTGCTCAACCCCTTCTCCCTCTACCCGACGCTCGGCGCGGGCCTGGACACGCTGGTCGTGGACAAGGACATGGGCCTGTTCGACCTGGCCGGGATGTTCTTCGCGATGAAGGGCGTCAGCGGCGGCGAGGGCAAGTCCATGAACATGCCCAGCAGCGGCTTCCGCAACGGCAACGTGGTCTGGGACAAGGCGAAGGTGCGTCAGCTGGTCCAGCAGATCCAGAACGACGAGAAGGTCACGGTGACCTCGAACTGAGCGCACGCCGCTCCGCCACGGGGTGGCGGTGTCCCACGCGGGACGCCGCCACCCCGTCCGCGTGCCCCCGGTGGCTCAGGCCTTCGGGCGGCCCATCGCGCGGAAGGTCCAGCCCGCCTCGCGCCACGCAGCGGAGTCCAGGGCGTTGCGGCCGTCCAGGATGACGCGCTGGGCGACGGCCCGGCCCAGCTCCGCCGGGTCCAGGTCGCGGAACTCGCGCCACTCGGTGAGGTGCAGCACGATGTCCGCGCCCCGCACCGCCTCCAGGGCGGAGTCGGCGTAGCCGAGGGTGGGGAAGACCCGGCGGGCGTTGGCCATGCCCTTGGGGTCGTAGACGGTGACCTGGCCGCCCTGGAGGTGGATCTGGCCCGCGACGTTCAGGGCGGGCGAGTCGCGCACGTCGTCGGAGTCCGGCTTGAAGGTGGCGCCCAGGACCGCGACGCGCCTGCCGAGGAAGCCGGCGTCGCCCAACGCCTCACGGGCCAGCTCGACCATGTGGCCGCGGCGGCGCATGTTGATGGAGTCGACCTCGCGGAGGAAGGTCAGCGCCTGGTCGGCGCCCAGCTCGCCGGCCCTCGCCATGAACGCCCGGATGTCCTTGGGCAGGCAGCCGCCGCCGAAGCCGATGCCGGCGCGCAGGAACTTCGGGCCGATCCGCTCGTCGTACCCGATCGCCTCGGCCAGCTTCACCACGTCGCCGTCGGCGGCCTCGCAGACCTCGGCCATGGCGTTGATGAAGGAGATCTTCGTGGCGAGGAAGGAGTTCGCGGCGGTCTTCACCAGCTCGGCCGTGGGGAAGTCCGTCACCACGAACGGGGAGCCCTCGGCGATCGGCGTGGCGTAGACCTCGCGCAGGATCTTCTCCGCGCGCTCGCTCTCCACCCCGGCGACCAGGCGGTCGGGGTGCAGGGTGTCCTGGACGGCGAAGCCCTCGCGCAGGAACTCCGGGTTCCACGCCAGCTCGACGCCCTCGGGGGCCTGCTCGGCCAGCAGCCGCTTCAGCCGGGCCGCGGAGCCGACCGGCACGGTGGACTTGCCGACGACCAGCGCGTCGCTGTTCAGGTGCGGGGCGAGCGAGGTGAACGCGCTGTTGACGTAGCTCATGTCGCTCGCGTACTCGCCGTGCTTCTGCGGGGTGTTCGTGCACACGAAGTGCACGTCGCCGAAGGCCCCGGCCTCCGCGAAGTCCGTCGTGAAGCGCAGCCGTCCGCTCGACCCCGGCAGTCCCGCCACGTGCGCGCGCAGCAGCTCCTCGAGACCCGGCTCGTACATCGGCGCGCGCCCGGCGCCGAGCGTCTCGATCTTTTCGGGCACCACGTCGAGCCCCAGCACCTCGAACCCGAGCTCGGCCATCGCCGCGGCGTGGGTGGCGCCGAGGTAGCCGGTGCCGATCACGGTGATCCTGAGGGCCATGGGGTGCTCCTAGCGGTGCGGGCGGGACAACGCGCCCGAGCATATCCGGGCCCCCGTAAGGGGAGGTTCCGCCCGAGCTGTGCGCCGGGTGCGCCCCTGTCGGGAAACTCACGTATCCAAGACCGGGCCCGCGCTCTAAAATCTTGGTTACTTAACGGTAGTTAGCAGCCGTGGATCCTTGGGGAGTGAGAAGCCTTGGCAGGTTCGCCCGATTTCGACCTGTACCGGACGTCCGAAGAGCACGACATGCTGCGGGAGTCGGTGCGCGCGCTCGCCGAGGCGAAGATCGCCCCGTACGCGGCCGAGGTGGACGAGCAGGCCCGCTTCCCCCGGGAGGCGCTGGACGCGCTGGTCGCGGCCGACCTCCAGGCGGTGCACGTGCCCGAGGCCTTCGGCGGCGCGGGCGCGGACGCTCTGGCGACGGTCATCGTGATCGAGGAGGTGGCCCGCGTCTGCGCGTCCTCCTCCCTGATCCCGGCCGTCAACAAGCTGGGCTCGCTCCCGGTGATCCTCTCTGGTTCGGAGGAACTGAAGAAGAAGTACCTCGCCCCGCTCGCCAAGGGCGAGGCGATGTTCTCGTACTGCCTCTCCGAGCCGGACGCCGGCTCCGACGCCGCGGGCATGAAGACGCGCGCGGTCCGCGACGGCGACTTCTGGGTCCTCAACGGCGTGAAGCGCTGGATCACCAACGCGGGCGAGTCCGAGTACTACACGGTCATGGCGGTCACCGACCCGGAGAAGCGCTCGAAGGGCATCTCCGCCTTCGTGGTGGAGAAGTCCGACGCGGGCGTCTCCTTCGGCGCGCCGGAGAAGAAGCTCGGCATCAAGGGCTCGCCGACCCGCGAGGTCTACCTCGACAACGTGCGCATCCCCGCCGACCGCATGATCGGCGCGGAGGGCACCGGCTTCGCCACCGCCATGAAGACCCTCGACCACACCCGCATCACCATCGCCGCCCAGGCGCTGGGCATCGCGCAGGGCGCCCTGGACTACGCCAAGGGTTACGTCCAGGAGCGCAAGCAGTTCGGCAAGCCGATCGGCGACTTCCAGGGCGTGCAGTTCATGCTCGCCGACATGGCCATGAAGCTGGAGGCGGCCCGCCAGCTCACGTACGCGGCGGCGGCGAAGTCCGAGCGCGTCGCCGCCGGTGGCGAGAAGGAGGACCTCACCTTCTTCGGCGCGGCGGCCAAGTGCTATGCCTCCGACGCGGCCATGGAGATCACCCTGGACGCCATCCAGCTCCTCGGCGGCTACGGCTACACGCGGGACTACCCGGTGGAGCGGATGATGCGGGACGCGAAGATCTGCCAGATCTACGAAGGCACGAACCAGGTCCAGCGCATCGTGATGGCGCGCAACCTGCCGAAGTAGTCCGGCTGCGGAACAGCGGGGCGGGGGCGCCGTGCGCGGTGCCCCCGCCCCGCTTCCCGTGTCAGCCGTCCAACTGCTCCAGAGTCGCGTTGGACGGCCCCCGGCGGGTCTGGAGGTCGCGGGCGACCGATTCCGCGTCGCGCAGGGCGCGGACCGCGTTCTGCCAGGTGAGTTTGGCGAGGTCGGCGGTGGACCAGCCGCGGGTGAGGAGTTCGGCGATCAGGTTCGGGTAGCCCGTGACGTCTTCCAGGCCCGCCGGGGTGAAGGCCGTGCCGTCGTAGTCGCCGCCGATGCCGATGTGGTCGACGCCCGCGACCTCGCGCATGTGGTCGAGGTGGTCGGCGACCGTGGCGGCGGTGGCCATCGGGCGGGGGTGGGCGGCTTCGAAGGCGCGCTGGACCCTCATGCCCTCGGCGGTGGTATCGAGGTGGTGCAGGCCGTGGGCGCGCATGTTGTCGTCGGCGCGGGCGGTCCAGGCGACCGCTTCGGGGAGGATGAACTTGGGGACGAAGGTGGCCATCGCCACGCCGCCGTTGGCGGGGAGCGCGGCCAGCACGTCGTCCGGGATGTTGCGGGGGTGGTCGCAGACCGCGCGGGCGGAGGAGTGGGAGAAGACCACCGGTGCCTCGGTGGTCTCCAGGGCCGCGCGCATCGTGCCGGCGGCGACGTGCGAGAGGTCGACGAGCATGCCGACGCGGTTCATCTCGCGGACGACCTCGTGGCCGAAGGCGGTCAGGCCGCCGCAGGCGGGGGCGTCGGTGGCGCTGTCCGCCCAGGGGATGTTGTCGTTGTGGGTGAGCGTCAGGTAGCGCACGCCGAGCGTGTGCAGGGCGCGCAGGGTGGCCAGCGAGTTGTTGATGGAGTGGCCGCCCTCGGCGCCCATCAGGGAGGCGATGCGGCCGTCCTGGCGGGCCGCTTCCATGTCGTCCGCCGTCAGGGCCCGGACCAGGTGCTGGGGATAGCGGGCGATCAGCTGCCCCACCACGTCGATCTGTTCGAGGGTGGCGCTGACCGCCTCGTCGCCGGTGAGGTCGGTGCGGACGTACACCGACCAGAACTGGGCGCCGACCCGGCCCGCGCGGAGGCGGGCCAGGTCCGTGTGGAGGTGGGCGGACTGGTCGGCGGCGATGTCGAGGCGGTCCAGGTCGTAGCGGACCTGTTCGCGCAGCGCCCAGGGGAGGTCGTTGTGGCCGTCGACGACGGGGAAGTCGGCGAGGAGGGCGTGGGCCCTGTCCAGCTCGTTCATGGGTGATGTCCTGCTCCCTGCCCGTCGTTGCCCGGGCGCTGTGCTGGTCTACTTCCCGAAGCCGAAGGAGTCCGGGGCGCCCATCGCCTTGGTGCGCAGGCGCTTGCCCTTCTCGGTGGCCTGGGCGTTCAGGTCCTGCTGGAACTCCCGCATGCGGGTCAGCAGGGCGGGGTCGAACGCCGCGAGCATGCGGGCCGCGAGGAGGCCCGCGTTGCGGGCGCCCGCGACGGAGACCGTCGCGACGGGCACGCCGGCCGGCATCTGGACGATGGAGAGGAGGGAGTCCATGCCGTCGAGGTACTTCAGGGGGACGGGGACGCCGATGACGGGGAGCGGGGTGACCGAGGCGAGCATGCCCGGGAGGTGGGCCGCGCCGCCCGCGCCCGCGATGATCGCCTTGAGGCCGCGGCCGGCCGCGTTCTCGCCGTACCCGATCATCTCGTGCGGCATCCGGTGCGCGGAGACGACGTCGACCTCGTAGGGGATCTCGAACTCGGCGAGCGCGGTGGCGGCGGCCTCCATGACGGGCCAGTCCGAGTCGGAGCCCATGACGATGCCGACCAGCGGAGCGGGTGCGTTACTCAACGATCGTTCCTCGGAGGTAGCCGGCGGCGTGGCGGGCCCGGTCGAGCACGTCGGCCAGGTCGTCGCCGTAGGTGTTGACGTGGCCGACCTTGCGGCCGGGGCGCACGTCCTTGCCGTACATGTGGATCTTCGCCTGCGGGTCGCGGGCCATGACGTGCAGGTACGGCTTGTACATGTCGGGGTAGTCGCCGCCCAGCACGTTGCACATGACCGTCCAGGCGGCGCGCGGGCGCGGGTCGCCGAGGGGGAGGTCGAGGACGGCGCGGACGTGGTTGGCGAACTGCGAGGTGATCGCGCCGTCCTGGGTCCAGTGGCCGGAGTTGTGCGGGCGCATCGCGAGTTCGTTGACGAGGATGCCGGGATTGCCGTCGGCGTCGCGGACCTCGAAGAGTTCGACGGCGAGGTGGCCGACGACGTCCAGTTCGGCGGCGATGCGCAGGGCGAGCTGCTGGGCCTCGCCGGAGAGGGCCTCGGAGAGGTCCGGGGCCGGGGCGATGACCGTGTCGCAGACGCCGTCGACCTGCTGGGACTCGACCACGGGGTAGGCGACGGCCTGGCCGTGCGGGGAGCGCACGATGTTGGCGGCCAGCTCGCGGACGAAGTCGACCTTCTCCTCGGCGAGGACGGGGACCCCGGCCCGGAAGGGCTCGTGGGCGTCGGCCTCGGAGCGGACGAACCAGACGCCCTTGCCGTCGTAGCCGCCGCGCACGGTCTTGAGGATGACCGGGTAGCCGTCGCCCTCTTCGGCGAAGACCGTCACGTCCGCCGGGTCGGCGACGATGCGGTGCCTCGGGCACGGGGCGCCGATCTCGGTCAGCTTCGCGCGCATCACCCCCTTGTCGTGGGCGTGGATCAGCGCGTCCGGGCCGGGGCGGACGGGGATGCCGTCGGCCTCCAGGGCCCGCAGGTGTTCGGTCGGTACGTGTTCGTGATCGAAGGTGATCACGTCGCAGCCGCGCGCGAAGGCGCGGAGCGTGTCCAGGTCGCGATAGTCGCCGACGACGACCTCGCTCACCACCTGGGCCGCCGAGTCCTGGGGGGTGTCGCTGAGCAGCTTGAACTTGATGCCGAGGGGGATGCCCGCCTCGTGGGTCATACGGGCGAGCTGGCCGCCGCCGACCATACCGACTACCGGGAACGTCACCCGTCCAGAGTATCCGTAGGCACGTACCACCCCGGACGCCCCCTCCTTCGTACGAACGCACAAGCAGGGTGGCGGGCCGTCCCGCCGGGGTGGCCGAACCGCGACCGGGCGGCGCACGCGCTCGGGCGGGGGCGCGGGGGTGATGGTTAGCATGGCCGGGTTGACGACATCAACCGAACGGGGTCGACACCGATTATGAGCGAGCCTGGCGGTACCGCGCTGCGCACACGTCTCGAACAGCTCGCGCGCGAGGTCGTCAAGTTCGGGGCGGTCGGGGGGCTCGGCCTCCTGGTCAACATGGCGGCGTTCAACGTGCTGCGGAACACCACCGACCTCCAGGTGGTGCGGGCCTCGCTGCTCGCGACGGTGATCGCGGTCCTCTTCAACTACGTCGGCTTCCGGTACTTCACCTACCGCGACCGCGACAAGAGCGGGCGGGCCAAGGAGCTGACGCTCTTCCTGCTGTTCAGCGTGGTCGGCGCGGTCATCGAGAACGGGCTGCTGTACGCGGCGACGTACGGCTTCGGCTGGAACACCCCGTTGCAGTCCAACTTCTTCAAGGTGTTCGGGATCGGGGTGGCGACCCTGTTCCGCTTCTGGTCGTACCGGACATGGGTGTTCCGGGCGCTGCCGGCCAAGGAGGCGGTCGAGCAGGCCGAGCGGTTTCTCGACCAGGACGAGATGACCGCGGCGGGCGCGGCGCAGCCGGAACCGGAGCCCGTCGCCCCTCGCCTCACCTGATCGTCTTGCGGGCCTCCTCGGTGTTCCTGCTGTCCGGCACCACCGTGCTGAGGAACAGCGCGAAGACGGCCGGTTTCTGCTGGAGGAGCTCCAGGCGGCCCCCGTCGGCCTCCGCGAGGTCGCGGGCGACGGCGAGGCCGATGCCGGTGGAGTTGCGGCCGCTGATCGTCCGCTCGAAGATCCGCGCGCCGAGGTCGACGGGGACGCCGGGGCCCTCGTCGGTGACCTCGATGACGGCCTGGTTGCCGGTGACGCGCGAGCGCAGGGCGACCGTGCCGCCGCCGTGCATGAGGGAGTTCTCGATGAGGGCGGCCAGCACCTGGGCGACCGCGCCCGGGGTGCCGACGGCGCGCAGGTCCTTCTTTCCGGAGCACACGATCGCCCGCCCGGCGCTGCGGTAGGCGGGCCGCCACTCCTCGATCTGCTGCTTGACGACCTCGTCCAGGTCGAAGGCGACGGCGGAGCCGGTGCGCGGGTCGCGGGAGTTGGTGAGCAGGCGCTCCACCACGTCGGTGAGGCGTTCGACCTGGGTGAGGGCGATGGTGGCCTCCTCCTTCACCGTGTCCAGTTCCTCCGTGAGGGTGATCTCCTCCAGCCGCATGGAGAGGGCGGTCAGGGGGGTGCGGAGCTGGTGGGAGGCGTCGGCGGCGAGCCTGCGTTCGGCCGTCAGCATCCGGGCGATGCGTTCGGCGGAGGAGTCCAGGACGTCGGCGACCCGGTCCAGTTCGGGAACCCCGTACCGCTTGTGGCGGGGGCGGGGGTCGCCGGAACCGAGGCGTTCGGCGGTCTCGGCGAGGTCGGTGAGCGGGGAGGCCAGCCGGTTGGCCTGACGCACGGCGAGCAGGACGGCGGCGATCACTGCCAGCAGGGCCACCGCGCCGATGATCAGCAGGGTGCGGCCGACCTCACGGGTGACGGTGGACCGGGACTCCATGACGGTGACGGTCTCGCCCCGCTCGCCGGAGGCGCGGCCCTCGATGATGCCGTCGGTGGGGCGGGCGCCGATCTCGATGGGCGGCTGTCCGGGGAGGTCGATACGGGCGTACCGGTGGCCGCCGATCTGCTTGACCAGTACGTCCCGGCTCACGGTGCCCTCGCCGACGAGGCGGCCCTCGACGACGCTCACCAGCCGCAGCGCCTCGGAGTCGACGGACTCCTGGGCGCTGTTGCTGATGGTGCGGGTCTCGACGATGACGAGGGAGACCCCGAAGACGGCGATGACGACGAGCACCACGGCGAGCGTGGAATTGATCAGGCGGCGACGCATGCGTCAAGAATGCACGGTCGCCGGGTACGGCGTGCTGCTCAGCTCTTCTCGAAGCGGAAGCCGACGCCCCGCACCGTCGCGATGTAGCGGGGGTTGGCCGCGTCGTCGCCGAGCTTCTTGCGCAGCCAGGAGATGTGCATGTCCAGGGTCTTGGTGGAGGACCACCAGGTGGTGTCCCAGACCTCGCGCATCAACTGGTCGCGGGTGACGACCCGGCCCGCGTCGCGCACCAGCACGCGCAGCAGGTCGAACTCCTTGGCGGTGAGCTGGAGCTCCTCGTCGCCCATCCAGGCGCGGTGCGACTCGACGTCGATGCGGACGCCGTGGGTGGCCGGGGGCGGGGCGGGCTCGGAGGAGCCGCGCCGCAGCAGGGCCCGGACCCGGGCGAGCAGCTCGGCGAGGCGGAAGGGCTTGGTGACGTAGTCGTCGGCGCCGGCGTCGAGCCCGACGACGGTGTCGACCTCGTCGGCGCGGGCGGTGAGCACCAGGATCGGCACGGTGTGGCCGTCGGCGCGCAGCCGGCGGGCGACCTCCAGGCCGTCCATGCCGGGCAGGCCCAGGTCGAGCACGACCAGGTCGACGCCCCCCTGGAGTCCGGCGTCCAGGGCAGCGGGTCCGTCCTCGCGGACCTCGACCTCGTAACCCTCCCGACGCAGTGCGCGGGCCAGTGGCTCCGAAATGGATGCGTCGTCCTCGGCGAGCAGTACACGGGTCATGGGGGGAATGTTAGTCGGCGCGGCCGGTGCCCCGTCAGTGATCGTCCGGGAACCGACGGCGCCTGTGGCCCAAGGGCCCATTCCCATGAAGGACCTTTGAATATGGGGAATCAGTTCCATGAACGCCTGTGATCCATCTCTCAAGTCCTTCCATATGCCGCACTGTCGTGTCGTAAGGTGGCGAACACGTTTGTTGCACTAATCGGGGGCCTTTGGCGGCAATGACTGCCACGGGCCCTTTTGTGTGCATGATCGGGTCCACCGATCCTGACGGCACGTGAATGACCTAGGGCCGGGCTCCGCGCGCGACGATGCGCCGCGGGGCGTGGATCCCGGGGCGGCGACCCTCCGCTCCGGTGCCGGCTGCCCCCCACCCGGGCGCGTACCCGACAACTCCATCGCGGACGCGTCCCGAGCAAGCAAGGATCGACCATGGCGTCCAGCCTGACGAAGGAAACCCCCGGCGCACCCGCCGGGGACACGGCCTTCTTCGGCCACCCCCGCGGCTTGGCCATTCTGTTCATGACCGAGATGTGGGAGCGGTTCTCCTACTACGGCATGCGGGCCCTGCTCGTGCTGTACCTGGTCTCCGGTGGCGCCGACGCGGCGACCGGCAGCCAGGGCGGCGGCCTCGCGATGACCGCGGCCACGGCCACGGCCATCTACTCCGTCTACGTGGCCATGGTGTACCTCATGGCCATGCCCGGCGGCTGGTTCGGTGACCGCGTCTGGGGCGCTCGCAAGACCGTCCAGATCGCGAGCTTCGTGATCGTCGCGGGCCACCTGTCCCTGGCACTGCCGGGGCAGATCATGTTCTTCGTCGGTCTGTGCCTGATCGCGGTCGGCTCGGGCCTGCTGAAGGCCAACATCTCCACGATGGTCGGCCACCTCTACACCGACCCGACGGACGTCCGCCGCGACGGCGGCTTCACGATCTTCTACATGGGCATCAACCTCGGTGCCGTGCTCGCGCCGATCGCCATCGGCATGATCGGCGAGACGGTCAACTGGCACCTGGGCTTCGGTCTGGCGGCCATCGGCATGGCGATCGGCGCGATCACCTTCACGCTCGGCACCCGCGGTTTCAGCGAGCGGGACAACCGGGTCGCGAACCCGCTGTCGGCGCAGGAGAAGCGCGGCGTCGTCATCAAGGCGCTCTCGAGCGTCGCCGTGATCGCCGCCTTCTACCTGCTGGTGAACTTCACCGACGTCTTCAGGCTCACCCTGAACTGGGTGCTGGTCCCGATCATCCTGGCCGGACTGCTGATCCCGATCGCGGTACTGGTCAAGATCAAGCGCGACAAGGACCTGTCGGGCGAAGAGCAGACCAAGATGACGGCGTTCATCTACTTCTTCGTGGCCGCCGCCGTGTTCTGGATGATCTTCGACCAGGGCGCGTCGACGCTGTCGCTCTTCGGTTCCAAGCAGACCGAGCGCAACCTCTTCGGCTGGGAAATGCCGAACGTGCTCTTCCAGGTCCTCAACCCGGGCTTCATCATGCTGCTCGCCCCGGTCGCCGCCGCCATCTGGCTGGCGCTGGCCAAGCGCAACCGCGAGCCCAGCACCATCGTGAAGTTCTCCATCGCCCTGGCGGTGGCGGGCGCCTCGTTCTTCGTGTTCCTCATCCCGATGAACCTGGCCACCGACGGCACGAAGGTCACCATGTGGTGGCTGGTGCTCATCTTCCTGATGCACACCGTCGCCGAGCTGTGCCTGTCGCCGGTGGGTCTGTCGCTGACCACGAAGATGGCTCCCGCCAAGTACGCCTCGCAGATGATGGGCGTCTTCTTCCTGGCCGTCACCGCGGGTGACAGCGTGACGGGCATGCTGTCCGTCGCCGGTGTCGACCTGAACAGCCCGGGCGTCGTGGTCTTCGAGGCCGCCGCGGCCGTCGCGGCGGGCTTCCTGATCTGGATGTCGCGCAACAAGGTCCGCGCGCTGATGGGCGAGGTGCGCTGACCCGCGCGTCTCCGCTTCCGCGGTCCGTACGGAGGGCCGCCGCACCGGGATCGGTGCGGCGGCCCTCCGTCGTTTCCGCGGTCCGCGCCCGGTGGCTACCGGGTGCCCCTCAGCCGCCGCCACGGCGTGAAGGTGAAGACCGCGCCCCCGAGGAGGACGGCGGTTCCGGCGACCAGGGCCAGGGCGCGCAGGACGCCGTCCGACGAGGCGCCGGTCTCGGCGAGGTCGCCGCCGGCGGCCCCGCCGCCCGAACCGGAGCCCGAGCCCGAGCCCGAACCGGAGCCTGCGGAGTCACCGCCCCCGGAGCCGGAGCCGGAGCCGCTGCCGCCGCTCGCGCCGCCCGGCTGGGCCGCCGTGTCGAGTTCGAGGGAGACGGGGGACGTGCCCTTGACCGCGCAGGGAATGGCGATCTTCTGGCCGCCCAGGGAGACGTCGATGGTGAGGGTGCCGGGGGAGAGCGTGGCCCTGCCGTCGGCGCCGGGCCGGTAGCTGCCGGTCATGTCGGGCAGGTCGACGGGTTTGCCCTGCTCCAGGGGGTCCTTGTTGCCGGGTCCCGTGACCTTGACGCTGCCCTTGTCGGCGCCGCCGAGGACGAGGTCCAGGGAGGGCTTGAGGGCGCCCGCGGGCAGGGCGGCGGGGCTGTTCATGACGCCCTTGGCGGTGGTGACGGTGAGGCCGTAGCCGCCGTCGTTCTTCTTGGCGTTGACGGTGACCCGGGTCTTGATGGCGGCCGGGCCCGGGGACTGGCAGGCGTACTCGACCGCGACCTCCTTGCCGGGGAAGTCGGTCCCGCCGTCGCCGCCGCCACCGGTGGTGGACGTGCCGCCGGAACCGGAGCCGCCCGTGGCGGAGCCTCCGGAGTCGCCGCCTCCGGTCGTGGTGGTGCCGCCCGTGGCGGTGGTCCCGCCGTTCGTGGACGTGCCTCCGCCCGACGACGTGCCTCCGCCGGACGACGTGCCTCCGCCCGACGACGTGCCACCGGAGCCGCCGCCCTCCGTCACCTTGATCGTCGCGGCGGGCCGGACCTCCTCCTTCGGTGTGCACTTGGTGTCCGTCGACAGCGGCTTGCTGACGTTGATGGTGTACGCGCCCGGGCTGAGCGTCACGTCGCCCGCCGCGGTCAGCCGCAGCTTGCCCTTCATCTCGGGCAGCACCATGGGGCTGTTCTTGGGGATCGGCGGGTTCCGCCGCGGGCCCTCCAGCTTCAGGTCGCCGGGCTGCGCTCCCCCGACCTCGATCGTGCCGGACGGCTTGACGGTGTCCTTGTCGAGATCGAGGACGTCGGGGTTCCTGGACGCGGCCTCGACCGTCTTCCAGACCACCTCCACCTCGTCGCCGACCTTCGCGGTCGCGGGCGCGGTCACGGACACCTTGGTGGTGCCCTGCACCGGCGGCAGGCCCGAGACGGGCGGCGGTACGCACTCGGTCCGGTACGACACCTCCGCGGCCGTCGCGGGGGGCGCGGCCAGCAGCAGTCCCGCACCGGTGAGCATCAGCGCGACGCCGGTCGCGCCCATCCTCCATTGCGTCTTCACGGATTGCCTTTCGGGGTAGGGGAGTCGGCGGTGCTCTCGTGCGGTGCGGAAACCTGTGCGTGCCCGTGCGCCGCCTGCTCGTACGTCCCCGGCGGCTGCTTGTGCGGGAAGGTCGGCGGCGGCGGTGCGGGCCGCGGCGCCGGGGCGCTGTCCGGGGTGAACCAGGGCAGCGGCAGCACGGCCGTCGGCCCACCGCCCGGCTCCTCGGCGCCCCCGGCCCCGGCCCGTGCCGACGGCCCCGGGTCCGTGGTCTTCGCCGGGGCCTTCTGCCGTGCGGTCCTGTGCCGGGCCGGCGCCCGGCGCCTCCCGCCAGCGGCCCCCGCCCCCGTCCGCGGCCGCAGCCGGTCCACCACCGCCAGCCCGGCCCGGAACAGGCCCGCCGGGACCACCACCGCCGCCAGCACCCAGAACAGGACCACCCCCCACGGCCGGTCCACCCCCCAGGGCTGGGCGGCCATCACGGTCGTCCCGTACTTCACCGAGACCAGGTAGTCCCCGTACGCCCCCGCCGGCAGCGTCACGTCGAGCGCGACCTCCGCCTCCTTGCCGGGCCCGATCGTGCCCCGCCACCGGCGTTCCTCCCACAGCGGCGAGAACACCCCGTGCGAGGTGCCGACCTGGAAGACGGGGTCGACGACGGGCGCGGTCCCGAGGTTGCCCAGCTTCAGCACGACCCTGCGCGACTCCGGCGCGCCGAACCAGGTCAGCAGCGACCCCGACCCTTCGAGCCGTACGTCGGAGCGCATCACCGCGAGCCGCCCGGCGTCCGGCGCGGGTTTCGGCAGCGGCGCGACCGGATGTCCGGCGACCCTGAACTCGGCGTCCACGGCGGCCTGCCGCCCCTGCACGGTGGCGACGTGCACCACGCACGGGCAGGGCTTGGGCGGTTCGGCGACCTCCAGCACGCGGGTGAAGCGGCCCTCGGCGTCGGTGGTGACGGCCCGGCCGTCGGCGTTGGCACAGGAGTTGGTGCCGCCGGGCACACCGGCCGCCGGGGACGCCTCGCCGCAGATCAGCAGCATGAGCAGCGCCCCGGGCCGCCAGCCGCTGCCCCGGACGGTGAGCTCGCCGCCCTTGCCCGCCTCGCTCTTCGACAGCGTGACGGCCGGTTTCTCCGCGGCCGACCCCGGACCGGCCCCAACGCCCAGCAGCAGCACCGCGGTCGCCACCGCCGCCGCCACGGCGGCCACCACACTCCGGCCGGTCCTCATCCGCGCTCCTCCTCCTGTGCCGCCCGCTTCCTGTGCCGTACGACCAGCGGCCCGCCCGCCGCCAGGAGCGCCGCCGCTCCCCCGCCGAGCCCCAGCGCCGGGCCCCAGGTCACGAAGGTCGCCGTCGCGGTGGCCTCCTCGCGGACGCCGGGGCCCGCCGTGACGGTGAGCCGGGCGCGGGCCCGGTCCAGAGCGGGGGTGTCGGTCCAGACCTCGGCGAGTTCGACGCGGCGGCCGGGCGGCAGGTCCCGCATCTCGCGGGCCCCGCGGCGCAGCAGTTCGCCGCCGAGCGCCCCGTCGGCGGCGACGGCGACGCGCGGGGTGAGGGTCGTGTTGCCCCGGTTGACCAGGGCGTAGCGGATGAGGCCGTCCTCGATCCGGACGTCCTCGACGGAGAGGGCCGCCAGGGTCGGGCCGCTGACCCGCAGCCGGACCTCGGTGCGCTGCTCGCGGCCGTCCGCCGAGGAGGCGACGAGCGCGCCGGGGTGGTCGCCGGGCTGGGCGGCGGCCGGGACGGTCACCGTGAAGGGCACGTCCGCCCGGGTGCGCGGCGGCACCCGCACCTGACGGGAGGCGAGCGCGATCCACGTCCCCTCGGCGTCCCGGGCGCGCAGCGTCACCGTGAGCGAGGCGCGGCCGGGGTTGACGACGGAGAGCCGGTCCTCGAAGACGGTGCCGGGCGCGCCTTGGAGGTAGAAGTACGGGCGTCCGCCGCTGCCGGGCCGGCTGCCGCCCCCGGCGACGGGCGCCGCCGTCCACGCGTCGGCGGCGTGGACGGCGGGGGCGGGCCCGGTGGCGTACAGCAGTCCCAGCAGTGCGCCGGCGGCGAGGACGTGGCGGCGCACGGTCAGTGCGTCGAGCGCTGCTGGCCGCGGCGGGTGAGCCACAGGGCGCCCGCCGCCCCGGTGAGGAGGACGGTGCCGCCGAGGGTGCCGAGCGCGACGGCGGAGTCCAGCGGGCCGGTCCTGGGCAGTTCGCCGGTGCCGGACGGCGTGCCCTGCGAGGCGCTGCCGTCGGAGTCCCCCGACCCGCCGCCCGCTCCCCCGCCGGACGCCTTCACGTCCAGCTCCAGGGCCGGTCCGGGGTTGTTGGAGGGGGTGCAGGTGGTCGTCGTGCCGAGGGCCTTGATGGTGAGGACGCCCGCGGTGAAGGTGACCTTGCCGCTCTTCCTGGGGGTGTACGTACCGGACAGGTCGCTGATCTTGATGGGCGTGTTGGCGGGTATGGCCGCGGAGTTGGCGGGCCCGGCCATGGCGACCCGGCCGCTGTCCGCACCGCCCAGCTCGATCACCGCGCTCGGCTTCATGGCCCCCTTGCCCAGTTCCACCGGGCTGGAGGAGACGCCCTTCTGGAAGGACATGGTGAGGGTGTGGCCGTTGCCGCTGCTGACCGCCTTGATGTCGATCGGGGAGACCGCCCCCTTGTTCCCGATCGGCGTCCTGCACTGGTAGTTGACGTCGACGACGTCGGCCTGCGCGGCGGGGGCGGCGATGAGCACCACCGAGCTCGCGACCGCGACCGCCAGGGCGAGCGCGGCCGGCTTTCGGGTCAGCGTGCGGGTCTGCTTCTGGTACGACACCTCGTGATCCCCTCGTACGCCGGAGCACCGCGGGGCAACGGGCCGGGTACGGCCGGCCAAGTTACTGACGGCGCATCAGATTGGGCGCTCAAGGTACGCCGGTGGCCTTGTGAGGGGAAGACAAAGAGCACGCCGGTATCGACGTGCTCTCCCACTGCTGGGGACCGGCGGGGACTCGCCCGTTCCGGCGGCGGCCCCTAGGCGGGGGCCGCCAGTTCCGCCCAGACCGTCTTGCCGGGCACGCCGTCGGGCGCGCGGGAGACACCCCAGTCCAGGCAGAGGCGCTGGACGATGAACATGCCGTGGCCGCCGGGGCGGCCCGCACGGTGCGGGGTGCGCGGGGCGGGCTCGCCGCCGCTGCGGTCGGTGACCTCCAGGCGCAGCACCTTGCCGTCGCTGGCCACCCGCAGGGACTCGGGGCCCTCCGCGTGCAGGCAGGCGTTGGTGACGAGCTCGGAGACGACGAGGAGGACGTCCTCGGCGGCGGCGCGCCGGTCGGCGGTGGACGCCGGGAGCCAGCCCCAGTCGTACAGGGCCTGCCGGGTGAAGTCGCGGGCGAGCGGGACGATGCCGCTGGCCCCGTTCAGCGGGAGGGAGCGGAGCCGACCGGAGGCCTCGGCGGCGGCGAGGGTGTCGGCGGCCTCCTCCTCCTGCGTGCGCGTGCCGCTGTCCGACGTACGCGTGTCACTGTCCGGCGCGGGCGTGCCGGTCTCCGTCGTGCGCGTGCCGCTCGCGGTCGTACGCGTGTCACCCGGGGCCTCGGACGAGCCGCCCCTGCCGGTGTGCGCCGAGCCCTGGGCGGCGGCGGGGCCGCCCGTGCCGCCCGCGGGCACGCCGAAGGAGCCGTCCGTCCCGTCGGGCCCGCCGGACCCCATGGGGTGGCCGCCCCGCACGGGGACGTCGGCGAGGTGCGTGGCGGCATCGGCCGCCGGGGCGAACGCGCCGCCGCCCATGACGGTGTCGGGCGCGCCCGGCGGACCGTCGCCCGGGACGGGCGCGGACGACAAGGGCGCGGGCGGCGCCGGCGCAGCGGCTGTGCCCGTCGCCGGTGCAGCCCGCACCCCGGCAGGAACCTCGGACACGCCCTCCGCTGCCGCGGAAGCGTCGCCGGAGACATCGGAGGCGATGCCGTCCGGCTCGGGGCCGAGGTCGCCCGGCGGATGCTGCCGGGTGGTGCTCATCAGCGCTTCACCTCACCGATTCACCAAGTCGTCGTTTGCAGGGTCTGTGATTCCTCCTGCCCGACCGAACCGTGAGAACACCCACGATTCGTCACGGGCCGCACCACGCGCTTCACGCGTGGCGCCCGAGGAGGTCTGGCCGGTCAGCTTCCCGGGGTCGTGGCGAGGGCGTCCTGCAGCGTGTCGTGCACGGTGAAGACGGCCTCCGCCCCGGTGATCTCGAAGACGCGCGCCACGACGGGCTGCATGCCCGCCAGGTGCACCTCGCCGCCCGCCGCCTCGGCCTTGAGCCGGGCCCCGAGCAGTACGTTCAGCCCCGTCGAGTCGCAGAACTCAAGGAGCGAGCAGTCGATCACGAGGCGCGTCCGCCCGTCGTCGAGCGCCTGCTCAAGAGGCTCCCGAAGCAGCTCGGCCGTGTGGTGGTCCAGTTCGCCTGCCGGAGTCACGATCTCGTTCCGGCCTTCGGTCCGCACTTCGACCTGAAGCCGGCCCCGGTTCGCGCTGCCGACCGTCCCGCGGTCCATGCCCGTCCCTTTTCGCCGTCGTGGTTCTGCTTGTACGTGTCCTGCTCGATGGCGGCGGCCTTTACGCGCCCCGCCGATGTGTCCTGTCTAACTCAAGCGCACCTTAAGGCCGCGTCAAGGCTGCGCGGTATGCCCACGACAGCAGCAGAACACTACGCCTTCTTCACACGCACGGGTAGTCGAACAACGTCCTGAACTGGGCTTATTCGGACATAACGCACTTGCAACCGTCCATTGCGAGCAGGTAGGCCTAGGAGCGACACATCCGATCACCGCCCGCCCACCACCGGCTTCGGAGGCGCCGCTTCTCCGCAGGAACACGTATCGGCATCGGCAGCCATATGCCGAGAACGATGGAGGACACCATGTCACCCCGGCTCGACGAGACGCGTACCCACCTCAAGCAGGACGACGCCGCGTCGACACCCCCGCCCGAGCAGATCGAGACCGGAACCGGAAGAAGCACGGTGGCCGCCTGGGCCGCCACGGAGCGGCCCGACAGCCTCTCCGACCTTCCCGAGATTCCGCCGTACGACGAGGTGGGGCCGCTGGATGCCAGGGCCCTGTCGAAGACGCTCTTCGAGCGTCTCGAATCCCTCGAAGAGGGAACCCACGAGCACGCCTACGTCCGCAACACCCTGGTCGAGCTGAACCTGGCCCTGGTCAAGTTCGCCGCCTCCCGGTTCCGCACCCGCAGCGAGCCGATGGAGGACATCATCCAGGTCGGCACGATCGGCCTGATCAAGGCCATCGACCGCTTCGAACTCAGCCGGGGTGTGGAGTTCCCCACCTTCGCGATGCCGACCATCATCGGCGAGATCAAGCGCTTCTTCCGCGACACGTCCTGGTCGGTGCGGGTGCCGCGCCGCCTCCAGGAGCTGCGTCTGGACCTCGCCAAGGCGGGTGACGAGCTGGCCCAGCAGCTGGACCGCTCCCCGACCGTGGCGGAGCTGGCCGAGCGGCTCGACCTCAGCCGGGAAGAGGTCGTCGAGGGCATGGCCGCGAGCAACGCCTACACGGCGAGCTCGCTGGACGCCCAGCCCGAGGAGGACGACTCCGAGGGCGCGCTGGCCGACCGGATCGGTTACGAGGACCACGGCCTGGAGGGCATCGAGTACATCGAGTCCCTGAAGCCGCTGATCGCCTCGCTGCCGACCCGCGACCGCCGGATCCTCTCGCTGCGCTTCGTCGCCAACATGACGCAGTCGGAGATCGGCGACGAGCTGGGCATCTCCCAGATGCACGTCTCGCGCCTGCTCTCGCGCACGCTGGTCAAGCTGCGCAAGGCGCTGACCGTCGTCGAGTGACACCGCCGGCACGGCCGCCCGGTGCGCGTCGGGCGGGAACGTCGGGCTGCCCCAGGCCGTATCCGGGGCAGTCCGACGTTCTGTTGTGCGGGGTGCTGCACGGTCCGCCTACCCAGGACCTCACACCGCAAGCACGCCGTTCCGCCAGACGGCGCGGACCAGCGGAACACCGG
This sequence comes from Streptomyces sp. NPDC039736, assembly GCF_055596485.1. NCBI lineage: Bacteria > Bacillati > Actinomycetota > Actinomycetes > Kitasatosporales > Streptomycetaceae > Streptomyces > Streptomyces sp. NPDC039736. Next base: position 927,827 of record NZ_JBVIUQ010000002.1, on the reverse strand, counting down.
GCCGGTAGGCCAGGTGCACGTGGCTGGGGGCGTCCAGCAGCGCGAGATCGGCGCGTGCGCCCGGCGTGACGCGCCCGATGTCCGTGCGCCGCAGCGCCCGGGCGCCGCCGGCCGTCGCCGACCAGACCGCCTCGTCGGGGGTCATCCCCATGTCCCGTACCGCGAGCGCGACGCAGAACGGCATGGACGAGGTGAACGACGACCCCGGATTGCAGTCCGTGGACAGCGCGACGGTGACGCCCGCGTCGAGCAGCCGCCGGGCGTCGGGCCAGGCCGCCCGGGTGGAGAACTCCGCCCCCGGCAGCAGGGTGGCGACGGTGTTCCCGGCGGCCAGCGCGTCCACGTCGGCATCCGTGAGGTGGGTGCAGTGGTCGGCGCTGGCGGCGTCCAGCTCCACCGCGAGCTGCACGCCCGGCCCGTGGGAGAGCTGGTTGGCGTGGACGCGCGGGATCAGCCCCTCGGCCCTGCCCGCCGTCAGGACGGCGCGCGCCTGGTCGCCGTCGAAGGCGCCCTTCTCGCAGAACACGTCGATCCAGCGGGCGTACGGGGCGCACGCCCGCAGCATCTCGCCGGTGACCAGGTCGACGTAACCGGCCGGGTCGTCGGCGTAGTCGGGGCTGACGATGTGCGCGCCGAGGTAGGTGACCTCCGATGTCTGCTCGCTCGCGATGCGCACGGCGCGGGCCTCGTCCTCGACGGTGAGCCCGTAGCCGGACTTGGTCTCGAACGTGGTCGTGCCCTGCTGGAGGGCCTCGCGGAGGTACCGGGCGAGGTTCGCGGCGAGCTCCTCGTCGCTCGCGGCGCGGGTCGCGGCGACGGTGGTGCGGATGCCGCCCGCCTCGTACGCCCGGCCGGACATGCGGGCGTTGAACTCCTGGGTGCGGTCACCGCCGAACACCAGGTGGGAGTGGGAGTCGACGAATCCGGGGAGGACCGCGCGGCCCCGGGCGTCGTGGGCGGCGTCGGCCTGCGGGGCCCTGTCGCCGGGGCCGACCCAGGCGATGTGCTCGCCCTCGATGACGACGGCGGCGTCCTCGACCAGGCCGAGGGGACCCCGGCCGAGGGCGGGGTCATTGGTGACCAGGGAGCGGATGTTGTGGATGAGGGTGGAGGGCATGTTCCTTGTCCGGGGTCGGGGGCGGGGCCCGGGGGCGGTCCGGGGCATGGGCATGGGTGGGGGGGCGCGCCCCGGGTGCCGCTACCCGTGCAGGGCCGCGATGGAGGTGGCGAGGGCGTGCGCCGTGTCCGGCACGGACAGGTGGACCCCGTCGCGGACCACGTGGCGGCCGCCGACGATCGTGTGGCGGACGTCCGCGCCGGTGGCGGCGAAGACGGCCGTCTCCGCGCCCAGTATCGGAGCGGGGCCCGCCGTGCGGACGGTGTCCAGGGCGACGGTGGCGAAGTCGGCCGGCGCGCCGGGCTCGATGACGCCCGCGTCCGCCCAGCCGAGTGCCGCGTGGCCGTCGGCGCAGGCGGCGCGCAGCAGGGCCGCGGCCGTCCAGTGGCCCCGGGTGCGCGAACGCAGGCGCTCGTTCAGCTCCATGGCCCGCGCCTCCTCGAAGAGGTCGATCACGGCGTGGCTGTCGCTGCCCAGGGAGAGCGGGGAGCCCGCCCGCTGGAGTGGGCCGGCCGGCCCGATGCCGTCGGCGAGGTCGCGTTCGGTGGTGGGGCACATGCAGGTGCCGGTGCCCGAGTCGCCGAGGAGGGCGATGTCCGCGGGGGTGAGGTGCGTGTTGTGGACGCCGGTCGTGCCCGGCCCCAGCACCCCGTGGTCGGCCAGGAGCTGGGTGGGGGTGCAGCCGTGCGCGGCCCGGCAGGCGTCGTTCTCCGCCGTCTGCTCGGAGAGGTGGACGTGCAGCGGGGCCCGCCGGTCCTGCGCCCAGGCGGCGACCGTCGCCAGCTCGGCGGCGGGCACGGCCCGTACCGAGTGGATGGCCGCCCCGTGCCGGACGTACGCCGAGTCGGTCAGCGCCGACACCCGTTCCGCCCAGGCCTCGGCCGTGCCGTCGGAGAAGCGCAGTTGGTGGGAGCTGGGGGCCGCGCCGAAGCCGGAGGACAGATAGGCGGTGTCCAGCAGCGTCAGCCGGATGCCCGCGTCCTCGGCCGCGGCGACCAGGGCCTCCCCCATCGCGTTGGGCCGGGCGTACGGGATGCCGCCCGGCGCGTGGTGGACGTAGTGGAACTCGCCGACCGCGGTGATCCCGGCGAGGGCCATCTCCGCGTACACCGCCCGGGCCAGCGCGTAGTACGTGTCGGGGGTGAGCCGGGCGGCGACCCCGTACATGACCTCGCGCCAGGTCCAGAAGGTGCCGGAACCGACCTGCACTGCCCCGCGCAGCGCCCGGTGGAAGGCGTGCGAGTGGGCGTTGGCCAGGCCGGGGAGGGTGAGCCCGCGCAGGGTGACGGCGCCCGGCGGCGGGGCGGCGGCCCCCGGGCGGACGGCGGTGATCCGTCCGTCGGCCACGTCCACGGCCACGCCGGGCTCGACGTGGGTGTCGAGCCAGGCGTGTTCCATCCAGTAAGTCGTGGTGCTCGTCATGCGCAGGCGAGACCTTCCGTGACGTCGGCGAGCGCGCGGACCCCGGCGACGCAGTCGTCCTCGGCCGCGTACTCCGCCGGGGAGTGCGAGACGCCGGTGGGGTTGCGTACGAACAGCATGGCGGTCGGCACGGACGCGGAGAGGATTCCGGCGTCGTGTCCGGCGCCCGTGCCCAGGACCGGAATCCCGCCGCCGAGCAGCCGGCCGAGTTCGTCGCGCAGCGCGTGCTCGAACTCCACGACCGGGGTGAAGGACTCCCGGACGACCTTCAGGTCGATTCCGGCGCGGGCGGCCGCCTCGTGGGCGGCGGCCTCGATGCCCGCGACGACCCGGTCCAGGGTGTCCTGGTCGGCGGCGCGCGAGTCGAGCCAGCCGCGCACCAGCGAGGGGATCGCGTTGACGCCGTTCGGCTCGACGGAGATCTTGCCGAAGGTGGCGAGCGCGCCGGTGAGCCGGGCCTGGGCGCGGGCGGCGAGGACGGTCTCGGCGTACGTGAGCATGGGGTCGCGGCGGTCGGCGAGGCGGGTGGTGCCGGCGTGGTTGGCCTCGCCGTGGAAGTCGTACCGCCAGCGGCCGTGCGGCCAGATCGCGGAGGCGATGCCGACGGCATCGCCCGACAGGTCCAGGGCGCGGCCCTGCTCGACGTGGAGTTCGACGAACGCGCCGATCCGGGCGAGGCGTTCGGGGTCGGGGCCGATGGCGGAGGGGTCGTAGCCGGCCGCCTCCATGGCCCGCGGGAGCGGGACGCCGTCCCCGTCCGTCAGCTCGTACGCCTTCTCGGGGGTGAGCTGTCCGGCCGCGAGCCGGGAGCCGACGCACGCGAGCCCGAAGCGGGCGCCCTCCTCGTCGCCGAAGTTCGCGATGGCGACCGGCTTGGTGAACTCCGCTCCCCGGTGGCGGAGCTCGTCGAGCGCGGCGAAGGAGGAGACGACGCCCAGCGGCCCGTCAAAGGCGCCGCCGTCGGGCACGGAGTCCAGGTGGGAGCCGATGACGACGGCGTCCCCGGCGAGCGGATCGCCCTGCCAGGCCCACTGGTTGCCGTTGCGGTCGGTCTCGTACGTCAGACCGCGCGCCTCGGCCTGCGACCGGAACCAGGCGCGGCAGTCGGCGTCGGCGGCGGTCCAGGCGTAGCGGCGGTAGCCGCCGGAGGCGGAGCTGCGGCCGATCGGCAGCAGCTCCGCCCACAGCTCGTGGAACGAGGAGGTCACGCGCCGTCACCCGCACGCACGTCGTCGCCCTCGCGCATCGGGACGCGGACGCCCTGGGCGTCGGCGGTCCGCTCGGCGATGCCGTACCCGGCGTCGACGTGCCGGATGACGCCCATGCCGGGGTCGTTGGTGAGCACGCGGCGGATCTTCTCGCCCGCCAGCTCGGTGCCGTCGGCCACCGTCACCTGGCCGGCGTGCAGGGAGCGGCCCATGCCGACGCCGCCGCCGTGGTGGACGGAGACCCAGGACGCGCCCGATGCCACGTTCACCATCGCGTTGAGCAGCGGCCAGTCCGCGATGGCGTCGGAGCCGTCGAGCATGCCCTCGGTCTCGCGGTACGGAGAGGCCACCGAGCCGGTGTCGAGGTGGTCGCGGCCGATGGCCAGCGGGGCGGCCAGGGTGCCGTCGGCGACCATGTCGTTGAACAGCTCGCCGGCCTTGTCGCGCTCGCCCTGGCCGAGCCAGCAGATGCGGGCGGGCAGGCCCTGGAAGTGGACGCGCTCGCCGGCCATCCTGATCCAGCGGTGCAGGGACGCGTTCTGCTGGGAGTCGGCCTCCGGGAAGAGCTTGAGCAGCTCGCGGTCCGTCTTGTGGATGTCGGACGCCTCGCCGGACAGGGCGGCCCAGCGGAACGGGCCCCTGCCCTCGCAGAAGAGCGGGCGGATGTACGCGGGCACGAAGCCGGGGAAGTCGAACGCGCGCGCGTAACCGGCGAGTTTGGCCTCGCCGCGGATCGAGTTGCCGTAGTCGAAGACCTCGGCGCCGGCGTCCATGAAGCCGACCATCGCCTCGACGTGCCGGGCCATGGACTCGCGGGCGCGGGTGGTGAAGCCCGCCGGGTCCTTGGCGGCGGCGTCGGCCATGTCGTCGAAGTCGACGCCGACGGGGAGGTAGGCGAGGGGGTCGTGGGCGGAGGTCTGGTCGGTGACGATGTCGATGGGCGCGCCCTCGGCGAGCAGGCGGGGCAGCAGCTCGGCGGCGTTGCCCAGCAGGCCGATCGACAGCGGGCGGCGGGCGTCGCGGGCCTCCACGGCGAGCCGCAGGGCGTGCTCCGGCGAGTCGGCGCGCACGTCCAGGTACTTGTGCTCGATGCGGCGCTCGATGGCGCGCGGGTCGACGTCGACGCAGATCGCGACGCCGTCGTTCATGGTCACGGCGAGCGGCTGGGCGCCGCCCATGCCGCCGAGTCCGGCGGTGAGGGTGATGGTCCCGGCGAGCGTGCCGTTGAACCGCTTCGCGGCGACGGCGGCGAAGGTCTCGTACGTCCCCTGGAGGATGCCCTGCGTGCCGATGTAGATCCACGACCCGGCGGTCATCTGCCCGTACATGGTCAGCCCGAGGGCCTCCAGGCGGCGGAACTCCTCCCAGTTCGCCCAGTCGCCGACCAGGTTGGAGTTGGCGATCAGGACGCGCGGGGCCCACTCGTGGGTCTGCATGACGCCGACCGGGCGCCCGGACTGGACGAGCATCGTCTCGTCCTGCTTGAGCGTCCTGAGCGTGCGCACCATGGCGTCGAACGAGCGCCAGTCGCGGGCGGCCTTGCCGGTGCCGCCGTAGACGACGAGCTTGTCGGGGTGCTCGGCGACCTCGGGGTCGAGGTTGTTCTGCAGCATGCGCAGGGCGGCCTCCTGCTGCCATCCCAGGGCGCTGAGCTCCGTACCGCGGGGGGCTCGTACGGGTCGGGGTCCTGACATGGATGCCTCCTGGTCGTGACGCATGACGTTGCCATGATGTTGTTATTCACATCCTGAACTTCTGAATAGAACTAGTCAACACCCCCGTCCCGCCGACTCGCGGGCGCCGCGGGCCCCCCCGGGGGGCACCGTTCAGCCGGACGCGGCAGGCACCCGAAGTGACAGATGTACATCCCGTACTCCCGGCACACTCGGCGCATGAGCGAGCCCGTCATCGAGTCCATGGCCGAAATCCGCAAGCACCTCGCCGACGCCATGGACCGCGCCCGCCGCGAGGGCACCCCCACGGTCATCACACGGCGCGGCAAGGAGGAGGCCGTGCTGGTCGACATCGACGAGTACCGGCGTCTGCGCCGCATCGAGGAGCAGGCCGAGGAGGACTGGCTGAACCAGCTCGCCGACGCGGCCGAGACCGAGGGCACGGACGGGTCGGTCACTCTCGAAGAGATGGCCGCCCGGCTCCGGTCGCACCACGGCTGAGGCGATGGGACACGTCACGCGGTTCACTCCGCACGCCCAGCGCGATCTGCTCACGCTGCCCCAGCCCGACGCCCTGCGCGTGCTGCGCAAACTCGCCGACCTGCAGAAGGCCATGGACCGGGGCGACACCTCGGCCTTCGACATCAAGGCCCTCCAGGGTCACTCCGCGCGTTGGAGACTGCGCATCGGCGACTACCGGGCCGTCTGCACGGTCGAGAACGGCCGGCTCGTCCTGTGGGTGCTGGCCGCAGCCAACCGCCGCGACGTGTACCGCGGAATGTGAACAGCCGGAGTTCTCCGCGCACAGGCTAGTGCGGAACGGCCCCCTCCGATGGAATATGCCAGAACTCCCCTCCCCCTCCCCCCAGTTGGTTAGTGTCAGCCCCACCACGCAAGCCCGGCGGGGACCCGGGAGGAGGGGAGTTCTGCGTGTCCGGAATCGACGCATGCCTGGTCGAAGCGATGGAGTTGCCCGGCGCACGCGGGGCGGCCGTCGTCGACTGGACCAGCGGACTCGCCCTCGGCACCGCCGGGGAGGCCGCCGGCGGCGACAGCGAGACCGCCGCCGCCGAATCCGCCGAGCTGGCCCGGATGGCCGCCGAGCACGGCACCTTCGCCCCCGGCCCCGGCCGGCACCGGCGCGACGACCCGGGACAGGCCGACAAGGGCCTGCCCGTCGAGGACGTCATCGTCACCACCCGCACCGACTACCACCTGCTGCGCTACGTGGAGACCTCCTTCGACAGCAGCGTCTTCCTCCACCTGTGGCTCGACCGCGAACAGGGCAACCTCGCCCTGGCCCGGCTGCGCCTGGCCGACCTCGCCGAACGGCTGGTGCTGGGATGACCGCCGCCACCCTGGTCCCGCCCCCGCCGCCGCTCTCCCCGATGCTGGCCCGCCTCGCCGACGAGCGCGCCACCGGCGCCCTGCTGCGCGACCACGGCACCCTCTACCTCGACGACGGCCAGGTGGTGCACGCCGAGAGCCCGGCCGCGCCGGGCCTGGAGGTCCTGCTGGACGGGCGGCTGCCCCGGGAGGGCTGGCAGGAGGCGTTCAACCTGGCCGGGCCCGACGGCCGGGTCGGCCGCTACCTGGTGGACAGCGGCCGCCTGGCCGACGGCGAGCTCGAACTCGCCCACCTGGGCGCCCTGTTCGACGCCGCCTACTTCGTGCTCGGCCCCGGCAGCGGGCCGACCCGCTTCCGGCACGGCGTCGCGCACTGGATGGGCCCGGTGCGCCCCGTGCCGGCCCGGGTGCTGGCCCGTGAGTGCCTGCGCCGCAGGGAACTGCTGGACGCCCTGTGGCCGTACCCCGGCACCGACGACTCCCCCGTCGTGCGCACCGAGACCGACCTGCCGTACCCCGTCACCCGCCGCCAGCGGGACGTGCTCGACCTCGCCGACGGGGTGCGCACCCCCGCGGACATCGCCCGCCTGCTGGGCCGGGCCGCCTTCCACACCCTGGTCGACGTGCGGCGGCTCGCGGCGGCCGGCGCCGTGGCCACGCCGCACGAGGCCCCGGACGCCGCCGCCGTCGCCCCGCCCCCGTGGCTGCCCCGGGTGACCGAGGACCCGGACGTCGCCCTGCTGCGCAGACTCCGCAACGCCCTGGAGGCACTGTGAAACGCGCCCTGCGCACCCGCGCGGTACGGGCCGACAAGCGCGCGGAGCGGAGGTCCGCGCCCCTGGACCGGCCCAGGCCCCCGGACCCGGAGGTCCTCGCGGAACTGGGCCGGCTGCGGGCCCGGCTGCCCCAGTTGACCGGCGCCGTCGCCGCCAGCGTGGACGGGCTCGTGCTCGCCGAGGACGCCCCCGGCGTCGAACCGGAGGGCGTCGCCGCCCTCACCGCCGCCGCCCTCGGGGTGTCCCTGCGGCTCACCGACGCCACCGGGCAGGGCGGCTTCCGGGAACTGCTGGTGCGCGGCGAGGACGGTTACGTCGCCACGTACGCGGCCGGGGCCTGCGCCGTGCTGACCCTGCTGGCCGAACCCCGGATCAACGTCGGCCGGCTGCACCTCGAAGCCCGCCGGGCGGGGGCCCGTATCGGCGAACTCATGGACCGTGCGAACGCCCCCGGGCCGGACCGGACCGCGACCGCGCACACCGGCACGGACACGACCACGACCACACGCCCCACCCCCAACTGACCACACGAAGGAAGTGCGAGCACCATGGCCACCACCGAAGCCGCCCTCAAGGAAGCAATGACCACCATCGAGGGCGCCGTCGGCGTCGCCCTCGTCGACTACACCAGCGGCATGGCCCTGGGCACCGCCGGCGGCACCAAGGACCTCGACCTCACGGTCGCGGCCGCGGGCAACACGGACGTGGTGCGCGCCAAGGTCCGCACCATGGAGCTCCTCGGCCTGAACGACGAGATCGAGGACATACTGATCACCCTGGGCACCCAGTACCACCTGATCCGCCTGATGCGGGGCCGCGGCGCCAACGGCCTCTTCCTGTACCTGGCGCTCGACAAGGGCCGCGCGAACCTGGCGATGGCCCGGCACCAACTCCGCAAGATCGAGACCGAGTTGGAGGTCTGAGCCGCCACCGGGACGGGGGGCGCGCCCCGGCACGCCGCCCCCGCCCCCCTGTCCCGCCCCGCGCCTACTCCACGAACAGCCCGCGCGCCGTCGCCCGTACGTCGAACTCCTCCAGCCGCGCCTGCGCCTGCGGGAGCCCGTCGCACATCGCCTCCAGCAGCACCCGCCCCAGCAGCATCGGCGCGCACGCCGTGTCGAAGGCGAGCCCGGTGCCCACGGCCGCCGGAATCAGCAGGTCGCTGTGGCGGGCGACCGGCGCGAAGGCGGAATCGGCGACGGTCACCACGACGAGCCCCTGCTCGCGGGCGTACGCCAGCGCCTCCACGACCTCCTTGGGGTGGCGCGGCAGCGCGAAGCACAGCAGGACGTCCGCCCCCGCCCGCCGGGCCGCGTCGATCCGGTCGGCGAGCATCGAGCCGCCCTCGTCGAGCAGCCGCACATCGGGGTGCACCTTCGCCGCGAAGTACGCGAAGCCGCGCGCCTGCGAGGACGCGGCCCGCAGCCCGAGCACCGGCAGCACCCGTGAGGACGCGAGCAGCCGGCCCGCCCGCTCAACGGGCGTCGGGTCGGCGAGGACCTCGGCGAGGTGCCGCAGGTTCTCGATCTCGCCCAGCACGGCCTGCTGGTATTCGTTGTACGAGACCTCCTCGGCCCCCGCGCCGTCCGCCGGGGCGACCTCGCGCAGGTGCCTGCGCAGCGCCGGGTAGCCGTCGAAGCCGAGCGCGACCGCGAACCGGGTCACCGACGGCTGGCTGACCCCGGCCAGCTCCGCCAGCTCCACGCTGGACAGGAACGGCACCTCCCCGGCCCGCCGCACCATGCTGTGCGCGATGCGCCGCTGGGTGGGCGTGAGCCGCCGCCCCTCGAACAACTGCTGGAGCCGCCCGGCGGCGGACCCCGCTCCCCCGTCACCGGTGCCGGACCCGCCGCCCGCGCCGCCGTTCGCGGCCCCGACCGTCTCGCCCATGTCCGACCCCGCCTCCCTGTTCCTATTCAGCCGCCCAGTCGCCTGCATGACCATATACAGGACGCGGTGCGGGGGTGAAGGGACGCCGCCCCGGGCCGGGTTTCCGGGGGCGGCCCCCCCAAGCGAAACCGGGGGTTACCCCCACTGCCCCGGCGACCCCGCGTCCGTACCGTCGAAGCATGGACGCAACAGGCCGCGCTCGCGATCCCGAGCTGAAGAAGGACCTCGACGCCACCGTGGACGCCCGGAGGGAACTCGGGGCGGACTACGAGGCGGCCCTGGTCGAATCGTTCCTGGAGAAGGTCGAGCAGCGCCTCGACGCCACGGTCGACCGGCGGGTGCGCCGGCAGCTCGCCGAGCAGCAGACGACCGTCACCCGCCATTCCTCCCGGCCCGCCCGGCCCGCCTCCGGCGACGGCGGCTTCGGCGAGCGCTTCGGCCTCGCCGTCATCACCCTTGTCCTCGCCGTCCCGCTCTCCGCGATCGCCGTCGCCAACGCCGGACTGCTCGGCCTGGTCGTGTGCTGGCTCGGCATCTTCGGCGTGAACGCGGTGCACTCGACGTGGCGCGCGCCCTGGAGCGAGGGCCGCCGGAACCGCGCCGGGGCCTCCGACTGGGAGTGAGCCGGCGCGCCTAGCCGCCCTTGCGGTACGTGCGGGGAGCGCTGCCGTTCGGGTACGACCGGGTGAGCACCTCGCCCGAGGCCCGCAGGGTGGAGGAGGAGCCCGTCTCGCACCCCTTGGCCGACGTGCGCCGGTCCACCACGGCGGGACCGATGCGGGCGGCGCCGCCGGACGCGGTGAAGAGGTTGGCGTACGACACGCACTTCTTTCCCTCGTCGGAGGCCGAGACCAGGGTCACGGCCCGGGTGCCCGGGGCGGCCTGACGGACGGTCACCTTCTGGGTGCCGCCCGACGCGAGCTCGCGCGTCCACGTCCCGACGAGGTTCGCCGGGACCCTCTCGCTGCCGGGGGCGACGCGGCGGAGCGTGGCGGTCCGGTCCAGCCCCTTCCACACCAGGGTGTCGCCCGTCCCCCGGCGCAGGCTCTGCGCCGTGATGACGTTGCACCGGGAGCGCGGGACGCCGGACACGAAGCTGCCGGTCAGGGTGACGGTCCCCGCGCGCACGGACCTCAGCGTCCCGCTGCTGGTGCACTCGTACGCCGCGTCGATGCTCGTGCCGCGCAGGACGGCGTCGCCCGTCCCGCCCGCGGAGAGGGTGAAGCGGCGGTCCTGGCCGAGCGGCTTGCCGTCCTTGAGCACACTGCCGATCCAGGTCCCGTGGAACTCCTCCGGCAGCCGGGCTCCGGCGGCGTCGGGGGTCTTCGTGCTCTTCGCGCCGCCGCTCGCGGACGGTGCGGGCGGGTCGAGGGCGGCCCCCGGCAGGGGAGCGGCCTCCTCGCCCGCGCCGGGCGGCGCGGTGGGCGCCGCCTGCGGACCGCGCGCGCCGGCGGGCTCCTCCTCCCCCTTCAGCAGGGGTACGGCGACGGCGGCGCCGACCGCCAGCACCCCGGCCACCGCGCCCCCGACGAGGAGCCCGCGCCGGGCGTGCCGGGCGGGCGGGGAGACGGGGGCGCTGCTGGTGACGACGGGGCCGACGGGGGGCACGGGGGCCGAGGGCGGCCCGAACCGGCCGCCGTGACCCTGGCCGCCGTAGTCCGGGCTGCCGTAACCCCGGCCGCCGGGGGCCGGGCCGCCGTGACCCTGGCTGCCGTAGTCCGGGCCGCCGTGGCTCTGGTGGGGTGCGGGAGGACCGCTCCGATGCGTCGCGTCCGGCGTCCCCCCTCCCGGCGTCCCCCCTTCCGTCGGCTCCGCGTCCAGGAGCTGCGCCGCGCGCTGGCCCAGGTCCGCGATGAGAGCGGGCGGCAGCCACGGGGAGACGGCGGGGCCCGAGGCCGCCCGGCGGATCAGCTCGGCCGGTTCGGGGCGGTCCCGGGGCTCCTGGGCGCAGCAGGCCCGCACCAGGTCGGCCACCGGCTCCGGGACGCCGGTCAGGTCCGGCTGCCCGGCGGCGATGCGGAACATCACCGCGTGCAGCCCGCCCGTTCCGCTGCCGTCGCCGAACGGGAGCCGTCCGGTCGCCGCGTACGCCAGCACCGTGCCGAGGGCGAACACGTCACTGGCCGGGCCGAGCCGCTCGTCGCGGATCTGCTCGGGCGACATGCAGCCGGGCGAGCCGACCACGACGCCCGTGCCGGTCGGGCCGGTGGCCGCGAGGCCGGTCCCGGCCATCCCCTTCGCGATGCCGAAGTCGATGACCTTGGGTCCGCCGATGGTGACGAGCACGTTGCCCGGCTTGAGGTCGCGGTGGACGAGCCCGGCGGCGTGGATGTCGGCCAGGGCGTGGCCGAGGCCGGCGGCCAGGGTGCGCACCGAATGCTCCGGCAGCGGCCCGTACGCGCCGACGACCTCGGCGAGCGAGGGCCCGGGAACGTATCCGGTGACCACCCACGGCACCTCGGCGTCGCAGTCCGCGTCCAGCACGGGCGCGGTCCACGCCCCGCCCACCCGCCGGGCCGACTCGACCTCCTGCCGGAACCGGCCGCGGAAGTCGGCGCGCCCCGCCAGCTCGGCCCGGATCAGCTTCACGGCGACGGTGCGCCCGGTCGCCGACCGGCCCAGGTACACGCACCCCATGCCGCCCTCACCGAGCCGCCCGAGCAGCCGGTACGTGCCGACGGCGCGCGGATCGCCGTCCCCCAGGCCCTCCACGACGCGACCGACCCCTTCCCCGAACCCCGAACGTGTGTCCCGCACGCGACAGGCCCGCATCGTACCGTGAGCCCCGGGCCGAGACCTGGGCGGCGCCGGTCGATCCGGGCCCGTGCGCGTGCCGGGAACGGACGGGGCGTCAGCTCTTCGCGAGGAAGGCCAGCAGGTCCTGCCTGCTCACCACGCCGGTCGGCTTGCCCTCGATCAGGACGATCGCCGCGTCCGCGCCGCCCTTGCCGCCGAGGACGCCCATCAGGTCCTCCACCGGCTCGCCGGAGCCCACCTGCGGCAGCGGCGCGGACATGTGCTTCTCCAGCGGGTCGGTCAGCGAGGCCCGCTGGGCGAACAGCGCGTTCAGCAGCTCGCGTTCCACGACCGAGCCGATGACCTCGGCGGCCATCACGTCCGGGTGGCCGGCGCCCGGCTTCACGATCGGCATCTGCGAGACGCCGTACTCGCGCAGCACCTCGATGGCCTGGCCGACGGTCTCCTCCGGGTGCATGTGCACCAGGTGCGGGATGGCCCCACCCTCCTTGAACCGGAGCACGTCGCCCACCCGCGCCGACGGACCCGCGTCCTCCAGGAAGCCGTAGTCGGCCATCCACTCGTCGCTGAAGATCTTGCTCATGTACCCGCGCCCGCTGTCCGGCAGCAGCACGACCACCACGTCGTCCGGGCCCAGCCGCTCCGCCACCCGCAGCGCGGCCACGACCGCCATGCCGCAGGAGCCTCCGACCAGCAGGCCCTCCTCCTTGGCGAGGCGGCGCGTCATCTGGAAGGAGTCCTTGTCGGAGACCGCGACGATCTCGTCCGTGACGCTCTTGTCGTAGGCGGTGGGCCAGAAGTCCTCACCGACGCCCTCCACGAGGTACGGCCGCCCGGAACCGCCCGAGTAGACCGAGCCCTCGGGGTCCGCGCCGACCACCCGGACCCGGCCCTCGCTGATCTCCTTCAGGTAGCGGCCGGTGCCGGAGATGGTGCCGCCCGTGCCGACGCCCGCGACGAAGTGGGTGATCCTGCCCTCCGTCTGCTCCCACAGCTCGGGTCCCGTGGTCTCGTAGTGCGACCGGGGGTTGTTCGGGTTGCTGTACTGGTCGGGCTTCCAGGCACCCGGCGTCTCGCGGACGAGCCGGTCGGAGACGTTGTAGTACGAGTCCGGGTGCTCCGGGTCGACGGCCGTGGGGCAGACGACGACCTCCGCGCCGTACGCGCGCAGCACGTTGATCTTGTCCAGCGACACCTTGTCGGGGCAGACGAAGATGCACTTGTAGCCCTTCTGCTGGGCCACGATCGCCAGGCCGACACCGGTGTTGCCCGAGGTGGGCTCCACGATGGTGCCGCCGGGCCGGAGCGCGCCGCTCTGCTCGGCGGCCTCGATCATGCGGACGGCGATCCGGTCCTTCACGGAGCCGCCCGGGTTGAAGTACTCGACCTTCGCGAGAACGGTCGCCTGAATTCCTGCGGTCACTCTGTTCAGCTTCACCAGCGGGGTGTTGCCGACGAGGCTGATCATCGAGTCGTGAAAGTGCACGTCTTCTCCGGGGTTTCCGTGATGGTGCCGCCCAGAGTAGGCCCGCGCCGTACGACTGCTCCACTCCCCGTATTCACCGATGGCGGAGATTACGCAGCACCCGTTACCGGGCAGTTAGGAGATGTACGGACTGCTTTCCGTACGGATGTTCCACGGACATCCCCGCGGATGGCTCTACGAGGAGGTGGCTGCGACGGTGTCGAGAGCGAGGGTGGCACGGCGGATCGCCGCCGGCGCGGCGTACGGCGGCGGCGGGATCGGGCTGATCGGCGTCGCGGCGGTGGGGCTGGTGCTGGCGGAGGTGCAGTTGGCGAAACGGTCGGTGGGCGGCGGGGTGGCCCCGATCGCCCCGCCCGCGGACGGTCTGTACGGCACGGCCTTCGCGGGCCGGACCGGGCTGCCGGCGCTGCGGCTGGGCGTTCTGGGCGACTCCACCGCGGCCGGCCAGGGGGTGCGGCGGGCCGGGCACACGCCCGGGGCGCTGCTGGCTTCCGGTCTGGCGGCGGTGGCGGAGCGGCCGGTGGAGCTGCGCAACGTGGCGCTGCCGGGGGCCATGTCGGACGATCTGGACCGTCAGGTCTCGCTGCTGGTACGGGACCCGATCCGGCCGCCGGACGTCTGCGTGATCATGATCGGCGCGAATGACGTGACCCACCGGATGCCGCCCACCCAGTCCGTGCGCCACCTGACCTCGGCGGTGCGCAGGCTGCGCACGGCCGGGGCGGAGGTGGTGGTCGGGACCTGCCCGGACCTCGGCACCATCGAGCCCGTCTACCAGCCGCTGCGGTGGCTGGCCCGGCGCGTCTCGCGGCAGCTCGCGGCGGCGCAGACCATCGGGACGGTCGAGCAGGGCGGGCGGACGGTGTCGCTCGGGGACCTGCTGGGCCCCGAGTTCGAGGCGAACCCGCGCGAGCTGTTCGGGCCCGACAACTACCACCCCTCGGCGGAGGGGTACTCCACCGCGGCGATGGCGGTCCTGCCCACCCTGTGCGCGGCGCTCGGCCTCTGGCCGGAATCCGATCGGCTGGACGGGGACCGCGAGGAGTCGATGCTGCCGGTGGCACGGGCGGCGACCCGGGCCGCGGCGGAGGCGGGCACGGAGGTCACGGGCGCCCGCGGCCCCTGGGCCCTCCTCAAGCACCGGCGCCGCCGCCGCATCCCCACCGCCCCGGACCCGGCCCACGCGCCGAGCGCGACGGGGTAGGGGGGCGGGGGAACCGGGGGGCTTGCGGGGCCGCGGGGCCGCACGAGGCCACGGGGTGCGGAAGTCGCGGGGCCGCGGGCCCGCACGAGGTCACGGGCCCGCACGAGGCCACGAGCCCGTACGGGGCCACGGGCCCGTACGCGGGGGCCCGTACGCGGTACGGGCCCCCGCGTACGGCCCCGCATGAGCGCCCGCTTAGAAGTGCGGCCCGTGTCACACCGCGCACCCGGTGACCCGCCCCGGTACGGGCCGGTAACTTCGGGGGCGGACCGGCCACTTCACCCCGCCCGGCCCGGAACGCGCCCCATCCCGCCCGGAACGCGCCCGCACCGCCCAGAACCTGGAGCCCCGATGCCCGAAGCCGTCATCGTCTCGACCGCCCGCTCCCCCATCGGCCGTGCCTTCAAGGGCTCCCTGAAGGACCTCCGCGCCGACGACCTCACCGCGACCATCGTCCAGGCCGCCCTGGCCAAGGTGCCCGAGCTGGACCCGCGCGACATCGACGACCTGATGCTCGGCTGCGGCCTCCCGGGCGGCGAGCAGGGCAACAACCTGGGCCGCGTCGTCGCCGTACGGATGGGGATGGACCACCTCCCCGGCTGCACCGTCACCCGCTACTGCTCCTCCTCGCTGCAGACCTCCCGCATGGCCCTGCACGCCATCAAGGCCGGCGAGGGGGACGTGTTCGTCTCCGCCGGCGTCGAGATGGTCTCCCGCTTCAGCAAGGGCAACTCCGACTCCCTGCCCGACACGCACAACCCCTTCTTCGCCGAGGCCGAGGCCCGTACCGCCGCCCGCGCCGAGCAGGAGGGCGCCGACTGGCACGACCCCCGCGAGGACGGTCTCGTACCGGACGCGTACATCTCCATGGGGCAGACCGCCGAGAACCTGGCCCGCCTCAAGGGCATCGGCCGCCGGGAGATGGACGAGTTCGGCGTCCGCTCGCAGAACCTCGCCGAGGAGGCCATCAAGAACGGCTTCTGGGAGCGGGAGATCACCCCCGTCACCACCCCCGACGGAACCGTCGTGGCCAAGGACGACGGCCCGCGCGCCGGCGTCACCCTCGAAGGCGTCCAGGGCCTCAAGCCCGTCTTCCGCCCCGACGGCCTGGTCACCGCCGGCAACTGCTGCCCGCTCAACGACGGCGCCGCCGCCCTCGTGATCATGTCCGACACCAAGGCGCGGGAGCTGGGCCTGACCCCGCTCGCCCGCATCGTCTCCACCGGCGTCTCCGGCCTCTCCCCCGAGATCATGGGGTACGGCCCGGTGGAGGCCAGCAGGCAGGCGCTGAAGCGCGCCGGGCTGACCGTCGGCGACATCGACCTCGCCGAGCTGAACGAGGCCTTCGCCGCCCAGGTCATCCCGTCCTACCAGGACCTCGGCCTCGACCTGGACAAGGTCAACGTCAACGGCGGCGCGATCGCCGTCGGCCACCCCTTCGGCATGACCGGCGCCCGGATCACCGGCACGCTGATCAACAGCCTCCAGTTCCACGACAAGCAGTTCGGCCTGGAGACCATGTGCGTCGGCGGCGGCCAGGGCATGGCCATGGTCATCGAACGCCTGAGCTGACCCGCCCGCCCCGAGCACGGAAACGCCCCGGCCCGCGACCGCGACGGCCGGGGCGTCCCCGTGCCCCCGGTTGTGGAACAGCTCACGAAACACCCCGATCAGCGAGCGCGCGAGCCCTCCCGAGCGCACAATCGGGTGAGCGCCCGAGGAGCGCGCCTTGCCCGCGCGCCCCTCCACTCGCCTCGCGTCCCAGTCGTGACCCAATCTCCCCCAGGCTGTGACCTGGCCCCGGAGAGGTGGGGAAACGTGCAGGTCACAGCGGGGACGGAGGGCGCACCAGGCCCAAAGACCTGTCCGTTTCATGACGTTATGCCCTATGGGCGAGCGGGCGGGCACGGGAAGCTGAGGTAGGAATTCCGGGGGATCGGTCGGGGGACCGATGCAGGCTGGGGTCCGCCCCGGAGTCCGCCCAGGGGATCGCGATGAATTCAGGAGTACGCACGTGAGCGCCATGTCTTTCGCCCTGCTGCTCGCCACCGCTGCCACGGCGGCCGTCGGCGGCGCCGCCCTGCACACCGTGCGCGGTCTCCGCCAGGAGGTCGCCGCCCTGCGCGCCGACCGCGCCGCCGACCGGGCGGAGGCCGCGGAGCTGCGGGCGCGGGCCGCCTCGGCCGTGCTCCCGCAGCAGACCCGCGGCGACGCGTCCCCGGCCGCCGAGATACGGGCCGCGGTGACCGAGGCCCTGGCCGAGGAGCGCGAGCGCGAGCTGGCCGAGGCACGGGCCTTCTGGGCCGCGCAGGAGGCCCGTGACGCGGCCGACGCGCCCTCGCTGCTGGCCGGCCTGAGCACGGCCGAGCAGGAGTCCCTCGCGTACTACCTGCCGCAGCCCACGGACTTCACGGGCCTCAAGGAGAGCGACCTGGAGGCCTTCCTGGCCACCTCGCGCGGCGAGCTGAACTTCGCCGAGGAGTTCGACCTGCCGCCGTACGGCACCGCCCCCGAGGAGGAGGTCGCCACCGGCGACGAGCCGGACGACGAGCCGGAGGAGGACTCGGCCGCACTGGCCGCCGCCCGCCGCCGGCACCCCTCGCACCCCGACTTCGTACCGGTGCAGACGTCCCGGACGACCGGCGACCACGCGTTCACGATGTCCCGCCTGGAGGACCTGGCCGCGGCCCGCGCCCCGCTCGCGGACGTGCGCCCCGGCCCGCTGGGCACCCTCGACATGTACGTCTTCGCGGACGGCACGACGCTGTGCATGACCCCGGGGCACCGCGAGACGGCGGAGCGGCTCGCCGAGGCCCTGCGGGCCGGCCACACCCCGGTGCTGCTGGGCGGCTCCGGGATCTCGGGGGCGTACGCACTGACCTTCTCCTGCGGCACGGAGAACGTCTACATCCTGGCCGACCGCGTCATCGCGTCGCTCCCGGACTAGGCCCTCAGGACCTCCGGAGCCCGCGCTCCGCCGCTTCGACCAGCCGCACGGCCTCGTCCAGTTCCGCGGGCGGGGCCGTTCCCACGGCCAGCGCCAGGTCCCGGCCCGCAACGGCCAGTTGGTCGGCCACCGAGAAGAGGCCGGCGTCCGGGAGCACGCGCGGCGCCCGGCCGGGGAACTCCAGGCGCTGAGCGCGCAGGGCGAGTTCGCG
This sequence comes from Streptomyces sp. NPDC039736, assembly GCF_055596485.1. Classification (NCBI taxonomy): domain Bacteria; kingdom Bacillati; phylum Actinomycetota; class Actinomycetes; order Kitasatosporales; family Streptomycetaceae; genus Streptomyces; species Streptomyces sp. NPDC039736. The sequence continues at coordinate 909,789 of NZ_JBVIUQ010000002.1, read as the reverse complement.
GGCGAGGGCGAGTCCGTCGGCTGCGGCGCCGCGCCGCAGCCGGCTCTCGGGGGTGGACCGCAGGCGGTCGGCCAGCCGTTCGACGGCGGTCAGCAGGGGGGTCGTATCCAGCACGCCGCGACCCTACGCGCCCGTCCCGGACTGTTGCCAACGGGCCCTCGCTCAGGCACGGTGCAGTGGAGGACCTTCCGCCGAGCACAGCCTTCCGGAGGCGCCGATGTCCCAAGTCTTCTCCGACGAGACCCATCGCAACCTGCTCTCCCGCATCCCCCACTGCACCGGTCGTGAAGTGTCCGACTGGTTGCGCACCGTCGAGGACGGTCCCTCCCTCTTCCGCTTCGAGGAGAAGGTGAGCTGGCTCCGCAGCGAGCACAACCTGGCCCACGGGCACGCCAAGGCGATCATCCACGAGTACGACCTCAGGCGCGCCGCCCGCAACCTCCGCTGACCTCCGCTCCTCCGCCCCCCCTGTCGACGCGGAAGGGCCCGCGGACCGGATGAATCGGTCCGCGGGCCCTTCCCGTGCGTCAGCCGGTGCTGCCCGTCGGCTAGTCGTCGCCGCTCAGGATCGAGACGAGACGCAGCATCTCCAGGTAGATCCACACCAGGGTCATGGTGAGGCCGAAGGCCGCCATCCAGGACTCCTCGCGGGGCGCGCCGTAGGCCACGCCGTCCTCGACCTGCTTGAAGTCGAGTGCCAGGAAGAAGGCGCCGAGCAGGACGCCGACGAGGCCGAAGACGATGCCGAGGCCACCGCTGCGGAAGCCGAGGCCGTCACCGCCGCCGAAGACCATGAACAGCAGGTTCACGGCGGTGAGCACCATGAAGCTGATCGCGGCGATCATCAGGTAGCGGGTGAAGCGGGCGGTGACGCGCACGATGCGGGTCTTGTAGAGCACGAGCATCGTGGCGAAGACCGCCATGGTGCCCAGGACCGCCTGCATCGCCGCGCCGGGCGCGACGAACGTGTTGACGTAGTTGCTGAGCGCGCCCAGGAAGAGGCCCTCGAAACCCGCGTACGCCAGGATCAGCGCCGGGTTGGGCTTCTGCTTGAACGACTGGACCAGGCCGAGCACCATCGCGACGAGCGCGGCGCCGATGGCCAGGCCGAGGCCCATGTTGGTGATCCACGCGACGGCCGCGCCCGCGACCACGAGGCCGAGCGTGATGGCCGTGCGGGTGACGACGTCGTCCATCGTCATGACGCTGCCGCGCGGCGGCGCCACGGGGGCGCCGTACTGGTCCTGCTGTGCGTACGGGTTCGTCGCGTACGGGTTGGTCGCGTCCTGGGCGTACGGGTTCCCCTGGGCGTAGGGGTTGCCCTGCGTACCAACGGCGGGGCCCCCGGCCTGCGGCTGCTGGGCGTTGAAGCCCGCGTGGCCGTTGTCGCGGCCGAACCCCCGTCGCGAGAAGACCGGGTTGCTGCTCCTCATCTCACTCCTCCATGGCCACCGTGTGCGACCTTGCTGTCAAGAGTAATGGGGTAGCAAAGAAACCACCCCTGTACCCAAGGAGGATCTTTCCCCGATCGTGACGAACCGGGGAAGGCCCGGAAATGTTCCGGCGGAGGAGTGCGCCGGCCCGTCCGGCCCGCCCCCGCACGCCCGGCGCCCCCGCGCTCGGACGCACTCGTACGGGGTCGAATCGCCTCCGGGGCATTAGCCGGGGCCATTCGCGGGGACCTGAGGGAGATGAACGTCAACCACGAAGGGCCGACCCCGGCCCACCAGCGCCCGGAGGGTGTCAGCGACGCGACGGTGGAGGCCCTGGGCTCCGTGTCCAAGGCCCTGGAAACGGTCGAGCGGGCCCGCGGGCACCTGTACGAGTTCCACCAGCTCACCGGCACCGCCGATCTCGAACTCGGCCGGGCGGTCGAACTGCTGCGCAAGGCCGGGCACGAGGACTGGGCGGACCGCGTCGACCGGGAACTCGTCGGCCGCAACGTCCTGGAAGGACGCTGGACCTTCCAGGTGGTCGAGGAGTACGACGCCGGTTTCTACGAGCCGTACAAGAGCGTGGAAGCGGAGCTGCGCGAGGACCTGGCGCAGGGCCACAGCCACCTGTACGAGGCCGAGATGAAGGAGGCCCGCCGCACGAAGGGCGCTGCGCACCACGCGGCACACCCGTAGCACGGGCATCCCCGCGCGAGGGGCGCGTCCCCGGGGGGGGACCGGGCGTCACAGAACTGAGCCGGCCGCCGCCGGGGCGGCGCACGGGTGAGGACCTGGCCGGTCGGGCCGAGTACCACGGGCCCGACACGGCCCGGGTCGCCGGCTCCGGGCGGCAGGCGCCCGTGACGGTCCGACATGGCGGTGCTGCTCTCGTGGCCCGAGGTGCACGAGTGGTGCCCGGAACCGGACTCGAACCGGTACGCCCCCGAGGGGCAGCGAGGTTTAAGCTCGCCGTGTCTGCATTCCACCATCCGGGCAGGCGCGCGGGCCGCGACAATGGCTCAGAGCCTATCCGCAGGCGTCCCCCGAACAGCGGTACTTCCGGCCTCATGCTGTCTTATTTTATGGGCGCTTGATGGTGCGTCAGCGATGCGACCGGTCCATTGGCACATGCCGGAGCAGGTGCGGAGTCGTGTCGTCCGGGTGTCGCAGCGTGCACGGGATTGACGGAAACTCGACGTCTTGTGCACGGCTGATCGCTCTTCGCGCACACCCGTCGGGTCCTCGGGGTCGGCGTCATCCTCAGGTAGGACGGCGGTGCGCACGGGTCAGACCGCAGACTGCCCCAGGACTGCCGTGCGGAGGGACTCGGGGACGTAAAAGCGCCGTGAGGATGGAAAGCGTCCCCCCAAGCGTCCCGACAGGAGCTCCACCGTGACCACGTACCCGTACCCCGCCGCGCACCAGACCACCGCGGTCGCCGCCCGCGCCACCGAGCTGTCGAAGGTCTACGGTCACGGCGAGACGCAGGTCGTCGCGCTGGACAAGGTGTCCGTCGACTTCCGGCGGGGCGAGTTCACCGCGATCATGGGCCCCTCGGGCTCCGGCAAGTCCACGCTGATGCACTGCGTGGCCGGACTGGACTCCTTCTCCTCCGGTTCGGTGCGCATCGGCGACACCGAGCTCGGCGCCCTGAAGGACAAGCAGCTCACCCAGCTCCGCCGGGACAAGATCGGCTTCATCTTCCAGGCGTTCAACCTGCTGCCGACGCTGAACGCCCTGGAGAACATCACGCTCCCCATGGACATCGCCGGCCGCAAGCCCGACGCGGCGTGGCTGGAGAAGGTCATCGAGATGGTCGGCCTGTCCGGGCGGCTCAAGCACCGCCCCTCCGAGCTGTCCGGCGGCCAGCAGCAGCGCGTGGCGGTGGCCCGCGCCCTGGCCAGCCGTCCGGAGATCATGTTCGGCGACGAGCCGACCGGAAACCTGGACTCGCGTTCCGGCGCCGAGGTGCTGGGCTTCCTGCGCAATTCGGTACGGGAACTGGGCCAGACCGTCGTCATGGTCACCCACGACCCGGCGGCGGCCTCCTACGCGGACCGGGTGGTCTTCCTGGCCGACGGCCGGATCGTGGACGAGATGCTGCACCCCACCGCGGACGGCGTCCTGGACCGGATGAAGGACTTCGACACCAAGGGCCGTACGAGCTGACGCCCCCGCTCCCGCCCCGCCCCCCGCCCTCTCTTCCTCACCCCAGGACGTAACCCCCATGTTCCGCACCGCCCTGCGCAACGTGCTCGCGCACAAGGCCAGGCTGCTGATGACCGTGCTCGCCGTCATGCTCGGCGTCGCCTTCGTCTCCGGCACCCTGATCTACAGCGACACCCTCTCCAACGCCTTCACCAAGCAGGCCTCCAAGAGCCTCGGCAACGTCGCCGTCGGCGTCGAGACCTACCACAACAAGAACGACTCCAAGGGCGTCCCCGGCGTCAGCGAGGCCCTGGTGAAGAAGATCGGCGGGCTCGACGGCGTCGAGACCGTCACCCCCCGCGTCGACGGCTTCGCGGGCGCCGCCTCCCGCAAGGGCGAACTGCTCGCCCAGGGCTGGTCCAACCGGGGCGGCAACTTCGCCCCCGGCAAGGACGGCAAGGACCCGGCCTACACCTTCCGCAACGGCGCGGGCCCGGCGAACGGCACCGAGATCGCCCTCGACGCCAAGACCGCCGAGAAGGGCGGCTACAAGGTCGGCGACAAGGTGCGCGTCGCCACCAACCAGCCCGCCAAGGAGTTCACCCTCTCCGGTGTTTTCACCACGGAGGATGGCGAGGTGAACGCGGGCGGCTCGCTGGTGCTGTTCGACTCCGGGACCGCCCAGCGGCTCTTCCTGGAGCCCGGCTACTACGCGAACCTGACGCTCACCGCCCGGCCCGGCGCCGACAACGACAAGCTGGTCTCCGAGATCAAGCCGCTGCTGCCGGAGGCCGCGGACATCAAGACCGGCGCGGAGCTCGCCGCCGAGCAGACGAAGCACATCAAGGAGGCCACCAGCGGCCTCACCCAGGTGCTGCTCGGCTTCGCCGCCATCGCGCTGTTCGTGGGTGTCTTCCTGATCTCCAACACCTTCACCATGCTGGTCGCCCAGCGCACCAAGGAGGTCGCGCTGATGCGCGCCGTGGGCGCCTCGCGCAAGCAGATCACCCGTTCCGTACTGGCGGAGGCCCTGATCGTCGGCCTGATCGCCTCGGTCGTCGGCTTCTTCATCGGTGTCGGCATGGCCGCCGCCATGGGCCCGCTGCTGGACTCCATGGACGCGCAGATGCCCGCCGGGGACATGGTCGTCGGCGTCACCCCGGTCGTCTCCGCGCTGGCCGTCGGCGTGCTGATCACGATGCTGGCCGCCTGGCTGCCGGGCCGCCGCGCCGCGAAGATCCCGCCGGTCGCCGCGATGAACAGCCTGCACTCCACTCCCACCACCAAGTCCCTGGTCGTGCGCAACTCCATCGGCGCGGTCCTGGCCGCCGTCGGCGCGGCCCTGATCGTGCTCGGCTCGACCATGGGCGGCGACGGCAAGACGGTCATCGGCGGCGGCGCGTTCCTGGCGCTGCTCGGCGTCATCGTGCTGATCCCGCTGCTGTCGCGGCCGGTCATCGGTCTGGTGCAGCCGCTGCTGAACCGGGTCTTCAAGGTCTCCGGCAAGCTGGCGGGCCTGAACTCGGTGCGCAACCCGCGCCGTACCGGCGCCACCGCCTCCGCCCTGGCGATCGGCCTGACCCTGGTGACCGGCCTGTCCGTCATCGGCGTCACCGTCGGCAAGTCCATCGACCGCTCGACCACCGAGCAGATCAAGGCCGACTACACGGTCCAGATGGCCAACCAGTCGGAGATCAGCCAGAGCGTCGTCGACGCCCTCGCCAAGGCCCCCGGCGTCACCGTCGCCACCCCGAAGCTGACCGCCGGTCTGGAGGCCGAGGGCGGCTACCTGGTCACCGACGGCGTCAACCCGAAGGCACTGGGCCCGGTCCTGTCCTTCTCGGTGCTCCAGGGCTCCGAGGACGCGCTCACCCGCGGCGAGGTCGCCGTGAACAAGACGCTCCGCGACAAGCAGGGCCTGCGGCTCGGCCAGCAGATCCCCGTGATGTACGAGGACGGCAAGAAGGACACCCTGAAGGTCGGCGCGGTCTTCGAGGACAGCGACAACTTCAACGAGGTCGTCATGGACGTGCGCACGCTCGCCACGCACTTCAAGACGCCGATGTACTACGCGATGTACGTGCAGATGGACGGCGGCGAGTCCGCCGCGAACAAGCAGGCGCTGGTCGACGCGACCGGCAAGAACCCGGCCATGGTGATCATGGACCAGGAGCAGGTGCGCGCCCAGGTCGGCGGCATGATCAACCTGATGCTGAACATCATGTACGGCCTGCTGGCGATGGCCCTGGTGATCGCGGTCCTCGGCGTCGTCAACACCCTCGCGATGTCCGTCTTCGAGCGTCAGCAGGAGATCGGCATGCTGCGGGCGATCGGCCTGGACCGCAGCCGGGTGAAGACCATGATCCGGCTGGAGTCCGTGGTGATCTCGCTGTTCGGCGCGGTCGTCGGCGTCGTCCTCGGCACCTTCATCGCGTGGGCCGTGGGCGAGACGTTCAAGGACAAGATCCCGGCTTACGCCCTGACCATCCCGTGGGACCGCATCGGGGTCTTCCTGCTGCTGGCCGGTGTGGTCGGCGTGCTGGCCGCCATGTGGCCGGCCCGCAGCGCGGCGAAGCTGAACATGCTCTCCGCGATCAAGGCCGAGTAGCCGGGGGAACGGGACGAGGGGGCGGCCCCGCCACGCACGACGTGGTGGGGCCGTCCCCTTTTTCGCGGCCCGCGTCCCAGGGGGTCAGCCGCCCCACACGCGGGACCGCAGCGGCAGCCCGGACGCCCCCGAGGCGGCGGGCTTCACGGCGAGGACCTGGTTCACGCCGATCTTGTTGTGCTCGAAGGAGAGCGCGGAGGCGGCCATGTACAGCCGCCAGACGCGGGCCCGGCCGGGGGTGACCGTCTGCACGGCGGCCTCCCAGTTCTTCTCCAGGCGGGCCACCCAGTGGCGCAGGGTCAGGGCGTAGTGCTCGCGGATCGACTCCAGGTCGCGGACCTCGAACCCGGCCTCCTCCAGCAGGGCGACCGTGCGGCCGACCGGCGCCAGTTCGCCGTCGGGGAAGACGTAGGAGTCGATGAAGGCGTCGACGTGGTACGTCTCCTCGCTGGTGAGCGGGCGCCGGGCGATCTGGTGGTTGAGCAGCCTGCCGCCGGGCTTCAGCAGGGCGTACAGATCGGCCGCGTACTCCCCGTAGCGGACCGCTCCGACGTGCTCGGCCATGCCGATGGAGGAGATGGCGTCGTACGGGCCGAATGGGGCATCCCCTGCTTGAGCGGAGCCGAGAGCTTGGGGAAGGACGTCGCGGTAGTCCTGCACCCGGATCTCGACGCGGTCGGCGAGGCCCTCCTCGGCGACGCGCTCGCGGGCGTGGGCGGCCTGCTCGGCGGAGATGGTGATGCCGGTGACGTGGACGCCGTAGTGGCGGGCGGCGTGCAGGGCCATGGAGCCCCAGCCGCAGCCGACGTCGAGGAGGCGCTGCCCCCGCTTCAGGTCCAGCTTGCGGGCGACGAGGTCGAGCTTGTCGCGCTGGGCGTCTTCGAGGGAGGCGTCGGGGTCGGGGAAGTAGGCGCAGGAGTAGACCATGGACGGCCCGAGGACCAGGGAGTAGAAGTCGTTGCCGACGTCGTAGTGGTGGCTGATGGCTTCCCTGTCGCGACGCCTGGTGTGCAGCCGGCCGGTGTGCCGGCGCAGTTCCTCGGGCGGCGGGGGCGGCGGCGGACAGGGGCCGCCGAGCTTCAGCAGCTCGCGGGCCGCGGCGCGCAGGCGGGGGTCCCGCAGCGCACGGACGGCGCCCGGGCCGTCGCCCTCGCGCTCCCAGATGAGGTCGGCGAGCAGGTCCAGGGCCTCGTAGAGGTCGCCCTCCACGTCGATCTCGCCGGCCACCCACGCGCGGGCGAGCCCCAGCTCGCCGGGCTTCCACAGCAGGCGGCGCACGGCCCTGCGGTCGCGGATCGCGAGGACCGGGGCGCCCGGCGGGCCCGCCTCGCTGCCGTCCCAGGCCCGGATGCGGACGGGGAGCGGGACGGAGAGGAGTTCCTCGGCAAGTCTGGTCAGCCGCAGTGCGGCATCGGCCATGGTGCACACCTCCAGGGTTCGCGATGACGTACGGGCATCGGCGTACTACTCGACATAACACCGGGGGGAGGGCACCGCATCCCGGGTCCGGGTCACGGGAGGGCAAAGCGCATGGTCGTTACACCTGGTTGGGCGCGGAAACGCCGAAGGGGCCGCCCGCACCACGGATGGCGGGCGGCCCCTTCGGACCGGACGTACGGAGCGCGACTGCTGACGAAGCGTCAGGAGGCGTTCGCTTCGGCCTTCTTCGGCTCGACGGCGGCCGGCACCTTCACCGCGTCGACCGGAGCCGGCGCGGGCTTGGCGGCCTCGTAGAACTCCTCGCGGGGAGTCTCCATGGCGCCGAGCGAGACGACCTCGCGCTTGAGGAACATCCCCAGCGTCCAGTCGGCCAGCACGCGGATCTTGCGGTTGAACGTCGGCATCGCCATGCCGTGGTAGCCGCGGTGGGCGTACCAGGCGAGACGGCCCTTGAGCTTGATCTTCATCTTGCCCATGACGATCATCGCGACGCCCTTGTGCAGGCCGAGACCCGCGACCGCGCCCTTGTTGGCGTGGCTGTACTCCTTCTGCGGGAAGCCCCGCATGCCGGAGACCACGTTGTCGCCGAGGACCTTGGCCTGGCGCAGCGCGTGCTGGGCGTTGGGCGGGCACCAGGCGTTCGGGTTGCCGTTCTTGCGGCCGACCAGGTCCGGGACCTGGGCGTTGTCGCCCGCGGCCCAGATGTAGTCGCTGCCCTGCACCTGGAGGGTGGCCTGGGTGTCCACGTGACCGCGCGGGCCGAGCGGCAGACCGTAACGCGCGAGAACCGGGTTCGGCTTGACGCCGGCCGTCCACACGATGGTGTTGGAGTCGACCTCGAGGCCGTTCTTCAGCACGACGTGGCCGTCGACGCAGGAGTCCATGGAGGTCGAGAGGTGGATCTCGACGCCGCGGGACTCCAGGTGCTCCTTGCCCCAGCGGCCCAGGTCCGGGCCCACCTCGGGAAGGATCTTGTCGGCGGCGTCGACGAGGATGAACCGCATGTCGTCGCGCGAGACGTTGGAGTACTGCTTGGCGGCGTCGCGGGCCATGTCCTCGACCTCGCCGATGGTCTCCGCACCCGCGAAGCCACCGCCGACGAAGACGAAGGTGAGCGCGCGGCGGCGGACCTCTTCGTCGTGCGTGGAGTCGGCCTTGTCGAGCTGCTCGATGACGTGGTTGCGCAGGCCGATGGCCTCCTCGACACCCTTCATGCCGATGCCCTGCTCGGCGAGGCCGGGGATCGGGAAGGTGCGGGAGACGGCGCCGAGCGCGACGACCAGGTAGTCGAAGGGCAGCTCGTACGCCTCGCCGACCAGCGGGGAGATCGTGGCGACCTTGCGGTCCTGATCGATGGTGGTGACCCGGCCAGTAAGCACCTCGGCCTTGGGAAGGACGCGTCGCAGCGGTACGACGACGTGCCTCGGCGAGATGTTGCCGGCGGCGGCTTCGGGCAGGAAGGGCTGGTAGGTCATGTACGAGCGCGGGTCGACGACCGTGACGGTCGCTTCCGCATAACGCATCTTCTTGAGAATGCGCTGTGCCGCGTACAGGCCTACGTACCCACCGCCTACTACGAGGATCCTGGGACGCTCCGTGGTGCTCATGGAATCGAGTATCCACCCCGCCGCGGGGGTCCCCTCGTGAGCCCCTTCACAAGGTCTTCGGCACCCTCTGCTACACTGCGCGGCCCACGTGACCCAGGTCATGCCCCGGGCGGGGAACCACTCCTCCTCCCGGCGCGTTGGAAACCCCTTCCCAACTGGCCCGATGGCCCCTTCCGGCGGGTGAACCACTTATCCGCCCCCTACCTCGGCGGCGCGCCCAGAAGCGTCCGTTATGCACACCCCCGGGCCCGAAGGCCCACCCCTTCGGCCCTCCGGCGCGAAAAAGGGGCCCATCGGGCCCCTTTTCCTTGTGAAGAACTTCACGAACTTCGTTCCGCGCCCGGCCTCGCCGCCCTCCGCAGGCACCCGGATCAGGCGATGGACCAGCCGATCCCGTCCAGGATGTCGTGCTCGGAGACCACCACTTCCGAGGCCCCCACGCGCTCCATGAGGGCCAGCAGGATCAGGGCGCCGGGGACGATGACGTCGACGCGGCCGGGGTGCATCGCGGGCACGGCGGCCTTGTCGTCGTGCGTGGCGGACACCAGCCACTCGGTGATCTCGCGGACCTTCTCGTACGGGATCCGGGAGCGGTGGATGGCCTGGGAGTCGTACTCCTCCAGCCCCAGCGCGATCGCGGCGACCGTCGTCACCGAGCCCGCGAGGCCGACCAGCGTGCGGGGGCGGCCGGTGAGCGGCACGGTCTCGGCGGCCAGGTCCAGGGCGGCCGCGATGTCCGCGCGGATCGCGGCGACCTGCTCGGGGGTGGCCGGGGCGGACGGCTGGTGGCGTTCGGTGAGGCGTACGCAGCCGATGTCGACGGAGCGGGCCGCCTCGACGCCCTCCCGGCCGACCACGAGCTCCGTGGAGCCGCCGCCGATGTCCACGACGAGGTAGTCCTCGCCGGAACCGGTCAGCTCCTTGGTGGCGCCGGTGAAGGAGAACGCCGCCTCCTGGTCGCCGGTGATCACCTCGGGCTCGACGCCCAGGATGTCCAGGACACCGGCGACGAACTCGTCCCGGTTCTCGGCGTCGCGGGACGCGGAGGTGGCCACGAAGCGGACCTTCTCGGCGCCGTGCGCCGTGATGATCTCCGCGTACTCGCGGCAGGCGGCGAACGTCCGCTCCAGGGCCTCGGGGGCCAGCCGGCCGGTGCGGTCCACGCCCTGGCCCAGGCGGACGATCGTCATGCGCCGGTCCAGGTCGACCAGCTCGCCCGTCCTCGGGTCGGCGTCCGCGACCAGCAGGCGGATGGAGTTCGTACCGCAGTCGACGGCGGCGACCCGGGTCACCGGGCGGCCTCCGTGTCGGCGCACGGCGTCACGCAGGGGCCCTTGGCCCACCACTCCGGGAGCAGGGCCAGCGCCTCGTCGCCGAAGGGGTTCACGCCGGGGCCGGCCACCAGGGAGTGGCCGACCAGCACGTGCAGGCACTTCACCCGGTCGGGCATCCCGCCCGCGCTGGGGAAGCCCACCAGCTCCTCGATCGCGTCGCGCCGCTCGAGGTAGTCCTCGTGGGCGGCCCGGTACTGCTCGGCCAGCTCCGGGTCGGTGGCGAGCCGCGCCTGCATCTCCTTCATGAGGCCGGAGCCCTCCAGGGTGCCGATGGCGCCCGTGGCCCGCGGGCAGGTCATGTAGTAGAGCGTGGGGAACGGCGTGCCGTCCTCCAGGCGCGGGGCCGTCTCGACCACGTCCGGGTTGCCGCAGGGGCAGCGGTGCGCGATCGCGCGCAGCCCGCGCGGCGGGCGGCCGAGCTGGAGCTTGAACGCCTCGATGTCCCTCTCGGTGGGCTCGGTGCGCGGCGTGGTCGGGGGCGGGGTCTGCATGCGTGCCTTCTGTCGGTCTGTTCCGGTGACGTTCTGCGGTGCGGGTCTACGGTTCGCCGCGGTCGGCCCGGTCGACGCCGTCCCACACGTTGGAGTACCAGGGCCGGTCGGCGGCCCCGTTCCCGTCGGGGCGCCGGGCCGTGCCGGGGGCCTGGGGGTCGTACATGGTGAAACCGGTCTCGCCCGGCTTCACGTAGTGCAGGTGCTCGCGGGAGAGGCGGACGACGTACGCGTCGTCCATCAGGCGGGCCTTGGCGTCGCGGAGCTGCTCCACCCGCCGGTGCGCCTCGTTCCTGGCCCGCTCCTGGTCGGCGATCTCGGTCGCCTGCGAGAAGTAGCTCCGTATCGGATACGCGAGGGCCACCACCAGCGTGCACAGCACGAGCACCAGCAGGGCGGCCCGGCCGGTGAGCCGGGAGCGGCGGGCCTGTCGGCGGGTCTGGGAGCGGTAGACGCGGGCGGCGGTCTGCTCGCCGAGCAGCCGCAGCCGGGTGGTGGTCGAGAACCGGTCGCCCTTGTTGCGTGCGGCCATCCTTGAGTCCTCCCCGTTACGCGCCGACGTCCCCGCACACGGTACGGGACCGGGTACGGGGACGTACGGAGGCGTGGACCCCCGGCGGGGGGCCGGCCCTTGCCGCTGCTACTGGTTCGCGGCGCGGAACCGCGGGAACGCGGAGCGGCCGGCGTACACCGCGGCGTCGTCGAGGATCTCCTCGATGCGCAGCAGCTGGTTGTACTTCGCGACGCGGTCCGAGCGGGCCGGGGCGCCGGTCTTGATCTGGCCGCAGTTCACGGCGACGGCGAGGTCGGCGATGGTGACGTCCTCGGTCTCGCCGGAGCGGTGGCTCATCATGCACTTGAAGCCGTTGCGCTGCGCGAGCTCGACGGCGTCCAGCGTCTCGGTGAGCGAGCCGATCTGGTTGACCTTGACCAGGAGGGCGTTCGCGGAGCCCTCCTCGATGCCGCGGGCCAGGCGCTCGGGGTTGGTGACGAAGAGGTCGTCGCCGACGATCTGGACCTTGGAGCCGATGCGGTCGGTGATGACCTTCCAGCCCGCCCAGTCGTCCTCGTACAGCGGGTCCTCGATGGAGACCAGCGGGTACGCGGAGACGAGCTCCTCGTAGTACTCGGTCATCTCGGCGGCCGAGCGGGACTTGCCCTCGAACTCGTACTTGCCGTCCTTGTAGAACTCGGAGGCGGCGACGTCGAGCGCGAGCGCGATCTGCTCGCCGGGGATGTAACCGGCCTGCTGGATGGCCTCGACGATGAGGTCGAGGGCGGCGCGGTTGGACTCCAGGTTCGGCGCGAAGCCGCCCTCGTCGCCGAGGCCGGTGGACAGGCCCTTGGTCTTCAGCACCTTCTTGAGGGTGTGGTAGACCTCGGCGCCCCAGCGCAGGGCCTCGGAGAAGGACTCGGCGCCGATCGGCGCGATCATGAACTCCTGGATGTCGACGTTGGAGTCGGCGTGCGACCCGCCGTTGAGGATGTTCATCATCGGGACGGGCAGCAGGTGCGCGTTCGGGCCGCCGAGGTAGCGGAACAGCGGCAGGTCGCTGGCCTCGGAGGCGGCGTGCGCGACGGCCAGGGAGACGCCGAGGATGGCGTTGGCGCCCAGCGAGCCCTTGTTCTCGGTGGCGTCCAGGTCGAACATCGCCTGGTCGATCAGGCGCTGCTCGGTGGCGTCGTAGCCGACGAGCTCCGGGCCGATCTGCTCGATGACGGCGAGGACGGCCTTCTCGACGCCCTTGCCCAGGTAGCGGTTCGGGTCGCCGTCACGGAGCTCGATGGCTTCGAAGGCACCGGTGGAGGCGCCGGACGGAACGGCAGCACGACCCGTGCTGCCGTCGTCGAGGCCGACCTCGACCTCGACCGTGGGGTTGCCTCGGGAGTCCAGGATTTCCCGGGCTACGACGACGTCGATGGACGGCACGAGCATCTCCTTATGGGATGTGACGCGAAGGTGGCGGGCCCCCGGAAGGGGCACACGGCGCAGGGTCTCTTTCGGCCTTGCGACAAGAGCCTAACCGGCTCCAGGGCATCGGCCAGCCGATCGACCGCACGCTGGGACGAAAAGATGCCCGAATGCCTGTAATACAGGACGAAGGACCCCGGTGACCTCACCGAGGGTCACGGATCTGTTCTCCCGCGAGCACGGCCCGTGTGCACGCCTGAGTGCTGACGCGCACGGGTGAGCCCTCTCGGGCCGACGCGGCCGGCGGCGCCCGCCCGTACAGGGGACGGCCCCGGCGGGACGCGTTCGGGGGGAAGTCGCGTCCGGCCGGGGCCGGGGTGCGGAAGGGGGCGGGGGTGAGCCGCCCCCTTCCGCTGCGGACTCCGGGCGGGGGTGGGCCGCCGGAGGTCCGCGGTGCGGGAACCGGGCGGGGGTGGGCCGCCGGGGTTCCCGCGGGGCGGGGACGGACGGGGGTGGGCCGTCGGTCCCCGCTGGATCAGCGCAGGTGGAGCTGCTGACCCGGGAAGATGAGGTCGGCGTCGGAGACGACGTCCTCATTGAGGTCTGCGATGTGCTGCCAGCCGCCCTTGACGTTCTTCGCCTCGGCGATCTTCGACAGGGTGTCGCCGGCCTTCACCTGGTACTCGCCGTCACCCTTCTTGATCGGGCCACCGGCCTTGGACTCGACCTTCGGCACCGAGCGGGTCTGGCTGCGGGAGGCGGCCGGGGCCTCGCGCTTCTTCTCCGCCTTGGGGGCGGACTTCACGGACTTGGTGGACTTCGCGGACTTCTGCGAGGAGCCGGAGCCCGTGCTGACGCCCGGGTCGACACCGTCGTTGCTCAGGTTGCCCGCACCGGCGCAGGCCCAGGCGCCGGGGCCCTGGATCTTGAGCAGCTTCTCGGCGGTGGCGATCTGCTGGCCCTTGGTGGCCAGGTCGGCGCGCGGGGCGTACTTGGTGCCACCGGCGGCGGCCCACGAGGAGTTCGTGAACTGCAGGCCGCCGTAGTAGCCGTTGCCCGTGTTGATGGACCAGTTGCCGCCGGACTCGCACTGGGCGACGGCGTCCCAGGTGTCGACGGAGGCGGCGGAGGCCGAGGTGGCCCCCATCAGCGGGGCGGCGACCGCGACACCGGTGACGCCGGCGATGGCGGCGGCACGGGTGGCCTTGGACGGACGGCGGTGCTTGCCCTTGCTGCTGAAAAGCGACATGGATATTCCCTCACCGACGCCTTCGAGGTGAGCTGTCGGGTTCGGGCTGTGAGTTCGCCCGGCCTCCGGTCCGGATTTCCGCACACTGCTTGCTGCGGCATTCCGTTTCGGCGGCTTCACCCCAAGCCGTTCCCGTCACGTCTCTCAACGTCCGGGCCCGGCACTTACCTTGGGTCCCCCGCTCCTGCCTACGGCGCTTTCGCGACGACTGCTGCCGAGGCCCGCCGGCAGGATTCGGCGTGCGGGCTCCGGTGCTCACCGGTGGCGAGCGATGACGACCGTAATCACAGGTGCCCCGGATGTTCAAAGAGGCACATCCGGGACATCTGCCCCGTACTTGCCCTCTCCTCCCTTGCGTTTACGCAGGTCAGAGGGGGCTTACCGGGAGTCGCCCGAAGGGACGCGCCAGTTGGGGCGAAGAGACTCATGTCTCACTTGCGCAAATATGGACACAAGCCCCCCAACCACCCCTACTTTTCGCTCTTCTCCGCCGTCTGACCCTCGCTCAGATCCAGGTGCTGACCAGGCTTGATGAGGTCCGGGTCGGTGCCGAGGGACTTCTTGTTGGCCTCGTAGAGGGCCGACCAGCCGCCGGGGACCTCCGCGGCGTCCGCGATGTGCCAGAGGTTGTCACCGGGGCGCACGGTGTACGACTCCTGCTCGGGCGCGCCGCCCGGCCCCTTCTCGCCGCCGCCCCGCGAGGCGTGCCGCCCGGCGTCCCGCTCGGCGAGTTCCCCTTCGGGCGAATCGTCCGGTGCGAGGGAGGAGTTCTCCGGCGCGGGCACGCCGCGGTGCTTGCCGGTGCCGGACGTGCCCCGGTCCTCGGCGCCCGGGGCGCCGGTGGCGTCGGGCACGCCCGGGGGCGTGGTGGCGTCGCCGCCCGGCCCGGTGCTGGGCGAGACGCTGGAGCCGGGAGTGGGCTCGACGGGGACGGCGGTGCCGGCGTCGGGCGTGCCGGCGTTCGGGTCCGGGGTCGCGGAGGCGTCGCCGCTCGGGACGGCGCCGGGGGTCCGGTCGCCCGGGGCCTGGTCGCCCAGGGGCCGGTCGCCCGCCGGGGTGTCGTCGCCGGGCCCGGCGTCGGCCGCCGCGCCGTCCGCCGCGTCCGGCTTCGCGGAGTGCGCCGGGGGCGTGGGAGGCGTACGGGAGTCGATGCCGGCGATCGCGCCGGGGTCGGCGGCGTCCACCCCCGCCCCGCCGGAACCGGAACCGGACTGCCCGCCGCCGCCCGGGGCGAGCCCGGAGATGACGGCGCAGCTCGGCCAGGCCTGCGGGCCCTCGGCCCGGAAGACCTTCTCGGCCACCTCGATCTGCTGCGAGCGGCTGGCGAGGTCGGCCCGCGGGGCGTAGGCGTCGCCGCCGTACTGCTCCCACTTGTCCTGGGAGAACTGGAGCCCGCCGTAGTGCCCGTTGCCCAGGTCGGCGCTCCACGCACCGCCGCTCTCGCACTCGGCGACGCGGTCCCAGGCACCTGCCTCGACCGCTCCGGCGCTGGTGGCGCCGAGAAGCGGAATCGCGAGCGCGGAGCCGGTGACCCCGGCGGCGACGACGAGTGCGGGGGCCTGACGCGGGCGGCGGTGTTTACCGTTCCCGGAACGCATGCGGTTGCCTTTCGCTGACGGTGACTCGGCTTCTGGCGAAACAGCCGGGTCGCCCGTGAACGTAGCCGCAGTCGAACACCCGTCACAAGTCGGTGCAGCGGAGATCACGTAAAGGTCACATCGCTGCCGACCGGTCATTTCCGGTGCCCCGCACGCCGCTTCCGAACTCCACCGGCAGCGTGCGCAGTCCGCGCATGATGAGCCCGCCGCGCCACCGCAAATCAGCAGGTTCCGCCGCGAGTCGCAGGTCAGGAAGACGGGTCAGCAGGGTCGCCAGCGCGGTCTGCGCTTCGAGCCGCGCGAGGGGCGCGCCGAGGCAGTAGTGGATGCCGTGCCCGTACCCGAGATGCTGATTGTCCCGACGGCTGAGATCGAGGGTGTCCGGATCGTGGAACCGCTCGGGGTCGCGGTCGGCGGCCGCGAGCACGACGAGCACGGGGTCGCCCACCGCGATCGGCTGCCCGCCGAGGGTGAGCGGTTCGGTGGCGTACCGCCAGGTGGCGAGCTCGACGGGCCCGTCATAGCGGAGCAGTTCCTCGACGCCGGTGGCGAGGAGGGCGGTGTCGCCCGCGGCGAGGGCCGCTTGGAGCCGCTCGCGCTGCTCCGGGTGGCGCAGGAGGGCGTAGGTTCCGTTGCCGATCAGGTTGACGGTCGTCTCGAAGCCCGCGAAGAGCAGGATGAACGCCATCGCGGCGGCTTCGTTCTCGGTGAGGTGCTCGCCGTGGTCGCCGGCCCGGATGAGGTCGGAGATGAGGTCGTCCCCGAGGTCCTCGCGCTTGCGGTGGATCAGCTCGGCGAGGTAGTCGCGCATCTTCTTCACCGACCGGGCCACGCCCCCGCGCGGCCCGCCGCCGTGCCGGATCATCATCCCGGCCCAGTCCCGGAAGTCGTCCTGGTCCTCGCGGGGCACGCCCAGCAGGTCGCAGATCGCGTAGATGGGCAGGGGGAAGGCGAACTCGTGGATGAGGTCGGCGGACCCCCGGTCCGCGAAACCGTCGATGAGCCGGTCGGTGAGCTCCTGCACGCGGAGGGCGAACTCGGCGACCGTGCGCGGGGTGAACGCCTTGGACACGAGGCGGCGCAGCCGGGTGTGGTCCGGCGGGTCGATGTTGAGCAGGTGCGTCATGAGGTCGGCACTGCGCTCGCCGGGGATGCCCGTCTTGCCCTTGGCGTGCGCGGAGCCGGCGTGGTTCGCCGGGTTCTTGCTGAGCCGCTGGTCGGCGAGGGCCTGCTTGGCGTCGGCGTACCGGGTCACCAGCCAGGCCTCGACCCCGCTGGGGAGGCGGGTGCGGTGCACGGGCGCGTGCTCGCGGAGCCAGGCGTAGGCGGGGTAGGGGTCGGTGGCGAACTCCCAGGTGAAGAGTTCGGGGGCGGGGTCGGCGGGGGGTGCGGTGCTCACCCGTCGACGGTAGCCCCTGGCGTCCCCGGGCGTTTTCCGAGCCCGGCGGGGCGGTCCCGGCAGCGCCGGGCGGGTCAGGCGGCTCCGGCCTCCGCCGCGAGGATCGCGTCCCGGTACGCGCGCGCGGCGGCGCGCAGGGCGGTTTCGGGGTCGACGCCGTCCGCCTCGGCGCGGGCGGCCAGGGCGAGGAGCTGGTAGCCGATGCCGCCGTCGCCCGGGGGGAGGGGGACGGCGAGGCCCGCCGTGCGGGTGCGGGACGCCAGCTTCGCGGCGAGGGCGAGGGCGGGCTGGGCCAGGGGGACGCCCTCCGTCACCGAGGTGCGCTGCTTCTCGACGGCCTTGGTGCGCAGCCAGGTGGCCTTCACGTCGGCCGGGGTGGCGGCCGTCTCGTCGCCGAAGACGTGGGGGTGGCGGTGGATCAGCTTGTCGATGAGGGTCGCGGCGACGTCGTCGATGGAGAAGGGGCCCTCGTCCGGGTCCGCGTCCGGGTCGGCACCGGCGTCGGCGGGGGCCGGGTCGGCGTCCTCGGCGATGCGGGCGTGGAAGACGACCTGGAGGAGCACGTCGCCGAGTTCCTCGCGGAGCTCGGTGCGGTCGCCCGCCTCGATGGCCTCGACGAGTTCGTACGCCTCCTCGATGCCGTACTTGGCGAGCCCCTCGTGCGTCTGCTGCGAGGACCACGGGCACTCGCGCCGGATGCGGTCCATGACCTGGACCAGGTCGAGGAGGCGGGCGCCGGGGAGGTCGTAGGAGCCGGGGAGCAGTTCCAGGTCGGGCATCTGGACGCGGTGGGAGCCCGCGAGGCGGGCCAGTCCGTCGGTGAGCCGGGCGTCGCCCTCGCCGGAGCCCTCGGAGGAGGGGACGACGACGACGGTCCGGGCGCCGTCGGCGCAGTAGGCGACCAGTTCCTCGGCGTCCGGCGTCTCCCGCGAGACGCGCACCCCGGCCTCGTACAGGTACGGCAGCTGCGGGTGCGCGGGGTCGGCGCACAGCACCCGGTCCGCGGAGCGCAGGGTCTGCCAGGCGGGCCAGGACAGCAGGCCGGGGGCGACCCGGTGGCTGGCGGTGAGCAGGACGATGCGGCCGGGGGCGGCGGGTGCGTCGAGGGGTGCTTCGGTGGTCACCCCACGACCGTACCCGCGCCCGCTCCCCCGCCGCCGCCCCGGTGCCGGGACCGGCCACCGCACCCGTCGCGGCACCGGTCGCCGCTTCGGCTACGGCATCTGCTGGGCCCCGGCGTCGGCGGCCGCCTGGGCCTCCTTGTCCTTGGTCTTCTGGACGATCCACGGCGTCTTCTTCGCGACCAGCATGATCTGCTCGTCGTTCCACGCGCCGAAGCGCGGGTTGACGTTGATCTTCAGGTCCTTGGACGCCTTCGCCAGGACGGCGGTCATCTTCTGCATGCCCTGGTTGGTGGAGAGGTCCGCCCGGTGCCGGGCCGCGAGCTTGGTGAGCTGGATGTCGCGGCGTACCGCGGACTCGATCTGCTCGGGGGCGTACCCCTGGCCGAGGAGGTCGGAGCGCAGGCGCTCCTCCGAGCCCTTCTGCTGCACGGCGGCGGCGCGGGCCTGCTGGACCTCCTTGCGGCTGACCGTGATGCCCGCGTCCTCGGCGGCGCGTTCGACGACCCGGCGGAAGAGGGTGATCTGCAGTTCGGCGCGGGTGAGCTGGCCGGTGCCGCTGATGACCTCCTTGCCCTGCGGGGTCTTCGCCTGGGCGGCGCGTACGGCGTTGGCCTGGCCCTGGAGGGCGGACACCTCGATCCGCTCGCCGCCGACGAGGGCCGCGGCTCCCGGGTGGGACTGGCTGCCGCAGGCGGTGAGGAGGGGGCCTGCGGCGAGCAGTCCGGCGGCGGCGAGGAGGGTTGAGCGGGTGCGCGTACGGCGGTGCAAAGGGTGCCTCCCGGGGGCGGTGATCGTGCGGCGTTGCACAACAGCCTTGCGGTTGTCGATGTTAGGCAGCCGGAGTGGTCCGGGCCACTGGTTCGACCAACGAGTCGCGGGTGAGGGGGGATGCGGCGGCGGGGGCCCCGGGCGCGTTCCCGGCGTCGGCGTCGGTCTCGCCGATGAGGAAGTGCGGGCGGCGCTTCGCCTCGTAGTAGATGCGCCCGACGTATTCGCCGACGACGCCGAGCAGCACCATCTGCACGCCGGAGAGCGCGGTGACGGCGACGAGCAGGGTGACGTATCCGGGAGTTTCCACGCCGTTGACGAGCGCGTCACCGACGATCCACGCGGTGTACGCCAGCGCAACGGCGAGGAGAAGGAGGCCGAGGTAGAGGGCGGCCCGGAGTGGTTTGTTGTTGAAGGAGATGACGCCGTCGAGACCGTAGTTGAGGAGTTTCCCGAAGGTCCATTTGGAACGCCCCTCTTCGCGTACCGCGTTCTCGTAGGCGAAGGTCTCGGTCGGATATCCGATCCAGGCGAAAATGCCTTTGGAGAAACGGTTGTACTCGGTGAGGCGGAGCACGGCGTCGACCGCCCGCCGGGAGAGCAGCCGGAAGTCGCCGACGCCGTCGACGAGTTCCACGTCGACAAGTCGATTCACGAAGCGGTAGTAGGCACGGGCGGTCAGGGTGCGGGTGACGCGGTCGCCCGCCCGGGTGCGGCGGGCGACGACCTGGTCGTTTCCCCGTACGTGCAGGGTGATCATGCGGGCGATGAGCTCGGGCGGGTGCTGGAGGTCGGCGTCCATGATGACGACCGCGTCGCCGCGCGCGTGCCGCAGGCCGGCGAGCATGGCCGCCTCCTTGCCGAAGTTGCGGCTGAAGGAGACGTACCGGGCGCGGGGGTCGTCACCCGCGAGGGACCGGAGATGGCTGAGCGTTTCGTCACCGCTGCCATCGTCCACGTACACGAATTCAAAAGAGATCTCGAAGGGAAAGGCGGGCGCGAACGAGGCGATTTCCCGGGACACGTGCGCGTGAAATCGGCGCACGACTTCCGCCTCGTTGAAACAGGGCACGACGAGGGAGATGAGCATGTGCCATGGGAGCGCGGCCAGATGACGTTCTCTCAGGAGTCGGATGACGGGGAAAGGGCGGTTCGGTTAACGGAATCGCAGGGTGGTGGTGAAAGGGCCGGTGGCGTGTTTACGGTCGAGCCATGCTGAATCGGCTCCGGTTTTCCCGCCCGCGTGTTCGTCCCGTCGTCGCGTCGTCGCTGCTCGCCGCCGTCCTGGCCGCGTTCGCGCACTGCCTGGGGTCGGCGCTGGCGGGCAGCCGGCCCTTCGGCGCGATGAACCGGAACGTGAACGACCTGGGAACGCAGTTCGTCCCCTTCCACGCGCACCTGTGGGACGTGCTGCACGGGCGGGCGGACGGCGGCTGGCTGATCAACTGGCAGTCGGGGTACGGCTCCAGCTTCCTGCCCGACGTGGGCACCTACCTGTCGAGCCCCTTCTCGTGGCTGGTCGCCGTCTTCCCGCGCGAGGAGATCGATCTCGCGGTGTACGTGACGTCGGTGCTGCGGATCGCGGTGGCGGCGGCGGTGATGGCGTGGCTGCTGCTGCGCGTGCGGCCGGGCGGGCGGTGGTGGCTGGCGGGCACGCTGGGGGCGGCGTACGCGCTGTGCGGGTGGTCGGTGATCGAAGCGTCGTACAACCCGATGTGGCTGGACGGGCTGATCGCGTTCCCCCTGCTGTGCGCGGTGGGCGAGGCGATACGGGACGGCCGGCGGCCGGTGCGGTGGTTCTTCGGCGGCGTGCTGCTGGTGGCGTACGTGTGGGTGGCGAACTTCTACACGGCGTACATGGCGACGCTCGGCGCGGGCCTGGTGCTCGCGGCGCGCCTGCTGATGGACGGCGGCCCGTGGCGGCCCCGGCTGCGGGTGGCCGGGAAGGCGTGCGCGGTGGTGGGGCTGGGCGTCGGGCTGTCGGCGCCGCTGCTGCTGACGGTGTACGCGGGGACGCGGCACGCGTATCCGGGGATGGGGCTGACGTTCCGGCCGGCGGGGTGGGAGGACCTGCTGGGGCGGCTGCTGCCGGCGACGTACTCCTTCAGCTCGCCCGCGATGTACGTGAGCGGGGCGGTGCTGGTGCTGGCGTGTGCCCTGCCCTTCCACCGGGGGTTGGCGGCACGGGTGCGGGTGGGGTGGCCGGTGCTGGCGGTACTGGTGGTGCTGTCGATGCAGTGGGGGCCGACGCACTTGGCGTGGCACGCGTTCGCGGAGCCGAACGGGAGCCCGTACCGGCAGACGTTCGTGCTGAGCGGGGTGCTGGTGCTGGCGGGATGGGCGGCGGTGGGCGAGGGGGCGCTGCCGCGCCGGGCGCTGTGGGGTGGCGTGGGGTGCGTGGTGCTGGTGGGCCTGGCGGGGGCCGGCAGTGCCTTCGTGGTGCGGTGGTCGTGGGCGGGCGCGGCCCTGGGACTGGTGGCGGTGGCGGGGGCGCTGGTGCTGCTGGGGCGGGAGCGGGGACAGGGGCGGGCGCGTCGCGGGTATGCGGTGGCGGCGGCGGTGCTGCTGATCGGCGTCACGGTGGGGCAGTCGGCGCTGACGACGGCGTGGGGGGCGAAGCGGAGGGTGGCGGCGCAGGACGACCACGCGCCGTACGGGCCCCGGCAGGTGGCGCACCGGGCGACGATCGCGGAGGTGGACGGCTGGCCCCGGTACCGGACGGACCCGGGCCGGACGCAGACGGTGCACAACGACGCGATGGTGGTCGGCGGCCAGGGCGCTTCGTACTACAGCAGCGTCACGTCGGCGGTCCTGACCCGCACGCTGTCCGCGCTGGGCGACGGCTGGAACGGCAGCGGGCGCGCCCCGCACAGCCTGGACAACCCGGTGACGGACGCGCTGTGGGGGGTGGGGGCGCGGCTGCGGTCGACGTACCGGCAGGGCGCGGACACGGAGTTCACGGTGGTGCGCGGGGAGGCGGCGCCGCTGGTGACGGTGCGCGACGCGCTGCCGGCGGGGGCGGGGTACGGGCGTTCCGCCTTCGCCAACCAGGAACTGCTGCTGGGGGCGCGGGTGTACGAACGGGTGCCGGGGACGGCGGGGACGTGCACGCCGGGGGCGCCGGTGTTCGTGTGGGCGCCGGGACTGAAGGGTTCGGCGCGGCTGGGCGCGGGGCAGCCGGTGGGCTTCGACGCCAGGCGGGGCCGGGTGCGGGCGCCGATGCAGCAGGTGGGAGTGGCTCCCGGGGACGGGCGGGTGCGGGTGCGGCTGGAGGGGTCGGGGAAGCGGGGCGCGGAGGTGGCGTGCCTGCGCGGGGACCGGCTGGCGGCGGCGGTGCGGGAGCTGCGCGGCGCGGCGGAGGTGTCGGGCGTCTCGTTCGGTGACGGAACGGTGGAGGCGCGGGTGCCGGGAGGCACGGGGAACCGGATGGCGGTGGTGGCGGCGCCGAGGATCGCCGGGTGGCGGTGCGGCGTCGCGGGGGCGGAACCCGTCCCGGCCGCTTCCTACTTGGGGATGCTGGCGGTGCCGGTGGGACCGGGGGGCGGACTGGTGCGGTGCGAGTTCCACCCCCCGGGGCTGCGGGCGGGCTCGGCGGTGGGGGGTGCGGCACTCGTGGGTGCGGCGGGGACCGGGGCGGCGATGTGGTGGCGCCGGCGGCGGGGCGGGGCGCCGGGGACGGAGACGCGGACGGGGGCGGCCCCGGTGCGGGAGGGGGAGGTCGCGGGGGTGGGCGCGGGGGCTTGAGGCGTCTCCGGGGCGGTGCGCCCCGGCCGGCCGGGGCGGGAGCCGCCCTGCGCAGGGGGGGCGGGGCGGCCGGTCAGCCGGGGCCCGGGCGGCCCGGCGCGGGGGTGGGACGGGCCGGTTCCGCAGGGGTGTCCGGGACGTCGGCGGCCGGGTCGCCCTCCGTCAGGAGGATGCGCCGGGACAGTACGTACGTGACCGGGATCGCGGCCGCCGCCGCCAGGAGCGGCGCGATCCGCTCCCCCACCCTGCACCACTCCACCAGCACGAACACTCCCACCGACGTCACCACGAAGTTCGTGAGGTTCGTCAGCGGGAAGAGCAGGAACTTCCGCCAGGTCGGGCGGGTCCGGTACGTGAAGTACGTGTTCAGGAAGAAGGAGCCCACCATGCTCACCCCGAACGCCAGCACGTACGCCGGGTAGTACGGCAGCCAGGCGTGCAGCACGAGATAACAGCCGTAGAAGGTCGCGGTGTTGACCCCGCCCACGAGGGCGAAGCGCGCGATCTGGAGGAGTTGCGGGTTCACTGTCCGGGACGCGCCCGCAGGAAGGCCGAGGTGGCCACCCGGCCCAGCAGTTCCAGGCGGGAGCCGCCGTCGGCGAGATGTTCCGCGAGGGCTTCGCCGACGCCCGGCCAGGCGGTGTCGCCGTAGTCGTCGAGGACGACGACGCCCCCGTCGGCGACGACCTCCTCGGCCCAGCGCAGGTCGGTGCGGACGCCCTCGCGGGAGTGGTCGCCGTCGACGATCACGACGCCGTAGCGCCGGTCGGACACCGCGGCCCGTACGTCCGTGTCCTGCGAGAAGCCCCGTTGGATACGGAAGTCGGCGTCGGCGAGCGCGAGGTTCGCCCGTACGACGTCCTCCCGGACGGGAGTGCCCGTGGGGTCGTCCGCCTCCCGCGCGGCGTCCGGCTGGAGCTGCGAGCCGATGAGCGGATCGACGACGGTGAGCCGCGCCTCGACGCCCTCGCGGTGCAGCATCCGCGTGAGGGCGGTGGCGAACAGGCCGTACAGGGTGCCGATTTCGAGCACGTCGGGGTGCTTGGGCGGTGCCAGCAGGGGGATGGTGGCGAGCTTGCCGCAGACGTTGGACGTGCCGCCCGCCATCCGGCCGACGCCGAGGGCCTCCAGGGCGACGACGGTACGGAACGCCGAGGTCACCGCCCGCCGGGCGTGCCCGCTGCCGCTGACGTCGGCCACCTGGGCGACGAGGATGTCGATCTGCCCGGCGGAGGGCATCCGGTGGGCGCCGCGGCCGGTGCGGTCGAGGAGCAGACCGACGGCCGTGCTCTGCTTCTTGAGGGCGTCCACCTCGGCCCGCAGCGCGTCGAGTTCGGCACGGGCCCCCCGCGTCTGGCTGCGTACGCGCTGGTCGACGAGGTCCGCGAGGGGGCGCAGGGCGCGCCGGGCGAGGGGATGCGTCAGCAGGGGCATGGCGGGGACGGTAGGGGATGCGGGGGTGCGGGGCGTGGCGGGCGGCTGTCGACGGGGCGAAGGGGAGGTGTCGGGGCGGGTCGCCGCACCGGGCCCCTGCGGGGGGCTCCGGGACGCCTCCTGGAGGCAGCCGCGATGCTCCCCGAGACCGCCGCGGCTCCCACGGGGTCCCACGGGTCCCACGGGGTCCCACGGGCCTCCCGGCGGGCACCGTGACCCTCCCGGTGGGCGCCGCGCCCCACCCGGCGGGCACCGTGACCCTCCCGGTGGGCGCCGCGCCCCACCCGGTGGGCGCCGCGCCCCGCCCGGGGCCCCCGCGCCCCTCCCGGAGGCGGAGGCTCCTCGACGGGCGCGGGGACCCGCGCGATCAGCCACGGCGCGCCCGCACGGCCCGGGGCCCGCCCCCTCCGCTCAGCGGGGGCCGCCGAACTGCCGCTGCCGGTCCAGCCCGCGCCGGATCTCGCCCACCAGCGGGTGGTACGAGCCGTACACCCGCTCCACGTCGTGGAGCAGCGCCTGCGACTGCCGCCCCGCCTCCCCGTGGTCCCCCATCGCCAGCAGCAACTGCGCGATCCGGTGCCGGAGTTCGAAGGCCCGTGCCGGGTCGCCCCCGGAGACGTAGCCGTTCTCGTAGTACGGGAGCAGTACCCGGTACTCGCCGAGCGCCGCCGCCGGTTCGCCCAACTGCTCCAGGCACTGCGCCGCGTCGTACCGGAACTGGAGCGCCTGCGGGTCCGCCGGCCCCGATTCCGCCGCCCGTTCGTCGGCCAGGCGGCGCAGCTCGGGCAGCGCGCGCCGGTACTGGCCGTCGTCCAGCAGGGTCGCCGCGTACTGCTTGCGCAGGATGCGCACCACCGGGGAGCGCTCGCCGTGCTCGGCGGCGGCCGCCGGGAGGATGTTGCCGAGCAGGTCGACGGCCTGGGTGATGCGGCCCTCGCCGAGGAGCTGCTTGACCTCGTCGACCGCTCCCGCCACGTCGGGTTTCGCGGGAGTCGGCGGCTGCACGGGCGGCGCAGGGGGCGGGGCCGCCGCCCGGTCCGGCCAGGGCGCCTGCGGCCGCAGGAAGGGGCGGGTCGGGTCGAGCGGCCCGGCCGGCAGGCCCCGCGCGGGCAGCAGCGGCGCCAGCCGCTCGTACACCTCGTGCACCGAACCGGGCCGGTGCTGCGGGTCCTTGGCGAGCAGGTGCAGGACGAGCGCCTCCAGGGCCGGCGGCACTTCGGGGCGCGTCCGCCGCACCGGCGCCGGCGCCTCGTACAGGTGCCGGTGCAGGATGCCGAGCGCGGTCGTCCCGGCGAAGGGGACGTCGCCGGTGAGCAGTTCGTGCAGCAGCACGCCGAGTGCGTACAGGTCGGTGTACGGCCCGACCGCGCCGCCCATCGCCTGTTCCGGCGCCATGTACGCGGGGGTGCCGATGGGGGTGCCGGTGTGGGTGAGGCGGGTGGTGTCGGTGTCGAGGACGGAGGCGACGCCGAGGTCGAGGACGGTGAGGGTGCCGTCGGGCTTGACCATGACGTTGCGCGGCTTGAGGTCGCGGTGGACGATCGGCACCGCGTGCACGGCGGCCAGCACCGCGCACAACTGGGCGGCGACGGACACGGTCCACTGCCAGGGGTACGGGTCGTCGTGCTCGGCGAAGTGGTCGGCGAGGTCGGCGCCTTCGACGTACTGCATGACGAGGTAGAGGTCGTCGTCGTCGCTGCCCGCGTCGTGCACGGTGACCAGGCCCGGGTGGTCGACCTGGGCGGTGACGCGGCACTCGCGCACGAAACGGCGGCGCATGTCCTCGGCCTCGGTGGCGGCGTGCATCCGGTCGGGGCGCAGCAGCTTGACGGCGACGCGCCGGTCGAGGCGCTGGTCGTACGCCGTCCAGACCTGGCCCATGCCGCCCTGGCCGATGAGGGTGGCGAGCTCGTAACGGCCCGCGATGACACGGCCGTTCACGGACGGCGTCCCCCGCCCTGGCCGTCCTGGCCGCCCGCGCCGCTCCGGCCGCCCGGACCGCCCTGGCCGTCCCGGGGGTCCTTGCGCAGCAGCTCGCTCAGTTCGTCCAGCTCGGCGCGCACCTGGTTGATCCGGGGCTGCGGCTGCCCGGACGGCTGGTACGGCTGCGGCTGCCCGGACGGCTGGTACGGCTGCGACTGCGGCACGGGAGGCTGCCGATGCACGGGAGGACGCTGGTGCACGGAAGGCTGCTGATGTGCGGGGGGCTGCTGGTGCACGGGCTGTTCCCGTACCGGCGGATACCCGTACGCGGGACCGGCGGTGGGCTGCTGCTGCGGGTATCCGTACGGGCCGACCGGGTGCCCGGGGCCGGCGGGCGGCGGGGTCCCCCACCCGTACGCCGGGGCCGGCGGCTGCCGGAAGTGCTGGACGTCGGCGATCAGGAAGTGCGTCGCGGAGGCGATCGACACGGCGATCAGGATCGCCAGGCAGACGTAGTCGACGCCGTTGGACTGCGTCGGCACGTCCGGGTCGTCGGACGGCGGCGCGCCGAACGCCCCCATGACGATCACCGTGGTGATCACCACGACCAACTGGCCCGCGAACAGCAGCCAGTCCGAGGTCCGCTTGCGCAGGACGGCGGTGCGCAGGGGGGCCGCCCAGGAGAGCAGTCCGCAGGAGCCGAGGGCGAGCACCGTGAACACCACGCGGAGCGTGATCAGCCCGGCGGGCGTGGGCTGGCTGCGCGGCGGCGTGAGGCCGGGGCCGTGCATGGCTGCTCCTGGGGTGACGGCACGTGGCGGAACGTGCTGGGGGACGGACGACGAGCGTATACAGCGACTCCGACAACGGCCCCGGGGTTGTACGGATCGGACCACTATTCCGGGCGGCCGTGCCGACGGCAGCCCCGAGGCCCCCCTACTGCTGCTCCGACGGCTGCTCCGGCGGAACCGTCCCGTCCGCCAGCCCGTCGTACCACCGCTGCACCAGCCGCTCCCCCAGCCTGCCCGCCAGCCGCAGCGCGTCCTCGAACGCGGCGAGCGCGCGGAAGCGGTCGCCGTAGCGGCGCTGGTCGGCGAGCGGCAGCCGGGGCAGTTGGAGGCGGCGCACGTCGAGCCGGGCGGCGGTGGAGGCGTAACTGCTGGCCTGCCGGTTGTTGGCGGTGCCGCGCAGGAACCCGGCGAGGAACCACGGGTCGAGGGCCGCCGGGTCCGGCCGCAGCAGGTGCAGGTTGCGCCCGAGCACGGCCCCCGCTCCCGCCCGGTCGATGACGCGGGCCACCGCGCCGCCGCCCAGCACGGGTACGACGACGTCACCGGGCTCGGTCAGCACGGCGTCGCCGTCCCCGGCGTCGGCGGACGTACCGGACGCCGCGCTTCCGGTGAGTACGTCCTGCTCGGTGAGCACCCGCGCGCCGTCGGGGCCGCCACCGGCCGATCCGGTGCGCAGCACCAGCGCGCCCGCGCGGGCGAGTTCGCCGACGGTGGTGACGGGCCAGTGCGCGGGCGGCGCGCCCGCACCGGCTTCGGCGCCGGCCCCCGTGCCCGTGCGCGGCGTCAGCTCGGCCGTCAGCCGCAGGGTGTCCGCCAGTTCCTCCGTTGCGGTCGCCAGCTCGGCGGCGCCGCCGTCGGCGGCCGGGGGCGGCAGGTGCCGGGCGGGGGCGAGGTCGACGTCGTCGTCGAGGAGTTCGATGACGGGCACGGCGCGGCTCACACCGGGGCGTTCCTCGACGGTGCCCGCGCTGTCGAAGGCCTGCCAGGTGCCGAGCACGGCGGTGTGCAGGGCGGCCCAGTCGAGCCGGTCGCGCCCGGCTTCGGACAGGTCGGCGGTGTCGACGACGAGGAGTTGCGGGGCGTTGCGCGCACCGGGGCCGGTGCCGGTGGCCGGCTTGCGCAGGACCCACAGGTGCAGTGGGACTCCGTACGGCGGGGCCGCGCCCGCGGGCAGGGCGACGACGGCGCGCAGCGCTCCCCGGCGCAACAGGTCGGCGCGGACGCGGCGGCCGGAACGGCGGGAGGCGGCGGCCGGGGGCATCAGCAGCACGGCGGTGCCACCCGGGCGCAGGCGGGCCAGCGCGTGCTGCACCCAGGCGAGTTCGGACTCGGTGCGGGCGGGGAAGCCGTACTCCCAGCGCGGGTCGTAGGCGAGTTCGTCGTGCCCCCAGTTGCGTTCGTTGAACGGCGGGTGACTGACCACCGCGTCCACCGCGACCTGCCGGAACACGTCGGCGCGCAGGGTGTCGGCGGCGGCGGCCCGCACCTCGGTGGCGCGGGCGTCGACGCACAGGGCGAGCCGCAGCGCGGCGAGGGCGGCGAGGTCGGGGTCGGCGTCCTGCGCGTACAGGGTGCTCGGCCGGTCCGCCTCGCCGCCCGCCTCCAGGACGGCGCGGAGCAGGGAGGCGGTGCCGCAGGCGGGGTCGAGGACGGTGCGGGGGCGGCCCGCGAGAGCGGCCATGAGGGCGGCGGGACCGGCGGGGGTGAGCGTGTACTGGCGCGGGTTGGCGTCCAGGTGCCGGCCGAGCAGGAACTCGTAGACCTGCGACGGCCCGTCCTGCGCGGCCAGTTCGGCAGCGGCCCGCAGCAGCGGCACGGAGGAAGCGAGAGCGGCCGGGTCCGGTGTGCGCACGGCCCGCAGCCACTCGCCGCCGAGCCGTCCGTCGAGGACCTGGGCCACGGCCAGGGGCAGGAGTTCGGCGCACCGGGCGTCGGACCCGGCGGCGGCGGTCTTCCACGCCGTCGGCCTCTCCCGTACGAGAAGGAGCGCGCATCCGGTGTGCATCAGGGCGGTGCTGGCACCGGCGGGGTGGCCCGCCACCTGCTGCCAGACGCGCTCGCGCAGGGGGACCTCGGCCAGCTTGCCCTGGGCGCGGAGCCAGGCCTCGACCTCGGCGAGCGCGAAGGAGGGGCTGGTCTCGGTGCCGCCGACCGGCTTGGGGAAGTCGCCGTGACGGCGCCGCCAGTTGCTCACGGCGGCCCTGCCGACTCCGGCCAGCCGGGCGATTCCGGCTGCGGTCACCTCTGTTGCGTTGTCCGGCACCGCGGTTGCCCCTCTCGGCGTATGAGCTGTGTTCCGAGCATACCGACAGTCGCGTTCACACCTCACTTCACAGCGTGAACTCTCCCTTTCTCGTGAACTTGGTTGACTCGGTTCACAGCTTCTGTTGTCATTGACCCAACGCACCCCGTCCCCATCGAGGGCCACCGCCGGAGGGCATCCCATGTCTCAGTACTCGCACCAGCCGACGCACCCGCAGGGCCCCGAGCCGCAGTACTACGGCACGCCCGGAGGCCATGGCGGAGGCCATGGCGGAGGCCATGGCGGCGGGCCCTACGGCGATCACGGCGGCCATGGCGGTCACGGTGGTTACGGTGGTCACGGCGCGCCCCGCGCCGCCCGCAACGGCCTGGGCACCGCAGCCCTGATCCTCGGCATCGTCGGCGCGCTGTCGGGCCTGATCCCGCTGATGTTCTGGCTGGCCGGAATCCTCGGCCTGATCGCGCTGATCCTGGGCCTGACGGGCCACGGCCGGGTCAAGCGCGGCGAGGCGACGAACAAGGGCGTGACCCTGACCGGCGCGGCGCTCGGTCTGGTCTCGCTGGTCCTGTCGGTGGTGGGCGCGGTACTGCTGTTCAAGGCGGTCGACGAGGGGATCAAGGAGGTGGACAAGGCCCTGTCGGGGCAGGAGGCCACCAAGAAGGACGGCACGGCCGGCGGGGCGAAGACCGACGGCAAGGGCGGGGACGACGGCACGGGCGGGTCCGGCGAGAAGGCCACCGACAAGGCGCTCGGCGCGGGCGACTCCGCCGAGTACGGCGACAAGCTGACCGTCACGGTGTCCGCACCGGTGAAGTACACGCCCAGCGCGTACGCGGCGGGTCACACCAAGGGCAACAAGGCCCGTCTGGTGACGGTGGTCATCCACAATGCGGGGACGAAGAAGTTCGACGCCACGGGCGTGCTGGCGACGGCCCGCGCGGGCAAGGACGGCACGCAGGCCGAGCAGATCTTCGACGAGAACGCCGGCACGATGTTCCAGGGCGGCATCCTGCCCGGCAGGAAGGCCACCGTGAAGTACGCCTTCAGCGTCCCGGCCGACGCGAAGAACCTGACCGTCGAGATCACCCCGGGCTTCGAGCACAAGGCGTCGCAGTGGGAGCTCACGCTCTGAGCTCCGGCGGCAGAACGCGCCGCGCCCCGACAGGGCCCCTGGAGGGGGGCGGCCCTGCCGGGGCGCGGTGCGTGCGTCACCGCCCGGCGGGGGCCTCGGTCGGGTTGCCGCCGCTGGGCAGCCCCTGCCGCGGGCAGTCCTTGAGCACCGCCTTCATGGCGTCGCGCTCGCCCGGGGTCACCCACAGCCCGTACTTCTTCTTCACCGCGACCTGCGAGGCGACGTACGCGCACCGGTAGCCCTTGTTCGGCGGGAGCCAGGTGGCGGTGTCGCCGTCGCCCTTCCTGCGGTTCGCGGAGGCCTCGGCGGCCAGCAGGTTCAGCGGGTCGTTGGCGAAGGCCAGCCGCTTGCCCTTGCTCCACTGCTGGGCGCCCTTCTGCCAGGCGTCCGACAGCGCCACCAGGTGGTCGATGTCGACCTTGCTCGCACCGCGCCGGTACTCGACGCGGGTGCCCGTGTACGGGTCGTCGGCCAGCACACCGGAGGAGACCTTGCACTTCTTGGCGTCGCCGAAGGCCACGTCCTTCAGGTCGCGCTTGAGGATGTCGTCGCGGGTTCCGCAGCCGTTGTCGTCGGTGTCGGCCCAGGCGCGCCCGAACGAGGCGCGCTGGTAACCCGTCTTCGGGGCCCGGCCCTTGACGGCGAGGTCGTCCACGGCGGCCAGCGCGGAGCCGGGCTTCCCGACGGTGCCGCCCGGCCCAGAACCCGAACCCGCCCCCGAACCGGGCCCCGTGCCGGACCGCACGGCGTCGCAGCCGACGCCGCCGAGCAGCAGGGCGGCCCCAAGCCCCGCCGCGGACACGGCTTTCCAGGCACTCCTGGACGTACGAGCTGTCACGACGAACCCCACCCCACGACTTCTTCGGCTGTTGCGCACCGGCGGACGGCCCACGCGCGGTCGCACACCGCGAACGGCCCACGCGCGGTCGCACTCCGGCGAGCGGCCCACCCTAGGAATGCCTGCCCCGAACGGACGGACCGACCCGCGACGTACCACCGAAATGTGTCCCGCTCCACATGTCGCGCCGACGGCTCCCGGCGCGCGTGATCCCGTCCCCGGGCGTAGCGTCTGAAAGGTCCCGTTCGTCCGCACCGCAGGCGTCCGGCACCGGACGGCACCTCCGGACCCCCGCCCGCGAGGCCGCTCTTCGCGGTCTCGCGGGCGGTGTCTTGCCCGGCTCCCGGCGGGGGCGGGCCGGTGTCAGCCCAGGATGGTGGTGAGGAACTCGCCCGTCCAGGACAGCAGCTCGCGGCCCACCACCGGCTTTCCGCCGATCTTCCCGCCGGTCGGCCGCGGCACCAGGATCTGGTGCGCGGTCGGCTTGATCACCGTCCGCGGGTACAGCCGCTTCAGCCGCAGCTCCTGCGACTCCCTCAGCTCCACCGGCGCGAACCGGATGTTCGGGCCCTGGAGGACGATCTCCCCGACCCCGCAGGCCCGGGCCAGCATCCGCAGGCCCGCGACCAGGAGCAGGTTCTCCACCGGCTCGGGCAGCTTGCCGTAACGGTCGGTGAGTTCCTCCCGCACCGCCGCGATGTCCGCCTCCGTCGTCGCCGCCGCGATCGCCCGGTACGCCTGGAGGCGCAGCCGCTCACCCGGCGCGTAGTCGTGCGGAACGTGCGCGTCCACCGGGAGTTCGATCTTGACCTCCAGCGGGGCCTCTTCCTCCTCCGTCCCGTCGACCGCCGCCCGGTAGTCGGCCACCGCCTCGCCGACCATGCGGATGTAGAGGTCGAAGCCGACGCCCGCGATGTGGCCGGACTGCTCGCCGCCGAGCAGATTGCCCGCGCCGCGGATCTCCAGGTCCTTCATCGCCACGTACATGCCCGCACCCATCTCCGTGTGCTGGGCGATCGTCGCGAGCCTCTCGTGCGCGGTCTCCGTGAGCGGCTTCTCCGGCGGGTAGAGGAAGTACGCGTAACCACGCTCGCGGCCTCGGCCGACGCGGCCGCGCAACTGGTGGAGCTGCGAGAGACCGAAGTTGTCGCCGCGCTCCACGATCAGGGTGTTCGCGTTGGAGATGTCGATGCCGGACTCGACGATCGTCGTCGACACGAGCACGTCGAACTTCTTCTCCCAGAAGTCCACGACGACCTGTTCGAGCGCCGTCTCCGACATCTGGCCGTGCGCGGTGGCGATGCGCGCCTCGGGCACGATCTCGCGCAGCTTGGCCGCCGCCCGGTCGATGGACTCCACCCGGTTGTGGATGTAGAAGACCTGGCCCTCGCGCAGCAGTTCGCGGCGGACGGCCGCGCCGATCTGCTTCTCCTCGTACGGACCGACGAAGGTCAGCACGGGGTGCCGCTCCTCGGGCGGGGTGGTGATGGTCGACATCTCGCGGATGCCGGTGACCGCCATCTCCAGCGTACGGGGGATGGGTGTCGCCGACATGGTCAGTACGTCGACATTGGCCCTGAGCTTCTTGAGCTGTTCCTTGTGCTCGACGCCGAAGCGCTGCTCCTCGTCCACGACGACCAGCCCCAGGTCCTTGAACCTGGTCTCCTGGGAGAAGAGCCGGTGCGTACCGATGACGATGTCGACCGAGCCGTCCGCGAGCCCCGCGAGGGTGGCCTTCGACTCGGTGTCGGTCTGGAAGCGGCTCAGCGCCCGCACGTTGACGGGGAACTGCGCGTACCGCTCGGTGAACGTGCCGAAGTGCTGCTGCACCAGCAGCGTCGTCGGCACCAGCACCGCCACCTGCTTGCCGTCCTGCACGGCCTTGAAGGCGGCGCGCACCGCGATCTCGGTCTTGCCGTAGCCGACGTCGCCGCAGATCAGCCGGTCCATGGGGACGGACTTCTCCATGTCCTCCTTCACCTCGGCGATGGTGGACAACTGGTCGGGCGTCTCCACGTACGGGAAGGCGTCCTCCAGCTCGCGCTGCCAGGGGGTGTCGGGGCCGAAGGTGTGGCCGGGCGCGGCCATGCGCGCGGAGTACAGCTTGATGAGGTCGGCGGCGATCTCCTTGACGGCCTTCTTGGCCCGCGCCTTGGTCTTCGTCCAGTCGGCGCCGCCGAGCCGGTGCAGCGTCGGGGCCTCGCCGCCGACGTACTTCGTCACCTGCTCCAGTTGGTCGGTGGGGATGTACAGCCGGTCGCCGGGCTGGCCGCGCTTGGCCGGCGCGTACTCGACGAGCAGGTACTCGCGGGTCGCGCCCTGCACCGTGCGCTGCACCATCTCGACGTACCGCCCCACACCGTGCTGCTCGTGCACGATGAAGTCACCGGCCTGGAGGGTGAGCGGGTCGACGGACTTGCGGCGGCGGGCGGGCATCCGCCCGAGTTCCTTGGTGGCGGTGCGCTGGCCGGTCAGGTCCGTCTCGGTGAGGACGGCGAGCTGGAGCGCCGGGTCGACGAAGCCGTTGTCGAGGCCGCCGCAGGCGACGTGCACGACGTTCGGGGAGAGCTCGGCGAGGCCGGATTCCAGGCGTGCGGCGATGCCCTCACCCGACAGGACCTCGACCGTACGGGCGGCGGTCCCGTGCCCCTCGGTCACGAACACCACGCGCCAGCCGTCGGCCAGCCACCCCTTGGTGTCGGCGAGGGCCTTGGCCGTGTCGCCCCGGTACAGCTCGGGGGCGTGCATGCCGAGCTTGAGGGTGTCGTCCTCGAACTCCGCGTCGTCGGCGGCGAACGGCGAGACCGACCACCACATCATCCCGAGCTCGCGCGCCCGGTCCCGGACGTCGGCGATGCCCCACAGCGAGGCCGCGCCGACGTCGATCGGCGCCTCGCCGCCGCCGGCGGTGGCCGCCCACGACGCCTGGAGGAACTCCTGGCTGGTCGCGACGAGGTCCGCGGCCCGCGTCCGCACCCGCTCGGGGTCGCAGACGACCGTCATCGAGCCGCCGGGCAGCACGTCGAGCAGCAGCTCCATGTCGTCGACGAGAACCGGGGCGAGGGACTCCATGCCCTCGACCGCGATGCCCTCGGCGATCTTGTGCAGCAGCTCGCCCAGCTCGGGGTGCTCCTCGGCCAGCGCGGCGGCCCTCTGCCGCACGTCGTCCGTCAGCAGCAGCTCCCGGCACGGCGGCGCCCACACCCCGTGTTCGGCGACCTCCAGGGACCGCTGGTCGGCGACCTTGAAGTACCGGATCTCCTCGACGTCGTCGCCCCAGAACTCCACCCGCAGGGGGTGCTCCTCGGTCGGCGGGAACACGTCCAGGATTCCGCCCCGTACGGCGAACTCGCCGCGCTTCTCGACCAGTTCCACCCGCTGGTACGCGGCCGCCGCCAGCGCGTCGGTGACCGCTCCCAGCTCGGCGGTCTGCCCGGACCTGATGGACACCGGCACGAGATCGCCGAGCCCCTTGACCTGCGGTTGCAGCACGGACCGCACGGGAGCCACGACGACGCTGACGGGTCCCGCGGCCGGGTCGTCGGGGCTCGGGTGGGCGAGCCTGCGCAGGACGGCGAGCCGCCGCCCGACGGTGTCCGACCGGGGGGAGAGCCGCTCGTGCGGCAGGGTCTCCCAGGCCGGGAACTCCGCCACGGAGTCCTCCGGCAGCAGGGTCCGCAGGGTGGCGGCCAGCTCCTCGGCCTCCCGCCCGGTGGCGGTGACGGCCAGCACGGGCCGCCCGGCGTCACGGGCGAGGGCGGCGAGGGCGAAGGGGCGGGCGGCGGAGGGCCCGACGAGGTCGACGTGCATGCGGTTGCCGTCGACGGCGGCCTTGACCGCTTCGGCGAGCGCCGAGTCTCGTACCACTGCATCCAGCAGGCCGTGCAGGCTCATGAAAGGCATCCATCCGAACGCTTGGATCACTGAGGTGGACCGCGCACGCCCGGGGGCCGGGGGCCGAAGGGGCAACGCGAGCCGCCCGACACGTCGCACGGGCCGGGGCCTCCCAGCCTACGACGCCGTCCGCCGGCCCGCTGGCCGAAGCGGGCCGGCCCTCCGGGGGCGAGGGCGCTGAGGCCCTGGACCCCTTGCGGCACGGGCACTGGGGCGGGGCGGAGCCCCCGGGGGGGCGGGAGCGGGCGGGGCAGCCCCCTTTTGCCCGCCCCCCCGGGGGACCCCGGTGCCGGGGTCAGTCCGTGGCGATGGCGTTCAGGATGTTGAGGCGGCCGGCGCGGAAGGCCGGGACCAGGGCGGCCAGCAGGCCCACCAGGGCCGACGCCGCGAAGACGGCCAGGATGGTGTTCCAGGGGATCTCCAGGATCCCGATCCCCTCCAGCGCCAGCAGCTTCTGCGCCGCCGTCCCCCACGCCAGCCCGAGCCCGAGCCCCAGCACCGCCCCGAACAGGGCGATCACCACCGACT
The DNA here is from genome assembly GCF_055596485.1 of Streptomyces sp. NPDC039736. NCBI lineage: Bacteria > Bacillati > Actinomycetota > Actinomycetes > Kitasatosporales > Streptomycetaceae > Streptomyces > Streptomyces sp. NPDC039736. The sequence goes on along the minus strand of NZ_JBVIUQ010000002.1, from coordinate 874,131 downwards.
CCAGCCGGATCATCCGCCGCAGTTGCCGCCGCGACAGCCCGATCGCCCGCATCAGCCCGATCTCCCGGGTCCGCTCGACCACCGACAGGGCGAGGGTGTTCACGACCCCCAGCACGGCCACCACGATCGCGAGCCCCAGCAGCCCGTACACGATGTTGAGGAGCTGATCGATCTGCGCCTTCAGGTCCTTCTTGTAGTCCGTGGAGTTCAGCACCTTGTACTGCGGGTACGGCTCCACGGCCTTCTTCATCGCCGCGTACGCCGCGTCCGCCTGCCCGTCCGCCGCCTTCGCGAAGAGCATCATGTCCTGCGGCATGGACCGGGCCGGTATGTGCCGGGCGGCGGTCGCGATGCTCAGATACATCGCCCCCCTGTCGACATTGACGTCGTCCGACGTCACCGCCGCCACCTTCAACCGCACGCTCCCGCCCCCGGGGAAGACGACCCCCAGCTCGTCGCCGACCCGCACCCCGTGCCGTTTCGCGTACTCCTCGCCCACCGACATCGCCCCGGGCTCGTACGCCTTCGCCAGCTCGCCGGAGACCGTCGCCCGCTTCAGGTCCCGCAGGTAGGAGGGGTCGGTGGCCGACAGCACGTGCCGCCCGGAGGTCCCGTCCGGGGCGGTGACCCGGGCGTCGACGCCCTTGTAGTGGGTGACGTGGGCGAGCCCGGCCACCTTCTCGACGGCCTCGCGCGCCTGCGGCAGCACCGGCTGCCCGTTGGTGGACCGTACGGTGAAGTCCGCCCCCACCGAACGGTCCAGCTCGTCCGTGGCCGAGGCGACCATCGAGGACGCCCCCACCGACAGGCACGCCACCAGCGCGAGCCCGATCATCAGTGCGGACCCGGTGGCTCCGGTGCGCCGGGGATTGCGCAGCGCGTTGCGCTCGGCCATCCGCCCCACCGGCCCGAACACCCGCAGCACCACCGCCGACAGTCCCTTGACCAGGAACCCCACCAGCAGCGGCCCGATCACCACGAACCCGATGAGGCTGCACACCACGCCCACCCCGAGCAGCAGCGCGCCCTCGCCCGACTTCGTCGCCTGCGCCGCCGCGTACAGCCCCGCGCCACCCGCGAGAGTCAGCACCGCGCCCAGCACGGTCCGTACCCGGCCGGACTTCCCGTCCGCCGGCACGCCGACCTCCCGCAGGGCCGCCATCGGCGACACCTTTCCGGCCCGCCGCGCGGGCAGGTAGGCCGCCACGACGGTGACGACGACGCCCAGCACCACCCCGATCACCGGGGTCGGCCACCGGAAGGTGAGGTCGGTGGTGGCCAGCCTCATGCCGATCGCGCCCATGAACTTCATCAGTCCGACGGCCAGCCCCACCCCGGCGGCGACGCCCAGCAGCGAGCCGACGACGCCGAGCAGCAGCGCTTCGAGCAGCACCGACCGGTTGACCTGCCGACGGCTCGAACCGAGCGCCCGCATCAGCCCGATCTCCCGGGTGCGCTGGGCGACCAGCATGGAGAAGGTGTTGATGATCAGGAAGACGCCGACGAGGAGGGCGATCCCGGCGAAGCCGAGCATCGCGTACTTCATGACGTCGAGGAACGAGGCCAGGTCGCTCTTGTTCGCCGCCGCCTCTTCCGTCTTGGTCTGGTACGTGTACGTGCCCGCTCCCAGCGCGGCGCTCACCGCGGCCTTGAGCCGGGTCTCGGAGAGACCGTCGCCGGCGGTGACGTTGATCCCGGTGAACCGGCCGGTGCCGCCGAGCAGTCGGCGCTGCGCGGTCGCGGTGTCCAGGAAGACGAGGGTGGCCCCCGGGTTGGTGGTACGGAAGGTGGCTATCCCGCTGATCCGCGCGGTGTGGTCGCCGGTCACGGCGATGGTCCGCAGTTCGTCGCCGAGCTTCAGCCCGTGCTTGTCGGCGGTGTCGGCGTCGACCATGACCTCAGTGGGGCCGCGCGGGGCGTGCCCGGAGGTGATGTCGAGGGAACGGGCGTCGCTGGAGGACCAGTTGCCCGCGAAGGTGGGGGCGCCGCTCTCGGAGCCCACGTTCTTGTTGTCGCCGTTGACGACGGTGACGGAGCCGCTGCTGACGGTGCCTTCGGCGTCCTTCACCCCGTCGGTCCGCTTCAGCGTGTCGACGGCGGCGGCCGGAACGGTGAGCGGGCGGCCGGCGTTCTCCGCGGACCGGTCGCCCTTCTCCTTCTTCGGCGTCACGGTGACATCGGCGGTGGTGCTCGCGAAGAGCTTGTCGAAGGTGGTGTTCATGGTGTCGGTGAACACGAGCGTCCCGCAGACGAACCCGACCGACAGCAGGACGGCGACGGCGGAGAGCGCCATGCGCCCCTTGTGCGCGAAGAAGTTGCGCAGCGAGGTCTTCCAGACGGTCATGACGTCCGCCCCCGCCCGTCGAAGGCCTTCATGCGGTCCAGTACGCGTTCGGCGGTGGGCCTGCGCATCTCGTCGACGATCCGGCCGTCGGCGAGGTACAGCACGCGGTCCGCGTACGAGGCGGCCACCGGGTCGTGCGTCACCATCACGATGGTCTGGCCCAGCTCGTCCACGGACAGCCGCAGGAAGTCCAGCACCTCGGCCCCGGACCGGGAGTCCAGGTTCCCGGTCGGCTCGTCACCGAAGATGATCTCCGGCTGGGCCGCCAGCGCCCGCGCCACCGCGACGCGTTGCTGCTGGCCACCGGAGAGCTCGGTGGGCCGGTGCTTCAGCCGGTCCCCCAGCCCCACCGTCTCCACGACCCGCCGCAGCCACGCGGCGTCGGGCCTGCGCCCGGCGATGTCCATGGGCAGCGTAATGTTCTCCAGCGCGTTGAGCGTGGGCAGCAGGTTGAACGACTGGAAGATGAACCCCACCCGGTCCCGCCGCAGCCGCGTCAGCCGCTTGTCCTTCAGTCCGGTGATCTCGGTGTCGGCGAGGTGGATCTCGCCCGAGGTCACCGTGTCCAGTCCCGCGAGGCAGTGCATCAGCGTGGACTTGCCCGACCCCGAGGGGCCCATGATCGCCGTGAACTCCCCCCGCACGATGTCGACGTCGACATGGTCGAGCGCCACGACACGGGTCTCCCCCGTCCCGTACGCCTTCACGACCTGCCGTGCCCGCGCGGCGACGGCCGCGTTCCCGTGTGCGTCCCCCTGCTGGGGTTTGCCTACCGCCGTTGTCATGCCGAGTCCCCCTGTGCGCTCCCGAACTTCACCTGAAACCAAGCTAGGGAGGGGACCGTCCGGGCACGTCGCCCCTGGGTACCAAGCACGGGCTGGACCCAAGGGGGGAATCCGGCCCCTGCTTCTCAACCCTGGGGTGGAGCACGGGGTCCGGGGTTCTCCACCCGCTGCGCGCCCTCCCCCGCCCGACCTGCGGGTGAGACGCTGTGCCGAGAAAATACGTGCAGGGGGAAGGGAACGCGGTGGCCGACAAAGATGTAAGTGGCACGGGCAACGCCCCTGCCCGCGACGGCACTTCGGACATCGACGGCAACGCCCCCGACGGCGCTCCGGGCGTCGACGCCACCACCCCCGACGGCGCTCCGAGCGGCAACGGCAACGTCCCCGCCGGCGCCCCCGGAGCGGACGCGGGCCGTCGCGGGCCGGTCGTCGCCGCGCTCATGCTGGGCATGGCGCTGGCCGCCCTGGACGGCACGATCGTCTCGACCGCCGTACCGCAGATCGTCGCCGACCTGGGCGGTTTCACCGTCTTCTCCTGGCTCTTCGCCGGTTATCTCCTCGCGGTCACCGTCACCCTCCCCGTGTACGGCAAGCTCTCCGACACCTTCGGCCGCAAGCCGGTCCTGATCACCGGCACAGCCCTCTTCCTGCTCGGCTCCCTGCTCTGCGCGCTCGCCTGGAACATGCCGGCACTGATCGCGTTCCGCATCGTGCAGGGCCTGGGCGGCGGGGCAATACAGGGAACCGTCCAGACCATCGCCGCCGACCTCTACCCCCTCAAGGAACGCCCCAAGATCCAGGCCAAGTTGTCGACCGTCTGGGCGGTGTCGGCGGTGGCGGGCCCGGCGGTCGGCGGCGTCCTGGCCACGTACGCCGACTGGCGCTGGATCTTCCTGGTCAACCTGCCGGTGGGGGCGCTGGCGATATGGCTGGTCGCGAAGTACCTGCGGGAGCCCGGCCGGGTCCGGGAACCCTCCGCCGCGCCCGTCCGTTCTCGTGTCGACTGGCCCGGTGCGCTCGCCGTCTTCGCCTGCGGCGGGCTGCTGCTGACGGCGCTGGTGCAGGGCGGGGTGGCCTGGCCGTGGCTCTCCGCTCCGTCCCTCGCGCTGCTGGCGGCGAGCGCCGTGCTGGTGGTCGTGGTCGTGCTGGTGGAACGGCGCGCCGCCGAGCCGATCCTGCCCGGCTGGGTGTGGCGCCGGCGGACGATCGCGGCGGTGAACGTCGCACTGGGCATGCTCGGGCTGCTGATGGTGGCCCCGATGGTCTTCCTGCCGACGTACGCCCAGTCGGTGCTGGGGCTGGGCCCGACGGCGGCCGGCTTCGTGCTGTCCGTCATGACGCTGAGCTGGCCGTTGTCGGCGGCGCTGAGTCAGCACGTGTACGGGAGGATCGGCTTCCGTCAGACGGCGGTCGTCGGGATCTCGCTGGCGACGGTGATCCTGCTGGCGTTTCCGCTGCTGCCCTTCCCCGGCTCGGCGTGGATGCCCGCGCTGATCATGCTGCTGCTGGGCGGGGCGCTCGGCCTCTTCCAGCTCCCGTTGATCGTCGGGGTGCAGTCGACGGTGGGCTGGTCGGAACGGGGGACGGCGACGGCGTCGATCCTCTTCTACCGGCAGTTGGGCCAGAGCGTGGGGGCGGCGGTCTTCGGGGCGGTGGCGAACGCGACGCTGGCGGGGCGGCTGGAGTCCGCGCCGGCGTCGCTGCGGGACGGGCTGCCGGGGGACCTCGACTCGGTGTCCCACGCGTTGAGCGACCCGGACTCGACGCTGGGGGCCGGGGCGGCGGAGTACCTGCGCAGGGCGGTGGACGCGGCGGTGGACCACGTGTACGTGGGGGCGGCGGCGGCGGGGTTCCTGGCGCTGGTGGCGTTGCTGGTGCTGGCGCCGAGGAGGTTTCCGGTGCTGGGGGACGGGGCGGGGGGCCCGGGGGCGGCCGAGGGGAGCCGGCCGGGGGCGGTCGACGGGGCGGGTGCGGGGTAGGGGGTGCGGGGCGCTGAGGGCCGGCGGCCGGGCCGCGGCCTCGTTGCGGAGGTACCCGGTGTCGGGTGGATTTTCCCCTGCCCGCCCCTTCCCGTAACCCTGCGGGGCTGGGAGGGGGCCTGGGCGGTGAGCGGTGTCGTGCGGGTGCATCGTGGCTGGTCGCGCGGTTCCCCGCGCCCCTTGCAGGGGCAGCCCAGCAGGGGGCCCAGCAGGGAGGGCGGGCAGCCGAGCGGGAAACCCCAGCCGCGTAGCCGCGCATCGTGGCTGGTGTCGCGGCAGTCCCCCGCGCCCCTTGCAGGGGCGTCCCGGCAGGGGGCCCAGCAGGGGTGCCCCGTCAGGGACGCGGGGGACCGAGCGGGGAACCCCGGTCGTGCGGCCGGCGGGAGGTCAGCCCTCCGTGGTCGCGCGGCCCGTCAGGGTCGCCAGGCTGTTGCGGACGTGGGCCATGTGCGCCTGCACCTCCTCGCGGGCCTCGTCGTGCTCCCGCAGCACCCGCTCCGTCTCCCGTTCGATCCGCGCCTCGACCCCCCGCGCCTCCGCCACCAGTTCCGCGGCCCGCGCCTCCGCGTCCTCCTGACCGTGGCGGGCCTCCTCCTCGGCCTCCGCCAGGTCCTTGCGGGCCGCCGCCAGCACCGCCTCCGCCCGCGAGGTGAGCGCCGCGAAACGTTCGTCGGCCTCCGCCTCGCGTTCGGCGACGGCCCGCTCGGCCGCCTCCCAGCGTGCGGCGTGCTCCTGCTCCTGATCGGTACGGATGCCCTCGCTCCGCTTACGGGTCTCCTTGAGGGCGGCCTGCGCCTCGGCCCCCCACTCCTCGGCGTCCCGGCGGGCGGCGGTCCGTACCTCGTCGGCCACCGTGGCCGCCTCCGTCAGCAGCCGCGACGCCGTCTCCTCGGCCTCCGCGCGGACCCGCTCGGCCGCCGCCCGCGCCGCTTCCCGTACCGCCGAACCCTCCGCCACGGCCGTCGCCCTCAGCTCCGCGGCCTCGTCCTCGGCCTGCGTCCGCAGCTCGTCCGCCGACTCGCGCGACAGCGCCAGGATCGTCTGCGCCCGCTCGCCCAGCGACTCGTACGTCTGCGGCGGCAACTGCGCGACCCGCTCCCGCAGGGCGGCCGCCTCCGCCTCCATCTGCTTGGCCAGCACGGTCAGCCGCGCCGCCCGCTCCCACGCGTCGTCACGGTCGCGGAACAGCGCGTCGACACGGCGGTCCACCTGTTCCGGACGGTAGCCGCGGCCCCGCACCGTGGTGAAACCGTGGGGCGACGTCGATGCGTTCATCCTGTTTTCCCCTTTTCTCTGCGGCGACCAGGAAACAGGCCAGCACATTGCGACAGATCCCGATGTATCGGACTCAAGTGTCCGTAACCGAACACTCTGCCTGATGGCCACCCCCGTTCGAGAGAGGAGAACGACCGGGGCGTACGACCCGGTTCCTCAGGTCGTACGCCCCGGTCCCGCGACGGCCGCGCCCTACAGCAATCCGTCCCACATCTGTTCCAGCAGCACCGACCACCAGCTCTCCGGCGACGCCAGCGCCGCCGGGTCCAGCGCCGCCAACTGTGCCTGGAAGTCCACGGTCCAGCGCCCGGCCTGCTCGGGATTGAGCCCGAACCGCAGCCGCCACATCCGTCCCAGCAGGGCAAGCGACCGTACGAACTCGGGCAGGCCGGTGTTCACGAACTGCGGCGGCACCGGCGCACCGCCGGGGCCCGCCTCGACCGGCACGGCCACGATGTTCGCCGAGCCGTACTGCACGCACAGCGCACGCCCGAAGTCCGACCCCATGACCAGGTACGACCCGGCGTCCGACGCGGGCTGTACCCCCCGCTGCTGCGCCAGCTCGGCCAGCGTCGGCACCGGCTGCCCCGGCACGGCCTGCGCCCAGAAGAACGGCCCGAAGTCGACCGGCAGCCCGGCCCACATCAGCGTCACCGCCACCGCCTCCGGCACGCCCTGGCGCGACACCGCGTTCTGGTCGAAGCGGAAGACCGCCTGCGGACCGAACGCCGAGACCAGCTCGTGCGCCACCCCGTCCGGACCCACCGGCGGGATCTGCGGCAACTGGCTCGGGTGCGGCAGCGGCGCCCGCACCGGGGCCGGCCGCGCCGGACCGTCGGCGACCTGGTGCAGCTCGCCCTGGTGGGTGAGCAGGTGCCGCATGCCCTGCTGGCGCGAGGTGTGGTCCGTACCGTACGGAGCGACGCTCGTGATCCGCACCTGCGGCCAGGTCTCGCGGATCATCCGCGCGCAGTAGCCGCCCGGCAGCTCGCAGGACGCCAGCTCCGTGTGCAGTTCGAGCACCTGCTGCGGCGGGACCTGCATCGCGCGCAGCTCGTGCAGCATCTGCCACTCGGGGTGCGGGGTGCCGGGCGCGCTGCGGCGGATGAGCTGCTGCTCGGAGCCGTCCTGGGCGCGGTAGCGCAGCACCGCCTGGTAGCCGGGGCCGACCGTGGGCAGTCCGGGCGGGGGCTGCTGCGGGTAGCCGTAGGCGGGCGGCGGCTGGTGCACGGCGTGCGGGGGCGGCATGTTCGGCGGCGGCATGTTCGCGGGCGGCGGCTGCAACGAGCCGTGCGGGGGCGGCATCGCACCGGGCGGGCCGGGCGGACCGGGCGGCTGCGGAGCCCCGGGACCGCCGGGCGGCGGACTGGCCAGCATCGTCGCGGCGTGGTGCACTCCCCCGCCGGGCGGCGGCGTCGACCCGGGAGGACCGGGCGGGCCGGGCGGCCCGGGCGGCTGCGGCGCGCCCGGAGCGCCGGGCGGGCCCGGAGGCCGCATCCCGCCACCGGCGGACGGCGGACCGGCGAGCATCGTCGCCGCGTGGTGCACTCCCCCGCCGGGCGGCGGCGTCGACCCGGGAGGACCGGGCGGGCCGGGCGGACCGACCGGACCCGGCCGGCCGGGCTGCTGCGGGGAGCCCGGTCCGCCGCCGGAGCCCAGATGCGGAACCAGGGCCGTCGGCACGTAACCGCCCGCCGGAGCGCCGGGAGCCCCCGGTGCCGAGGGCGGAGGCATCGCACCGGGACGGGCGCCCGGGGTGCCGGGCGCGCCGGGCGGCGGCGGGGTCGTCGAGGCGCCGCCGCGCCGGGCGCCGGGCGGCAGGGTGGCCTTGCTGGTCGCGGCGTCGGCGATGTCCTCGGCCCCGGCGGGAAGACCGGGACGGCCGGGGGCACCGGGGGCCGCAGGAGCCCCAGAGGTCCCCGGGGCTCCAGGAGCCGACGAAGCGCCCGGCGGCGGCGTAGCGGAACCTGCTGCGGGCCCCGGAGCGGAACCCGCTCCCGGCAGCGGCTGGGGGGCCGACGGGTCGGGCACCACCGGTGCCACGGCGGTGCTGGGGAGCCGGCTGCCGCCCTGGATCAGCGAGGTCTTGGCCTCGGGCCCGACGCCGGGCGGCGGGGTGTCGTCGTCGTCCGCCCCGACCAGCGGGGGCGCGAACACGGTGGCGGGCAGCGGAACCCCGCCCGCGTCCGAGGAGTTGGTGTCCGTCCCGGCCCACGGGGTCGCCCCGGCGGGAGAAGCGGGAGATGCGGGAGGAGCGGGAGTACCGGAAGCGCCGGGGCCCGAACCGGCCCCGGCGGGCGACCCCGCACCCGTACTCGAAGCGGAACCGCTCCCCGTACCGGAAACGGAGGAAGAAGCGGAGGCCGAAGCCGCCGCGGAACCGGACGTCCGGGATGCCTCCCCGGAACCGGCCGATCCCGAACCGGACGACCCCGACGGCCTCCGGTCCGGTACGCCCGCCCGGTCCGCCGCCTCCTGCAACCACTCCGGCGGCGTCAGCAGGAAGGACGTCTGTTGCAGGTCGACGCGCTGCGGCGGTGCCGGAACAGGCTCGTCCGGTTCGCCCGCCGGGCTGCCGTATGCCTCCTCGTACCGCCTGATCACCTCGCCCACCGGCATCTCCGGCCACAGCGTGGCCTCACCGCTGTCGCGGGCGATGACCAGGCGCTGCCGGCCGCCGTCGGAGACCGGACCGTTCTCCCGGTCCTCCGCCCACACCACGAACCCGAGGTCGAACTCCCGCACCCGCACCTCACGGTGCTGGTACGCGGGCACGTCCCCGTTGACCCACTCGTCTGCGCGCTCCTGCGCCTGCGCGAACGTCACCATCGGACCGTCACCCCCGTCGTACTCGTACTCGTCACGTCACACCTCGTCGGCGACGGGGACCACGCGGGCGAAACCGCCGTCCACCATCAGGTCGGCCACCGTCTGCAACTCCGGCGGGCTGCCCGCCAGCCGCTGGAGGAATTCGTCGAAGTCGTCGCCGCAGGGCAGCAGCAGCCGCTCCACCCGCTCCTGGACCGACCAGCCGTCCTGGTCCCGCGCGTCGTCGTACGCGCAGAACCACACCGAGCCGGTGTTCTCGCCGCGCACCTTCACGGCGAGGATCCCGCCCTGCACGAAGGTGACGCCGAGGTAGTCCTTGGTCAGGTGATCGCGCAGACACTTGTTGACGTACACCAGGTCGTTGACGCCTGCCTCGTCGCGCACCGTGAAGAACGGCTGGTCGACCAGCAGGCCCAACTCCGCGTCCAGCGCCGCCCCGACGGGCGCGCAGCCGCCCGCCGCCTTCAGGAACGAACGGTAGGCGCCGGGCAGCCGGTAGCCCAGGTCCTCCTCCACGCCCAGCACCTGGGACTCCGACACCGCGACCGTTCCCTTCGGCAGCCCGAAGTGCACGGGTCGCGTCTCCGCGAGCGGGCGGGTGCCGCGCTTGTCCTGGTCGACCGCCGTCGTCGCGAGTCCGCCGTGGTGCCGCAGCAGCGCCTTCACCTCGACCGGGACCAGGTGCATGCGCCGGGTGTGCGGTACGTGGTGCCAGGTCCAGCCGTGCGGGGTGGCGACCGGGTCGAGGGTCTCCCACAGCTCGTGGCCGTCGGCGTGCAGGGCGGCGTTGGCCGACACGTAGTCGGTCAGCCGCAGCTCGTCCACGCCGAAGCCCTCGGGGGGCTCGGCGATCTCGGCGGCGGCGCGGGCGTAGGGCGAGAAGTCCGGGAAACCCTCGTCGTCCACCCGCACCCCCTGGGGGTGGCGGGCGGCCCGGACCGGGTCCGGGAAGTTCACGAGCTGCCCGGCGTAGGCCGCGTTCGGTGGCGCGGCCTCGTGCCCGAGCCGACCTGTCGTCATGGCTGTTGCCCCCTGCTGCGTCCGGCGGATTCACCACAGCCTATGCGGTGGGGCAACAGGGGGACCGCCCCCGTGGGGCGGGTGTGACGCTCGTACGAAAGGGCCGTGACCGGCGGTGGACCGCCCCTCCACGGGCCGTCACGCGCAGGCGTCCCGGGGCCCCGCACGCCCCGCCCGCAAGCCGTCCCCACCCCGTCCGCGCCCCGCGGAAAAGGCGTGCGCCATCACTCGCACCGGGGTCTCTCAGGGAGGCGCGCACAAGGGCCCGGATCGGGGCACTAGGCCGAACCGGTGCCCCAGCTTCCCCACGACAGGGCACATTTGGCAGGCTGTCCCCGCAACTCGGGGGATTGCAGGGAGGGAACGCACCACCATGCACACTGCACAAACAGGAAACCCGCTCACGATGCGGGCAACGGGGACAACAGAGACGTCAGGAGCCGCGAGCACACCAGGAAGCGCCACCACGCATCCCACGATCCACCTCACGGGCAAGCGCGACGCGACGCCACCGGCACCGGCACCACCCACGCCGTCGGCACCGGCAACGCCGTCAGCGCCGTCGGCATCAGCGGCGTCCCCGGCGGACCGCCCCTCCGGCGACCCCCGGCTCAGTTGGAGCAGCACCGGCGCCCCGCCCGCGCCGCCCACCCTCCGGCACCGCCGCGACGGCATACTGCCCACCGTGGCCGCCGCCCTGTCGGTGCGCGGCGCGAACACGCTCACCTGCACCGCGGGCAAGGGCGACCAGCCGCCCGCCCTGCACCCCCTCGTCCAGGACTTCCTGGACACCCTCACCAGCAACCAGCGCACCCGCGCCACCGGCCGCTGCCCCGAGGCGATCCTGCTCTCCCGGCACATCACCGCCGCCGAGTCCAGCCGCTCCAAGCGCGCCGCCCGCAAACCGCTCACCGCGAACGAGGCACGCCGCTCGCTCAAGCACTCCAAGCTCACCGCGCGCCGCATCCGCGAGGACGGCGACCCGCTGCACGGCAGCTACGCACCGCCCTGCCGCTCCTGCGCACCGCTCCTCGCCCACTTCGGCGTACGTCCGGTGGACCCCACCGCCGAGAAGGGCTGATCCGCACCCCATGCCCCCCACCGCCCCCAACGGGCCCGCACACCTCAACACCAGCACCACCCGCTTCCCGGTCGCCGTCGACGCGGCACTGCGCGACGCGGGCTGGCAGCCGGGCCGCTGGGACATAAAGCAGGCCGAGCACTGGGCCGACACCCTGCGCGCCCACGTCTCCCCCGCCGGCCACCACCACACCGTCTTCCCGGCGGCGGTCGAAGCCTGGGCGGAATTCGGCGGCCTGCACATCAACCCGCCGGGGGCGGGCCGCCAGATCGCCCCCAGCGCGGTCCACCTGGACCCCCTCCACGGGCTCCACCTGGCCCGCACCTTCGCGGACCTCGGCCGCGCCCTGGACACCGGGATCTGCCCCCTGGGCCAGGAGGCCACCCCCGCCGGCGTCCCCCAGGCGACCCTGGCCATCGACGCGGAGGGCCGGGTCTACAGCCTCGACCACACGGGCGACTGGTACCTGGGCCACACCCTCGACGCGGCCCTCGCCACCCTGATAACCGGCACCCAGCCGCCCCGGCTGACCACCTGACACCCCGGGGCGGCACGGGCGGGCCGGGGCCCCCGCCCGCCCCGGTCCCGGACGCCCGCCCCGCCGGGGCCGAGCCACCCCGTACCCCCCACAGCGGCGGCACCCCCTACAACCGCGACACCCCACCACCGCACCACTCCCTACAACGGCAGCACCGCCGACACCCGGAAGCCGCCCGCCTCCGTACCCCCCGCGACGAACACACCCCCCAGCGCGTTCACCCGCTCCCGCATCCCCACCAGGCCGTTCCCGCCGCTCGGCAGGCCGACCTCGACCGCCCCCGCGTCCGACACCCCGTTCTCCACCTGCATCGCCACCTCGCCCTCGCGATACGCCAGCCGCACCCGGACCTTCGCCCCGGCCGCGTGCTTGTGGACGTTCGTCAGCGCCTCCTGCACCACCCGGTACGCCGTCTGCTCGACCAGGGCCCCGCACTCGGCCGGCTCCCCGTCCACGGACAGCTCCACCACCATCCCGGCCGCCCGTGACTGCTCGACCAGCGCCTCCACGTCCGCCAGGCACGGCCCGCCCTCGGCCGCCGCCGCGGCAGCCGCCGCCGCGGCCCCGACCGCCGCCAACGGCACCGGCCCCTCGGCGGCGCCCGGCCCGGCCGCCGCACCGCGCACCCCCTCGCCCGACCGCAGCACCCCGAGCATCTCCCGCAACTCGGTCAGCGCCTGCCGGCCCATGTCCCCGACCAGGGCGGCGTTCTTCACCGCCTTCTGCGGGTCCTTCAACGCCACCGCCTGCAACGCCGCCGCGTGCACCACCATCAGGCTCACCCGGTGCGCCACCACGTCGTGCATCTCGCGCGCGATCCGCGTCCGCTCCTCCGTACGCGCCCACTCCGCCCGCTCCTCGGCCCGGTCCGCGAGCAGCGACAGCTCCCGCTCCAGCGAGTCCGCCCGCTCCCGCAGACTCTCCATGAGCCGCCGCCTGGCCCCTATGTACAGCCCCAGCAGCATGGGCGGCGCCGCCATCCCCAGCGCCAGCACGAACGAGATGACCGCCGTGTACCCGACCCCCGGGTCGAACTCGGCGGCATCGTCACCCGCCAGCGTCCGCAGCCGCACCCACGACGCCACCAGCGTCCCCACGAACGACATCGACGCCAGCAGCGCGGTGATCCGCCGCGGCACCTCGGACGCGGCGAGCGTGTACAGCCCGATGATGCTCAGCAGGAAACCCATCTCGGCCGGCGACACCGCGATCGACACCAGCACCACCGCGATCGGCCACCGCCGCCGCACCAGCAGCGACGACCCGACCACCAGGCCCAGCAGCACGCCGAGCACCGTCGGCACCCCGGTCTCGTTCGCGAACGAGAGCCCCTCGACCACGCACTCGCCCGCCGACACCACGGCCAGCCCGGCATCGAGCACGACACCGCGCCGCCGCTCCCACCACCAGAACCGCGGACTGGTCAGGTCCACGTCGCCCCGGCTCTCCCCCGTAACGGTCATGCGAACCAGCCTACGGGCGACCCCCGCCCCGTTTCCTGCGACTTCTCCAGCCCGGTCAGGCACAGAAAAGATCACACGGCCACCGGAACACCCCCACACCACCCGGACACATGAATCCCCACCGAACCCGGCACACACGTCCACTCAGCGAACAAAGCTGCCCGCATGGCGACCACACCCTCGCGCAACAAGTACGCGGACTTCGAGGAACTGCGCACCCAGGCCATCGCCCTGCGCCGCGACGGCCTCAGCCGCCGTCAGATCCGCGACCGCATCCACGTCGACAACAACGACCTCCTCAACCGCCTCCTCGACGGCGAGCAGGCCCCGGAGTGGACCAAGCGCCCCCACCCGAAGGACGACCTCCGCGAGAGGGCGCGCGAACTGCGTCTGGAAGGCATGACGTACGACGAGATCCAGGTCGAGCTGGGCTGCTCGAAGAGTTCGATCTCGCTGTGGGTACGCGACCTGCCGAAACCGGATCGCGGCACCCCCTCGGAACGAGCCAGGCTCGCGGGCCAGAAGCGCTGGGAACACGAGAACGCCGTCCGCGAAGCAGAGAGGGCGCGCACCAAGCAGGCCGCCCGGGACGAGATCGGCACCCTCACGGATCGTGAACTGTTCCTGCTCGGGGTCGGGCTGTACTGGTCCGAAGGCACCAAGGACAAGCCCTACGCACGCCGCGAGACCGTCGCCTTCATCAACAGCGACCCGGGGATGATCCGGGTGTACCTGGCCTGGCTCGCCCTGCTGGGCATCGCGAGCGAGCGCATCCAGTACCGCGTGATGATCCATGAGCTGGCCGACGTGAGCGCGGCCGAACGCTACTGGGCCGACCTGGCGGGGGTCGAAGTCTCCGCTCTGGCCAGGACGACCCTCAAGAAGCACAACCCGAAAACGGTCCGCAAGAACGTGGGCGACGACTACCGGGGGTGCCTGGTCGTCCGCGTCGCCAAAGGGGCACAGCTCTACCAGCGCATCGAGGGCTGGTGGGCCGGGATCATTGCCAACTACCCGGGAGTCCTCGGGTAAGGTCTACGCAATGATCCGCCGTGGGGTAGCGGCATCCCGCAGGCCTTTGGAGCCTTGAGACGCTGGTTCGAATCCAGCCGGCGGAGCAGCAAGTTCGGGTCCTGGCCTCTCGGTCGGGACCCGCACTCGTTTCCCCCTCGTAACCCCCCGGTATCCTGCGGAAGTCCACCCCCCGTAGTAGCCGAAGGGCACCACCGTGAGCGCCAACAGCCCGGCAGCCGTCGTCGTCCTCGCAGCGGGTGAGGGCACCCGCATGAAGTCGGCCACCCCGAAGGTCCTGCACGAGATCAGCGGGCGCTCGCTCGTCGGTCATGTCGTCGCCGCAGCGCGCGAGCTGGACCCGGCCGACCTGGTCGTCGTCGTCGGCCACGCCCGCGAGAAGGTCGTCGCCCACCTCGGCGAGATCGACGCCGACGCGCACACCGCCGTGCAGGAGCAGCAGCTCGGCACCGGTCACGCGGTGCGCATGGGCCTGGAGGCCCTCGGCGGCAGCCCGTCCGGCACGGTCGTCGTGGTCTGCGGCGACACCCCGCTGCTGACCGGCGACACCCTCACCGCCCTCGCCGCCACCCACTCCGCCGACGGCAACGCCTGCACCGTGCTGACCGCCGAGGTCCCGGACTCCACCGGGTACGGCCGCATCGTGCGCGACCCGCAGACGCAGGCCGTGACGGCGATCGTCGAGCACAAGGACGCCACCGACGCCCAGCGCGCCATCCGCGAGATCAACTCCGGCGTCTTCGCCTTCGACGGCGAGCTGCTCGCCGACGCGCTCGGCAAGGTGCGCACCGACAACAGCCAGGGCGAGGAGTACCTCACCGACGTGCTCGGCATCCTGCGCGAGGCCGGCCACCGCGTCGGCGCGTCCGTCGCCGCCGACCACCGCGAGATCCTGGGCATCAACAACCGCGTGCAGTTGGCGGAGGCCCGCCGCCTGCTCAACGCCCGCCTCCTCGAAGCAGCCATGCTCTCCGGCGTGAGCATCATCGACCCGCAGTCGACCTTCGTGGACTGCACGGTCACTTTCGGCCAGGACGCGATCGTCCACCCCGGCACCCAGCTCCTGGGCGACACCCACATCGCCGCCGACGCCGAGGTCGGCCCGAACACCCGCCTCACCGACACCACGGTCGGCATCGGCGCGCGCGTGGACAACACCGTCGCCGTGCGGGCGGAGATCGGCGCGGCCGCCAGCGTCGGCCCGTTCGCTTACCTGCGTCCGGGCACCAAGCTCGGCGTGAAGTCGAAGATCGGCGCGTACGTCGAGGCGAAGAACGCGACGATCGGCGAGGGCTCCAAGGTTCCGCACCTCTCCTACGTCGGCGACGCGACGATCGGCGACCACACCAACATCGGCGCGGCCAGCGTCTTCGTGAACTACGACGGCGAGGCCAAGCACCACACCACGATCGGCTCGCACTGCCGCACGGGCTCCGACAACATGTTTGTGGCGCCTGTCACTGTCGGGGACGGCGCGTACACCGCCGCCGGGTCCGTGATCACCAAGGACGTGCCGGCCGGTTCGCTGGCCGTGGCGCGGGGCCAGCAGCGGAATATCGAGGGTTGGGTGGCCCGCAAGCGCCCCGGCAGCGCCGCCGCGCAGGCCGCCCAGGCCGCCTCCGCCGAGTCCACCGACGAAAGCTGACCGGAAACGGGTGCTCCGCGCACCGCGTACCGTGATAGACGCACACCATTTCGGCTGGCTCGCAGGCTGCGGCGGCCAGAAACACTCTGAGGAGACCGTGCTGTGACCGGGATCAAGACGACCGGCGAGAAGAAGATGATGCTCTTCTCCGGCCGCGCACACCCCGAGCTGGCCGAGGAGGTCGCACATCAGCTGGGCATCGGCGTCGTGCCGACGAAGGCCTTCGACTTCGCCAACGGTGAGATCTACGTCCGCTTCCAGGAGTCCGCGCGCGGCGCCGACTGCTTCCTGATGCAGAGCCACACGGCTCCCATCAACAAGTGGATCATGGAACAGCTCATCATGATCGATGCGCTGAAGCGGGCCTCGGCCCGTTCGATCACGGTGATCGTTCCGTCGTACGGCTACGCCCGTCAGGACAAGAAGCACAAGGGCCGCGAGCCGATCTCGGCCCGGCTGGTCGCCGACCTGCTGAAGACGGCGGGCGCGCACCGCATCCTCACCGTCGACCTGCACACCGACCAGATCCAGGGCTTCTTCGACGGCCCGGTCGACCACCTCACCGCGCTCCCGGTCCTCGCGGACTACGTGGGCGCGAAGGTGGACCGCTCCAAGCTGACGATCGTCTCCCCGGACGCCGGCCGCGTGCGCGTCGCCGACCGCTGGTGCGACCGGCTGGACGCCCCCCTGGCCATCGTGCACAAGCGCCGGGACAAGGACGTCGCCAACCAGGTGACCGTCCACGAGGTCGTCGGCGAGGTCAAGGGCCGCGTCTGCGTCCTGGTCGACGACATGATCGACACCGGCGGCACGATCTGCGCCGCCGCCGACGCCCTGTTCGCGCACGGCGCGGAGGACGTCATCGTGACGGCCACGCACGGCATCCTGTCGGGCCCGGCCGCCGACCGGCTGAAGAACTCCAAGGTGAGCGAGTTCGTCTTCACGAACACCCTCCCGGACCCCTCCGACCTGGAGATGGACAAGATCACCGTGCTGTCCATCGCCCCGTCGATCGCGCGCGCGGTGCGCGAGGTCTTCGAGGACGGTTCGGTGACGAGCCTCTTCGAGGAGCAGTCCTAGTACGCCGTAGCTGTTCCTGGTACGTCGTAGCTGTACGGAGAAGGGCCGCCCGGTACGCCGCCGGGCGGCCCTTCCCCGTACGGGGCGGATGATCGATTGGGCTGTCCGGGGCAGGCCCGGGTACAGTGGCGAGGTTGCTCGGCGAGGGAGGCCCCGGAGGCTCTCCGTTATCGACGCGCTCTTCGTAGCAGGCTCCGCAGCGGGCCGTTCGTGTGGCCGGGTGACGACCTACCCCGTTTCCACCATTTACGAGGAGCGCAATCATGGCTGAAGTCAAGATCGCCGCTGAGGTCCGCAACGACTTCGGCAAGGGTGCCGCCCGCCAGACCCGTCGCGCCGGCAAGGTTCCCGGTGTCATCTACGGTCACGGCGCCGAGACCGTGCACATCACGCTGCCGGGCCACGAGCTCATGATGGCGCTCAAGACCCAGAACGTGCTCATCTCCCTCGACATCGACGGCCGCAACGAGCTCGTCATCCCGAAGGCCGTCCAGCGTGACGCCATCAAGCGCACCCTGACCCACGTCGACCTGCTCGCGGTCAAGCGCGGCGAGAAGGTCACGGTCGAGGTCGCGGTCATCTCCGAGGGCGACCTCGCGCCGGGCTCCAACCTCCTGGAGAACGTGCTGAACACGATCTCCGTCGAGACCGAGGCCACGCACATCCCCGAGTCGGTCACCGTCTCGGTGCAGGGTCTGGACGCCGGTGACGCGATCCACGCCAAGGACATCACGCTGCCCGAGGGCACCACGCTGGTGACCGACGCCGACGCCGTCGTCATCCAGGTCGTCTCCGCGCAGGCCGAGGAGCCGTCCGCGGACGCCGACGCCGAGGGTTCCGAGGCCTGAGCCCCGTAGCTTTCCGTTGTACGGTTTCGGCCGCCGCCGCGCGCCCTTCGGGGTGCGGGGCGGCGGCTTCCGTATGTGCGGGCCACCGGCAGGACGTAAGGAGACATGCAGATGACGACCCCGAGCCGGGCCGCCTCCCCGGCTTCCCCGGCCGCCCCTGACCCGTCGGCCCCCTGGCTGGTGGTGGGCCTGGGCAATCCGGGCGGCGAGTACGCGGCGAACCGCCACAACGTGGGCTGGATGGTCGCCGACCTCCTGGCTTCGCGGATCGGCGGCAAGTTCAAGTCCCACAAGGCGCGTGCGCAGGTCCTGGAGGGCCGGATCGGTCCCCCGGGCCCGTTCAACCGCCGGGTGGTCCTCGCCAAGCCGCTCTCGTACATGAACCTGTCGGGCGGCCCGGTGACGGCGCTGCGTGACTTCTACAAGGTGCCCGTCGCGAACATCGTGGCGATCCACGACGAGCTGGACATCGACTACGGCGTGCTGCGCCTGAAGCTGGGCGGCGGCGACAACGGCCACAACGGCCTGAAGTCGATGACGAAGTCGCTGGGCCCCGACTACCACCGGGTCCGCTTCGGCATCGGCCGCCCGCCGGGCCGGATGCAGGTCGCCGACTTCGTCCTGAAGGACTTCTCCGGTGCGGAGAAGAAGGAGCTGGACTACTTCGTGGACCGCGCGGCGGACGCCGTGGAGGCCCTGGTGATCGAGGGCCTGGAGCGGGCGCAGTCGACGTACAACTCGTGAGGTGCTGGGGCCCTTCGACTCGCGTCAGAGGGCTCCACTCTTCACTGCGTTGACGGACAGGTCCGTCACATACCGCTGAGCGGACCGTTCTTGACGGCTTCTACGAAAGTTGCCCACCCTGCGTGCGGAATCACCAGGGCCGCGCCCTCGGGCACCTTGCTGTCCCGTACCGGGACGACGCCCGCGAGGCCGTCCAACACCTCCAGGCAGCTTCCGCCCTGGCCGTCGCTGTACGAAGACTTGCGCCAGCTCTTTGCGTTCGGCTCGCTCGCAGTGCTCATCTGATCCGGTATTCCTCTGCCGCCGTGGTGAGCAGGTCAAGGGACCTCGCTGGTGACAACGCGGTAGCCCTGACGCGATCGTACGTCTCCCGGTATCGGTCAACCAACGGCGGATCTTCCATGAGTTGCCCGATCCCCTCCCCTTCCGTGTAGACGGTGGTGGGCGCGTCGTTGAACGTGAAGAGGGTGGTCGTGCCGTTGATGAACGCCTCGGCCGATGCCTCATAGGGCAGCACCTGAAGCGTCACCCGCCGCGTGCGTCCCATCTCCACCAGATGCAGGAGCTGCGGTCCCATCACGGCAGCGCCGCCGATGGGAACTCGCAGTACGGTCTCGTGCAGAATGGCCCACAACAACGGGCTGGTTGGGCAGCCGAGGATGCGTTGCCGCTCCATGCGGAGCCGCACCAGGTCATCCACCTCTTCGGGTTCCACATAGGGCAGGGTGACTTGCGTGAGGGCCCGCGCATACGCCTCCGTCTGCAACAACCCCGGCACCAACAACGGCGCGTACTCGCTGATGGTCACCGCCAACTTCTCCAGCTCCGCCGCGTCCGCGAAGTAATCCGCGTACTTGGACTTGCGGGCCAGCTCGCAGAGGCGCCGGAAATGCCGGCCGGTGCCGAAGACCTCGTCGAACATCCGGGAGATGTCCGGCTGCGGCCTCCTCACCGCCGCCTCGAACTGGCCGATGTACGTCCCGGAGCAGAAGCAGCGCTCGCCCACCTCCGTCTGCGACAGCCCCGCCTCCTCGCGGACGCGGCGCAGTTCGGACCCGTAGAAGGTCTTCGGGGAGGTGTACGGATCGGGCCCGGCGTTCTGGTCGTGCTGTGCGGTCATCGCGCACCCCTCCACCCGCAAAATCACTGTTGGCTACGAAGCACTACTCACCGTAGCCCCGCTCGTCCAGGCTTGAGGCATGAACCAGGAAAACAGGGAACTCCCCTCCCCCTCGGACGCGTTCAGCGACAACCCCACCGCCGAGGCGTACGCCCTCACCGACGAGCTGGCCGAAATCCTGGCCCGGCACGGCATCACGCTGCCGTCCCTGCGCGTCGACCTGCCCTCCTGCACGGCGGTCCCCGCGCGCCCGCTCATCGAGCTGGGCCGGGCCAACGCGACGACCGTGCGGCTGCTCGTCGGCGTACTGGCCAAGGCCGCCACGCGGTGACCCCCATGCCGGGAACCGTCGTCGTGGACGAGCGGGACGGCCGGGTCGGGGTGCTCATGGGCTGCGAAGGCCCGTACGTACAACTGCGCCCCCTGGCCGGCGGCCGGGAGTGGGACGTGCCGCCGGAACGGGTGCGTACGGCCTCCACGACGGAACGCATCCGCGCGGGCGTCGCGGCGGCCAACGAGTACAGCAGGGCGCTGCGCTGAGCAACGCGAGAAGGGCGCCCCCGGAGCATTCCGGGGGCGCCCTTCTCACGTGTCGCCGGGTGATCAGCCGGTGTTGCGCAGACCCGCCGCCACGCCGTTGACGGTGAGCAGCAGGGCGCGGGCGAGGAGCGGGTCGGGCTCCTGGCCGGCGGCCGCCGCGTCGCGCTGGCGCTTGAGCAGGGCGACCTGGAGGTAGGAGATCGGGTCCAGGTAGGCGTCGCGGATGGCGAAGGTCTGCTGGAGGACCGGGCTGGTGTCCAGCAGCTCGCTGCCGCCGGTGATCCTGAGCACTTCCTGCACGGTCAGCGCGTGCTCGGCCTCGATGCTGTCGAAGACGTGCTTGAGCTCGTCGGGGACGAGCGTGTCGACATAGTGACGTGCGATGCGCAGGTCGGTCTTGGCGAGGGTCATCTCCACGTTGGAGAGGAAGTTGCGGAAGAAGTGCCAGCGTTCGTGCATTTCCTCCAGGACGCTCTCCAGGCCGGCCTCGCGCAGCGCCTTGAGGCCGGAGCCGACGCCGTACCAGCCGGGGACGATCTGGCGGGACTGGGTCCAGCCGAACACCCAGGGGATGGCGCGCAGGCCGTCGAGGGAGACGCCGGAACCGGGGCGGCGGGAGGGCCGTGAGCCCAGGTGCAGGTCGGCGAGCTGGTCGACGGGGGTGGAGGCGAGGAAGTACGTCGGCAGGTCGGGGTCCTCGACCAGCTTGCGGTACGCGGTGTGGGCGGCCTCGGAGACGGTGTCCATGGCGGCGTCCCAGCGGGCGAGCGCCTCGTCGGACTGGCGGGGGGCGGTGTGCAGGGCGGACGCCTGGAGGGTGGCGGCGACCGTCAGCTCCAGGTTCTCGCGGGCCAGCGACGGCACGAGGTACTTGTCGGAGATGACCTCGCCCTGCTCGGTGACCTTGATCTCGCCCTCCAGCGTTCCCCACGGCTGGGCGAGGATCGCGTCGTGGGAGGGGCCGCCGCCGCGGCCGACGGTGCCGCCGCGGCCGTGGAAGAGGCGCAGGCGCACGCCGTACCGGTGGGCGACGTCGCGCAGGCGGCGCTGGGCGCGGTGGATCTCCCACTGGGAGGTGGTGATGCCGCCGAACTTGGAGGAGTCGGAGTAGCCGAGCATGACCTCCTGCACGTCACCGCGCAGGGAGACGAGTCGACGGTACGAGGGGTCGGCGAGCATCTCGTCGAGGATGACGTCGGCGGCGCGCAGCTCGTCGGTGGTCTCCAGCAGCGGCACGATGCCGATCTTCGCCCAGCCGGCGTGCAGGTCGACCAGTCCGGCCTCGCGGGCCAGCACGGCGGCGGCGAACACGTCGTCGGCGCCCTGGCACATGGAGATGATGTACGACTCGATGACCTCGGGCCCGAAGCGCTCCAGGGCCTCCCTGACGGTGAGGAACACCCCGAGGGTCTTCTCGCCGTCCTTGTCGAGGGGCGCCGGCACGGGGGCGAGGGGCCGCCGGGAGCGGAGTTCCTTGGCGAGGAGCTTCTGCCGGTACTCGCGGGGCATGTCGGCGTAGCGCCATGACTCCTCGCCGAGGCGGTCGAAGAGCTGGCCGAGGGCGTGGTGGTGGGCGTCGGCGTGTTCGCGCACGTCCATGGTGGCGAGCTGGAGGCCGAACGCGGCGAGCGTGCGGATGGTGCGGTCCATGCGGCCGTCGGCGAACAGGCCCGCCTTGTGCTCGCGCAGCGAGGTCTGGATGAGGGTGAGGTCGTCGATGAGCTGGCCGGTGCCGAGGTAGTCGCAGCCGGGGCGGTGGGGCGCGCCCTTGGCGAGGCGCTCGCGGGTGTTGACGAGCTTCTGCCGGATGCAGGTGGCCTTGAGCCGGTAGGGCTCCTCGGCGTTGAGGCGCTTGTAGCGGGGGCTGATCTCGGGGAGGTGCTCCAGGTCAGCCCGGAGGGACTCCAGCAGTTCGTCTGTGGCGCCGGTGTAGCGGATCGAGTTCGACAGTTGTCCGCGCAGCTTGTCGACCAGTTGCAGGGCGTCCTCGATGCCGTGCTCGTGCTGGAGGATCAGGACGTCCCAGGTGACGGCCGGGGTGACGTTGGGGTTGCCGTCGCGGTCGCCGCCGATCCAGGTGCCGAAGGTGAGGGGGCGCGTGCCGGCGGGGAGCTGGACGCCGACGCGCTCCAGTTCGGCGGCGAGGTCCTCGAGGACGTCGCCGACGGCGTTGGCGTGCAGTTCGTCCAGGTAGTAGATGGCGTTGCGGGCCTCGTCCGCGGGTTCGGGACGTACGACGCGCAGCTCGTCGGTCTGCCAGATCAGGTCGATGTTCTCGGCGAGGCGGACGTCCTGGCGGCGGCGGTCGGAGGCGATGACCGGGGTTTCCAGCAGTTCGGCGATGCGGCGCAGCTTGTTGAGGACGGAGCGGCGCGCGGCCTCCGTGGGGTGGGCCGTGAAGACGGGCCGCACGTTCAGGTTCTTGACGGTCTGCTGGAGGTGCTCGGGGTCGGCGTCCTTCAGCAGGTCGGCGGTGCGGGCCAGCAGCCCGCCCTCCTGGGCGCGCAGTTCGCGCATCTCGCGCCCGCGGTGCACCTGCTCGGTGACGTTCGCAAGGTGGAAGTAGGTGGAGAAGGCCCGCACGAGGCGCGCGGCGGTTTCCAGGTCGGTGTCGCCGAGCAGTTCTGCTGCGGCTTCGCCGTCGGTACGGGTCAGGGCCCGGACCCGCTCCACGAGCTCCAGCAGCTCGGGGCCCTCCTGCCGCACGAGCGTCTCGCCGAGGAGGTCGCCCAGTCGGCGGATGTCGGCGCGCAGCTCGGGGCTGGTGTTGGGGGTCTGGTCGGCACTGCTCACAGGTGCGGCTCCTTGCAGTGGGGATTACGCGAACGGCAGGAACTCGGACCGCGCTGTCCGACGCGTCCAGGATATGTGTCCACTCATTCGGGTACTCGCCGACCTCGTGTGGCGGGCCGCACATTCCGGTGCGGGTCCGGCCGCGCGATTCCGGGCCCCGTCGGCCTCGTGCGGCGGGCTTCACCGCTGCCATACTTACGATGCCGTAGGTTACGGAACCGTAGCCAAGGCGTCAGCCGCTTCCTCACCCCCCAGGGGACCTTCATGACCCTCAGCCCCGGTCTACTCAATGAGGACCAGGAGTCTTCCGACGGCAGCACGCCGTCCGCCGGCTCCTCCACCACTTCCGTCACTCCGGTGCCGCTGGCGACGCGCGGCGGGGAGTCGAAGCGCTCCATCGAACAGATCGCGTTGCTCCTGTTCATCATCGTCCCCTTCGTGGCGCTCCTCGCGGCGATTCCGCTCGCCTGGGGCTGGGGGGTGAGCTGGCTCGACCTGGGCCTGCTGGTGTTCATGTACTACCTGGGCTGCCACGGCATCACGATCGGCTTCCACCGCTACTTCACGCACGGCAGCTTCAAGGCCAGGCGTCCGCTGCGCATCGCGCTGGCGATCATGGGGTCGATGGCGGTGGAGGGGCCCCTGGTCCGCTGGGTGGCCGACCACCGCAAGCACCACAAGTTCTCGGACGCGGAGGGCGACCCGCACTCGCCGTGGCGCTTCGGCGAGGACCTGCCGTCCCTGATGAAGGGGCTGTGGTGGGCGCACATCGGCTGGATGTTCGACGAGGAGCAGACGTCGCAGGAGAAGTACGCCCCGGACCTGATCAAGGACCCGGCGATCAGCCGCATCTCGCGCGACTTCATCTACTGGACGATGCTCTCGCTGGCGATCCCGCCGCTGGTCGGCGGCCTGGTCACGATGTCCTGGTGGGGCGCGTTCACCGCGTTCTTCTGGGGTTCGCTGGTGCGCGTGGCGCTGCTCCACCACGTGACGTGGTCCATCAACTCCATCTGCCACGCGGTCGGCAAGCGGCCGTTCAAGTCCCGGGACCGCTCGGGCAACGTGTGGTGGCTGGCGGTCCTCTCCTGCGGCGAGTCCTGGCACAACCTGCACCACGCGGACCCGACGTCGGCGCGGCACGGCGTGATGAAGGGTCAGGTCGACTCCTCGGCGCGGCTCATCCGCTGGTTCGAGCAGGCGGGCTGGGCGTACGACGTCCGCTGGCCGACGGCGTCGCGGCTGGCCTCCCGGCGCAAGGGACAGGACGCCCCGGACAAGACCAACGCGACAGAAACGGCATGATGGAGCCTGTGGCGACCGAAGGCAGCAGCACCTCAGGTACGAATCCGAGCGCGAGCGGCGACAAACCCCGCACCGTGCCGCGGCGGGCCCGCCGTGTCCGCATGACGGGCGCGGAACGCCGCGAACAGCTGCTGGACATCGGCCGCACCCTGTTCGCGGCGAAGGGCTTCGAGGGCACGTCGGTGGAGGAGATCGCGGCGAAGGCCGGCGTCTCGAAGCCGGTCGTCTACGAGCACTTCGGCGGCAAGGAGGGCCTGTACGCGGTGGTGGTGGACCGCGAGATGCGGTCCCTCCTGGACATGGTGACCAGCGCCCTGACCGCCGGCCACCCCCGCGAGCTCCTGGAGCAGGCCGCGTTCGCCCTCCTCGACTACATCGAGACGTACACGGACGGCTTCCGCATCCTGGTCCGCGACTCCCCGGTCGCCCAGTCCACCGGCACCTTCGCCTCGCTGATCTCCGACATCGCCACTCAGGTCGAGGACATCCTCGGCCTGGAGTTCAAGGCCCGCGGCTTCGACCCGAAACTGGCCCCGCTGTACGCCCAGGCACTGGTCGGCATGGTGGCGCTCACGGGCCAGTGGTGGCTGGACGTCCGCAAGCCGAAGAAGGCGGAGGTCGCCGCCCACCTGGTGAACCTCTCCTGGCACGGCCTGGAGAACCTGGAGTCGAAGCCACGGCTCATAGGACACCGCAGGAACTGAGCGGTGTCGCTCGACGCTCGTGCTTGTGCTCGTGTGCTCGTACGAAGGGGCCGCGCCCGGTGTGCACCGGGGGCGGCCCCTTCTTGCTGCGCTCACGCCCCGGTGAGGTCGCTCCCGATGACGAAGCCCCCGGCGGGCCCGGACGGAACGACGGCGTCCTTGCCGTACGGGACGCGGTGCTCGTCGGTGTACGCGGCCTTCGCCGGGTCGGGCGAGGTGAGCACGACGACCGCCCCGTCCCCGTCGAAGTCGTCCACGAGGACGTACACGGGGGTTCCGGCACGGGCGTACTCGCGGCGCTTGCGGACGCGGTCGCGCTGGGTGTTCTGGCGGCCGGGGGAGACGACCTCGATGACCGTGCGGACACCGGACGCCGTGATTCCGTAGCCGTCCTCGTCGCCGACCGCTTCCATGTCAATGGGGGCGACCACGAGGTCGGGCTGCCAGGCCTTGCGGCCGTGGAGGACGATGACGCCGGCCCAGACCTGGTGGCCCTGCCCGGTCAGGTGTCCGTCCAACGCGCGGCAGAGGCGGTTGAGGAGCACTCCGTGCCGCAGGCTCCCGACCGCCGAGATCTCGATGGCGCCCTCCACGACCTCGCCGCGACAACCCTCCGGGAGGTCCATGGCCTCCCAGGCCCGCCACAGGACTTCGTCCAGTTCGGCGGCGGAGCCGTCGCTCATGACCGGAGACTCCTCGTGTGCGCGTACGTCATCCTGCGCCTCCTTCCGCCAACCGAGGCTAGGCGTCGGAACCGACGTACGCTCCGGAACGGCCGTCCTCCATCCGCACGAGTGAACATGCCCCGGGCATATCCCAGCCCACTCACTCCCGGCCGAGCACCCCCTCCAGGTGGTACCCGAGCACCGTCTCCGCCGCCTCCACCGTCCGCAGGCCGAGGGCCACGTCGACGCCCAGGCCGGTGGCCAGGGCCCAGCAGATGTCCGCGTCGACACGGGGGTCGCCGGTGGCTTGCTTTCCCCGTTCGGTGCGGGCACCGGCGATCAGGCCGGCCGTGAGGTCGAGGAGTTCGCCGTCATCGGGCGCCATCGCCCGCGCCAGCGCCGGATCGGAGACCGCCCGCCCGAAGACGGCCACCGACAGCCGCAGCAGCCTGGCTCCCTCCTCGTCCCGGCCGAGCATCGCGTACAGGCACTCCCGCAGGATCACCTCCGCGGACGCCTCCTCCCCCGCCGCGGCGGCCTTCACCGAGGTCTCGATGCGGGCGTTGAGCGCGGCCACCGCCCGGGTGACCGCGTCCCGGACCATCTCCTCCCGCGAGGCGTGGTAGTGCTGCACCTGCCCCATGGACACCCCGGCCTCGGCCGCGACCTTCCGCAAGGTCACGCCCTCCAGCCCCTCGCGCAGCGTCAGCTCCCACACGGCCTCGGCCAGCCGCTGCCTGCGGTCCTCGTGGTCCACCACCTTGGGCATGAACGCACCCACCTCCTTTTCCCATGCGATCGCATTGCATCCGCCCCCGCCGCTCAATACAATGCAAGCGCATTGTATTAGCCGCGTGTCCGCGCAGGGAAAGGCAGTACGCCATGAAGTTCGACATTCTCCAGATCATCGGTGCGGTGCTGGTGGTCGTCGGTGGCCAGGGCGCGATCCGCCTGCTGATCGACCACGACAACACCGGCCTCCTCGGCGGCCTGGGCGCCCCCTTCACCGTCAACCTGGTCACGTACCTGACGGCCACCCTCTTCGGCGTGATCCTCGCGGGCTGGGCCCACGACCGCGCGAAGGCGCTGGGCCGCCGCGGGTGACGCCGCCGCGAGTCCGCCAGGCGTGATCGCCCCCATGGACAGCCCCGACCCGCAGCTCACGAGCGTTTCGGAGAGCGGGGCGCGTCACTCTTTGTGAGTACGTGCCGCGATCTCGGCCGCTACCGTGAGGGAGCAGGCCCAGAATCCCGTCCATGGGAGGAATCACCATGACCGCCGAGCCGATCGCCGAGTCGTCGGGTTGCCGTTGGCCGGTGCCGCCGCAGGACGGCTACACCGTGGACGACCTTTTCACGCTGCCCGATCTCCCGCCGCACACCGAGATGATCGACGGGAGTCTGGTTTTCGTGAGTCCGCAGCGGGATTTCCACAGCACGATGATCGACCTGCTGGTGACCGGCCTGCGCAGCAGCGTTCCCGCCGATCTGAAGGTGCGACGGGAGATGACCGTGGTGCTCGACCGCCGCAACGGTCCCGAGCCCGACGTCTCGATCGTCCGGGCCGAAGCCGTCACCAGCACGGAGCAGACCCGTTACCAGGCGGCCGACCTCCTCCTCGCCGTCGAAGTCGTCTCCCCCGACTCCGAGTCCCGCGACCGCGACACCAAGCCGCGCAAGTACGCCGCGGCCGGCATCCCGCATTTCTGGCTCGTCGAGATGACCGGCGCCGACCAGCACCCCGTCGTCCGCGTCTACGAACTCGACCCCCTGACGAAGACGTACGCGCTGACCGGCATCCACCACGACCGGCTCAAGGTCGGCGTGCCGTACGGGATCGACGTCGACATCTCGCTCGACGCCCTCAGGACGCTGTGAGCCGTTCCAGGAACTCCAGCCGGTTGCCGGCCGGGTCCTCGGAGTAGAAGCGCCTGTGGCCCGGGAGGCCGTCGTCCCAGAGGACCGTCGCCCCGTGCCCGGCCAGGCGCGCGCCGTACGCCTCGATGTCCGTGACCCGGATTCCCGGGTGGGCCTTCTTCGCCGGGCGGAAGCCGTCCTCCACGCCCAGGTGGAGCCGCACCCCGCCCGCCTCGAACCAGCAGCCGCCCCGCGCCGCCAGCAGCGGCGGCTTGGGGATCTCCCGCATGCCGAGCACCGTGACGTAGTACGCGCGCAGCTCGGGCTCCGAGCCGACGGGCGCGGCGAGCTGGACGTGGTCGAGGGCGGCGATCACCGGCGGGTTCCGATCGCGAAGATGCGGCGGAAGGGGAAGACCGTGCCGGCGGGGGTGGGCGGGTAGGCCGTGCGGAGGGCCGCTGCGTAGGAGGCGGTGAAGGCCGCCGCCGCTTCCGGGTCGTCGGCCAGGGCGGTGAGGACCGGGCGCAGGGCGGTGCCCTTGACCCAGTCGAGGACGGGGTCCTCGCCGGGGAGGAGCTGGAGGTAGGTGGTCTCCCAGACGTCCGCCGCGCAGCCGAGGGAGGTGAGGAGGGAGAGGTAACGGGCCGGGGTCTCCACCGCGCCCGACCGGTCGCCGACGCCCGACAGGCGGGAGCGCCAGCGGGGCGACTCGCGCAGCTCCGCCAGGATCGTGTGGCTCGGGGCGTCGAAGTTGCCGGGGACCTGGAAGGCGAAGGTGCCGGTGGGGGTGAGGCCCTCCAGCCAGGCGGGGATGAGCGCGGTGTGGCCGGGGACCCACTGGAGGAGCGCGTTGGAGACGATCAGGTCGTACGAGGCGGGGGCCGGCGCCCACGTCGTCGCGTCGGCACGGGCGAAGGTCAGGCGGTCGGTGGCGTGCTCGGCCGCGCGGGCGAGCATCTGCGGGGAGTCGTCGAAGCCCGTCACCCGGGCGTTCGGCCAGCGGTCGGCGAGCAGGCGGGTCACGTTGCCCGCCCCGCAGCCGAGGTCGGCGATGCGGGCGGGGTCGCGGGGCGGCGCGATGCGGGCCAGGAGGTCGAGGAAGGGGCGGGTGCGGTGGCCCGCGTGGCGGAGGTACTGGGCGGGGTCCCAGACGGGGGAGGAGTCACGGGCGGTCATGCCGGCAAGCGTGACCGCAAAAGTGTCTTGATGTCAAGAGACTTGATCTGAAGAGACTTCATGTCGACAGACCCCCTACACTGATCCGCATGGAGGACGAGGTCGACCGACTGGTCGCAGCATGGCGCCGAGAGCGCCCCGACCTCGACGTGGAGCCGCTTGAGGTGCTCAGTCGGGTGTCCCGTCTGGCGCGCCATCTCGACCGGGCGCGCCGGCTGGCGTTCTCCGAGCACAGCCTGGAGCCGTGGGAGTTCGACGTCCTGACCTCGCTGCGGCGGGCCGGGGACCCGTACCAGCTCTCCCCCGGGCAACTGCTGACCCAGACGCTCGTCACGTCCGGGACGATGACCAACCGCATCGACCGGCTCGCGAAGAAGGGCCTGGTGGAGCGGCTGCCCGATCCCAGTGACCGGCGGGGCGTGCTGGTGCGGCTGACCGACGAGGGGCGGGACCGGGCCGACCAGGCGCTCGCGGGGCTGCTGGCGCAGGAGCGCGCGATCCTGGGCAAGCTGTCGCGCGCGCAGCGGGGTGAACTGGCCGGTCTGCTACGCCAGTTGACCGCCCCGTTCGACAACGTCCCCGGGAACTAGGTCCGCGGGTCCGACCCCGGCGCGGCGCGCCAGGGCGACGGCGGCGAGCGTGGAGTGGACGCCCAGTTTGCCCAGCACGTTCTGCATGTGGGTGCGGACCGTGTGGGGCGAGAGGAAGAGGCGTTCGGCGACGGCCTTGCGGCCGAGGCCGGCGACCATGCAGCGCAGCACCTCCCGCTCGCGCGGGGTCAGGGACTCCACCAGGCGTTCGCTCTCCGTGCGGTGCTTGCGGGCGGCGGTCAGCTCGCGGAGCACTCCGGTCAGCAGAGCGGGCGGCAGATGGGTCTCGTCGCGCAGGACGCCCCGGATGACGGCCAGCAGGCGTTGCAGCGAGCAGTCCTTGGCGACCCAGCCGGACGCTCCGGCCTGGAGGGCGAGGGCGGCCCGGCGCGGGTCGTCCTTCTCCGCGAGGACGACGGTGCGCACGCCCGCGTGTCCCGTACGGACACCCGCGACCAGGGAGATGCCGTCGACCAGGCCGTCCTGGTCGGCGCCCGGGTGGTCGGGGACGGCCACCGGATGGTGGTTCGGGTGACCGCTCAGCGGCAGGGCGGCGCCGAGGTCGGCGTCGATGAGCATCACGTCGAAGGTGCGGCCCTCCGCCGCTCCCCGTTCCAGACAGCGGAGGGCGACGGGGCCGCTGCCCGCTGCCGCCACGTCGACGTCGGGCTCCGCCGCGAGGGCGGCAGCCAGCGACTCGGCGAAGATGCGGTGGTCGTCGACCACCAGGACCCGGATTCGAACCACTGCCTCAGACACCCCCATGGGTCGGAGGACGGACATGCGCGGACGCGGCGCTCGGGAAGGGGACTCGGGTGGTGCGGGTGCGTGCACGGCCGCCGCCGTGCGGTGCGATCCCTACCCCTGCCCCGGGCGCCGTATCCGACTGTCTCGCCCCCTGATCAGCATCGGCCCCCACCGGTGCTCAAGCCTCAGAGTACGGGCGGGGGCGTTGATCGGAAGGGTATTTGCAGAAGTGTTTGGCCTCGGGGGCCGACGTGGGATCGGCGTGTGGGGTTGTGGCGGAAGGAGAGAGGAGATGGCCCTTCCGTGCACGGGTCCCGGCCCTTTCCTGTCGTACTCCCGTGGCTGGTCGAGGCCAGTGGACCGGGCTCCCGCGCCTGGTCGAGGTCAGCGGACCGGGCTCCCGCGCCTGGTCGAGGTCAGCGGACCGGGCTCCCGGGGCTGGTCGGGGTCAGTGGACGCGGTGCGCGCCCCGTGACGGCGCCGCCGGGAAGATCCCCGGGGCGGCATGGCCCGCCGCGGCGAACGCCGAAGTGAGGGCCTCGGCCACGGCCGGGGCGGCGGCCGTCTCGGTGAGGACGACGGCGGAGCCGCCGAAGCCGCCCCCGGTCATCCGCGCGCCCAGCGCCCCGGCCTCCGCCGCCGCCGAGACCACCAGGTCCAGCTCCGGGCAGGAGACGCGCAGGTCGTCGCGGAGCGAGGCGTGCCCCTCGGCCAGGATCTCCCCGAGACCGCGCGGGTCGCCCGCGTCCAGGCAGGCCACCGCCCGCTTCACCCGGTGGTTGTCGGTGACGACGTGGCGCACGTAGCGGCGCACGCGTTCGTCGCCCAACTTGCCGAGGTGTGCGTCCAGTTCCTCGTACGGGACGTCCCGCAGCCGGGACACGCCCAGTTGCCGGGCCCCCTCCTCGCAGCCCTCCCGGCGTTCCGCGTACGCCCCGTCGCCCAGCGCGTGCTGGACCCGGGTGTCGACGACCAGCAGCTCCAGCCCCTGGGCGGCCAGGTCGAAGGGAACCTGGCGCCGGGTCAGGTCCCGGGTGTCGAGGTGGAGGGCGTGACCGGCCTCGCAGCACGCGGAGGCGGTCTGGTCCATGATGCCGGTCGGCACTCCGACGAAGCGGTTCTCCGCCCGCTGGCAGAGCAGCGCCAACTCGGGCCGTGACACCGGCAGTCCGTGGAGGTCGACCAGGGCGAGGCCGACCGACACCTCCATCGCCGCCGAGGAGGAGAGGCCCGCGCCGGTCGGCACGGTGGAGCGCAGGTGCACGTCCGCGCCGCCCGCCACCTCCTCGTGGCCCGCTTCGAGCAGCGCCCAGACGACTCCCGCCGGATACGTCCACCAGCCGCCGCCCGGCCGGGGGGCGAGGTCGGCGACGCGCACCTCCGTGACGCCCGCCTCGATGTCGCCGGAGTGCAGCCGCAGCAGCCCGTCCGTGCGGCGGGCGACGGCGACCCGGGCGGTGTGCGGGAGGGCGAACGGCATCACGAAGCCGTCGTTGAAGTCCGTGTACTCGCCGATCAGGTTGACCCGGCCGGGGGCCGCCCAGACGCCCTCGGGCGCGGAACCGTACAACGCGGCGAATTCCGCGGTGGGTTCGGCCGTGCTCATACCCGCTCCCCCTCGCTCCGCCTGTCCTGGGCGAAGCGCCACGCGTCGCCGATGATGTCCGTCAGTTCCGTGCGGGAGGGCCGCCAGCCCAGCAGGGTGCGGGCCCGGTCGGCCGAGGCGACCAGGGTGGCCGGGTCGCCGCCGCGGCGCGGGCCGACGACCTCCGGGATCGGGTGGCCGGTGACCTCGCGGGCGGCGTCGATGACTTCGCGCACCGAGAAGCCCGTGCCGTTGCCCAGGTTGCAGATGTGGTGCGTGCCCGGCTGGGCGGCGGTGAGGGCGAGGAGGTGGGCCTCGGCGAGGTCGGCGACGTGGATGTAGTCGCGGACGCAGGTGCCGTCGGGGGTCGGGTAGTCGTCGCCGTGGACGGAGACGGAGTCGCGGCGGCCCTGGGCGACCTGGAGGACGATCGGGACGAGGTGCGACTCGGGGTCGTGGCGTTCGCCCGAGCTCCCGTACGAACCGGCGACGTTGAAGTAGCGCAGCGAGACGGCGGCCAGGCCGTGCGCCGCGCACTCACCGGCGATCATGTGGTCCACGGCGAGCTTCGAGGCGCCGTACGGGCTGGTGGGGGCGGTCGGGCAGTCCTCCGTGACGGGCGTGACGGCGGGTTCGCCGTAGGTGGCGGCGGTGGAGGAGAAGACGAGGCGGCGCACGGCGGCCTCCCGCATGGCGGCGAGCAGGTCCAGGGTGCCGCCGACGTTGTTGCGCCAGTACTTCTCCGGGTCGGCGACGGACTCGCCCACCTGGGAGAACGCGGCGAAGTGCAGGACCCCGTCGTAGGAGGCGTCCAGCACCCGCCCCGCGTCCTGGACGCGGCCCTCGACGAACCGCGCACCGGCGGGGACGCCCGCGCGGAAACCGGTCGAGAGGTCGTCCAGGACGGTCACCTCGTGGCCGGCCTCCAGCAGGTGGGCCGCCACCACGCTTCCGACGTATCCGGCGCCCCCGGTCACCAGGTACTTCACTCAGCTCGCCACCTCTCGGATCCGCTGCGCCGCGCTCTCCGGCGACACGTCGTTGATGAAAGCACCCATTCCGGATTCGGAGCCCGCGAGGACCTTCAGCTTGCCGGTGGTGCGCCGCACGGTGAACAGCTCCAGGTGCAGGGCGAAGTCCGCGCGCAGGGGGTGCCGGAAGGGGGCCTGGTGCCAGGCCGAGATGTACGGCGTCGGAGGCTGGCCGGGGCCGAAGATGCGGTCGAAGCGGCGCAGCAACTCCAGGTAGAGGGACGGGAGTTCGGCGCGGGCGGCGTCGTCCAGGGAGCGGAGGTCGGGGACCCGGCGCAGCGGGTAGAGATGGACTTCGTACGGCCAGTGCGCGGCGTACGGGACGAAGGCGACCCAGTGTTCACCCGCAAGGACGACGCGGCGGCCGTCGGCGCGTTCACGGGCGACCACGTCGTCGAAGAGGTTGGCGCCCGGGGTGCGCTCGGCGTGCGCCGCGAGGGAGCGGAGCATCAGGGAGGTGCGCGGGGTGACGTAGGGGTAGCCGTAGATCTGGCCGTGCGGGTGGCCGAGGGTGACGCCGATCTCGGCGCCCCGGTTCTCGAAGCAGAACACCTGTTCCACGGCGGGGAGTCGGGCGAGTTCGGCCGTACGGTCCGTCCAGGCCTCGACGACGAGGGCGGCCTGTTCCTCGGTGAGGTCGGCGAAGGAGGCGTCGTGGTCGGAGGTGAAGCAGACCACCTCGCAGCGTCCGGAGTCGCCGGCCAGGGAGGGGAAGCGGTTCTCGAAGACGGCGACCTCGTAGTCGGCGGCCGGGATCTCGCTCTCGTGGCCCGGCCGGGTGGGGCAGAGCGGGCAGGCGTCGGCGGGCGGCAGATAGGTGCGGTCCTGGCGGTGCGAGGCGACGGCGACGCTGTCGCCGAGCAGGGCGTCGTACCGGATCTCGGACGCGGTGGCGACGGGGGTGAGGGGGCGCCGGTCGACGGCGTCGCGGACGCGGCCGTCCGCCGTGTCGTAGTAGAGGAGTTCCCGCCCGTCGGCGAGCCGGGTCGACGTCTTCTTCACTGCCACCTCATCCACCCACAACCACCAACAGAAACGAACACAACAAACCACAGGCGCACAGCATCGTCAATGCGGTGCGCCCGTGGGCACGTCGGTCGGCGCGTCGGGCCCGGCCGGGCGGCCCCGGCGGGCGGCCCCGGCGGACGGCACGGAACCGCTAGGACTCCCGCTGCGGCAGGGTCGCCCGGTCGAGCAGCCCGGTGCGGGCCGCGAGCGCCGCCGCCTCCAGCCGGGACCCGACGCCGAGCTTCATCAGGACGCGCTGGACGTGGGTGCGCGCGGTGCTGGGCGCGATGCCCATGCCCGCCGCGATCAGCCGGGTGTCCTCCCCGTCGGCGACCCGCACCAGCACCTCCACCTCGCGCGGGGTGAGCAGGTGCAGCAGCCGCTGCCCCTCGTCGTCGGGCTGGGCGGCGGGGTTGAGCAGCTCGGCGAAGGCCCCGTGCAGGAGGCCGGGCGCGATCGCCGCCTCCCCCGCCCGCGCCTTCACCATGGCGCGCTCGACGCCCTCTATGCGCTCGTCGTGGCGTACGTATCCGGCCGCCCCGGCGGCGAAGGCCGCGGCGATGCCGCGGGGGCTGGGAACGGGGCCGAGGACGACCACCGCGACCTGGGGGCGCTCGCGTCTGATCCGTACGATCGGGTCGAAGGCGCCCGGCGCCGCCGGGGTCGCCGTGCCGAACAGGCAGACCTCCGGGGCCCGGCTCACCACGAGTTCGGCCGCGCCCGCGGTGGGCGCGGCGGCGGCGAGCACGCGGTGCCCGCGGAGCTTGAGGGCGGAGGCGAGCGCCTCGGCCAGCAGGCGGTGGTCGTCGACGACCATGAGCCGCACACCCATCGGACAACCCCCACTTTCCCCCAGAAGCAGGCCCCCCGGCCTCCTGACCCGGCAAGCTACACGCTTGTTCGACGTTGCGCGCCCCCTACCCGCGAGAAGCCACTCGAAGTTGCCAAATGCCCGCGTTCGGCGTGCAGTTGGACTGATCACGCGGTAGCCGCCGGTCGCGCGGTCCTCCGGGCCCGGACGGCGGAAGGGGCGGTGGCGGACGTGCCGCCACCGCCCCTCCTGCCACCGCCTACTTCGCCGGCACGAAGGCCAGCGCCAGGAACTTCCTGGACGACGACGGGTCAGCGCTGATCAGTTGGGTGCCCATGTACAGGCGGCCCTTGTGGAACTTGACCTCTTCCAGCTTGATCGTCATGCTCTGCTCCGCGTCCCGCACCGCGCGGTCGGCCGGGTTGTCCAGCAGCACGGTCTGCTTGCCGGAGCCGCCGTCGATGCTGGCGACCTGACCGCCCTTGTCGTACGGCGGGAACTTGTAGACGAGCAGGTTTCCGCCGTCCATCCGCAGCGGCACCATCGTGTACCGCTCGCCCGACGCGAAGTTGTCGGTGGTGGGCTTGCCGGTGGCGAGGTCGAAGGAGACGATCTCGTTGGTGCGGCCGGTCTCGGCCTGGCCCTTGTGCTCGACGGTGGACAGGTAGACGCGGCCGTTGCCGACGGCGATCTTGGTGCAGTTGCCGACGTCGTCCAGGTCGCACTCGATGGTGAACTTCGAGCTGTCCACGCCGATCTGGGCACGCTGCTTGCCGGTCTTCTCGTCGATCGAGAAGAGGTGGCTCATGCGGGTCTTGTACTCGCCCGACTCACCGACGTTGGCGCCGACGACCAGCGGCTTGGTGGAGACCACCGAGACGTACTTGGACGCCGCCGGCATCTTGAAGGTGCTGATCGGCGCACCGGTCGCGGTGTTGAGGTTCTGGATGAGGTACGACTGGTCGTCGAAGTTGCCGCACTGGCGCACCGCGATCAGGTTGGCGCCGCCCGCGTAGCCGACGTCGTTGCACTGGTCGGCGGAGGCCTTGGGGGCCCACCGCACCGCGCCGTCGGCCAGGGCGAGGCCGCCGCCGCCGGACACGCCGGCCGCGGCCACCGTGTCGCCGGAGATGGTGACCATCTCCAGGCGCTCCTTGCGGTCGCCCTCCGGGAAGCTCTTCTGCCAGAGCAGCTTGCCCGCGTTGAGGTCGATCAGGCCGACCTCGGTGCAGGAGGCGATCTTCTCGCCGGGCTGCTTCTTGCCCTGGAAGACGATCGCGGCCTTGTTGTCCGGGGTGACCTGGAGGGAGCCGCCGCAGGGCGAGCCGTCGAGCGGGAGCTTCCACTTCTCGGTGCCGTTCACCGGGTCGTACCCGATGACGCTGTCCACGGCGCTCTTGGCGTACACCGTGTCGGTGGCCCAGGAGCCGCGGACGGTGGTGATCTCCTTGACGACCGGCAGCGGGACCTGGAAGCCGACCTTCGCCGTGGTGACCGGCGGGGCCTGCTCCTTGCCCGCGCCGTCCGGGGCCTTGGGGGAGTCGCCGCCCTTCGCACCGCCGCCGCCGGTGGAGTTGCCCGCGACGTCCTCGGGCTCGTCGCCGCTGGTGGCCTTGTAGACGACGCCGGCGGCGACGATCACGACGACGGCGACGACCGCCGCGATGATGATCTTGAGCTGGTTGGACAGGCCGCCGCCGTTGCCGCTGCCGCCCTGGACGACCGTGCCCGGGGCCGGGCCCTGGGGCGGGTGCATGCTGTACGAGGCGGGCTGGCCGGGCTGCTGGCCGGGGTAGCCGTAGCCGGGCTGCTGCTGGCCGCCGTACGGGTTCGGCTGGGGCTGACCGGGCTGTCCCGGGTAGCCGTAACCGGCCGGCGGAGCCTGCGGGGGCCGGCCCGGAGCGGCCGGCGGCGGCGCGGGAGCGCCCTGCGGGGGCTGGGGGTAGCCGTAGGCGGGCTGGCCGGGCTGCTGGCCCGGCGGGGGCGGGGTGGGTGCGCCGAAGCCGTCGGCCGGCGGCGGGACGGGGGCTCCGAAACCGCCCGCGGGCGGCGGGGTCGGGGCGCCGAAGCCCTCCGCCACGGTGGGCGGCGGCGGCGACTGCGGCGGCGTGTCCTGCGGGGCGGGCCGGTGGCCCGGCTCGGGGGACTTGCCGAACGGGGAGGGCTGGGGTGCCCCCTCCCCGTTCTGCGGGGGCTGGTTGGGCGGTTGCGTCATGGTGGTTCTACCTCTGGGCCGGTGGGGACGAAGGGGGGTGGCAGGTCGAAGGCGCGCGGGCCTTCACACGTCGTGGCGGGCGCGGGCCCCGGACGTCGGGAGGGGTACGGGCTCCCGGACGCCGGGACGGGCGCGAACCCTCGGACGTCGGGACGGGCGCGGGGCGGGGCCGGCCGCGAGGGGCCGCGCTCCCGCCCCGCGCACCTCAGTTGCCGAAGGCCAGAATGGCCTGCGGCTTCTCGTCGTCCTTGCCGGAGATCCGGTCGGAGGACATGAACAGCCGGCCGCCCTCGTAGGCGATCCGCTTGGAGAACATGGTCCGCTCGATCGCCGACACCGACGCCGGGTGCCTGAGCACGGGAGCCGGGCTGCCGCCCGCCACCGGGACCTTCACCAGGCCGCCGGCCTTGTCGTACGACGGCTCGGTGTACGCGAAGACGCTGCCGTTCTCGACCTTCAGCGGCGTCATCGCGACGCCGTCGCCCTTCGAGGTCCACTTCCGCTTGCCGGTGCTGACGTCGTAGGCGCGGATCTCGTTGCTGCGGCCGGAGCCGAGGCCGCTGCCGGACTTGGGCTCGCTCGACACGTACAGGGTGTTCTGGTCGGCGGCGACGCCCGAGCAGTCCTGGAGGCCGGACTTCAGGATGGCCCAGCCGCACTGGAGGTCGGGCAGCTCCTCACCCACGGCGAGCTGCGCGCCCAGCGTCCCGTTCGGCTTGATGAAGGAGATGTTGCCCGCCTCCTTCTTGCCCTTCTCCAGGTAGAGCACGATCGGGTCGACCGACAGGACGCGCTTGATGGTCCACTTCGGATCGACCTTCCAGGCCCACTTGGTCCTGCCGGTGACCGGGTCGATCTCGCTGAGCTGCGAGGTGGCCTGGTCGGGCTTTCCGCAGGCGTCGACCGTGAGCATTTTGGCCGCGGAGGAGGCGAACCCGTCCCTGCGGCACCCGGCGGTCCGCACGTCGCCGAAGAGCTTCGAGCCGTCGCTGATCCGGAAGGCGCTGGGGAAGGTGCGCTCGGCCACGACCGTGTCGCCGGAGACCACGAGGTCCTCGACGTCGCCGTCGAAGAGGTTCTCCTTCGCGACCTCCTTGCGCCACCCGGCCTTGCCGGTCTTCAGGTCGACCTGCTGGAGCTGGTTGCAGTCGCCGCTCTCGCCGTTGGTCTTCTTGACCCCGATGACGATCTTGTCGTCCTTGCCGACGGTCTTCGGCGCGACGCACACCTCGGTCGGGAACGGCAGTTCCCAGCGCTTCTTGCCGTCGGCCGCCCCGTACGCCGTCATCTTCTTGTAGTACGTGTGGATGACGGTGTCGCCGACGAACCACATCGGCATCACCTTCCCGCCGCCGCTCGGCAGGTCGACGTCGTTGGCGTGGTTCCACAGGACCTTGGAGTCGCCGGGCTGGCGGCCCGCGTTGAGGTCCGCGCCCCCGTCGCGGCCCGGGGCGTCGCCGCCGTTGCCCTTGCCGTCGCCCTTGTCGACACTGGGGGCGGCGGAGGGGTCGGCCGCGCCGGTGGGCTTGGCGACGGGTTCCTCCTCGCCCCCGGAGACCAGGTAGACGCCGCCCGCGATGACGATCAGGGCGGCCACGGCCGCGCCGACGACCAGCATCAGCTTCTGCTTGTTCTGCGGGCCACCGCCGCCGCCCGGACCGGGCGCGCCCGGGTAGCCGGGAGGCTGCTGCGGCGGCTGGCCGGGGTAGCCGTAGCCGGGCTGGGGCTGCTGGCCGTACGGATTCGGCTGGCCGGGCTGGCCGGGCTGGCCGGGCTGGCCGGGGTAGCCGTAGCCCTGCGTCGGCTGCGTCGCGTACGGATTCTCCGCGGCCGGCGGCGGCGTCTGCGGGTAGCCGTAGCCGGGCTGGACGCCCGGGGGCGGACCCTGCGGCGGCTGCGGCGCTCCGGACGGCGGTCCCGGAGGCGGGCCCTGCGGAGCCCCGGCGGGCGGGGTCTGCGGGTCCTGCGGTGCGCCGAAGCCCCCCTGCGGCGGCTGGTTGGGCGGCTGAGACATCAGCACTTACCTCTTCACACGGGTGTCCCGCCGCCCGGTCGGTCTCCCCCGCGATTCCGGGCGGTCAAACCCCCCGGAAAGGAGCGAATCGGGCTTGGGTCCCGTAGATCTACGACAGTCGAGCGGGGCTTCTTTCTATCACCGGAGTCACCTCGGACAAGGGGCCGGTCCGCCCCTGTTCCCAAGGGAGGACCGGCCTGTGATGCGCTCGTTATGAGGTCTGTACGTCTTCTCTACGACCGGCCCGGACCCCGGAACCACCTGACGGGATGCCAGATTTCGGGACCCCGCGGACCCGGCGGCTCAGGCGTCCTCGGCCAGCTCCAGCCAGCGCATCTCCAACTCGTCGCGCTCGCCGATCAGTTTGCGCAGCTCGGCGTCGAGCTCGGCGACCTTGCCGAAGTCGGTGGCGTTGTCGGCGATCTGCGCGTGCAGCACGGTCTCCCGCTCGGACATCTTGCTGAGCTGCCGCTCGATCCGCTGGAGCTCCTTCTTGGCGGCCCGCTGGTCGCCGGAGGACTTCTCCGGCTTCGCGGCGGACGCGGCCACCGGGGCGGGGGCCGCGGCGACGGCGGCCGCGACGACCTGCCGGCGGCGCTCCAGGTACTCGTCGAGGCCGCGCGGCAGGTTGCGCAGGCTGGCGTCGCCGAGCAGCGCGAACACCTTGTCGGTGGTGCGCTCGATGAAGAACCGGTCGTGCGAGATCACGACCATGGACCCGGGCCAGCCGTCGAGGAGGTCTTCAAGCTGGGTGAGGGTCTCGATGTCGAGGTCGTTGGTGGGCTCGTCGAGGAAGAGGACGTTCGGCTCGTCCATGAGGAGGCGCAGGATCTGCAGCCGGCGGCGCTCACCGCCGGAGAGGTCGCCGACCGGCGTCCACTGCTTCTCCTTGGTGAAGCCGAACTGCTCGCAGAGCTGCCCGGCGGTCATCTCCCGGCCCTTGCCGAGGTCGACGCGGTCGCGGACCTTCTGCACGGCCTCCAGCACGCGCAGGTTCGGGTCGAGCTCGCCGACCTCCTGGGAGAGGTACGCCAGCCTGACGGTCTTGCCGACGACGATCCTCCCGGCCGCTGGCTGCGCGTCGCCCTGGGTGCGGGCGGCCTCGGCGAGGGCGCGCAGCAGGGAGGTCTTGCCCGCGCCGTTGACGCCGACCAGGCCGACGCGGTCGCCGGGGCCGAGCTGCCAGGTGAGGTGCTTCAGGAGGACCTTGGGGCCGGCCTGGATCGTCACGTCCTCCAGGTCGAAGACGGTCTTGCCGAGCCGGGCGTTGGCGAACTTCATCAGCTCGCTGGTGTCGCGGGGCGGCGGCACGTCGGCGATCAGCTCGTTCGCCGCCTCGATGCGGTAGCGGGGCTTGGAGGTGCGGGCGGGGGCGCCGCGCCGCAGCCAGGCCAGCTCCTTGCGCATCAGGTTCTGTCGCTTCGTCTCCTCGGTGGCGGCGATGCGCTCGCGCTCGGCGCGGGCGAAGACGTAGTCGCTGTAGCCGCCCTCGTACTCGTGGACGGCCCCCCGCTGCACGTCCCACATGCGGGTGCACACCTGGTCGAGGAACCAGCGGTCGTGGGTCACGCAGACGAGCGCGGACCGGCGCGACTGGAGGTGCTTGGCGAGCCAGCTGATGCCCTCGACGTCGAGGTGGTTGGTGGGCTCGTCGAGGACGATGAGGTCCTGGTCGGCGATGAGCAGCTTCGCGAGCGCGATGCGCCGGCGCTCGCCGCCGGACAGCGGACCGATGACGGTGTCCAGGCCCTGCCCGAAGCCGGGGAGGTCGAGACCGCCGAAGAGTCCGGTCAGTACGTCGCGGATCTTGGCGCTGCCCGCCCACTCGTGGTCGGCCATGTCGCCGATGACCTCGTGGCGGACGGTGGCGGCGGGGTCCAGGGAGTCGTGCTGGGTGAGCACGCCCAGCCGCAGGCCGCCGACGTGGGTGACGCGGCCGGAGTCGGCCTCCTCCAACTGGGCGAGCATGCGGATCAGGGTGGTCTTGCCGTCGCCGTTGCGGCCGACGACGCCGATCCGGTCGCCCTCCGAGACGCCGAGGGAGACGCCGTCGAGCAGGGCGCGGGTGCCGTACACCTTGCTGACTGCCTCGACATTGACCAGGTTGACGGCCATGAGTGGGTGCTCCAGGGGGCGGGGACGGATAGACCTCCCAGCCTAGTCGGCACGGGGAGGTGCCCCGGGGAGCGGGGGCGGAGGCCGTGGCCGGGCGGGGGCGGAGGGCGCCCGGGGGGCTGTGGCGGCGGCGCGGGGAGCGGGGGCGGGAGTGCCGGACAGGGACACCCGAACGGGCGTATCGAAGGCTCCCCGGCGGGCCGGAGCCGCCCGCCGGCGTTCTGCTGGTTCCGTACCCCCGGTACCGACCCAGAGGCAGGACGTCATGCACACCTCCACCTCCACCTCCACCTCCCGTACCGCCGCCGCCACCGCCGCCGCAGCCCTGCTGCTGGCCCTCGGCGCGGGCGGCGGGGCCGCGTACGCGCTCGACTCCCCCACCGACCCCGGT
Source organism: Streptomyces sp. NPDC039736 (assembly GCF_055596485.1). Classification (NCBI taxonomy): domain Bacteria; kingdom Bacillati; phylum Actinomycetota; class Actinomycetes; order Kitasatosporales; family Streptomycetaceae; genus Streptomyces; species Streptomyces sp. NPDC039736. The sequence continues at coordinate 832,802 of NZ_JBVIUQ010000002.1, read as the reverse complement.
GAACTGACCGTCATCGACACCTCCGAGGGCAAGGCCCTCGCGGACAAGGACGGCAACGCCCTCTACGCCTGGGCGGGCGACGAGAAGGACAAGTCCCACTGCACCGGCGACTGCGCCAAGACCTGGCCCGCCGCGACCGGTTACCCGACCAAGTCGTCGGACGTCACCGGGGAGACGAACCAGATCGACCTCGCGGGCAGCGACAAGAAGCAGGTCGTGCTGGACGAGAAGCCGCTGTACTACTTCAAGGACGACGCCAAACCCGGCGACACCAAGGGCAACGGCGTCAAGGGCCCCGACGGCAAGGTCTGGAGCCTGGTCGGCCCGGACGGCAGGGCCCTCGCTGCGGCCGCCGCCGTACCGGACGCCGGCGACTCCCCCTCCGCCGAGGCGAGCGCCTCGCCCTCGGACGCGGCGTCGGCATCGGCTTCGGCTTCGGCTTCGGCTTCCGAGTCCGCCTCGGCGTCTGCCTCCGAGTCCGCGTCTGCTTCGGCTTCGGCTTCGGCTTCGGCAAGCCCGAGCGAGAGCGCCACGGGCACGGCCGAGCCGACCGCCCCCGTCGCCCCGGTCGTCCCGGGCGAGACCACCAAGCCGGGCAAGCCGACGCAGCCGGACCGGGCGACGCCGTCCGGCGCGGTCAAGGCGGGCGCGGAGGTCGCCGACCGGGACGACGGCGCGACCGGCGCCCTGCTCGGCCTCAGCGCCGCGACGGCGCTCGCGGCGGCCGGCGCGGTGTACGGCGTACGACGCAGGAACGCGGGCCGGCACTGACCCCCACCGGCCCGGTCCGGGGCGGGGGCCGCGAAGCCCCCGCCCCGCTCCCCAGGGGCTCCCGCGAGCGCTAGAGCACCACGGCGCCCGGTACCGGCGCCACCGCCACCCGGGCGGCCACGCACGTCCCCGACGCCAGCAGCGCCTGCGCGACGCGGTCCGCGCCCTCGGCGTCCTTCGCCAGGAAGGCGGTCGTCGGCCCGGAGCCGGACACCAGTGCGGCGAGGGCCCCGGCCCGCGTCCCCTGCGCGAGGGTCTCGGCGAGGGAGGGGCGCAGGGAGAGGGCCGCGGCCTGGAGGTCGTTGCTCAGGCCCGCCGCGAGCGCGGCCGTGTCGCCGGTGCGGAGCGCCGTCAGCAGGGCCGCGGAGGCCGCCGGCTCCGGGACCTCGGTCCCGGCGGTGAGCCGGTCGAACTCCCCGTACACGGCCGGTGTCGACAATCCGCCGTCCGCGACCGCGAACACCCAGTGGAACTCCCCGCCCACCTCCAGCGGCGTGAGCTGTTCGCCCCGCCCGACGCCGAGGGCCGCTCCGCCGACGTACGAGAAGGGCACGTCGCTCCCCAGCCCGGCGCAGATCGCCAGGAGCTGTTCGCGCGGCGTTCTCGTCCCCCACAGCACGTCGCACGCCAGCAGCGCGCCCGCCGCGTCCGCGCTGCCGCCCGCCATGCCGCCCGCGACGGGGATGTCCTTGTCGATGTGCAGGTGCACGTCGGGGGCGAGGCCGTGCAGCTCGGCGAGGGCGATCGCGGCCCGGGCGGCGAGGTTCGTCCGGTCGAGCGGCACGTACTGCGAACCGGGACCACTGCACGTGACGCGCAGTTCCCGCGCCGGGGCCGCCGTCACCTCGTCGTACAGCCCCACGGCGAGGAACACGTTCGCGAGCGGATGGAAGCCGTCGCCCCGCACGCCGCCGACGGCCAGTTGCACGTTCACCTTGGCGGGCACCCGCACGGTGACCGTCATGCCTTGGCCTCCGCGATCCGCGCGAACTCCTCCACCGTCAGCGCCTCGCCGCGCGCCTGCGGCGAGATCCCGGCGGCGACGAGCGCGGCCTCGGCGGCGGCGGGCGACCCGGCCCAGCCGGCGAGCGCGGCGCGCAGCGTCTTGCGCCGCTGGGCGAAGGCGGCGTCGACGACCGCGAACACCTCCCGCCGGGTGGCGGTCGTCGCGACCGGCTGCGCCCGCTTCACCAGCGACACCAGCCCGGAGTCGACGTTCGGCGCGGGCCAGAACACGTTCCGCCCGATCGACCCGGCGCGCTTGACGTCCGCGTACCAGTTGGCCTTGACGGACGGCACCCCGTACACCTTGTTGCCCGGCCTGGCGGCGAGCCGGTCGGCGACCTCCGCCTGCACCATGACGAGCGTGCGCTCGATGGTGGGGAAGTGCTCCAGCATGTGCAGCAGGACGGGCACGGCCACGTTGTACGGGAGGTTGGCGACCAGCGCGGTCGGCTCGGCGGGGAGCTTCTCGACGAGCATGGCGTCCGAGTGCACGAGGTCGAACCGGCCGGCCCGCTCCGGCATCCGCGCCCGGACGGTGCTCGGCAGCGCCGCCGCAAGCACGTCGTCGATCTCGACGGCGACGACCCGGTCGGCCGCCTCCAGGAGGGCGAGCGTCAGCGAACCGAGCCCCGGCCCGACCTCGACCACGACGTCGTCGGGACGCACCTCGGCGGTGCGGACGATGCGGCGGACGGTGTTGGCGTCGATGACGAAGTTCTGCCCGCGCTGCTTGGTGGGGCGCACGCCGAGGACTTCGGCCAGCTCGCGAATGTCTGCGGGCCCGAGGAGGGCGTGCTCCGGGGGCGCGGGGGGTTCAGGGGTGCTCACCGCACCAGCGTAAAGGGGCCGGCCGCCCGGGACGGCCCCCGCCGGTCCGCTACAGCCTGCGGCCGCAGTGCGGCCAGGGGCTCGCGCCCCGCTGGACGTAGAGCTTCTTCGCGCGGAAGGTCTGTTCGGCCGCCGGAGCCTCGTGCGCGGCACCCTTTCCGCCCAGGGACTGCCACGTCTGGCGGTCGAACTGGTACAGCCCGCCGTACGTCCCGGTCGGGTCGGTGGCGTTCGCCCGTCCGCCCGACTCGCACTGCGCCAGCCCGTCCCAGTTGAGCCCGTCCGCGCCCGCCACCGACGACGGCATCGTCTTGGTGCCGACCCGGACCACCTGGTCGACGGGCTCCCGGGCGATTTCCTCCGAGAGTCTCTTCGGCTTCTGCTTGACCCCGTTGACCGTCCTCAGGACGTACGTGACCCGGCGCGACCCCTTCACCCCGGCCCGCTCGACCTCCTCGGTGCCCTTGAAGAGCGAGGCGTCGTTCCTGCGGATCACCCTGAAGTCGATGGGCTCCTCGCGGACCTCCTTGCTGCCGGTGATCCGCATGACGGTGACGGTCTGCCCGTCGCGGGGGAAGCTGTCCAGGGGGACGGACAGGGTGTCCTCCGCGCCCAGGGTGATCCCGGCCTCGCCGACCGCCTCCTCGACGGTGGCCGCGTTGGTGCGGATGGTGTGCTCGCGTCCGTCGGCCATCACCGTCAGGGTCCGTTCCGTACGGACGTCGAGCGTGAGGCCCTTGCGGCCGATGGCCGACGACCGGGACGCCGACAGGTAGGCGCCCTCCGCCCGCACCCCGAACTGCTTGAGGGCCCCGCCGACGGTCTGCGCCGTCGTCCACACCTGCCGCCGCCGGCCGTCGAGGGTGAGCACGACGGGCCGGCCGTAGCGCACGACGACCTCGTCGCCGCTGGCGAGCGCCTGCCCGGGGCCGGGGGCCACCAGGTCGTGCTCGCCGATGTGGACGCCCTCCTGCTCCAGGAGTTCGGTGACGTCGCCGGCGAAGGTGTGCAGGGTGCGCGGCGCGCCGTCGACGCTCAGCTCGATGGCCTTGTCGTTGGCGACGAAGGCGGAGGTGCCGCCCGCGAGGAACGCCACGACCAGCGCCTGCGGCACCAGCTTGCGGAGGGTGTCGGGCTTCTCCGCCCCCGGTACGGCCGCCGTGCCGCCCCTGCGCCGACGGGCCGTCCGCCGGCCGTCGCGGTCGCTGTCGCCGCCGGGGCGGCCGTCCTGGAGCCCGGCGGGCAGGGGGTGCTGCCGTGGCAGGAGCGGCTCGTCGGTGGCGGCGGCGGACGGGGCGATGTCGTAGAGGCCGAGTGCGGGGCCGGACGCGGGGGCGGGGTCGCCGGCGTACTGCGCCGTGTACGTGTCGTACGCACCCGGCGTCTCTGGCGGGTATACGGCGTACGGGTTTCGCACGGCGGTGGCGTGATGTCCGTACGGGTCGTGCGCGTCGTGCACGGCGGTGGCGTGGCGTTCGTACGGGTCGTACGGGTCGTGCGGGTCGTGCACGGCGTGCGCGTCAGAGGCGACTGCTGAGTCCTGCTGCCCGGTGTCGTACGCGTTTTCCGCGCCCTGCCGAGCGGCGTCGTACGCCGTATAAGAAGCCGCCGTATACGAAGCCGCTGCGTACGAGGCCTCCCCGTACCCGGGCCCTCCGAACGGCCCAGTCCCGTACGCCGCCCCGTCGTGCCCGGCGGCGTACGGCTGCGGCTCGTACGACGTCCCGTACTGCGCCTCGTACGACAGCGCACCACCCTGCGTATTGCTCACGTCGCTCCCGGTCCGCGCGAATCCGCCCGACGGGCAGACCGGTGTCCCGGCCTGCCACTGCTGCGGGCCGGGACACTAGCGGAGCGGCCGTCACTCTCCAAAGCGGCACGGCTACGCAGGGTCGCGCGACGAACTCCCGTGCGAAGCGGGCGGAGCCCGGGCTCAGTAGCCGAACGCGCGTGCCGTGTTGGCGGCGATCGCGGTCGCCATGGCGTCCTCGTCGACGCCCTTGACGGCGGCCATCGCGCGCACCGTGATCGGGATCAGGTACGGGGCGTTGGGCCGCCCGCGGTAGGGGGCGGGGGTCAGGAACGGCGCGTCGGTCTCGACCAGCACCCGGTCCAGGGGGGCCACGGCGAGCGCGTCGCGCAGCGGCTGGGCGTTCTTGAAGGTGACGGTGCCGGCGAAGGACAGGTAGTAGCCCTCGGCCGCGCAGATCCGTGCCATGTCGGCGTCGCCCGAGTAGCAGTGGAAGACGGTGCGCTCGGGGGCGCCCTCCTCGTCCAGGACCCGCAGGACGTCCGCGTGGGCGTCCCGGTCGTGGATGACCAGGGCCTTGCCGTGCCGCTTGGCCATCTCGATGTGGGCGCGGAAGGAACGCTCCTGCGCGGCCTTGCCCTCCGGTCCCGTACGGAAGAAGTCGAGGCCGGTCTCGCCGACGCCCAGTACGTGCGGGAGGGCGGCGAGCCGGTCGATCTCGGCGAGCGCGTCGTCGAGGGCGGCCTCGCCGCCGCCGGGACGGGCCCCCTGGCGGGACCAGCCGTCGGGGTCGCCGAGGACGATGCGCGGGGCCTCGTTGGGGTGCAGGGCGACGGCTGCGTGGATGTCGTCGTACGCCGCCGCGGTCTCGGCGGCCCATCGGGAGCCCTTCACGTCGCAGCCCACCTGCACCAGGGTGGTCACCCCGACGGAGGCGGCCGTGGCGAGGGCCTGCTCGACGGTGGTGTCCTGCATGTCCAGGTGGGTGTGCGAGTCGGCGACCGGCACGCGGAGGGGCTCGGGTGCGGGCGGCGCTGTCTTCTTGTCGACATTGTCGCCGACAGGGCGGGGGCTCATGCGGTCGATCCTACGAAAGCGCCGCCCGGCCCCGGCCCGTGCGTCCGTTACGGCTGCTTGCGGTGGAAGGGGTGCAGCAGGTCGGCGAGGTGCCAGTGGTGCGGCTCGCGCGGCTGGGGCGCGCCGGCGGCCGCGGACTCCGCGGGAACGGGTCCGGCGGCGGAGACCGTCTCCGCGTTGCGCCGCTGGAGGTCCTGGACGGAGGACACCTGGCCGGAACGCATGATGCGCACCACGGTGCCGCCGCAGTTGAGGCAGGAGGGGCGGGACAGCGGGGAGGGCACGCGCTCCCCGTCGGCGCGGTAGACGACGAAGGGGTGACCGGAGCCGTCCGTGTGGTGCTCTATCTCGTACGCCTGCTCCCAGCCGTGCCCGCACTTCATGCAGGCGAAGGCGTACGCCTCCCGGACCGCCCCGTGTGCCGCGTCGTGCGTCGTGCCCCGTGCGGTGCCCTGCATGGTGCCCTGCGCCGTGCTGCTGCCGGCTGCGCCCTGCGCGATCTCGCTCATGCCAGCTCCTTTCCACTCACCTCCAGTGGACGCCTTTTCGGGCACAAGCGCGACAGACCTGCCAAAACGTGGGGAGCATTTGGCGTCCGCCCGAGAAAGTTGGCTTATGCACGGGATTCGCTTTGCCTTTCAGGGCTTTCCTTTGCCTTCGCCCGCCCCCGCGGCCTGCGAACGAGCCGCGTTCTTTGCCGCGACGACCGCATCGAACACCTCCCGCTTGGGCAGCCCCGCCTCGGCCGCGACGGCGGCGATGGCCTCCTTGCGCCGCTCCCCCGCCTCCTCGCGCACCTGCACCCGGCGCACCAGCTCCCCGGCGTCCAGCTCGGCCGGACCCGCGTCGGGCGCGCCCTCCACGACGACGGTGATCTCGCCGCGCACCCCCTCCGCGGCCCACTCCGCGAGCTCCTTGAGCGGCCCGCGCCTGACCTCCTCGTACGTCTTGGTCAGCTCGCGGCAGACGGCGGCCCGCCGGCCCTCGCCGAACACCTCGGCCATCGCGGCGAGGGTGTCGTCGAGCCGGTGCGGGGCCTCGAAGTACACGAGGGTGCGCCGCTCGTCGGCGACCTCCCGCAGCTTGCCCAGCCGCTCGCCCGCCTTCCTCGGCAGGAACCCCTCGAAGCAGAACCGGTCGACCGGCAGCCCGGACAGTGCGAGCGCGGTGAGCACGGCGGAGGGCCCCGGCACGGCGGTGATCCGCAGGTCCTTCTCGACGGCGGCCGCCACCAGCCGGTACCCGGGGTCGGACACCGACGGCATGCCGGCGTCCGTCACCAGCAGCACGCGCGCGCCGCCCTCCAGGGCCTCGACCAGCTCGGGCGTGCGCGCCGACTCGTTGCCCTCGAAGTACGACACGACCCGCCCGGTGGTGAACACGCCGAGCGCCTGGGTCAGCCGCCGCAGCCGCCGGGTGTCCTCGGCGGCGATCACGTCGGCGGCCGTCAGCTCCTCGGCCAGCCGGGGCGGGGCGTCGGAGACGTCGCCGATGGGCGTCCCCGCGAGGACGAGCACCCCGGCGGAGGAGGCGGACGCGGGGGCGGGGGCGGCGGACGCGTGGGGTGCAGTCGATCCAGTCACGCCCCCATCCTCCCAGGGCCCGCCCCCGGCGGTGTCCGGCGTGCGCCCGCCCGCCGACCCGCCCGCACCGCGCCCGGCCTGACAGGCGACGCGCACAGCCCCGTTACCTACGATGGCGCGGTGACGAGTACTGCGCCCCCAGCCCAGCACGGACGGGCCCCGCACGAGGAGCCGCCCTCCTGGCAGCGAAGGCTGCGCCGGTTCGGCTACGCGCCCCGGACCACGACGGGGCTGCGCGAACGCCTGGTGCCGCCGTACGCCGTCATGCCCTACCGCGCGCACGTCTGGCAGTTCCTGCGGGTCTCCCCGGCCGTCTTCTACGCCGTACGGCGCACGCTGCCGTGGGTCGGCCCGCTGCTGGTCACCCTCCTCGCGGGCGTGCTGCGGTTCTGGAACCTCGGCAACCCGAAGGCGGTGATATTCGACGAGACGTACTACGCGAAGGACGCGTGGGCGCTGGTCCACCAGGGCTATGAGGGAAGCTGGCCCAAGGACGTCGACAAATCGGTTCTGTCGTCTCCCGACGCGGTTCCGGTCCCCACCGACCCCGGTTACGTCGTCCACCCCCCGGTGGGCAAGTGGCTGATCGGCTGGGGTGAACAGCTCTTCGGCTTCTCCCCCTTCGGCTGGCGCTTCGCGGTGGCGGTGCTCGGCACGCTCTCCGTCCTGCTCCTGTGCCGCATCGGCCGGCGCCTGTTCCGCTCGACCTTCCTGGGCTGCCTGGCGGGCCTGCTGCTGACCGTCGACGGCCTGCACTTCGTGATGAGCCGCACCGCGCTGCTCGACCAGGTGCTGATGTTCTTCGTGCTGGCGGCGTTCGGCTGCCTGCTGGTCGACCGCGACCGCAGCCGCCGGCGACTGGCCGAGGCGCTGCCGGTGGACGCGGACGGCGTCCTGCGCCCGTCGTCGGAGGTGGCCTCCCGGCTGCGGCTGGGCCCGCGCCCGTGGCGGCTGGCGGCCGGACTGTGCCTGGGCCTGGGCTTCGCGACGAAGTGGAGCGGCCTCTACACGCTGGTCGCCTTCTGCCTCCTCACCGTCCTGTGGGACGTGGCCGCGCGCCGTACCGCGGGGGCCCGCCGCCCGTACGCGGCGGTCCTGAAGCGGGACGTGCTCCCGGCCTTCGTCTCGACCGTCCCGGTGGCGGTGCTGACGTACATCGCCTCCTGGACGGGCTGGATCCTCACCTCGAAGGGGTACTTCCGGGACTGGGCGAAGGGCCGGGCCGGCCTGTCCCCCGACCACATCGGGCCGATCCCGCTCCCCCGGTTCGACATGACGTGGGTGCCGGAGTGGCTGCGCAGCCTGTGGCACTACGAGAGCGAGGTCTACACCTTCCACATCGGGCTGACCTCGGGCCACACCTACCAGTCCAACCCCTGGTCGTGGATCCTGGCCGGCCGTCCGGTCTCGTACTACTACGAGTCCCCGAAGCCGGGCGCCGCGGGCTGCCCGCGCACGGAGACGGAGAAGTGCGCGAGCGAGGTACTGGCCCTGGGCACCCCCCTCCTGTGGTGGGCGGCGGCCTTCGCGCTGCTGTACGTCCTGTGGCGCTGGTTCTTCCGCCGCGACTGGCGGGCGGGGGCGATCCTGGCCGGGGTGGCGGCGGGCTGGCTGCCCTGGTTCCTCTACCAGGAACGGACGATCTTCTACTTCTACGCGGTCGTGTTCGTCCCCTTCCTGTGCCTGGCGGTGGCGATGCTGATGGGGGCGGTGCTGGGCCGGCCGGGCGCGGACGAGCGACGCCGGGCGACGGGGGCGATCGGGGTCGGAGTCCTGGTGCTCCTCATCGCCTGGAACTTCATCTACTTCTGGCCGATCTACACGGGCCAGACGATCCCCATCGACGAGTGGCGGCACCGGATGTGGCTCGACACGTGGATCTGACGGCGGGCGGCGATCGGCCCCCGCACGTCACCGACCGTACTCATTCCGAGAGGCCCGGGAAGGAGTCACCGATGAGCGTCGGAGCGATCATGCACACCCAGTTCCCCGCCGGGCACACGGTCTTCTTCGGCGTCGGCGGAGAGGTGATCACGACTCCGCGGAGCGAGGAGCATTCCAGCACGACTCCTGATCGCCGAGGTCGTCCCCGTCCCTTCGGCGCGCAAGGGCTACGACGAACGCACCGCCGAGTACGGGCGCTGCGGCATCCCGGTCTGCGTGGTGGTCGACCCGTACGCCGCTGAGGCCGTCGTCCGCACCCGGCCCGCCGGAACCGGCTGCCACGCCGCTGACCGCCACCCGTACGGCACGGGCGAGCTGCCCATCGGGTTGGCCGACGGCCGCACCCGCACGCTCGACCCGGACGAGCTGCCCCGGGCCGGGGCACAGGGGCCCCGGCGTCGGCCGTAGTCGCACCCCTGTACCAGTCCCGTAACGCCGTAGCACTCCTGTCACCCCGACCCCGTAGAGTCACTCCCCGACAACTCCGGGCAGCATTCCGCGCTCCCGGCGAGCTCCTGGGAGAGGACCGCGTCATGCGCAGCGGAGCCAAGGTCGCCGTCGTCGGCGGCGCGTTCGTCCTGGTCGCCGGTGGTGTCGGCTACGGCGGTTACAACCTGTACACCGGTCTCACCGGCGGCAGCGGCCCCGGCGGCTCGGGGCAGGGCGGGATCAACACCCAGAACGCGCCCGTCAGAACCGGTCCCCCGGCCCCCGAAGAGGTCCGGTCCGCCTCCGATGCCTTCTTCGCCGCCTGGGCCAAGGGCGAGCCCGGGACCGCCGCGCAGCTCACCAACAACGCGGCCGACGCCACCGCCGTCCTCGCCTCGTACGCCGACGAGGCCCACATATCGGGCCTGAAGATCACCCCCGGCACGGCGGTCGGCACGAAGGTCCCCTTCACCGTCACCGGCAAGGTGGGCACCGAGGACGCCGCCAAGCCCCTCTCGTACGAGAGCTCGCTGACCGTCGTACGCGGCAGGACGACCGGCAAGGCGCTCGTCGACTGGCAGCCGACGGTCGTCCACCCCGAGCTGAGGAAGGGCGAGACGCTCAAGACGGGCACGGCGTCGGCGCCCCCCATCGAGGCCGTCGACCGCAACGGCAAGGTGCTGACCCGGGAGGACCACCCCTCCCTCGGCCCGGTCCTGGACCAGCTCCGCAAGAAGTACGGCGAGAAGGCCGACGGCAAGCCGGGGGTCGAGCTGTTCATCGAGCCCGCCGAGGCCGACCAGCCGACCCGCACCCTCCTCACGCTCTCCAAGGGCGTTCCGGGCAAGCTCAGGACGACCCTCGACGCGGGGGTGCAGGCGGCGGCGGAGAAGGCGGTCAAGCGGTTCGAGGGGGGCTCGGTCGTCGCGCTCAGCCGCCAGAGCGGCGCGATCCGGGCGATCGCGAGCAATCCCGCATCGGCGTTCAGCCCGGCCGTCAGCGGCACCAAGGCCCCCGGCTCCACGCTCAAGGTCATGACCGCCGCGATGTTCCTGGAGAAGGGCGTCCTGACCCCGGGCACGACCGTCGAATGCCCCCCGGACGTGACGTACGAAGGCCGCAAGATCAACAACCTCAACCACAAGGGTTACGGGAACATCCCCTTCTCCCAAGCCTTCGCCGTCTCCTGCAACAGCGCCTTCATCAAGCAGATCCGCAAGGTCGGCGACGACGGCGCGCTGCCCGCCTTCGCCGCGTCCCACTTCGGCATCGGCCCCGAGTGGCAGACCGGCATCAGCACCTTCGACGGCAAGATCCCGGCCGGCCAGGGCGGCGAGGCCGCGGCCCAGTACATCGGCCAGGGCCAGACCCAGTTCAACCCGCTGAACATCGCCTCCATCACCGCGACCGCCACCACCGGCACCTTCCGCCAGCCGTACGTGGTCCCCGCCGACCTCGACGGCCGCCCCTTCGCGAAGGCTCCCTCCAGCCTCTCCGCCGCCACCGTCCAGGGCATCCGCTCGATGATGCGCCTGACCGCGACCTCCGGCACGGCCGCCAAGGCGATGGCCTCCGTCGGCGGCGACAAGGGTGCGAAGACCGGTTCCGCCGAGCTCGACGGGCAGGAGGCGTCCGACAGTTGGTTCACGGGTTACGCGGGTGACCTGACGGCGGCGGCCATGGTCCTCAAGGGCGGCCACGGCGGCGACGCCGCCGGCCCGATCGTCGCGAGCGTCCTCAACGCCCGCTGAGACCCCGCGACATACCGGCTCATCACCCCCGGCCGCGCTCCGGTCACCCCCCGGGCCACCCCTCGGAACGCACTCGCCCGGCCCGCACGCGCAGCAGTAGCGTGCGGGCCATGAGCACTTCACCAACGCCTCCCGTTCACCCGCTGTTCGCCGAAGCCCTCCGGGAGATGGGGCTCGCCGGCCTGGAAGCCGAGGTGCGACGCTTCCCGGACGCCACCCGCACCGCCGCCGAGGCCGCCGCCGCCATCGGCTGCGACACCAGCGAGATCGTCAAGTCCCTGGTCTTCGCGGCGGACGGCGCACCGGTCCTGGTCCTGATGGACGGCTCCTCGCGGGTCGACCTGGATCTCGTGCGTGCCGAACTCGGCGCGACCGCGGTCAAGCGCGCCGACGCCGACCTGGTGCGCGCCACCACCGGCTACGCGATCGGCGGCGTGCCCCCCTTCGGCCACCGCACCCGCACCACCGTCCTCGCCGACCGGGGCCTGCTCACCCACCCCCTGGTCTGGGCGGCCGCCGGAACCCCGCACTCCGTCTTCCCCATGGCCCCGAAGGACCTGATCGCCCACGCGGGGGCGGAACTCGTCGACGTACGCGAGGAAACCGCGTCGTGACCCCGCTCGTCATATCCGCCGTCCTGCTCGCCGCCGTCACGCACGCGAGCTGGAACGCCATCGCGCACCACATCAAGGACCAGCTCGTCTCCTTCACGCTGATCTCCGGCGGCGGCCTGCTCATCGGCCTGGTGATGGCCGCGTTCGTGCCCTTCCCCGCCGCCGCGGCGTGGCCGTTCCTGGTCCTCTCCGCCGCCCTGCACGTCGCGTACATGCTGCTGCTCATGCGCTCGTTCACGCTGGGCGACTTCGGGCAGACGTACCCGATCGCGCGCGGTACGGCGCCGCTCGCGGTGACCGCGCTCGCGGCGGTCTTCGCCGACGAGATCCCCACCGGGTGGCAGCTCGCGGGCGTGGCGGTGGCCTGCACGGGCCTGGTGGGCGTGGCGCTGTGGGGCATCCGGGGCTCGGGCAGGAAGCCCCAGTGGGCGGCGATCGGGGCGGCGTTGGCCACGGGTCTCGCGATCGCGCTCTACACCACGGTCGACGGCCTGGGCGTGCGCGCCTCGGGCACCTCGCTCGGTTACGTCGCCTGGCTGATGGTCCTGGAGGGCATCGCGATCCCGGTGTACGCGCTGTACCGGCGGCGCGGCCGGCTCGCCGCCCAGGTGCGCCCGTACGCGGTCCGCGGCTTCGCGGGCGCGGCCCTGTCGGTCGCGGCGTACGGCCTGGTCCTGTGGGCCCAGACCCGCGCGCCGCTCGCTCCGGTCGCCGCGCTGCGCGAGTCGAGCATCATCGTGGGCGCGGCGATCGGCGCGGTCTTCCTGAAGGAACGGTTCGGCGGCCCCCGGATCGCGGCGGCGGGCCTGATGGTGGTGGGCATCGGCCTGATGCTGCACACCAGTTGACCGGCGGGACCCGGCGACGGCTCCCGGGAGGCGCCGCAGGGGGCGCCGTTCCCGGATGTGGGCCGTTCAGGTTGAGGTTTGGTAAAGACTGCGGTCGCACCACATCCATTTGCCCTTCACCGGCGTCACACGTGCAGGCGGCCCCCTCATACGGCCCCCCTTTCAGGGCATTTGGAGCATTCACGGTGAAAACTGGAATCAAGGCGATCTGTCGCATAACGGCGACTCTCGTCACCGCCGGTTCGGTCATGACCGCCGGCGCGCTCGTCGCACCCGCCGCGCAGGCCGCACCGGCCGCGGCCCCCAAGGTGCCGTCGATCGTCGCCAAGGGCGGCTTCCTGATGGACAGCGCGTCCGGCCGCACGTACTTCTCGAAGGCCGGCGACACCCGGCTCTCCACCGGTTCCACGACGAAGATCATGACCGCTCAGGTGGTGCTCGCCACCAAGGGGCTGAACCTCGACACCAAGGTCACGATCCAGAAGGCGTACAGCGACTACATCGTCCGCAAGGGCGCCTCGTCGGCGCGGCTGATCGTCGGCGACAAGGTGTCCGTGCGCACGCTGCTGTACGGATTGATGCTGCCGTCGGGCTGCGACGCGGCGTACGCGCTGGCCGACAAGTTCGGCTCGGGCTCGACGCGGGACGCGCGGGTGAAGTCGTTCATCGGGAAGATGAACACGACCGCGAAGAACCTGGGGATGAAGAACACCAGGTTCGACTCCTTCGACGGCATCAGCAACGGGTCCAACTACTCGACCCCGCGCGACCTCGCGAAGCTCGCCACGGCGGCACTGAAGAACGGCAGCTTCCGGACGATCGTGAAGACGAAGTCCACCTCGCAGCGGACCACCACCAAGAACGGTGGCTACCGCACCATGCAGTGGACCAACACCAACAAGCTGCTGGGCAGCTACAACGGTGCGATCGGCGTGAAGACGGGTTCCGGCCAGCAGGCGAAGTACTGCCTGGTCTTCGCGGCGACGCGCGGCAAGCGGACGGTCGTCGGCGCGGTGCTGGCCTCCACCAACGAGGCGAACCGGACGGCGGACGCCAAGAAGATCATGGACTACGGCTTCAAGCGGTAGTTCCGGTACGGACACGGGACGGGGCCGACCTTCCGGGGCGGCCCCGGCAGTTCCGGTACGGACACGGGCAGGGGCCGTCCCTCGGGGCGGCCCCTGCGGCGTTCACCCCCGCGCCAGGCTCTCCTTGACCGCCGCGATCAGCGCGAGCGCGCGCGGGTCGGCGGTGACGCCCTTGCGGAGGCCGTTGGTGACGTAACCGAGGGCGATGCCCGACTCCGGGTCGGCGAAGCCGAGCGAACCGCCCCGGCCGGGGTGCCCGAACGAGCCGGGGCCCAGCAGCGGGGAGGCCGACCCGTGCAGCATGAAGCCCAGGCCGAAGCGGGTGTTGACGACCAGCACGCGGTCCGGACCCGCGGATTCCTCGGTACGGGCGAGGGTGAGCGTCGCCGGGGCGAAGAGCCGGGGTCCGTCGTCGACGGGGCCGATCATCGCCGCGTAGCAGCGGGCGAGGGCGCGGGCGGTGGAGATGGCGCCGGAGGCGGGGAGTTCGGCGGCGCGGTAGGCGGGGTCGTTCTCGTCCGGGAGCGGGTCGATGGCCCCGAAGGCACGCCGGGTGAGGGAACGGGGGTCGGCGTACGCCTCGCTGACGGCCCGCTTGGGGCGGAGCCTGAGGCCGGAGGCGGACGGCGGCTCCTCGACGGGCCCGAGCCGGCCGACCCGGTGGGCCTCCTCCCTCGGCAGCCCGATCCAGAAGTCGAGCCCGAGCGGACGGGCGATCTCCTCCGCCACCCAGCGGCCGATGGTGCGCCCGGTGACCCGGCGGACCAGCTCGGCAACGAGGAAGCTGTACGTCTGCGCGTGGTACCCGTGGTCGGTGCCGGGCTCCCACACCGGGGCCTGGGCGGCGACCGCCCGCGCCCCGGACTCGCCGTCGCAGGCCTCGGCGGCGGTCAGCGGCCGGTCCAGCACCGGGAGCCCCGCCCGGTGCGAGAGCAGGTGACGTACGAGGACCCGCTCCTTGCCCGCGGCCTTGAACTCGGGCCAGTACGTGCTCACCGGCGCGTCGAGGTCGATCTGCCCGCGCTGGTGGAGGAGCAGCGGAACGGCCGCGGCTATGCCCTTGCCGGCGGAGCGGACGACCTGGGCGGTGTCGAGGGCCCAGGGGACGCCGCCGTCGACGTCGCGGGTGCCGCCCCAGAGGTCGGCGACCTTGCGGCCGTGGAGGTAGACGGCGACGGCGGCCCCGCGGTCGCCGCGGGTGTGGAAGTTGCGGAGGAAGGCTTCCCTGACGGGCTCGAAGGCGGGGGCGACTGAGCCTTGGACGTCCACGCGAGGGCTCCGCTTCCTGGGTGCTGGGGGACGGGGTCGGGGTGGTGCTGACCACCATGGTGCCGGGTGGGGGACAACCGCCGCGGGCGGGGTGCCCTTGAGCGGCCGCACCGGCTCGTGGGGGCGCATCGGGGGCGCGTGCTGGGGGCGCACGGGGAACGGGCAGGGAGTACGCGAGCGCAAATGTTTTCGGCCCGGCGTGACGTTATGGGACATTGAGTGTCTATTGATCGTGATTGCGAGTGTTGCGTACATACGAGGTGAGGAGGCGGGCATGTCCCGCACCGTTGAGGACCGCCCCCTCGGGGGCTCCGACGCCGAGAGCGCCGCCGCCGGGGCCACGGCCGCCGAGAGCCCGGCCGGACGTCCCGCCGAGGCGCGGCCCCCCGCGGAGGCCCGCCTGCGCGCGAACCTCGTCACCGACGCACCGGTCCCCACCTGCCTGCCGGTCGTCCTGCGGTACGCCCCGGTGGGCGACCGGCGCGATGTGAGCATCGAGCTGCCGGTGCCGGGCCCGCCGGGCGGCACGGGCGGCCGCCCCACCTGGACCTTCCCGCGCGCGCTGCTGGAGGCGGGGCTGCGCGCCCCGGCCGAGCAGGGTGACGTGCGCATCTGGCCGTGCGGGCGGGTGCAGGCGGTGCTGGAGCTGCACGCGGAGCAGGGGGTGCTGCTGGTGCAGTTGGACAGCGCGCCGCTGGTGCGCTTCCTGCGGCAGACGTACGCGTAGGCGTCCGCGCTTGACGCCGTGGGCGGTGTCGCGCGCGGCCTGCGGCGATACGGGCGGGGCCTGGTGGTACCGGACGCGGCCCGCGGCTGTGCGGGCGGGGCCTGCCGCTACCGGACGCGGCCCGCGGTCGTGCGGGCGGGGCCTGCCGGTGAGGTACCCGAAGATCCAGCCGTACGAGTTGCCGCACCCCCCTGGCGCGGAAAGCATGAGGGCATGCGAGTGCCCACAGACGCGACCGCCCAGGAGCCCGGCCTCCCCCACTTGGCCCAGTCCGAGCCGCCCGCCTATCTCCGCTTCCCGCACCTGCACGGCGACACCCTCGCCTTCGTGGCCGAGGACGACCTGTGGGTGGCGCCCCTCGCCCCGGCCGGGCACACGCCGGGACGGGCGTGGCGGCTGACGGTGGACCGCACCCGCGTCGGGCACCCCCGGTTCTCACCGGACGGCCGTCAACTCGCGTACACGACATGGCGCAGCCTGGACCCCGAGGTGCACGTCGTCCCCGTCGCGGGCGGGCCGTCGCGCCGGCTCTCCCACTGGGGTTCGGTGGACGCCCGCGTCTGCGGCTGGACCCCGGACGGCCAGATCCTCGCCGTCTCCTCGCACGGCCAGCCCTTCTCGTACTTCTCGTGGGCGTACACGCTGCCCACCGACGGCAGCCCCGGCCGCCGCCTCCCTTGGGGTCCGGTGTCCGCCATCGCGATCTCCGACACCCTCCCCGGCTGCAACGGCGAACGCCGCACCCTGCTGCTCACCGGGAAGCCGCCGCACGAGCCCGCCGCGTGGAAGCGTTACCGGGGCGGGGCGACGGGCCGCCTGTGGCTGCACGGCGAACGCCTGCTGCCCGAGCTGAACGGCCATCTGGACACGCCGATGTTCGTGGCCGGCCGGATCGCGTTCCTCTCCGACCACGAGGGCATCGGCAACCTCTACTCCTGCCTGCCCGACGGCTCCGACCTGCGCCGTCACACCGACCACGCCGACTTCTACGCCCGGCACGCCTCGTCCGACGGGACGCGGGTGGTCTACCAGTGCGCGGGCGAGCTGTGGCTCGTCGACGACCTGTCGCCGACGGGGGCGCCGCGCCGGCTGGACGTCCGCCTGGGCGGACCGCGCTCCGGGCGCCGCGTCTACCAGGTGCCGGCGGCGGGCCACGTGGGCGGGCTCGCGGTCGACCCCACGGGCCGGGCGAGCGCCGTCTCCGTGCGCGGCAGCCTGTACTGGCTGACCCACCGCGACGGCCCGGCCCGCACGATCGCGGACACTCCGGGGGTACGGGTGCGGCTCCCGGAGATGCTGGGCGCCAGCGGGCAGGTCGCGTTCGTGACCGACGCGGAGGGCGAGGACGCGGTGGAGATCGCGTACCTGCCCCGGGCGGCCGGGGTGCGCGCCGCGCGCCGGCTCGCCGCCGGTCAGTTGGGGCGCGTACACGAGCTGGTGGCGGACCCGGACGGGGCGCGCACGGCGATCGCGTCGCACGACGGGCGGCTCCTGCTCCTCACCGTCACCGAGGGCGAGGAGTCCCTGACCGAGGTGATCCGCTCGGTCAACGGGCCCGTCCGCGACCTGGCCTTCTCGCCCGACGGGGCGTGGCTGACGTGGTCGCACCCGGGGATCGGGCGGTCGCTGCGGCAGATCAAGATGGCGCGCATCCATTCCCCGAGCGCCGCGAAGGACGCGGGGACCGCCCTGATCGTGGACGTCACCAACGGCCGCTTCGAGGACGAGAACCCGGTCTTCACCAGCGACGGCCGCTATCTGGCCTTCCTCTCCTGGCGCGGTTTCGACCCGGTGTACGACGTCCACACGGGCGACCTGTCCTTCCCGCTGGGCTGCCGGCCGTACCTCGTACCGCTCTCCTCGGCGACCCCCTCCCCCTTCGCGCTGTCCCCCGACGGCCGCCCGGCGGCGGGCGGCCTGGACCCGGACGAGGCGTCGGAGGGCGACGGCACGGTGACGGTGGAGGTGGAGGGCCTGGCGAACCGGGTGACGCCCTTCCCGGTGGCGGCCTCCAAGTACTCGTCCCTGTCGGCGGTCGCCGGGGGCGGCCTGGTCTGGCTGCGCTGGCCGATCTCGGGCGCGCTCGGCGAGACGTTCGCGAACCCGGCCGACACCTCGG
The DNA here is from genome assembly GCF_055596485.1 of Streptomyces sp. NPDC039736. NCBI lineage: Bacteria > Bacillati > Actinomycetota > Actinomycetes > Kitasatosporales > Streptomycetaceae > Streptomyces > Streptomyces sp. NPDC039736. Next base: position 814,999 of record NZ_JBVIUQ010000002.1, on the reverse strand, counting down.
GCCGCCCCACCCTCGAACACTTCGACCTCGCCAAGGCCCGCAGGACGGAACTCGCCGACGACCTGGAATGGTTCGCCGTCAGCGGCGACGGCAGCCGCCTGGTCGTCGTGGAGGACGGCGAACTGCGCGCGGTCCCCGCCACCGAACGCGGCGACGGCGACTCCACCGTCCACCTGGACCTGCGCCGCATCCTGCACGACGTGGACCCGGCCGCGGAGTGGCGGCAGGCGTACGCGGAGGCGGGCCGCATCGTCGACTCCTACTTCTGGGAGCCGGACATGGGCGGCATCGACTGGCCGGCGATCCTCGACCAGTACCGTCCGCTGGTCGAACGCGTGGCCTCCCCCGACGAGTTCGCCGACCTGCTGCGGGAGGTGCTGGGCGAACTGGGGACCTCGCACGCGTACGTCGCCGGCGCGCGCCGCAACGAAGGACCCCCGCACTACCAGCGGGCGATGGGCCTGCTGGGCGCCAACTTCTACGTCAAGGACGGCAACTGGACCGTCTCCCGGATCCTGCCGGGCGACTCCTCCGACTCCAAGGCGCGGTCGCCGCTGGCGGGTACGGGGATCCGGGTCGGGGCGGTGCTGACGCACGTGGACGGCCGGCCGGTGGACCCGGTGACGGGGCCCTTCCCGCTGCTGTCGGCCGCCGGCGGCACGACGGTCGAGCTGACGTTCGTGCCGGAGGGGCCCGCCGGGGAGGTACGGCCGCGGCGGGTCGCCGTCGTCCCGCTGGTGGACGAACGCCCGCTGCGTTACCAGGACTGGGTGGCCAAGCGCCGGGAGGTGGTCCGCGACCTGAGCGGCGGCAAGTGCGGTTATCTGCACATCCCGGACATGGGGGGCTCGGGCTGGGCCCAGTTCAACCGCGACCTGCGGCTGGAGGTCTCCCGCCCGGCGCTGATCGTCGACGTACGCGGAAACGCCGGCGGGAACATCAGCGAGCTGGTCATCGAGAAGCTGACCCGCCGCATCCTGGGCTGGGACCTGACGCGGGACGCCCAGCCGGTGTCGTACGCGTCCAACGCACCCCGGGGCCCGGTGGTCGCCCTCGCCGACGAGGCGACGGCCTCCGACGGCGACATGATCACGGCCGCCTTCCGGCTGCTGTCGCTGGGGCCGGTGGTGGGTCAGCGGACCTGGGGCGGGGTCGTCGGCATGACCGGCCGTCACCCGCTGGGCGACGGCACGGTGATCACGGTGCCGATGAACGCGGCCTGGTTCGACGCGTACGGGTGGGGGGTGGAGAACCACGGGGTCACCCCGGACATCCCCGCCCTGCGCACCCCGCTGGACTGGGCGGAGGGGCGGTACGCGGTACTGGACGACGCGGTGAAGGTCGCCCTGGACCTGCTCGCGTCGACCCCGGCGGCTGCCCCGCCGGACTACTCCTCGGTCCCGGACAAGCGGCGGCCGAAGCTGCCGCCGAGGGGGTGAGGGGAGGGGTCCGGGCGGGGCGGGGCCGGGGCGGCGAGCGGCGGGGCTCCGGCCGGGGGTCAGGTCCGCACGCCCCGGGTGGACTCGTCCGCGGCGCCTCCCGCGCCGACGAGCCCCTTGCTCACGCCCGCCAGCCTCGGCGCGAACCGCTGCATCTCCCGCCGGCCGGCCGTCCCGATGACCGCGGGCAGGTAGCCCCGCACCGACTGCATCCCCCGCAGCCACCACTGCGCGTACACGTGGTGGCTGCGGCGCTCGATGCCCGCGACGATCCGGTCCACGGCCGGCCCGAGCGGGTACGTGCGGTTGGACGGCCACGGCAGCCGCTGCCGCAGCTCGCGCATCACCTCGTCCTGGTCGGCGCCGCGCACCATGTCGGTGTCGGTCCACGACAGGTAACCGACGCCCACCCGCACCCCGCGGTACCCGACCTCGGCGCGCAGACAGTGCGCGAACGCCTCCACACCCGACTTCGACGCGCAGTACGCGCTCATCATCGGCGCCGGGGTGATCGCCGCCAGCGAGGCGATCTGGAGGAAGTAACCGCGGCTCTCCAGCAGCACCGGGAGGAAGGCGCGAGCGGTGACCGCGCCGCCCACCAGGTTGACCTCGATGACCCGCCGCCACGCCTGCGGGTCGGAGTCGACAAAGGGACCTCCGGAGGCCACGCCCGCGTTGGCGACGACAATGTCGACTTTCCCGAAGCGCTCCTTGACCTCGGCGGCGACCTGCGCCATCGCCTCGTGGTCGGTGACATCCGCGTGCCACCAGTCGCTCTCGGTGTGCAGCCTGCCGGTGACCTCCTTCAGCAGCTCGGGCTCCAGGCCCACCAGCGCCACGTTGGCCCCGCGCGCGGAGAGCTTGCGGGCGAGCAGCTCGCCGACGCCCCGCGCCCCTCCGGTGACGACCGCGACCTGTCCCTCAAGGCTGTACGTCATGCCACTTCCTCCCCAACTCCCACACCAGCACCAGCACTCGCACTCGCACTCGCTACGACATAGCTGTCCATCAGCTCGCGGATCCTCCCGTTCACGACTTCCGGTGCCTCCACGGGCGTCATGTGCCCGACCCCGGTGAGCAGCGTCAGCCCCAGCGACTGCCGCAGCGCCGCCTCGATCTCCCGGGCGTGCACCGGCGGCGTGAGCCGGTCGTCCGCACCGGCGACGACCGCCACCGGCACGCGCAACTCACCGACACCGCGCACCAGGTCGAGCCCGGCCAGCACGTGCGACCACCCGACCCGCGCCTGCCTGGGGCACGCGTGCACGATGCGAGCGCATTGCGAAACCCGCTCCGGTGACGTGCCGCGGCCCATCGTGACGTACTTCAGCACCGCCCGGGAGACGGGCGTGACCGGTCCGAGCGGAGCCGTGGCCCCCAGTACGGCCCGGGTCAGCCGGGTCCGCAGCCGGCCCGCCCGCAGGGGCAGCACCAGCGACTCGGCGGTCAGTCGCGCACTGCCGGTGCTGCACAGGAGCACGGCCGCCGCGTGTTCGGCGACGGCGGGCCGCCCCGCCGCGGCCATGATCGTCATGCCGCCCATGGAGTGACCGGCCAGCACCGCCTTCTCGCCCGGCGCGAGCGTCGCGGTGAGCACGGCCTCCAGGTCGTCGGCGAGCCCCTCCACCGCGTACGCGCCCGAGTCGGGCGAACGGCCGTGCCCCCGCTGGTCGTACGCGACGACCCGGAAGTCGCGCGACAGTTCGCGGATCTGGGCCGCCCAGAAACCGATGGAACATGTCCACCCGTGCGCCAGCACCACCGCCGGCGCGCCTTCCTCGCCGTACACCTCGACATGCAGCCGTGCACCGTCGCGCGAGGTGACGGTCAGCTCCCGCACGTCGAGCCCGAGACCGCGCCCCGGCCCGCGTCCGCGCCCGAACCCGCGTCCGCCCGCGACCCGGCTCACGCGACGGCCCCCTCGACCTCGGCCGGAGCGGGGACCTCGGCCCGCACCACGTCGTACTCCGCGAGGTTGACCTCGCGCGTGGCCCGCCGGAACTCCGAGGTGGTGCCCGGCCAGACGGTCGTGTTGCGGCCGTTGGCGTCCAGGTACCAACTGTCGCAGCCGCCCGTGTTCCACACGGTGCGCTTCATGCGCTCCTGCACCCGGCGGTTCCACGCGCCGACTGCCGAGGGGCGCGCGACGAGGGCGACCCGTCCGCCCAGCGTGTCCAACTGCCGCAGGTAGTCGGCCAGGTAGTTGAGCTGCGCCTCGATCATGAGGATCATCGACGAGTTCCCCAGCCCGGTGTTCGGACCGATGATCGTCATCCAGTTCGGGAAGCCGACGGCGCTCGCACCGCGCAGCGACTCCATGCCGCCCTTCCACGTCTCGGCGAGGGTGATGCCGTCGGCCCCGACGACGCGGTCGGCGATGGGCATGTCGGTGACGTGGAAGCCCGTACCGAAGATGATCGCGTCGACCTCCGCCTCCGTACCGTCGGCGGCGACCACGGTCGACCCGCGCACCTCGCTCAACCCGGACGCGACGACATCCACGTTGGGCTGCGCGAGCGCCGGATAGTACGTGCTCGACAGCAGGATGCGCTTGCAGCCGATGCGGTAGTCGGGCGTCAGCCTGGCGCGCAGCGCGGGGTCCTTGATGGACTTCGCCATGTTGGCCTTGGCGATGGTCTCGATGAAGCCGAGCTCGTCGGGGCGCTTGGTGAAGGCCTGCACCTGGAGCTCGCGGATGCCCCACAGCAACCCGCGCCGGGCCTTGCCGGTCGCCGGCACCGTGCGGTGCAGCCAGCGCTCGGCGCCGCTGATCGCGCGGTCGGCACGCGGCATCACCCACGGCGGTGTGCGCTGGAAGAGGGTGAGTTTGTCGACTTGTGGCTGAATGGCCGGCACGATCTGGATCGCGGACGCACCGGTCCCGATCATCGCGACGCGCTTGCCCGTGAGGTCGTAGTCGTGGTCCCAGCGCGCCGAGTGGAAGACCCTGCCGGGGAAGGTGTCGAGCCCGGGAACGTCCGGCGTCTTCGGGTCCGACAGCGGCCCGGTCGCCGACACGACCACGTCCGCGACGAGCGTCGTGCCGTTCGCCGCCTCGATCTTCCACCAGAGCTTCTCGGCGTCCCAGGTCATCATCGTGACCTCGTGGTTCAGCCGGATGTGCGACCGCAGCCCGAAGGTGTCGGTCACGTGCTCCAGGTACGCCCGGATGTGCTCCTGGCCGGAGAACGTGCGCGGCCACTCGGGGTTGGGCGCGAAGGAGAACGAGTACAGGTGGGACGGTACGTCGCAGGCGCACCCGGGATAGCTGTTGTCGCGCCACGTCCCGCCCACCGCGTCCGCCCGCTCCAGCACGACGAAGTCGGTGACCCCTTCCCTGCGCAGCCGGACCGCGGCCCCCAGGCCCCCGAACCCGGACCCGATCACCGCCACTCGTACATGCTCGTGCTCGAACTCGGCCATGCCCGACGCCTCCCGCACTCAACAACCCAACGACACGTGGTGACACGCTGCAACCATGCCAGCAATCACTGGCATGGTTGGGAGAGTAGAGCAGTGGCGTACTGATCGGTAGGGGTACGACCGAGGAAAGTTACCGGTGGTACGACATAGGCTTCCGGGCGTGGAAGAGGCACCGGAACCCCCCGCCCAGGACGGCATGTCCACCGGCACGCAGGACGCGACGTCCCACCGCGCGCAGGACGCGACGCCCGGCGCCGGCCAGGTCGCGACGCCCGACGCCGGGCAGGACGGCGCACCCGTCGGCACGCGCCCCGCCGAGCCGCGCCGCCCGTACCGCGAGTACCGCATGGAGGAGCTGGCCGACGCGGCCGGCATCCCCGTGCGCACCCTGCGCTTCTACCGCGAGCGCAAGCTCATCGGCCCGCCGCGCCGCGAGGGCCGCATCGCCTGGTACAACGACCACCACCTGGCCCGGCTGCGCACCATCGCCGCCCTGCTGGAGCGCGGCCACACCCTCACCGGCATCGCCGACCTCGCCTCCACCTTCGACAGCGGCCGCGACATGGGCGACCTGCTGGCGCTCGGCACCCCGCCGGAGCCCACCGAGGAGACCCCCGTCCGCCTCACCCCGGAGAACCTCGCCGACTACTTCGAGGGCGAGGTCACCCCCGAAAACCTCGCCTCCGCGATGTCGCTCGGCTACCTCACCGTCGACGGCGACGAGATCGTCCACATCAGCCGCCGCCTGCTGGACGCGTCGGCGGCCCTGGTCCGCGAGGGCGTCCCGCTCTCGGAGGTGATGGCGGCCGGCCTCCAGGTCCGCGAACACGCGGACGTCCTCGCCCGCATCTTCATCTCGCTCGTCACCACCCACCACGCCGACCCGCAGCGCCTGCGCCCGCTGGCCAAGAGCGTGGTCGAGGCCGAACTCTCCATGGCCCTGGACCGCCACCTGCCCCCGACCGGGCCCACCACCGCCGAGCGGCCCCGCCCCTGAGACCGCCCTGTGCGCGTGCAGCGCCGCGCCCCCGCACGCGCACGCATGCACGTACGCCCTACTGCTTCTCCTCGTACGCCACCGTCACCGGCGCGTGGTCACTCCACCGCTCCCCGTGGCTGGCCGCCCGCTCGACCCAGCCCTTGACCGCGCGGTCGGCCAGGCCGGGAGTCGCCACCTGGTAGTCGATCCGCCATCCACTGTCGTTGTCGAAAGCCCGCCCCCGGTACGACCACCAGGAGTACGGCCCCTCCACATCCGGATGCAGTTTCCGCACCACATCCACATACCCGGCCTCCTCGAAGACCCGCCCGAGCCACTCCCGCTCCTCGGGCAGGAACCCGGACGACTTGCGGTTCGCCCGCCAGTTCTTCAGGTCGGCCTCCTGGTGCGCGATGTTCCAGTCACCGCACACCACGACCTCACGCCCGTCCGCCGCCGCACGCGCCTTCAGCGCGACGAGGTAGAGCATGAACTCGTCCATAAATCGATATTTCTCGTCCTGCTTCTCGGTCTCGACCTCACCCGACGGCAGATACAGGCTGGCGACCGTCACACCGGGCAGGTCGATCTCCACGTACCGCCCGCTCGCGTCGAACTCCTCGCTGCCGAACCCGATCTGCACCCGCTCCGGCTGCTGCCGCGAGTACACCGCGACCCCGGCCCGCCCCTTGGCCGTCGCGGGCGCAAGCACCACGTGCCATCCCTCGGGCGCCCGCACCTCCGCCGGCAACTGGTCGGCCTCGGCCCGTACCTCCTGGAGGCACACCACATCGGCGTCGGTCCCCGCAAGCCACGGCACGAAGCCCTTCTTGGCGGCGGCCCGCAGGCCATTCACATTCACGCTGGTCACAGTGAGCATCCAAAAACCCTACCGACCCTGCACGCCCTCCCCGCTCGCTCGTACGCTCGTACCCATGGATTTCCGTCCCGTCGCCTACGACCACCCCGACGCCGTCAAGCTCCAGGCCGACGTCCAACTCGAATACGCCGAGCGCTACGGCGAGGGTGACCTCACCCCGCTCGATCCGGCGATGTTCACTCCCCCGCGGGGCCTGTACCTGATCGCGTACGACGACGAGGGCTTCCCCGTCGCCACCGGCGGCTGGCGCGCCCAGCGCGCGGACGAGGAGAACTACGCCGACGGCGACGCCGAACTCAAGCGCATGTACGTCGTCCCCGCCGCCCGCGGCAAGGCACTAGCCCGCCGGATGCTGGCCCTCCTGGAGGCCGACGCCCGCGCCGCGGGCCGTACCCGCATGGTCCTGGAGACCGGCACCGAACAGCCCGAGGCCGTCGCCCTCTACCTCTCCAGCGGCTACACCCCAGTCCCCCTGGCCGACCGCTTCGGCCTCTACCGCCACACCGACGAAAGCCGCTGCTTCACCAAGCCCCTGCTGTAACCCACCTCACACCGGAACACACACAGCAACTCGCACAGCAAAGGGAGCCGGCGCTCACCCGGCTCCCGAAGACCGCTTCCCGATGCCGCGATGATCGTTCCCCACCCGTGAGCTCTGCCGGGCCGGGGAACGACCCTGGTCTGCCCGCTACAAGTGCTTGATCTTCTCGAAGGGACAGCCGCCGGCGACGACAACTACCAGCCCGTACGCCGCGAGGCTGTTGGCCCGCCGGCACAGCTCCGGATCGGACGCCACTCCGGCCGGCACCTCATAACCGACGGAGGGACTGAGTTGTCCGAGCAACAAGCCGCCGCCCAGCCAGGAATCGACCCTGCGGGCCACCGCACGGCGGGCCCCATGTTCGCCGCCTTTCATGGCGCTCTGGCCCCGCACCCGTGGCGCGACCCGGAGTCCGAGCACGACGCGTACCAGCTCTTTCACCAGCGGTCCGCTGCCATGGGGTGGCTCGACGACCGATCCAGCGCCGCTGGAGACGAGCGGGCGGCCAAAGCGCCGGGCCTGTGGGCCATGAACAACGCCACCTATAACAACCACCCTGCCGATACCGAGCCCTTCGCCTGGTTCCAGGTCGAGTGCAGTACGCCGGCGAGTGACCGCCCGCTTCCCGTGCAGCCGTTCCTGCGCTGCGCCGAGGACACCCTTGCGCGCATCGGCACGGCACACCTGTCCGCGGTGCAGATCCTTCTGCCCCTCCAAGGACTCGCCCCCGCCTCCCGCCCGCGCAACGCACTCATCCCCTCCATGGGGACCTGCGACTGGTTCGCCGAGCGCGACCCGCAGGCCGTGACTCCCGTGATGATCAGCATCAACAGCGGGCGCGACACTGCGATCCCCGCCGTCGCTCGACAACTCACCAGCCGCCTCGGCCGCCTGGAGCAGAAAGTGTTCCTCCCAAGCGGATCGGAAAGCGCCGGCAAGGACGTCACCCTGCCCCCACCGTTCGCCGACGAATTCCGGAACGGGCCGCCCCTGCACGGCCTGACCCTGCGAGGCGAGCTCGCCGAATGGTCCTGCGACGCGGTCGGCTGGCTGGCCGCGACCATCGCCGACTCCGCTGCCCAGCTCGGTGTACGTACGCCACTGCTGCTCTCTGTCGTACGAGATCGCAGGACAGGTACGTGACTGCCCACCCAGCCGAGCCGGGCTTCCCCGAGCGGCATCCGCGTCGTACCGAGCCTGGAAAACACGAAATCCCGCCCAGTTAATTCAACTGGACGGGATTTCGTGAACCGATCCCGAGTTGACTCGCGAACGGTTCGTTGTGTGGACCTGTGGGGATTTGAACCCCAGACCCCCTCGATGCGAACGAGGTGCGCTACCAGACTGCGCCACAGGCCCTTGCAACGAGATGAACTCTAGCACCTCTTCCGGGGTGCTCGGTAATCCGTTCCTTCCACCCCCTCAGGCCCCCCACCTGCGGCGGGTCACTCATTGGCCGCGCGTGGGCGGTCGTCCTCGTCGTACTGGTCGAAGAGCGGGGTACGGCCCCGGTCGCGGGAACGGCGGCCGGCCGGGGGGCGGCGGGCGCCCGGCGTGGGCAGGTCGTCCGTGGCGGGCTCGGCGGGGGCCGCCGGGTCGGCGGTGCTGGAGCGGGCGGAGCTCCAGGTGCCCGGGGCGCCCAGGTCGAGTTCGCCGGTGGCGCGGGGGGCGACGGGAGCGGTGACGTACGTCGGCAGGGGGACCGGGACGGGCTCCCAGCTCTCGCCACGGGCCGCGCCGCGCTCGCGTTCGCGCTGCTGGTCGACCCACTCGGCGTGGTCCGTCTGCTCGACCAGGGCGCGCCGTCCGGCCTCCTGGGGGGAGACCACGGGGGCGGGCTCGGGCTCCGGGCGGTCGTCGTCCTGCTCACCGTGGGACTGCGAGGCGTGGGAGTGCGGCTGGTGGCCCTGATGGGCGGGGTGGCCCTGGTTCGCGTGGGGTCCCTGGTGTGCGTGGTGGCGCTGCGGGTGGTCCGGCGACGGGGCCGGCACCGGGCGGCGGACCTGCTGGGTGCGCTGCTCGCGCAGGCGCTGCGCGGCGAGTTCCGCGCGGCGGCGGTCCATGGTGAAGGCGAACCGGCGCTTCTCCTGGTTGCGCAGATGCACGATGTACGTACTGAGGAGCACGGCCGGGATCCCGGGGGCCCACAGGTAGCGCAGTCCGCCGACGGCGGCGACGATCGCGCCGAACGTGAAGGCGGCGAAGAGCAGCACCGTGGTGCGCCGGCGGCGGGCCAGGACCTTGGACCGGCGGGCGCGCTCGACCGCCGCCGGCGAGGGCTTGGCGGGGCGGGGCCGCTTCCGCTCGCGCACCGGCTGCGACTCGCCCGGAGCGGCGGCCTCCTCGCGCTCGGCCCCCTGCTGCGCCGTGCGTCCGGCCCCGGAGGCGGCCTTGCGCTCGGCCCTGGAGGAGGGCGCGGCGAAGGCGCGGACGTCGACCGAGTCGGTCACCGGGTCCGCGTCGGACGGGGCGTCGGGGTCGCTGGGCTCCGTGCCTTCGGTGCCTTCCGCGCCGTCGGCGCGCTGCTGGAGCTCCTTGGCGTACCGGCGCTCCATGGCCGCGCGTCCCGACAGCAGTCGGATGGCGGTGCTGAAGCGTTCCGTCGGACGAGCCTCGTTGAGTTCGTCCTGCCTGCGGAGCCACATCGGCACCAAGTAGGCGGCCCAGGCCCCGACGATGACTGCGTAGATCAGGCCGCTGCTGCTCACACCCCACACCGTAGAGGGGCCCGGAGGGGGGCATCCGCCAATTGGGCCGGTGTGTCGGGCGTATCTGTCTGATATTCCGAACTTTTTTGACGCGAGAGCCGGTAGCCTCGGTCAAATTCGAGCACTTGTTTTATTTTTGCGAGGCGGAGCGGCGCCGCCAGCGCCCCAGGACGCCCTCGGGGACCTCTTCCGAGGTCAGGGCGAAGACGAGGTGGTCGCGCCAGGCGCCGTCGATGTGCAGATAGCGCGGGCGCAGGCCCTCCTCGCGGAAACCGAGTTTTTCCACCACGCGACGGCTGGGCCCGTTCTCCGGGCGAATGCACACCTCCATGCGGTGCAGCCCGACGGTGCGGAAACAGTGGTCGACCACGAGCGCGACGGCGGTCGGCATCACGCCGCGCCCGGCGACGTCACGGTCGACCCAGTAGCCGACGTGCGCCGAGCACATCGAGCCCCAGGTGATCCCGGCGACCGTCAGCTGCCCGACCAGCTCGCCCCGGTACTCGATGACGAACGGCAGCATCCGGCCCGCGTTCGCCTCCGCCCGCAGGTGGCGCACCATTTGGCGGTACGTCGGGCGGTGGGCGACCGGGCCGGTGGGCGCGGGCGGCGGGATGGTCGCCTCCCAGGGGCGCAGCCAGTCCCGGTTGCGGCGGTTGACCTCGCGCCAGGCCCGCTGGTCGCGCAGCTTTATCGGGCGCAGGACCACGTCCCCGTCCCTGAGCTCCACGGGCCAGGCGGCGGTGTTCAGTTCGTCCCCCCGGAAGTACCGGTGGGCCCGGGGTGGTCGCCGCCGCGGAGCTGGTCGACGGCGTGCAGCAGGATGCGGTCGAGGACCGCGAGGCCGTCGCGGACGCCGCCGGTGGAACCGGGCAGGTTGACGATCAGGGTGGTGCCGCCCGCGACGCCGGCCAGCCCCCGGGAGAGGGACGCGGTGGGCACGTGCGGGCGGCCCTCGGCACGGATGGCCTCGGGGATGCCGGGGATCTCGTAGTCGATGACCCGGCGGGTGGCGTCGGGGGTGCGGTCGGTGGGCGAGATGCCGGTGCCGCCGGTCGTCACGATGACGTCGTACGCGAAGAGCACGCCGTCGCGCAGGGCCGCTTCGACGGGGTCGCCGTCGGGGACGACCTCGGGTCCGGTGACGGTGAACCCCATCCGGGTCAGGCCTTCGGCTACCAACGGGCCGCCCCTGTCCGCGTACACCCCGGCGGAGGCGCGGTTGGAGGCGGTGACGACGAGCGCGCGGTAGGGGCGGGTGCCGGGACCCGCGTGCAGGGGCTCGCCGGGGACCTGGGACTCGTAGCCGGGCTCGGAGACCGGGCCGGGTACGGCGTCGGGGCGGGCGTGCGCCTCGGAGTGGCGGTCGGCCTCGGTGTCGGCGGGGGTGTCGGGGGCGAGGGCGGACGCCGGGTGCCGGGTGCTCATGCGCGGGTCCAGTCGCCGGACTTGCCGCCGGTCTTCTCCTCGACCCGCACGTCGGTGATGACCGCGCCCTTGTCGACGGCCTTCACCATGTCGACCACGGTCAGGGCCGCGACGGTGACCGCGGTGAGGGCCTCCATCTCGACGCCCGTACGGTCCGTGGTCTTCACGGTGGCCAGGATCTCCACGGCGTCGTCGGCGACGGTCAGCTCGACCGTGACGCCGGAGACGGCGAGCGGGTGGCAGAGCGGGATCAGGTCGGGGGTGCGCTTGGCTCCCATGATCCCGGCGATGCGGGCGGTGGCGAGGGCGTCGCCCTTGGGGACGCCCTCGCCGCGGAGGAGTTCGATCACGCGCGGGGCCACCCGCACCCGGCCACTGGCGCGGGCGGTGCGGTGAGTGACGTTCTTCTCGGAGACGTCCACCATCCGGGCCGCGCCGGCCTCGTCGATGTGCGTCAGGCTGCTGTGCGTACTCATGTATCCGCCTCGCGATCAGGCGCCGGTCCGTCGCGGCCCGGCAGTCGTTGCCTTCGGCCGTTGCCTCGGCGCAGCGGCAGACACCGTACCGCCACGGGCACGTCAGCGCGTGAGCAGGACCACGTCCACCTCGCTTCCGGGGGCCAGTGCCGTGGTGTCCTCGGGGACGACGAGCAGGCAGTCCGCGTGGGCGAGGGCGGCCACCAGGTGGGAGCCGGCGCCGCCCACAGGGGTGACCGTGCCCGTGTCGGCGTCGTGCGTACCGCGCAGGAACTGGCGCTTGCCGGACGGGGAGGCGAGCTCCCTGTCCGCCTTCAGCGTGGCGCGGACCACCGGCCGGTGGACGTCCGGGAGGGCCATCAGGGCGCGGATCGCCGGCCGTACGAACAGTTCGAAGGAGACGTACGACGAGACCGGATTGCCGGGGAGGGCCAGCAGCGGGGTGTGGTCGGGGCCGATGGAGCCGAAGCCCTGGGGCTTGCCCGGCTGCATGGCGAGCTTGCGGAAGTCGACGCCGCTGCCGGGTTCGTCCTCGTCGCCGGTGTGCGCGAGGGCTTCCTTGACGACGTCGTACGCGCCGACGCTGACGCCTCCGGTGGTGACCATCAGGTCGGCGCGGACCAGTTGGTCCTCGATGGTGTCGCGCAGGTGCTCGGCGTCGTCGGTGACGGCGCCGACCCGGTAGGCGATGGCTCCGGCGTCGCGGGCGGCGGCGGCCAGCGCGAAGCTGTTGGAGTCGTGGATCTGGCCCGCGGACAGCTCCTCGCCGGGCTGGACCAGTTCGGAACCGGTGGACAGGACGACCACGCGCGGGCGCGGGCGCACGAGCACGGTGGCCCGGCCGATCGCGGCGAGCAGCCCGATCTGGGGCGGGCCCAGCACCGTACCGGCTGCGAGGGCGGTGTCTCCGGCCCTGACGTCGCTGCCGGCCGCGCGGACGTGCGCACGGGCCGTGGCGGGGCGGTGCACGCGCACCTCCCCGGCGGAGTCGCCGGGGTTGGCGCCGGCGGAGCGGAAGGCGGTGGCGGGGCCGCCGCCGCTGCCGCCGTCGGTCCACTCGACCGGGACGACGGCCTCGGCGCCCGGGGGCAGCGGGGCGCCGGTCATGATGCGGGCGGCCTCGCCGGGGCCGACGGTCGGCCCGGCACCACCGGAGCCCGCCGCCACGTCGCCGATCACGGTGAGCACGGCGGGGAACTCCGTGCTCGCGTCCGCGACGTCGGCCACCCGGACCGCGTAACCGTCCATCGAGCTGTTGTCGAAGGGCGGCAGCGAGACGGGGACGGTGACGTCCTCGACGAGGACACAGCCCTGGGCGTCGAGGAGTTGCAGCTCGATGGGCTCCAACGGGTGGATCGCGCCCAGGATGTCGTCGAGGTGCTCGTCCACCGACCAGACGCGGTCGGGGCCGCCCCCGTCGCCGACGGTGGCGGGCGGTGCTTCGGTGGTGCTCACGTGCTACATCTCCTCGGTGACGTAACTGCGCAGCCAGGTCTGGAAGTCCGGGCCCAGGTCCTCACGTTCGCACGCGAGTCTGACAATCGCCCGAAGATAGTCTCCGCGGTCCCCGGTGTCATAGCGCCGGCCCTTGAAGACCACACCGTGGACAGGCCCGCCGGCCTTCTCGTCGGCCGCCAGTTTCTGGAGGGCATCGGTGAGCTGGATCTCGCCGCCGCGGCCGGGCTCGGTCTCGCGCAGTATCCCGAAGACCGCCGGGTCCAGGACGTACCGGCCGATGATCGCCAGGTTGCTGGGCGCGTCGGCGGGCTCCGGCTTCTCGACCAGGCCGGTCACCTTGACGACGTCGCCGTCGGCGGTGGGCTCGGCGGCGGCGCAGCCGTAGAGGTGGATCTGCCCGGGGTCGACCTCCATCAGGGCGATGACGCTGCCGCCGTGCTGCTCCCGGATCTCCACCATGCGCGCGAGCAGGGGGTCGCGGGGGTCGATCAGGTCGTCGCCGAGGAGGACGGCGAAGGGCTCATCGCCGACGTGCGGGGCGGCGCACAGGACGGCGTGGCCGAGGCCCTTGGGGTCGCCCTGGCGGACGTAGTGCATGGTCGCGAGGTCGCTGGACTCCTGGACCCTGGCCAGGCGGCCCGCGTCGCCCTTCTTGGTGAGGGCGGACTCCAGTTCGTAGTTGCGGTCGAAGTGGTCCTCGAGCGGGCGCTTGTTGCGGCCGGTGACCATCAGGACGTCGGAGAGGCCGGCCGCCGCGGCCTCCTCCACGACGTACTGGATGGCGGGTTTGTCGACAACCGGGAGCATCTCCTTGGGCGTCGCCTTGGTGGCGGGCAGGAAGCGGGTGCCGAGTCCCGCTGCCGGGATGACAGCCTTACTGATCCTGGGATGAGCCTGAGTCATGCGCGGAACGATATCGGGTGACCCTTCACGGAAGGTCGGCTTCCGGCCTTTTGTTACGGTACGAGCGAATTGCGAGGGTGAAGTGGCCGTAGGCGCTGAGGAGATGCCGGACCGGGCCGCACAGAAGCAGGCGCTGCGGCGTGAACTCCTGGAGCGCAGGAAGCTGTTGTCCCCGGAGGACGCGGCGGCGGCCGCCGCGGTTCTCGCCCGGCGGGCGCTGGAGCTGCCGGAGCTGGTGGGCGCGGGGACGGTCGCCGCGTACGTCTCGGTCGGCCGCGAGCCGGGCACCCGTGCGCTGCTGGACGCGCTGCACGCGCGCGGGGTGCGCGTACTGCTGCCGGTGCTGCTGCCCGACAACGACCTGGACTGGGGGGCGTACGAGGGCGCGCAGGGGCTCGTACGGGCCGGGCGCGGGCTCCTGGAGCCCGCGGGGCGCCGGCTGGGCGTGGACGCCGTGCGGGAGGCGGACGCGGTGCTGCTGCCGGGGCTGGCGGTGGACGCGCGGGGGATGCGGATGGGGCGCGGCGGCGGGTCGTACGACAGGGTGCTGGCGCGGCTGGCGGGGAGCGCCGCGCACCGGGTGGTGCTGCTGTACGCGAACGAGGTGGTCGCGCGGGTTCCGGTGGAACCCCACGACCACCCCGTGCACGCGGTGGTGACGCCGGACGGCGTCCGGCGCTTCGGGCCGGGCGCGCGCGGTGGGCCTTGTGGACCCGGTGCGCCTGATGCCTCCGGTGGGAGGCCCGTCAGCCCGCCGGGCCCGGCTTGAGCACCAGGGTCTCGGCAGTCGACTTGTCGACGGCCGCCTTGCTGAAGGACCAGTCGAGCAGTTCGCCCTTGGCCCACTTCTCCGTCTGGTCGCTGTAATTACTGTGGTAGGCGTGCCCGGAGGCGCCGGTCAGGTTGATCCAGCGGGACTTGTCGAGGTCGCTGAGGTTGACGACCATGCGCATGGACGGCACCCAGACGACCTCGTAGCCGCCGGCCGCGTTCCAGCCGGTGGCGTTGACGGCCGCCTCGCCGCCGCCCAGGTTCCAGGGGCCGCGGTTGAGCAGGTGCTGGATGAAGCCCGGGCCCTCGGTGCCCAGCGTCTGGTTCTTCAGCGTGAGCTGGTGCAGACGGCCCCAGTTCCAGGTGTTGATGTTCTTGCCGAGCTTGGCGGTCAGCTCCCAGCGGGCGTCCTCCATGGCCCGCGCGAACAGTTCGTCGCGGGTCGTGGTGGCCTTGTCGGTCCGCGAGGCCGGCGAGGACCACCAGTCGCTCTTCTCGTCCTTCACCAGGTTGCGCACGACCTCGAACCAGCGGTCGCCGCCGTCGGGCTGCGCGGCGTCCGCGTCGCGCTCGCCGCACTCGCGGGTGGGCTTGGCCAGGTCGTCGACGGGGCCGTCGGCGGAGCGCACGTACAGGCACTGACCCTCGACGCGCAGTTCCTTGGGCATCTTGTTGCCGAAGGCCAGCTTGAGGATGTTGCGCCAGACGCCGTTGAAGTAGGCGGCGGCCGCCGAGTCGGACTCCTGGGTGTAGTCCCAGCCCTCCAGCAGCTTCTGCGCCTCACGGATCTGCGGGTCGTCGATGTCGATCTTCAGCAGGTAGGGCGTGAGCAGCTTGGCGATCTCGCTGCTGTTGTCCATCTGCATGGTGCGCATGTCGTCCGTGCTGATCTTGCCGCCGTCCTTGGTCTTGGACTCGATCAGATCGTTGATGCGCTGCGAACGGGCGCCGTAACCCCAGTCCTCGGTGAGCTTGAGGTCCGGGTACTTGCGGGAGTCGACGACGGCCTGGTTGGCGGTGACGATGTAGCCGCGCTTGGGGTTGTACTCGTACGGCATCCGGCTCTGGGGGATGAAGCCCTTCCAGTCGTTCCTGGAGTCCCAGCCGGCGACCGGCATGCGGCCGTCGTGGCCGTTCTGGCGGAGCGGGATGGTGCCCGGGGCCTGGTAGCCGATGTTGCCGGCGGTGTCGGCGTAGATGAGGTTCTGCGAGGGCACCTCGAAGTGCGCCGCCGCTCCGCGGAACTCCTTGAAGTTCTTGGCGCGGTTCATCTCGAAGACTGCGTCCATGGACCTGCCCGGCTGCAGGGCGGTCCACTTCAGGGCGACCGCGTACCCGTTGCCGCGGTCGGGGGCGGCGTTGGACACGGGGGCCTTCTGGCCGACCGACTCCATTTCGGCGTTGCGGTCGGAGACCAGCGGGCCGTTGTCGGTGGAGCGAACGGTGATCTTCTTGCTGCCGCCGCCCGCGACCTTGATGGTCTCGACGCGGGTCTTGAAGCTCTTTTCCTTGTTGTCGTAGAGATACGTGTTGTTGGGGCCGACCTTCTCCAGGTAGAGGTCCGAGACGTCGGCGCCCAGGTTGGTCATGCCCCAGGCGATGTCCTGGTTGTGGCCGATGACCACGCCGGGCATGCCGGAGAAGGTGTAGCCGGCGGTGTCGTACTGGCACTGCGCGGAGATCTCGCGGCAGTGCAGGCCCATCTGGTACCAGAGGGACGGCATCTGGGGGGCCAGGTGCGGGTCGTTGGCCAGCAGCGGCTTGCCGGTGGTGGTCTTCGAGCCGGCGACCACCCAGGAGTTCGATCCGATGCCGTTGCCGTTGGGGCCGAGCAGCGCCGGGATCTTGTCGAGGTTGGCGGAGATGCGGGAGAGCTGGGCCTGGAGGCCCTGGGCGGAGCCGACGCCGTTGTTGCCGCCCGTACCGATGCCGGAGCCGGGGTTGCCGGTGTTACCGGGAGTGCCGGTGTTTCCGGGGATGCCGGTGTTGGAGGAGCCGCTCTTGGCGAGGTTCTCCTCGACGATCGGCTTGTGCCGGTCGAAGGGATACTTCGGGTACAGCTCGTCGATCTGCTTCTTGTCCAGGCGGCTCGTCATCAGCGAACGGTCGATCTCGTCCTGCATGTTGCCGCGCAGGTCCCAGGCCATCGCCTTGAGCCAGGCCACCGAGTCGACCGGGGTCCACTCCTCGATGGTGTAGTCCGTGGTGAAGCCGAGGGCCGCGTACTCGACGGAGATGTCCTTGCTGGAACGTCCCCTCAGGTACTCGTTGACGCCCGCCGCGTACGCCTGGAGGTACTTCTTCGTCTCCGGCGACAGCTTCTTGTCGTACTCCTGCTGCGCGACCTGGCGCCAGCCGAGGGTGCGCAGGAAGGCGTCCGTCTCGACCTGCCCCGAGCCGAACATCTCCGAGAGGCGGCCCGACGTCATGTGCCGGCGGACGTCCATCTCCCAGAAGCGGTCCTGTGCCTGGACGTACCCCTGGGCGCGGAAGAGGTCGGCGTCCGTGGAGGCGTAGATCTGCGGAATGCCGTGGGCGTCGCGCTTGACGTCCACGGGCTTCGTCAGCCCGTCGAGCGTCAGCTCACCACTGGCCTGGGGGAAGGAGGCACGTACGGTGCTGACGCTCCAGTACGTGCCGTAGCCGACGCCCGCGACGATCGCCAGCACCAGCACGATGACGAGCAGGCGGGCGCGCCCCCTCTTCTTTTTCTTGCCTGCGGGAGCAGCGGAAGGGGCGGTGGAGGTGGCGGGCATCGCTGTCCTTAGAGGGGCAGGGTGGTCCTGGAGTGCTGGAGCAACCATAGGCGCAGCCCCGTGCCGCTCCCGACTCGGTCTCCGGAAGCCCTCTTTGCGGCAGTTGGGGAAACGCGTTAAGAGAGCGTCAAAGATTAGGTAAGGTAATGAAACTACCTCTCCCATATGCCCTGCCGCTGGAGGAACGATCCGGCTGGCCCCAGGAAAGGACCGGCCCCTGACTGTCCACCAGCTCAATGAACTCCTGCTCATCTGCGCTGTCGTGCTGCTCGTCGCCGTCGCGGCGGTACGGCTGTCCTCGCGCAGCGGACTTCCCAGCCTGCTGATCTACCTCGGGATCGGCATCGCGCTGGGCCAGGACGGCATCGGCAACGTCGCGTTCGACAACGCGGAGCTGACCCAGGTGATCGGCTACGCCGCCCTGGTCGTGATCCTGGCCGAGGGCGGCCTGGGCACGAAGTGGAAGGAGGTCAAACCCGCGCTGCCGTCGGCAGTCGTCATGTCGACACTCGGCGTCGCGGTGAGCGTGGGCATCACCGCTGCCGGTGCGCACTACCTGGTGGGCCTGGACTGGCGGCAGGCGCTGATCATCGGCGCGGTGGTGTCGTCGACGGACGCGGCCGCGGTCTTCTCGGTGCTGCGCAAGGTGCCGCTACCCTCGCGACTGACAGGCGCCCTGGAGGCCGAGTCCGGCTTCAACGACGCCCCGGTCGTCATCCTGGTCGTGGCCTTCTCGGCGGCCGGCCCGGTGGACCACTGGTACGTCCTGGTGGGTGAGATAACACTGGAACTGGCGATCGGCGCGGCCATCGGCCTCGCGGTCGGCTGGCTCGGTTCACTGGGACTGCGCAGCGTGGCGCTGCCGGCCTCGGGTCTGTACCCGATCGCGGTGATGGCGATCGCGGTCACCGCGTACGCGGCGGGCGCCATGGCGCACGGCAGTGGGTTCCTGGCGGTCTACCTGGCCGCGATGATCATGGGGAACTCCAAGCTCCCGCACTGGCCGGCCACCCGTGGTTTCGCCGACGGGCTCGGCTGGATCGCGCAGATCGGCATGTTCGTCCTGCTGGGCCTGCTGGTCACCCCGCACGAGCTGCTGGACGACATCTGGCCGGCGATCGTCGTCGGCCTGGTCCTGACGATGGTGGCCCGCCCCGCGTCCGTATTCATCAGCCTGCTGCCCTTCGGCACCTCCATGCGTGAGCAGGCGCTGCTGTCCTGGGCGGGGCTGCGCGGGGCGGTGCCCATCGTGCTGGCCACCATTCCGATGGTGGGCGGCGTCGAGGGCAGCGACCAGATCTTCAACATCGTCTTCGTGCTGGTCGTCGTCTACACGCTGGTGCAGGGGCCGACGCTGCCCTGGGTGGCCCGGCGGCTGAAGCTGGGGGACGGAACGGAGGCCGCCGACCTGGGCATCGAGTCCGCGCCGCTGGAGCGGCTGCGCGGACACCTGCTGTCGGTGGCCATCCCGGAGCAGTCCCGGATGCACGGGGTGGAGGTCGCGGAACTGCGCCTGCCGCCGGGCGCCGCCGTCACCCTGGTGGTGCGGGACGGCACCAGCTTCGTACCGCTGCCGACGACGGTGCTGCGGCGCGGGGACGAGCTCCTGGTGGTGGCCACCGATCCGGTACGGGACGCCGCCGAGCGCCGGCTGCGGGCCGTCGGCCAGGGCGGCAAACTGGCGGACTGGCTGGGCACGGGCGGCGAGCCGGCACCGCGGCCGGCGGCGGGCCGGGCATCCAGGCCGATGTCGGCCAAGCCGTCGGGACCCGCGGCAGTCGCGACGGGGCCGGTGTCAGCGAAGTCACGGCGACCGGCGGATGCGAAAGCAAGGACAACCAGGCGAAAGCCCCTGTAGCATGAAGGTGAATTGATCGACCAACTCTGCCTGACGCAGGGCTGGCGCGACCGCACGGCGGCCTGCCCCCACTACTAGGGGCGCCTGGTATCTACCGCCGGTCCTGCGCAAGAGGACAGCTCTCGGCGGCTTCCGCACGCACTGCGTGCCCGCGTACGACGTACGCGCAAAGGGATGCGCTACCAGGCGGCAGAAAGGCAAGGGCCGTGACGAACACGGTCACGACCGACGCCACGAAGACCGGCAAGCGCCCCGGGTACGGGCAGCTGCTGCGCACCCCCGGGGTCTGGTCCTACCTGATTCCCGGGTTCCTGGCCCGGCAGCCCTTCGCGATGCTGACCATCGGCATCGTGCTGCTGGTGCAGCACACCTCGGGGTCCTACGGCACGGCGGGCATCGTCGCCGCCGTCACCGGTGTCTCGATGGCGCTGTTCGCGCCGCAGAGCGGCAAGCTCGCGGACCGTTTCGGGCAGCGCGCGGTGCTCGTGCCCGGCGTACTGGTGCACGCGGCGGCCGTGAGCGCCCTCACCGCGCTGGCACTCGCCGACGCACCCTTGTGGGCACTGTTCGCGGCGGCCGTTCCTGCGGGTGCTTCGGTGCCGCAGGTGGGGCCGATGGTGCGGGCGCGCTGGGCGGCGAAACTGGAGGGCTCTCCGCTGATGTCGACGGCCGCAGCCTTCGAGTCGGTGACGGACGAGTTCACCTTCGTGGTCGGCCCGGTACTGGCGACCGCGCTGTGCACCGGTGTGCACCCCGCCGCGGGTCTGATCGCCGAGGCGACGCTCACCCTGGCGGGCGGCCTGTTCTTCGCCGCGCAGCGGCGGACGCAGCCGGAGCCGAGCCGCCGCCACGGCGGTCCGAAGGTCAAGCACGTCTCCGCGCTCTCCGTGCCCGGTGTCCGGGTGCTCGCGGTGGCGTTCCTCGGCATCGGTTCCGTGTTCGGCGGCATGCAGGTGTCGCTGACCGCCTTCGCGCAGGAGGCGGGCAACCCGGGCATCAACGGACTGCTGTACGGCATCTTCGCGGGCGGCAACATGCTGGCGGGCATCGTCTGCGGCACCATCGCCTGGAAGATCGGGCCGCGGCGTCGCCTGATGGCCGGGTACGTCGGTCTCGCCCTCTTCGCGTCCGGACTGTGGGCGGTGCACTCCGTGCCGCTGCTGGCCGGCCTGGGGCTGCTGGTCGGCCTGTGCATCGCGCCGGCGCTGATCACCGGCTACACGATGGTCGAGACGCTGGTGCCCGCCACGGCGCGTACCGAGGCCTTCACCTGGCTGACCGGCGCGGTCGCGTTCGGGCAGGCCATGGCCGTGACGGTGGCCGGCAGGCTGACGGACGCGCACGGTTCCAGCGCCGGATTCCTGGTGCCGCTGGGCGGTACGGCGCTCGCCCTGGTGGTGCTCGTGGTGCTGCGTTCGCGCCTGCTGCCGCCGTCGTCGGGGCGGGTTGCGGCACGTGGTGTGGGTCACCGCGTGCCGGTCACGGTGGACTGATCCAGCGGAATACGTCACTATGGACCGTCGTTAGCACTCATCGAGTGAGAGTGCCAGGAGGAGCAAGTGCCGACCTACCAGTACCAGTGCACCGCATGTGGCGAAGGCCTTGAGGCAGTGCAGAAGTTCACCGACGACGCACTGACCGAGTGCCCGGCCTGCAAGGGACGCCTGAAGAAGGTCTTCTCGGCGGTCGGCATCGTCTTTAAGGGATCCGGTTTCTACCGGAACGACAGCCGCGGCTCCTCGTCGAGCAGCTCGCCGGCGTCGTCGTCGGCCGCGAAGACCGCGTCGCCGTCCTCGTCGGGCTCGTCCGGCTCCGACTCGAAGCCCGCGGCTTCGTCGTCGACATCGTCGTCCTCGTCGAGCTCCTCCACGGGGTCGTCCTCGGCCGCCTGAGGCATACGTTTTCCCGAAGTGGCTTTCCCGAAGTCCCCGCTGTCGTTCGCGACCGCGGGGGCTTCGGCGTTCCCCGGCCGGGAACTAGGGTGACGGCCATGGTGAACGCAGCGCAGGCAGAGATCGGTGTCATCGGCGGCTCGGGCTTCTACTCCTTCCTGGAGGACGTGACCGAGATCCAGGTGGACACCCCGTACGGCAACCCCAGCGACTCCCTGTTCCTGGGTGAGATCGCGGGCCGCAAGGTGGCGTTCCTGCCCCGGCACGGGCGTGACCACCACCTTCCGCCGCACCGCATCAACTACCGGGCCAACCTGTGGGCGCTGCGCTCGGTGGGCGCCCGGCAGGTGCTGGGGCCGTGCGCGGTGGGCGGACTGCAGGCCGAGTACGGACCGGGCACGCTGCTGGTGCCGGACCAGTTGGTGGACCGTACGAAGGCCAGGGCACAGACGTACTACGACGGCGTCACGCCCGTGGACGGCATCCTGCCCGAGGTGGTGCACATGTCGTTCGCAGACCCGTACTGCCCGGTGGGGCGTGGCGTGGCGCTGGAGGCGGCGCGCGGGCGGGAGTGGGAGCCGGTGGACGGCGGGACGCTGGTGGTCGTCGAGGGGCCGCGCTTCTCGACCCGCGCTGAATCGGTGTGGCACGCGTCGATGGGCTGGTCGGTGGTCGGCATGACCGGGCACCCGGAGGCGGTCCTCGCGCGTGAGCTGGGACTCTGCTACACGTCGATGACTCTGGTCACGGACCTGGACGCGGGGGCGGAGACGGGCGAGGGCGTCAGCCACGAAGAAGTGCTGAAGGTGTTCGGGGCGAACGTGGACCGGCTGCGCGGAGTTCTGTTCGACGCGGTGGCGGGGCTGCCGACGAACGCCGAACGGAACTGCCTGTGCGCACACGCGCTCGACGGGATCGCGACGGGCATCGCACTGCCCTGACGAGGACGGGTCGCGTTGCCCCGAGGCGCCGGCGTTGTTGCCGTGTCAGCGGCCCCTTCCCCCGCAGGGGTGAGCGACTTTTCCACAGTGCGGGAGCTGTCCACAGGGTCCGGCGGGATCGGTGCCGAAGGTGGATCGTGAGGGAGTCCAGGTCGTACACCTCTCGTGATCCGGTGGTGATGCTCCGTGTCGTCTCTCGCTCCGCCTCCTCGGCCGGCTCTGCCCGCGCCCAGCAGTCCTCCCGCACCCCCTCTGTGCGTGGTACCTGAATTCGCTCCGCTGCGGGTGCGAAGGCGCGGCGGGTGGCACCGGTGGCGCAAAGCGGTACGGCGCAGGCGGCGGGTGCTGGCCGTCGGGCTGGCGGTGTCCGCCGCCGCGCTGGCCGCCGTGACGCCAGCGCCCACGGAGCGTGCCGGCTCACCCCCGCAGGCAGTCGATGACACGGAACAACAGCAGCGGCGGGCGGCCGCGCGCCCCGAGGTGGTGTCCGCGCCGGTACGGATCGCGGACGCGGCGACCGTACGGCTGCTGCGGCCCGGCGACCGGGTCGACGTCATCGCTTCCGCGAACTCCCCGATCAGCGGCGGGGGTTCTGCGGCCCGAGTAGTGGCGGCCGGGGTTCGGGTGGCTGAGGTACCGGACCCGGGGCAGACTTCTGCGGACGGCGGGGCGCTAGTGGTGCTGTCCGTGCCTCGACCGACTGCCACGCAGCTGGCCGGCGCGGTCGGCACGTCCCGGCTGGTGGTGACACTGTGCTGATCCCTGTATTGCTCCCCGTAGCGATGCCTGTGCTGACCACAGGGCTGGTGGACGAAGCGTCGATTCGCGCTGACGAACAGTGGGGTCACCGATACGAGTTGCCGGATTGGACAGCGGCGGCCGGTGCTGTCGAGAGTTGCGGAGAAATTTGCACTGCCCCCTGCACATGCGAAAAGAGGCTCATTCGTGAGCGAGGAGAAAACCAGCCTGCTGGAAGGCTTCAAGGCCTTCCTGATGCGCGGCAACGTGATCGATCTCGCGGTCGCCGTTGTCATCGGTGCCGCGTTCACCAACATCGTGAACTCGATCGTCAAGGGCGTGATCAATCCGCTTGTCGGCGCATTCGGCACGCAGGACCTGGAGAAGTACAGCTCCTGCCTGAAGGATCCGTGCAAGGTCATCGACGGTCAGATGCAGGGCATCCCGATCATGTGGGGATCGGTCCTCAGCGCCGCGCTGAGCTTCCTGATCACCGCTGCGGTCGTCTACTTCCTGATGGTCCTGCCGATGGCGAAGTACCTCGCCCGGCGTGCGGCCAGGGCGAAGGCGAAGGACGCGACCGAGGAGGTCATGGAGGCCACCGAGGTCGAGCTCCTCAAGGAGATCCGGGACGCCCTCGTCGCACAGCGCGGGACCGGGCACAACAACCCGTAGCACCGCGCTCGGCGCGGTCGGGTCAGACGTGGTGCGGCGGCTTCTCGTCCAGGAAACGGGCGAGGTCCGTCGTGCCGCCGCTCGTGGTGGGGCGGTCGCCCCAGGCCAGGCCCGTGTCGTCCGACGACTGCAGGTCGAGTGGGTCGTCGAAGGCCAGCCGGGGCTTGGGACGCGTCGCCGGTTCGGGGAGGCCCGGGCCGGGGGCGGCGTGGTCGGAGGTGTTCATTCCTCCAGAGTACGGCGAGGATCCGGGACCGGACCTCCGGTCAGCTGGGGGCCTCGGCACCCTTGCGGGCGTAGAACCACCAGCAGACGGCCAGGCACGTCACGTAGAAGCCGACGAACACCCACAGGGAATTGACCACGGGGAAGTTCGCGAACATGGCCGGGATGAAGAAGAAGCCGTAGGCGGCGATGCCCGAGCTGAAGCCGGTGACCGCGCCTGCCTCCATCTCGGACTGCTTGAGTGCTGCTGCGTTCGCCTCCGGGCCCTTGCCCGCCGCCTCCTTGAGGTGCTGGTTGCGGAAGATCACCGGGATCTGCCGGAAGGTGGAGCCGTTGCCCAGGCCGCAGAAGAGGAACGCGACGAGGAAGCCGGCGTAGAAGACCCAGAAGTTGCCGTTGTCGCCGCTGTGCGGGAGTGCGCCGATGACGACGACCAGGGCCACGCCCATGCCGACGAACGACAGCATGGTGACGCGGGCGCCGCCCATCTTGTCGGAGAGCCAGCCGCCGCCCCAGCGGGCGAGGGCGCCGATGAAGGGACCGATCCAGGCGTACGTCGTGGCCGAGTAGGCCGAGTTGATCGGGGTGAACGTGGTGTTGATCAGGTTGGGCAGGGCCGCGGCGAAGCCGATGAACGAGCCGAAGGTCCCGACGTACAGCCAGGTCATCAGCCAGTTGTGCTTCCGCTTGAAGATGATCTTCTGCTCGCTGAATGGGGCGGCGGCGACCTTGAGGTCGTTCATCAGGAACCAGGCCAGCAGGGTCATGATCACCAGCAGCGGTACCCAGAGGAACGCGCCGTTCTGGAGCCAGACGTCCTCGCCCGTCTTCTTGCTCTTCAGTGGGCCGCCGGCCGGGGCGAAGAGCACGGCGGCGGTGATCACCAGCGGGGCCACCAACTGGACGACGGAGACGCCCAGGTTGCCGAGTCCGCCGTTCATGCCGTTGGCGTTGCCCTTCTCCCGCTTGGGGAAGAAGAAGCCGATGTTGGCCATCGAGGACGCGAAATTGGCGCCGCCGAGACCGCAGACGGCAGCGATCAGGGCCATTTCCCAGTACGGGGTGGAAGTGTCCTGGAGGGCGAAGCCGAGCCAGAGCATCGGGGCGATCAGGATGATCGTGGAGAACGCGGTGAACTTCCGCTCGCCGAAGATCGGCCCGATGAAGGTATAGAGAATCCGGAAGGTGCCGCCGGTGATGCCGGGGATGGCGGTCAGCCAGAACAGCTGCGACTTGGAGTAGCCGAAGCCGACGTCGCCGAGCTTGACGACGGTCACCGACCAGACCTGCCAGACCACGAAGCCCAGCATCAGGGCGGGGACCGAGATCCACAGGTTGCGGTTGGCGACCTTGCGGCCGGTGGACTGCCAGAAGGACTCGTCCTCGGGGCGCCAGTCCGTGATCGTCGTGCCCGGCTTGTACGTGTCGAGGCCCTGGGCCGGAGAGCCGGTGGGGGTTGCTGTTGCCACGGGAGTCACCGGTCCTTGGGGTCGATGAGCCAGAGGAGCAGGACAGCCACGAAGGACAGGCAGAGGAAGCCCGCCCCCCACCAGGCGGTGGTGGTGTCGCCCTTCATCCACTCGTTGACGGTGATGAACAAGGCCCAGAGCTGGCCGACGACGACCGTCATCGCCAGCGTGAGGCGGGCGTTGAACTTGGCGGCGCGTTCGGGTTCCTGCTCGGTGCCCGCGCCGGGGCCCGGCCCGGTGCGACGGATGCGGGGGTCGCCGTAGCCGCTGGTCGGGCGGATCTGGGGATAGCGATCGTGGACCGGGCGGTTCAGCCTGGGGTTGGCACTGCCGGGGTGGTAGACGGGGCGCGGCGGGGGGCCGGGCGGGGTGCGCGGGGGCTGGGGCGGGGTGTTCGGGGACGGGGCGTTCGGGGGCTGGGTCGGCTCGGTCATGTCTGCCTCCTGTTCTGCTGGCCGGGATCGGTCTGCGGGTCGCGGCGCAGGGACGCTCCCGGGCAGCCGACGCGGGCCGCGAACTCGGGGCGTTCGTCGACGATCTGGCGGCACAGGCCGTCCTCGACGCTTTCGCCGGAGCGGGTGGTGCCGATCGCCCAGATGCTGCCGTCGGTTTCCTCTACGACCACCACCTTGGGCAGGCCGCGGGGCGGTGGGCCGGCGGTGACCTCTCCGGTGCGGGCGTCGAAGACGCCCTCGTGGCAGGGGCAGTACAGCTCGCCCCCGGAGCCGCGTTCCTTGCGCCACAGGACGGCGCAGGCCAGGTGCGTACAGACGGCGGAGTAGCCGACGAGGGCGCCGTCGTCGAGGCGGACGGCGACCGCGCGGTCCTCGTCACCGGGGTAGCGGAACGCGATCGACTCGCCGGCCGGGAGGGCGTCGGCGATCTTCTTCGCCTTGGGGAGGCCGTCGCCGTCGGGGTCGCCGTGCCGGTGCAGCACTCCCCCGGCGACCGCCAGGCCGCCGACGGCGAGGCCGCCGGAGACGGTGGCGACGATGCGCAGGTAGTCGCGGCGGGAGGTGAGGGAGTCGGCGCTGATCCGGTCGTGGAGGTCGGCCTGGTCGTCGTCGATGTCGACGTCGGAGCGGCCGGCGGTGTCCCCGGGGGGCTGGATTGTGCTCATCGGACGTCGACTCCGTTCACCTCGACGACCGGGAGCCCGCCGGGCACCGGCCACTGGACCTTGTCGGCGGGGACGACCATGGCGACGCCGGTGGAGACCATCACGTCGCCGAACGCGAAGGAGTCGGCGACCTGGACACCGGGACGCTCGGCCTGGAGCTCTTCGAGAGTTCCGTAGAAGAGGGCGCCGGTGGGGCAGACCGTGGCGCACATCGGGGCCAGCCCGTAGGCGGTGCGGTCGTAGCAGAGGTTGCACTTCATCTGCAGCTTGGCTTCGAGGTCGATCTTGGGGACGCCGAAGGGGCAGGCGTTGACGCAGTTCGCGCAGCCGATGCAGCGGGTGGTGTCGGCCTGCTGCACCACACCGTCGGCGGTGACGAGGATCGCCTCGGCGGGACAGACCTCGGCGCAGGGGGCGACCGGGTCCTCGCAGTGCATGCAGACGGTGGGCAGGGAGGCGACGGACTGCCCGGGTTCGGTGTAATCGAGGTGGATCATCGATTTGCCGCGGTGCGAGTCGCATTCGCGGCAGGCGGAGACGCAGGCCTGACAACCGATGCAGCGACCCGGGTCGATGAAGATCGTTTTGCCCATCATGGCTGGTCAGCGCCTCTCTTCTGCGGTCGCCCTACCCTGCGGGGCGGTGGGCGGCAGGGCGTCGGTGCGGGAGACCTGGGTCTCGGGGTACGCCACGTGGCCGGGGGCTACGGGCGGGGCCGGCACCTCGTCGATGGAGTCGGCGCGCTCGATGCGGCAGGCGCAGACCTTGTACTCCGGGATCTTGGAGCGGGGGTCCAGGGCGTCGATGGTGAGGATGTTGGCGGCCGTCGGGGCGGGCCAGTGGTACGGCACGAAGAAGGTGTCGGGGCGGATCGCCTCGGTGACCAGCGCCGGGAAGACGGCGCTGCCGCGGCGGGTGACGACACGTACCGGATCGCCGTTCTGGAAGCCGTGGCAGGGGTGCAACTCCACCCACGGGCGCGGGGTCTGTTCGACGAGCGCGCCCAGACGCCGGGTCTGGTTGCCGGAGAGGAAGTGCGCGACGGTGCGGCCCGTGGTCAGCGACATGGGGAAGTCGTCGTCGTACGGGTCCATCGGCTGGTGCCATTCGACGACCTGGAGGTGGATCTTGCCGTCGGGGTGCCAGGTCTTCCCGTCCTCGAAGAGGCGAGGGGTGCCGGGGTGACTGGTGTCCGGGCAGGGCCAGGCGATGCCGCCGGTCTCCTCCAGGCGCTCGTAGGTGATGCCGTAGTAGTCGTTGACGGTGCCCGAGGAGGCGGTGCGCAGTTCCTCGAAGACCTCGCGGGAGCCGGCGAAGGCGAATTTGTCGCCGACGCCGAGACGTTGCGCGAGCTGGCACATCACCCAGGTGTCGGTGCGGACGCCCGCGGGGGGCTCCTGTGCCTTGTTGTGCTTGACGACGCGGGCCTCGGCGTTGGCCATCACGCCCTCGTCCTCCGCCCAGGTGGTGACGGGGAAGACGACGTGCGCGTTGGCGGCCGTCTCGGAGAGGAAGAAGTCGAACTGGGCGTGGAACTCCGTGGCGTCGTAGCCCTCCTTCGTCACCCGGTAGTTGGGGAGGGACACGAAGGGGTTGTTGCAGACACCGATCAGACCGCGGATCTCGCCGCGCTGCATCTGCCAGACCATTTCCATCATGGAGGTTCCGGCGGGTGGGAGTTCGGACTCCTCGATGCCCCAGATCGCGCAGATCTGGCGGCGGTGTTCGTCGTTGAGGATGGAGCGGCCGCCGGGCAGCATGTCGGACTTCTGGCCGTGTTCGCGGCCGCCCTGGCCGTTGCCCTGGCCGGTGATGGTTCCGTAGCCGGCGCCGGGCTTGCCGAGGTTGCCGGTGGCGACGCACAGGTTGATGACGGACAGGCAGTTCTCGACGCCCTGCGAGTGGTGCTCGATGCCGCGCGCGTGCCAGGCCATCGACTTGCCCGCGCCCGCGAAGACCCGGGCGACCTGTTCGATCTGGGCGGCCGGCACCCCGCAGATCTCCGCCGCGCGCTCCGGCGGGTACTCGGCGACCTTGGCCCTGACCTCGTCCCAGCCGGTGGTGTGCGCCGCGAGGTAGGCGGCGTCGACGAGGTTTTCGCGTACGACGACGTGGAGGACGGCGTTGAAGAACGCCGAGTCCGTGCCGGGCTTGAGGGCGACGTGGATGTCGGCGGTGCGGGCGACGGCCGTCTCCCGCGGGTCGACGACGATCAGCACCGCGCCCCGGTCGCGCGCACCCCACAGGTACTGGGTCATCACCGGGAAGCACTCGCCGACGTTGGAGCCGGCGATCAGCAGGCAGTCGGTGAGGAGGATGTCGGAGAAGGGGTTGCCCGCGCGGTCGATGCCGAAGGCGAGCTTGTTGGCGCCGGCGGCGGAGACCATGCACAGGCGACCGTTGTAGTCGACATGTCGAGTTTTGAGGGCCACCCGGGCGAACTTGCCTACCAAGTACGTCTTCTCGGAGAAGAGGCTCGCGCCGCCGAGCATTCCGAAGGCGTCGTTGCCGTACGTCTGCTGGATGCGGCGGATCTCGGCGGCGGTGTGGTCGAGGGCCTCCTCCCAGGAGACCTCCCGGAACTCCTCGTCGCGCGAGCGGCGCAGCAGCGGGGCAGTGAGCCGGTCGGGGTGGTTGACCTGCTGGTAGGCGTTGATGCCCTTGGGGCACAGGCGCATGCGGTTGATGTCGTGGTTGCGGGGTTCGACGCCGAAGACCTTGCCGCCTTTGTCGACACGCAGGTACATGCCGCACTGCACGCCGCAGAAGCAGCAGTGGGTGGGGACGAGGGTCTCGCCGTTCTGGTCGGCGTGCCACTGGTCGGCGGGGATGCCGCCGGCGTCGCGGAAGCCGCGGGTGCCGGGCGGGGCGATGGCGGGGTCGAGCGGGATGCGGCCGCCCGCCGGTGCGGGCCTGCCGGTCCGTACGGACGGTCCCAGCGGGACGCCTTGCGCGGTCACTTGAAACCCTTCTTGACGTGCGAGAGGTAGGCGTTGCCGCGCAGTTCGCGTTTGCAGCGCGGGCAGTACTCGGCCCATTCGGCGAAGTCGAGCTTCAGGTCGCGCATGGTCGCTTCGAGGTTCTCGACGTACGGCGCGGTGTCGATCGGCGTGTCGCAGCGGCGGCAGTGGAAAACCTCGTCCTTCTGCCGGGCGGTGTACTTGAAGAGCTGCATGCCGACGGCGGCGGGCCGCTGCACGATGTGGAAGAACTTCCCGAACGGGATGTAGATCAGGGTGAAGACGACCGAGACCATGTGCAGCAGCGCGAGGAACTCGTAGCCGCCGCCGTGCAGGAAGATCGAGGAGAAGGTCAGCAGCAGGCCGGTGACCGAGACGACGATGAGGGCGATGAGCGGGACCAGGTCGTAGGCGAAGCGCTGGCCGGTCATCGCGCCGCGGTCCTTCATGCGCCGGTACAGGAAGTACGAGGCGCCGGGGATGACCAGCACGGCGGCGATGTCCAGGCCGTGGAACAGCAGCCAGCCGACGAGGCTGGAGGAGTCGTAGCCGAGCACCTTGAAGCCCCAGATCCGCATCTCGTAGCCAGGGCCGGCACCGGTCGACGACGTGAAGGTGAACCAGCCCCAGGTGAGGGGGAAGGTGATCGCAGCGGCCAGGACGCAGCCCCAGAAGATGAGCTGGTGGGCGGCCCAGCGGGCATGGCTGCGGGCACCGAGGAACTTCTGGAGGCCGAGGTAGGTCGCGATCATCCTCGGCAGGGCGGTGGGGGCCTTGCGGAAGTTCTCGACGGAGAAGAGGCTGCCCCAGCCCTTGGTGAAGAGGCGGCGGGCGCCGGGGGCGGAGATCCACACGGTGTAGCGGTAGGCGACGCCGAACGCGAGGAAGACCGTCGCCACCGCATACGGGATCAGGGCGGAGTCGAAGTCGCGCAGCAGGCGGCTGCCGAAGTAGATCGCGAGGATCAGCAGCAGCGAGACCACGGTGGCGACGAGGGTGGCACGACGGGTCACCGAAGGCGTGGACCGCGGGGGACCGAGCCGCGGCGCGGCATCAGTGGCGCCCGTGCCAGCGGCGGGCACACCTCCCGCACGCCCGGCGGGCGCGCTCGTGGAGGGTGCACCGCCTGCACTCGTGGCGGGCACGGTTCCCGCGCCGGCAGGCGGCGCGCCCCCCGGGCTCGGAGGCGGAGTGGGGTCCGGTGCGGAGGGAGAGGGCTCGGTCACCCCACCAAATTAGGACTAACAGTGCATTTGCACCCTCTGGTGTACTCAAACGGCGTACAGCCCGTGTTCCTGGAAGATCTCGCGGGCCGCCGTCACCTCGGCCGGCCCCGGCGACGGGGTGTCGTGCAGGGTGAAGTTCTTGCCCAGCGCCTGCCACTTGGCCTCGCCCAGCTTGTGGAAGGGCAGGACGTCGACCCGCGAGACGACCCCGAGCGAGGCGGCGAAGGCGGCGACGCCGTCGATGTTCGCGGGGTCGTCGGTCAGGCCCGGAACGAGCACGAACCGTACGTGCACCTGCTTGTCCAGGGCGGCCAGGCGGCGGGCGAAGTCGAGGGTGGGCCCCAGTTCGCGGCCGGTCACCTTCGTGTACGTCACCGGGTCCCAGGACTTGATGTCCAGGAGGACGAGGTCCACGTCCCGCAGCAGGGCGTCGGTGGCGCGGGCACCGAGGAAGCCCGAGGTGTCCAGCGCGGTGTGCAGGCCGAGTTCGTGCTTGAAGCGGTGGAGGAGTTCGCCCGCGAAGACCGGCTGGAGGAGGGGTTCGCCGCCGCTGATGGTGGCGCCGCCGCCGGAGGCCCGGATGAAGGTCGTGTACTTGGCGGCCTCGGCGACGATGTCGTCCGCCGCGTACCGCTTCCCGTTGCGCATCCTCATCGTGTCGGGGTTGTGGCAGTACAAGCAGCTCAGCGGGCATCCGGAGAGGAAGGTGACGAAGCGCGTGCCGGGGCCGTCGACGCCGGTGGACAAGTCCCAGGAGTGCACCGCGCCGGTGACGGGGCGGTGGGTCGCCGCGCCGGCCGGGGTGGCGCCCTCGGGGGCGGCCGGGGCGGCGGCCCGTACCGGAATGTCGCTTCCGAGCAGTACGGCGGTCATGGCAGGAGCCTCCTGGGAGGAGTGGCGAGAGGAGGTGCGGAGGAGAAGGGGAGGGAGAAACGTTTCCGTACGGCGCCGGGACTGGGTGGGGGTCAGGGGGGACCGGCCCCGGCACCGTACGGATCGCGGGCCCCATGGGGGGGCGGGCGGCTCTAGAGGGAGCCGTGGAAGGTGCGGTTGATGACGTCGAGCTGCTGCTCGCGGGTCAGCCGCACGAAGTTGACCGCGTAACCGGAGACCCGGATGGTGAGCTGCGGGTAGTTCTCCGGGTGCTCCATGGCGTCTTCGAGCATCTTCTTGTCGAGGACGTTGACGTTCATGTGGAAGCCATTGCTGGCCATGAAGCCGTCGAGGACGCCGGAGAGGTTCTGCACCCGCTCCTCGGGGGTGCGGCCCAGCGCGTCCGGGGTGATGGTGTTGGTCAGCGAGATGCCGTCCTCGGCCTCGTCGTAGGGCAGCTTGGCGACCGACAGGGCCGAGGCGATGTAACCGTGCTCGTCGCGGCCGTTCATCGGGTTGGCGCCCGGGGCGAACGGGGTGCCGGCGCGGCGGCCGTCGGGCGTGTTGCCGGTCTTCTTGCCGTAGACCACGTTCGAAGTGATCGTGAGCACGGACTGGGTGTGCACGGCGTCGCGGTACGTCGGGTGCTTGCGGATCTTCTGCATGAAGTCCTCGACGATGCGCCGGGCGATGGCGTCCGCGCGGTCGTCGTTGTTGCCGTACGCCGGGTAGTCGCCCTCGATCTCGTAGTCGACCGCGAGGCCCGTCTCGTCCCGGATGACCTTGACCTTGGCGTGCTTGATGGCCGAGAGGGAGTCGGCGGCGACGGAGAGGCCGGCGATGCCGCAGGCCATGGTGCGCAGGATCTCCTGGTCGTGCAGGGCCATCTCGATGCGCTCGTATGCGTACTTGTCGTGCATGTAGTGGATGACGTTGAGCGCGTGCACGTACGTCTTCGCCAGCCAGTCCAGCATCGCGTCGTAGCGCGGGGCGACGTCGTCGTAGTCGAGGTAGTCGCCGGTGACCGGTTCGAAGCCCGCCACGACGGTCTTGCCGGTCTTCTCGTCACGGCCGCCGTTGATCGCGTACAAAAGCGCTTTGGCGACATTCACGCGTGCGCCGAAGAACTGCATCTGCTTGCCGACGGCCATCGCCGAGACGCAGCACGCGATGGCGGTGTCGTCGCCGTACTTCGGGCGCATCAGCTCGTCGGACTCGAACTGGATCGCCGAGGTGTCGATGGCGACCTTCGACGCGTACGCCTTGAAGCCCCGCGGCAGTCGCCGCGACCAGAAGACGGTGAGGTTCGGCTCCGGCGCGGGGCCGAGGTTGTAGAGCGTCTGCAGGGCGCGGAAGGTGGTGCGCGAGACCAGCGGCCGGCCGTCGTCGCCGATGCCGGCCATCGACCAGGTCACCCAGGTGGGGTCGCCGGAGTACAGCTCGTTGTACTCGGGGGTGCGCAGGAAGCGGACGATGCGCAGCTTGATGACGAAGTCGTCGATGAACTCCTGGGCCTGCTCCTCGGTGATGAGGCCCCTGTCGAGGTCGCGCTGGAGGTAGATGTCGAGGAAGTTGTCGATGCGGCCGATCGACATGGCCGCGCCGTTCTGCTCCTTCACGGCGGCCAGGTAGGCGAAGTACAGCCACTGGACGGCCTCGCGGCCGGTGCGGGCGGGGCCGGAGATGTCGTAGCCGTACGAGGCGGCCATCGCCTTGAGCTCGTTGAGCGCCTTGATCTGCTCGGAGATCTCCTCGCGGTCGCGGATGACGTGCTCGGTCGCCCACCGCTCACCGAGGCGCGCCTTGTCGGCCAGCTTCATGTCGACAAGTCGGTCTACCCCGTACAGGGCGACGCGGCGGTAGTCGCCGATGATGCGGCCGCGGCCGTAGGCGTCGGGCAGGCCGGTGATGATGCCGGAGGAGCGGCAGGCGCGGATCTCGGGGGTGTACGCGTCGAAGACGCCCTCGTTGTGGGTCTTGCGCAGGTGCGTGTAGACCTCGCGGACCCGGGGGTCGGCCTCGTAGCCGTAGGCGTTGAGGGCGTTCTCGACCATGCGCCAGCCGCCGTTGGGCATGATCGCCCGCTTGAGCGGCGCGTCGGTCTGCAGGCCGACGATGAGGTCCTTGTCGGGGTCGATGAAGCCGGGCGCGAAGGCGTCGATGCGGGAGGGGGTCCTCACGTCGACGTCGTGGACGCCCCTGCTGTTCTCCTCGGGGAACATGCGCAGGAGCTTCTGCCACACGGCGGTGGTGCGCTCGGTGGGCCCGGCGAGGAAGGAGGCGTCGCCCTCGTACGGGGTGTAGTTGCGCTGGACGAAGTCGCGGACGTCGACGGCGTCGCGCCACAGCCCGTCCTCGAAGCCGTCCCAGGCGTCCGCGGTCTCGGCGGCGGCATCGGCCTGCGTGTGGTTCGCCGCGGTCTTCACGGGGGCTGTGGTCATCGTCCGCACCTTCCGTTCCTGCTTCGTCGCTGTGACTCCATTCGACTCCTCGCGGACGGTCCGCGGACCGCGCAATGGTCCTCAACCGAGGACCGAAGGACCCCACTCCTGCCCGCCCGACAGCGGATTCGGCGCTCTGACCAGCAGTTCCGTCAGGGACCAATGTCATTGGTTCACTTGTGAATGCATTCACAAAGAATGTCCGGCCACTGCGGGAAAAGCCCCCGGCATCCCTCCGCGCGCTCCGCCGACTCCTCTGGTCTCATGTACCCATGAGTCATCCGACCGCCTCCACCGGCCTGCTGCGCCGCATGACGGCGCGCAGTCCTGTCGAGGGACACCGTGCGGCCACCGTGCTGGAACTGTTCTTCGACCTGTGTTTCGTCGTCGCCGTGGCCCAGGCCGGGGTGCGCCTGGTGCACGCCGTCGCGGAGGGCCACTTCGGCAGCGGCACCCTCGGCTACGCCCTGGTCTTCTTCGCCATCTGGTGGGCGTGGGTCAACTTCACCTGGTTCGCCTCCGCCTACGACAACGACGACGTGTTCTACCGCCTCGCCGTACTGGTGCAGATCGCGGGCGTCCTGGTGTTCGCGGCCGGCATTCCGCGCGCCTTCGACCACGGCAACTGGGCCGTCTGCATCGCCGGCTACGTCGTGATGCGCCTGGCCATGACCTGCCAGTGGCTGCGGGTCGCCCGGCACAACCCCGGCCCCGAACGGTCCACCGCGCTGAAGTACGCGACCGGCCTGGTGATCTGCCAGCTCGGCTGGCTGGCGATGCTCTTCGTGCCGGAGGGCGCGCGCCTGTACTGCTTCGTGCTCCTGGCCCTGGCCGAGCTGAGCGTTCCGGTGATCGCCGAGAAGGACTTCAGCACCTCCTGGCACCCGCACCACATCGCCGAGCGGTACGGGCTGTTCACCATCATCGTGCTGGGCGAGTCCATCACCGCCGCCACCATCGCCGTGCAGAAGGCCCTGGACGAGCACGAGGAGCTGGGCGAGCTGCTGTCCATCGCGGGCGGCGGCCTGCTGATCGTCTTCTCCGCCTGGTGGATCTACTTCTCCTCCCCGGCGCAGAAACGTCTCACCTCCCTGCGGCGCGCCATCACCTGGGGCTACGGCCATCTGCTCATCCTGGGGTCGGCGGCGGCGATCGGCGCGGGCATCGAGGTCGCGGTCGAGCAGGTCACCGGCCAGGCGCACATCTCCGCCGTGGCGGCGGCGGCCGCGGTGACCCTCCCGACGGCGCTGTTCCTGCTCACCGGCTGGTTCCTGCAGGCCCGGCACTTCAAGCGGAGCGTCGCGGAGAAGTCGCTGATGCCGGTGACGGTGGTCCTGGTGCTCGCGTGCACCTTCCTGGGCACCTGGGCGGTGCCGGCGGCGGGCCTCGTCATGGCGCTGGCCGTCGCGGTCGGCGTACTGCTGTCGGACCGGCCGGACAGCGCGGGCCTTCGCACGCCGCAGACGCCGTGATACGCAGGGCCCATGGACGCCCCCACCGGGAAGCCGGGACCGCATGACGCACTGACCGACGTGGCCGGCCTGCGGGTCGGCCACGCCCGCGTGGCGACAGCCCTCGCCCTGACCGGGAGCACCGTCGTGCTCGGCCCCGAGGGCGGCTTCACCGCGGCCGTGGACGTACGGGGCGGCGGGCCCGGCACCCGCGAGACGGACGCGCTGGACCCGCGCAACCTGGTGCAGCGCACGGACGCGATCGTCCTCACCGGCGGCAGCGCGTACGGGCTCGACGCGGCGTCCGGGGTGGTGGCCTGGCTGGAGGAACGGCACCGCGGCTACCGCGCAGGCCCGGACCCGGCACAGGTGGTACCCGTGGTGCCCGCCGCCTGCCTCTTCGACCTGGGGCGCGGCGGCGACTGGCACGTCCGCCCCGACGCGGCGACGGGACGGGCCGCCGTGGCGGAGGCGGCGCGCACCGGGCCCGGCGCACCGGTGGCACAGGGCGCGGTGGGTGCGGGCACCGGCGCGGTGGCGGGCGGCCTCAAGGGCGGTGTGGGCACGGCGAGCGTGCTGCTGGACTCGGGCGCGACGGTGGCGGCGCTGGTGGTGGTGAACGCCGCGGGCTCCCCCGTCGACCCGCTGACCGGCGTGCTGTACGGGGAGTACTTCCAGGGGCCGGTGACGTACCCGCGCACGGAGGTGCACCGGGAGGCGCTGCGGCGTGCGCGGGAGGCGCGAGAGGAGTCCGCGCGACGGTACGCCGCCTCCGTGCGCCCTCCGCTGAACACCACGCTCGCGGTCGTCGCCACCGACGCCGGGCTCACCCGCGCGCAGGCGCACAAGCTGGCCGGCACCTCGCACGACGGTTTCGCCCGGGCACTGCGTCCGGTGCACCAGCTGACCGACGGCGACACGGTCTTCGCCCTGTCCACCGGGGCGCGCCCGCTGGTCGCCGAGCAGCTCGCGCACGGCGGGGACCAGTTGACGGCCGCCGCCCTCAACGAGGTGCTCGCGGCGGGCGCGGACACGGTGACGCGGGCGATCGTGAAGGCCGTGCGGGCGGCCGAAGGCGTCGACGGACCCGGCGGGGTGTTCCCGGCATACCGGGAGCTCTACCCGCAGGCGGGGTGAATCGTAGAACTGCGGTATTTCGGGGGCGCCTTGCGGGAACCTCTCGTACATCTCCCTTCGTTCACCGGCAAATAAGTGCCATCCCCCGGCGCGATGTCAGACCCACCGGCTACGTTGTGTCCCCAGAGCGTTACCTGTGGCGACGGCCTGGAGAAGCCTTGAACGATCCGTACGAGTACGAGAGCGACGGCCTCGACGAGCACGACGTGCTCGAAACCACCGAGGAGCACCTCGGGCAGCTCCTGGGCCGTGCGCTGAACTCCTTCGACCTGCCCGACGAGACGGTCGACCGCCTGCAGTCGGCGTTCGCGCACAGCTCCTCGCTGCGCTCCTCCCACCACAGCGCCGGCCTGCGCCGCTCCCTGTACCGGCATGCGTTCCTGCTTGCCGACGGGTCCTCCCTCACCCTGTGGGAGCTGGTGCACAACGCGGGCCGCGACCGGCACGTCGAGCACGAGCTGTACACCGACGTCACCGAGGCCAGGCTCGCCGCGAACCGGCTGGCGCCCCGGAGCGGCGCGCACCCGGACGAGGTGCCGATGTTCCCGGAGTGCACGGACGGACCGGACTGCCCGGACGCCCTCGTCGTCCCCGACAGCCTCGCGGTAGGGGCGGGGGACGACCTGGACGCCCTCTTCGCCGGACCCCGCCGGCCGGCCCGGCGCTCCTTCGTGCCGGACGACTCCGCCGACCACGCGCGCCGGGTACTGCGCCGCGCGGAGAACGCGGACCGGCCGGGCGAGGAGACGGCCCGGCTGCTCAGGGACGCGCTGGCGCACGAGATCACTCAGGTCTTCGGACGGCAGTGCCGCAGCCGGGGGCGGGACGTGGGCTTCACGCTGTACGAGCACGCGTTCCTGCTGATGGACGGCAGCGAGCTCAGCCTCTGGGAGGTCGAGCACACGGCGACGCCGGACGGGCGGCACATGTGCGAGGTGTACGCGGACAAGCACACCGCCCGCGAAGCGATGGGGCTTCGCGGGCGGGTCCGGTGACCGGCCGGGCCTAGCCCGCCCTCCGCGCGGGGCGGGGGCGCGGGCCGGCCAGGTCAGGCGGCGACGGTCACCTGCTGCTCCGCGTCGCCCGCCCGCGGGCCGGGGGCGGACGCGGGCTTCCGCCGGATCCCCTTGAGGAGGACGACGAGTCCGGCGGTCACCACCACACCGGCGGCGACGGCCACCAGGTACAGCAGCGGGTTGCCGACCAGCGGGGCCACGAACACGCCGCCGTGCGGGGCGCGCAGGGTGTTCGCGAAGGCCATCGACAGGGCACCGGTGACGGCGCCGCCCGCCATGGAGGCGGGGATGACGCGCAGCGGGTCGGCGGCGGCGAACGGGATCGCGCCCTCGGTGATGAAGGACGCGCCGAGCACCCAGGCCGCCTTGCCGTTCTCGCGCTCGGTCCTGGTGAAGAGCCCGCCGCGCACGGTGGTGGCGAGCGCCATCGCCAGCGGCGGCACCATGCCCGCGGCCATCACGGCGGCCATGACCTTGAGGTTGCCGTCGTTGGGGTTGTCGGCGATGCCGCCGATGGCGAAGGCGTACGCGACCTTGTTGAGCGGGCCGCCGAGGTCGAAGCACATCATCAGGCCCAGGACGACGCCCAGTACGACCGCATTGGTACCGGACATGCTGCCCAGCCAGTCGGTCAGCGCCGACTGCAGCTCGGCGATGGGTTCGCCGATCACCAGGAACATCAGGAAGCCGACGACGATCGAGGAGATCAGCGGGATCACCACGACCGGCATGATGCCGCGCAGGGCGGCCGGGACGCGCACCCGCTGGATCGCCAGGACGACCGCGCCCGCGAGCAGGCCGGCGACCAGGCCGCCGAGGAAACCGGCCTTGATGGTGACCGCGATGGAGCCGCCGACGAAACCGGGCACCAGGCCGGGGCGGTCGGCCATCCCGTACGCGATGTAGCCGGCCAGCACCGGGATCAGGAACGCGAAGGCCAGGCCGCCGATCTGGAACAGCAGTGCCGCCCAACTGGTGTGGTCGCCCCACGCGAAGTGCTCCAGCACGGAAGGCGCTTTGTCGATTCCGTAACCGCCGATGGCGAAACCGAGTGCTATCAGCAGGCCGCCCGCCGCGACGAACGGGACCATGTAGCTGACGCCGCTCATCAGCCAGGTGCGGAGCTTCGCACCGTAACTCTCGTCGGCCTCGCCGGACTCCTCGACCGGCGTCCCCTTGCCGGGGGCCGCGGAAACGTCTCCTCGGGCGGCCTTGTCCCTGGCCTCGGCGATGAGTTCCAGGGGCCGGCTGATGCCCGCCTTGACGCCGACGTCGACGGTCGGCTTCCCGGCGAAGCGTTCGCGGTCCCGTACGGGAACGTCGTGGGCGAAGATCACCGCGTCCGCGGCGGCGATGACCGCCGGGTCGAGCCGGGTGAAGCCCGAGGAGCCCTGCGGCTCGACGGTGAGCTGCACACCGGCGCCGTCGCCCGCCTGTTCGAGGGCTTCGGCAGCCATGTAGGTGTGCGCGATGCCGGTGGGGCAGGAGGTGACGGCGACGATACGGAAGGGACGTCCGGCGTCGGGGACGGCCGCCGGTGCCGACGCGGCCTCCGGTGCGGGTGCGCGCGCGGCCACCGCAGCCGGTGCGGCCTCCGGTGCCTGCGCGGCCTCTGATGCCTGCGCGGCCTCCGGTGCTGATGCGCGCGCGGCCGCCTCCCCTCCCGGAGCAGATGCCGGTGCGGGTGCCGGTGCCGGCACCTCGTCCCCCCGGATCAGGGCCGCCGCCGACTCCGGGTCCCCCACCGCCCGCAGCGCGTCCGTGAACGCGGTGTTCATCAACTGCCGGGCCAGACCGGAGAGGATCGTCAGGTGGGCGTCGTCCGCGCCCGCCGGAGCGGCGATCAGGAAGATCAGGTCCGCCGGGCCGTCCGTCGCGCCGAAGTCGACACCGGAGGCGCTGCGCCCGAAGGCGAGCGTCGGCTCGGTGACGTGCGCGCTGCGGCAGTGCGGGATGCCGATGCCGCCCTCCAGGCCGGTCGGCATCTGCGCCTCGCGTGCCGCGACGTCGGCGAGGAAACCGTCGAGGTCGGTGACCCTGCCGAGTCCCGCCATCCGGGTCGCCAGCGAACGGGTCGCCTCTTGCTTGGTGGGGGCGGCCAGGTCGAGGTCGACCAGGTCCGCGGTGATCATCTGGCTCATCGCGGGCTCCTTTGCACGGATGTCTGCACGGGATGCGGGAAGGGGGCGGCAGGCCGCGGGACATTCGGGATGGTCATGACGTGGGCTCCGTCAGTACGCGGTCCAGCGGGACGTCCGCCGTCACCGTCACCGCCGCCGGGTCCAGGTCGGACGGCGTCGGCATCACGCTGCCCGGCAGCCGTACCGCCGCCGCACCGTGCGCGACCGCCGCCGCGAGGGCCTCGGGCCCTTCGCCCCCGGCCGCCAGGAAACCGGCCAGCGAGGCATCACCGGCGCCGACGTTGCTCCGTACGGCATCGGCCTCCGCCGAGCCGAACCACACTCCGGAACCGGTGACCAGGAGCTGCCCGTCGGCGCCCAGGCTGGCCAGTACCGTCCGGGCGCCCAGGGCGCGCAGGTCCCCGGCCGCGGCGACGGCGTCACCGATCGTCCTGAGCGGGCGCCCGACCGCCGCGGCCAGCTCCTCCGCGTTCGGCTTCACCACGTCGGGCCGCTCGCGCAGCGCGGCGAGCAGCGGGGGCCCCGAGGTGTCGAGCGCGATCCGCGCCCCCGCCTCGTGCGCGCGGGCCACCAGGGCGGCGTACCACCGTGGGGCGAGACCGCGCGGGAGGCTGCCGCAGCAGGCGATCCAGTCGGCGTCGGCGGAGTGCGCGCGCACGGCGTCGAGCAGTGCCTCGGACTCGGCGGCGGTGAGCTCGGGCCCGGTCGCGTTGATCTTGGTGAGGGCGCCGTCGGGTTCGGCGACGGAGATGTTGGACCGGGTCTGCCCCGCCACCGGCACCGCGGCGACCGCGATGCCCTCGGCGCGCAGGAGTTCGGCGACGAGGGCGCCGGGGGCGCCGCCCAGGGGGAGGACGGCGAGGGTGTCGCGGCCGGCGGCGGCGACCGCGCGCGAGACGTTGACGCCCTTGCCGCCGGGGTCCATCCGGTCGGAGGTGGCCCGCAGCACTTCGCCCCGCATCAGGGTGGGGACCTCGTAGGTGCGGTCGAGGCTGGGGTTGGGGGTGACGGTCAGGATCATCGGGTCACACTCGCTGTACTTCGGTTCCGGCCGCCTCGATGGCGGCGGCGTCCTCGGGGCCGAGCCCGGAGTCGGTGATGAGCAGGTCCACGTCCGCGAGGCCGCCGAAGCGCGCGAAGTGCTCCTGCCCGTGCTTGGCGGAGTCGGCGAGCAGCACGACCCGGCGGGCCGAGGCGATCACCGCCCGCTTCACGGCCGCTTCGGCGAGGTCGGGGGTGGTCAGGCCGTGGCGTACGGAGAATCCGTTGGCGCCGAGGAGGACGACGTCGGCGCGGATCTCGCCGTACGCGCGCAGGGCCCAGGCGTCCACGGCGGCGCGGGTGCGGTGGCGCACCCGGCCGCCGACCAGGTGGAGGTCGATGCCAGGGTGGTCGGCGAGGCGGGCGGCGACCGGCAGGGAGTGCGTGACGACGGTCAGGCCGCAATCCAGCGGGAGGAGGGCCGCGAGGCGGGCCGTGGTCGTGCCGGCGTCGAGGACGACGCTGCCCTCGGTGGGCAGTTCGGCGGTGGCGGCCCGCGCGATGCGGTCCTTCTCGTCGGCCGCCGCGGCCTCGCGCTCGGCGAGGTCGGGTTCGAAGTCGAGCCGCCCGGCCGGGATGGCGCCGCCGTGCACCCGGCGCAGGAGGCCGGCCCGGTCGAGGGCCTTGAGGTCGCGGCGGACGGTCTCGGCGGTGACCTGGAAGGTGTCGGCGAGGGACAGCACGTCGACGCGTCCGTCCTCGCGGGCGAGGCGGAGGATTTCCTGCTGGCGCTCGGGTGCGTACATGAGGGGTTACGTCCGTTTCAATGCCCGAACCTGTGGTTTCACCGGCAGGGTACGCCCCTCCACCCGACCGAGTAAACACATACGGGCCACGAACGGGCACGAACGGGCTTCCGGTCTGGTCGGAAATGAGTCATGCGGGCCTCGGGTCCGGACCGGAGGGCCCCTGGCGGTGCCGCGCGGGTTCCCCGCGCCCGGTCGGGACGCTTCTCCTGCGGAGCCGTACGACGGCCACAGGCCCGCGCGGTCCGGGGACCGGGCGGGCCTGTGGCCGCAAGAGCGCCGA
Source organism: Streptomyces sp. NPDC039736 (assembly GCF_055596485.1). Taxonomy (NCBI): domain Bacteria; kingdom Bacillati; phylum Actinomycetota; class Actinomycetes; order Kitasatosporales; family Streptomycetaceae; genus Streptomyces; species Streptomyces sp. NPDC039736. The sequence goes on along the minus strand of NZ_JBVIUQ010000002.1, from coordinate 773,004 downwards.
GCGGTGTCAGACGGTCAGGGCGGGCTCCTTGCAGACCTCGTCCTCGAACGGGGCGGCGGCGTCCGGCGCCTGGTGGCCCGCCGTCTTCCTCGGCAGCGCGAACATCAGCAGGAAGATCACCAGCAGGACGCCGACGACCCAGCCCAGCGCGCTCTGGAACGCGTCCACGTACGCCGGCCCGATCGCGCTCCGCGCGCCCTTCGCCAGCTCCACCTTGTCGTCGATGACCCCGAAGAAGACCACCGACACCAGGCCGATGCCGAAGGCGTTGCCGGTCTGCCCGGTCGTGTTGATCAGCCCGGACGCCGAACCCGAGTGCTCCTTGGGCACCTCGGAGAGCACCGCGTCGGTGAGCGGCGCGACGATCAGGCCCATGCCGAGACCCATCACGGTCAGCGGCAGCGCCATCTGCCAGGGGGAGATGGCCGCGCCGAAGTGGTGCGCCTCCCAGATGTAGAGCAGCAGCCCGGCGGCCATGGTGAGCGCGCCCGCCTGGAGCACCTTGCGCCCGAAGCGCGGCACCAGCTTCTGCACCGAGATGCCCGCCGCCACCGAGACCGCGACGGAGAAGGGGATGCCGGTGACGCCCGCGCGCAGCGCGCTCCAGCCGAGCCCGATCTGCATGTAGAGCGTCCACACCATGAAGAAGATGCCGCTGAAGACACCGAAGGTGAGCTGCACTGCGATGCCCGCCGCGAAGCTCTTGACCCGGAACAGCGACAGCTCCACCAGCGGCGATCCGTCGCGCCGCGTCTTCCACTTCTCGTACGCCACGAAGGCGGCCAGGATCAGCAGGCTGCCCGCCATCGACAGGTGGCCCCACAGCGGCCAGTCCAGCTCGCGGCCCCGGGTCAGCGGGTAGATCAGCGCCAGCAGGCCCAGCACCACCAGGGCGACGCCCGGCAGGTCCAGCTTCAGCGCGCGCGGCGCCTTGGACTCGGTGATGAACTTGGCGCCCAGGACCAGCCCGGCGACGCCGACGGGCAGGTTGATCAGGAAGATCGGGCGCCATTCCAGGCCGAAGAGGTTCCACTCGGTGAGCAGCGCGCCCAGCAGCGGCCCGGTGACCGCGCCGAGGCCGACAATCGCGCCGAACAGGCCGAAGACCTTGCCGCGCTCGTGCGCCGGGAAGGTGGCGTGCACGATGGAGAGCACCTGCGGGACCATCAGCGCCGCCGTCGCGCCCTGCAGGACGCGGGAGGCGACCAGCACGTCCGGGTTGGCGGCGAAGCCGCAGAGCGCCGAAGCGGCGGTGAAGCCGCCGATGCCGATGAGGAACAGCCGCTTGCGGCCGTAGATGTCGCCGAGCCTGCCGCCCGTGATGAGCCCCGCGGCGAACGCCAGGGCGTAACCGGCGGTGATCCACTGGATGGCGCTGAAGCTCGCGCCCAGGCTGCCCTGGATGCTCGGGATGGCGATGTTGACGATCGTGACGTCGACCAGGTCCATGAAGGCGGCGGTCATCACGATGGCGAGCGCGAACCAGCGACGGCGGTCGCCCGGCTGCTCGGCCCGGGGTGCTGCGGCGGATATCGGAGACGCCTCGGAAGTCCCCGACGGGGGTGCTGAAGTCATGGTCGAGACGGTAGTCCCCATGTAGGACACACTGTGTCCCACATCCGGCGCATGCTTGGTGCATGACGGACACACCGGCACGGCTGCTGCAACTGCTCTCGCTGCTCCAGACGCCCCGCGAATGGCCGGGCAGCGAGCTGGCGACCCGCCTCGACGTCTCGCGCCGGACGGTGCGCAGGGACATCGACCGGCTCCGCGACCTGGGTTATCCGGTGCAGGCGACGATGGGGGCGGAGGGCGGGTACCGCCTGGTCGCGGGCAAGGCCATGCCCCCGCTGGTGCTCGACGACGAGGAGGCGGTGGCGATCGCGGTGGGCCTGCGGGCCGGCGCCGGGCACGCCGTGGAGGGCATCGAGGAGGCGTCGGTGCGGGCGCTGGCCAAGCTGGAGCAGGTGCTGCCGTCGCGGCTGCGCCGCCAGGTCTCGGCGCTCCAGGCCGCGACGGTTCCGCTGACCAGCGGCGACGGGGCGAGCATCGATCCGCAGACGCTGACCGTGATGGCGGGCGCGGCGACCGGGCAGGAGCGGCTGCGGTTCGCCTACCGCTCCGGCGACGGCACGGCGACCAAGCGCCTGGTCGAACCGCACCGGCTGGTCAGCACGGGGCGCCGCTGGTACCTGGTGGCGTACGACATCGACCGCGAGGACTGGCGGACGTTCCGGGTGGACCGGGTGAGCGAGCCGTTCGCGACGGGGGCACGGTTCGTGCCGCGCGGGCTGCCGACGGGGAACGCGGCGGACTTCCTGCGCCAGTCCATGCAGGCCCTGGGCGGGATCGGACAGAACGAGCCGTTCCGGCTGGTGGCGACGTTCGAGGCGCCCGCCGCCTTCGTCGCGGCGCGGCTGCCGCGCTCACTGGGGACGCCGGTGGCCACGGGCGAGCACACCTGTCGGCTGGAGGCGGAGCTGGGCGACTCGCCGGAGTGGGTGGGGCTGCGGCTGGCGCTGGTGGACTGCGAGTTCACGGTGCGGGAGCCGCCGGTGCTGGTGGAGTACCTGGCCTCGCTCGGCGCGCGCATCGGGCGCGCGGTCGGCCCGGCGGCGTGACGCCGCCGGGTGGGGAGCCCCGGCGCTCGGGGGGACGCGCCGGGGCTTCGTCCCGGGAAGGGCCCGGCGGCCCGGGGTGGGTGGTGGCCGCCGCGTCGTGGTCGGTGCCGTACGGCTTCGACGCCGTACGGGGGTTTCTGGGTCCTGCGCAACGGCGGGGCCGTGCCGGGGAGCGGGTACGGAGGGGACCCGGCCGTGCGGGGACGGCACGGCCCGGCCGCGGCAGCCGCGCGGCTGCCGCCGGCGCCGTACGTCGTACCCGCCTCACGCCGCCGCGTCGAAGCCCGTGTCGTGCGCCATCTTCTTCAGCTCCAGCAGCGCGTGCTTCTCGATCTGGCGGATGCGCTCACGGGTGAGGCCGTGCTCCTTGCCGACCTCGGTGAGCGTGCGCTCCCGGCCGTCCTCGATGCCGTACCGCATGCGGATGATCGAGGCCGTGCGCTGGTCGAGCTTGCCTATCAGGTCCTCCAGCTCCTCGCTGCGCAGCATGGAGAGCACCGACTGCTCGGGCGAGACCGCGGAGGTGTCCTCCAGGAGGTCGCCGAACTGGGTCTCGCCGCCGTCGTCGACCGGCATGTTCAGCGAGACCGGGTCGCGGGCCCAGTCGAGCACGTCGCTGATGCGCTGCGGCTTGGCGTCGAGCTCCTTGGCGATCTCCTCGTGCTCGGGATCGCGGCCGTTCTCGCGGTTGAACTCGCGCTGGACGCGGCGGATGCGGCCCAGCTCCTCCACCAGGTGGACGGGCAGGCGGATGGTGCGGGACTGGTCGGCGATGGAGCGGGTGATGGCCTGACGGATCCACCAGGTCGCGTACGTGGAGAACTTGAAGCCCTTGGCGTAGTCGAACTTCTCGACGGCGCGCACCAGGCCGGCGTTGCCCTCCTGGATCAGGTCGAGCAGGGGCAGGCCGCTGCGCGGGTAGCGGCGGGCGACGGCCACGACCAGACGCAGGTTGGACCGGATGAACAGGTCCTTGGCCCGCTCCCCCGCCTCGTAGAGCGCTTCCAGCTCCTCGCGGGAAGCGACACCCGCCTCCTTGGAGTCCGCCACCTCGCCGTCGAGTATCTGGCGTGCGTACACACCGGCTTCGATGGTCTGGGACAGCTCGACCTCCTTGGCGGCGTCGAGCAGGGGCGTCCGTGCTATCTCGTCGAGGTACATGCCGACCAGGTCGCGGTCGGCGATCTCCCCGCCTACGGCGCGAACGCTGCTGGCCCTGGTCGATCCGGTCGAGGACCGACGGGCGACGGCACGGGTTGCCATGCGGGTGCTCCCTTGCGTGTGTAGGTCGCTGGTGTGGCTGTGGCTGCCGGGACTCCTTTCGGGTTCCCAGCTTCCAAAAGAACCAACGGCCGGAATCCGGACAGAATTCCCCTCACCGGCACTCAATTTCGTGATCTTGCAGTACCCTGTCGCCCCGTTCGAGGGTGATGTCGGCCCAAATCACCACAGAGGTGCAGGTCAGAGCGGGTGCGGGGGTCGACCCGAGGGATCTCGCCGATCTTTACGGCCACTTCACCGGTGAGACGTCGATCACCCCGACGCGACTCCTTTTTCCACCCGGGGAGCGCCGCCCGTGGCCGCCCTCCCGCCCTTGGAGACGGCCCCTGCCGCCGCATGGTTGCTCGCGATGTCCGAAGTGCCCGAATTCCGGGTCCGGCGGGCGCGGGCGCGCCGAACGCGCCGGCCGACCGGGCCCGGCGGCGGACGCGCTCGGTCCCGGGGCCTAGGTCCCGCGCCCGTTCCGTACGGCGGTACGGGCCCCTACTGTCCGGCCCATGGACACCACGGGGATCTACGACGAGGCCCTGCAGCGGCTGCACGGCTACGGGCCCGAGCGGCTGGGGCGGCTCACCAATCACGCGCCGATGGCCGTCGAGGCGCTGGCCGCCCGCGGACGCGCCGCGGCCGTGCACCGGTGGCTCGACGTCTACGCGGCCAAGCTGGAGGAGTTTCCCGGCGCGCACGCGCGGGTGACCGACGAGAACTGGGCCGGGGCCCTGGGCGATCCGCGCCGGGCCGCCGACTGGATCGCGTTCTTCGAGCGCCTGCTCGCCGAGCACCCGTGGCGCGACGTGCTCGCCCAGTGGTGGCCGCGGCTGCTGCCGGGGATGTACGGCGGCTCCACGCATCCGGTGATCCGGGTCGGGCACGCGGTGCGCGGGCTGCTGTCGCAGGAGTCCGCGCCCCGGCTGGCGGAGCTGGCGCACGGGCTCGGCTACTGGGCCGCCCGGCACCACGCCGACCCCGACGCGGCACCGGTGCCGGGTGCGGCGAGCGCCGCCGGGGCGCTGGACGCCGTACCGGCCGTCGCGGTACGGGAGGGGGGCTTCCCGCAGCGGCTGGCGCGGGTGTCGCGGCTGCCGGTGTGGGCGCCCGCGCCGGCGACCCCGCAGGAGGCGCGCGCGAGACTTCAGGAGCTGGTGCGCGCGGCCGTGCACCGCTATGCCACACACGGGCACGGCGAGGAGACCATGCTGGTGCACGCCTCGACCGCCCCGAACGCCGTGCTGCGGGTGCTGCCCGCGCTGCCGTCGGCGCTGTGGACGCCGAGCCTGCGCGCGGCCTGGACGGCGTCGGCGGCGGTGACGGCGATGTACGCGCCCGACGAGGCGGTCTCCCACCGGGACCGGGCGCGGGGGCTGGCACCGGAGGAGGTGTTCGAGCGGGCGGCCGCCCACGGCGACGAGCACGTGGTGAAGTTCGCCGACACCGCTCTGGACGTCGGCGACGGGCACGCCCTGTCGGCCACGCTGTACGCGGTGGAGATCAGCACGCCGCTCAGCCGGACCTGAGGAGCAGGGCCCGAACCCGGGCACGAGGGCGCCGCTCGCCCGAGCCCGGGAGAGACCGTGCCGCTCGTCCGCACCCGGGAGACGGCCCGCCCGTCAGCCGAACTGGAGCGAGCGCTTCGCCAGACCCATCCAGAAGCCGTCGATGACGCTGCGCCCGCTGCCCAGCTCCCCCTCGGCGGCGCCCAGCGTCACGAACAGGGGGGCGAAGTGCTCGGTGCGGGGGTGCGCGAGGCGGCCGGCGGGGGCCTTGTGCTCGAAGTCCAGCAGGGCGTCCACGTCGCCGGCGGCCAGCGCCCGCTGCCCCCAGTCGTCGAACTCCGCCGACCATCCGGGCACACCGGGGCCGGTGTGCCGCAGGGCGGCCAGGTTGTGGGTGAAGAAGCCGCTGCCGACGATCAGGACGCCCTCGTCGCGCAGGGGCGCCAGCCTGCGGCCGAGGTCCATCAGCCGCTGCGGGTCCAGCGTCGGCATCGACACCTGGAGCACGGGGACGTCCGCGCCGGGAAACATCTCCACGAGGGGGACGTACGCACCGTGGTCCAGCCCCCGATCGGGTACGTCCTGCACCGGCGTCCCCGGGCCGCCCAGCAGCCCCCGCACGGCCCGCGCCAGCGCCGGTGCGCCCGGGGCCGGGTACCTGACCGCGTAATAGTGCTCGGGGAAGCCCCAGAAGTCGTACACGAGCGGCACGGTCTCGGTGGCCCCCAGCGCCAGCGGCGCCTCCTCCCAGTGGGCGGAGACCACCAGAATGGCGGTGGGCCGGGGCAGGCCGGCGGACCAGGCGGCGAGCTCGCCCGGCCAGACCGGATCGTCCGCCAGCGGAGGTGCGCCATGGCTGAGGTAGAGGGCGGGCATGCGCCGCGCTGCGGTCACCATGGCGGTCTCCTGCTCTGTCGGACCCATCTCCGTCACTCCCCACTCCATCACGCTTGAACTTTCAAGCGTCACCGCAAGAGCCTAGCGCGAGCTAGTTTAAGTTTCAATGAGAGGCCGTACAGTGGAGCGCATGAGCACGAAGAAGAACGCGGCCCGCACCGAGGCGCCCTCCGCCGAGCCGCGCTGGCTCACCGACGAGGAGCAGCGCGTCTGGCGTGCGTACATCCACGCCACCACGCTCCTGGACGACACGCTCGACCGCCAGCTCCAGCGCGACGCGGGCATGCCGCACATGTACTACGGGCTGCTGGTGCAGCTCGCGCAGGCGCCCGGCCGCAAGCTGCGGATGACGGAGCTCGCGAGGAGCGCGAAGATCACCCGCTCCCGGCTCTCGCACGCGGTCGCCCGGCTGGAGAAGAACGGCTGGGTGCGCCGCCAGGACTGCCCCTCCGACAAGCGCGGCCAGAACGCCTTCCTCACGGACGAGGGATTCGCGGTCCTTCAGGAGGCGGCGCCGGGACACGTGTCACTCGTACGAAAAGCCATGTTCGACCGGCTCAGCGAGGAGCAGGTGCGCCGGCTGGGCGAGATCATGTGCGTCATCGCCGACGGGCTGGAGCCGACGGGCACGGGCGCGGACCTGCCCTGGCTCCGCTGACCGTCACGGCGGCGGAACCAGGGCGGGGCGCGCAGGGGCCGTCCCGCGTCCCGAGGAGCTCGGGGCGGGACGGCCCCCGGGTCAGTGCGCGACCACGGGAACGCGCACCTCGTCCGGTGCGTCCTGACTGTCGCCGGAGGACGCCGTGGCGGTGCCCGGGCGGCCGGTGGTGATCAGGGCGAAGGCGATGCCGGCGGAGACGACCAGGATGCCGACCGCCCACCAGATGGCGTTGGCGTAGCCGTGCACCATGGCCTGCGCCTGGAGCAGCCGCTCGTCGGTGGCGCCGGCGGCGTGGGCCGCGACGTACGCCGTGGTGGCGCTCGCCGCGATGGTGTTCAGCAGCGCGGTGCCGATCGCGCCGCCGACCTGCTGCGAGGTGTTCACCATGGCGGAGGCGACCCCCGCGTCGCGGGCCTCGACGCCATGCGTGGCGAGCGACATGGCCGGCATGAACGCCGTGCCCATGCCCAGGCCGAGCAGGAGCTGCGCGGGCAGGATCAGACCGGCGTACGAGGAACCGATCTCCAACTGGGTGAGCAGCAGCATGCCGAGCGCGGCGAGCAGGAAGCCGGGGCCCATCAGCAGCCGCGGCGGCACCCGGGTCATCAGGCGGGCGCCGATCTGGGTGGAGCCGGTGATCATGCCCGCGATCATCGGCAGGAAGGCGAAGCCGGTCATGACCGGCGAGTAGCCCTTGACGATCTGCAGGTAGTACGTGAGGAAGAGGAAGAGGCCGAACATCGAGATGACGGCGAGCCCCAGCGAGGCGTAGACGCCGCCGCGGTTGCGCTCCAGCAGGACGCGCAGCGGCAGCAGCGGGTGCTTCACCCGTGCCTCGACGGCCACGAAGGCGGCCAGCAGGACGATCGCGGCGGCGAACAGGCCCAGGGTGGAGCCGGCGAGCCAGCCGTCGCCCTCGGCGCGCGTGAAGGCGTACACGAGGGCCACCAGGCCGAGGGTGGAGAGCACCACGCCCGGGATGTCGAGCGGGGCGCGGTTGCGGCCGCCGGCGGGCTCCCGGATGAAGAAGTACGCGCCCAGGGCGGCGACCACCGCGAAGGGGATGTTGACGAAGAAGGTCCAGCGCCAGTTCAGGTACTCGGTGAGGAAGCCGCCCAGGATCAGGCCGACCGCACCGCCGCCGCCGGCGATGGCGCCGAAGATGCCGAACGCCTTGGCGCGCTCCTTCATGTCGGTGAACGTCACCGCCAGCAGGGAGAGCGCGGCGGGGGCCAGGAGGGCCCCGAAGACGCCCTGGAGGGCGCGCGAGCCGAGCATCATGGCCTCGCCGGTCGCCGCGCCGCCGAGGGCGGAGGCGGCCGCGAAGCCGATCAGGCCGACGAGGAAGGTGCGCTTGCGGCCCCACAGGTCGGCGAGGCGTCCGCCGAAGAGCAGCAGGCCGCCGAAGGCGAGCGCATAGGCGGTGATGACCCACTGCCGGTTGGCGTCGGAGATGCCGAGGTCCTGCTGGGCGGACGGCAGCGCGATGTTCACGATCGTCGCGTCCAGGACCACCATCAGCTGGGCCAGGGCGATGAAGACGAGCGCCTTCCAGCGGTTGGGATCGGGTATGGAATCGGCCTTCAGGGGCGGATTGAGGTCTGTTCTGGGCATGGGAGGAGCCACCTAGGGTGCGAAAGGCCAAGGAAAAGCAGGAGAAGTCAGGGAAAAGAACGTGAGCCGGGCCGGCGGCTGAGCCGGCTGCCGGAAGTCATCGGGGACGGCGCAGGTCGTCCAGGGTCGCCGCGGCGCCGGGGAGTTCGGAGCGTGCGGGCGCTTCGAGCCCGTCGAGGAAGAGCTGCAGGTGGCGGTGGACGAACTGGTCGAAGTTCACGCAGCCGCCACTGCCGGGCAGCGGGCGGGTGAGCTGGGACAGCGCCACCATGAGGTCGCCGACGGCGACGTCGGCGCGGAGCCGGCCGGCCTTCCTGGCCCGGCCCATCAGGTCCTCGACCGCCGCTTCGAGGCGCTCGCGTCCGGCGAGCAGGTCGGCGTGGTTCTGGTCGAAGCCCTCGGACAGCATGGGGCACAGCGCCCCGATCCGTTCGTCGGCGGCGTCGTGCACGAAGCGCCGCAGGGCCCCGAAGGGGTCGCCGCGCTCCTCGGCGATGTCGAGCACGGCCGCTTCGGCGCGCTCGGCCGTCCGGGAGAGCACCGACAGCACGACCTCGTGGATCAGGTCCGCCCGGTCGGGGAAGTGCCGGTAAAGCGTGGCGTTGCCGACCACGGCGCGGCGGGCGATCTCGTCGAGCGGGACCTCCGGCCCCTGCTCGACGAACATCTCGCGGGCCGCGGCGACGATCCGCTCCCGGTTGCGCAGGGCGTCCGCGCGCGGACGCGGGGCGCTGCGCGCGACGGGCGCTCGGGTTCCACTCGGCACTGCGGCTCTCCTCACTGCTTCCGAAACGGGGATCGGTTCCCCGCTTCCTGCGGACACAGTTCCAAACGGGGAATCACCCCCCGGTTATTTCCCCGTCGCCCTGTGACCTGAGTCACAAGCATCCCCACCTTCGGCTCACCCGACGAGCGCCTCCGCGACACCCGCCAGAGGGTGGGACAACAGGAGCAGTCAGGACTGTCCGGGACGGAACGGACAGGGCTGCATGGAGCGGAAGGCGATTCCCATGCAGCAGCCGCGCCCCCGCCCCGGCATATCCGGCGACCCCCGCCCCACCCGGGACGACCGCCCGCCGGGCCGCCGCAGACCCTCGCGCCGGGCGCTGACCCTCACCGCCGCCGCGGCCCTCGGCATCGCCGCCGTGACCTCGGCGGGCACCCCGCTCGGCGACTCCGGCCGGGCCTCGGCGGGACCGGCCGGAACACACCGCGCGAGCGGGATGACGAACGTGCGCACGCATCCGCAGGCGCGGCCCGAGGGCCCGCCGGGCTCCCCCGAGGCCGCCGAGGCGGCCGCACAGCCGTGCCGGATATCCGGCGCCCAGGGCGTGCAGATGTCCGAGGGCATCCCCACCCCGTCCGGGTACACGCGCTCCACCGGCGAGGTCCGCGCCCTCAACCTGATGATCGACTTCCCGGACGCGCCCGGCGAGGGCCGCGCCCTGGACCGCTTCCAGGAGTTCGCCCCGCAGACCGCCGCCTGGTTCGAGACCAGCAGCTACGGGCGGCTGCGGTACACCCCGGAGGCGCCCGTCGCCGACTGGCTGCGGATGCCGCTGCGGTTCGCCGAGTACGGGATAGAGCGCGGCGCCCCCTTCGAGCCCGGCTACCAGCAGCTCGTGCGGGACATCGTGGCCGTGGCGGACCCCCGGGTGGACTTCTCCGCCTACGACCTGGTGAACGTCCTGGTCACCCCGAACGCGGGCCCCTCGGCCCTGGAGACCGTCCTGTCGGTGACCTTCTCCGGCAACCACGAGGCGCCCGTCGCCGACGGCGTGCCGCTGGCCAACACCTCGTTCGTCTACAGCCGGCAGGACGACGGCTCCGGTTCGTACGCGGAGACCGGCTTCCGGGTGCTCCCGCACGAGAACGGCCACGTCTTCGGGCTGCCGGACCTCTACACCGCCGACGGCGGCGCGTCCGTGGGCCACTGGGACATCATGTCCGAGGACTGGGGGGCCAACAACGACTTCCTGGGCTGGCACAAGTGGAAGCTGGGCTGGCTGGACGCCGGGCAGATCGGCTGCGCCGCCCGCCCCGGCCGGACCGAGCTGACGCTGGCCCCGCTGGCCGCCCCCACGTCCGGCCGCAAGCTGGCGTTCGTCCCCCTCGACGGCTCGTCCGGGTACGCCGTCGAGGTGCGCACCCCGGCCGGGAACGACGAGGCGGTCTGCAAGCCCGGTGTGCTGATCTACCGGGTGGACGCCGACGTCGACACCGGCAACGGGCCCGTCTCGGTGGCCGACAGCGAGCGCGCCAGCGGCGGCTGCACCCGGCGCCCCAACGTCCACCTGGAACTGTCGGACGCGCCCTACGAGCCCGGCACGTCCTTCACCGACCCGGAGCGCCGGGTACGCGTCGACGTCCTGGGCGCGGACGGGTCGGGCAACCACCGGGTGCGGATCACGCGGAAGTGACCCCCGGCACCGGCACCGTCTGCAAGGAGGCGTCCGGTGCCAGACGGGCGAGCAGCGTGCCGCCGGTGGGGCCCGTCCCCAGGGCGGCGGCCCCCACCACCGTGCCGGTGACCGTGGTCCACCGCGGGGCGTCGGCGGTGCCCAGGGTGGCCAGGCTGGTGCCGCCGTCGTTGTTGCGGGAGGCGAGCAGGACGCTGCCGTCCCGCTCGGCGTGCAGGGCGAGGACCCCGTAACCGCGGGCCACCAGTCCCGTGCGCAGCGGGCTCCACGTCCTGCCGTCGGCGGACAGCCGGTGCGCCAGCGGCTCGCCCGAGCCGCCCGCGCGGTACGCCAGCAGCAGCGTGCCGTCGCCCTGCGCCAGGACGGCCGGCGGGTCGGCGGGCGCCGGGAGCCCGGTCGCGGCGAAGGCGACGGGTCCCTCGGCGCGCTTCTGCCGCCAGTGGTGCACCGTGCCCCGCGCGCTGGCGAAGACGTGCACGCGTCCCGCCGTGTCGGTGACGGCGCACAGCCCCTCCTGCACCTCCGCGCCGCCCAGGTCCTGCCAGGGGCTCCAGCGGCCGTCGGCGCCCTGTCGGCGGCAGGAGACGCCCTTGGCCCAGTTCCGTACGAACAACCAGACGGTGCCGTCGCCCGCGGTCGCCACCACCGGGGTGCCGACCCGGCGGCCGCGCGCGGGGTCGCTCTCGGGGTTGCCGAGCGACGACCAGGCGCCGAACGGGCCGCCCCTGCGCTGCTGCGCGGCGGTGACGACCTCCCGGCGGTTGTCCCTGGCCTTCGGCCCCAGCTCGGTGTTCCGCGTCGCGAACAGCCGCCGGCGGCCGTCCTTGTCCTGGGAGACCGTCAGCCCCGGCTGCAGACCGTCGCCGCCGAGCAGGCGCGGCTTCGACCAGGTGCCGTCGGCGGGGTCCTCCTGCCGCCACATGGCCGCCTGCCCGGACAGCACCGCGAACGCGTACAGCGTGCCGTCGGCGTCCTGGAGCAGCCGGGGGGCGGCGGTGGGGTGCCGGTGGGAGGTGCGCTGCGCCCAGCCGGTTTTCCGGGAGCGGTTGCGGCCGACGTCGTAGTCGCCGCACCCGGCGACGAAGTCGCAGCCCTCGGGGGTGCCGCCGTAGGCGTTCAGGGCGCTCACCTTGGCGGCGAGCAGGTGCCGGGGCAGGTTGTCGGGCCAGCGCTCGTTGAAGTAGCCGCGGTAGGAGACGACCGCGCAGGCGTCCGTCCCGCGGCGCTTCTTGAGGTGCTGGGCCAGGGCGGCCTGGGTGAACAGGGCGGCGACGGTGTGGTCGGGGTGGTCGGAGTAGCCGGGCTGGTCGTGGTGGACGCGGTGCAGGGCGTCGTGGACCTGCCGGTCCGGGTCGGCGTCCAGCATCCGTACCAGCGTGGGCCGGTGGCGGTCCATCAGGTGGGCCAGCGCGTCGATCAGCGAGCGGCGGGTGACCGGGGACGGGTCGGTGACCGGGGAGCCGGTGCTCACCAGGGTGCTGGTGACCATGTCCGGGTCCAGCCACAGCTTCGGCAGGGTCTGGTTGCCGGCGCGCGGGCCGCCCGGGCCGTGCTGGCGCACGCCCAGGAAGACCAGTTGGACGCCCTCGTGGTCGTCGAGGGTGTTGGTCTCCACGCGCAGGCCGCCGGGCAGTTCCTCGGCCCGGGCGGTCCAGGGGGACTTCGGGTCGCCGGTCGCCATGAACGCGTACGCCTGACGCAGTCCCTGCCGGCGGGAGCCGGCGTAGCCGGGGACGTCGGGCTTGGGCTTGGGGCCGCCGGGGACCTTGTTGCGGCCGTTGCTCTCGCCGCAGTTGACGTACACGCTGACGACGGTGTCGTTGGCGTCCAGGGACTGCTGGGTCTCCGGGTTCATGAAGTACAGGTCGTCGTCCGGGTGGGCGAGCACCTGGAGCACCCGGGTGCCGCTCTGGCCGTCCTCGGCGGGCTGCACCGCCGCGCGCGGGGAGCCCTGCACGTCGGCGAGGCGGTTGCCGGGCACGGCGGCCGGCGGTCCCACGGACGTACGGGAGGTGCAGCCGACGGCGGCGGCCGCGACGGCGAGACCGGCCACGACGGCACGGCGGGAGGGCAGGGGGCGCACGGCGACTCTCTTGCGGACGGGCCGGTACGGACGGGCCGGTACGGCGGCGGGTGGCACGGGACGGGCGGACGGAGCCGGTCCCGAACGGGCCGGACACGGCGGGCGGAGCGGTTCAGTCCGACGGCAGCTCGTAGCGGCCGGGGACCGGGAAGTACGTCTCCAGGAAGGGGCGGAGCAACGCCGTGCTGCGGGCGATGTCCGCCTCCGTGGAGAGGGTGTCGTTGAGGCAGAACGCGGCCTTGTCGCGGTCGAGGAGCAGCCGGTCGAGACGGTTGGCCGCGTTCGGCTTGGAGACGTCGATGTAGGAGTACTCGATGTCGCTGGGCAGCGCCCGGCGGGTGTGGAAGGCGTAGTAGTGGTACAGCGACGACGGGATGGCGATGTCGCTGCTGCTGCGGAAGCGCTGGGCGGCGGTCTGCCGGTGCTGGGCGGCGAACTCCTCCTCGATCTCCGCGAGCACGGTGCGCGACAGCGCGTGCGGGACGTGCCGCATCTTGCCGACGGGGGTGGTGCCGAAGCGCTCCTCGATGAGGGCGCGGTTGTTCTTCCCGGCGATGGAGACGGGGACGTCGTCCGCGCTGGGCGGGCCGAGGGGCACCAGGGCCGGCGACGGGAAGAACTTGGTGAGCCCGTTGGAGAGGAAGAAGTCGGTGGGGGACGCCTCCGCGCCGAGGAAGACGTCGTCGTTGAAGTAGAGGAAGTGCTCCGCGAGGCCGTCGATGTGGTGCAACTGGCTCTCGATGGCGTGCGAGTTGAACGTCGGCAGCACGGAGGGGTCGCTGAAGATCTCCCGGTGGCTGATCACCTTGAGGCCCGGCTGCGAGGTGTCCAGCCAGGCCGGGACCTGGTCGTCGGTGACCAGGTGGATGGTGCGCACCCAGGGGGCGTACATCTCCAGGGAGCGCAGGGAGTAGCGCAGTTCCTCGTGGTCGGCGTACCGGGCGGCGTTGGCGGCCTCCTCGTGGTACGAGCTGCCGGACACGGAGGCGCGGCGCTCCAGCCAGGCCGGGTCGGAGCCGTCCACCCAGGTGTAGACGACGTCGACCGGGAAGGGGATGTCGTCGGGCAGGACGGTGACGAACTCCTCGCGGGTGCGCACCGTCAGGGGCGAGACGTCACGCGTGCCGTGCGGCGCGGTGAAGGTCGCGACGGGCACCTCGACCGGCTCGGCCACCACGGGCACCGACTCGGTGACGGCGTTGCGGCGCAGCGCGGGGGCGGTCAGCCGGTCGTCCGTCTCGCGCGTCCAGAACTCGACCTCGCAGCCGTTCTCCGGGCCCAGGACGAGGCGGCGGGTGGCGTCGGTGCGGTACCAGAAGAGGTGCACCGACGACGCCTGCTCGTAGCGGCGCCAGCCGGCGCCCCGGTAGGCGGGGGCGACGCGCGGCTTGTCGTTGCCGTGGGCGCCGAAGTAGCCGGGGAAGGTGCGGCACAGCTCCTGGAGCGTCTCCAGGGTGCGGCCCCGGTCCACCGCGGAGACGGCGACGGTGGTAGTGCTGGTGCTGGTGCCCCGTACGCAGAAGTAGTCGATGCCGGCGGCCTCCAGGGCCGCCGTGACGGCCGTGAGGTTGGCCCTGCGGGCCGTCTGCGGGGAGAGCCGCTGCTCGGTGAAGGCGATGCGCGGGCGGCCCTCCACGGCGACGACGGAGCCGCCGGAGGACGCGATCAGCGGGCGGTGCTGGGCGCTGAGCCGGGCGTTGCGGGCCTGGCGGACGCCCTGCACGACGGTGGCCGCGCTGACGGCCTTCTTGATGCCGCGGCGCATCTCGGGCGAGTACCGTCCGGCTATCGCGCGCCGCAGCCGCATCGGGGCGACCTTGCGGTACGCCGTGACCAGCGGGGACGCCTCGGTGTTCACGGCGCCGGCGGAACGCACCACGCGGCTGCTGGCGGCGGGGGCGCCGGAAGCGCCGGCGGCAGCAGCACCGTCACCGGCCGCCGCGGGGGGGCCGGTGGATATCTCCGGGCCCGGTGCGGCCGAGGCTGCGTCGTCGGTCGCGGCCGTCGGCACGGCCCGGCCCGCGGCCTGCCGTACGGTCGCCTTCGCGTCCTCGATCTGCTTCATTACCCCTCGCCCGCCCTCGATGATCGGGACCGGTACCGGACCCCTTCACCTAAACTTTACAAACGGACCAGTCAAGCCGTGCCCGCCGCACTCCTCTCACCCTTGAGGACAGAGGGAATTTGGCGGGAGTTCGCTCCCCGGCCACGAGGTGACGTTGATCACACGCCCTGGTACGGGAGTTGAGCCGCTCCCGGGAATTTGCCGCAGCGCGCGCGGCCTTGGCAGGATGCCGGGACCCCGGGCCGCCCAGCGGCCGAACAGAGAGATGGACATCACCATGAGTGACGAATCCGTGAGCGCGGCACGTGCCCGTGCCGCCCGCCCGAGCGGCTCATGAACGACGCCCTGATCGCCCAGGCCGTCAAGGCGGTCCACCGCGCCCGGCGCACCGCGGGCCGGGTGCGCCGCCGGGTGGAGCGCATCAACACGGTTCCGGCGCTGGGCGCACGGGTCGGCCCGCGGCCGACGCTGCCGCCCGTGCACCTCTCCCTGATCTCCGGCCGCACCCTGAACCTGGCCGTCCGCTGCCCCTTCCCGGGCACCCCGCCGGAGCAGGCCCGGCTCGTCTTCGAGCACCGGGGACGGCGACAGAGCGTGACGCTCGCTCAGGAAACGCACCCCGAGGGGCTGCTCCTGACCGCCACGGCGTCCCTGCGGCACGACGTGCACGACGCCCCGGACGCGCCCGGTCCGCGGCTGTCCGACGGTGTGTGGAGGCTCACGGTCGTCACCACCGACCGCGCGGGCAACGAGAGCCGCTTCGGGATATCCGACGTCACCGCCACGGCTCCCGAGGGACCCACCCTCCCGCACTCCCCCAGCAGCACGAGCGGGGCCGTGTTCCGCCCGGTGCGCTCGGTCGACGGACACACCATGATCAAGGTGACCGGGCCCCGTGAGCAGGCCGAACTGCTCGGCTTCGACCTGTACTGGGACCGCGTCACGGTGCAGGGCCGGCTGCTGACCGCCGCCACCCCGTACGCCGCCTGGACCGTCGAGGCGGTGCGCCGCGGGAGCTCGTCGGCGACGGTGCGCGTGACGCCCGTCTGGGACGGCGACCGCTTCACCTTCGACGTGCCGCTGGACGCCATGGCCGGCGGCGCCAGGACGGCCCGGATGTGGGACTTCCAGCTCCACCGCGGCCGCAGCAAGGCCAGGATCGGCCGCAGGCTCACCGACGTGCGCCATCCCAAGAAGGTGCTCCGTACGCCCTTCAGGACCATCGCCACCCCGGCCGGCGCCCTGCTGCGCGTCCACGCGCACCTCTCCCCGGCGGGCACCTTCGCGGTGAACCTGGCCCCGCTGCCGAACCCGGCCGCCGCCCGCACCGCCGCGGCCCCGCCGCCGGACCCGGCCGCCCGGACCACCGCGGCCCCGCCGCCCGTCAGCCCCACCGCCCAGAGCACCGCAGCTCCCGCCCCCACGCCCGAGGACTCCGCCCGATGAAGATCACGTTCCTGCTCACCTGGGGCGACGAGATGGGCGGCACCGAGCTGGCCGTCTACACCCAGGCCGCCCACCTCGCCCCGCACCACGAGGTCGAGGTGCTCAGCGTCGTGAAGACCCGGGAGGAGCCGTTCTTCCCGGCCGGGCGCGAGATACCGCGCCGTTACCTGGTCGACCGCACGGGCCCGTACGCACAGCCCGTGCGCGAGCACGGCCTGGACCCGAAGACCTGCCGCACCCTGGCCGCGCTGCCCAGCGAGATCATCAAGCCCGAGTGGGAGCCGACCTTCGACCGGCTCACCGACATCGAGATGACCCGGGCGCTCAGCTCGCTCGACAGCGACGTCGTGGTGAGCACCTCCCCCGCGCTGATGGCCGCCGTCGCCGACCTGGTGCCGTCCCGCGTGATCACCGTCAACCAGGAGCACCGCGCCTCCCAGCAGCGCGGCGCCGACGTCGAACCGCTGCTCGCGCAGGCCTGCCGGATCGACGCCCTGGTCGCGCTCACCGACCGCACCAAGGACTGGTTCGCCGACTCCCTCGGCCGCTCCGCCCCCGAACTGCACGCCATCCCCAACGCCGTCCCGGACGGCTTCCGCCCGCGCTCCGACCTCGGCAACAAGACCATCGTCATGGCGGCCCGCCTGATGGCCGGCAAGCAGGTCGACCACGCCATCGAGGCGTTCGCGCAGATCGCCGGCGAGCACCCCGAGTGGCGGCTGCGCATCCTGGGCGACGGCCCGCACGAGGTGCGGCTGCGCCGCCTGATCGAGGGCCTCGCCCTGCACGACCGGGTCGAGCTCCTGGGCCGCAGCGCCAACATGGAGCAGGAGTGGGCGGCGGCCGGGCTCTCCGTCCAGTCCTCCCGCAGCGAGGCGTTCCCGCTCGTCCTGCTGGAGACGTTCGCCGCGGGCGTGCCCGTCGTCTCGTACGACGTGGTGACCGGCCCCGCCGAGATCATCCGCCACGGCGTGGACGGCCTGCTCGTCCCGGCGGGCGACAAGGACGCCCTCGCCGTCGCGATGTCGAAGCTGATGGCGGACGACGAGATGCGCCGCGCGTACGGCCGGGCGGCCCGCGAGGGCGTCTACGAGCGCTTCGGTTCGCACCGGATCACCGCGCTCTGGGAGGACCTCTTCCAGCGCCTCGTGGCGCGCCGCGACGACCCCCGCCGCCTCGCCGAGCGGGCCGACCGCACCGCGCACCGCATCGCCGCCGGCGGCAGCCGCAGCTTCACGCCGGCCGCGCCGGTCTCGCTGCTCGCGGGCTCCTCCGACGAGCAGAAGGCCCGCGAGGTGCTGCTCCAGGCGCAGGACCGCACCGGCACGCTGGTCCGCTCGGCGGGCCGGCTCGCCGAGGTCCGCGACGACATCCTCGCCCAGCGCATGGCCGACTGGAACCTGGAGCTGGCCACCGACGCCCTCACCGCCCACGGCGTCCCGTACGTCGTGCTGCGCGACGACGCCTCCTCGCACCGCGTCGCCGTCGAGGCGGAGCGCCGCGAGGCGGCCCTGGCCGCGCTGGCCAGCGCCCTGCACGGCAAGCCGGTGTACGCCGAGCTCGTCGGCCCCGACGGCCCGGCCCCCGGCGCCGTGCTCGCGGAGCGCCTGCGCGACGTGGGCGGAGTGGCGGGCGTCCGCGTCTTCAAGCCGGTCGCCACCGAGAGCCGTTCGCTGCGGTACGGTCCGGCCTTCGGCTGCACCGTGGAGTTCTGGACGCTGACCGACGAGGACGACGAACTGCCCGGCTGGCGCGCGGCCCCCCGGGGCACCACCCTGCTCGGCCCCCGCCTGCCGCACCTGGACGCCGACGCCACCCTGCGCGTGGGCGAGCGCGACCACCCCACCATCGCGGCCTTCACCGAGAAGCTGATGTGGGAGGTCGACTTCCCCATCGACGTGGTCTACACCTGGGTGGACGACTCCGACCCGAAGTGGCGCGAGCGCCGCGACACGGCCAAGCGCGCGGCGGGCCTGCTCCCGGCGGGCGTCGACGCCGACGCCGGTGACGTCCGCTTCCGCAACCGCGACGAACTGCGCTACTCCCTGCGCTCGCTCGCCATGTACGCCCCGTGGGTGCGCACGATCTACCTGGTCACCGACGACCAGACCCCCGAGTGGCTGAACACCGAGCACCCGGGCGTCAAGGTGGTCGGCCACCGGGAGATCTTCAGCGACCCCTCCGTGCTGCCGACGTTCAACTCGCACGCCATCGAGAGCCAGTTGCACCGCATCGAGGGCCTCTCGGAGCACTTCCTCTACTTCAACGACGACGTCTTCCTGGGCCGCCCGGTCAGCCCGCGCGACTTCTTCTCCAGCAACGGCCAGGCACTCTTCTTCCGCTCCCCCACGGCCATCCCGCCGACGCCCTTCGCCGCCACCGACGAGGGCTACTTCGGAGCGGCCAAGAACAACCGCGAGCTCCTCAAGGAAGCCTTCGGCCGCACCGCCACCCACGGCTTCCTGCACACCCCGCACCCGCTGCGCCGCAGCGTCCTGGCGGAACTCACCGAGCGCTTCCCCGCCGAGGTCACCGCCACCGCCCGGAGCCGTTTCCGCGCCCCCACGGACCTCTCAATGGCGGCCTCCCTGCACCACCACTACGGCTACCTCACCGGCACCTCGGCCCCCGCCGGCATCTCCTGCACCATCGTCAACGCGGGCTCCTACGCCCACCACACCCGTCTCAGCCGCCTGCTGTCCGCCCGCAGCCACACCATCTTCTGCATCGGCGAGTCCCCGTCGGCCGAGGTCCCGCCGGACGAACAGGACCGCGTGGTCCGCGCCTTCCTCGGCGCCTACTTCCCCGTCCCCTCCCCCTTCGAGCGCCCCGCCCCCTCCATCCGCTAACCTGTCCAGAGCCGCCCTCCGGGGCGGTGTCGCCTCCGTAGCTCAGGGGATAGAGCACAGCTCTCCTAAAGCTGGTGTCGCAGGTTCGAATCCTGCCGGGGGCACAGCGAGAAGGGCCAGTACCAGGGTCATGATCCCCGGGTACTGGCCCTCCCGTGTGTGCGCGGTCGCGCCCCCGCGTTACGAGGACCTGCGGACCGCCGCCGCCTTGCGGGCCGCGGCCAGCTCCGCGCTTTCGCGGCGGCCCCGGGAGGGGGCCGGGGAGCGGCGGGCGCGGGGGGCGCGGGTGCGGGTGTCGGGGGCGGTGGGGGACTTCGGGGCGCGGACCGGGACGCCCGAGGGGGCCTGGGCGCCGGTGATGCGGGTCAGCTCGGCGTCGCCGGAGCGGACCTGCGCGGTCTCGGGGCGGATGCCCGCCTCGCGCATGAGGCGGGAGAAGTCGCGGCGCTGGTTCGGGGTGACCAGGGTGACCACCCGGCCGGACTCGCCCGCGCGGGCGGTGCGGCCGCCGCGGTGCAGGTAGTCCTTGGGGTCGGTCGGCGGGTCGACGTTGACGACGAGGTCGAGGTTGTCGACGTGGATGCCGCGGGCGGCGACGTTCGTGGCGACGAGGACGTTGATCTCGCCGTTCTTGAAGCGCTCCAGGGTGCGCGTGCGCAGCGGCTGCGACTTGCCGCCGTGCAGGGCGGCCGCGCGGACGCCGGCGGCCAGGAGGTCGGTGGTGAGGCGGTCGACCGCGTGCTTGGTGTCCAGGAACATCAGGACGCGTCCGTCACGGGCCGCGATCTCGATGGTGGTGGCGTGCTTGTCCGCGCCGTGCACTTCGAGGACGTGGTGCTCCATGGTGGTGACCGCGCCCGCGGAGGGGTCCACGGAGTGGACGACCGGGTCGGTCAGGAAGGTGCGCACCAGTTTGTCGACATTGCGGTCGAGGGTGGCGGAGAAGAGCATCGTCTGCCCGTCCTCGCGCACCTGCTGGAGCAGTTCGGTGACGTCGGGCATGAAGCCCATGTCGCCCATCTGGTCGGCCTCGTCCAGGACCGTGATCCTGACCTGGTCGAGACGGCAGTCGCGGCGCTCGATGAGGTCCTTGAGGCGGCCGGGCGTGGCGACCACGACGTCCGCGCCCCGGCGCAGGGCGGAGGACTGGCGGCCGATGGACATGCCGCCGACGACGGTGGCGATGCTCAGCCGCAGCGCCTTCGCGTACGGGTCCAGGGCGTCCGTGACCTGCTGCGCGAGTTCACGCGTCGGTACGAGGACGAGCGCGAGGGGCAGCTTGGGCTGGGCCCGGCGGCCGTACGCGGCCGTACGGGTGAGCAGCGCCAGGCCGAAGGCCAGCGTCTTGCCGGAACCGGTGCGCCCGCGCCCGAGCACGTCGCGGCCCGCGAGGGAGTTGGGCAGCGTGGCGGCCTGGATGGGGAAGGGGGTGGTGACGTTCTCGGCGGCCAGGGCGGCCTGGACCGGGGCCGGGAGGTCCAGTTCGGTGAAGGCGGTCACCGGGGGAAGGCCCGGGGTGACCGTCACCGGCAGGGCGAATTCGCCCTTCAGCGGGACCGGGCGGCGGGAGCGCCCGCCGTTGCCGCCCGCGCGGGAGGTGTTCGTACGGCCGGCGCTCGTGCCCGCGCCCGCACCCGTCCTCGGGCGGCCGGCGCCGCGGTTTCCGTTGCCGGAACCGCCGCCGGATTTCTTGCCGGCGCTGGTGTCCCGGTTTCCGCCGAAGCGGGCGTAGTTCGTACTCACAAGGGAGTCCTCTCGATACCGGCACGTATCGAGGAAATCCCGGCGCACCGCGGGAAGCGGGCCGCATTTCAAGAACGAGCCGAATGTCAAATGTCAATGGAAAGCAAAAAGTCGGTCCGGAAGGTTTGAACAACGTCCGGGCCGGTTTTGTTCCCGGGTCCGCGCGGCAGTCGCCGCGGCCCGGCGCAAAAACGGGCTGGGACCCACACCCCAGGGTGCGAGTCCCAGCCGCGCTTGTCACCGCTGATCAGGCACGGAGCCGATGATCAGAGATCACTGATCGAAGATCGGTGATCAATTAGGCGGGGACGATGTTCTCCGCCTGCGGGCCCTTCTGGCCCTGCGTGACGTCGAAGTTCACCTTCTGGCCTTCCTGGAGCTCACGGAAGCCGGAGGTGGCGATGTTCGAGTAGTGGGCGAAGACGTCGGCGCCGCCGCCATCCTGCTCAATGAAGCCGAAGCCCTTTTCCGAGTTGAACCACTTCACGGTGCCAGTAGCCATGTCATTCTCCTTCGGGGTGAAACCCGGGGAACACACACTGTGCATGTTCCACGTCGCGCGATGATGACCCCGTCCGGGAGAACTGCACCGGAAATACAAAAGAAAAGTGCGCCCAACGAAACCGAATGTGACGATTCCGAGGAGAGCACTTGTAAGTCTTTTCGGGAACCACAACTGCAACTGCTAATCACCGTAGCATGCCGCGAGCATTTCGGCACGGCGAGTATTCGTGTCGCCCGGCCGGGGCGGGGATGCCTCGGCGGGGCGGACGGATCGTGGTGCGGGTGGGAATGTACCCGGGGGGTGGCGGGGTAATCGTCGGCGGTGCGGTGCCTCGTCCCCTTGGGCGGTGGGGCCCCCGGGGAGCGGGCGGGCAAGGGGCAGCCCCTTCCGCTTCCGGACCCGCCCGGGTGCCGCGCCCTGCGTGAGCGCCTGTGCCGGACGTGCGACTTCGCCGAGGCCGTGGGCTCAGCCCCGGCACCGGGCCAGGCCGCCCCGCCCGGCTCGGGCAGGGCGGCCCCGGACCCTTCCCCAAGCTCTCCACCTCGTTCGAGCAGGGGAGACCCCATCCTTTCCCTGAAGCGCTCGCCGCGCGGCCAGGTGCACGGTTCCGGGCAGATCCGTCGTAGCTGGGCGCGCAGTTCCCCGCGCCCCCTCAGGGGCGCGTCGTGGTTGCTTCGCGCGGTTCCCCGCGCTCCTGAGGGGGCGAGAGGTCAGCCCAGGCGTTTCAGTTTGGCGGTGAAGCCCGGTTCGGCCAGGGGGGACTGGAGGGCGACCGGGGCCGACTGCTTGCCCGGGCCCGTGCCGACCGTGATCTCGCCGACCACGTCCCCCTTCTTCCCCGCGTGCGGCACGGCCCTGCCCGCCTGCGCCCCCATCGCCAGCTCGACCTTCAGGCCCGGCCAGCCGACCGCCTTCAGGTCCTTCGTGGCCACCACCGGCGTCTGTCCGCCGAGCCCGTCGTCCACGTACCCGACGACCGTGCCCTTCTTGACCACCTGCGCCGAGGCCGCCACCTGCTGCGCCTTCTGGATCAGCTTCAGGCTCTGGTCGATCGCCCGCTGGAGCTTCTTGCCGAGCTGGTCGCCGGTCTGCTGGTTCATCACCGCGCCGATGATGCGGTGCGTCTCGCCGTCGACGACCGTGTTCGCCGTGAACAGCAGGTTGCCGCCCGCCGGCGTCGTGGAGCCCGTCTTGATGCCGTTGACGCCCGGCTGCAGCAGGATGTTGTTGTTGTTGTAGATCCGGCCGGGCAGGCCGGGGATGTCGACCTGCGGCATGTCCACGATCTCGCGGAACACGCCGTTCTTCATCAGGGCCCGGCCCAGCTTGATCTGGTCGAGCGGGGTGCTGACCGTGCCCTTGTCGAAGCCGCTGGAGTCGGTGTACTTGGAGTTGGTCATGCCGAGGTCCTTGGCCGCGGCGTTCATCTTCTCCAGGAACTTGTCCTCGGAGCCCGCGTCCCAGCGCCCCAGCAGCCGCGCCACGTTGTTGCCCGACGGGATCATCAGCATCATCAGCATCTGCCGCTGGGTGTACTGCTGGCCCTTCTTGATCTGCGCCGTCGACTCGTCGCCCTTGCCCGCGTCGTCCTCGCCCTGCTGGTCCACCTCGATCTTCGGGCCGTTCTCCTTGCCCTTGAGCGGGTGGTCCTTGAGGATCACGTACGCCGTCATGGCCTTCGCCATGCTCGCGATCGGCGCGGGCTTCTGCGGGCCCTCCGTGCCCATGCTGCCGACGCCCTCGATCTCGATCGCCGACTGGCCCTCGCCGGGCCACGGCATCTCCGTCGTGCCTCCGCCGAACGTGTAAGTCGGCTTGGCGCTCAGCGTCAGCTTCGGGTCCGGCAGCGGTCGCACGAGCTGCACCAGCGCGAAGATCAGCAGCAGCAGGAGGATCAGCGGCGTCCAGATCTTGAAACGTCGCACGGTCGTGCGCACCGGGGTCTCCGGCGGCGCGGGCTTGTTCGTCAGCTCGGCCAGCAGGTCCAGCGGCGGCTTCGGCGGCAGCGGCTGCTGCCGGGTCCGCTCGGTCTCCGGCTGTCCGGGGCCGGCCTGCGGCGGCAGGGGCCGCGACGGCTCGGCGGCCGCGCCCGGCGTGCGCGGCGGCCTCGGGGTCCGTACGTCGTCGGGCTTCAGCGGTACGAACGTGCTGGTCTGCTCGGCGTCCGACTCGGGCTTGGGCAGCGGGGACGACTTGGCCGCCCCCGCCCCCCGGGGCTTGATCTGCTCGTCGGAGGGCAGCTTGAGCATGGCGGTGGGCTGATCGACCCGGGGCGCGTCCGGCCGCCTGGTCGTGAACACGGCCGTCGCCTGGTCGACGCCCTCGCCCTTGGTCCCGGCCTTGTCCTCGGACCCGGCCTTGCCCTTGCCTTCGTCCTTGGCCTTGGTCTTGCCTTCGTCCTTGGCCTTGTCCGCGCTGTCGTCCGTCGCGTCGCGGTCGTCGTCGCCGTCCTCGGCGGGGGCCGGGGACTTCTTCGCCGGTACGGCAGCGGGGGCGGCCTTGCCGACCGGCGCGGCCGGGGTCTTCTCGTGCTCGACCTCGGGCTCGGGCTCGACCTCGGGCTCGGCCTCGGCCTCCGTGTCCGCGTCCGTCGTCGCGGCCGGTACGGGTTTCTTCGCAGCCGGTACGGGAGCGGGGACGGCCTTCCCGTCCCCGGCCGACGGGGACCCGTCCTCGTCCTCCTCCGGTGCCGCGGAGGATTCCGGTTCCGGGGCGGTCTTCGTCTTCGGTACGTCCTTGCCGGTGGTCTCGGCCGCCGTGTCACCGGCCGGTGACACAGCTTCCGCCTCCGGGTCGTCGGCCGGGTCGTCCGAGGTCGCCACCCAGGCCGCCACGGCCTCACGCAGCCGGGAGTCGCCCGTCTCCGGGGTGTCCACGGGCTCGGGCTTCTTCGTCGCGGCGGGTGCGTCGTCGGGGTCGGCGGGCTCGTCCGCCGGGGACTCAGATCGGGATTCCGCTTCCGGCTCCGGCTCCGGCTCCGGCTCCGGCTCCGACCCAGATTCCGGTTCCGATTCCGGTTCCGGGTCTTCCGTCGGCTCGGGCTTCGGTGCTTCCGTGCCCCTCGGGCGGGTGCGGAACGTCGCCGTCGGCTGGTCCGCGCCCTCGTCCGTGTCCGGGCCCTGGTCCTGGTCCGGGCCCTGGTCCTTCGAGGAGGCGCCGGAAGCACCACGCGGTGCGGCCGGGTCCTCGCGGAAGACCGCGAGCCTCGGATCACGCTCATCGCTGCCAGCCGTCTCCCCCGACGACTTCCGCTGCTCCGACTTGCCGGGGGACTCGCCCGCCACCGATGCCTCCTCAACGCCAACAACAGTCGTGGCGGGATCTCCCCGCCCGTCCGATCCTGGGACCAGTGTCCCGCTACGGGACCCGCACCCACGTGCTAGACGAGAACGACATACCTACTGGTTCCCGTACGAAGCACCCAGGCACTCTCGACAGATGAATGTGAGAGGGGTCACCCTGTCATTCATCCACGCGGGGAGGCATGGATGGGCAGGAGCCGCAGAACAATTCCGGAGGAGCTTCTGCTGCTCGCTCTGGACCCGGCAACGGGTACCACAGCGCAGCCGCAGTCGCTCGACCTCGGCCTGGCCGGGGCACAGCTAGTGGAGCTGGCTCTGGCAGGACGGATAGCCCCTGACGGGGATCGTATCGCCGTGGTGATGCCACGGCCGACCGGAGATCCGACACTGGACTCCGCGCTGGAACTGCTGCGCCGACGCGGCAGCCCGGTTCGGGCAGTGAACTGGATCGGCGGGCCCCGGCTGGGGCTGCGCCAGATCTATCTCGCGCACCTGGAGCGGTGCGGCATGGTGCATGCCGTATCGGGTCAGATGTGCGGGGTCTTGCCGACGACTCGCTACCAGGCGACCGACACGGCAATCAGCCGGGACATCCGTGCCCGGCTGGACAGTGCGATCCGCACCGGCGTACCGCCGGACCCGCGGACCGCGGCGCTCGCCGCGCTGGCCCATGCGGTCGGACTCGGCAAGCACCTGTATCCCGGCAACGAGGGCCGGTCGTCGAGGTCCCGTCTGCGGGATCTCATTCGGCACGACCCCATGGGCGGACTCGTGGCGCACGCCGTGATGGACGTCCAGAACGGGGTGGCCGCCGCGCCACGCCGTGCAGCACCCGGCACGTCCTCCGGCCAGGGCTCCCCTGGCGGCGGCGGGGCCGGCGCACGTCCGTCGGCGGCCGTGTCCGCGCAGCCGCACCGCGGCAGCATGGCCAGGGCCGCAGCTCACTGACGTACGGCAGCTCACTGGCGTACGACAGCACGACGTACGAACGCACCACCCGAACGACAGCGAGCCGCAGCGAACGCGCGGGGCAGTGGACCGGCCGTCCGGACGAGGACCGGGCCACTGCCCCGCGCGTGCGTTTCCCGCAGGCGCGTTCCCGGGAGAGCCGGGAAACACCGGGAACCGGTACGGATGTGTGCCCGGCGCACCACCCTGTGTCGCCGTTTCCCGGCGCGGGCAGCCGAGTTGGTGGCAGGCTGCAAGGACCGAGCAGAGCATTCGCAGCACGCAGCCGGAGGTGCAGTCCCGTGGCGTCCCCCAACATCAACCCGACCGTCAGGCGACGTCGACTGGGCCAGGAGCTGCGCAGGCTCCGCGAGACGAAGGGCCTGACCGCGGAAGGCGTGGCCGAGCGGCTGCTGGTCTCCCAGTCGAAGATCAGCCGCCTGGAGAACGGCCGCCGCAGCATCAGCCCGCGCGACGTGAGGGACCTGTGCGGGGTGTACGAGGTGGAGGACCCCAGGGTCGTCGAGTCGCTGATGCAGATGGCCAAGGACTCGCGGCAGCAGGGCTGGTGGCACGCCTTCGGCGACATCCCGTACAGCGTCTACATCGGCCTGGAGACGGACGCCGAGAGCCTGCGCGTGTACGAGCCGCAGGTCGTCCCTGGCCTGCTCCAGACCACGGAGTACGCGGAGGCGGTGATCTCCGGCGCGCTGCCCGAGAGCACGCCGGAGGAGTGGAAGAAGCGGGTCGGCGTCCGGCTGCGCCGCAAGGAGCGCATCACCGCGGCGGCGGTGCCGCTGCGGCTGTGGGCGGTGATCGACGAGTCGGCGCTGTGCCGGGTGGTCGGCGACCGGCACCTGATGCTGGCGCAGTTGGAGCACCTCCAGGAGCTCTCCAAGCTGCCTCATGTGACCATCCAGGTCCTGCCGTTCTCGGCGGGCGCGCACACGGGGCTCAGCGGCCACTACGCGATCCTGGAGTTCCCGGAGACGACCGACTCCAGCGTGGTCTACATCGAGGGCGTCACCAGCGACCTGTACCTGGAGAAGACGGGTGACGTGCAGAAGTACACCGTGATGTACGAGCACCTGCGGGCGAAGGCGATGAGCGCGGAGGACTCGCTGGAGTACATCGACGACATCGCGAAGAGGCTCTACGCGGACTAGCGGAGGCGTCGCGCGGGCCGGCCCGGGGACCGGCGAGGACCGCCGCGCGGGCCGCCGGCACCCTCGGAACCCCTGGTGGTTCCAGGAGCCCCAGCAGGCCCCCGGGTCCCGGCAACCGCGCACCGTACACCTTCACCACGTTCGAGTGGAAGACCCGCCGGTATATGCCATCCGGTCGAGTGAACGACCCCTGTGGGCACCGGAGTTCCGGCGTAGCGTCGATCACGTCAAGCGAAACCGCTGGCAGCCCACGGCGAACGCCTTCGGTGGACGCTCGCGGCGATCGACGAACGACTGGTGGAGGCTGAAGGAACATGGCGATTCTCAAGGGCGCTACGGCCGAGTGGACGAAGTCCTCGTACTCCGGTGGGAACGGCGCGTGCGTGGAGGTCAAGTCCCCCGCGGTGCAGGCGATCGACGTACGGGACTCGAAGGCGCCGGACGGTCCCTCGATCTCCTTCGCGCCGGGTACGTGGACGTCGTTCGTCACCGAGGTCGGCCAGGGAAGCCTCGGTAACCGCTGACACCGCTGCACGGCCTTCGCCGTACAGCGTCCGAGCCCTCTCGACCGGCCCGCCGTCCTGGCCGAGGGGGCTCTCCGGCTTTCCGGGGCCGGCCGGCCCCGCTATCTGAGCCGGTCGACGTAGCGGTCCGTCCCCACCACCGTCGGGATGAACGGCGCGACCAGCTCGACCCGCCCGAGCCCCGTCCCGGCGACCGCCTCCCCGAGTCCGCCGAAGCGCTCCTGCCACTGCTCGCGGGGGTCCTCCTCCAGGAACCAGAGCAGGGTCAGCCGGGTGTCGACACCCTCCACCTGCTTGACGTACGTCATCCGGTCGCCCGGCAGCGGTGTCGGCCGGAAGACGGTGACCATGGCCGCCGGTGAACCGGCGAGCCGCTCGGGCAGGTGCGCGGTGCGCAGCCATTCGGCCAGCTCCGCGCGCTGCGACGGGCTCTGACTGTCCAGCACCTCCAGTACGAGCCCCTGGTAGGGGTGGTCCAGGGCGTGGAAGTCGCGCGGTCCGGCCGCCCCGTCCCGGTAGACGGTCGCCACGTGGTCCTGGAACGCCGTGAAGACGTGGGTGCGGGCCTGGTGGACGCGCCCGTCGCGGTTCAGGCGCTTGTTGATGGCGACGGTCCACTTCATGTGCTCGTCGTAACGGCCTTCGGTGATCCAGTAGGTGGACAGGTAGCACCCGGCGGTGACGGGGTCCGCGACCGCGGACTCGGCCGGGTGGCGCAGGAGTTGAAGGTCGCGGGTGGCGACCCAGCGGCGTCCCGCGTACATCCAGGGCATGGCCATGGCGCCGGCCATGTAGTGGTCGTCCTCGTACCAGCGGTTGTACGCGTACTCCTGCCCCGGGTGCGGTTCGACCAGGGTGATCAGGGCGTGCCCGGGGCGCACCCCGTACGGCCCGACGGCCGCCAGCTCCGCGTACGTCCCGCTGTGCGTCTCCTCGCTCATTCCCGCCCCTTCCAAGTGGCGTCCCGGCGACCTACCCTGACGGACCGTCAGGGAATTGGCCAGGGTCTGGGGGCAGTGACGTGCGCAGCGAGCTGTTGGCGGGGAAGACGGTCGTCGTGTCCGGCGTGGGCGCGGGCCTCGGCCACCGGGTGGCGGAGGCGGTGCTGCGCGACGGGGGCAACGCCGTCCTCGGCGCGCGTACGGAGTCCCGGCTCGCGGAGTGCGCCGCCGCGCTCGACCCGGACGGCGGGCGGACGGCCTGGCTGCCGACCGACATCACCTCCGAGGCGGCCTGCGGGCGGCTCGCCGCCCTCGCGGTGGAACGGTTCGGGGCGATCGACGCGGTGGCCCACGTCGCGGCGTACGACACCTGCTTCGGCGGTCTGGAGTCGGCCGACTTCGCCGTCTGGCAGCAGGTCCTGGACGTGAACCTGCTCGGCACACTGCGGATGACGCGGGCCTGCCTGCCCGCGCTGAAGGCGGGGCCGGGCGGGTCGGTCGTCATCATCGGCACCCAGTCGGCGATCGCCGCGCCGACGGAGGTGGAGCAGGCCGCCTACGCGGCGTCCAAGGGGGCCCTGACCTCGGCGATGTACTCCCTGGCCCGGGAGCTGGGCCCGCACCGGGTCCGGGTGAACACGGTGCTGCCGGGGTGGATGTGGGGGCCGCCGGTGGAGGGGTACGTGGCGTACGCGGCGGAGGCGGAGGGGGTGCCGGAGGCGGTGGTCAGGGACCGGCTGAACGCCCGGATGGCGCTGCCCGCGATGGCCACGGACGCGGAGGTGGCGGACGCGGTGGTCTTCTTCGCGTCGGAGCGGTCGCGGGCCGTCACGGGGCAGCAGTTGCTGGTGAACGCGGGGGAGGTGATGCGCTGAGGGGGCGGGTGTGCCGGGGTCGGGCGCGTGGTTTCCCGTGCCCCTGAAGGGTCACTTCGCGCAGGGACGGGATCATCCGCGCGGATACCGGGCGAGCCAGCCCGGGGCGCCCGTGCCGGGGCCGTGCAGCGAGGGGCCCTGGGTCATCTCCATGGCGAAGTCGTCCGCCAGTTCCAGCACCGTGGCGCGGCCCTCCACCTCCACCACCCAGCCCGCCGGCAGCGCCGTCTCCCCGTGCATCGCCCCCAGCAGCGCCCCGCACAGCGCTCCCGTCGCCGCCGACGCCCCGCCGTGGTTCACCGCCAGCCGCAGCCCGTGCCCGACGTCCTGCCCGACGAGGGCGCAGTAAACGGCCACCGCCAGCACCCCTTCCGGGCTGCGCCCGTCCCCGAGCCCCGCCACCCGTTCCGGCGACGGCAGCCCCTGCCGCACCCCCTCCAGCGCGCCCCGCAGCGCGTCGCTGACCGGCTGGTGGCCCGGCCGGGCGGCGAGCTGCGCCAGTGCCCCCTGCACGGCCGCGTCCAGCCCCTCGCCCCGCGTCAGCCCGTGCACCACCACCGCCAGCGCGCCCGCGGCCAGGCAGGACGCCGGATGCCCGTGGGTCTGCGCCGCGCACTCGGCGGCGAGCTGGAGGACGAGCGGCGCCTCCCACCCCACCAGCAGCCCGAAGGGGGCCGCCCGCACGACGGCCGCCGGGTCGCGGGAGGCCGGGTTGTGCGGGGCCTCCAACGTGCCCATGGCAGGCTCGCGCAGCGCCCCCAGGCACTCCCGGCCCGGGGAGCGGCGTACGTACAGCCACTCCTCGCGGGCCAGCCAGCCGTCCTCGGCGCGCCGCTCGTCGGGGCCCCAGTCGTGCTGGGTGGCGGCCCACCGCAGATAGGCGCGGTGCACGTCGGTCGGGGGGTGCCAGGCTCCGGTGTCGCGCCGCACCTGGGCGCGGATCAGCCCGTCCACGGTGAAGAGCGTCTGCTGGGTCCCGGCGGTGACCGCGCCCCGCCTTCCGTACGCGGGGACCAGGTCGACGACGCCCGCCTCGCCGTGCCGCTCCCGGATCGCGTCCAGGGAGAGCGGGTCCACGGCGGCTCCCAGGGCGTCCCCGATCGCGCCGCCGAGCAGCGCGCCGCGCACCCGGCTGCGGAAGTCCTGCTGCTCCCTACGGCCCCAGAGGCCGGACGCGGCGGCGGTGGCGGCAGTGCTGCTCATGGCGCGCCACGATAGTTGATCGGCTTGCGTCGTTTCAGGTCCGGGAGGAACTCGGAAAGACGCAAGCCGATCGGAAGCGGGCGGATTCGGTCTCCGCGGGGCTCGGTCGGGCTCGGTCGGGCTCGGCCGGGCCCAGCCGGCCGGGCTCAGTCGGTGATGGGGATCTGCCCGTTCGCGGTGGTGCCGCCGGTGGAGGCGCCGGCTCCGGTGACCGACCCCGTCCCCTTCTGGGCGATCCCCTTCAGCAGCGCCGCCAGGTCGACCCCGGTCGTGGAGCTGAGCAGTTCCATCCCCTGTGCCACGTTGTCCGTGACCGTGCGGGACAGTTGCGAGGCCCCGTCCGTGGAGATCACCGTCATCTTGTCGATGGCGCTGAGCGGCTCGGAAGCCTTCGCCACCACCTGCGGCAGTGCCTCCACCAGCATCTGGATGACGGCCGCGTCCCCGTACCGCTCGAACGCGTCGGCCTTCTTCTGCATGGCCTCCGCCTCCGCCGAACCCTTCGCGGCGATCGCGGCGGCCTCGGACTCGCCCTCGATGCGCACCGCCTCGGCCAGCGCGGCACGGCGCAGCTTCTCGCCCTCACCGGTGAGCCGGGAGCGCTCGGCGTCCGCCTCGGCCTCCTTGACCTGGCCGATCCGGCGCGCCTCGGCCTCCTGCTCGGCCTGGTAGCGGGCGGCGTCGGCGGGCTTGCGGACCTTGGTGTCGAGCTCGCGGTCGGTCAGCGCGGCCTGCCGCTGGGCGACCTTCTCCTGCTCGGAGAGGACCTCCTGCTGGCGCGCCGCCTCGGCGAGGGGTCCCGCGGCGTTCGCCTTCGCGGCCGCGGCCTCGGTCTCGACGCGGATCTCGGCCTGCTTGAGGTAGAAGGTCCGCTCCGCGATGGCGATCTCCTCGGCCGCCTTCAGCCGGGCCTGCTCGGAGGCCCGCTTGGCGATGGCCTCCGCGATGTCGGCCTCCTGGCGGGCGCGGGCGGCCTCGGGGCGGCCCAGGTCCTCCAGGTAGGAGCCCTCGGTGGTGATGTCGTGGATCTGGAAGGCGTCGAGCACCAGGCCCTGCCCGGAGAGGCTGGCCTCGGCCTCCTCGGCGACCTGCCCGGCGAACGCGGCCCGGTCCCGGATGATGTCCTCGACCGACATCCGCCCGACGATGGCGCGCAGCGCGCCCGAGAGCACTTCCTGGGTGAAGCTGACGATCGAGCCCTGCTGCTGGAGGAAGCGCTGGGCGGCGGCCCGGATCGCGTCCTCGTTGCCGCCGACCTTGACGATGGCGACGCCTTCGAGGTTGGCCTTGACGCCGCGCAGGGTGACCGCGCCGCGCACGGAGATCGGGATCTGCCGGCTGGACAGGTCGAGCGTGGACTTCTGCTGCACGAACGGCACGACGAAGACGCCGCCGCCGACCACGACCTTCTGGCCGCTGTTGTCGGTGCTGATCCGGCCGGTGACCGGATCGGTGGACTTCTTGCCGCGCCGGCCGGTGATGATGAAGGCCTCGCTGGGCCCGGCGACCTTGTAGCGCGAGATGACGACGAGGGCGATCAGGACGAGGAGTACGACGACTCCGACGACCGCGATGACGACTGGACTCATGAATCATTCCCCCGATGTGGGTAGTGCGGGTCGTGGCAGTGCAGGGGCGGCCGTGCGGACGGTCCGTGCGGACACGTCAGCGGTGGGCGGTTCAGCGCTCGACGGGCCGGACCGACACGGAGGTCGAGGACAGGCTCGCCTCGACCCACACGTCGGCGCCCCGGGCCACCGGCAGCGCGCTCTTCGCCGCGTACTTCACCGGCTGCCCGCCGAGGCGCACGAGCACTTCTCCGTACCCCCCGGCCGGAATGGCGGTGACCACCCAACCGGTCGTCCCGATCAGGTCCTCGCCGCGCGGGGTCGCGTCCGTCTGGTCGCGCATGAGCACCCGGGTGAACTTCCAGGTGGCCCAGGCGGCGACGAGTCCGGCGACGATGCCCACCCCCGTGGCGGCACCGGCGCCCAGACCCGTCGTGCCGAGCGTGATCGCCCCGGCGAAGCCGAGCATCGCGGTGAAGCCCGCGATCACCGGCAGCGACAGCAGCCCGTCGAACAGGCCCTCCAGGGCGGAGAATCCACCGAAGAGGCCCTCCAGTATTCCGTCGAAGACCAGCGCGAAGAGCAGCAGCACCACACCCGCGATGCCGAGACCGAGAAACAAGGTCATGCCTGCCCCTTCCCCGTGAGCGCCGGAGTTCCTGACTTCACTGAGCTGAGGGAACTCTCGCACATGGCACTGACATTCGACATTGCCCGATTCCGGCAGTCTTTACGCGTTCTTGATGCCGGGCGTGCCTGCCGGGCGGGCCCGGCGTCGCGAGGATGCCGAAGGGCGCCGCCGCACCAGCGACGACGCCCCTGCCCGGCGGGTGGTTCCGGGTCAGTCCCCCACGATCGGCAGCAGTTCCGGAAGGTGTCCGTCCGAGGCGTGCGCGGCGTCCACGCGCTCCTGCGGCACCTCGCCGTACAGCGTCGTGCGCGGCTTCGAGGGGCGGCCCGCCGCGTCCGCGATGGCCACGAGGTCCCGGATCGAGCGGTACGAGCCGTAACTCGACCCGGCCATCCGGGAGATGGTCTCCTCCATCAGCGTGCCGCCGAGGTCGTTCGCCCCGGAGCGGAGCATCTCGGCCGCGCCCTCCGCGCCCAGCTTCACCCAGCTCGTCTGGATGTTGGTGATGTGCGGGTGCAGGAGCAGACGGGCCATCGCGGTGACGGCCCGGTTGTCGCGGACGGTCGGTCCCGGGCGGGCGATCCCGGCGAGGTAGACGGGCGCGTTGGTGTGGATGAACGGCAGGGTCACGAACTCCGTGAAGCCGCCGGTCTCCTGCTGGAGGCGGGCCAGGGTGCGCAGGTGGCCGAGCCAGTGGCGGGGCTGGTCCACGTGTCCGTACATCATCGTGGAGGAGGAGCGCAGTCCGACCTCGTGGGCGGTCCTGATCACGTCGATCCACTCGGCGGTGGGCAGCTTGCCCTTGGTGAGGATCCAGCGGACCTCGTCGTCGAGGATCTCGGCGGCGGTGCCGGGAACGGACCCGAGCCCGGCCTCCTTGGCGGCGGTCAGCCACTCCCGGAACGAGAGCCCGGTGCGGGCGGCCCCGTTGACCACCTCCATCGGCGAGAAGGCGTGCACGTGCATGCCCGGCACCCGGTCCTTGACGGCCCTGGCGATGTCGAAGTACGCCGTGCCGGGCAGGTCGGGGTGGATGCCGCCCTGCATGCAGACCTCGACCGCGCCGACCTCCCAGGCCTGCGCGGCCCGGTCGGCGACCTGGTCCAGCGACAGCGTGTACGCGTCGGCGTCGGTGCGGCGCTGGGCGAAGGCGCAGAAACGGCAGCCGGTGTAGCAGACGTTGGTGAAGTTGATGTTGCGCGTGACGATGTACGTGACGTCGTCGCCGACCACGTCGCGGCGCAGGGTGTCGGCGATCCGGCACAGCTCGTCCAGGGCGGGGCCGTCGGCGTGCAGCAGCGTCAGCGCCTGGGCGTCCGTCAGCTTCGTCGGATCGGCGGCGGCTTGGGACAGCGCGGCCTTGACCTCGCCGTCGACGCGGCTGATGTCGCCGCTCATCTGCGAGGGCACCATGCCGGGGGCGGCGGCCTCGCGCAGTGCCTCCCAGTCGCCGTACACCGCGTCGAAGTCGTCGCGGCGGTCACCCGTGCGGCCGGTGGTGTCGATGGTGCGGTGCAGGTCGGTGCGGCCCGCGCCGGTGAAGGCCTCGTCGGGCTCCTGCCAGGGGAGACCGGCCGGCGTCACGTCCGTACGGGCGAGGCCGGTGGCCGGGTCGGCGAGGGCGGTCACGTGCGGGACGATCCGCGGGTCCAGCCAGGGTTCGCCGCGCTGGATGAACTCCGGGTAGACGGTGAGGCGTTCGCGCAGTTCGAAACCCGCGTCGCGGGTCCGCGCGGCCAGTTCGTCGATGTGCGGCCAGGGACGCTCGGGGTTGACGTGGTCGGGGGTCAGCGGGGACACCCCGCCCCAGTCGTCGATGCCCGCGCCGATGATCAGCGCGTACTCGTCGTCGACGAGGTTCGGCGGGGCCTGGATGCGGGCCGAGGGGCCGAGGATGTGGCGGGCGACGGCGATGGTGGCCGCGAGCTCCTCGAGTTCCGCGTCGGGCATCCTGCCCATCGCCGTGCCCGGCTTGGCGCGGAAGTTCTGGACGATGACTTCCTGGATGCCGTGGTAGGCGCGGGCCGTCCTGCGCAGCGCGAACAGGGAGTCGGCGCGCTCCGCGTAGTCCTCGCCGATGCCGATCAGGATGCCGGTGGTGAAGGGGACGTTGGAGCGGCCCGCGTCCTCCAGCGCGCGCAGGCGGACGGCGGGCTCCTTGTCGGGGGAGCCGTGGTGCGGGCCGCCGGGCTCGCTCCACAGCCGGGTCGCGGTGGTCTCCAGCATCATCCCCATGGAGGGCGCGACGGGCTTGAGCCGCTGGAGCTCGGTCCAGGTCATCACGCCGGGGTTGAGGTGCGGGAGGAGTCCGGTCTCCTCCAGGACCCGGACGGCCATCGCGCGCACGTACGCCAGGGTGTCGTCGTACCCCTCGGCCGCCAGCCACTCCCGGGCCTCGGGCCAGCGGTCCTCGGGGCGGTCGCCGAGCGTGAACAGGGCCTCCTTGCAGCCCATCCCGGCGCCCTTGCGGGCGATGTCCAGGACCTCGTCCGGCGACAGGAACATGCCGTGTCCCGCGCGGCGGAGCTTGCCGGGGACGGTGACGAAGGTGCAGTAGTGGCACTTGTCACGGCAGAGGCGGGTGAGGGGGATGAAGACCTTCTTGGAGTACGTGATGACGCCGGGCCGGCCGACGGCCGCCAGCCCCGCGTCCCGCACGCGGGCCGCGGACGCGGAGAGGTCCGTGAGGTTCGCGCCGCGCGCTTGGAGGAGGACGGCGGCCTCCGTGGCGTCGAGGGCGACGCCGTCACGGGCGCGTTTGAGGGCGCGCCGCATCGCGTTGTCCGTGGGGCCTTGGCTGGGGGGGTGCGTTGCGGGGCTGGTCATGTCCCGAGGATACGTTCGACGCGGGGGCGGGGTGCGGGGCCGGAGGGCGCCCGGTGAGGCAGCCCGTCACCTCACCTCCCCGCCCTGCGGGCCACCGCGGCCGTCCTGGCGCCCCGTGCGCTACGGCATCGCAGCCGTCCTGCCCCTTGCGCGAGGCCGCCCCGCCTTCCCCGTCCCCGTGGGCACCGCAGCCGCCCTTCGTCCCCGAGCCCCCTTGGGCGACGGGGCCGCCCCAAGGGGGCGAGGGGGGTACCCCCTGCTCGAGCGAAGCCGAGAGCTTGGGGGAGGGCGGGCAAGGGGGCGGCCCCTCCCGCTCCCGGCCCATCCGGGCGCCGCCCCCGCGCAAGCGCCTGTACCGGGCAAGGGACTCCGCCAGGGCCGTGAGCTCAGCCCCCGCGCCGGATGCGTCAGCCCCGCCCGGTTCGGGCAGAAGAGGCCCCGGACCCGCCCCTTTCCCTAAAGCGCTCGCCGCGCGGCGAGGTACACGGTTCCCGTGCAGATCCGTCGTGGTTGCTCGCGCAGTTCCCCGCGCCCCTGGAGGGGCGCACCGCTCGGTGGGAGATGTGCGGGTGCGTCGTGGCTGCTCGCGCAGTTCCCCGAGCCCCTGAACGGGGTGTCCGGCGTTACAGGTAGGTCGTGTACTCGTCGAGGAGGGGGAGGAGCTTCTCGGGGGTGGACGGGGGGAGTTGGAGGACCACCTCCGGCACGTCCAGGGACGCGTAGTGGGCCAGTTTGCCCGTGCTCGGCAGCACCGCGTACGGCACCACCTGGAGGTCCTCCGGGTCGCGTCCCGCCTCCTCCCACACGCCCCGCAGCACCGGGATCGACTCCGCCAGCCCCCGGCCCCCGATCGGCATCCACCCGTCCGCGTACGCCGCGATGTCCGCGAAGAGGCGCGGGCCCGCCGCCCCGCCCAGCAGGATGCGCGGTGCGCCGCCCGCCGGCTTCGGGTGGGCCTCGCTCGCCCGGACCGAGTTGAACCCGCCCTCGTGGGCGGTGGGCGCGGGCGCCCACAGGGCCCGCATCAGCGCGACCCGGTCGCGGGCCAGGTCCCGGCGCGTGGACCAGTCCACCCCGTGGTCCGCGGCTTCCTCCTTGTTCCAGCCGAAGCCGACCCCGAGGGTGAAGCGCCCGCCGGAGAGGTGGTCCAGGGTCGCCACCTGCTTGGCCAGGTCGATCGGGTCGTGCTGGGCGACGAGGGTGATGCCGGTTCCGAGGGCAAGGCGTTCCGTCACGGCCGCCGCCTGGGCCAGCGCGACGAAGGGGTCGAGCGTGCGGCCGTACTCGCGCGGCAGGTCGCCGCCGCCCGGGTACGGGCTCTCCCGGGACACCGGGATGTGCGTGTGCTCCGGCAGGTAGAGCCCGGCGAAGCCCCGCTCCTCCAGTTCCCGGGCCAGCCGTACCGGCGTGATCGTCTCGTCGGTCAGGAAGATCGTCGCAGAAATCCGCATGGAAGCCCCTCCGTCGGTCGCCTGTCGGCCGCCTCACGCTACGGCGTGCCGTGCCGAAAGCCGAGGGCCCGCGGGCCGGGGGTCAGTCCCGGACGGTCATCGGCGGGGTGTCCTTGGTCAGGACGGCGCCGCGGAAGAACGCCGGGCTGCGGCGCTGCATCACCAGCATGATGACCAGGCCGACCAGGAGCAGGCCCACACCGATCACGAAGACCGAGCCGACGCCGAAGACGGACGAGCCGCTGCCGTACGCCGGGTCCCACATGTCGTAGAGGGTCTTGAAGAAGACCGCCGTCAGGAGCGCCCCGCCGAGGACCGGGAAGACGCCCTTGAAGAGGGCGTCGCGCGCGGACGCGGTGAGGTCGCGGCGGAAGTACCAGGCGCAGGCGAAGGACGTCAGCGCGTAGTAGAAGCAGATCATGAGGCCCAGCGCGTAGATCGTGTCGACGAGGACGTGCTCGCTGACCAGGGTCATGACCGTGTAGAAGACGCCGGTCGCCACGCCCGCGTGGACGGTGGCGCGGCCCGGGCTCTTGAAGCGGGGGTGCACGCGCGCGTAGGAGGCGGGCAGCGCCTCGTACGCCGACATGGCGAGGACCGTGCGGGCGACCGGGATGAAGGTCGTCTGGAGGCTCGCGGTGGCGGAGGCGAGGACCGCGACGAAGAGCGCGATGCCGAGGACGGGGCCCATGACCGGGCCCGCGAGGGCGGCGAAGACGTTGTCGGAGGTCTCCGGGTTGCCGAGACCCAGGCCCTGGTCGCCCGAGCCGACGGCCATCTGCGCGGCGACGGCGGTGGCGAGGTAGGAGCCGACCAGGACGACCATCGCGATGAGGGCCGCGCGGCCGGGGGTCTTCTCGCTGCCGGTGGTCTCCTCGTTGGCGGTGAGACAGGCGTCCCAGCCCCAGTACATGAAGATCGAGAGGGAGAGCCCGGCGGTGAAGGCGGCGAAGGAGCCGACCGAGAAGGGATTGAACCAGGACCAGGAGAAGTCCACGCCGCCCGCGAACCCGGGCAGGCCGCTGCCCGCCTTGCTGAACGCCATCACGACGAAGACCGCCAGGACCGCGAGCTGGAGGCCGACCAGGGCGTACTGCACGCCCTTGGTGGCCGTCATGCCCCGGTAGCTGACCAGCGTCGCCAGGGCGATCAGGGCGAGGCAGGTGAGGATGTGGACGGGTTTGTTGCCCTCCAGGGCGGCGATCTTCTCGCTGCCGGTGAGCTCCCCCGCCAGGAGCCAGAAGTACGAGGTGGCGACGCCGGCGAGGTTGGAGAGCACGATGATCGTCGCGACGACCAGGCCCCACCCGCACATCCAGCCGACCCGGGGGCCGAAGGCCTTCACGGTCCAGGTGAAGGAGGTGCCGCAGTCCGGCATGACCTTGTTCAGCTCGCGGTACGCGAAGGCGACCAGCAGCATCGGCAGGAAGCCGGCGAGGAAGATCGCGGGCATCTGGAGGCCGACCTCGCCCGCGGTGGAGCCGAGGGTGGAGGTCAGGCAGTAGACGGGGGCGACGGTGGAGATGCCGATGACCGCGCTGCCGAGGAGGCCGACGGAATTGCCGCCGAGGCCCTTGCTGCGTACGCCGTCGCCGGAGGTGTTCAGGGCTGCCCCCTCGGTCCCCTTGGCGACGCCCCTTACCGGGTCTCCGGTCTGCGGCCTTGATTCCACCTGAGTCATGAAAGGGACGTTAGGCCCTGCGGTTTCCACATCCGGAGGGTGAAGTTCCGTTTCAAGATCCTTGAGTTGAAAGGGTGGAGACCCGGTTTCATGCGAGGTTATCGCGGGTGTAATGCTCCGTACACCTTTGAAGCGGAGGCCGCGGAGGGCGTCCGCACATTGCGGAAACCGTAGGACCGTCCGGTATGCCCGTTTTCAAAATTTCCCGTCCTCCGTCGCGAGCACCACATGTGCACCCGGCGCGGACTTCCGGGGCCCGTCCCGCGGAGCGTCTTTCCTGATCTTCGCGGCACGGGAGGCGGTCGGCGCGCGAAGGGCGCCGACCGCCTCCGTCACCGGGCAGCCGTGCCGGGCGGCACGGGCCGTGCCGTCCACGTCGCGGGGCCGGCCGGGGGCCGGTGCCTCTCGGTGGCGCTCCAGGTGGTGAGGTAGGACTCGGCACCCGTCATCAGGTCTTGGACGGTGTCCTGGCCGCCGCTGAGGCGGATCTGCTCGATCCAGTCGGGGACCGTGCCGACGTGGGCGGCGCCGTCGGTGTTGAGGTCCCAGACGCGTTCGCCGGTCCGCTGCCGGTCGACGAGGGAGCCGCCGTCGGCGGTGCGGAAGGGGTACTTCACCGCGTTGGGGGCGTCCGGGCCGCCGGGAGCGGGCCAGCCGCCGACGCCGTTCATGTCGGTGCCGTAGCCGAGGCCGACCCCGTACTTCTGGCGCAGCGGCCTGGTGCCGGCGGCCTCCTGGTGGAAGCCGGCGGCGGCGGTCATGTACCCGGCCTTGAAGCCGCCCAGGCGGTAGAGGCGCTCCAGCCAGCCGTCGTCCATCCAACTGTGGCTGGAGAGGACGCCGGGGTAGTCCGCCGACTCCAGGAGGTCGAGGGTGCGGGCGGCCGCCTTGACGCTCATGTGGTCGATTTCGAGCATCATGTTGCGCTTCATGAGGCCCTTGACGGCGTACTCGCCGAGGCCGGTGAGCCCCCGGACGTTGCACTTGCCGCCGTTGTCGGCGGGCACCCGGACGCCCGGGGGCAGCAGCCTGGTCACCTCCGCGGGGGCCTTCGCGTCACCGGCCGGGTTGTCCTGCCGCGGGCCCGCGCACTGCTCGGTGCGCCAGAAGGTGCCGGTGGAGAGGAACTGGCCGATGTTGACGGCGGTGCCGATGGCGCCGTTGTCCATCCGCACTCCGCACAGCGCGTTGTCGAACTTGTGGCACAGGAACATGCTGCGTACGCCCAGTCCGTACAGCTCGTCGAGACCCCTGTCGATGTCGCCCCTGCCGCACTGGGGGACGCCGAGGATCTGCTTGCAGCCGAAGGGCTCGGAGGTCTCCACGCCGAGGACGACGGCCAGCTTGCCCTGCTCGGCGACCTTCCGGGCCTGGGCGGAGTCGGTGACGATGCGGAAGAAGCCCTTGCCGGGGCCGCCGTAGACCTTGTCGACGTAGGCCTGCATCTCGTACGTCTTGCGGGCCTGGAGGCGGATGGAGTCCATCTCGTCGCAGCCCCGGTCGCGGGCGTAGACCGAGCAGAGCAGGCCGTTGGAGACGAGGTCGTTGACCAGCACCCGCTGGCCGCCGCGCCAGGCGCGCTCCAGCCAGGCGTAGTAGTTCTGCTGGTGGCTCAGGGAGTCGTGGGCGGGCCAGTCCTTGAAGGTGGGCCAGCCGACCGGGTCGTGGTGGCCGTCGGCGCCGCCGGTGAGGTTCTCGAAGAGGGCGAGGGCGCCGTCGGGGTAGTGCTCGGGGCAGTCCTTGAGGGCGGTGGCGACGCCGGCCTCGTCGAAGGGCTTGCCGCAGATGATGCGGCCGCCGAAGCCCTCGTTGGACATGAGGTGGTTGTGGGCGTCGACGAAGCCGCGCACCTCGCCTCGGCCGTCGGCGCCCCGGAAGGGTTCGCCGGTGACGTTGATCTGCGAGTCGGCGGCGGGCCGGGCGGCCGGTTCCCACCAGGGGGTGTCGGCGCCGGCGGCCCGGGGGGCGGCCAGGCCGAGGGCCAGCAGGAGGGCGACGACGGCGGCGTGGAGGCCGTGTCTGCGATGAGGGGTCATCCGGGCTGCCTCCGGTCCGGGACGGCACGCGCCGACGGACGACCCCGTGAGGTGTGACGGTCGTTACCCGCGCGTAGGTCCGTCGAGGATCGCCGCCACCTGACACACAGTCAAGAGGCGGCGCACAACAGCTCGTTGACGTCTCAAGAGCCGCACCGGACCGCCACAGCACCTTCGCTCCGAGCGGCGGACGGACGGCGGGGGCGGTCAGCCCGGCCAGACCACCGCCTGCACTTCGCTGTAGGCGCGCAGGGCGTAGGAGCCCACGTCGCGGCCCACCCCGCTCTGCTTGAAGCCGCCGAAGGGGGCCTCCATGTTGCGGCCGACGGTGTTGACGCCGACGCCTCCGGCGCGCAGACGGCGGGCGACCCGGAAGGCCCTCGCCACGTCCCCCGACCAGACGTAGTCGATCAGGCCGTAGTCGCTGTCGTTGGCGAGCGCGACGCCCTCCTCCTCGTCGTCGAAGGGGACGGCCACGACGACCGGCCCGAAGATCTCCTCGCGGACGATCCGCATGTCGTTGGTGCAGTCGGCGAAGAGGGTGGGGGCGACGTAGAAGCCCCGGTCGAAGGACGGCCGTTCACCGCCCGCGAGCAGACGTGCGCCTTCCTTCCTGCCGAGTTCGACGTACGACTCGACGCGGTCGCGGTGGGCGGCGGAGATGACCGGGCCGACGACGGTCCCGGGGTCCTTCGGATCGCCGATCCTCAGATGCGTGAGGTACGCCCGCAGCCTCTCCAACAAGGGTTCGTACACCGCACGTTGGGCCAGCACCCGGGTGGGGGCGGTGCAGATCTGGCCGCTGTAGAAGGAGAAGGTGGTGCCGATCCCCCGCACCGCCGCGTCGAGGTCCGCGTCCTCGAAGACGAGCGCGGCGCCCTTTCCGCCCAGCTCCATGAGCTGGCGCTTCATGCCGCGTCCGCAGACCTCCGCGATGCGCCGGCCCACCTCGGTGCTGCCGGTGAAGCTGACCATGTCGACGTCGGGGGCCGCCACGGCCGCCTCGCCGACGCCGACCGCCGCGCCGTTGACGACGTTGAGCACCCCGGGCGGCAGGCCCGCCTCGGTGAGGGCCTCCGCCATCGCGAAGACGCTCAGCGGGTCCTGCGGGGCGGGCTTCACCAGCACCGTGTTGCCCGTCGCGAGGGCGGGGGCGATCTTGCCGGCCGGGTTGGCCCAGGGGTTGTTGTAGGAGGTGACGCAGGTGACGACGCCGACCGGGTGGCGGACTTCGACGGCTCCGAAGACGCCCGCCCTCCCCATCGGACCCGCCTCGTTGATCTGCGGCGGGAGCGGTGTCTCGGTCGGCTCCAGCGCGCCCTTCGCGTACCGCCGGAAGCGGGCCTCGCCCACCGCGACCTGCATGCCGCGCGCGGTGCCGGTGGTGGCGCCGGTCTCCGCCCGGGCGAGCCGGGTATAGGCGTCCGCCTCGCGCCGGACGATGTCGGCGGCCCGGTCGAGAACGGCCGCGCGCTCCTCGGGGCGGGTCCTGGACCAGGAGGCGAAGGCCTCGCGGGCGGCGGCGGCGGCCTCGTGCACCTGCTGCTTGCTCGCCTCGGGGGCGAGGCCGACGACCTCCTCGGTGGCGGGGTCGATCACCTCGTAGTGCCCGGCGGCAGGCTCGACCCACTCGCCGCCGATCAACAGCTTCTGCCGGCGCGTCACCTGGTGCTCACCGTCCTCGTGTCGCGGCCGGAGCGCAGGACCGTGCCCGGGACCGCGCCGGTCACCCGGTCGTCGCGGATGGTCTCGACGCCGTTGACGCGGACGCTCACGATGCCCAGCGCCTTGGAGTCCAGGCGGGGGCTGTCGCCCGGCAGGTCGTGTACGAGGGTGGCGGGGCCCGCGTCGACGCGCTCCGGGTCGAAGAGGACCAGGTCGGCGTGGAAGCCCTCCTCGATCCGGCCGCGGTCGCGCAGGCCGAGGAGCCGGGCGGGGTCGTCGGTGAGCATCTTCACGGCCGTTTCGAGGGGCTGGAGCCTGCGGCCGCGCAGGCAGTCGCCGAGGAAGCGAGTCGTGTACGGGGCACCGCACATCCGGTCCAGGTGGGCCCCGGCGTCGGAACCGCCGAGCAGCACGTCCTCGTGGGTCCAGGTCTCACGGCGCAGGGCCCAGGAGGCGGGGTCGTTGTCGGGCGGCATGGGCCACAGGACGGTGCGCAGCTCGTCGTTGGCGCATATCTCGACCAGGCAGGTGAAGGGGTCCTGGCCGCGTTCGGCGGCGATGTCGCGCACGACGCGGCCGCTGACGCCCTCGTTCGCCTCGCTGTACGTGTCGCCGATGACGTACCGGCCGAAGTCGGCGAGGCGGCGGAAGACGCCGGCCTCCCTGGAGTCGGCGCGGCGGAGCATCTCCGTACGGACGACCGGGTCGCGGAGCCTGGCGATCCGCTCGGGGACGGGCAGGGCGAGGACGTCTCCCCAGCCGGGGATGAGGTTGAGGGCGCAGAAGGTGCCGAGCGACATGTTCATGGGCGTGAGGATCGGCATGGTAAGCGCGACGATCCGGCCGCCGGCCTTGCGGGCGCGTTCGCTGGGGACGAGCTGGCGGGGGACGCGTTCGGGGACGGCGGCGTCGACGGTGAGGACGTTCCAGTTCAGGGGGCGTCCGGCGGCGGCGCTCATCTCCACGAGGAGGTCGATCTCCGCGTCGTCGAACTGGTCGAGGCAGCCCGCGACGATGGCTTCGATCTGGGTGCCCTCGTGCTCGCCGACGGCCTTGCTGAGGGCGAGGAGTTCGGCGGGGCGGGCGTGCCGGGAGGCGACGGGCCTGCCGTCGCCGTCGGAGTGGGTGGAGGACTGGGTGGTGGAGAAGCCCCAGGCGCCGGCGTCCATGGCGTCGTGGAGGAGACGGACGAGCTCGGTGAGTTCCTGCTGGGTGGGCTGCCGGCCGGTGACCGCGTCGGGGCCCATGACGTAGCGCCGGAGCGCGCAGTGCCCCACCATGAACCCCGCGTTGACGGCGATCCGCCCTTCGAGGGCGTCGAGGTACTCGCCGAAGGACGACCAGGACCAGTCGACGCCCTCTTCCAGCGCGGCCAGGGCCATCCCCTCGACCTTGGACATCATGCGGCGGGTGTAGTCGGCGTCCTCGGGACGGTCGGGGTGCAGGGGCGCGAGGGTGAAGCCGCAGTTGCCGCCGGCGACGGTGGTGACGCCGTGGTTGAGGGAGGGGGTGGCGTACGGGTCCCAGAAGAGCTGGGCGTCGTAATGGGTGTGCGGGTCGACGAAGCCGGGGGCGAGGACGAGGCCGGTGGCGTCCTCCTCGGTGCGGGACGCTTCGGTGAGGGCGCCGGGGGGTGCGATCGCGGCGATGCGGCCGTCGCGGATGCCGAGGTC
Organism: Streptomyces sp. NPDC039736; assembly: GCF_055596485.1. Lineage (NCBI taxonomy): Bacteria > Bacillati > Actinomycetota > Actinomycetes > Kitasatosporales > Streptomycetaceae > Streptomyces > Streptomyces sp. NPDC039736. Next base: position 728,836 of record NZ_JBVIUQ010000002.1, on the reverse strand, counting down.
GGCGGGGCGGGAGGGGGTGCCGGTGCCGTCGACGAGGGTGGCGTTGCGGATGAGGTGCTCAAGCATGGGATCCTCTCGGTTTTCATTCTCTTCCCGGCCGGCCGCGCGGGCGTGCCTTCCGTGCCCCTTCAGGGGCGCGGGGAACTGCGCGACCAGCCACGACGCATCCGCGGTGAACCGGGGGCAGCCGCGCGGCGAGCGCTTTAGGGAAAGGGGCGGGTCCGGGGCCTCCCCTGCGTGAGCCGGGCGGGGCTGGGTGTCCCGGTACCGGGGCTGAGCTCACGGCCTGGGCGAAGTCGCGTGCCCGGCGCAGGTGCTTGGGCAGGGGGCGGCACCCGGGTGGGCCGGGAGCGGGAGGGACCGCCCCCTTGCCCGCCCGTCCCGCCCCCTTGGGGCGGCCCCGTCGCCCAAGGGGACGAGGGAAGCGGGAAGGGCGGCCCCGTCGCCCAAGGAGGCGGGGCGGCGGGGCAACTGCGACGCCCGAGGGGAGGGGGGTGGCAGGGTGGCTGCGAAGTCCAAGGGGGTGGGGGAAAGGGCGGGCCCGTTGTTCATGGGGGTGAGGGGGGGTGGCCGAGGGGGTGCCGGGGGCAGGGGGGATGGGCCGCCCCCCCCCGGGGGGTCATCCCTGGCGCATCCGGGAGGTCCGGTGCACGGGATCCGTGTCGATCCCCGGAATCACATGCTCCCCGATCAGCCGGATCGTGTTCATCGTGTCCTCCCGCGACACCCCGATCGGCAGCCCGAACGACAGTTGGTCCGCCCCCGCCCGCTCCCACCGCCGGCACTGCTTCAGCACCTCGTCCGGGTCCCCGCAGATCATCAGCTCCTCGGCGATGAGCAGCTCGATGATCTCCTCGCTGTACTCCGGCAGCAGCTCCGGCCACTCCGGAATCCCCTCCGGCCGCGGAAACGTGTCGTGGTAGCGGAACAGCAGCGACTGCAGGTAGTTCAGCCCCCCGTTCACCGCCACCTGCACCGCCTTCTCGTGCGTCTCGGCGCAGATGGCGGTGGACGTGACCATCACGTTGTCGTTGACGAACGCCCCGACCGGCTCCGCGTCCTTGACCGCCGTCTTGTACGACTCGACGACCCACTCCATGTCCGCGACCTTCTGGACGCTGAAGCCGAGCACCCCCAGCCCCTTCTTCCCCGCCATCGCGTACGACGACGGCGACCCGGCCGCGTACCACATCGCCGGGTGCGCCTTCCCGTACGGCTTGGGAAGGATCTTCCGCGGCGGCAGCGACCAGTGCTTGCCCTGGAAGCCCTGGTACTCGTCCTGGAGCCACATCTTGGGGAACTCGGAGATCGTCTCCTCCCAGATCTCCTTGGTGTGGTTCATGTCGGTGATCCCCGGCATGAAGCCCAGGATCTCGTGCGACCCGGCCCCCCGCCCGCTCCCGAACTCGAACCGGCCCCCGCTCAGGTGGTCGAGCATGGCCACCTTCTCCGCGACCTTGACGGGGTGGTTCACCGGCGCGAGCGGGTTGAAGATGCCCGACCCCAGATGGATCCGCTCCGTGGCGTGCGCCAGGTACCCCAGGAACACGTCGTTCGCCGACAGGTGCGAGTACTCCTCCAGGAAGTGGTGCTCGCTCGCCCACGCGTACTTGAACCCCGACTTGTCCGCCTGGATGACGTACTCGGTCTCCTCGATCAGAGCCTTGTGCTCCGCCTCGGGGTCGACCTTGGCACGCGCGGCAGGCACGTAACCCTGCACGAAGAGACCGAACTCCACTGAAGTTCACCGTCCTTGAGGTTTTCTGACGCACCGTCAGTTCTCTGTGCGACCGACTGTTCCACCGCGCCACCGGACCGTCAATACTGACGGGCCATCAGATGGCGGTCAGGCCACGGAGACCCCCGCGAGCCATCCCCCGTCCACCACGAACGGCTGTCCGGTGATGTACGAGGAGTCCTCGGAGGTCAGGAACAGCGCCAGCGCCGCCACCTCCCGCGGGCGGCCGATCCGACCCAGCGGCACCAGCTTCCGGTAGAGCTCGGCCACCCCCGCCGCGGCCCGCACCGGGTCCGCGTCCGGGTCCAGCGACGCCGGATCGGTCATCGGCGTGTCCACCGCCCCGGGGCACACGGCGTTCACCCGGATGCCCTTCGCCGCCAGCTCCAGCGCCGCCACCCGGGTCAGGCCGAGGATCGCGTGCTTCGTGGCGGCGTAGGCGCCGACGTACGCCATTCCCGTCAGCGCGGTGTACGAGGCGGTGTTGACGATGGTGCCGCCGCCCGCCGCCGCGATCTCGGGCGCGACGGTGCGTATGCCGAGGAAGGCGCCGACCTGGTTGACCTGGATGATCTGCTGGAACTCCGCCAGCGGGGTGTTCAGCAGCTCGTTGAAGCGCAGGATGCCGGCGTTGTTGACCAGCCCGTCGATCTTCCCGAAGGTCTCCTTGGCGGCGGCGACGGCCGCCGTCCAGTCCTCCTCACGGCTCACGTCGAGGTGGACGTACAGCGCCGCCTTCTCCCCCAGCTCCGCCGCCAGCGCGGCCCCCTGCTCGTCCAGCACGTCCGCGAGCACGACCTTCGCGCCCTCCGCCGCGAAGAGCCGCGCCTCCTGCTCGCCCTGCCCGCGCGCCGCTCCCGTCACGACGACGACCCGGCCGTCCAGCTTGCCCATGCCCACCACACCCCTACTGGTTGAGGAGCGGTGCCACCTCGGCGGCGAACACCGCCATCTGCTCCGTGAGTTCGTCCACGCCCCGGCTGCGGAAGCGCACCTGGATCTGGTCCACGCCCATCTCCCGGTACGTCCGCAGCGACTCGGCGACGGCGTCCGGTGCGCCGGTCAGCGTCCGCCGCCCGACGTCCCACCCCGGCGCACCGACGTACAGCGGCTCGGCGATGGCCCCGATCTCGATCGGCTCCTCGATCCCCGCCTCGTCGCGCAGGCGCAGCAACTTAGCTATCTGCGAGGGGAGTTCGGCGCGCGGGTCGCCCTGCGGCAGCCAGCCGTCGCCCCGTACCGCGGCCCGGCGCACCGCTGCGGGCGACGACCCGCCCACCCACACCGGGACCCGCTCCCGCGCCGGACGCGGACGCTGCCCGAGGCCGCTGAACGCGTACCGCTCCCCCGCGAACTCCGGGAACTCCTCCGGCCCCAGCGCCGCCCGCAACGCGTCGATCGACTCGTCCAGCACCGCCCCGCGCCCGGCGAAGTCGGCGCCGAGCGCGGCGAACTCCTCCCGCACGTGCCCGGCCCCCACCCCGAGCACCAGCCGGCCCCCGCTGAGGTGGTCCAGGGTGGCGTACTGCTTGGCGGCCGCCAGCGGATGCCGCAGCCCCACCACCGCCACATGGCTCAGCAACTGCACACGCTCGGTGACGGCGGCCAGATAGGAGAGGGTGGCCACCGGGTCGTACCAGACCGTGCCCATCGCGTCGGCCAGCCGGCGCGGAACGGCGACGTGGTCGCAGACCGCGATGTACGCGAATCCGCTGCGGTCGGCGACACGTGCCACCTCGGCGAGCTCGGCCGGTCCGGCCGCCGCCTCCCACCCCTCCGCGTAGATGACGCTCTGCGACTGCACGGGAAGCTGCATCCCGTACGACAGCCGCCCTTCGGGCAGGACCCGGACCATGAGCTGACCCCCTGATCTGACGGACCGTCAACGGCGCGACGACCGCCCCATCGTCATTGCTGACGGGCCGTCAGGCAAGGGGTGGAACGCCGTCGGTTACCTGACGGGCCAGTCGGCCCGTTCGACCGCCACCGGCTCCCGCCGCTCACGTCCGCGCCCGCGTCCCACGCCCGCCTTCTCGGCGGCCGCGTACAGCGACCGCAGCGCGATCAGCATGACCCCGATGTCGTCGAGCAGCACGGGATCGGGCAGCAGATCCACGGGGCTGACGAGATACGCCACGGCCCCCCAGAACAGGACCTTGTTCTCGACCGGAATCCCCGCCTCCGTCAGGAGCTTCCGGGCCTTCACCATCTTGACCAGCAGGATCACGGCGAACACGACCATCGCCGCGACCGCGAGCCCTGCCAGGACCAGCAGGACGACCGTCCCGTCACTCATATGCCCTCCTCGTCGCTCCGCCCGTCGGGCGTCCCCCTCCGTGTACCCGGACGAAGCCGTTCCGCCACGCACCGCACCCGGGTTCCCCCGGGTGCACCGACCACCCACCTTTAAGTGCGTACTTGAGCGCGGCGGCATGGGCCCCGAAGCTGGACGCAGCCCACTCGGGCCCCACTCCACCCCCTCCGCAAGGGAGCTCCGCCATGCCCGCACCCGCCACCGAGACCCCCCTGTCCTCCCTGGCCCCCCTGGTCACGAAGCCCCCGGTGACCGTCCTGGGCCTCGGCCTGATGGGGTACGCCCTGGCCGACGCCCTGCTCACGGCGGGCCACAGGGTGACTGTCTGGAACCGCACCCCCGCCAAGGCGGCCCCGCTCGTCGCACGCGGCGCGCACCTGGCGGGCTCCGTCCGCGAGGCCCTGGAGGCCGGCCCCCTCACGATCTCCTGCGTCCTGGACTACGCCGCCCAGCGCGCCCTGCTGGCCTCCGCCGCCGGGGCCCTCCACGGCCGCACCCTGGTCAGCCTCACCAACGGCACCCCGGCCCAGGCCCGCGAGACGGAGGCGTGGGCGCTGGCCCTGGGGGCGACGTACCTCGACGGCGGCATCATGGCCGTCCCCCACCAGATCGCGACACCGGAGGCCTTCCTCTTCTACAGCGGCGCGCAGGACCCCTTCGACCAGCACCGCGCCACCCTCGCGGTGCTGGGCACCCCGCACCACCTGGGCCCGGACGTGTCCCTGGCCTCCCTCTACGACCTGGCGCTGCTCAGCGCGATGGACATGATGTTCGCGGGCTTCCTCCACGCGACGGCGGTGGCCACCTCCCACCGGGGCACCACCGCGACGGACTTCGCCTCGCACGTGGTCGCCTGGCTGACGAGCATGCTCGGGATGGTCCCGGTGATGGCCGCCGACATCGACTCCCCGGCCCCGCCCGCCTACGCCCAGTCCATGGACCTGGTGGTGGCCGCCGCCCAGAACATGGCCGACGCGGCCCGCGAGGCGGGCGTCCGCCCGGACCACTTCGACCGCACGGTGACGGAGCTCAAGCACCGCATCGCCGCCGGCGAAACGGAGTACACCGCCGCCTCGGCCCTCACCCACCTGCGCCTCCCGGCCCGGGTCTGAGCCGGGCGCCGGACGTCGCAGACGGTGGGCGGTGCGGCGCGGGCGCCGGACCGCCCCGTTGCGCTGCGGGTCGGGTCAGGGGGACGGCGGGGAGGTCTGCGGTTCGGCGGCGCGGCGGTATTCGGCGTTGAGCCGCTGGGCCTCTTCGAGCTGGTCCTCGAGGATCACGATGCGGCAGGCGGCCTCGATGGGGGTGCCCTGGTCGACGAGTTCCCGGGCGCGGGCGGCGATGCGCAGTTGGTAGCGGGAGTAACGGCGGTGGCCGCCCTCGGAGCGGAGCGGGGTGATTAGCCGGGCTTCGCCGATGGCGCGCAGGAAACCCTGCGTGGTGCCGAGGAGTGCGGCGGCCCGGCCCATGGTGTAGGCGGGGTAGTCATCGTCGTCGAGACGGCCGAGCGAATCATCCACTGTCATTGGCACCTCACTGTTGTCATGTACGCCTCTCCGATGGAACGCGTGGAGGGGCCCTGGTGCTCTTCGCACCAGGGCCCCGAAGGAACTGCTACACCATCTGTCGGCCTGAGTACTGCGCCGACCTTCTGTTTCCGCCTACCCGGTCCGTACTGCGCCGGGGCTGCGGGGATCGCGGTTGCTTGACCGGAGACCACCTCACTATCGCGATGTCCTGCGGTACCCGGGCACTCACTCTTTCACCCGGGCGATCCTGATGGCGTCTGGCTCCTCCGTTCTCCCTCTGGGAACAACTTGCCGTACTGCTACTTCGGTACTGCGGGGTACTTCTCACTGCGGGTACTGCTGGTACTGCGGGTGGCGGCCCCTGATCACTGCGGGCCACCCGGTCCGGTCGCCAGTCCCGTCGCCGTCCTGCACATTCCCTGGCTTCGACACTCCGCCACCGGGCCGTTCTGCGTACTGCGGTACTGCGGTACTGCGGAACTTCGGTACTGCTGCCCGCCAGTTCGTGTCTGGCGAGCCCTGCTCGATCTCTCGATCTCGGCTACAAGAAAAACCATAGCCCTGTCGCCGACGAATGTCTACCTTCGCCAGAGCAGATTTTCGGTGGCGTCCGAAGAAGGCAGTCGGCGGTCACGGGTGAGGGCCCTGGCGGGCCGCGCCGCCCCTCACCTGCCCGGCCACAGGCCGTCCGGGGTCAGGCCGAGGAGGTCGATCGCGTTGCCGCGCACGATGCGGTCCACCACGTCCGGAGCCAGGTGGCCCATCTGGTCCTCGCCGACCTCGCGCGACCGCGGCCAGGTGGAGTCCGAGTGCGGGTAGTCCGTCTCGTACAGGACGTTGCCGACGCCGATCGCGTCCAGGTTCCTCAGGCCGAACGCGTCGTCGAAGAAGCAGCCGTAGACGTGTTCGGCGAAGAGCTCGGACGGCGGGCGGTGCACCTTGTCCGCGACTCCGCCCCAGCCCCGGTTCTCCTCCCAGACCACGTCCGCGCGTTCCAGGATGTACGGGATCCAGCCGATCTGGCCCTCCGCGTACATGATCCGCAGGTTCGGGAAGCGTTCGAACTTGCCGCTCATCAGCCAGTCCACCATCGAGAAGCAGCAGTTGGCGAAGGTGATGGTCGAGCCGACGGCGGGGGGCGCGTCCGCCGAGGTCGAGGGCATCCGCGAGGACGAGCCGATGTGCATCGCGACGACGGTGCCCGTCTCGTCGCAGGCCGCGAGGAAGGGGTCCCAGTCGTCCGTGTGGACGGACGGCAGGCCCAGGTGCGGCGGGATCTCCGAGAAGGCGACCGCGCGGACGCCCCGCGCGGCGTTGCGGCGGACCTCGGCGGCGGCGAGTTCCGCGTCCCAGAGCGGGACGAGGGTGAGCGGTATGAGCCGGCCATGGGCCTCGGGGCCGCACCACTCCTCCACCATCCAGTCGTTGTACGCCCGCACGCCCAGCAGCCCCAGTTCGCGGTCGGACGCCTCGGTGAAGGTCTGGCCGCAGAAGCGGGGGAAGGTCGGGAAGCACAGGGCGGACTGGACGTGGTTGACGTCCATGTCGGCCAGCCGGTCGGGGACCGAGAAGGACCCCGGGCGCATCTGCTCGTAGGTGATGACTTCGAGCTTGATCTCGTCCCTGTCGTAGCCGACGGCGGTGTCCAGGCGGGTCAGGGGGCGGCGCAGGTCCTCGTACACCCACCAGTCGCCGATCGGGCCCGCGTCGCCCTTCTCGCCCATCACCGGTGCGAACTTCCCGCCCAGGAAGGTCATCTCCCGCAGGGGGGCGCGCACGATGCGCGGGCCGGTGTCCCGGTACCTGGCCGGGAGGCGGTCCTGCCAGACGCCGGGGGGCTCCACCGTGTGGTCGTCCACCGAGATGATCTTCGGGAAGCCGTCCGTCCCGGCTGTTCCGGCCGTTTCCGTCGTTCCGGCTGTTCCCGCCGTTCCTGTCGTTCCGGCCGTCCCCGTCGTTCGGGCCGTTCCGGTCGTCGCGTCCATGGCGCACGTCTCCCTGCTCGTCACCGCACCTGGCTCCAACGAGCGCCACGGTACCGCCGATCTGACGATCCGTCAGGTGTCCGTGCGCACCGGACGGCCGCGCCCCGCACCGGCATTCCTGAGGTTCCTCTGAGGTTCCCCTGCTGACGCCCTCGGCATGGACAGGGCAAACTGGCCCTGTCGACAAGAGCCGGGACAAGGGCGCCACGGGAAGCAACAGCAGAGGGAGTGCGATGGACGGCATACCGGGCGGCCGCGGCCTGCCGAACGACGACCGCCTCTCCCCCGCCGGCCTGCGCTTCAGCGTCCTGGGACCGGTCCGCGCCTGGCGTGGCGGCGAGCCCGTGCCCGCCGGGTCGCCCCAGCAGCGCGCCCTGCTCACCCTGCTGCTGCTGCGCGAGGGCCGCACCGCGACCGCCGCCGAGCTCATCGACGGCGTGTGGGGCGAGGAGCCGCCCTCCCAGGCGCTGGCCGCGATCCGGACGTACGCCTCCCGCCTGCGCAAGGCACTCGGCGCGGACGTGCTGGTCAGCGTGGCCGGCGGATACGCGATCCGGCCCGTGCCGGGCGCCCTGGACCTGGCGGTGGCGCAGGAGCTGGCCGCCGACGCCGACAAGGCCCGCTCGGCCGGGGACCGGTGCGCGGCGCGCACCCTGCTGGGCGAGGCGCTCGGGCTCTGGGACGGGGAAGCGCTGGCGTCCGTGCCGGGGCCGTACGCGGAGTCGCAGCGGGCCCGGCTGGAGGAGTGGCGGCTCCAGCTCACCGAGACCCGGCTCGACCTGGACCTGGAGGTCGGCTGTCACGCGGAGGCGGTGTCGGAGCTGACCGCGCTGACCGCCGCCCATCCGCTGCGCGAGCGGCTGCGCGAGCTCTTGATGCTGGCGCTGTACCGGTGCGGGCGGCAGGCGGAGGCGCTCGCCGTGTACGCCGACACGCGCCGGCTGCTCGCCGATGAACTCGGGGTCGATCCGCGCCCCGAACTGGCCCGTCTCCAGCAGCGCATCCTGGCCGCCGACGAGGAGCTGGCCCGCCCGGTCGAGGCCCCGGCCGCCGTCGCGCCCGCCCCGCTGCGTCCCGCCCAGCTCCCGGCGGCCGTCGCCGACTTCACCGGCCGGGCCTCCTTCGTACGCGAACTCGGCGAGCGGCTGGCGCAGGCCGAGACGAGCGTGATGGCGGTCTCGGCGATCGCCGGCATCGGCGGCGTCGGCAAGACCACCCTCGCCGTGCACGTCGCGCACGCGGCGCGGCCGCACTTCCCCGACGGGCAGTTGTACGTCGACCTCCAGGGGGCGGGGGCGCGGGCCGCCGAGCCGGAGACGGTCCTCGGCGCGTTCCTGCGCGCGCTCGGCACGGCGGAGACCGCGGTCCCCGACTCGCTGGACGAGCGGGCCGCCCTGTACCGCTCGACCCTGGACGGCCGCCGGGTCCTGGTCCTGCTGGACAACGCGCGCGACGCCTCGCAGGTCAGGCCACTGCTGCCGGGGACGCCGGGGTGCGCGGCACTGATCACCGGCCGCACCCGGATGGTCGACCTCGCGGGCGCGCACCTGGTGGACCTGGACGTCATGTCGCCCGACGAGGCGCTCCAGCTCTTCACCCGGATCGTGGGCGAGGAGCGGGTGACGGCCGAGCGCGAGGCGGCGCTCGACGTGGTCGGCGCGTGCGGGTTCCTGCCGCTCGCGATCCGGATCGCCGCCGCCCGGCTGGCCGCGCGCCGCACCTGGACGGTCTCGGTCCTCGCCGCGAAGCTGGCGGACGAGCGGCGCAGACTGGACGAGTTGCAGGCGGGCGACCTGGCGGTGAAGGCCACCTTCGAGCTGGGGTACGGCCAGTTGGAGCCCGCCCAGGCCCGCGCCTTCCGCCTGCTGGGCCTGGCCGACGGCCCCGACATCTCGCTGGCCGCGGCGGCGGCCGTGCTGGACCTGCCGCTGTACGACACCGAGGACCTGCTGGAGTCCCTGGTCGACACCTCGCTGCTGGAGTCGGCCTCGCCGGGCCGCTACCGCTTCCACGACCTCGTCCGGCTCTACGCGCGTGCGTGCGCGGAGCGGGACGAGCAGCCGCCCACGGAACGGGCGGCGGCGCTGTCGCGGCTGCTGGACTTCTACCTGGCGACGGCGGCGGGGGTGTACGCGATCGAGCGGCCGGGGGACCGGCTGGTCGAGCACCTGGAGCACACCCGGCACCCGGGCCTGGTCTTCGCCGACCGGACCGGCGCCCAGGACTGGCTGTACACCGAGGCGCCCTCGCTGCTGGCCTGCATCCGGCAGTCCGCCCGGGACACGACCCTGCGGCGGGCGATCGACCTGCTGTGGACCGCCGTGGACCTGGCGGAGTCGGGCACCAACTCCCGGGAGTACGAGGCCACGGCGGCGGACCTGCTGGCGGCCGCCGTACGGTGCGCGGACCGCAGGGCGGAGGCCCGGGCCCGGGTCGCGCTGAGCAACGCGCACCTGATCGCCGGACGGTTCGACCGGGCGGACCGCGAGGCGGCACAGGTCGTCGCGGCCCCCGCCGGACCGGCCCAGGACCTGCTGCCCGTGTGCTGGGCCGACAACATCCGGGGCGTCATCGCGCTCTACCAGAACCGGCACGCGGAGGGCCGGGAGCTCCTGACCCGGGCCATCGCCCACTTCCGCACCTGCCAGGACCTCCCCGGCGAGGCCAGTGCCCTGTGCAACCTCTCCCGCATCCACCTGGCGACCGGGGACACCGCGGAGGCCATCGCGCTCGCCCGGCGGGGCACCGAGATCTACGACGCCATGGGCAACTCGCTGCGCGGCGCCAACGGGCGGTACGCGCTGGGGCTCGCCCTGACCCGGAGCGGGCAGTTGTCCGCCGCCCGGGACCGCCTCTCGGAGGCCCTGGACACCTTCCGGCAGAACCGGCAGCGGATCTGGGAGGGGCTGACGCTGTGCCGCATCGCCGAGGCCGACCTCGCCGCGGGCCGGCCCACGGAGGCGGCCGCGGGCGCGGAGGCGGCGCTGTCCGTGCTGCACGACATCGGCGGGCGGTGGCGCCGGGCCATGGCGCTCACCGTGCTCGGGCAGGCCCTCATCGGCCTCGGCCAGCCCGGCCGGGCACAGGCCTGCTGGCAGGAGGCGCTCGTCCACTACGAGGACCTGGGCTCGCCGGAGGCGTCCGACCTGCGCGTCCGGATGGCGTCGGTGGCGGCCGGATAGCCCTCGGCCCGGGCGTTCATCGTTCGTTTATCGCCGCCCGGCACTCTTCTGGTGTCGGAGCCGTCGCGTCGGGGGGCAGGCGGAACCGACATCGGCGGCCCCGTCCGGGGCGCGCCCGCCGAACGCCCGCCCGACTGTCGCACGGGGGAACAGTGGGGCGGGCTCCTCGGCCCCTGCCGCAGAACGAGACTTCAGGAGTTGATCAGTATGGGCGAGCAGAAGAAGACCGACCAGGACCTCCGGCCCACGGACGTGCACGCCAACGGCGAGCAGGTCGCCCCCAAGGACGTGCACGCCAACGGCGGCGCCGGCACGGAGGACGTGCACGCCAACGGCGAGCCCGCGAAGTAGACCTTCCTGCACGGGGATCGGCCGCGGCGGCGCGGAGGGGGAGCCGCCGCGGCCGCACGCCGTTCGGGGCCGGTTGCCCCACGCGTCGTATCCGCAGGTCGAACGGGTATTCAGGCGGAGGCAACCCATACCCCCCATTTCGCCCTCCTCCCGTACGAGACCTCCTCGGAAGGACCGGAATGACCGCCCAGCGCAACCCCTCGTCCCACCCGGACCGCACGGAGGCCCTCCTCCCCCGCCCGGACCGCACCACGGCCTCGCTGCGCGCGGCGGTGGCCCGGCTGGCCCCCGCGCAGCTCCCGGAGATGGAGCGGCAGATGGAGGAGGCCCTCTCGCTGGCCGCCCGCACGGGTTCGCTGGCTCCGCTCACGGCGTTCCTGGAGAGCTGGTCGGTGGCGACGGAGATCGCCCGCGTCCCGGCAGCGGCCGAGCGCCTGCGCACGGCGGAGTGCACGGCCCGGACGGCGGCCCCCGGCTCACCGCAGTGGCGTGCGGCGATGGAGGAGATCGGGGCGGTGCAGGGCGAGGCGCGCCGGGCGCTGGCACAGGACTGAGGGCGCGGCCGGGCCCGCGGGTCAGCGTCCCGCGCGTCCCCGCAGCTCCCCCTTCAGCACCTTCCCGCTCGCGTTCCTGGGCAGTTCCGGCACGAACTCGACCTCTCTGGGGACCTTGTAGTTGGCCATTTCGCGGCGGGCCCAGGCGATCACGTCGTCGCCCGTCAGGGAGGTGCGCGGGCGGCGGACCACGTACGCCCTGCCGACCTCGCCCAGCCGGGGGTCCGGGACGCCGATGACGGCGACGTCGGCGATCCCCGGATGCAGGCCGAGCACCCGTTCGATCTCGGCGGGGTAGGCGTTGAAGCCGCCGACGATGAACATGTCCTTGATCCGGTCGGTGATCCGGAGGTTGCCCGCCGCGTCCAGCACGCCCACGTCTCCGGTGCGCAGCCAGCCGTCCGGGGTGAGGGCGGCGGCCGTGGCGTCGGGGTCCTCGAAGTAGCCGCGCATCACGTTGAAGCCCCGGACCAGGACCTCCCCCGGGGCGCCGGGCGCCGCGTCCACCCGTACCTCCGTGCCCGGTATCGCCCGTCCCGAGGTGGCGGCGACGGTGTCCGGGGCGTCGTCCCGCCGGCACATCGAGACGATGCCGGACGCCTCCGAGAGGCCGTAGGCGGTGAGGACGGTCGCGATGTGCAGCTCGGAGCGGAGGCGTTCGACGAGCCGGAGGGGCACGACGGCGGCTCCCGTCACCACCAGCCGCAGGGCGGTGAGGTCGTGGGCGCCGCGGGCCGGGTGGTCCAGGAGGGACTGGTGGAGGGTCGGGGGGCCGGGCAGGACGGAGATGCGTTCGGCGGCGATGTTGGCGAGAACGGTGTCCACGTTGAAGACGGGCTGCGGGACCATCGTGGCGCCGCGGGTGAGGCAGGCGATGATGCCCGCCTTGTAGCCGAAGGTGTGGAAGAAGGGGTTGACGATCAGGTACCGGTCGCCTTCGCGCAGGCCCGCGAGGTCGGCCCAGATGTCGTAGGCGCGCAGGGTCTGGGCGTGGGTGATGACCGCGCCCTTGGGGCGGCCCGTGGTGCCGGAGGTGTAGACGATGTCGGAGGGGTCGCGGTCCTGGATCTCCGCCGCCCGCGCCCGTACCGTCTCCCCGCTCACCTCTTCGCCCGCCGCGAGGAAGTCCTTCCAGGTCAGGAAGGTGGCGGGGGCGGCGTCGTCGGACAGGACGACCACGTCGGCCAGGTGCGGGAGGCCGGGCAGGGGGCCGTCGCCGGGGCCCTCGGACGTCGCGCGCCGCAGGGAGGCGACGTAGGAGGTGCCGAGGAAGGTGCCCGTGACGAACAGCAGCCTGGCGCGGGACCGGGCGAGGACCTGGGCCGCCTCGGCGCCCTTGAACCGGGTGTTGAGGGGGACGAGGACCGCGCCCGCCGTGACCGCGCCGAGGGCGGAGACGATCCAGTCGAGGGTGTTCGGGGCCCAGACCGCCACCCGGTCGCCGCGCCGCACGCCCCGGGCGAGGCAGGCGGCGGCGGCGCGCTCGACGCGCTCCCCCAGTCCGGCGTACGTGACGCGGGTGCGGCCCTCGACGACGGCCTCCCGCGCGCCGTACCGCCCGGCGGCGTGCCGGACGAGTTCGGGGACGGTGGCCCACCGGGCGCGTCCCGGGGCGCCGGTCACGTGGTCCTGTGCGTCGAACTGCATCGCGAGCCCTCCCACACCACTAGCTGACTATCCGTCAGATTAGCTGTAGCCTGACGCGCTGTCAGCAGTCGGTCGACGGCCGGGACGAGCGCGGAGAGGCTGTGGAGCATGCCGGGACTCAAGGACGCGACGGCGATAGTCGGCATCGGGCAGACCGAGTTCGCCAAACAACTCCCGCAGAGCGAAAAGGAGTTGGCCTGCCGTGCCATTCTCGCCGCGCTCCACGACGCGGGGATCGACCCCGCCGAGGTCGACGGGTTCGCCTCGTACACGATGGAGGAGACGGACGAGGTCGAGGTCGCGAAGGCCGTCGGGACCGGGGATCTGACCTTCTTCTCCAAGGTGGGCTTCGGCGGCGGCGGCTCCTGCGCGACCGTCGGGCACCTCGCGGCCGCGATCGCGACGGGGCAGGCGAGCGTGGGGGTGGCCTGGCGGTCCCGGAAGCGGGGCAGCGGGCCCCGCCCGTGGAAGAACACCACCGTCCAGCTCCCCACCCCCGCCCAGTGGACCCGCCCCTTCGGCCTGCTGCGGCCCGCCGACGAGATCGGCATGCTGGCCCGCCGCTACTGCCACGAGTACGGGGCCACTCGCGACCACTTCTTCAACGTCGCCCTCGCCTGCCGCAACCGGGCGAACCAGAACCCGGCGGCGATGATGTACGAGCGCCCCCTCACCCGGGACATGTACATGAACGCCCGCTGGATCAGCGAGCCGCTGTGCCTCTTCGACAACTGCCTGGAGACGGACGGGGCGTTGGCGTGCGTGATCGTCGGCGCCGAACGGGCCCGCGACTGCCGCCGGAAGCCCGTGTACGTCCACTCCGCCGCCCAGGGGCTGCCCGCCCAGCACCACGGCATGGTCAACTACTGGAACGACGACCCGCTGACCGGGCCCGCCTGGACCGCCGCCCGGCACCTGTGGAAGCAGGCCGACTTCGGGCCGCAGGACGTGGACGTGGCGCAGATCTACGACGCGTTCACGCCGCTCATCCCGCTCTCGCTGGAGGGCTACGGCTTCTGCGGGCGCGGCGAGGGGGCCGCCTTCACCGAGGGCGGGGCGCTGGAGATCGGGGGTCGGCTGCCGGTCAACACCGGCGGCGGCGGGCTCTCCGAGGCCTACGTCCACGGCTTCAACCTCATCACCGAGGGCGTGAAGCAGCTCCGCGGCACCTCCACCGCCCAGGTCCCGAACGCCGCCACCTGCCTGGTCACGGCGGGCGAGGGCGTACCGACGTCCGCACTGCTGCTGAGGAGCTGAGCACACCACCATGAGCGACGACCCGCGCTCCCCCGCCGACTCCCGCCCCTCCACCGGCTCCCGCCCCCCGACCGGCTCCCGCCCCCCTACCGGCTCCCGCTCCTCCGCCGACTCCCGCTCCCCTGCCGCCGAGGGCCTCCTGTCGCCCGTCGCCGACGCCGACGGCGCGCCCTTCTGGGAGTACGCCGCCCGCGGCGAGCTCCGCGTCCAGGGCTGCTCCGACTGCGGCGAACTCCGCTTTCCGCCCCGCCCGTGCTGCCCGCACTGCCACTCCTTCGCCTCCGCGTGGCGGCCGATGAGCGGCCGGGGCACGATCTGGTCGTACGTCGTCCCGCACCCGCCCCTGCTTCCCGCGTACGCGGCGCGGGCCCCGTACAACGCGGTGCTCGTGGAGCTGGCGGACGCCCCCCGCATCCGGCTCGTCGGCAATGTCGTCGCCTCCCCCGACGCGGCACTCGACTCGGTCGATCCGGGGCGGCTGCGGATCGGGGCCCGGGTGCGGGTGGCCTTCGGGAGGCTGCCGGACGGCACGGCGGTCCCGCGCTGGCTGCTGGAGCGGCCGTGACGACGGTACGGGTGGCACGCGACAAGGACACCGGGGTCGCCGTCGTCACCCTGGACCGCGAGGCGAAGCTGAACGCCGTCGACCTGGCCACCGCCGCCGAACTCGCAGCCCTCTGGCGGGAGTTCCGCCACGACGACACCGTACGGGCGGCCGTCCTGACCGGGGCGGGCCCCAGGGCCTTCTGCACCGGCTTCGACCGCACGGCCGTCGTGCCGCAGCCCTCCTCCCCGTACTCGGTGGACGACCCCCTCCTCGCCATCGGCCCCAAGGCCAACGACCTCTGGAAGCCGGTGATTGCGGCGGTGCGCGGGATGGCCTGCGGCGGGGCGTTCTACCTGCTGGGCGAGTCGGAGTTCGTGGTGGCGGGCGAGAGCGCGACCTTCTTCGACCCGCACACGACGTACGGCATGGTCAGCGCGTACGAGACGGCGCTGCTCGCCCAGCGGATGCCGTACGGCGAAGTGGCCCGGACGGCCCTGATGGGCACGGCGGAGCGGATGTCGGCGCGGCGCGCGTACGAGGTGGGACTCGTCTCCGAACTTACGGCGGACGGCGAGGAGTTGACGGCGGCGCTGCGGTCGGCCGAGGTGATCGCGGGGCATCCGACGGAGGCCGTGCAGGGGACAGTCCGCGCGGTGTGGGCGGCCAAGGAGGCGGCGTTGGCGCCGGCGTACGCGCAGGCGCCGCACCTGATCGCCCTCGGCAGCCTGCCGCCGCGGCGGCAGGCGGAGCTGTTCGCGCGGCGGGGCACGGGGTTCCGGATCCGTTGAGGGGCCCGCCGGGGGGCCCGGCCGTGCGGACGGCCGGGCCCCTCGGGACACGGGCGGGACTCAGGAGCCGGCGGGGCCCAGGAGCAGGCGGGACTCAGGAGCTGGTGCGGGTGGCGTACTTGACCTCGCAGCGGCCCGAGAGCGTCTCGGTCGAGCGCTTCACGTACACCGTGGAGACGTCGACGGAGCGGGACTGGCCCGGGGCGACGGCGATGATGCTGGTGGAGCGGGAGCCGATGGTGGAGCCGTTGTTCGTGAAGCGCACCGTGAAGCTGTAGTTGTAGGTGCTCGACGAGCTGCTGTTCGTGGCGGTGATGGTGGCGAGCATGCCGCGCGACGGGTCGTACTTGCAGTCCGCGATGCGCAGGTCGCGGTTGGCCGCGTTGCCGCCGCCGCTCACGCCGGGCACGGAACCGCCCGAGCCGGAGGAGCTGGAGCTGTCCGAGCCGCCCGTGGTGGAGGAGCTGGAGCCGCCGCTGGAGGAGCTGGAGCTGCTGCCGTCGTAGCCGCCCGTGGAGGCCTGGTAGTCGCCGCTCGAGGAGCTGGAGCTGCTGCTGGAGTCGCTGCCCCCGCTGCTGGAACTGCTGGAGCTGCTGGAACCGCTCGAACCGCCGCTGCAGCTCCCGCCGTGGGAGCCCCGGGCTCCGGTGAGTGCGACGACGGCGATGCCGAAAACGGCCACTGCGCGGACATGGCGGAGCTTCATGCTTCCAACCCCCGTTGATGTGAAGCGAGATGGGACGAAATGGGCGTTCACGCCCCGGGTGGCACTGGCAGGAGCCACCCCGATGTAAAGAAAACATAAGGGCGAGTGCATGACACCCTAACAGCGCTCGTCGCGTGGCGGGTGCCGGTCCTCGGGCGTAGCGTCAAAGCTCCGCGAACCCTCACAGAACCCCGACATCGCTCGACATCTCTCGACCCCGAGGAGCCCGAGATGGTCAGGAACGCCCTCGGCGCGGTACTCGCTGTCGCCGGTGCGACGGCCGCCGTGTGGAGCCCTTTCCGGGCCTGGAACGACGGTCGGCGCGGCCGTGACTACCGCGTCGAAGACCTCTTCAACGGGATCACAGACGTCTCGGCTGAGCCGATCGGTTCCCTGCTGCTGCCGTTCCTTTTCGCGGCGCTGCTCGTGCTGGTCGCGGTGTTCCTGTGGACGCGTCCGCTGCGGTCCCGCCCGCTGCTGGTGCTGGCGGGGCTGATCACGCTGGGCTGCACCGTGCTGTGGCTGGTGCGGCAGGGGCAGGCGGCGGGCGGCATCGCGGTGAACGCGGACGGGACGGGGCTGGGGATGGGAGTGGCGAGCGCGGCGGGGGGCGGGGTGCTGATGCTGCTGGCCGCCGCGGTGATGAACGGACGCCGGCGGGCGCGTCCGCTCCTGCCCGGGCGCCCTCGGGCGCGCCGCGGGTGGCGGGGCGCGGACCCCGCGGACGCGCCGGACCAGGGGGCGACGTACACCCGGCCGGCGCCGACGGCGGACGAGCTCCGTCAGGGCCGGGGGTGACCGCACGGACGGCCTCGGCGCAGCCGCGCGGCGGGCGGCGCGGCGAGCGCTTCCCGCGCGGGCGCGGGGCCGGGGCGGTTCCGCGCGGCGGAGCAGCGAGCAGCCGCCGACCCGCCCCCGGAGCCCCTCAGCGGGCGCGGCCCGTCGCCGTGCCCTTGACCGCGTCCAGCGCGTACACGCAGCGGTCCTTGCTGCAGGCGTAGACGATTCCGGCCTCCGCCACCGGTGAGCCGGTGATCTCGCCGCCCGTCTTGAGCTTCCAGCGGAGCTGGCCGCCGACCGCGTCCACCGTGTAGAGGCAGTGGTCCGCCGACCCGAAGTGGACCCGCCCGTCGGCCACCACCGGCGCCCCGACCAGCTCGCCGCCGGCCGCGAAGCGCCACTTGGGCGTGCCGGTGACCGCGTCCAGCGTGTAGAGCGCGCTGCCGCTGCCCACGTGCACGTGGCCGGAGGCCACCAGCACCGGTTCCGTGGACTGGCGGGACTCGGTCGCGATCCGCCACCGGTCCTTGCCGGTCGACGCGTCCAGCGCGTACACCGTGCCGAGGTAGTCGGCGAGGTAGACGCCGCCGCCGGTGACCGCCGGGCCCGGCGCGAAGGCGGGCGGGGAGAGGAAGACCGCCGGCGCCTCGAAGTGCCAGCGGACGTGCCCGGAGTCCTGGGCGATGGCCAGCACCCGGGTCCCGGCGGAGACGTACACGTAACCGTCCTCCGCCGAGGTGACGCGCACCGGCACGTTCCCGCAGGAGGCCGCGTCGCCGACCGGGTACGTCCAACGCTCCACGCCGGAACGGGAGTCGAGGGCGCGCAGCCGGGCGTCCTGCCACACGAACACGGTGTCGCCGTGCACGTCGGGCCCCGCCTCCGGGGTCTCGAAGTCGGTCTGCGCCCCGGTGATCTCCCACAGCTTCTGCCCGTTGGACGCCTCCCAAGCCTGCACGCCGCCGCCCCGCGTCCCGGTCACGACGGTGCCCCGCGCGGCCTTCAGCGAGTACACCCAGGCGTCGCTCTGGAGCCGCCAGCGCTCCGCCCCGTCCGCCGCGTCCAGCGCGTACAGCGTCGGCCCGTCGGAGGCGTGGATGCGGCCGCCGGAGACGGCCATCGCCCAGGCGACGTCCCGCGTCTTGAACTGGCGGCGGCCGGACGCGACGTCCAGCGCGTGCACCTCGAAGGACGTGACGTACACCAGGTCGCCCGCGACCGCCGGGGTCCCCCACACGTCGTTCGACATGCGGAAGCGCCACGGCCGCCACCCGCTGGGCGACGGCCCCTCGGGCGGCTGCGGGGGCACGACGGCGGGCGCGGGCGGCGCCCCGTTCACGGCGGCCCCGCCGGGCGCGCGCACCCAGCCGGTGGCGGACTCGGCCACGGCGGCGGTGGCCGCCCCGCGCCCGTCGGCCACCCGGGGCCCCGGCCCGATCGGCACCTTCGCCCCGGCGAGCCTGACCGGTCCGTCGGCGCGGGAGGGCGGCGGGGCCTGCCCGGTGCGCGGGTCGGGGTACGGGTCGCGCGGGTGCGGCGTGTACGGGGGCGGGCCCGGCGGGAGCGGCGGCGGCGCGGGCCGCTGCGGCGCCGGCACGACGGGGGCGGCCGGGGTGACGCGGCCGCCGCCGCGGCGCTGCTCGATCATCGCGGTGGCCCGCTGGGGCAGCCACGCCGACGCGGTGCCGGAGTCGTCGCCGCCGGAGGAGAAGAGGTGCGGGGCGAGCTGGGCCTGGAGGTCGGCGGGGCTGGGCCGCAGGGCGGCCTCCATGCCCATGCAGGACTCGATCAGCGGACGCAGTTCGTCCGGGAGCCCTTCCAGGTCGGGGCCCTCGCGCAGCAGCATGAACACGGTCTCGACGGGGTTCGCCCCGTGGAAGGGGGCATGCCCGGTCGCCGCGAAGACCAGGGTCGAGCCGAGCGAGAAGATGTCGCTGGCCCCGGTGACGCCGCGGGAGTCGCGGGCCTGTTCGGGCGACATGTACGCGGGGGTGCCGACGGCGACGTTGGTCATGGTCAGCCGGGTGTTGGAGACACCGGACGCGATGCCGAAGTCGATGACCCGCGGCCCGTCCTCGACGACCAGGACGTTGGACGGCTTCAGGTCGCGGTGGACCAGGCCCGCGCCGTGGATGGACTGGAGGGCCTCGGCGATGCCGGCGGCCAGCCAGCGCACCGCGTTCGCGGGCATGGGCCCGCACTCGTTCACTATTTCCTCGAGCGAGGGCGCGGGGACGTACGCCGTCGCCAGCCACGGGACGGCCGCCCGGGGGTCGGCGTCGACCACGGCCGCCGTGTAGAAGCCGGACACGGCGCGCGCCGCCTCGACCTCACGCGTGAAGCGGACCCGGAACAACTGGTCCTCGGCGAGTTCCGTCCGCACGGTCTTGATCGCCACCCGGCGACCCGACGCGGAACGCGCCAGATAGACGAGCCCCATCCCGCCGGCCCCGAGCCGTCCGAGGACCTCGAACGGGCCGATCCGCCGCGGGTCGTGCTGCGTCAGCTGCTCCACTTGCCTGCCACCTCCCCGTACCAGGCCGCGAAACACAGCCCCGGGGGCATTCTTCCTGCCGGAGGCGGCCGTGGCTAACCCGGGGCCGGAATGGAATGTTTCCCCCCATTTCGTACACATCTGGTGGGGATTCCGGTCGCAAGCGGAGGCGGAACGACCGCCCCGTCACTCCTCGGGTTCGGCCAGCACCGCGAAGACCGCTCCCTGATTGTCGGCCAGGACCGCCATCCGTCCGTACGGAACGTCGCTGGGGGGCTGGGTGACCCGGCCGCCGAGCCGGGTGGCCGCCGCCGCGGTCTCGTCGCAGTCCTCGACCATGAAGTACGAGAGGAAGTGGGCCGGCAGCTCCGCGGGCAGCGCGTCCGTGATGACGGCCCGTCCGCCGACGGCGGTGTCGTCGCCCGGCTCGGTCCCGGCGGGCGACCAGGTGCGGAAGGGCACACCGGCCGCTTCGTCCGTCAGCTCGGGCAGGTCCCGTGCGCCGAAGCCGAAGACCTCCTCGTAGAAGGCGTCGACGCGCTCCACGTCGGCCTCGCGGACATAGGCCTCGGTCCAGCAGAAGGCGCCGGGCGCCGCCGCCCGCTCGAAACCGGGGTGGCTGCCGCCCTGCCAGACGCCGAAGACCGCGCCGCCGGGGTCGGCGATCTGCGCCATCGTGCCGTACGGGCCGACGGGCATCGCGTCCATGACGATCTGGCCGCCCGCCGCGCGGGCCCGGGCCACCAGGGCGGCGGCGTCCGGGGTGGCGAAGTAGACGCCCCAGGCGGTGGGCATGCGGCCGTCGGTCTTGGCGGCGAGCGCGGCCACGTTCGCGCGGTCCTCGCCCTCGCCGACGTACGCCTGCGTGTAGGAGCCGTACGCCCTGTCCGCGGGCTCGCCGAAGGTCCAGCCGAACAGACCGCCGTAGAAGCGCCGGCCCGCCTCGACGTCGGGCAGCGCCACATCGATCCAGCAGGGCACACCTTCAGCGAATGCGGTCATGGACCGATCCTTCCCGCTTGGGGAGATCCCCGCTCGGAGATATCCACCGACGTTGTCCACAGGCTGTTGATAACACTATTGGAGGACACCTGTGGACGCCCTGCCAGGTACCGCCATTCGAAGTCCCCGGCCCCTCGTGCCCCCCGGCGGCCGCCCCTACCGCCCCGTCAACTCCGGCCAAGTCTGGCCGGAAACCCATTTGCACTCGCCGAATCGCGCTCCGATCACCCCTCGGTAAGCTGACGGCATGACAGGACAAGTACGCACCGTCGACGGCCGCGTGGCCGGTCGACGCGGTCAGGCGACGCGGCAGAAGCTGCTCGACTGCCTCAGTGAAATGCTCAGCTCGTCCCCCTACCGGGACGTCAAAGTCATCGACGTGGCCCGCAAGGCCGGAACCTCGCCCGCCACCTTCTACCAGTACTTCCCCGACGTCGAGGGCGCCGTCCTCGAGATCGCGGAGGAGATGGCGAAGGAGGGTGCGGGACTGACCGACCTCGTCGCCGGGCGCTCGTGGGTCGGCAGGGCCGGGGCGCAGACCGCCGAGCAACTCGTGGACGGGTTCCTCGACTTCTGGCGGAAGAACGACGCGATCCTGCGGGTCGTCGACCTCGGTGCGGCGGAGGGCGACAAGCGGTTCTACAAGATCCGCATGAAGATCCTGAACTCCGTCACCAACTCCCTGACGGAGACGGTGAAGGACCTCCAGGCGAAGGGCAAGGTCGACAAGGACGTGTCGCCCGCGGCGATGGCCGGCTCGCTCGTCGCGATGCTCGCGGCCGTGGCCTCGCACCAGAAGGGCTTCACGACCTGGGGCGTCAAGCAGACGGAACTCCGCCCGAACCTCGCACAGTTGGTCCACCTGGGCATCACAGGGAAAAAGCCCGCAAAGTAGCCCCATCCGCACCGGACGAACCCCCACCAAGTCCTGTCACCCGATGGCGGACCACGCATGTGGTCCGCCATCGGCGTATCCGCGGACGGGTCGGCATGTCCGTGCGCCGGCCGGCGTGTCCGCGCGCCGGTCCGGGCGGGGTTCAGCGCCGCTCGATCCGGAACAGCCGGATCTCCCGCTCGATCCGCTGCTGGTACGCCGCGTACGGCGGCCAGAACCGCAGCACCGCCTGCCACGCGGCCGCCCGCTCCTCCCCCGCGAGCAGCCGGGCCCGCACCGGCACCTCCTGCCCCTGCCAGTGCACGGACACCTCCGGGTGGGCCAGCAGGTTGCCGGTCCAGGCGGGGTGCCCCGGACGGCCGAAGTTGGACCCGATGAGGATCCAGGTCCCCCGGTCCGGCTCCGGCATGCAGGCCAGCGGGGTGTGCCGCGGCTGCCCGGTCCTGGCACCGCGGGCGTGCAGGACCACCCCCGGGAGCAGCCGGGTGCTCAGCATCGTCCGGCCCCCGCTGAGCCGGTGGACGGCGCGGTCCACGGCGGGGATGAGGAGGGGGGCGACGCGGGCGAAGGCACGGGTGGCGGAGACTCTCTGGACCAGCTTCGTGCCGAAGGCCCCGCGCGCCGCCGGGCCGGTCCGCTTGCCCAGTCGCTTGCCCGACCGCTTGCCGGGCCCCGCGCCGGGCCCCGCGCCGGACACCCCTTCGTCGGTCGCGGCCATCACACGGCCTCCTTCGCCCCGGCCGTTCCGGCAGCCCCGGTCGTTCCGACCTCCCTGGCACCCCCGGCCGCCCCGCCTGCCTCCGTCGCCCCGCCGTCGCCGGTACGGCCGAACAGCCCCGCCGTCTCCACCGCCCACGCCCGCAGCCGCTCGACCGGCCCGAACAGCAGTTCGTCGCCCGCCGCCCTCGCGAAACACGCCCGCGCCTCGCCGGACCCGCCGTCGCCGCCCCGCATGGCCTCCGTCGCGGCGGTGCGGAGCGCCTCCAGCCCCTGCGCGAGGGCGAGCGGGGCGTTGCCCGCGTCAGCCGGCTGCCAGACGGTGCGGTACGCGGCCGAGCGCGCCGCCTGCACCGCCGCGTACACCTCGGCGAACCGGGCCCGCCCGCCGTCCCCGGCGGCGGTCCGCCCCAGGAGCCGTTCGGCGGCCCCGGCCGCCTCCACCGCGAGAACGGCGGCGGCGCTGCGCCCGACCGCGCCGAGCGCCTGCGCGACCCCCGCCCCGCTGCCCAGCAACTCCGCCTCCGCGTCGCGCAGTTGCAGCGTGCCCTGCGGGCGTGCCCCCTCCGCCGCCGTCCGCCGTACGCGCGTCGGCCCGACCGCGTCCTTCGCCCGTACGAGAAAGAGCAGTGCCCGCCCCCGGGCGAAGCCCCCGGTGTGCGCGGCCACCAGGAGCAGGTCGGCGCTGTGCCCGTCGAGCACCTGTTCGGCCTGCCCGTACAGCACCCATCCCCGCTCGCCCCGCCGCGCCTGCACGCCACCGGAACGGCCGCCTCCGGCCCAGCCGCCCCCCGCGTTGTCCCCCGTCAGCCCGAGTGCGACGGAGAGCGCGCCGGCCGGGACGGCGAGCGCGGCACCGCTGCGACCGGCCGCGAGGTCCGGCAGGAGGGCGGCGCGCTGCTCCTCGGAGCCGAGGGCGGCGACGAGCGGTGCGGCCAGCACGGCGGTCGCGAGCAGCGGCGGGGCGAGCGGCACCCGCTCCAGCCCCGCGGCGAGCTGCCGCCAGAGTTCCCGGAGGCGCTCTCCGCCGACCCCCTCGCCGCTCGGGCCCCCCGTGACGAGCAGTTCGGTCAGCGTACGGCGGATCGCGTCCTGCTCCGCGGTGAAGGCGGCATCCATCCGGTGTGCTCCTTCCCTGAATCTGACGGGGCGTCATGCTAGAGCGCGGTCGCGCGGATGCCCATAGCCGAAGCCGCCCCAATCGGCCTGCTCCGATGCGAACTTGCTGATCTGATGTACCGTCAGTTTCATGTCATCCACGCCTCGAAGGACCCCCCGGGCCGGGACTCGCAAGGTCGCTGTCGCCGGTGTCGCGCTCGCCGACTGCGGCCGGGTGGACGACGCCACCCCCTACGCGCTGCACGCCCAGGCGGCCCGCCGGGCGCTCGCGGACGCGGGCCTGGACCGCACGGTGATCGACGGGTTCGCCTCGGCCGGACTCGGCACGCTCGCGCCGGTCGAGGTCGCCGAGTACCTGGGCCTGCGCCCGCGCTGGGTGGACTCGACGTCGGTGGGCGGCGCGACGTGGGAAGTCATGGCCGCACACGCCGTCGACGCCATTTCCGCGGGTCACGCCGGTGCCGTACTCCTCGTCTACGGTTCGACGGCGCGCGCCGACCTCAAGGCGGGCCGGCGCACCTCGAACCTCTCGTTCGGCGCCCGGGGCCCGTTGCAGTTCGAGGCGCCGTACGGGCACACGCTGGTCGCGAAGTACGCGATGGCCGCCCGTCGCCACATGCACGAGTACGGGACGACCCTGGAGCAGCTCGCCGAGGTGGCGGTGCAGGCGCGGGCGAACGCGGCGACGAACCCGGACGCGATGTTCCGCGACCCGCTGACGGTGGACGAGGTGCTGTCGGGCCCGATGATCGCCGACCCCTTCACCAAGCTGCACTGCTGCCTGCGCAGCGACGGGGGCTGCGCGGTGCTGCTGGTGGCGGAGGACCACGTACCGGACATGGCGAAGGAGCCGGTGTGGGTGCTGGGCACGGGCGCCTCGGTCTCGCACACGACGATGTCGGAGTGGGACGACTTCACGGTGTCCCCGGCGGCGCTGAGCGGCCGGCGGGCGTACGCGGACGCCGGGCTGTCCCCCGCCGACGTGGACCTCGCGGAGATCTACGACGCCTTCACCTACATGACCCTGGTGACGCTGGAGGACCTGGGCTTCTGCGCGAAGGGGGAGGGCGGGCCGTTCGTGGAGAAGGGCCGCCTGCTGCGGGACGGCGCGCTGCCGGTCAACACGGACGGCGGCGGGCTCTCGGCCTGCCACCCGGGGATGCGGGGTCTGTTCCTGCTCGTGGAGGCGGTACGCCAGTTGCGGGGCGAGGCGGGGGACGGCCAGGTCCGCAAGGCGGGCGGCCGCCTGCCGGAAGTGGCGCTGGCCTCGGGAACGGGCGGCTGGTTCTGCTCCTCGGGCACGGTGCTCCTGGGACGGTGACCGCCCCGGCACCGCGCCCGCCCGCACCCCCGCGCCCGGCACCCCCGGCACCACCGAGCCGCGCCCGCCGCCCCGCACCCGGCACAATCGCCCCATGACCACCGACGACCCCGCCTCCCGTGACTTCCGCGACCTCCTGCACTCCCTCCGGGTGTGGGACGGCGTCGACCTCCCCGCCCTCGACCCGGCGGCCGCCCCCGCCGCTCCCCTCCCCCTCTTCCGCGCCTGGCTGCGCGAGGCCGCCGCGGCAGGTCAGGCCGAGCCGCACGTCATGACCCTGGCCACGACGGACGCGGACGGCCGCCCCTCCGCCCGGGTCCTGACCCTGCACGACGCGGACGAGGACGGCTGGCACTTCGGCACCCACAGCACGAGCCGCAAGGGCCGTGAGCTGGCCGCCCGCCCCGACGCCGCCCTCACCTTCTACTGGCCGGTCCAGGCCCGCCAGGTCCGCGTCGAGGGGACGGTCCTCTCGGGCACCCCGGAGGCCGCGACGGCCGACCTGCACGCCCGCTCCACCGGGGCGCTCGCCGCGGCCCTCACCGGGCGGATGAGCGAAGTCCTCGCCTCCCGGGCGGAGTTGACCGAGGCGTCGGAGTCGGCCTGGGCACGCGCCGAGGCGGACCCCACCCTGTCCGCGCCGACCTGGACGCTGTACGCGCTCGTCCCCAGGGAGGTCGAGTTCTTCCAGGGCGACGCACGGCGTCAGCACGTACGACTGCGGTACCGCAGGTCGGACGACGGCTGGGTGCGCGACCTGCTGTGGCCCTGAGCGACGCGCCCGCCCTACCCGCCGCCCTCCCCGGCCATCCGGAACACGGGCACCGCGTACTCCCCCCGCACCCGGAAGGCGACCTCCAGGCCGGCCCCGATCCGCAGGGCGGACTCCGCGCAGTCCACGACCTCGGTCATCATCCGGGGCCCCTCCGCGAGGTCGACGACGGCGGCGACGTACGGGACGCGCTCGCCGAAGGGCGGGAGGTCGTTGCGGTGCACGACGGACCAGGTGTAGAGGGTGGCGCGGCCACTGGCCCGCTCCCACTGGACGTCCTCGCTCCAGCAGTACGGACAGAACTCGCGCGGGTAGTGGTGCGGGCGGGTGCACGCGGCGCAGCGGCGGACGAGCAGCCGGCCCTCGGCGGCGGCCTGCCAGTAGGGGCGGGTGAAGGCGTCGACGCCGGGATCGGCGGGGGACGGCACGGGCGTGCTCGCGCGGGTGGTCATCAGAGGAGTCCGATCGCGTGGTCGAGGGACCAGGTCTGCCAGGAGACGGCGAGGAGGGCGACGAGGGAGATGAGCGCCATCATGGCGTTCTGCCCCTGTTCGGCCCAGTCGTGGATCATCAGGACGAGGTAGAGGAGGTTGAGCAGGAGCCCGCAGACGAGCGCGACCGGAGTGAGGAAACCGGCCACGAGCCCCAGACCCAGGGCGAGTTCGGCGTACACGACGACGTACGCCATCACCTTGGGGCGAGGGGCGACGACCCGCTCGAACCCCCGCTTCACGACGGGCCACCTGTGCTTGCCCGCGACGTCGGCGGCCCAGGCGATGCCGGTGCCGCGCTCGAACCAGCCCTTCTTGTCCTTGTGCCGCCAGCTCTCCAGCCACCAGAGGCCGAGACCGATGCGGAGAACGGCGAGCCATTCGGCGCCGGTGAGCCAGATGGACTCCACGTGAACCCCTTCCCCGGGACCATTCCTGACGGTCCGTCAGTTCACCGGACGGACGCCCGCTCCGCAAGAGCCGGTACCGTCTTCCCTCGCTCCACCCCGTACCGGCGATGTGTTCCGGAGGCGGCAGGAGTCCTGTTCGACGAAGGCCGACCGTCAGAACGGAAAGGACCCCCCATGCCCGCGCGCACCGGACCGCACCGCAAGGTCGTCGCCGACGCCGTCGTCTCGATGGACGGATACACCGGCACCGGCCCCGACGACGACATGGGCTGGGCCATGGAGCACATCACCAGCGAGCAGAGCGAGATCATGTACGAGGGGATCTGGCGCGGCGTGAGCACGGCGGTCGTCGGCCGCGTCAACTGGGAGGGCTTCACCTCCGTATGGCCCGGCCTGGTCAGCGATCCGGCCAGTTCGTCCAGGGCCCGTGATCTCGGCAACTGGCTCGCCGTCGTCGACAAGGTGGTCGTCTCCACGACTCTGCGGCAGTCCGATCTCGACGAGTCGCCGTGGACCAACGCCCGGGTTTGCCGCGACCTCGAAGCCGAGGTGCGCTCCCTCAAGGCCGGGCCGGGCCGCGACATCCTCGTCCTGAACAGCGCGAGCGTCATCAAGGCGCTCCTCAGGGCCGACCTGGTCGACGAACTCTGCATGACCGTGCTCCCGAGGACCCTCGGTCACGGAGTCCGCCTGCTGCCCGACGGCCTCTCCTCGGCCTGGCGGCTCTCCCACGCCACCACCGTCCCCGCCACCGGCGCCGTCGCCCTGCGCTACCACCGTCCCTGAGGCTGTCGCGACCGCTTCCGGAAGCGGCCCCGTACCGGATCGGGAAGCGGCCCCGTGCCGGGTGCGGCGGCCCAAGTCGCCCCCGTTTTCCCGACGAAGCGCCCCGCGTGATCAATTCGCAACCCGATCCCCCACGTGACCGAGACCCGGCGACCCCGTCCCCGCCACTACGCTCACGCCCCATGCCCCCCACCGACCCCACTCGCGGCATCGCCACGACCAACGACCGCCCGGTCTACGTCATCGGCGGCGGCCCCGGCGGACTCGCCGCCGCGGCGGCCCTGCGCACCCGCGGCGTACGGGCCGTCGTCCTGGAGAGGTCCGACCGGGTCGGGGCCTCCTGGCGGGCCCACTACGACCGCCTCCACCTGCACACCACCCGCGCCCTCTCAAGCCTCCCGGGCCTGCGGATGCCGCGCTCCTTCGGCCGCTGGGTGTCGCGGGACGACGTCGTCCGGTACCTGGAGAAGTACGTCGAGCACCACGAGCTGGAGATCGTCACCGGCGTCGAGGTCCACCGGATCGAGCGCGCCGAGCGCAATCCCGGCGAGACCGCCTGGCTGCTGCACGCCAGCGGCGGCCGCGAGCTGACCGGCTCGGCGGTGGTGGTCGCCACCGGCCACAACCACACCCCGAACCTCCCCGACTGGCCGCACTCGTCCGCGTACCGGGGCGAACTCCTGCACGCCTCCGCCTACCGCAACCCGGCCCCCTACCGGGACCGGGACGTGCTGGTCGTCGGCGTCGGCAACACCGGTGCCGAGATCGCCGCCGACCTCGCCGACGGCGGCGCCTCGCGGGTACGCCTCGCGGTGCGCACGCCGCCGTACATCGTGCGCCGCTCCACCGCGGGCTGGCCCGCCCAGCGCACGGGCATCCTGGTGCGCAGGCTTCCCGTGCCGCTGGTCGACAGGGCGGGCGACCTGGTCTGCCGCGTCTCCGTCCCGGACCTCTCCGCACAGGGCCTGCCGCGCCCGTCCCACGGCCTGTACTCCCGCGTGAAACAGGGCGCGATACCCGTCCAGGACGTCGGCCTGGTCGCCGCGGTCCGCGCCGGACGGGTCGAACCGGTCGCCGCGCTCGACTCCTTCGACGAGGACTCGGGCGACGCGGTGCTCGCCGACGGCACGCGTCTGGCGCCGGACGCGATCATCGCCGCGACCGGCTACCGCCGCGCCCTGGAGCCCCTGGTCGGCCACCTCGGCGTACTGGACGCCGACGGCCGCCCCACCGTCCACGGCGCGCGTACGTCCCCCGAGGCGCCGGCCCTGCACTTCACGGGCTTCACGAACCCCATCTCGGGCATGTTCCGCGAAATGGCCCTCGACGCGGAACGCATCGCCCGCGCCCTCGCCCGCCCGGCGAAGCGCCGCTGAAGCGCGGCCCCCGGCTCCGGCGCGGGACGGACGCCTGTTGGTCCTGTTCCCCAACCGGGCTGCCCGGCGGCCCACTTGACACCTACCCTCGGTCGTACGGCGGACCGCGTGCCCGCCGTACGGCGGCCGGCGCGAGACGAGGAGCGGCATGACGATTCTGGTGACGGGTGCGACGGGGAACCTCGGGCGGCTCGTGGTCGGGCGGCTGCACGAGGACGGTCGTACGGTACGGGCCCTGACGCGCGATCCGGCCGACGCGGCCGGCCTCCCCGACGGCGTCGAGGTGGCGGAGGGCGACCTCACCCGGCCGGACACCCTGGCCGCCGCCCTCGACGGGGTCACCGCCCTGCACCTCCTCGGGGCCACCGGGCACGACCACACGCCCCTCACCACCGGGGTGGAGATCCTGGACCTCGCCGCCGGGGCGGGTGTGCGGCGACTGACGGTCCTGGCGGCCGGTGACGGCGCCTGGGGCAAGGCGGTGCGGGCGAGCCCCCTGGAGTGGACCTTCGTCTGGCCGATCGACTTCATGTCCAACGCCCTGGGCTGGGCGGACGTGATCCGCGCGGAGGGCGAGGTCCGCGAGCCGTACGCCGCGCGCCGCACCGCGTCCGCCGACGAGCGCGATGTCGCCGAGGTCGTCGCGGCGATCCTGACCGGCGGCGGTCACGCCGGTCAGCGGCTGGTCGTGACGGGTCCGGAAGCCCTCACCCCCGCCGACAAGGTGGCGGCCATCGCCGCCGCCACCGGCCAGGACCTGCGCTTCACGGAGCTGACCGACGACGAGGCGCGGGCGCAGTGGCGTGCGGAGGGCTGGCCGGAGGAGGGCATCGAGTTCATGCTCCGCATGTGGGCCACCGTGCCGGAATCCGTGGCCCGCACGACCACCGCCGTCCAGGACGTGCTGGGCCGGCCGCCCCGCTCCTTCGCGGACTGGGCCGCGGAGCACGCGGCGGACTTCCGCCCCTGAGAGGTCCCGCCTCCGCCGCAACACGTCTGCTCGCCGGTCGAGTTGCCGGTCCGGCGGCGGGAAAAACAGGCCGGTCCCAACCGGTGCGCCCGCCCGGACCGTGGGGCATGATCTCCGCACGGTGTTGTCCGGCAACGCGAGAGGGGCCGCAAGTGACCGCTGAAACTGGGTGGCAGGACTTGTCCCTGGGGCTCTTCCGACGCCTCCGGGCCGAGCTGGTCCGGTCCGTCGACGGCCTCGACGACGCGGCCCTCCTGTGGGCCCCCTCCCCCGGCGCCAACCCCATCGGCTGGCTGGTCTGGCACGTGGCCCGTGCACAGGACCGGGACCTGTCCGAGGTCATGGCGGCCGAGCAGCTCTGGCTGACCGACGGCTGGGCGGACCACTTCCACCTCCCCGCCGACGCCCGCGACACCGGCCACGGGCACTCGCCCGCGCAGGCGGCCGCCTTCCGCGCCCCCGGGGCCGCGGACCTCCTCGCCTACCAGGCCGCCGTGCACGACCGCGCCGAGCGCTACCTCGCGGACGCCCCCGCCGGTGATCCGGCCCGCGTCGTGACCAGCCCCACCCTGCGCGACGACCACACCGTGCAGGAACGCCTCCAGGGGCTCCTCACCGACTCCCTCGCCCACGTCGGCCAGATCGCGCTGCTGCGCGGCCTCCTGCCCGGCCGGCTTCCCGCCCGGGGCGGAAACCGGCCGAGCGACATCCCGCACCCGTCGGGGCCCGCCGCCCCGAACGGCCTCGCCCGGCCCGCGTCGTCCCGCACCTCTTCCCGTACCGTCTCCCGCACCTCCTCCCGCCAGCGCGCCTAGGCCGGCCCCGGCTCCCGGCCGGTGCCGCGGACGTGCAGCCGAGAGCTGCCGACCGGCGCCGGCTCCGCGCTGCCCGGCACCGGCCCGCGCATCCGTCCGTGCACCGTCCCGCACCCCCGTCCACGCATCCGTCCGCGCCCCCGCCCGCACATCGGTCCGCACGCCCCCCCTCCTCGTTCCGCGCCGCCAAGTGAACCGACCTCTCCCGCCCTGTTCCTGACGGACCGTCAATTCAGTAATCTGACACAGCGTCAGTGAACTGCCATTCCGGTCTCCGAACAACGAGCAGGAGCGGGCTCAGCGATGCTTGGATCAACACACGGCACCCTCACCTCCGGTCTCCGCGCCCGCGTCGTCGCCTGCGGGGACGACGCCCGGTCCGCCTCCGTCCACGGCACGACCGCCGCCGCGACCAGGGCCCCGGGCGCGTCCGCCCCGGTCGACGCCGCCGTCGCCGCCTGCGGAGCCGCTGCCGCCACCGCCGCCGACCTGGACGTCAGCGGGCGCCCGCTGTACGCCCCGGTCCCGGACCTGGACCGGTTCTTCCGCCCCGAGTCCGTCGCCGTCGTCGGCGCCTCCGACACCGAGGGCCGGCCCCACACCGGCATCACCCGTCAGCTCCTGGCCTGGGCCGGGCGCGTGGGGGCCCGCCTGCACCCCGTGCACCCGAGCCGGGAGTCGGTGTTCGGGCTGCCCTGTGTGCCCTCCGTCGCCGATCTGCCCGAGCAGGTCGATCTCGCTGTGCTCCTCGTACGGGACCCCCTTCCGCTCATTGATCAACTGGCCGACGCCAAGGTCAGGTTCGCCGTCGCCTTCGCCTCCGGTTTCGCCGAGACCGGTGCGGACGGGGCCGCCGCCCAGGCCCGCCTGGCCGCCGCCGTCGCCGCCACCGAGTCGGGGCTGCGCCTGCTCGGTCCCAACACCAACCTCAACGCCTTCGAGGAGTTCCGGGACGACCTGGAAGGCCCCGCCATCGCCCTCATCACCCAGTCCGGCCACCAGGGCCGCCCTGTCTTCTCCCTCCAGCAGATCGGGGTACGGCTCTCCCACTGGGCCCCCACCGGCAACGAGGCCGACCTGGAGACCGCCGACTTCATCTCCTACTTCTCCACGCGACCCGAGGTCGGCGCGATCGCCGCCTACATCGAGGGGCTGAAGGACGGCCGCTCCTTCCTCCTCGCCGCCGACCGCGCCGCCCGCGCCGGCGTGCCCGTGGTCGCCGTCAAGGTCGGCCGCACCGAGACCGGGGCGCGTACCGCCGCCTCCCACACCGGGAAGCTGACCGGCGCCGACGACGTGGTGGACGCGGCGATGCGGCAGTTCGGCGTGATCCGGGTGGACGGGCTCGACGAGCTCCAGGACACCGCCGCCCTGCTGGCGCGCGCCCGCAGGCCCCGGGCCGACGGCGTCGTCGTGTATTCGATCTCGGGCGGAACGGGCGCGCACTTCGCGGACCTGGCGACGGCGGCGGGGCTCGGCCTGCCGACGCTGAGCGACGCCAAGCAGGCGGAGCTGCACACCTGGATACCCGAGTACCTGAACGTCGCCAACCCCGTCGACAACGGAGGCCATCCGGTCGGCGACGAGCGCGGCCGGAAGATCATCGACGCGATTCTCGCCGACCCCTCGGTCGGCGTGCTCATCTGCCCGATCACCGGGCCCTTCCCGCCCATGAGCGACAGGCTCGCCCAGGACCTGGTGGACGCCGCCGAGGCGACGGACAAGCTGGTGTGCGTGGTGTGGGGGTCGCCGGTGGGCACCGAGGCCGCCTACCGCGAGACCCTGCTCGGGTCCTCCCGGCTGGCCACCTTCCGCACCTTCGGCAACTGCATCACCGCCGTCCGCGCCTACCTCGGCCACCACCGCTTCACGGCCTCCTACCGCTCCCCCTTCGACGAGGCGCCGCGCACCCCGTCGCCCTCGTTCCGCAAGGCGCAGGCACTGATGCGCCCGGGCCAGCAGCTCAGCGAGCACGCGGCGAAGCAGTTGCTGCGGGCGTACGGCATCCGCGTACCGCGCGAGCAGCTCGTGACCAGCGCGGCGGCGGCGGTGCGCTCGGCCGCGCAGGTCGGCTACCCCGTCGTGATGAAGGCCTCCGGACCGCAGCTCGCCCACAAGACCGAACTCGGCCTGGTGAAGGTCGGGCTGACCTCGGCCAGCCAGGTCCGGGACGCCTACCGGGAGCTGACCGACATCGCCGCGTACGAGAACGTCCCGCTGGACGGCATCCTGGTCTGCCAGATGGTCGCGCGGGGCGTGGAGATGGTCGTCGGCGCGGGCCGCGACGCGCTCTTCGGCCCCACGGTCACGGTCGGCCTCGGCGGCGTGCTCGTGGAGGTCCTCGGGGACGCCGCCGTGCGCGTGCCGCCCTTCGGGGAGCCGGACGCGCGCGCGATGCTCGGCGAACTGCGGGGGCACGCCCTGCTGGCCGGGGTCCGGGGGGCGCCCCCGGCGGACGTGGACGCGCTCGTCGAGGTGATCCTCCGCGTCCAGCGGATGGCCCTGGAACTCGGCGACGAGCTCAGCGAGCTGGACATCAACCCGCTGATGGTCCTCCCCCGGGGACAGGGCGCCGTGGCTCTCGACGCACTGGCCGTCTGCCGCTGACGGACGACGTGCCGGCGACGGGTCGCCCGCAGCCGACGGGCCCCCCGCCCTTGACGGGCCGCGCGCCGGCGACCGGCAGCCCGCCACCGACGAGCCCGCTGCCGTCGACGGGCTTACCACCGGCGGCGGGCCCCCCGTCGGCGGAGGGAACCCCACCACCGAGCCGCCCACCGCCGACGGACCGCGAGCCGCCGACGGGCAACCCGCCGCCGGCCAGCCCCGCGCCGCCGACGCCTCGGAAACCACGTCCCGCACCCCCCTGGCCACGCCCCGCCCCCCGAACTGGAGCCCTGCACCCATGACGCCCCCCTCCTCGTCCTCGGACCCGTCGGACAGTTCGTCACTCTCCGTAGATCAATTGGTACTCCACGCCACTGACAACGCGGTCTCCTGGATCACCCTCAACCGCCCCGCCGCCCTGAACGCCCTCACCCGGGACCAGCGGGAACGCGTCATCGCCCTGCTCGGCGAGGCCTCCGCCGACCCCGGCGTCCGGGCGGTCGTCGTCACCGCCACCGGCAAGGGCTTCTGCGCGGGCGCGGACCTGCGGGGCAACGGCCCGGCCGCCCCCGCGCACGACCGTGTCCCCGGCGACGTCGCCCGGACGATCCGGCTCGGCGCGCAGCGCCTGATCACGGCCGTGCTCGACTGCGAGAAACCGGTGATCGCCGCCGTGAACGGCACCGCGGCGGGCATCGGGGCCCACCTCGCGCTCGCCTGCGACCTGGTCGTGGCGGCCGAAGAGGCAAAATTCATCGAGGTGTTCGTCCGGCGCGGCCTCGTCCCGGACGGCGGCGGCGCCTATCTCCTGCCCCGGCTGATCGGCCCCCAGCGGGCCAAGGAGCTCATGTTCTTCGGCGACGCGCTGCCCGCCGCCGACGCCGAGCGCCTGGGCCTGGTCAACCGGGTCGTGCCGGCCGGCGAGCTGGAGAAGACCGCCCGCGCCTGGGCCGAGCGGCTCGCCGCCGGGCCCACCCGGGCCATCGCCCTGACCAAGCAGCTCGTGAACGCGTCCCTCGACTCCGACCGCACCGCCGCCCTGGCCGCCGAGGCCGCCGCCCAGGAGATCAACATGACCACCGCCGACGCCAACGAGGGCGTCGCCAGCTTCGTCGAACGCCGCACCCCGCGCTACCGGGGCCTGTGACCGCAGGCCCGTACGCCTTCCCATCTGACGACCCGTCAGCTTCAATGGAAGGGTGATGGGACACGCAGGGATGGCGGCCACCGCCGTCCGATACCTCAGGTCCGTCGGCGCCGCCACGGCCGCCGAGCCGCAGGCAGTCCACACGCTGCCCCGCCCCGATCTGCGCGCCGTCGGACCGGACGAACGGCTTCCGCTGGACCCGGCCGAATTCCGTCGCGTGCTGGGGAACTTCGCGAGCGGCGTCACCGTTGTCACGTCACCGGGCAGTCCTCCCGCCGGATTCGCCTGCCAGTCCTTCGCGTCGCTGTCGCTGGACCCGCCGCTGGTCGTCTTCATGGTGGCCCGTACGTCGACGACCTGGCCCCGCATCGCCCGCGCCGGGGTCTTCTGCGTCAACGTCCTGGGCGCGCACCAGGGCAAGCTGTGCCGTGCCTTCGCCCGCAGCGGCACGGACAAGTTCGCGGGCGTGGCGTACGACGCCGCGCCCGTGACCGGCTCGCCCCGGCTGGCCGGGGCGCCGGCCTGGATCGACTGCGCGATCCAGACCGTGCACACGGGCGGCGACCACCTGGTCGTCGTCGGCCGCGTCGAAGCGCTGGACGCGAGCGCCCCGGACGCCCCGGGGAGCGCCCCGCTGCTCTACCACCGGGGCGCGTTCGGCACCTTCAGCGGATAGCGGCCGGGCGCGGCCCCGTCACGCCGTCCCCGCCGCCACGGGCGTGCCGCCCGGACCCGCCGCCGGCCGCTTGCGGATGACGAGCGCCATCAGCGCGGCCATCGCGCAGAGCGCCCCCGACGCGTACCAGACCACGTCGTACGACCCGAAGACGTCGCGCGCGACCCCGCCGAGGAACGCCACCAGCGCCGCTCCCACCTGGTGGGATGCCAGCACCCAGCCGAAGACGATCGCGCTGTCCTCGCCGAAGTACTCGCGGCACAGCGCGATCGTCGGCGGCACGGTCGCCACCCAGTCCAGGCCGTAGAAGACGATGAACAGCACCATCGGCGGGTGGACGGACGGGGCGAGCAGGAGGGGCAGGAAGAGCAGCGAGACACCGCGCAGCGTGTAGTAGACCGCGAGCAGGCGGCGGGCCTCGAAGCGGTCGGTGAACCAGCCGGAGGCGATCGTTCCGATCACGTCGAAGACACCGATCACCGCGAGCAGTCCGGCAGCCATCGGGATCGGCATGTGGTGGTCGTGCGCCGCCGGTACGAAGTGGGTCTTGACCAGGCCGTTCGTGGACGCCCCGCAGATCGCGAAGGTGCCGGCGAGCAGCCAGAAGGGGCCGGTGCGGGCCGCCGAGAGCAGGACGGTCACCGCGCGCCGGGCGGCCCCGCGCTGCGGCACCGGCTTCGGGACGACCTCCGTCGCACCGTACGGCGCGAGCCCCACGTCCGCCGGGTGGTCGCGCAGCAGCAGCCAGACGAACGGCACCACGGCCAGCGCCGCGAGCGCCACGGTGATCGAGGCGGGCTGCCAGCGGTAGGTGTCCACCATCCACGCCAGCAGCGGCAGGAAGACGAGCTGGCCGGAGGCCCCGGCGGCCGTCAGGATGCCGGTGACCAGCCCGCGCCTGGCCACGAACCACCGGTTGGTGACGGTCGCCGCGAAGGCCAGCGCCATCGAGCCGCTGCCCAGGCCGACCAGCACGCCCCAGTACAGGACGAGTTGCCAGGCCGCCGTCATCGTGACGGTGAGCGCCGCGCCGACGGCGATGACGGTGAGGGCGCAGGCCACCACCCGCCGGATGCCGAACCGGTCCATCAGCGCCGCGGCGAAGGGCGCGGTGAGCCCGTACAGCGCGAGATTGACCGAGACCGCGAAGCCGATCGTGCCGCGGGACCAGCCGAAGTCGCGGTGCAGCGGTTCGATCAGCAGACCCGGCAGGGACGCGAAACCGGCCGCGCCGATGATCGTCACGAAGGCGACGGCCGCGACGAACCAGGCGCGGTGGACGCGGGGCCGACGGGGCCCGTGGGACGGGATGGGCTCAGTGGGGAGCGGCTCGGAGGGCCGTACCGGAGGTGTCGTCTGGGTCACGGGAACAGCTTCCGGGAGGCGCTCACCGCGATCGAGTGGCCCGGAGGACAGCATTCGCTACGATCGGGCCATGCCCGCGACAGACGAAACCCCGAAGCGCCACCGCGTCGCCGTCCTCGCCCTGCCCGGGGTCATCCCCTTCGAGCTCGGCATCCCGCACCGGATCTTCGGACGGGCCTACGACGAGAGCGGATCGCCGCTGTACGAGGTCGTGACCTTCGGCACCGGGCCCGGTCAAGTGCTGGGCACCCAGGCCGACTTCAAGCTGTACGTCGAACACGGCCCGGAAGTGCTGGCCGGGGCGGACACGGTGATGGTCCCGGCCGCGTACGAACCCGCCCTGCTGTACCGCGAGGGGCGGCTGCCCGACGAGGTGGCCGAGGTCCTCCGCCAGGTGCGCCCGGGGACGCGGCTCGCGTCGATCTGCACCGGCGGGTACGTCCTGGCCGCCGCCGGCCTCCTCGACGGACGGCCCGCGACCACGCACTGGCACTGGGCGGAGCACTTCCAGCGGCTGTTTCCGGCGGTGCGGGTCGACCCCGAGGTGCTGTACGTCGACGACGGCGACGTGCTGACCTCGGCAGGGGTCGCGGCGGGCATCGACCTGTGCGTGCACATGGTGCGCCGGGACTTCGGGGCGGCCGTCGCCAACGACGTGGCACGGCGCAGCGTGGTGCCGCCGCACCGGGACGGGGGCCAGTCGCAGTACATCCGCCGTCCGGTGCCGGAACCGCAGTTGGCGACCACGACGGCGGCCCGGGCGTGGGCGCTGGGGCATCTGCACGAGCCGATCCAGCTCCGGGACATGGCCGAGCAGGAGGCCATGTCGGTACGGACCTTCACGCGGCGGTTCCGCGAGGAGGTGGGGGTGAGCCCGGGGCAGTGGCTGGCGCAGCAGCGGGTGGAGCGGGCGCGGCACCTGCTGGAGTCCAGCGACCTGTCGATGGAGGGGGTGGCCAGGGAGGCGGGTTTCGGGACGGCGCAGTCGATGCGGGGGCACGTGCAGGCGGCGCTGGGTGTCTCACCGACGGTCTACCGGCGCACCTTCCGCACGGGGCGAAGCGCCTGACCCCTGGGCGCGACGTCCCGCACGGGGCGAAACGCCTGACCCCTGGGCGCGACGTCCCGCACGGGGCGAAACGCCCGCCCCCTGGCGTACGACGTCCCGCACACGACCCCGGCTCCCCCCTCCCCGGGCCCCCTCCCGCCCGTTCAGAACGTCAGCACCCCGCGCGCCACCCTCCCCCGCCCGGCGTCCGCCGCCGCCTTCGCGAAGTCCTCCACCGGGTAGGTCGCGGTCACCAACTCGTCCAGCAGCAGCCGCCCCTGGCGGTACAGCTCCGCGTACCGCGGAATGTCGCGCTGCGGCCGCGAGGACCCGTACCGGCAGCCCAGAATGGACTTGTCGAGGAACATCGCGGCGGGCAGGAAGGTCGCCTCGTCGGTCGGCGCGGTCATGCCGAGCAGGACCGCCTGACCGTGCCGGTCCAGGAGGTCGATCGCGCTGCGCACCAAGGACGTCCGGCCGACGCACTCGAAGACGTGGTCCGCGCCCGTCGGCAGCACGTCGCGCACCGCGTCCGTCGACGTCAGGAACTCCGTCGCGCCGAAGAGGCGGGCGGAGGTCTCCTTCGCCGGGTTGGTGTCGACCGCGACGATGCGCGACGCGCCCGCGACGCGCGCGCCCTGGATGACGTTCAGGCCGATGCCGCCGGTGCCGATGACCACGACCGTGTCCCCGAGCGCCACCCGCGCCCGGTTGAGGACCGCGCCCACCCCCGTCACCACGCCGCAGCCCATCAGCGCGGCGGAGGTCAGCGGAATGTCGGCCGGAATCCTGATCGCCTGGACCGCCTTCACCAAGGTCCGCTCGGCGAAGGCGGAGTTGGCGGCGAACTGGTACAGCGGGCGCCCGCCCCGCGAGAACGGCTGCCCCGGCAGCCCGATCGCCTTGCGGCACATCGTCGGCCGCCCCCGGTCGCACTCCCCGCACACCCCGCAGCCCGCGAGCGTGGAGAGCGCGACGTGGTCGCCGGGGGCGACGTGCGTGACGCCCGCGCCGACCGCCTCCACCACCCCCGCGCCCTCGTGGCCGAGCACCACCGGCACCGGGAACGGAATGGTCCCGTCGATCACCGAGAGGTCGCTGTGGCACAGGCCCGCCGCCCGGATCCCGACCAGCACCTCGCCGGGGCCCGGGTCCCGGATCTCCAGGTCGTCCACCACTTCGGCCCGTTCGCCGTCGAAGACGACCGCCCTCATCGTGTTGCCCCTTCGCCGCCCGCCGCCTGCGGCCGTTCCTTCTTCGCCGCCGCCTCGCGCATCGCCGCCAACTGCGCCAGCATCGGCATCGGGTCCGTGCCCACCGTCCCGGGCAGGAAGTCCGCGATCGACTCCGGCGTCCAGGAGCCCGCGGCCGCGTAGCCCGCACGCAGCTCGCGGGGCTGCGCCCACACCGCGATCTTGGGCCCGGCGACCGTGTAGACCTGCCCGGTGATGCCCTCGGCGCGGGCCCGTTCGGAGAGGAGGTAGACGACGAGTGCCGCCACGTCCTCGGGCTCGCCGATCTCCTTCAGTTCCATGGGCACGTTCGCGGACATGCGGGTACGGGCCACGGGCGCGACCGCGTTCGCCGTCACCCCGTACCGGTGCAGGCCGAGCGCCGCGCTGCGCACCAGCGAGATGATGCCGCCCTTGGCCGCGCTGTAGTTGGCCTGGGAGACGCTGCCCTGGTGGTTGCCGCTGGTGAAGCCGACGAGGGCGCCCGAGCCCTGGGTGCGCATCACGGCGGAGGCGGCCCGGAAGAGGGTGAAGGTGCCTTTCAGGTGGGTGGCGACGACGGGGTCCCACTCCGCCTCCGACATGTTGAAGAGCATCCGCTCGCGCAGGATTCCGGCGACGCAGACGACGCCGTCGACACGTCCGTACCGGGCCAGCGCGGTGTCCACCACCCGCTGCCCGCCCGCCATGGTGGAGATGTCGTCCGCGACGGCGACCGCCTCCCCGCCCGCCGCCTCGATCTCCTTGACCACCGCCGCCGCGACCTCGCTCGTCGGCTCCGCGCCCGCCACGGAGACGCCGTAGTCGTTGACGACCACCCGCGCGCCCTCGGCCGCGCACGCCAGCGCCACCGCCCGCCCGATCCCGCGCCCCGCTCCGGTCACCGCTATGACCTTGCCGGCCAAGAAGTTCCCCATCACCACGCCTTCCCAAGGTTTCTGACGGACCGTTAGATTTTAGGACCGGTACGACGCCCCGGCACAAGACCCAGGAGGCCCGCAACATGTCACTGCCCGCGGAGTTCCACGACATCGCCAAGCGCGTGAACAACTGGGGGCGCTGGGGAGCGGACGACGAGATCGGCACGCTCAACCTCATCACCGACGAGGTGGTCCGGGCCGCCGCGCGGACCGTGCGCACCGGCCGCCGCGTCCCGCTCGCGCTGCCCCTGAAGCAGGACGGCGTGCAGACCGGCATGATCCCGGGGCGGGTCAACCCGCTGCACTCCATGGTGCAGATCAACCAGGAACTCTTCGGCCCCGGCACCGTCGCCACCAGCGACGACGCCGTGACCATGGGCCTCCAGGCGGGCACCCACTGGGACGCCCTCACCCATGTCTCGCACTCGGGGAAGATCTACAACGGCCGTCCCGCCGACACCGTCACCGCGCACACCCGCGCCGCCTTCAGCGGCATCGACAAGGCCCGCCACGTCGTCTCGCGCGGCGTGCTGCTGGACGTGGCCCGCGCCCGGGGCGTCGAACGGCTCACCGGCGACCCGGCGGTGACGCCCGAGGACCTGTCGGCCGCCGAGGAGCTGGCGGGCGTCACGGTCGGTCCCGGCGACATCGTTCTCGTACGGACCGGACAGGTGCAGGTGTACCTGGGGGGCGACAGGCACGGGTACGGACACCCCTCACCGGGGCTCTCGATCCGTACGCCCGAGTGGTTCCACGCGCGGGACGTCGCCGCCGTCGCGAACGACACCCTCACCTTCGAGATCTTCCCGCCGGAGATCGAGAACCTCTGGCTGCCCGTGCACGCGCTCGACCTGGTCGAGATGGGGATGCTCCAGGGGCAGAACTGGAATCTGGAAGAGTTGTCCACAGCCTGTGCACAAGAGGGCCGGTACGCGTTCCTGCTGTCCGCGATGCCGGAGCCGTTCGTCGGCGGCACGGGCACCCCGGTCGCCCCGGTCGCGATCCTGTAGTCCCCGCCGCCCGCAGGAGCCGCACCGCCCGTCCCGCACGGGTCGGCGCAGCGGAAGGCGGCCGTCCACCAGGGGCGACCGCCGCACGTCCCGACCCGCACTCGCCGAGGAGGCCGGTGCTCCGCCTCGACGTCCCCTCGCTCACGAATCGCTCGTCCAAGCGTGATCAGGGCATCCGAGGGCGTCAACAGCACCTCGGTGAAATGTTCGTTACGTACGGTTTGTGACGGCGCACGGCGGCTTGTACGAGGGCTCGAAGGGGGGCTCGTACGGCGCCCCGAAGGCCGACGCGGCCCCCGGCTCGCGGCACACGCCCCGCGCGGCGTCCCGGGCGGTGTCGTACGGCTTCTCCGACAGCCCCTCCCCGAGCCCTTCGCAGCCGGCCGCTTCGGCCCGGTCGGCGCAGGCGCTCTCCGGTGTCCGCACCCGGCGGTCCACCTCGCACCAGATGCGCTTGCCCGCACCCTCGGCCTGCCAGCCCCACCGGTCGGCGAGGCCGTCGACGAGCTCCAGACCGCGCCCGTTCGTGTCGTCGCCCTCCGCGCGCCGGGGCCTGGGGGGGCAGGAGCTGGCGTCCGCGACCTCCACCCGCACGGTGCCGTCCGGCATCGCGGGACCGGAAGCGGGCCCGAAAGCGGAACCGGAAGCCGCCGCCTCGTCGGCGCCGCTCGCCCCGTGGGGGCGGCTTACGCCGTTGACGGCGTGCGGGCCGCCCGCGGCGGCCACGCCTCCCGCGTCACCCGGGCCGTCCGCGCCGCCGGCGCCGTTCGCCGGGGAGCCGGCCTCGTCGGACCCCCCCGGCAGCAGCATCCGCAGCACGGCCGGACAGCCCGTGTGCACCACCGCGTTGGTCACCAGCTCGGAAATGAGCAGCACCAACGTCTCGGCGACCGGCTCGTCGGCCTGTATTCCGCATCCCACGAGCCTGGACCGCGCCCACCTGCGGGCCCGCCCCACTTCCGCGGGGTCGGCCCCGACCTCCAACTGCATCTGAAGCACCTGCACCGCTCACACCATCCGAACCGGCGGACACAACGCCTCGCGTCTCCACAGGGTCACGGAACGTGATTCCCTTGCAGAGCAGCATGGTTGACGTACAGTCACCGCAACAAGCGCTTCAGGCATATTCCAGCGCGAAGGAGTACACGTGCTGCATACTGTGCGACGCACGCTGCGGAGAGTCGAACGTGAGCACTTGTGGCGCCTCCGTCCGACGCGAGGAGCGGTTACGCCGAAGCGCGCCGTCCGGTCCGGGGCCGCCGTACAGGCCGTACCGGGAATCGGGCGCTCCACCACCACTCGCATCTGACGGAGCGTACCCGAGCGACGGCCCGACTCCGGCCCGTGACGACTCCTGCAAAGGACACAACCCGATATCGACACAGGGTGACCCGTTCATGACCTCTTCTGGCAGCGGCCGTTCACCCCGGATCACCCAGCAGAGCGGCCGCCAGTTCTTCCTCCGCCTCCGCCTTCGAAGGTCCGCGTCCGGCCCGCACCCACGCCCGCTTCAGATGGAGGTGCACATCGGACTCCCAGGTGAAGCCCATGCCGCCGCACACCTGGAGGCAGTCCCGCGCGTTGCGCACGGCCGCCTCGTCGGCCAGCAGCTTGGCCGCCGCGCCCTCGACGGCCGCGCCGGTGACCGCTGCCGCGTACACGGCGGTACGGGCGGTCTCGACCCGCACGAACATCTGCGCGCAGAGGTGCTTGACCGCCTGGAAGCCCCCGATCGGCTGCCCGAACTGGACGCGCTCGCACGCGTGTTGGACGGCCAGTTCGAGTGTGCGGGCGGCGGTGCCGACCTGTTCGGCCGCGGTGAGCAGCACGCCTTCGCGGGGGTACGGGTGCGGGGCCGGCCCGGGCAGCCGGTGCAGCGGTGTCAGCGGGTCGACCGAGCGGATCGGGGCAGCGGCCCCGTGCGGGCGCCCGGCGTCCGCGTGCCGGACGACGTCGGCGTCGGCGAGGTGCGCGACCAGCCTGCCGTAGGGGGCGGTGACCACCGCCTTCCCCTCGGCGGCCCCCGCCACCTCCCCCGCCGCGAGGTGGGTGTCCACCAGCGGGCCCGGCAGCAGGGCCCGCCCCGCCTCCTCGAAGAGCAGCACCGCCTCCGGGAGCCCGAGGCCGACGCCGCCCGCCGCCTCGGGCAGCCGCAGGGCGAAGAAGCCCGCGTCGCCGAGGGCCCGCCACAGGCCGCGGTCCACGCCGCCGCCCGCGTCCACGGCCGCGCGCAGGGCGGTGCGGTCGAAGCGCCGGGCGAGGAGCGCCCGCAGACCCTGCCGCAACGCCCTCTGGTCGGGGGTGAGTTGGAAGTCCACGGGAGCGGCTCACCGGCCCTTCGGGAGGCCGAGGACGCGCTCGGCGACGATGTTCCGCTGGATCTGGGAGGTGCCGGCGGCGATCGTGTACGAGAGGGCGGAGAGCCGGTCGACGGTCCAGGTGCGGCCGAGGTCGAACGCGTCGGGCCCCAGGACCTCGGCGGCCGTGTCGTACAGCTCCTGGCGGGCGTGCGAGTAGCGGAGCTTGAAGACCGAGCCGCCGGCCCCGGGGACGCCGCCGGTGCGCTGGGCCTCGCTCACGTTCCACTGGGTGAGCCGCCACAGGGCCAGGAACTCGGCGTTCAGGCGGCCCAGTCGGCGTCGGAGACCGGGGTCGTCCCAGCTCCCGTTGGCGCGGGCCTCGCGCGCGAGTTCCGCGAGGGTGCGCCGGCACGCGACGACCTCGCCCACGAAGGCCGTGCCGCGCTCGAAGGAGAGGGTGACCATGGTGACGCGCCAGCCGTCGTTCTCCGCGCCGACCCGGTTCGCGACCGGCACCCGCACCTCGTCGAGGAACACCTCGGCGAACTCGGCGGACCCGGCGAGCGTGCGCAGCGGGCGGACGGTGATGCCGGGCGCGTCCATCGGCACCGCGAGCCAGGTGATGCCCTTGTGCTTGGGGGTGTCGGGTGTGACGGGCGCGGTGCGGACGAGGAGTTCGCACCAGTCGGCGACCTCGGCGTGCGAGGTCCAGATCTTGGACCCGGTGACCACGTAGTGATCGCCGTCGCGGACCGCCCTCGTACGGAGCGCGGCCAGGTCGGAGCCCGCGTCGGGCTCGCTGAAGCCCTGGCACCAGACCTCGTCGCCGCGCAGGATCGGCGGCAGCCAGCGCTCCCGCTGCTCCGGCGTGCCCTCGGCCGCGATGGTGGGGCCCGCGTGCAGCAGCCCGACGAAGTTCGCGCCGACGTACGGGGCCCCGGCGCGCTCGGTCTCCTCCAGGAAGATCAGGTGCTGGGTGGGGGTGCCCTCGCGCTGGAGGCCGGCGTACCCCGCGTCGTACAGCGTCCGCTGCCAGGCCGTGTCGTACGCGCGCCTGCCCGGCCAGTCCAGCGGATCGGGCCTGGCGGGCAGCCCCGGCAGCACCGTGCCCAGCCAGCTCCGCAGCTCCGCCCGGAACTCCTCCTCCTGCTCCGTGTACGCGAGGTCCATCAGCGCGCCCGCCGGTCCCTGTCCAGGTCGAGTCCGAGCATGCGGATGGCGTTGCCGCGCATCAGCTTGTAGACCGTCTCGTCGTCGAGGCCCTTGACGTGGTCGAGGGCCACCTCCTTGGTGTGCGGGAAGGTCGAGTCGACGTGCGGGTAGTCGGTCTCGAAGGTGGCGTTGTCGCGGCCGACGACGTCGATCGAGGCGACGCCGTGCTTGTCGCGGAAGAAGCAGCAGAAGATCTGCCGGTAGTAGTACGTGGAGGGCGGCTCGGGGATCAGGTCCTTGACCCCGCCCCAGGCGCGGTGCTCCTCCCACACGTCGTCGACGCGCTCCAGGGCGTACGGGATCCAGCCCATCTGGCCCTCGCTGTAGGCGAGTTTGAGCTGCGGGAACTTCACCAGGACCCCGGAGAAGAGGAAGTCCGTCATCGAGGCCATGGCGTTGTTGAAGGAGAGCGCGGCCTGGACGGCGGGCGGGGCGTCGGGGGACGCGGCGGGCATCTGGGAGCTGCTGCCGATGTGCATGTTGACCACCGTCCCGGTCTCCTCGCAGACCGCGAAGAAGGGGTCCCAGTAACCGGAGTGGATGGAGGGGAGCCCGAGGTGGGTGGGGATCTCGGAGAAGGTGACCGCGCGGACCCCGCGGGCCGCGTTGCGGCGGATCTCGGCCACCGCGAGGCCGATGTCCCAGAGCGGGACGATGCACAGCGGGATCAGCCGGCCGCCGCTGTCGCCGCACCACTCCTCGACCATCCAGTCGTTGTACGCGCGCACGCAGGCGAGGGCGACCTCCTTGTCGTGGGCCTCGGCGAAGGTCTGGCCGCAGAAGCGCGGGAAGGTGGGGAAGCACAGGGAGCCCTCGACGTGGTTGAGGTCCATGTCCGCGAGGC
This sequence comes from Streptomyces sp. NPDC039736, assembly GCF_055596485.1. Lineage (NCBI taxonomy): Bacteria > Bacillati > Actinomycetota > Actinomycetes > Kitasatosporales > Streptomycetaceae > Streptomyces > Streptomyces sp. NPDC039736. The sequence continues at coordinate 683,929 of NZ_JBVIUQ010000002.1, read as the reverse complement.
GGGCCTTGGGGTCCCAGCAGCCGCGCCGCATCTCCTCGCGGGTGATCCCCTCCAGGGTCATCTCGTCGCGGTCGAAGCCGACGGCGGCGATGTTGCGCTTGTACGGGAACTGCAGGTCCTCGTAGATCCACCAGTCGGTGGGCGGCCCGTCCGGGTCCATCGTGATCCGGTACTTGCCCGCGACGTAGGCGAGCTCCCCGATGCCGGCGGTGAGCGGTTGGGGCCCGCGGTCGCGGTACTTGGCGGGGAGCCAGGTGGAGAAGAGGTGCGGGGGCTCGATCACGTGGTCGTCGACGCTGATGATCCGAGGCAGTTCCATCCGGCGCTCCCCTTCGGGTGTTCGCTGATCTGCTGAACTGGATCTGATGACCCGTCAGAAATCAGGCTAGCCGCCGGACCTCTGGACCGACAAGGCATAGCGCCCTACGCTCACCGTCAATTCTGACTGTCCGTCAGTTACCGGGAGCGTGACGTGACTTCACCCCTGCACACCGCCCGCCCGCTCGACGCTTCCGGCACGTTCTGGGAGCTGGTGGAGCGCCGCGCCCGCCTCACCCCGCACCGCCCGGCGCTCCTCCAGGAGGACCGCTCCCTCACCTTCGGCGAGCTGCGGGAGCGCGCCGAGCGGGCCGCCGCCGGGCTGTACGAGCTGGGGGTGCGGGCCGGCAGCGTGGTGGTCTGGCAACTGCCCACCCGCATCGAGACCGTCCTGCTCTCCCTCGCGCTGGCCCGCCTGGGCGCGGTCCAGTCGCCGGTCATCCCCTTCTACCGGGACCGCGAGGTCGGTTTCGCGCTGCGGGAGTCGAAGGCGGAGTACCTGGTGGTGCCGGGCGAGTGGCGCGGCTTCGACCACGCGTCGATGGCCCGCCGCCTCGCGCGCCGTCTCCCCGGCCCCCTCGTCGTGCTCCGGGCGTACGACGAGCTGCCGGACGGCGACCCGGCCCTCCTGCCGCCCCCGCCCGGCGACGGGACCTCCGTGCGGTGGATCTACTGGACCTCGGGCACCACCTCCGCCCCCCGGGGCGTGCTGCACACCGACCGCTCCCTGCTCGCGGGCGGCTCCTGCCTGGCCCACGCCCTGCGCCCGACCCCGGACGACGTGGGGTCGATCGCCTTCCCGTACGCGCACATCGGCGGTCCGGACTACCTGGTGATGCTGCTCCTCCGCGGCTTCCCGGCCGTCCTCTTCGAACAGTTCGCGATGCCGGACGCTTTGGCCGAATACCGCCGTCACGGGGTGACGGTGGCGGGCGGCTCGACGGCGTTCTACTCGATGTTCCTGACCGAACAGCGCAAGAACCCGGCCACCCCCGTACTGCCGACGCTGCGGCTGCTGGCGGGCGGGGGCGCGCCGAAGCCCCCGGAGCTGTACCACGCGGTGGTGCGGGAGCTGGGGTGCGAACTCACCCACGGGTACGGCATGACGGAGGTCCCCATGATCACGATGGGCTCCCCGGACGACACCCCCGAGAACCTCGCCGCCACCGAGGGCCGCCCCCCGCGGGGCATGTCGATCCGCATCACCGACCCGGCGGGCGAGCCGGTGCCGGCCGGGACCGACGGGGAGGTGCGGCTGCGCGGGGAGGCGGTGTGCCAGGGCTACCTGGGGGCGGCGGCGGACGCCGGGACCTTCGACCAGGACGGCTACCTGCTCACCGGCGACCTCGGGCACCTGACGCCGTCCGGGCACCTGGTCCTCACCGGCCGCCTCAAGGACGTCATCATCCGCAAGGGGGAGAACATCTCGGCCAAGGAGATCGAGGACCTGCTGCACGAGCACCCGGCGGTGGCGGACGCGGCCGTGATCGGCCTGCCGGACGCGGAGCGGGGCGAGCGGGTCTGCGCGGTCCTGGAACTGCGGGACTCCGCCGCCCTCGCCCCCGCGGAGGCGGTCGCGTACCTCCGCGGGACGGGCCTGGCCGGGCACAAGCTCCCGGAGCAGGTGGAGGTGGTCGACGCCCTCCCCCGCAACGAGGCCCTCCGCAAGGTCCTGAAGTACCGCCTGCGCGAGATGTTCGGATAGCGGAGGGCGTCGACGGGGCCGGAGGCGGGGACGGGCCGCGGAGACCGCCCGCCCGGGGACCGGTGTCCACGGGGCCGGCTACTGGGGGTCGGGTCCGTCGACCGTGTAGTACGTCGCGAAGGCGGTCAGGGTCTCCTCCTCGGTGATCCTGCCGTCCCCGTCCGCGTCCAGCGCCGCCGCCACCTGCTCCGCCCGCCGCTCGTCCGCGCCCAGGACCCGCAGCAGCCGGATGGCCGCCCCGACCGTCACGCCGCTGTCCTCCCCCTCCGCCGCCGCGATCTCGATCGCCGCGTGCAGGAAGGGCCGGGCGATCTCGGCGAACCGCTTCGGGTTGTCCCGCAGCCGCTTCACCGCCCCCGTCACGAACTCGTCGCGGCTGACCCGCTGGTCCCCGTCGACGTCGGCGATCCCGGCCATCCCCTGCCAGAACGCCTCGGCCCCGCTGTAGAGGGCCTGGCCCTTGTCGCAACGGGCGGTCGTGCCGAACTCGGCAAGGATGGCGGCCGCCGCGGCACTGAAGTCCTCGCGGTCGATGTAACCGTTGCCGTCCTGGTCGAAGGAGGCGAAACGGGCCGCCGTCTTGCGCTCGTACTCTGCGCTGTCCATGCAGGGGAGGGTACGTCCTTGACGTGCGGAAGAAGCCGTTTCCGCGGGGAAATCATCCACCGGTGGGGCAGTCGGACACCAGGGCGACGGACGGGACGGGCCGTTCACGCGGACAGCGCCCGCGCGGTGTCGTCGACCGCCGTGTCGACATCGGGGAACACCTCGAACAGCCGCCGCACCCCGAGCGCCGCGAGCACCCGGTTCACATGGCTCCCGTCGACCGCTCCCCGCGCCGGGAGGATCAGCCGCAGGCTCCCCCGGCACGAGCGCATGAGCCGCCGCGCGGCGATCAGCACCCCCACCCCGCTGGAGTCGCAGAAGAGCACGTCCGACAGGTCCAGCACCACCCGGTGCCGTCCGTCCGCGACGGCCCGGTGCACGCGCTGCCGCACGGCCGGCGAGGTCACCAGGTCCAGTTCGCCGGAGATGTGCAGCACGGCCCAGCCGCCGTGCTCTGCCTCTGTCACCTTCAGCGTCACGCGTCGGACCTCTCAACTAACCGGAAGTAGTCCTTCCTCATCGCGGCTGCCCTCGCCGCGCTCCCATGAAACACCGGGTGCCTGTGAGCCCCGTGCGCGGGAGGCGCGCGATGACCGGATCATTACCATCCCGAACTGCGTACCAGGCGCACTTGCCACAAAGGTGCGTGCACCGCCCGGTCTCGCACTACATTCGAAAGAGCAGCCGCTGCGGGGCGCGGCGGCACGGGGCCGGGGTTGGGGGGAAGGGATGCCGAAGGACGCACCGCCGCGCTGGGACCGCAGGATGCAGCAGCGGCTGGCGCGGGGCGAGGCGGCGGCGCTGGGCGAGCTGTACGACAGGTTCGCCTCCCTGGTGCACGGCCTGGCGCACCGGGTGCTGGACGACGAGGACGCCGCCGACCAGGTCACCCGGGAGGTCTTCGGCCACGTCTGGGAGAACCCGCAGTCCTTCGACCCCAAGGACGGCTCCATGCGGGCCTGGATGGCGCGCCTGACGCACCGGCGCGCCGTGCACCGGCTGCGGCAGGCGGAGGCGGCCGCCCTGGCGGACGGCGAGGGCACCGCGGAGGAGCTGGAGCTGAAGGTGTGCCGGGCGGCGGCGGCAGCCCGCGCGGACTACATCGTGACGTCCATGCCCGCTCCCCTGCGGGAGGCCCTGGAGCTGGCGTACTTCCAGCGGCACGACTACCGGCAGACCGCGTCCCGCCTGAGTATCACCGAGGACGAGGCCCGCCGCAGGCTCCGGCTGGGGCTGCAGCTGCTGTCGACGGCGCACACCGTCCCCGGCTCCGGCCCGGGCTCCGGCCTGGACACCGCCCCCGGTGCTCCCGGCTTCGGGAGCGCGCTGTGAGCGAGGAGCACGGGGGCCACCGGGAGCGGACGGCCGGCGGTCTGTCGCACCGGGTGCTCAAGTCGCTGCTCGGGGCCTGGGCGCTGGCCGCCTGTTCCGCCGAGGAGACGCTCGCCGTGGAGGAGCACCTCACCGCGTGCGCCCCGTGCGCGGAGGAGGCCCTGCGGCTGCGGGACGCGGTGGGCCTGCTCCAGGCCGAACGCGGCCTCGACCTGGACCCGACGCTGCGCTCCCGGGTGCTGGCCGCCTGCCTGGGCCGCCGTCCGGCCCGCATCCCGGTGCCGGCCTGGGCCCGGCCGTACGACACGGAGACGGCCCGGCTGGACGCCCTGCTCGCCGACATCGACCCCGGCGAGTGGCACGCGCCCGTGCAGCTGCGCTGGTTCGAGCAGGACCGTCCGGTACGGCGCAAGGCGACGGTGGCCGCGGTCATCGGGCATCTGATGACCGTCGACGGCCTGGTGGCCGACGCGCTGGGCCTGGCCGACCCGGCCGCGTCCGACGGCCCCGGCGACCCCACCGGCCGCACCGAGGCGTACTGGCGGGGCTCCCGGCAGCCGCCCACCCGCGCGGTGCGCGTCCCCTGGCGCGAGCAGAGCCACACGCTGGTGCGCACGGTGTCCTTCGCCGGACGCGGCTCCGCCGAGCTGGCGGTGTCCTACGGAGCCTTCTCGCTGCCGCTCAAGGACGCGCTGCTGGAGCGGGCCTTCGAGTGCTGGGTGCACGCGGAGGACATCGCCCAGGCCGTGGACTACCCGTACGAACCCCCGTCGGGGGCGCATCTGCACGCGCTGGTCGACCTGGCGGCCCGGCTGCTCCCCGGCACGCTGGCCGCCCGCCGCCGGACCGGTCTCGCGCCTCCCGCGCGGGAACTGGTCGCGGCGGGCGCCCCGGGACGCACGCTGCACCTGGAGGTGGAGGGCGCGGGCGGCGGGCACTGGTACATCCCGCTGGACTCCCCCGCGGCCGCCGCCGTCCCGGACCACGAAGTGGCGCACATCGCCCTGGACGGCGTCGAGTTCTGCCGGCTCGCGGCCGGGCACGTGCCGCCGCACGAGGCGGCGGCGGGCCAGGACGGCGACAAGGCGGCGGTGCGGGACGTGCTGTTCGCGGCGGCCTCGCTGTCCCGGCTGTGACGGCGCACTCGGGCAAGGGGCGGCAGAGGCGTCGGGAGCGTCAGGCGAACACGACCGTGCGGTGCCCGTTGAGCAGCACCCGGTGCTCGCTGTGCCACTTCACCGCGCGCGCCAGCGCCTGGCACTCCACGTCGCGGCCGACCGCCACCAGTTGCTCCGGGGTGACCTCGTGGCCGACCCGCTCGACCTCCTGCTCGATGATCGGGCCCTCGTCGAGGTCGGCCGTCACGTAGTGGGCGGTCGCGCCGATCAGCTTCACTCCGCGCGCGTGCGCCTGGTGGTAGGGCTTGGCGCCCTTGAAGCTCGGCAGGAAGGAGTGGTGGATGTTGATGATCCGGCCGCTGAGCTGCTTGCACAGGTGGTCGGAGAGCACCTGCATGTAGCGGGCGAGGACGACCAGCTCGACGTTCTCGGCGTCCACCAGGTCGAGGAGCCGCTGCTCGGCCGCGGCCTTGGTGTCCTTCGTCACGGGGATGTGGTGGAAGGGGATGCCGTACGAGCCGACCAGCTCGCGGAAGTCCGGGTGGTTGGAGACGACGGCGGCGATCTCCACCGGCAGGGCGCCGATCCGCGACCGGAACAGCAGGTCGTTCAGGCAGTGACCGAACCTGCTGACCATCAGCACGATCCGCATCCGGTCCTCGGCCCGGTGGATCTGCCAGTCCATCCGGAAGGAGTCCCCGACGGCCGCGAAACTAGCCCGCAGCTTGTCCACCGACACCGGGGCCCCGGCGGAGAAGGCGACCCGCATGAAGAACAGACCCGTGTCGTGGTCGCCGAACTGCCTGCTGTCCTCGATGTTGCAGCCGGTCATGAAGAGGTAGCTGGACACGGCGTGCACGATGCCCTGCTTGTCCGGGCAGGACAGGGTGAGGACGTAGTGGTCGGTTTCGGACTGTTCGGCAGGCTTGGGGTCGCTCATGACCCCAGAGGATCGCACACCGGGCTGCTTCAGGCCGACCTGGTCAGAATGCGGATGACCTCCAGCGAGCGGGGAGCCGCGTCCGGGTCGTCGCCGTCGCTCTGCGCCATGCGCACGTGCGCCTCGCGGGCGGCGCGCACGGCCTCGGGCCAGCCGGGGTCGGCCAGGTACGCCGAGACGGGGGCGTCCGCGCCGACCTGGTGCATGATCCGCAGGACCCGGAGCACGGCCACGTCCACGAGGGCCGCCTCGTCCGGGTCCCGGAATATGGACCCGACGTACTTCTCGGCGGACCAGTTGTCGAGCCAGGTGTCCTCGACGAGCCGGTAGACGGCGTCGGTGATGTCCCCGTACCCGTCCACCCCGGCGAGCCAGCACTCCTGGTGGAAGACGGGGTCGGAGAGCATGTGCAGCGCAGAACGCACCTGAGTGCGCCAGCGCCACCACGGCATGTCATTCAGCGGCATGCCGCCCATGGTGGTGGAGCGACGGCCGCGACGGGAAGGGTTCGCTGAACTTTGCACGGTCGTCGATCGTACGGGCATACGAATCCGGAGCGGACGAAGGTCCCGCGCGGGGCTCGGACGGAGGCCCCGCGCGGGGCACGGGTCACAGCTCGTTCGCCTGGTGCTCGGTGAGGCCGTACTTCCCGGCGATCGCGTTCCAGGGGTTCACCGCCTGCTGCTTCTGCTGCGAGGCCTTTCCGCTCTCGCGGTCGCCCGCGCGCCGCTCCTGGGTCGCCTTCGCCCGGCCGCCGCGGCACAGGCGGTCCTTGTCGCCCGCCACCTTGTCCGCCCACGCCGCGTAGTGGTCGTCGGCGGCGGCCGAGGCCTCCCACGCGCCGTTGAGCGCGGCGGTGAGCGCCTCGTGCCCCTCCAGCTTGTCGACCTTCAGGACCTTCAGCCGGGTGACCAGACCGCGCCGCTGGGTGGCGGCGGCCCGCAGGTCGGTGGCGGCCTTGGCCAGGTCGCCGCACTGGCCGATGGCGGCCACCGCGTCGATCACCGAGGCGCGGCTGTCGTTGCTGTCGGCGAGCAGCTTGTCCAGCGCCTGCGCCTGGCCCTTCGCGCCGTCGGCGACCTTCTCGGCGGCGGTCTCCCGGTTGGGCAGTTCGGCGCCGGCCGCGGTGTTCGTGGCGTCGGCGCCCTCGCCGGTGCCGTCGCCGCCGAAGCTCGCCAGCGCGCCGATGCCGAGGCCGATCACCGAGCAGCCGACCACCACGGCGGCGATCATCGGCACCGGCGAGATCCTGCGCCGCCGCGGCTCGGGGCCGCCCTGCCGCGCGGCGGGCTGCTGGAACTGCTGGTAGCGCGCCTCCTCCTGCTCGGCCTCCTGCTGCCGGGGCGGCAGGAAACGCGGCATCTGCTGCGTGGAGCCGGCCGCCTCGCCCTGCCCGCCGCCGGCCGGCGCCTGGGTGCGGAAGAGGCTGTCGAACTCGGCGGGCGGCTGCCGCTCCCCGGGCACGCCGGGCAGCACGGGCCCCCCGTGCGTGCCGTGCTGCGCCTGCTGGTGCTGTGCCTGCTGATGCTGCGTCTGCTGGTGCTGCGGTGCCTGCTGGTGCTGCGGTACGCCGTCGGGCCTGGGCGCGTACGGGGCGTCCGCCGGGACCGGCGGGAGGTACTGGGTGGCGTCCGCGTCCGAGCCCACGGGCGGCTGGAGCGCCTGCTGACCCAGGAACGCGGTGCCGTCGAGCTGCCCGGCCTGCTGCGTCCCGGCCTGCTGGGCCTGCTGGGCCTGCGTCCCGGGCTGCCCGGCGGGGGCCTCCGGCGGCAGCGCGCCGGGCCCGGACGGCACGGGCGGCATGAACTGCGTCGGCTCGCCGTCACTGCCCGGCGCGACGGGCTCCGCCGGCACCGCGGGCATGTACTGGGTGGGCCCGGCGTCGGCGTCGGGCGCGGCGGGCGCGCCCCACACGGCCTGCTGCGGCTGCTCCGGGGGCAGCCCCTGCGGCGCGCCCGGCCCCCACGGCGGGCCCCAGCTCTGCCCGTGCGGCGGCATCGGGCCCGGCGCCTGCGGCGGCTGCCACTGCTGCTGTGCCGGGGGCAGCACTACGCCCTCGTGTGCGGGGCGCACAGCGGGATGCTGCGGCTCATCACCCTGCTCGCTTCGCGTCAACGGGGGCTCCTGCCATCGGTTCTGAACGGCCTCGCCGCGCGGGCGAGGGACGGAATCACCGCTTCACGCTACCGGGTGAATCCTCCCTCGGGCCACGCACCCACGATCCGCGCAGGCCAGGGCCGTACCCCCGCCTCCTCCCCGTAACGGACGGAGGGAAGTTGACGCTGTTCAAGCACCGCGTTGACGAGCCTCGCCCCCGGCGGGACGCTCCCCCCTCACGCCGCCTGGACCTCCATCCGGGCCCCGAACTCCCGCACCGCGGGCTCGTCGCGGTACGGCGCGAGCCGCTGCTGGAGGTCCTCCAGGTACTCCGCGCCCCGGTTCGAGCGCAGGGTGCTCAACAGTTCCACCGCCCGCGTACCGGTCTGGCAGGCCTCCTCCACCTCGCGCTGCTGCACCTGCGCCGAGGCGAGCAGCACCAGCCCGATGGCCCGCCTGCGCACCCTGCTGTCGGGGTGCCCGGCGAGGCTCTCGCGGGCCCGGCGCGCGGCCGCGTCCGCCTGCCCCAGGTCGCGGTGGCAGTGCGCCAACTCGTCGGCCAGGTACGCCTGGTCGAAGTGGGTGATCCAGACCGGGTCGTCGCCCGTGTCGCCCGCGTCGTGCGCCTTGTCCATCGCGTTCTGCGCCTTCGCCGACACCACCGCGCAGGTGCGTTCGTCGCCGAGCAGGGCGTGCCCGCGCGCCTCCGCCGCGTAGAACATTGCCTCCGCGCGCGGTGTCACCCTCCCCCGCGCCCCCTCCTGCGCCGCCCGCGCCAACTGGGCGATCTCGCGCGGGTTCCCGAGCTGCGCGGCCAGGTGGCTCATGGACGCGGCCAGGACGTATCCGCCGTAGCCGCGGTCCCCGGCCGCCTGCGCGAGCCGCAGCGCCTGGATGTAGTACCGCTGCGCCAGCCCCGGCTGCCCGGTGTCGACGGCCATGTATCCGGCCAGCTCCGTCAACCGGGCGACGGCGGCGAAGAGTTCACGCCCCACCGATTCGCGGTAGGAGCCCGACAGCAGCCCGGAGACGACGCTGTTGAGGTAGTGCACGACGATCGGGCGCACATGCCCGGCGCCGAACCGGTGGTCGAGCGTCTGGAGCGCCTCCGTCGTCGCCCGCACCGCCGCCACGTCGCCGGGTCCCACCCGCGAGCCCGCCGTGCGCGCCACCTGGTGGTCGGCGCCCGTGATCAGCCAGTCGCGGCTCGGCTCCACCAGCGCCGACGACGCCACCGAGGAACCCGACAGGAAGTCCCGCCGCCCCACGTCGCTGCGCCACAGCTCGCAGACCTGCTCGATGGCGCCCAGCACGGTTGGCGAGAACTGGAGCCCGATGCCGGACGCCAGGTTCTTGCCGTTCGCCATGCCGATCTCGTCGATGGTGACGGTGCGCCCCAGCTTGCGGCCGAGCGCCTCGGCGATGATGCCCGGGGCCCGCCCCCTGGGCTGCTGGCCGCGCAGCCACCGGGCCACCGACGTCTTGTCGTAACGGAGATCGAGCCCGTGCTCCGCGCCGCACATGTTGACCCTGCGGGCGAGTCCGGCGTTGGAGCATCCGGCTTCCTGGATGAGCGCCTGGAGCCGTTCGTTCGGCTGTCGGGCGACGAGCGGCCTGGCTGCCATGTGTACCCCCTGGTGCGGGCGCGGATGAAGTCCTCGTGAATTCCGTGGAATTCGTACGCGGACATCACTGCCCGGTGGATATGCAAAGAATGCAGGTCATACGCGGAGATGGCGGAGATGAGTGCGATGTCGGAAGGCACAGGCGTTTTCCGGTACCTCCCGGCCCCCCTCCTGTGGTTGCCCGCTCACCGCACGCCGCCCACCTGCGCGCCCCCGCCCGTGCACCGATGCGCCCCACATGCAGGATCGATGCGTCGGCGCCCGCTCGCGCGCGCCCGTAACCGGAGTTGGTGCGGGCAGTTGAGCTGTGCGTGGAAGAGACCATCGGAGTCACGGACGTCACGGACGCAGCCCAGATCCCCCAGCAGCGCGGTGATCAACTGCTCGACAGCGCCGTGCGGTACGCGGAAGAACGGCACTGGGACGTGGTCCCCGGGACCTGGCTGGAGGCCGAGGCGGGGGTGGAGCGCTGTTCGTGCGGCGACATGACCTGCGCCGCCCCCGGCGCGCACCCGGAGAAGAAGGACTGGGCGACGCTGGCGACCGGCAGTGCGGTGGCCGCGCGCCGCATGTGGCAGAAGAACCCGAAGGCCTCGATCCTGCTGCCGACCGGACGCACCTTCGACGCCGTCGACGTGCCCGAGACGGCCGGCTTCCTGGCCCTCGCCCGCATGGAGCGCATGGAGCTCACCCTCGGTCCGGTCACCAGCACCCCCGACCGGCGGCTGCTGTTCTTCGTGCTGCCGGGCGCGGGCGCCAAGATCCCGGACCTGGTGCGCAAGTTGGGCTGGGTGCCGAGCACCCTGGACCTGGTAGCGCGCGGCGAGGGCGACTTCGTGGCGGCCCCGCCGACCCGGATGGGCGCGATGGGCGCCGTGCAGTGGGCGCGCCGCCCCACTCCCGCCAACCGGTGGCTGCCGGACGCGGAGGAGCTGATCAGCCCGCTCGCGTACGCCTGCGGGCGGGAAGCGGCTGCTGCGCGGGGGCGCGTTCGAACATAAGGTGGGCCCGTATTCCACGGGGACCACGAAAGGCTGACGACATGCCTGACCAGGCATTCGAAGCGGCGGGCGGAGCGCATGCGGCGCCGCCCGCCGCCGTACGCGTCCAGGGATTGTGGAAGCGGTTCGGCGAGCAGACCGCTGTGGCCGGAATCGATCTGGAGCTGCCGGCCGGGAAGTTCATCGGGCTGGTCGGTCCGAACGGGGCGGGCAAGACCACCACCCTGTCCATGGTGACGGGGCTGCTGCGCCCGGACCGGGGCACGGTGCACATCGGCGGCCACGACGTGTGGGCGGACCCGGTGCGGGTCAAGTCGCGGATCGGCGTGCTGCCGGAGGGGCTCCGGCTCTTCGAGCGGCTGTCGGGGCGGGAACTCCTGGCCTACAGCGGGCGGTTGCGGGGGCTGCCCGGCGAGGAGGTCGACAAGCGCGCCACCCAGCTCCTGGACGTACTGGACCTGGCGGGCGCGCAGCACAAGCTGGTGGTCGACTACTCAACCGGCATGCGCAAGAAGATCGGGCTCGCGGCCGCCCTCCTGCACAACCCGGAAGTGCTCTTCCTGGACGAGCCCTTCGAAGGCGTGGACCCGGTGTCCGCGCAGACCATCCGCGGCGTGCTGGAGCGGTACACCGCGTCCGGCGCCACCGTCGTCTTCTCCAGCCACGTGATGGAACTGGTGGAGTCGCTGTGCGACTGGGTGGCCGTGATGGCCGCCGGGCAGATCCGCGCGCAGGGCACCCTCGCGCAGGTGCGCGGCGACGCGCCGACGCTCCAGAACGCGTTCCTGGAGCTGGTCGGGGCGCAGGGGCGCGACGCGGGGGACAGCCTGGACTGGCTCGGCGGCGGGGCGCCGCGATGAGCGCCGTCGCGGGCCGCACGCCCGGCGACGCGTCCGCCGGGGCCGTTTCGACGGGGCTGACCCCGGTGTTCGTACGGCTGAAGCTCGCGCTGCTGAAGAACGGGCTGCGGCAGTCCTCCGGGCGCACGGCGGCGTTCGCCACGAGCTGCGTGCTGGTGCTGCTCTTCTCGGCACTGCTGGTGCTGGGGCTGCTCGCGCTGCGGGGCACGCAGTACGCGCCGACGGTGACGGTGCTGCTGGCGCTGGTGTTCGCCGTCGCGTGGGCGTTCATGCCGCTGTTCTTCCCCAGCGGCGACGAGACGCTCGACCCCTCGCGGCTGGTGATGCTGCCGCTGGAGCCGCGGCCGCTGGTGCGGGCGCTGCTGGCGGCGTCGCTGGTGGGCATCGGACCGCTGTTCACGGTGTGCCTGGCGGTCGGCTCGGTGATCGCCGTCGCGCGGGGCCTCCTCGCGGCGCTGACGGCGGTCGTGGCGGCCGGGCTGCTGGTGCTCACCTGTGTGGCGCTGGCGCGCGCGGTGGCGACGGCGAACGTACGGCTGCTGACCAGCCGGCGCGGGCGGGACCTGGCCGTGCTGAGCGGTCTGGTCGTCGCGGTCGGCGTCCAGGTGGTGAACTTCGGCTGGCAGCGGCTGGCGGTCACCGGCGGCATGCCGGTGCTGGAGCCGGTCGCGGACGTGGTGCGGTGGGTGCCGCCCGCCTCCGCGGTCGGTGCGGTGCACTCCGTGAGCGAGGGCGCGTACGGGCGTGGCGCGGTGCAACTGCTGCTCACCGCGGTGCTGCTGGCAGCGCTGCTGTGGTCGTGGGAGCGCGGGCTGGTGAAGCTGATGACCTCGCCGGACGGCTCGACCGTCCAGGCGGCGCCGGGGTCCTCGGGGGGCTCGCGCAAGGAGTCCACGGCGGGGCCGCTGGCCCGGCTGCTGCCGGACGGGCGCACGGCGGCCACCGCGCAGCGGGTGCTGCGTTACGTCTGGCGCGACCCGAAGACCAAGGGCGCGTGGATCACCTCGCTGGCGATCGGGCTCATCGTCCCGGTGTTCAACGCCCTCCAGGGCACCGGGTCGCCGTACTGGGCGTGCTTCGCGGCGGGGATGCTCGGGATGCAGACCTTCAACCAGTTCGGCACCGACACCTCGGCGTTCTGGATGGTGGCGACGACGATCTCCTCCGTGCGGGACGCCTACGAGGAGCTGCGGGCGCGGCTGCTGGCGCTGCTGGTCATCACGGTGCCGTACACGCTGCTGGTGACGGGCCTCACGACGGCGCTGGCGGACGGCTGGGCGATCTTCCCCGAGGTGCTGGGGCTGTCCTTCGCCCTGCTGGGCGCGCTGCTCGCGGCGGGCCTGGTGGCCTCGGCCCGGTTCCCGTACTCGATCCCGCAGGACAGCTCGTACAAGAACGTGGCCCCCGGGCAGGGGTCGCTGGCCTGGATGTCGCTGGTGGTGGGGCTCGTGGTGTCGGCGGTGGTGTGCGGCCCGCTGATCGCGCTGACGGTGTGGCTGCACGTCGCCGGGACCGCCACGTGGTTCCTGCTGCCGCTGGGGGTGGCGTACGGGGCCCTGGTCACCTGGGGCGGGCTGCGGGTCGCCGCGCCCCGGACCGCCGCCCGGCTGCCGGAGATCCTGGCGGCGGTGAGCAAGGGGTAGCCGGCCGCGGGCGGGGCGGCGCTCCCGGGCGCCGTCCCGCTACCGGCCCGGCACGGGCTCGCCCGCGACCTCCTCCAGGAAGGGCTCGACGGCCGCGCGCCAGCCGTCCGGCTGGTCGTAGTGGACGAGATGACCGGCGTCCACCACCTCCGCGTACTGGCCGCGCGGCAGCACCCGCACCATTTCCTGGGCCTCCGCGCGGCCCAGTTCGCCGTCCAGGCCGCGCACGACCAGCGTCGGGCACCGCACCTGGGAGAGCTCGTCCCAGTGCGCGTCGTGCACCCAGGTCGCCCGGGACAGCAGCATCTGACGGCGGGAGAAGACCGGACGCCAGCCGTCCGCCCGCTCGGCCATCACCTCGGCGAAGAACTCGCCGCGCGCCGGGGAGGGCCGCTCCACCCAGGGGTCGTCCTCGCCGAACCACTTCCGTACGTCCGCGAGCGTCGCGAACGGCACCGGCCAGGCCTTGAACCAGTCCTCCCACTCCCGCTGGGAGGCGGCCCCGAGCGCGGAGGCGCGCATGTCGCAGACGACCAGGGCGCGCACCAGGTCCGGCCGCTTGGCGGCGAGCTGCCAGGCCGTCAGCGCGCCCATGGAGTGCCCCACCAGGGTGACCGGGCCCAGCCCCAGCTCCTCCACCACCGCCTCCGCGTCCGCGACGTAGGCGTCCCGGGAGAAGGGGCCTTCGGAGGGCTTCTCGCTGCGGCCGTGGCCGCGCTGGTCGAGGGCGACGGCCCGGTGCCGCTCGGAGAGCCACCGGGCGGTGGCCGCCCAGTGCGAGGAGCGGCCCATCAGGCCGTGCAGCAGTAAGACGCCGGGGAGCCGCTCCAGGTCGCCGCCCTCCTTGGGCGGGTCGGCGAACTCCCAGGCGGCGAGGCGTACGCCGTCTGCTCCGGTCACGTCGATGCGCCGCACCATATGACCTGGCACCCCCTTCTCGTACGGATCGTGCGTGCTCGTCCCTCGCCTGCTGACGTCCGCCGTCTCCATGTCATCGAACCCATATTCGAAGATCGGGGCGGAGCGGCCAAGAGCCCTCTTTCGAGTGACAGCGCTCAAGGATTGGCGTTCGCCGCCGAGGGGAGATCTTCTGCGGGAGGCGGGCCGCTCGGGGAAGACGGTCCGCGGGGGCCGGCCTGAAGAGCTCGGGGCTCCAGGCCGGCACAGGGGAGGACAGGCCCCGGCGCCTCAGGGCGCCGGGGCCCTCCGCGTACGGGCCGCTCGCGTGCGGTGCGCGTCGGTGCGGGCCGCTCGCGTGCGGTGCGTGCTCGTGCGGGTGGCTCGCGTGCGGTGCGTGCTCGTGCGGTGCGTACGACGGGCGCATCTCCCGCCTCCTCCCCGGCCGTGCGACGGGCCCGGCCGGCAGCCCTCGTTCACCTCTGGTGCCCCGGTTCATGTGCCGCAGACACAGCGTGGCACGCGATCCCGTCCGGCCGCCGGCATTCCGGTGCGGAAGCGGGCCGGAGAACGCGACCTCAAGTCCCGTCCCCCGGCCCGCCGTTGACCTTCGAGGCGGAGACGTCTCAGCGCTTGGCGACGAAGACGTGCGAGGCCGTCTCCGCGTCCAGCTCGGCCGCCTCGCCGCTGCTGCCGACCAGCACACCGCCGGGCGAGTCCGTCACGCTGACCACCGAACCGGGCTGCACGCCGGCGCGGCGCAGCGTGTACATGAGCTGGGCGTCGGTCTGGATGGGCTCGCCGATGCGCCGTACGACGACGGTCTTGCCCTCCGGACCCGGCGCCAGCTCGCTCAGGCTGACCATGCCCGCGTCCAGGAACGGGTCGGCCTCGGACTTCTCGCCGAGCTCCTCCAGACCCGGGATCGGGTTGCCGTACGGGGACTCGGTGGGGTGGCGGAGCAGTTCGAGGACACGGCGCTCGACCGCCTCGCTCATCACGTGCTCCCAGCGGCACGCCTCGGCGTGCACCTGTTCCCACTCCAGCCCGATCACGTCGACGAGCAGGCACTCGGCGAGCCGGTGCTTGCGCATCACGCGCGTGGCCAGCCGGCGGCCCTCCTCGGTGAATTCCAGGTGGCGGTCGCCCGCGACCGTCACCAGGCCGTCGCGCTCCATGCGGGCGACGGTCTGACTGACCGTCGGGCCGCTCTGGTCAAGGCGCTCGGCGATGCGGGCGCGCATGGGGACGACGCCCTCCTCCTCGAGTTCGAGGATGGTGCGGAGATACATCTCCGTGGTGTCGATCAGTCCGGACATGTGTGCCCCTCGGTGCTGTGACAGAAATCGTCGTGCGCTCGGTCTTCGTACTCGGTTGTGCTCAGTCGTCCTGCGCCGGCCCTGTCCCAATTCTGACGCATCGCACCGACAACCGTGCCGGGCCGGGGCAGGGCCGTATTGACAGGTCGCGGCTCAAGACCGCAACGTGATCCGCGGCACGGACGCCGCCCCTGTTCGTAACCTTGGGTAACCGCCCCGCATTCCCGGCAACTCCCACGAAACCGCCACTGGAAGGGCTCTCCGCGATGAGCGAGAACAAACTGGCCGGTCAGTTCTTCGACGCCGCGATCGGCCTGCTCCACCGGGTACGGGACGAGGAGGGCGACGCGATCGCCGCCGCCGGGACCGCGATCGCCGACACCGTCGCCGCCGGGGGCCGGCTCTTCGCGTTCGGCGCCGGGCACTCCTCGCTCGCCGCGCAGGACGTCGTCTACCGGGCGGGCGGGCTCGCCCTGATGAACCTCCTCGCGGTGCCCGGTGTCGTCGGCGTCGACGTCATGCCCGCCACCCTGGGCTCCGCCCTGGAACGCGTGGACGGCCTCGCGGGCGCGGTGCTCGACAGCAGCCCCGCCAAGCCCGGTGACGTACTCGTGGTGATCTCCCTGTCCGGGCGCAACGCGCTGCCCGTCGAGATGGCGATGAACGCGCGCGCCCTGGGGCTGAAGGTCATCGGCGTCACGTCCGTGGCGTACGCGCAGGACACCAGGTCGCGCCACAGGTCGGGCAGCTTCCTCAAGGACCACTGCGACATCGTGCTGGACAGCAAGATCGCGGTCGGTGACGCGGAACTGACGACGGAGGGCATCGACGCCCCCTTCGCGCCCGCCTCGACGGTGGTCACCACGGCCCTGATGCAGGCGGTCATGGCGGCCGCCGCCGGAGAGCTCGCGGAGCGCGGCATCGAGGTGCCGCTGCTGCGGTCGGGGAACGTGGACGGCGGCCACGAGTGGAACGGACGCGTGATGAGCGAGTACGGCGACCGGATCTTCTTCCGGCACTGACGGCGTCCGCCGCCGCTCCACCGCCCACCCCTCCGGGTCGGCCCGGGGCGCCGGGCGCCCCTCCCCGTACCGGACCGGAAGGCCCGCGCGCCCCGGCGCACCCGCAGGTGTTCACTCGTGCTGCACGTCCGGATCATTCAGCTCCGCCGTGTCGCGGAGCACACCCGCCTCGGGGGGATCGAGGTGCCG
This sequence comes from Streptomyces sp. NPDC039736, assembly GCF_055596485.1. Lineage (NCBI taxonomy): Bacteria > Bacillati > Actinomycetota > Actinomycetes > Kitasatosporales > Streptomycetaceae > Streptomyces > Streptomyces sp. NPDC039736. The sequence continues at coordinate 667,257 of NZ_JBVIUQ010000002.1, read as the reverse complement.
CGTTAATTCGGTTGAGCCGCCCCGGAAGGGCTCCTAATGTGTGACGCACACTGAAAGGAGGTGATTCGGAAGTGATTTCTTTCCGGACTCGTGAGGTGGCTGCGGGCTAGTTGCCCGTCGTCGCACTCAGTGCGGTAGCCGGCGCAGCCGGTTCCCATCCCAAGCAGTCACCGCCCCGCGGGCTCGCCGGTGTGTCCGGCCGGCCCCCTCCTCGGAGGGGACCAGAGCCCGCGGGGTTCTGCGTTCACGGGGTGTGTTTCAGGGGTTGAGGCGTTCCACGGACCAGGCGCCGGGGCCGGTGCTCACGTAGCGCAGGCGGTCGTGGAGGCGGTTCTGGTGGCCCTGCCAGAACTCGACCGTCTCCGGGGTGACGCGGAAGCCGCCCCAGTGCGGCGGCACGGGGACCTTCTCGCCCTCGGGGTAGCGGGCGGCCAACGCGTCGTAGGCGGTGGTGAGTTCCTCGCGGGAGGCGATGGGGCGGGACTGGTCGCTGGCCCAGGCGCCGAGCTGCGAGCCGTGCGGGCGGGTGCGGAAGTAGGCGGCCGTCTCGGCGCGGGAGACGCGGGCGGCGGTGCCGGTGACGATGACCTGGCGGGCGATGCGGTGCCAGGGGAAGAGCAGCGAGACGTGCGGGTTCGCGGCCAGTTCGGTGCCCTTGCGGGAGTCGTAGTTGGTGAAGAAGACGAAGCCGTCGCCGTCGTAGGCCTTCAGGAGCACCGTACGGGTGCTGGGGCGGCCGTCGGGGGTGGCAGTGGCGACGACCATGGCGTTGGGCTCGTCCAGGCCCGCGTCGACCGCCTGCTGGAACCAGTGGGCGAACTGTTCCATCGGGGTGGCGGCGAGCGCCCGCTCGGCGAGGGGCTCGCCGCGGTACTGCTCGCGCATGGCGGCGGGGTCGGGGGCGCGCCCCCCGGAGAAGGGCGAGGAGGAGGGGTCGGACGCGGCGGGAGCTGTGTTCGGCACGGGGCCATCCTGCCGCAGGGGGTGCGGAGCCCCCGCACAGAGGGTGCGCGCCGGGCGACGGGGCGCGGGCGCAGTCTTCCCACCCGCAACCGGCCTCAACCCTCTCGGAAGCGGGTCGTGCAGTGTGCCTGTTCTCACGCTTCCCCGCATCGGTGGAACCCGCCAAAATCCGGGGTGGAGCCGCTGTCGCCCCTCCACAGCAGGGGTATCGTTCCTGCCTCCCGCCGCTTGGCCTACACGCATAGAGGAGCCGCCTGATGTCCGACTTCGTACCCGGACTCGAGGGAGTCGTCGCGTTCGAAACGGAGATCGCCGAACCGGACAAGGAGGGCGGCTCGCTCCGTTACCGGGGTGTCGACATCGAAGACCTGGTCGGGCACGTGTCCTTCGGGAACGTGTGGGGCCTGCTGGTCGACGGCGCCTTCAACCCGGGGCTGCCGCCCGCCGAGCCGTTCCCGATCCCCGTGCACTCCGGCGACATCCGGGTCGACGTGCAGTCGGCGCTGGCGATGCTCGCCCCGGTGTGGGGCCTGAAACCGCTGCTGGACATCGACGAGACCACCGCCCGCGACGACCTGGCGCGGGCCGCGGTCATGGCGCTGTCGTACGTCGCCCAGTCGGCCCGCGGCCAGGGGCTGCCGATGGTGCCGCAGCGCGAGATCGACAAGGCCGAGTCGGTGGTCGAGCGGTTCATGATCCGCTGGCGCGGCGAGCCGGACCCCAAGCACGTCAAGGCGGTCGACGCGTACTGGACCTCGGCGGCGGAGCACGGCATGAACGCCTCCACGTTCACCGCGCGGGTGATCGCCTCCACCGGGGCCGATGTCGCCGCCGCGCTGTCGGGGGCGGTGGGCGCCATGTCCGGGCCGCTGCACGGCGGTGCGCCGTCCCGGGTGCTCGGCATGATCGAGGAGATCGAGCGCACCGGTGACGCCCGCGCGTACGTGCGCCAGGCCCTCGACAAGGGCGAGCGCCTGATGGGCTTCGGGCACCGGGTGTACCGCGCGGAGGACCCGCGTGCGCGCGTGCTGCGGCGCACCGCCAAGGAGCTGGCGGCCCCGCGCTTCGAGGTGGCGGAGGCGCTGGAGAAGGCCGCGCTGGAGGAGCTGCACGCGCGGCGTCCGGACCGGGTGCTGGCGACGAACGTGGAGTTCTGGGCGGCGATCGTGCTGGACTTCGCGGAGGTCCCGGCGCACATGTTCACGTCGATGTTCACCTGTGCCCGCACGGCCGGGTGGTCGGCGCACATCCTGGAGCAGAAGCGCACCGGCCGACTGGTGCGCCCGTCGGCGCGGTACGTGGGTCCCGGCGCCCGCGGCCCGCAGGAGATCGACGGCTTCGGGGACATCGCGGGCTGAGTTCCGCGGACGTACGCACGACGAGCGGGCAGGGGGCGTCCTCCGGGGAGGGCGCCCCCTGCCCGTGGCCCGGGAGCTCCCCCGCCCGTGACCCGGGGGGGGAGCCTCTTATCCGCGTTCCGGCGCGGGGGCGCCGAGCGCCGCCTCCAGCAGGTGCGCCCACTGGGCGACCACCCGGTCGCGGCGGGCGGTGTCGTCGGTGAGGAGGTTGGCGAGGCCGAGGCCGCGGGCCATGTCCAGGAAGCCCTGGACGATCTCGCGCACCCCGGGGCGGGTCTCGTCGGCGTGCAGGAGTTCCACCGCGATGCGGTGGCTCTCGCGGCCGAACCTGGCCTCCAGCTCGGTGACCCGGGCACGCAGCTGCTCCTCGTTGGAGGCGGCGACCCACAGGTGCAGGGCGGCCCGGAAGAGGGGGCCGGTGTAGAGGTCGACCAGCGCGCCGACGACGGCCGCCGTGTGGTGCCCCGGCAGGGCGCGCAGGGCGCGGGAGCGTTCCTCGGCGACGTACTCGACGGCGGCGGTGAACAGGTCCTCGCGGGTCGGGAAGTGGTGCTGGGCGGCGCCCCGGGAGACGCCCGCCCGTTCGGCGACGACGGACACCGTGGAGCCCGCCCAGCCGCGTTCGGCGAGGCAGGCCACGGCGGCCTCCAGCAGCCGCTGCCGGGTGACGCGGCTGCGGTCCTGCTTGGGGGTGGTCACAACAGCCACGCGGGGTCCCGTCGTTCGAGGTGTGCGGTGACGCCCTCGCGTGCCTCGGCGGACGCGAACAGCGCTGCCGAGCGTTGTACCAGGTCCTCTGCGTCCCGGTCGAAGGCGTTGCGCATCCCGGCCGTCAGCAGCCGCTTGGTCTCGGCGAGCCCCTGCGGGGACGCCCTGCGCAGCGCGTCCAGCACCGGCGTGAGGACGGCGTCCACGTCCGGTGCCGTCTCGGTGAGCAGCCCGATCTCCTGGGCGCGCGGTCCGGCGAAGACCTCCCCGGTGAGGAAGTACCGGGAGGCCGCCCTGGGGTCGAGCCGGGGCAGCAGCGGGATCGAGATGAGGGCGGGGGCGACCCCGATGCGCACCTCCGAGAAGGCGAAGTCGGAGGCTATGGTCGCGAACGCCATGTCGCAGGCGGCGAGCAGGCCGAGCCCGCCCGCCCGCGCGTGCCCGTCGACGCGCGCGATCACCGGCTTCGGCAGTTCGGCGATCTGCCGCAGCAGGGCGACGAACGCGTACGGGCTGGCCGGCGACTTCAGGTCGGCGCCCGCGCTGAAGGTGTTGCCGTTGTGCGCGAGCACCACCGCCCGCACCGAGGCGTCCTTGCCGCAGCGTTCGAGGGACCGGCTCAGCTCGCCGACGAGCGACGCCGAGAGGGCGTTGCGGTTCGCCGGCGAGTCGAGGGTGAGGGTGGTGATGCCGCGGTCGTGCGTGGTGGGGGCGAGGGCCTGGCGTGTCACTGTCGCTGTTCCCTTTCTCGGAGCTCCCGGCGCAGGATCTTGCCGGAGGCGGCACGGGGCACCGCGTCGACGAACTCCACGCGGCGCACCTTCTTGTACGGGGCGACGCGTTCGGCGACATGGGTGATCACGTCCTCCTCCGTGAGGTGTGCGGCGTGCGCCTGTCGGACGACGTATGCCTTGGGGATCTCGTTGTCGTCCTCGTCGCGTACCCCGATCACGGCGGCATCCGCGATGTCTTCGTGGGTGAGCAGGAGGGCTTCGAGTTCGGCGGGGGCCACCTGGAAGCCCTTGTACTTGATGAGTTCCTTGACGCGGTCGACGACGAAGAGCCAGCCGTCGGCGTCGACGCGGCCGATGTCGCCGGTGTGCACCCAGCCGTCGGCGTCGATCATCTCGGCGGTGGCGTCGGGACGGCCGAGGTAGCCCTTCATCCGCTGCGGGCCCCGGACGGCGATCTCGCCCGCCTCGCCGACGCCGAGGTCCTTGCCGGGGGTCTCCAGGGACAGGATGCGCAGCTCGGTGCGCGGCAGGAGCTTGCCGACGGTGCCGGGCGGGGGGCTGGGGGCGTCCAGCGGCACCACGTGGGTCCCCGGCGACAGTTCGGTCATTCCGTACGCCTGGAGGACCGGCGGCAGCCCGAGGCGGTCCGCGCAGGCCTGCGCGAGGTTCGCGTCGAGGGGGGCCGCTGCGCTGACGACGTACTCCAGCGAGGAGAGGTCGTAGCGCTCGACGGCGGGGTGCTTGGCGAGCGCGAGGACGATCGGCGGGGCGACGAAGAGGGCGTTGACCCGGTGGTCCTGGATGGCCCGGAGGAACTGGTCGAGTTCGAAGCGGGGCAGGGTGACGACGGTCGCGCCGTGCGAGAGGGGCTGGTTGACCAGCGCCATCAGGCCGTAGATGTGGAAGAAGGGGAGGACCGCGAGAACGCGGTCGCCCGGCTTCATCGGGATGAACGGGTCGAGCTGGGCCATGTTGGTGGCGATGGAGTGGTGGGTGAGCATGACGCCCTTGGGGGTGCCGGTGGTGCCCGAGGAGTAGGGCAGGGCGGCGATGTCCTCGCGGGGGTCGACGGCGATCTGCGGTTCGGGGTCGGTGCAGGCGAGCAGGTCGAGTACGGAGCGGTGGCCGGGGGCGCTGTCGCAGACGAGGATCTCGGTGATGCCGCCGCTGAGCCCGGCGGCGCGTTTCGCCGTCTCCAGCAGGGGCGACACCGTGACGATCCAGCGGGCCGAGGAGTCGCGGAGCTGTTTGGCGAACTCCTCGGCGGTGGCCAGCGGGTGCACGGTGGTGACGGCGGCGCCGGCCCTGGTGGCGGCGAAGAAGACCGCCGGGTAGGCGATGGTGTTGGGGCTGTGCAGGGCCAGCACGTCGCCCTTGCGCAGGCCGGACGCGGCCAGGGCGGCGGCGATCCGGCGGTGCCCGGCGTCGAGTTGGGCGTAGGTGAAGGTGGTGCCGTTCGTCCCGTCGACGAGCGCGGGGGCGTCGCCGTAGTGGGCGGCGTGTCCGAGGACCGCCTCGTGGACGGGACGTTCGACGTCGGGCACATCGGCGTACTCGCTGTGGAACACCATGGTGTGACGGTCCCCTTCGGCACGGTGGTGCGACGGTGCGCACGGCCGGTGCGGCGGCCGTGCGCGGTGGGTGGACGGACAGGATGCGGGTACGGGGTGCGGCTCGGGGAGACCCCGGCGCGAGCCGGCCGGGGTCCGGGCGCGGCCCCGTGGGGGCCGGCGGGGCTCAGTACGACTTGGGGAGCCCCAGGGACTGGTGGGAGACGAAGTTGAGGATCATCTCCCGGCTGACGGGGGCGATCCGGGCGACCCGGGAGGCGACGATGAGCTGGGCGAGGCCGTACTCACGGGTGAGGCCGTTGCCGCCGAGGGTGTGGACGGCCTGGTCGACGGTCTTCACACAGGCTTCGGCGGCCGCGTACTTCGCCATGTTGGCGGCCTCCCCCGCGCCCATGTCGTCGCCCGCGTCGTACAGGGCGGCGGCCTTGCGCATCATCAGGCGGGCCAGCTCGATCTCGATGTGCGCCTGCGCGAGGGGGTGCGCGACGGCCTGGTGGGCGCCGATCGGCGTCTTCCAGACGGTGCGCTCCTTGGCGTACGCCACCGCCCTGCCGAGGGCGTAGCGGGCCATGCCGACGGCGAACGCGGCGGTCATGATGCGCTCGGGGTTGAGCCCGGCGAAGAGCTGGAGCAGCCCGGCGTCCTCGTCGCCCACCAGGGCGTCGGCGGGCAGCCGTACGTCGTCCAGGACCAGCTCGAACTGCTTCTCCGGGGCCTGGAGCTCCATGTCGATCCGCGAGCGCCCGAAGCCGGGGGCCTCGCGGGGGACGATGAACAGGCAGGGCTTGAGGCTGCCGGTGCGGGCGTCCTCCGTACGGCCGACGATCAGGGTGGCGTCGGCGATGTCGACGCCGGAGACGAACACCTTGCGGCCGGTGAGGACCCAGTGGTCGCCGTCGCGGCGGGCGGTGGTGGTGATGCGGTGGGAGTTGGACCCGGCGTCGGGCTCGGTGATGCCGAAGGCCATGGTGAGGCTGCCGTCGGCGAGGCCGGGCAGCCACTGCCGCCGCTGCGCGTCGGTGCCGAAGCGGGCGATGACGGTGGCGCAGATGGCGGGCGAGACGACCATCATGAGCAGCGGCGACCCGGCGGCCCCCAACTCCTCCAGCACGATGGAGAGTTCCGCGATGCCGCCGCCTCCGCCGCCGTACTCCTCGGGAATGCTGACGCCGAGGTAGCCGAGCTCGGCGGCCTCCGCCCACAGGGCGTCGGGGTGTGCGCCGTCGGCGACGACCCCGGTGAAGTAGTCGCGCCCGTAGCGCTTGCCGAGGGCGGCGACGGCGGCGCGGAGGGCCCGCTGCTCCTCGGTCTCGACGACACTGCTGATCATGGTGGTGCTCATGCTTCCTGGTCCTCCTGTGCACTGGTGTCCGTGACGACGGCGAGCAGGGCGCCGACCTCGACCTGGCGGCCGGGGACGGCGTGGAGCGCGGTGAGCGTGCCGGAGGCGGGAGCAGTGACGCGGTGCTCCATCTTCATGGCCTCCAGCCACAGCAGGGGCTGCCCCGCCGTCACCCGGACGCCCTCCGCGAGCCCTTCGGCGACCCGTACGACCGTCCCCGGCATGGGGGCGAGCAGGGAGCCGGGGGCGGTGCGCGCGGCGGGGTCGGGGAAGCGGGGGGCGGGGGTGAGGGCGTGGCAGCCGGCGGGGGTGTCGACGTACACGGTGCGCACGGGCGCGGAGCCGCCGCGGCCGGTGTGCGCGTACGTCCGGACGCGGTGGCGGCGCCGCACCCCGCCGGTTTCGAGGACGACCTCGTGCGGGGTGACGGACACCACGCGTTCGACGCCCTCCACGCGGTAGCCGCCGTCGCGTTCGCGCCGGTAGCGGACCTCGTGCCCGTTGTAGGTCTTGGTCTGCGGCTGGGACGGGACGTTCCGCCACGCCCCGCCGAAGCGGCCGCCCCGCGCGGCGGCGTCCGCGAGGGCGGCGGCGACGGCGGCCAGGGCCTCGCCGGGGGGCGGGGCGGTGAGGGCGTCCAGGTGGCGGCCGTAGAACCCGGTGTAGTGGCGGGCGGTCCGGAAGTCGGGGTGGCGCAGGGAGCGCACGAGGAGGTCCCGGTTGGTGACGGGGCCGTGCACGCGGGTGCGGGCGAGGGCGTGCGCGAGGGCGCGGACGGCTTCGGCGCGGGTGGGCGCGTGCGCGACGACCTTGGCGAGCAGGGGGTCGTAGTGCACGCCGACGGTGTCGCCGCTCACGAAGCCGGTGTCCAGGCGCAGTCCGGGCCCGGTGGGCACGTCCAGGGCGTGCAGGACGCCGGTCTGGGGCTGCCAGTCGTGGGCGGGGTCCTCGGCGTACAGCCGGGCCTCCACGGCGTGCCCGTGCGCGTCCGGGGGCGTCGGCGGGAGCGCGCGGCCCTCGGCGACGCGGATCTGGAGGGCGACCAGGTCGATGCCGAACACGGCCTCGGTGACGGGGTGCTCGACCTGGAGGCGGGTGTTCATCTCCAGGAAGTACGCCCTGCCGCCCTCGTCGACGAGGAACTCGACGGTGCCCGCGCCGACGTATCCGACGGCGCGGGCGGCGGCGGTGGCGGCGTCGTGCAGGGTGTGCCGCTGGGCGTCGGTGAGCGCCGGCGCGGGAGCCTCCTCGATCACCTTCTGGTGCCGGCGCTGGAGCGAGCAGTCGCGGGTGCCGAGCGCCCAGACGGCGCCGTGCGCGTCGGCGAGGACCTGCACCTCGATGTGGCGTCCGCGTTCGACGTAGGGCTCGGCGAAGACCTCGCCGTCGCCGAAGGCGGACCGCGCCTCGGCGGACGCCGCCGCCAACTCCTCTTCCAGGTGCGCGAGTTGCCGGACGACGCGCATGCCGCGTCCGCCGCCCCCCGCCGCCGCCTTGAGCAGCAGGGGCAGGTCGGCTTCCGTCGCGGCGGCCGGGTCGACGGGGGCGAGCAGCGGCACGCCCGCCTTCGCCATCAGCTCCTTGGCGCGGGTCTTGGACGCCATGGCCTCGACGGCGGCCGGGGGCGGGCCGATCCAGGTGAGTCCGGCGTCGGTGACGGCGCGGGCGAAGCCGGCGTTCTCGGAGAGGAACCCGTATCCGGGGTGCACGGCGTCCGCCCCCGCGGCGAGGGCGGCCTTCACGATCAGCTCGCCGCGCAGATAGGTGTCGGCGGGGGCCGCGCCCGGCAGCCGTACGGACACATCCGCCGTACGGGTGTGCAGGGCGTCCGCGTCGGGGTCGGAGTGCACGGCGACGGTGCCGATGCCCAGCTCGGCGCAGGTGCGGAAGACGCGGCAGGCGATCTCGCCGCGGTTGGCGACGAGCAGGGTGTTGATCACGGAGGGCTCGCGTTCGGTCATGGGGTGCCTCACATCCGGAAGACGCCGAAGCCGCCGCGCACGCCCTCGACGGGGGCGGTGTGGATCGCGGACAGGCACAGGCCGAGGACGGTGCGGGTGTCGCGGGGGTCGATGACCCCGTCGTCGTACAGCCGCCCGGACAGGAACATCGGGAGGGACTCGGACTCGATCTGCTGCTCCACCACCGCGCGCAGGGCGGCGTCCCCCTCCTCGTCGTACGGCTGCCCCTTCGCGGCGGCGGAGGCGCGGGCGACGATCGACAGCACCCCGGCGAGTTGCTGCGGGCCCATCACGGCGGACTTCGCGGTGGGCCAGGCGAAGAGGAAGCGGGGGTCGTAGGCGCGCCCGCACATGCCGTAGTGCCCGGCTCCGTACGAGGCGCCCATGAGGACGGACAGGTGCGGGACCCTGGAGTTGGCGACGGCGTTGATCATCATCGCGCCGTGCTTGATGATGCCGCCCTGCTCGTACTCCTTGCCGACCATGTAGCCGGTGGTGTTGTGCAGGAACAGCAGCGGGATGTCGCGCTGGTTGGCGAGCTGGACGAACTGGGCGGCCTTCTGCGACTCGGCGCTGAAGAGGACGCCTTGGGCGTTGGCGAGGATGCCCACGGGATAGCCGTGCAGGCGTGCCCAGCCGGTGACCAGGCTCGTCCCGTACAGCGGCTTGAACTCGTCGAAGTCGGAGGCGTCGACGATGCGGGCGACGACTTCGCGCGGGTCGAAGGGGGTCTTGAGGTCGCCGGGGACGATCCCGGCGAGTTCCTCCTGGTCGTAGCGGGGCTCCTGAACCGTCTCCGGGTCCGGGTCGGGGTGCGCCTTGCGCCAGTTGAGGCGGGCGACGACGCGCCGGGCCTGGTGCAGGGCGTCGTGCTCGTCCACGGCGTAGTGGTCGGCGAGGCCGGAGGTGCGGGCGTGCATGTCGGCGCCGCCGAGCGATTCGTCGTCGCTCTCCTCGCCGGTGGCCATCTTCACCAGGGGCGGGCCGCCGAGGAACACCTTGGACCGGTCCTTGATCATCACCGTGTGGTCCGACATGCCGGGGACGTAGGCGCCGCCGGCGGTGGAGTTGCCGAAGACGACGGCGATGGTGGGGATGCCGGCGGCGGAGAGGCGGGTGATGTCCCGGAAGAGGGCGCCCCCCGGAATGAAGATCTCCTTCTGCGAGGGCAGGTCGGCGCCGCCGGACTCCACGAGGCTGATGCAGGGGAGCCGGTTCTCGTACGCGATCTGGTTGGCGCGCAGGGCCTTCTTCAGGGTCCAGGGGTTGGAGGCGCCGCCGCGGACGGTGGGGTCGTTGGCGGTGATGAGGCATTCGACGCCCTCCACGACGCCGATGCCGGTGACCATCGAGGCGCCGACGGGGTAGTCGCTGCCCCACGCGGCGAGGGGGGAGAGCTCCAGGAACGGGGTGTCGGGGTCGAGCAGCAGCTCGACGCGCTCCCGGGCGAGGAGCTTGCCGCGCGCGCGGTGCCGGGCGAGGTACTTGTCGCCGCCGCCGGCGAGGGCGCCGGCGTGGGCTTCCTGGAGGGCGGCGAGCTTGGCGAGGGTGGCGGCGCGGTGGGAGGCGTAGGCGGGGGCGGTGGGGTCGAGTGCGGTGGGGAGGGTGGGCATGGGCGGGGCCTCTCCGGGGGACGGGGGTGCTGGGCGCGGGGGGGTGGGGGGCGTTCGCTCGCGCGGGGCGGGGGCGCTGGGCGGGGGCGGAGGTGTCGGCGGTGGGTGTCGGCACCCGGCGCGGAGGCGGTCAGCCGCCGGGCGGTGCGACGGGGCCCGGCGCGGGGCGGCGGGGGCGGCGGGCGGGTGACGGCGGCGGGTCATCGGCACCCGGCGCCGGGGGGCTTTTCCCCCTGCCCGCCCCTTCCCGTGGCCCTGCGGGGCCCGGGGTTGCGTGCGGGTGCGTCGTGGCTGGTCGCGCCCGCGCGGCGGAGCCGCGCACCGGCACGGCCCCGCACCGGGTCACAGCAGGGCCTCCGGGATCTCCGTGCGGCGGGACCGCAGCCACTCCCCCAGCGCCTTGGCCTGCGGGTCGAAGCGGGCCTGGGACGCCACCCCCTCCCCCAGCAGCCCCGTGACGGTGAAGTTCAGCGCGCGGAGCCGGGGGAGGACGGTGCGGGTGACCGGCAAGTCGCTTACCTCGGGGAGGAGTTCCCGCAGGCGCGCCTCCGTCACGTGGTGGGCCAGCCACCGCCACGCCTCCTCCGTGCGGACCCAGAGCCCGACGTTCGCGTCACCGCCCTTGTCCCCGCTGCGGGCCCCGGCCACCAGGCCGAGCGGCGCCCGCCGCGTCGGGCCGGAGGGCAGCGGGCGCGGCAGCTCCGGCGCGGGGACGGGGACCAGCGGGCGCGTCCGTACGGGTCCGGGCACGGCCCGCGAGGTCCCGTCCGGCAGCACCGCCACGTGCGGCACCTGTGCCCTGGGCACATACGCCGCCGAGAACACCCCGTACGGCGCCCCCTTCCCCGGCGGCGCCGTCACGTGGAAGCCCGGGTAGCTGCCGAGCGCCAGCTCCACCGCCGCCCCGCTCACCGCCCGCCCGACCTTCTCCGCGTCCGCGTCCCGCACGACGAGCCGCAGCAGGGCGCTCGCGCGCTCCTCGGTGTCCGCGTCCTCCCGGTCGGTGCGCGCCAGCTCCCAGCGCACCTGCGCCGGACGCGCCTCGGCCGCGTCGAGCGCGTCCTCGACCTGTGCGCGCACCAGCTCCGCCTTCGCCTCCACGTCGAGCCCGGTGAGGACGAAGACGACCTCGTTGCGCCAGCCCCCGACGCGGGTGAGTCCCGTCTTGAGGGCGGGCGGCGGCGCCTCGCCCCGTACGCCGCTCACCCGCACCCGGTCCGGCCCCTCCCGTGTCAGCGTGACGGTGTCCAGGCGGGCCGTGACGTCCGGCCCGGCGTACCGTGCGCCGCCCGTCTCGTAGAGGAGCTGCGCGGTCACCGTGCCGGTGTCGACGACGCCGCCCGTGCCCGGGTGCTTGGTGATGACGCAGGAGCCGTCCCGGCGGATCTCGGCGAGCGGGAAGCCGGGGCGGCGCACGTCGTGCGCGCCGAAGAAGGAGTAGTTGCCGCCCGTCGCCTGGGTGCCGCACTCCAGTACGTGACCGGCCACGACCGCGCCCGCCAGCTCGTCGTACGCCTGCGGGCCCCACCCGAACCAGTGCGCGGCCGGGCCGGTCACCAGGGCGGCGTCCGTGACGCGTCCCGTGACGACGACGTCCGCGCCCGCGTCGAGGCAGGCGGTGATGCCGGCGCCGCCGAGGTAGGCGTTGGCGGTGAGGGTGCCCTCGGGCCACTGACCGGTTCCGATCAGGTCGTCCCCCTGGACGTGAGCGACCCGGACCGGAACGCCCAGCCGCCGCGCCAGCTCCCGGAGCGCCGTGGCGAGCCCGGCGGGGTTGAGCCCTCCCGCGTTGGTGACGATCCTGACGCCCTTGTCGTGGGCGAGACCGAGGCTGCTCTCCATCTGCCGCAGGAAGGTCTTGGCATACCCCGTGGCCGGGTCCTTCAGCCGGTCCCGGCCGAGGATCAGCATGGTCAGCTCGGCGAGGTAGTCGCCGGTGAGGACGTCGAGCCCGCCGCCGGTGAGCATCTCGCGGACGGCGTCGAAGCGGTCGCCGTAGAAGCCGGACGCGTTGCCGACGCGCAGGACCTCCGGCCGGCGCGTCACGCGGACGCCCCCGGTCCGGCGGAGCCGTCCGCGTCGCCCCGCCCGGCGGCCCCCCGGGGTGCGCGCCCCGCCCCCGCCGGGCCCGCGAAGGCCTGCGCGATGTCCAGCCAGGCGTCCGCGTCCTGGCCCTCCGCGCGCAGCGCCAGGTCGGCCCCGTGGGCCCGCTGCGTGGCCAGCAGGCAGAAGTCCAGCGCGGGCCCGGTGACCCGCTGGGCCGCATCCTCCGGCCCGTACGCCCACAACTCGCCTCCCGGGCCCACCAGTTCGACCCGGAACTCCTCCTCCGGCGGCTTCCTCCCCCGTACGAGGTACGCGTAGTCGCGCGCCCGCACCCCGATCCTGGCCACCTGCCGCAGCCGCCCGGTGGGGGTGCGGCGGACGCCCAGCGCGTCCGCCACGTCCTGCCCGTGCGCCCAGGTCTCCATCAGGCGCGCGGTGGCCATCGAGGCGACGCTCATCGGCGGCCCGTACCAGGGGAGCCGGGTGCCCGCCGGGGCGGCCGCCAGGACCCGGTGCAGGCGCTCGCGGCCCGCGCGCCAGCCGGCCAGCAGCTCGGCGGGCGGCAGGGCGGCGCCCCGCGCCGCGCCCTCGTCGACGAAGCCGCCGGGGTCCGCCGCCGCCCTGGCCGCCTCGTCGGCGAAGGCCCCGGGGTCGGTCGCGGAGAGCAGTGCGACGCGGTCGGTCCAGGCGAGGTGGGCGATCTGGTGGGCGACGGTCCAGCCGACGGCGGGGGTCGCGATCCCCCACCGGTCGTCGGGCAAGTCGCCCACCAGGCGTTCGAGTTCGGTGCTCTCGTCCCGCAAGTCGCGGAGGACGGCTTCGAGTTCGGACACGTGGCGCTCCCGTTCGGGCGTGGCTGCGTGCCCGGGAGCATGACAGCCCCCGGAGAAACAAGCAAGCATGCTTGAATCTCGCGGGGGCTGTTCCGTGCGGCCGGATTGACTACTTCCGGGATGGTTCGCGCCGCGTCCGGCTGCGGACCGCGCCGACGCTCGCGCCGATCACCAGCGCGATGGCGAGGGCGTCGACCAGCGTCAACGCCTGGTGCAGGATGAGGAACCCGGCTCCGGCGGCGATCGCGGGCTCCAGGCTCATGAGGACCGCGAAAGTCGGTGCGGGCATCCGGCGCAGGGCGATCAGTTCGAGCGTGTACGGCAGCACCGACGACAGCAGGGCGACCGCCGCGCCGAGTCCGAGCGTCACCGGGTCCAGCAGCTTGCCGCCCGCCTCCAGGACGCCGAGCGGGAGGCTGAGCAGGGCCGCGAAGGCCATCGCGAGGGCGAGCCCGTCGGCCTGCGGGAAGCGGCGTCCGGTCTGGGCGCTGAAGACGATGTACGCCGCCCAGCAGGCCCCCGCGCCGAGGGCGCAGGCGGTACCGGCGACATCGAGACCGCCGAAGCCGGACGAACCCAGCAGGGCGACGCCCGAGAGCGCCAGCACGGCCCACAGGGCGCTCGACCACTGCCGGGAGGCGAAGACGGAGAGCGCGAGCGGGCCGAGCACCTCCAGGGTGACGGCGGCGCCGAGCGGGATGCGGTCGGTGGCCTGGTAGATCAGGGTGTTCATGCCGCCCATGGCGAGGCCGAAGGCCAGGATCGTGCCCCAGTCCCGGCGCGTGTAGCCGCGCACCTTCGGGCGGCACACCAGGAGCAGCACCACGGCGGCGACGGCCAGCCGCAGCGTGACGACGCCGAAGGCGCCGGTCCTGGGCATGATCAGCACGGCGAGCGCCGATCCGAACTGGACGCTCAGGCCGCCCGCGACGACGAGGGCCACGGGACCCGGGCCGGGCGCGCGCCGCCGCCCGGCGGCGGGGGCGGCGCCGGGCGTGGCGGTGGTGGTGGCCGCTGCCGCAGCGGCTTCCGCGTCCAGGAGGGGGGCCGGGGCGCCCTGGGCGCCGTGCGGCTCAGCGGCGTTCACTGTGGTGCACCTCGCGTTCAATGGGATGTACTCCCATGATGACACGGGGGGTTGGCGCGTCACCCGGCGCCACCGGGCCCGGCGAGGGGCACGCCGGCCGCCCGCCGCCGGGCCCGCCGACCGGCATCAAGCCTCACCCCGCCCCTCCCGAGCGCCTCCGCCGGACGCCCCGTCCCGCCCCTCCCCGAGCGCCTCCGCCAGCACCTCCGCCAGGTGCCTGGCCCGGACGTTTCCGAGCTGGCCGAGCTGTGTCCGGCACGAGTAGCCGTCCGCCAGCACCTCGCCGCCCTCCGGCAGCGCCCGCACCGCGGGCAGCAACTGCTCCTCCGCGCACGCCTTCGACACCTCGTAGTGCCCCTTCTCGAAGCCGAAGTTGCCCGCCAGGCCGCAGCAGCCGCCCGACAGCGCGCCCGTCAGGCCCGCCCTCTCGCGCAGGCGGGCCTCCGCCGCGTCGCCGAGCACGGCGTGCTGGTGGCAGTGCGTCTGGCCCGCCACCGGACGGTCCACGCGCGGCGGCGTCCAGTGCGGGGCGCACTCCTCCAGCACCTGGGCGAAGGTCCGCACCCGGGCGGCCAGCGCGGCGGCGCGCGGGTCGTCCCCCAGCAGCTCCGGCAGGTCGCCGCGCAGGGCCGCCGCGCAGCTCGGCTCCAGCACCACCAGCGGTGCGTCCGCCGGCACGGCCGCCAGGGTCCGCCGCATGGCCTCCCGCGCCCGGTCGAGCTGCCCCGTGGAGACGTACGTCAGCCCGCAGCACAGCCCTGCGCGCGGCAGCCGCACCCGCAGCCCCGCCGCCTCCAGCACCCGGACCGCCGCGACGCCCACGTCCGGCGACAGGTGGTTGGTGAAGGTGTCCGGCCACAGCGTGACGACGGGGGCGGACGCGGAGGCGGGCGTGCGGGGCCGGGTCCGCGCCCACTGCCGGAAGGTGCGCGGGGCGATCCGCGGCAGCGTCCGCTCCGGGGCGATGCCCGCCGCCCGCTTGGCGAGCGCCGCCAACGGCCGCACCTGCGCACCGGCGTTGAGGAGCGCCGCTACCGCCGACGCCGGCCGCAGCCACTGCGGCAGCCGGCCCAGCGCGTAGTGCGCGGCGGGGCGCAGCCGGCCCGCGTAGTGGTGGTGCAGGAACTCCGCCTTGTACGTGGCCATGTCGACGCCCACCGGGCAGTCGCTGCGGCAGCCCTTGCACGACAGGCACAGATCGAGGGCGTCGCGCACCTCCGCCGAGCGCCAGCCGCCCTCGACGACCTCCCCGGCGAGCATCTCGTGCAGCAGCCGCGCCCGCCCGCGCGTGGAGTGCCGCTCCTCGCCGGTGGCGCGGAAGGAGGGGCACATGACGCCCGCCCCGGCCTCGGCCGTACGGCACTTGGCGACGCCCACGCAGCGGCGCACGGCGGCGGAGAAGTCGCCGCCGTCGTGCGGGTAGGCGAAGGCGACGTCGCGCACCGGCTCGGCCGGCAGGACGGCGAAGCGCAGGTTCTCGTCCAGGCGGGCGGGGCGGGCGAGCATGCCGGGGTTCATGCCGCCCGCCGGGTCCCAGCAGTCCTTGAACCGTTCGAAGAGGCGCACGAGCTCGGGGCCGTACATCGTCGGCAGCAGCTCGGCCCGGGCCTGGCCGTCGCCGTGCTCGCCGGAGAGGGAGCCGCCGTGGGCGGCGACCAGGCGGGCGAGATCCTCGGAGAAGGCACGGAAGCGGGCGACGCCCTCGCGCCGCAGCAGGTCGAAGTCGATGCGGACGTGGACGCAGCCGTCGCCGAAGTGCCCGTACGGGGTGCCGCGCAGCCCGTGGGCGGCCAGCAGCGCCCGGAAGTCGCGCAGGTACGCGCCGAGGCGGGCCACCGGCACCGCGCAGTCCTCCCAGCCCGGCCAGGCCTCCGAGCCGTCGGGCATCCGGGTGGCCGTGCCGCTGGCGTCCTCGCGGACGCGCCACAGCGCCCGCCGGCCCGCGGCGTCGGTCACCACCGTGCCGTCGACGGCGTCGGCGCCCCGGACGATCTCCAGGGCCCGCGCCCGGGCCTCCTCGGCGCTCGCCCCGCCGGTCTCGACGAACAGCCAGGCGGCCCCGCGCGGCAGCAGCCCCCGTTCCCGTTCCGGTACGAGGTCGGCGGCCATGCCCTCCACGGTCAGCGGCCCGTACGGGAGGATGCCGGGCGCGGCCTCGGCCGCCGCGCTCTCGTCGGCGTACCCGAGGACGGCGAGCGCCCGCGCCCGCGGCGCCTCCACGAGACCGACGACGGCCTCGGTGACCACGCCGAGGGTGCCCTCGCTGCCGCAGAAGGCGCGCGCGAGGTCGACGCCGTTCTCGGGCAGCAGCGCGTCCAGGGCGTACCCGGAGATCCGGCGCGGGAGCCCAGGGAAGCCCGTGCGCAGCAGGGCGAGGTTGTCGTCCACCAGGGCGCGCAGGCCGGTGCGCGCGAGGGCGCGTGGCGCCTGGTCCCAGCCGCCGCGCGCCAGGTGCAGCGCGTCGCCGCCGTACGTCAGCACGTCCAGCTCCCGGACCTGGTCGGCGGTGGTGCCCCAGGCCACCGAGTGCGCGCCGCAGGAGTTGTTGCCGATCATGCCGCCGAGGGTGCAGCGGCTGTGGGTGGAGGGGTCGGGCCCGAAGGTCAGCCCGTGCGGGGCGGCGGCGGACCGCAGGGTGTCGAGCACGAGTCCGGGCTGGACGCGCGCCGTACGGGAGGCGGGATCGAGGTCCAGGAGGGCGCGCAGGTGCCGGGTGGTGTCCAGGACGACGCCGGTGCCGGTGGCCTGGCCCGCGATGGAGGTGCCGCCGCCGCGCGGGACGACCGGCACGCCGTGCGCCCGGCAGACGGCGAGGGCGGCGGCGACGTCGTCGCCGTCGCGCGGGGCGACCACGCCCAGCGGGACCCGCCGGTAGTTCGAGGCGTCCATCGTCATGAGGGCGCGGGCGGCGGCGTCGAAGGACACCTCGCCGCGCACGGCCGCTCTCAGATCCGCCGCCAACTCGGTCGTATCACCCTGTCGTTCAGCCATGCGTCCAGCATGCCCGGTGCCCCGAATCGGGCGAAGTGGGCAGACTTGTCCTTCTCATCCTTCGGAAAACAATCAGAAACTTTCCCAAGTGATCATCAACTCACCTATAGTGAGCACGCTTTAGGCGGACATTCCGCTTGCGGAGAGGTCCGAACGCCCTGAGCGCCCCGAACGCCCCACCGGCTCGCCACTCCAAGAGGCCCCCTTCCCATGTCGTTGCGCCGCGCGTCCGCACTGGCCCTGTCGACCACCGCGGTCGTCGGCGGCCTGCTGGTCCTGGGAGCGGTACTGCTCGCTCCCCCCGAGGCGAAGGCCCCGCTGGCCTGGGGAGGCGGAGCGGCGGCCGTGCTGCTGACCGCGGCCGTCACCACCGCCGTGCACGCCACGCTGCGCGCACGCGCCCTCGCGGAGGACCTCGCCCGCGGGCAGCGGGACGCCGACCGGTTCATCGGGGACACGCTCCCGCGGCTCGTCGCGCGGCTGCGCGCGGGCGACTCGGCGGCCACCGCGCTGAACGCCGCGACGCGCGGGCTCGGCGAGCTGGACAACGCCAACTCGCGGGCGCTGCTGGACATCGTGGCCACCGAGGTCGGGCGCGGCGAGTCCGCCCGCGCGGCGGCCATGTCGGCCTGCGCCAACGCGGCGGGCCGCATGCAGGCCCTGGCGACGGGCATGCTGGCGGACCTGCGCGAGATGGAGCACCGGCACACCGACGAGGACGTGCTCGGCGACCTCCTGCACCTCGACCACCGCACCGCGCAGGCCGGCCGCCTCGCGGACAGCATCGCCGTCCTCACGGGCGCGCGGTCCGGCCGCCGGTGGGCGAAACCGATCGTGATGGAGTCGGTGCTGCGCGGGGCGATGGGCCGGATCAACGGCTACCAGCGGGTCCGGCTGCACTCCACCAGCGAGATCGCCGTCGCCGGGCACGCGGCCGAGGGCGTCATGCACGCGCTGGCCGAACTCCTCGACAACGCGGCGAACTTCTCGCCGCCGACGGCCGAGGTGCACGTGTACGTGGAGGAGGTCCCGGCCGGGGCCATCATCACGGTGGAGGACAGCGGCCTGGTCATGAGCGACGTCCAGCTCCGCCGGGCGGAGCGGGCGGTGTGCGCGCAGACCCCGCTGGACCTGACCGGCCTGTCGGGCACCCGGCTGGGGCTCGCCGTGGTGGGCTGCCTGGCCCGCAAGCACAACCTGACGGTGTCGTTCCGGCCGTCCGCGCGGGGCGGCACGGGGGCGCTGATGCTGCTGCCGCAGGAGCTGCTGGTGCAGGGGGTGGCGGGGCCCGGGCCGGCCGCGGCCGCGGCGGTGGTGCAGGCGCCCCCGGCGCCGGCGCCGGTCGCCGACGCGGAGGTGCGGGAGGAGCCCACGACGCTCCGGGTGCGCCGCCGGGAGCACGCCCGGGCGGAGACCGCCGAGCCCGTGCGGCCCGCGCCGGCCGCCGAGCCGGCCTCGGACACCACCGGCGGGCTTCCCCAGTTCGGGGAGAGCGGGCTGCCGAAGCGCAAGCGGGGGCGGACGCTGGCCGCGGCGCACCCGGACGGGCCGCAGGCGCCGGCCAGGCCCGCACCGGAGGCGGCGGCGCGGCGGAGTGCGGCGAACCGTTTCAGCACGTTTCGGCAGGCGGTGCAGGGGCGGGCGGAGGAGGCTGCGGATGAGGCGTCGCCCCCGTCCCACCCCTTCGCCTAGGCCCGCGGGGCGGTCGCACGGTTTCCCGCGGGAGCGTCGTGGCCGGTCGCGCCCACGCGGCGGAGCCGCACATCGGAACAGCCCCGCGCCCCCGGCGGCACGCCCTTCGGGCAGCCGTCCCCCGGCCCCCTGAAAGACCCCCCGAGCCACCCCGTACCCACACCCCGACCCACCCCCACCCCCACCCGGAAGGCCACGACAGCACATGACCGCCACCACCGACGAAAAGCTCAACTGGCTGCTGGAGAGCCTTCTGGAGCGCACCCCCGGCGCCCGTCACGCCCTCGTCCTGTCCCGTGACGGGCTCAAGCTCTGCCGTACCCCCGAGCTCTCCGTCGACCAGGCCGACCAGCTCGCCGCCATCGCCGCGGGCATCCAGAGCCTGACGCACGGCGCGTCGATCGAGTTCGGCGACGGCAGCGGCGGCGTACGGCAGGCCATGGCCGAGTTCTACGGCGGCATCCTGTTCATCGTCGAGGCCGGGGCGGGCGCCCACCTCGCGGTCGTCGCGGGCGAGGACTCCGACGTCGGCCTCATCGGCCACAACATGAGCGAACTCATCGAGCAGCTCGGCGACTACCTCAGCGCCGAGCCCCGCACCACCAAGGACGCCGACAGCACCCGCACCGCATGAGCACCGGGGGCAGCGCACGCATCCCCGGCCGCCCGGCGCGCACCACGCCCCGCCCCGGCCGCGACGACTCCCCGGACCGCCTCTACACCGTCACCGGCGGCCGCAGCCGCACCCACTCCGACGCGTTCGACCTGGTCACCCTGGTCGTCGCCGAGAGCGCCCCGACACCGGGGATGCAGTCCGAGCACGCGGCGATCCTGCGCATGTGCGACTACCCGGTCGCCGTCGTGGAGATCGCCGCCGAACTCGGCCTGCCGGTGAGCATCACCCGCATCCTGCTGGCCGACCTCCTCGGCACCGGCCGGATCAGCGCCCGCCATCCCCGCGCCGCCCCCGCGGCGGCCGAACTCCCCGAACCCGAACTCCTGGAGCAGGTGCTCGTTGGCCTCCGCAATATCTGACCCCGCCCCGGCCCCCGCGCGGCCGCACCTGTCCCGCACCGCCGACAACGGCCTGAAGATCGTCGTCGTCGGCGGTTTCGGCGTCGGCAAGACCACCCTCGTACGCTCCGTCAGCGAGATCCGCCCCCTCAACACCGAGGAGACGATGACCCGCGCGGGCGAGGCCGTGGACGATCTCGACCAGGCGAGCACCAAGACCTCCACCACGGTCGCCTTCGACTTCGGCCGCATCTCCATCGACGCCCGCACCGTCCTCTACCTCTTCGGCGCGCCCGGGCAGGAGCGGTTCTGGTTCCTGTGGGACCGGCTGTTCGCCGGCACCCTCGGCGCGGTCGTCCTGGTCGACACCCGCCGCCTCGCCGACTCCTGGTACGCCATCGACCGCCTCGAACACCACGGCACGCCGTTCGTCGTGGCCCGCAACGACTTCGGCGACGCCGCCCGGCACACCGACGCCCAGGTGCGCGAGGCGCTGGACCTGGCCGAGCACATCCCGATGGTCACCTGCGACGCCCGCGACCGGGCCTCGTCCAAGAACGTGCTGATCACGCTCGTACAACACCTGCACACCCTGTCCACCGCGGCCCGAGGGAGCACCGTCCAGTGACCGCACCGCCGCCGGGCTGCCCGGCCCACGCGCAGAGCGTCCCGCTCTCCGGCCCCCGCTTCCAGACGGACCCGGTCGCCCTGTACCGCGAGATGCGCCGCACGCACGGCCCCGTCGTTCCGGTCGTCCTGCCCGGCGACGTCCCGGCCTGGCTCGTCGTCGGCTACCGCGAGCTGCACCAGATCACCTCCGACCCGCAGCTCTTCTCCCGCGACTCCGAGCTGTGGAACCAGTGGCCGCACATCCCCGCCGACTGGCCGCTGCTGCCGATGATCGGCCGCAAGCAGCCGTCGATCCTCTACACGGTCGGCGAACGGCACAGCCGCCGCGCCCGCCTGATCAGCGACGCGCTGGAGGCGGTGGACCCCTTCGAACTGCGGCGGTACGCCGAGGAGTTCGCGGACGGGCTCGTCGACACGTTCTGCACCAGGGGCGAGACGGACATCATCAGCCGGTACGCGATGCTGCTCCCGGTCCGCGTCCTGGCGAGGATCTACGGCATCCCCGACGCCCAGGGCCCCGACCTGGTCGCCGCCCTGAACGACATGATCGACGGCCGGGAGCGGGCGGTGGCCGGCCAGCAGCACCTGATCAGGACCTTCTCCGCGCTCATCGCCGAACGGCAGGCCGCGCCCGCCCACGACGTGGCGTCCCGGATGCTGGCGGCCGGCGCGGGCCCCGACGGCTTCGGCCCGGAGGAGATCCTCCAGGACCTGATGGTCATGATGGCGGCGGGCCACCAGCCGACCGCCGACTGGATCGGCAACACGCTGCGCCTGATGCTCACCGACGACCGTTTCACGGCGTCCCTCTCCGGCGGGCGGCACAGCGTCGCCGAGGCCATGAACGAGGTGCTCTGGGAGGACACCCCCACCCAGAACGTCGCGGGCCGCTGGGCCGCCCGCGACATCCGCCTGGGCGGGCGCGCGATCGCCGCGGGCGACCTGCTCCTGCTGGGCCTGGCGGCGGCCAACGGCGATCCCCAGGTGCGCACCGACGCCTCCGTCCTGACCGGCGGCAACAACGCCTTCCTCTCCTTCGGCCACGGCGAGCACCGCTGCCCGTTCCCGGCGCAGGAGACGGCCGAGGTCATCGCCCGGACGGCGGTGGAGGTCCTGCTGGACCGCCTGCCGGACATCGACCTGGCGGTGCCCGCCGAGTCCCTCACCCGCCGCCCGTCCCCCTGGCTGCGCGGCCTGACCGCGCTGCCGGTGACGTTCACGCCCACTCCCGCCCTTGGAGGCTCCGCATGACCGACACCACCGCCACCCCCATGACCTGCCCCGTCACGGGCGCGGGTGCGGCCGGCGCCCCCGCAGACCCCGACGCCCCGATAGCCCTGGACCCCTTCGTCACCGACCTCGTCGGCGAGGGCGCCCGGCTGCGCGCCGCCGGCCCGCTGGCCCGGGTGGTGCTCCCCGGCGGCGTGAGCGCCTACGCGGTGACCCACCACACCGCCGCCCGCGCGCTGCTCACCGACCCCCGCGTGGTCAAGGACATCGACCGGTGGACCGCCTGGCAGCGCGGCGAGATCGCCCCGGACTGGCCGCTGATCGGCCTGGTCAACCCGGGCCGCTCGATGCTGACCGTGGACGGCCCCGAGCACCGCCGGCTGCGCCTGCTGGTCGCGCAGGCGCTGACCGTACGCAGAGTGGAGCACCTGCGCGGCAACGTCGAGGCGATCACCAACTCCCTGCTGGACGCCCTGTCGGCGCACACCGCCGACGAGGTCGTGGACCTGAAGGCCCTGTTCGCCGCGCCGCTGCCGATGAAGGTCGTCACCGAGCTGATGGGCGTCGAGCAGGTCGTCTCCCCGCGCCTGACGGCCGTCTTCGACCGGTTCTTCTCCAGCGAGACCGAGCCCGGCGAGATGCCGAGGGTGATCGCGGAGATCGACGAGATCTTCACCGGCGTCATCGAGGAGAAGCGCGGCACCGCGTCCGACGACCTCACCAGCGCCCTGCTGAACGCCTCCGAGGAAGGCGACCGGCTCACCGACGAGGAACTCCTCAACACCATCAAGGTCATGATCATCGCCGGTCACGAGACCACGATCAGCCTGATCCTCCAGGCCGTCATCGGCCTGGAGACCCACCCCGACCAGCGCGCCAGGGTGCTGGCCGGCGAGGTGCCGTGGGAGGCGGTCATCGAGGAGACCCTGCGCTGGTCCACCCCCACCACGCACGTCCTGATGCGGTACGCCACCGAGGACGTCCCCGTCGGCGACGACGTCCTGCCCGAGGGCGAGGCCCTGGTCGTCTCCTTCGGCGCGCTCGGCCGCGACGAACGCGTCCACGGCGAGACCGCCGAGGACTTCGACGTCACCCGCGAGAGCGGCACGAAGCACATCTCCTTCGGGTACGGACCGCACGTCTGCCCCGGTGCCGCGCTGGCCCGCCTGGAGGCGGCCGTCGCCCTCCCGGCGCTGTACGCGCGCTTCCCCGACCTCACCCTCGCGGTGCCGGCCGCGGAGCTGCGCAACAAGCCGGTGGTGACGCAGAACGACCTCGCCGAGGTGCCGGTGCGCCTGGGCAAGCGGGCCTGACCAGCGGTTTCGCCAAGGAGCAGCACAGGAACGCACCGCAGGACGACACCCCCCGCCCCGGAGTGTCGGTCGTCTCATCCGCCGGACGGATGTAACGACCGGCCTCCGGAAGCGGCTACGCTCCGGCTCGTGGCTGAGATCCAGATTCCCGCTGACATCAAGCCCGCCGACGGCCGTTTCGGCGCGGGCCCCTCCAAGGTACGGACGGAGGCGCTCGACGCGCTTGCCGCCACCGGCACTTCCCTCATGGGCACCTCCCACCGCCAGGCTCCGGTCAAGAACCTGGTCGGCTCGGTACGGGACGGCGTGCGCGACCTCTTCTCCCTCCCCGAGGGGTACGAGGTGATCCTGGGCAACGGCGGCTCCACCGCCTTCTGGGACGTCGCGACGCACGGCCTGATCGAGAACAAGTCCCAGCACCTGTCCTTCGGCGAGTTCTCGTCCAAGTTCGCCAAGGCGGCCAAGCTGGCCCCGTGGCTGGCGGAGCCGACCGTCATCTCCTCGGACCCGGGCACCCACCCGGACCCGCGGGCCGAGGCGGGCGTCGACGTCTACGCGTACACGCACAACGAGACCTCCACCGGCGTCGCGGCCCCGATCGAGCGCGTCGCGGACGCCGACGCGGGCTCCCTGGTCCTGGTGGACGCCACCTCGGGCGCGGGCGGCCTCCCGGTCGACATCACCGAGACCGACGTCTACTACTTCGCCCCGCAGAAGTCCTTCGCGGCGGACGGCGGCCTGTGGCTGGCGGTCTTCTCCCCCGCCGCCCTGGAGCGCGCGGCCCGCGTCCACGCGTCCGGCCGTCACGTCCCGGAGTTCTTCAGCCTCCCCACGGCGATCGACAACTCCCTCAAGAACCAGACGTACAACACCCCGGCCCTCGCCACGCTCTTCCTCCTCAACGAGCAGCTCACCTGGCTGAACAAGCAGGGCGGCCTCGACTGGGCGGTCAAGCGCACGGCGGCGTCCTCGAACGCGCTGTACTCGTGGGCGGAGACCTCGAAGCACGCGACGCCGTTCGTCACCGACCCGGCGAAGCGCTCGCAGGTCATCGGCACGATCGACTTCGCGGACGGCATCGACGCCGCCGCCGTCGCCAAGGCCCTGCGCGCCAACGGCATCGTCGACACCGAGCCGTACCGCAAGCTGGGCCGCAACCAGCTGCGGGTGGCGATGTTCCCGGCGGTCGACCCGGCGGACGTGCAGGCGCTGACGGCGTGCGTCGACTACGTCATCGAGCAGCTCTGACGTTCTCGTCAAAGACGTGACGAAGGGCCCGGCGCCGCAAGCGCCGGGCCCTTCGTCGACGAGCCCCGCCCCGCGCCTCAGCGCGCCGCGAGCCGCTGGTCCACCAGCACCCCGAACCCGTCGATCAGCCGCTCCAGGCCGAAGGCGAAGTGGTCGAAGGCCGGGCTGAAGGTGTCCTCGGACAGGGACGCCATCACCGGGTAGTTCCCGCTCCGCATCGCCTTCTCCAGGTACGGCAGTTGGCCCGCCCAGAACGCGTCGTTGTCGAGCCCCGTCTCCTCCGCCGCCTCCCGCGCCTCGATCTCCATCCGCGCGCTGCCCGCGGCGAGGCTCTGCACCGCCATCAGCACCGAGACCAGCTCCGGGTCCGAGAAGTCCGTCAGGTCGCGCAGGCCCGCCATCGACACCTCCATGCTGCGCAGGGTGCCGGGCCCCAGCAGCACCCGGGACTGGTTGACCTTGAGCAGCCACGGGTGCCGGCGGTGCAGTGCGAGGGTGCCGTACGCGATCGCCCGCACCGCCCCGCGCCAGTCCTCGGCCGCCGCCGGGTCGTACTCCTCGATGAGCTCGCCCTGGACGTGGTCGAGCATCACGTCCAGCAGCTCCGTCTTGCCGGGGACGTAGCGGTAGAGCGACATCGTGCCGGTGCCGAGTTCGCCCGCGAGGCGGCGCATGGAGAGCGTGTCGAGGCCCTCCGCGTCGGCGATGCGGACCGCCGCCCCGACGACCGTCTCCAGGGAGAGGCCGCGCTTGGGGCCGCGGGCGGGGCGCTCACCGGCGCCCCAGAGGAGTTCGAGGCTGGGGCGCAGCGCGGCTGTCCCGGCCTCGACGGCACCGTCCGCCGTGTCCTTCGTATCGCTCATGCCGCCACCTTATTTCGCGGAAACTGAGTACGCCGTACTCGAATTAGGGTACGCTGTACTCAGTTCGACGGGAAGGGGAGTCTCATGAATGACGGCGAGTACGCGGTCCGGGCCCGGGGCCTGCGGAAGGCGTACAGCGGGAAGAAGGCCCTGGACGGCTTCGACATGGCCGTCCGGCGGGGCACGGTGCACGGCCTGCTCGGGCCGAACGGCGCGGGCAAGACCACGGCGGTACGGACCCTGGCGACCCTGCTGACGCTGGACGGCGGACAGGCCGAGGTGGCGGGCCTGGACGTCGTGCGACAGGCCCGCGGGGTACGGGCCCGGATCGGCCTGACGGGCCAGTACGCGGCGGTGGACGAGATCCTGAGCGGCCGTCAGAACCTGGAGATGTTCGGCCGGCTCTTCCACCTCGGCGCACGGCGGGCCCGGGTGCGGGCCGGGGAGCTCCTGGAGCAGTTCGACCTCACCGAGGCCGCGGCGAAGAACGCGGGCTCGTACAGCGGCGGCATGCGACGCCGCCTGGACCTCGCGGCGTCGATGATCCTGGCCCCGGAGGTCCTGTTCCTGGACGAGCCGACGACGGGGCTCGACCCCCGGGCCCGCGTCGAGGTCTGGGAGTCCGTACGGGACCTGGTGGCGCGCGGCACGACGGTCCTGCTCACCACGCAGTACCTGGAGGAGGCCGACCGGCTGGCCTCGCACATCACCGTCATCGACCGGGGCCGGGCCATCGCCGACGACACCCCCGACGGGCTGAAGCGCACGGTGGGCGGGGACCGCGTCGAGGTCGTCGCGGAACAGGCGGCGGACCTGCCGGCGGTCCTGAAGGCGGTCGCGGAGGTGGCCGAGACGCCACCGGAGTGCGAGAAACTGGAACGGAAGGTGCACGCGCAGGTACGGGACCGGGTGGCGGCGCTGACGGAGGTGGCCCGGACGCTCCAGGACCAGGGGATCGCGGTGGAGGACATCGGGCTGCGCAGGCCGAGCCTGGACGACGTGTTCATGAGCCTGACCGGGCACCGCACGGACCTTTCGCAGCAGCCGGCCGAGGGAGTCGCCGCATGAGCGCCACCGCACCGGCCGCACCCGCCGCCGGCAGCCGCCTGAGCTGGGCCGCCGCCGACGGCTGGAACGTCGCCCGCCGCAGCCTCACCCACTACCAGCGCCAGCCCTCGCTGATCGTCTGGCAGTTGGGCTTCCCCATCGTCTCCGTCCTCCTCTACGGATTCGTCTTCGGAGCGGCGATGGTGGTGCCCGGCGGCGGCGACTACAAGGACTTCCTGATGCCCGGGATGTTCGCCTCGACCATGGCGTTCGGCTTCATGAACACCTGCGTGGCGATGGTGAACGACGCCTCGAAGGGGGTCATCGACCGGTTCCGCTCGATGCCGATGTCCACCTCCGCGGTCGCGACGGGGCGCGGCCTCGCCGACCTGGTCATCGCGGCGGCCGAGCTGACGATCCTGGTCGCGACGGCGCTGGCGATCGGCTGGCGGGCCGACGGCAGCCTCGCGGAGACCCTGACCGCCTTCGCCCTGCTCCTGCTGCTGCGCTTCAGCCTGATCTGGGTGGGCGTGTGGCTGGGCCTGCTGATCCCCACCCCGGAGGGCGCGGGCGGCCTCTACGCGGTGGCGTTCCCGCTGACGATGATCTCCTCGATCTTCGTGGCGCCGTCCCTGATGCCGGACTGGCTGGGCACGGTCGCGGCCTGGAACCCGGTGTCCTCGACGGTGACCGCGACCCGCGAACTCTTCGGCAACCCGGTCGCGAGCGGGGGCAGTTGGGTGGAGGAGAACGCACTGCTGATGGCGGTGGTGTGGCCGCTGCTCGTCACGGCGCTCTTCCTGCCGCTGGCGGTGCGGAGGTTCCGGGGCCTGAGCCGCTAGCTCTGGGGCTTGTGGTGGCCCGCCTCGAGGATTTCGGCGACGTCGAGAGTGACTTCGGCGCCGATGGACTCGGGGAGGGTCACCTGCTGGCCGGAGGCGTACACCCGGTGGTGGGCGTAATCGCTGGCCACCAGGTCTGTCAGGACGTGAACCCGGTTGTGCCTGCGGTTGACGACGACGTACACGGGGATGTCCGCCTCGGCGTATGCGGCGACCTTGGCCTTCAGGTCCTGGTTGTAGTTGCTGGAGGTGACTTCCAGGACGAGGCGGAAGGCGACGGGGTCGTAGCAGTTGTTCTCGACGAGGTGGTCGTCGACATCGGCGTCCACCACGACGAGATCGGGGACGGCGTAGTCGTCGGCCCCGGCGGGAAGCCACAGACCGACGCCCTGGAGGACTTCGGACTCTCCGTCGTCGAGCCCGGCTGCAATGAACGGGCGCATGAGTTTCGTCAGAGCACGGGCGTGGGCCGCATTCGGGGGCGGGGTCGCGGTGAGAATGCCTCCGATGATCTCGACGCGGTGGCCGGGAAGCTGCTCCATGAGGACGTTTGCCTCTTCGAGCAGGGTGCGCGGCTCACCGTCACAGGGGTGCTCGACTGCTTCGGCAGACATTGCGGGCCTCCTGGTGGGCTGTGGTCGAGAGCATCATCGTAGGCCGGGGCGGCCCGATGTGTCCTGTACGTAAGCGTTCACTCCGGAGAGTGAGGGTAGGGGCAAAGGAAGCACGCGACCGGCATCCTCCTCACCGCTTCCGGCGGAACCCCAACCACGCCAGAACCACCGCCCCCGCCAGGCCCAGGAGCAGGACGCTCTTGCCGGAGAGGGCCGGGTCCTCGGCCGGTGCGGGCTTGCCGGAGGGGGACGCGGAGGAGGAGCCCGAGGGCGAGCCGGAGCCGCCCTCGACCTTCAGGGCGTACACCTCGCTCTGCTCCCCCTCCGCCCCGAAGAGCATCGTCCGCCCGTCCGGCGTGAAGGTCACCGACTCCGACTGCCCCCGGTAGCCGACGCCGAGCGACTCGCCCTCGCCCATCTCGGGCCACCGGTAGCTCTCCGCCGACAGGTACGACCGCAGCACCAGCCGCTTCCCGTCCGGCGAGAACGCCCCGTCCGTCACCCACGGGATGTCGTGCACCTTGCGGAAGACGTTCGTCCGCCCGGTGGCCAGCTTCTCCGGGCCCTCGTAGAGCCCCGCCCCGTCCTCCTCCTTGGACCCGATGTAGACGCGCCCGGTCTTCGGGTGGACCATCAGCGCCTCCGCGTTGCGCGCCCCGTCCGCGTACTTCACGTCGTACTGCGTGGCCCGTACGGTCTGGTCCTTCAGCACCTCGGGCTCGGGGAACCGGTAGATCCACACGTGGTCCCAGGACCCGTTCAGGTTGTCCCCGATGTCCCCGACGTACACGTCTCCGTCCGGGCCGACCGAGATCGCCTCCATGTCGCGCGGCTTCCCGACCCCCTGCATGGTGATCCGCGCGACGGTCTCGCCGGACCTCCCGTCCACGGCGTACACGTACGGCCCGTCCTGGTCGTTGTGCGTCCAGTACACGCCCGGATGCGCCCGGCTCGCCGCGAGCCCGCTGGACTCCGTGATCCGGGGGTCCTTGACGGTGAACCCCCCGTCGTCCGCGACGGCCGCCGCCGGGGACCCGACGACGAGGCCCGTCACAGCGGCCAGGACCACACATGTACGACGAGGAGAGATGCGCATGCGCCCAAGTGTTCAGCATCACGATGCAGGCCCCGCTCCGCATCCCCGATGATGAGCGGATGCGCAGCTTCCTCTTCGTCGGTGACTCCATGACCATCGGCTGTCCCGGCGACTACACCTGGCGCCACCGCATGTGGCGGCACCTGGAAGCGACCATGCCCGGCGCGTACGAGATCGTGGGCCCCCGCACGGCCCTGTACGACCCCGCCACCGGAGCCCCGACCTCCGACGCCTACGCCGACCCCGCGTTCCCCGCCGCGGCCCGCCGCCACCTGGCCGGCTGGGGCGAGGGCTGGCTGCACATGGCCCCCGCGATCCGTCCGGCGATGGAGACGACCGGCGCGGACACCCTCCTGGTCTCCCTCGGCCTGATCGACCTCGGCTTCTACACCGACGCCGAGCAGACCGCCGCCAACCTGGCCCTCTTCCTGACCGAGGCCCGCGCCGCGAACCCGCACGTCAGCATCGCCGTGCACCCCGTCATCCCCAACATCCGGGCCGAACGCGACGCCCCCTTCGCCGCCCAGTGCGAGCGCTTCAACGAACTCCTCGCCAAGACGGTCGCCGACCAGGACCGCCCCGGCTCACCGGTCCTCCTGGCCACCGCCCACCCGGCGTACGACATCCACACCGACACCTACGACGGCACGCACCCGGGCCCGAGCGGCGAGCACAAACTCGCCGCGGCCTTCGCCGACGCGATGCACCAGGCGTGGGGCGTCGGTGGCGCATACTCCCTGCATCATGAACACGCGTAAGCCACTGCGGCCGTCTCCCGCCCCACCCGAGATCACGTACACCAACTGCCGCCGCTGCGGCACGGAGATAGCGGGCCTGGACGGCCGCTACGCGTGCGGCGTGTGCGGCTGGGCGAACCACTACTCGGAGGGCTACCGCACCCTGCCCACCGCCCAGGACGACCCGGACTGGACGGGCCCCCACTGCCGCTGACCGCGCGGGTGTTCACCTCACATCAGCACCCGGACGAGCGCGTACACGAAGATCGCCAGGAACAGCGCGCCCACGACCCGCTGGATCGCGTACCCCTTGCGGGTCGGCTCGGTCGCGTCCACGTCCTTGACGTAGCCGCGCTGGAGTCTGCGGTTCATCCGCCACAGCAGTTGCGGCCTGACCAGTTGCAAAAGGCCCATGATCAGGGTGAAGGCCAGGAAGAACCAGGTCCCGGCATCGGGCCCCCCGTCCCGCACCGCCGCCAGGACCACATCGCCCGCCGTCTGTCTTCTCATGCCCCCCAACTACCCAGCGTCCAACGCCACATGAGCGCCGACCAGACGCTGTCCGACCCGCCCCGCCGGGAAGAAGCGGCCCCTCACGCACACCGGACCGCCGGGCCGCCGTCCCCTCCAGCAACGACAGCCCGGTCACATGAGTGCGACCGGGCTGTCGTTGTTGCCCATCGAGCTGCCACAGGTTCCGGCTGTGGCGTCCTGATGGGTGCTGGTCAGTCCACGACCAGGTCGCCGAACGCCACGATGTTGGTCTCGTGGTGGACGCTGTTGAAGTCGCCGCCGTTTTCGATCTCGTATTCGTAGCCGTAGCCGTAGCCGGGGCCGTCGTGGTCGTCGGCGGAGGCCGCAGCGGCACCTCCCAGAACAGTCAGGGAGGCGAGCAGGAGCGCTGCGGCGGTGCGGGGCAGTGCGGACATGAGTTGCCGTGCCTTTCGTCTGCGGATGTGTCGTTACGACCTTGCGCACACGTCACCGACGCGACCACTCGAGGAGGCCGACAGGGGGACCTAATCATCCATATGGCTTCCACCTGGTGCCCATCGGCCCTTCACGGACGGGAACGCGGAAGGTGATCGATCCGGCCGCACGGCCGCCCTCCGCTCCGAGAGGTGAGGGCTTCGGCACCGAACGCCCGGCGCACCGATGAGTTTCCTGCACGGCGGGGGTCCTACTGGCAGCAACGCACACCACAGCGGTACGGCCCCTGCGCGAACCGGAGAGAGAAACACGGCAACAGCGCGAGAGCAGCCGGACCGCAGGCCGACCGTCGCCCTGCCTGCCTCGGTACTGGCAGACCGCCCGGACACGACACCAGCGGTGACGCCAGTGCTGACGCCCCTGACCACGAGATCGAAGACATCGCCGCGCCGGTCGAACACGTCGACGGTTCGGCGTCGCCGTTCGGCTCGTCCTCCGGAGCGGTCCTCGCCCTGCGCGCGGCCGGGGTGAACATCGACCGCCTGGCTCCGCATGAGCCGCCGTTCGTGGTCGCCGAAGACGACGACGGGCCGCCCAAGGGCCTCGCGCAGCAGATCACCGCGCTGCTTGCGGAAGGCCGGCACGGTGACGCGGTCAAACACTTCATGACCAGGGTGCATCATCGAGGGACGACCTTGCCGTTCGAGCGGTTCGGCGGCGCTTGGCACCCCTCCCGGCACCCGGAGCGGAGCACGCCCCACCCCCGGCCGACCGCCGAACCCCGAACGACCACCACTTACGGGACAGCATGCAGCCGTGCTGGACGAGCTCCTTCTTGCCCCGCTCGTACGCGCTGCCCTTGTAGCCGAGGTCGGCGGCGTGCCCGCTGAGCGGCTTGCGGAGCTGGTCCTCGTGGTGAAGGTTCCCGGTCGGTGTCGGCGCACCGCCGGGGGCCGGCCCATCACCCCCTCCCGGGGCAACAGAACGTCACAAAACGGTCACCGTAGCGCGCTCGCCGCCCGCATGACCATTTCTTGCAACAACTCCGCCTCGACGAACGGCACTTCACGGGTCGGCAGCGAACGCCAGCCCAGCGGGTACGTCTCGCCCGCCACCGCCGGTACGCCCACGAAGGCGAGCGCACCCGCCTGCCGGGACAGCGCTCGGGCCCCCGCCGGCCACACGTGCCCGGCCGGCGTTTGCGGAGGCAACAGGAAGTAGTGGTACTCATCGCCGGTGTACTCGCGCACGATCGGACCCGCGCGGAAGTCGGTGAACTCCATGAGCAGGTACGCCACATGCTCCGCGAAGAAGCCACCGATGCGGATGGCGTCGAAGTGGATGCCCGCGTGGCGCAGGGCGTGTCCGGTGGCGGGCACCCAGTCCGGCATCAGTGCCGGTGAACTTTTCCGTTCCATGCCGCAAAGGGTTCCGCCTCGCCGCTACCGTGACCAGGGACACACTGATTCTGTGCAGAGCCGTGCACAAGGAGGAGGGCACTGTGCACTCAGGTGATCGGGGATCAAAGGCGTTCGGCGCGCTACTGCGGTTCCTCCGCAAGAAAGCCGGCTTGTCCCAGGATGCGCTGGCCGCACGAATCGGATTCTCCAAGTCTCAAGTGGCCATGGTTGAGCGAGGAGAGCGCCGCCCCAGGGGCCGGTTCGTGCTCAGGTCCGACAACGCGCTGGGTGCACAGGGTGCACTGCGGCACGTCGCAGATGCCGAATTCGGCGATGCTGTTGTCGATGAACCGCCGCTCAATGACCTCGACTTGGAGGAATACCTCGCGGAGGAACGGAACGCGGCATCTATCCGCTCGTACCAGAACGTCGTCATCCCTGGCCTACTTCAGACAGAGGCGTACGCGCGGGCCGTCCATCAGTCTCTGTCCTACCCGACGCTCGACGACGAGGAGGTGGAGGAGCAGGTGGCCTTTCGAATGGACCGCAAGGCGCTGTTCCACCGCAAGCCGGCACCCGACCTCTCGTTCGTGCTGGAAGAGAGCACGCTGACTCGCCCGCTGGGAAGCACGTCCACCCTTAAAGCCGCACTCCAGCACCTCATCGAACTTGGTGAACTCCGGCACGTACGCGTCCAAGTCATGCCGCACAACGTCCAGTTCCACCCTGGTCTTATGGGGTGCATTACCCTGCTGGAAACGCGAGATCATCGGCACGCCGCGTACGTCGAGGGGCAGCGGGCCAACCGGTACCTCAACGCACCACTCGACGTGGGAAACCTGAACGGAATCTACGGCGTGCTGCAGTCCCAGGCACTCACCCAGCAAGATTCCGCGAAGCTGATCGCAAAGGTGGCACAAGAACTGTGAGCACGATTCTGACCTGGCGGAAGAGCAGCTACAGCGGTGGCGCAGGCAGCGAGTGCGTAGAGGTCGCCATCGAGTGGACCAAGTCCAGCTACAGCACCGGCCCCACCAGTGAATGCGTGGAGGTTGCCGCCAGCGCTGCGGGGACCTCCATCCACATCCGCGATTCCAAAGACATCACCCGCCCCTCCCTCACCACGACCCCCGCCGCCTGGGCGGCCTTCCTCACCCTTCCCCAGGCTGCGCGGCGAGCGCCTTAAAACTCCTGCCGAAGGTCGCGATCCGCTATCGGAGCACGACCTCTGATACGTACCTGTACGGGCACGGCCTGCTCGTCCCGAGGCTCGACGGCGTCGGAAAGCGGCACCGACAGGCAGTTGGGTGAGGCAGCAGGGGCGCCGGCGAACAGAGGTCGCCTGCACTTGCATCGGCCTGGCACGGGAGCTGTTTCACCAAATAGGTTCGCGGGAGCCCGACCCAGAAGTGGGACAGAAACACGCGAAAATGTCCCACTTCTGAGACCCCTCTCCCGCTTCCCGCCGCATCCCCTTGCCCACCCACCAGCCCGCCCGTTCGTTCGTCCTGGTTTCGCCGCACACCCTCACGCCTCCAGGCCATCAGGCGGGGCGGGAGCCATCAGGCAGGGCGGCGACACATGCACTCGACGTACACATCACGGCACGGACTGACGACATGTGCGCCCAACGTATATGTCCCAGCTTCGACACCTCCGCGCAATGCGCCCACCCACCTACCTCAGCCACCAGCTTGTACACCGGCCCCACGACGGCCCGCACCCGCGAAACCCAGACCGGCAGCCCCATTGAGGTCGGCGCACCCCCACAGACCGCCACCGGACACACGCACCGGTCACCCATAGCCGACACCCCACCCACCCGCCGACGGGCAGCGAACAGCTGGGACCGTTTCCCGGCGCCCCCACCCACCCACTCGCACCCGGCAACGGCGAACGGCCGCTTCCCGGCCTCCTCCGGGGCCATTTCTGGGCCGTCCTCCGCACCACGAAACCAGCGCTGAAGGGGAGACAGTCAAGGGTGGAGCGCACGCGACATCGGCGAAGCCGACGCGACGAAGGAGCGCCCTTGACGGGCTCCCCGCAAGCGCCACACTCCGGACAAGAGGACGGCCCCCACAACACCCGATCCGGGCCCATCAACCACCGCCCGAGACGCCCGCCTGGTCGTCGACAACGAGTCGACAACGACCGGTACGAGCAGGCGGCCGCCCTCACCCCGGAGCGGATCACCCCACCCCGCAGGGCCCGCGCACCAACAAGGTCCTCCCCACCTGTTCACCCGGCACGATCGCCCCCACCGGGTCCGTCTCCACCCCCCTGCGCGCCGACCTCGTGCCAGAGACGAAGGTCCGGCCGACGGAAACCAACAGCATCGAGAATCCCGCACGCCAGCTCCAGCGCGGCCCAGCGCACTCCGGCGCGACCCTGCACGCCCCAGCGCACCCCGGCACGCCCCGGCGCGACACCCACACCTACGGGCTGACCTGCGCTTTCATAGCCCGGTTGGCAGCCCGCACCCCCCAGGTGTCAGGATTGCCCCCATGACGATCCAGACGTACTTCGACATCACGATCAACGACGAGCCCGCGGGCCGCATCACCTTCAACCTCTTCGACGACGTCACCCCGAAGACGGCCGAGAACTTCCGCGCGCTGTGCACGGGCGAGCAGGGCTTCGGCTACGCCGGTTCCTCCTTCCACCGCGTCATCCCGGAGTTCATGCTCCAGGGCGGCGACTTCACGCGCGGCGACGGCACCGGCGGCAAGTCCATCTACGGCGAGAAGTTCGCTGACGAGAACTTCCAGCTCAAGCACACCAAGCCGGGCCTGCTGTCGATGGCCAACGCGGGCCCGAACACCAACGGCTCGCAGTTCTTCATCACCACGATCGTCACCGGCTGGCTCGACGGCAAGCACGTCGTGTTCGGCGAGGTCGCGGACGAGGAGAGCATGAAGCTCGTCAAGAAGATCGAGTCGCTCGGCTCGCAGTCCGGCCGCACCCAGGCGAAGATCACCATCTCCGCCTCCGGCCAGCTCTGAGCAGCCACTCGACGGCCCGGTGTCCTCTCAGGACGCCGGGCCGTCGGGCGTTTTCCGCACCCGCATTCACGCCCCCGGCACCACACGCACGCACGCACGCACGCACGCACTCACTCACTCACTCACTCACTCACTCACTCACGGTGCGTGGAAGCTGACCTCCGGGTTCACCCCCGACGGACCGTCCAGCAACGACTCCCGCTCGCCCTTCAGGTGCCGGTCGAAGAACGCGGCCACGTACGTCCGCGTGATCTCCCCCGACCTGGCCCCCGGCAGCTCCGCCGCCGGGTCGACCACACCTGTCTGACCGCCCAGGACGGGTACGTCGCAGAAGGAGAAGTGCCCGGTACCGGCGACCGTCAGCCACCGCTTCCAGCCGTCCATCGCCGCCCATGCCTGGTCCCACCGGCCCTTTCCGCCGGGGCGGTGCGTCGCGTCGGTGCCGAGGAGGAGGAAGGGGCGACCGGTGAGCCCGGCCCCGGGAGCGGCGTCGGAGAAGGCACCGTCGAGGTTGGCTCCCGCCCTGATGCGGGGATCACGGGCCATGGCCGCCGCCGCACTGTTGCCGCCGACGGAATGGCCCGCCATGCCGATGCGCCGCCGGTCGACGTGCCGGGCGAACCGGCTTCCTCGGTCCAGGAAGCGGTCCAGAAGGCGGTCCAGGAGGCGGTCCAGTACGAAGGAGGCGTCGGCAGCCCGTACCGGCACCACCTCCGCGCTCGGGACCCCGGCCGGCGTCAGCGTCCGCCCACCCGGGAACTCCGTCCCGAAGGACTCGTACGCATGGTCCACGGCCGCGACCACGTGACCTCGGCTCGCGAGCTCCTCGGCGAGGAGGGTGACGGTGGCGCGGTGGAGGCCGTAGCCGGGCGAGAGGAGGACCAGGGGATGTCTGCCGGGGACGGGGCGGGCGTTCGTACGGGAGTTGGTGCGGGTGCCGGCAAGGAGCCGCGCGGGGAACTCGTCGGCGCGCCGGATGCCCTCCACGAGGAGCTGGGCCTCACCCGTCCTCAGATACGGGGAGGGGGAGCCGGTGCCCTTCCGGGCGGGGTAGTGGACGGAGAGCATCAGCTCGCGGGGGCCGGGGGTCTGCGCCCAGGGGTCGGCGCGGGACGTGTCCACGAGGTGCAGATCCTCGCGGCCGACGGCGAACTCGCCGGTCGGGGCGGGGAGTCGCAACTGCTCGACCCCGGACGCGGGGACTGCGGGACGGGGGGCGGCCGCAGCCGTGCCCGGCACTGCCGCGGGGCCGGAGACGGCGAGTGCGACCAGGGCGGCTGCGGATACGACCAGGTACCGGTTTCGTGTCATGGGGTCAACGTACGGAGCGGGGTGCCCCCGGGGCTCTGCCGAAAGTCATGCCCCGCCCCTCCCTTTCCTCCGGGTCGTCCCTCACGCCGGCACGCCCGAAGTGCCGTGTTCCACCAGCCGGTTGGCGAAGGTGGAGAGGGTGTACGCGCCGATGCCGAGGACGACTTCGAGGGCGTTGCGCGGGGTGTGGCCGTGGGCGTAGAAGGCCGAGAGCTGGTCGGAGGTGACGTCGCCCCGGCCGTCCATGACCGCCCGGGTGAAGACCCGTACCGCCTCCCACTCCGGTACATCCAGGGGCCGCTGCTCCTCCAGCGCGGCCACCACCCCCTCCCCCGCCCCCAGCTTCTCCAGCTTGCCCGCGTGCATCCGCACGCAGAAGCCGCACTCGTTGCGCGTGGCGACGGTCATGATCACCACCTCGCGGGCGACCGGTTCCAGGGTCGCGCTCTCGAAGAGCGCGCTCAGACGCAGGAAGCCGTTCAGCAGCTCGGGCGACTCGGCCTGCTTGGCGGCGAGCGGCGGCACGGAGCCGAGGTTCTTGGCGATGCTCTCCAAAGCCCGGACGGAACCGGCGGGGGCGGTGTCAGAACTGTGGACGGTGAAACGGAGGTCGGTGGTGCGCACGAGGCGGCCCCTAAGATGGACAACATGGTTGACGACAAGAAGGTAAACCAGGTTGTCGATCCCGGCAAGGGAATTGCGGGGGCGGAGGGCGGCCCGGCCTGGGAGCTGCCGTTCCTCCTGCTCTCCGGGTTCCGGGCCCTCATCGACCGGCTGCACGGCGAGCTGGCCGCCCAGGGCCACCCGGAAGCCCGCCCGGCCCACGGCTTCGCCCTCCAGGCCATCGGGCCGGACGGCGCCACCGCCAGCGAGCTGGGGCGGCGGCTCGGCGTCTCCAAGCAGGCCGCGGGCAAGACCGCCGACCGGCTCGCCGCCCTCGGGTACGTCACCACCGCCGCCGACCCCGCCGACGCCCGCCGCAAGGTCGTCCGCCTCACCCCGCACGGCCTCGACCTGCTGAACAGGTCGGCGGCGGTCTTCGCGGCACTGCGCGCGGAATGGGCCCGGCAGGCCGGCCCCGGTCGCATACAGGACATGGAGACGACCCTGCGGGCCCTCGTCCCCGCATCGGACCGCTACCGCCTGGACGCGGCGGGCTGGCTGGGCGGATAGGCGGTCGGGCGGATAGGCGGTCCGGCGGGTAGGCGGTCGGGCGGAGGCCCTGAGCGGGTAACGGACAGTCCCCTTGCGTCGAGTGCGCTCGAAGGCGTTGGCTTGAGTGCCATGAAGTACACACAGCTCGGACGCACCGGACTCAAGGTCAGCCGTCTCGTCCTCGGCACGATGAACTTCGGGCCGCAGACCGACGAGGCCGACAGCCACACGATCATGGACGCCGCCCTCGGCGCGGGCGTCAACTTCTTCGACACCGCCAACGCGTACGGGTGGGGGAACAACAAGGGCCGCACCGAGGAGATCATCGGGTCCTGGTTCGCCCGGGGCGGCGGGCGGCGCGACAAGGTGGTCCTCGGGACCAAGGTGTACGCCAACATGGCGGGCGACGGCGAGGCCCCCTGGCCCAACCACGACAAGCTGTCCGCCGTCAACATCCGGCGGTCGGTCGAGGCCAGTCTGCGGCGGCTGGGGACCGACCACATCGACGTGTACCAGTTCCACCACGTCGACCGGTCGACTCCCTTCGAGGAGATCTGGCAGGCCGTCGACGTCCTCGTGCAGCAGGGGAAGATCCTGTACGCCGGGTCCTCGAACTTCGCCGGGTGGCACATCGCGCGGGCCAACGAGACCGCGCGGCGGCTCGGTTCGTACGGGCTGGTCAGCGAGCAGTGCCTCTACAACCTCGCCGAGCGGCGGGCCGAGATGGAGGTCGTTCCGGCGGCCCGGGAGTACGGGCTCGGGGTCATCCCGTGGTCCCCGCTGCACGGCGGGCTGCTCGGCGGCGCGCTGCGCAAGGAACGCGAGGGCGGCGGGGCGCGCAGCACGTCCGGGCGCTCGGCGGACGAGCTGGCCAAGCCGGAGGTACGGGCCAGGGTGCAGCGGTACGAGGACCTGCTCGACAAGCACGGGCTGCAACCCGGCGAGGCGGCCCTGGCGTGGCTGCTGACCCGGCCCGGCGTCACGGGCCCGATCGTCGGCCCGCGCACCGCCGACCAGCTCGCGTCCGCGCTGCGGGCGGTCGAGCTGGAGCTTTCGGAGGAGGTGCTGGGCGGGCTGGACGAGATCTTCCCGGGACCGGGGCCCTCGCCGGAGGCGTTCGCCTGGTAGCGCCGCGCGGGGCCCGTCCTAGTTGCCCAGGACGGACGCCGCCGCGATGACGACGAACAGGAGGACCAGGACGCCGGCCATGATCTGGTTGCGGATTTTGGGATTCACGCATCGAGCGTAACCGGCGGGGCGGGGGCGGCCGGTCACCGGCCTCCCCCGCCCCGTAGCGGGTCGGCCGCCGGTCTCCCCGTCAGCGGGGGGCCGAGTCGATCGCGCCGAGCAGCAGGTCCAGGGCGCGTTCGAAGGCGGAGTGCCGCATCAGCGGCAGGTGTTCGCGCGCCTCGTGCAGGTGCGGGTGGGTGTCCGGTGACACCCCCGCGTAGACCGCCGCCCACGCCCCCTCGTCCGCCTCCCGCTGCTCCGGCCGCAGGCCCTGGACCGCCGCGTCCAGGGCCGCGTGGCCCAGCACCGTGTCCACGAACACGTGGTAGTGGCGGACCGCGTCCCGGGGCGGGAAGCCGGCCGCCCGCAGCAGGCCGATGCCCGTGTCGACGGCGCGCTGCTCGTTGGGCAGGCGGGTCACCCGGAAACCGCTCAACAGGGCCGCGCGGGGGTGGCGTTGGGCCGAGCGGTAGGCCCGTACGCCGAAATCGCGGAGCGAGGCGCGCCAGTCGGCGGGGTCGGGCACGAAGCCCGCCATCGTCTCGCCGATCAGTCGGTCGCCGAGCGCCAGATGCAGGTCCTCCATCGAGCGGTAGTAGCGGTAGACCGCGCTCGGGTCCGCCCCCAGGGCCTGGCCGAGCCTGCGCATGGTGAGCGCGTCCGCGCCGTTCTCCTCGACCAGGGCGAGCGCCCTGTCGACGATCGCCTCCGCAGACAGGACCGTGCCCGAGCGGGTCGGCCGGCGGCGCTTGCGTTCGGCGGGGACCCGGGTCCCGCCGCCGTTCGTCCCGCTCGCGGTCGTCACCGTCACGTCCCTCCCTCGCCGTACACCTGCCGCGCGCCAGTTAACCACCGCGTTACGTCAACACCATTGACATAACTCTGACGGCGGCTGTTTCATCGGCGCACACCACCCGAGCCCCATGACTCCCGCAGGAGTGTGCGCCGTGCCCCCGAACACGCAGCAGCCACCGCCGCCGGCCGCCCTGCGCCGCTCCCTCGGCGTCAAGGACGGCATGGCCATCGCCGCCTCCAGCACCGCCGCCACCACCAGCATCGGCATCGGGATGGGGTCGCTGGCGGCCTGTGCGGGGCGGCAGACGCCCGTACTGCTGCTGATCGCGTTCCTGCCGATCGCCGGGATCGCGCTCGCGTATGCCCGCCTGAACAGGAGCGAGCCGAACTGCGGCAGCGGCTACACCTGGGTGGGTCGCGCCATCGGGCCCTGGACCGGGTTCCTCACGGGGTGGGTGGTCCTGGTGGGCACCATGATCTTCATGGCGTACACGGGGGCGGTGACGGGCTCGGTCGTCCTGCAGTTCCTCAACAAGCTGGGGATCGAGTCCGCCCTCGGCGTCGCGCTCGACCCGGCCTCCACCGGGATCAGCACGGTGGTCGGGCTGGTCGCCCTCCTCGTGGTGACCGTCACCGCGATCACGGGCGTGCGGGGGGCCACGCGTCTCCAGCTCGGGCTGCTGGTCTTCGAGTACGCCGTGCTCGTCGTCTTCTGCGGGTGGGCGATCGTCGTCGGCGACCAGCCGTTCTCCCTCTCCTGGCTGAACCCCTTCGAGATCTCCTCGGGGCAGGCCCTCGCGCAGGGGCTCGTGCTGGCCGTCTTCATCTTCTGGGGCTGGGACGCCGCCTTCAGCGTCAACGAGGAGAGCAAGGACCCGAAGGACGTGGCGCGGGGCGGCTTCCTCGCGCTCCTCACCATGCTCGGGCTGTTCCTCTTCGCCTCGGTCGCCTTCCAACGGGTGATGGACACCGGTCAGTTGGTGGAGAACGGTCCCGCCGCCCTCACCTTCCTCGGCTCCCGCCTCGCCGCCGAGCCGTGGGCGTCGCTCCCGCTGGCCGCGCTGATGTGCTCGGCCTTCGCCTCGCTCCAGTCCAGCGTCATCCCCACCGCGCGCGGCAACCTCGCGATGAGCCGCGACCGCACGCTGGGCAAGGTGTGGTCCCGCATCCATCCCCGCTTCGGCACACCGGCGGTCGGCACGCTCGTCCTGATGGCGATCGCCGCCGGGATCTCCGTCCTCGCGGTCGGCATCCCCCGGCTCAACGACATGATCCTGACCGCCGTGAACTCCATCGGCCTGACGGTCTCCCTCTACTACGGGCTCACCGCGACCGCCTGCGCGGTCCGCTTCCGGGGCAACCTGAGGGCGGGCGCGCGGGAGGCCCTCGCCTCGGTGATCGTGCCGGCGGCGAGCGGGCTGGCGCTGTTCGGGCTCGGGGCGTACCTGGCGTACACGTACGCGACGACGAGCGACCACTTCGCGGCGAGCCCGGACAACGGCTGGTTCATGCTGACCGTCCCGGCGGTGGTGATCGGCTCGGGCCTGGTGGCCGCCGCCGTCGCCAAGTGGGGGCGCGGGTCGCCGTACTTCACCCCGGAGGGGCGGGGCCGGGGAACCGACCCGGACGATGTCGTCCTCCCGGCGGACCGGACCGCCGCACCCCTCTGAACCCTGCCCCGCCCTTCACGCCTTCCGCCCCGCCCCCTCCCCCGCCCAGATCCGCCCGCACCACCCGAGGAGCAAGCCCGTGCCCACCTTCGACCAGCCCGCCGACCTCGTCCTCACCGGCGGAACCGTGCACACCGTCGACGCGGCCCGCAGCCGCGCCAGCTCCGTCGCCGTGCGGGACGGGCGGATCGTCGCCGTCGGGCACGACGAGGTGCGCGACCTGATCGGACGCGGGACCCGGGTGGTGGACCTGGCCGGGAAGCTGCTGCTGCCGGGGTTCCAGGACGCGCACGTCCATCCCGTGGGCGGCGGCGTCGAGATGGGGCAGTGCGACCTGTCGGGGGCCGCCACGGCGGACGCGTACCGGGGGATCATCCGGGCGTACGCCGACGCGCACCCCGAGGCGGAGTGGATCACCGGCGGGGGCTGGTCGATGGAGGCGTTCCCCGGCGGAACGCCCGACCGGGCCTTCCTGGACGCGCTGGTCCCGGACCGCCCCGTCTACCTCGTCAACCGCGACCACCACGGCGGCTGGGCCAACTCCCGCGCCCTGGAGGCGTGCTCGATCGACCGGGACACGCCCGACCCCGCCGACGGACGCCTGGAGCGCGACGCGGAGGGCGTGCCGACCGGCATGCTCCAGGAGGGCGCGATGGGCCTGGTCGCCCGGCACGTCCCCGAGGTCACGGACGCCCAGCTCCTCGCGGGCCTCCTCCGCGCCCAGGCCCTGCTGCACTCGTTCGGCGTCACCGCCTGGCAGGACGCGCTGCTCGGCGACCACGCGGGGATGTCCGACCCGGCGCGCGCCTACCGGGCGGCCGCCCGGGACGGGCTGCTCACGGCGCGCGTGGTCGGCTCCCTGTGGTGGGACCGGGCACGCGGCGAGGAGCAGATTCCCGAACTCCTCGCCCGGCGCGCGGACCTGACGATCGGCGACCGCCTCCGCGCCTCCACCGTCAAGATCATGCAGGACGGCATCGCCGAGAACCATACGGCCGCCATGCTCGACCCCTACCTCACCGCCTGCGGCTGCGCCTCCGACAACTCGGGCATCTCCTTCATCGACCCGGAGTCCCTCTCCTCGTACGTCGCTTCGCTCGACGCGGCGGGCTTCCAGGTGCACTTCCACGCGCTGGGCGACCGGGCGGTCCGGGAGGCGCTGGACGCGGTGGAGGCGGCGCGGGCGGCCAACGGCTGGACCGACACCCGCCCGCACCTGGCGCATCTCCAGGTGGTCCACCCCTCGGACGTGCCGCGTTTCCGCGCGCTCGGCGCGACCGCGAACATCCAGGCCCTGTGGGCGGCCCACGAACCCCAGATGGACGACCTGACCATTCCCTTCCTCGGCCCCGAACGAGCCTCCCACCAGTACCCCTTCGGTTCGCTGCTGCGCGCCGGGGCCACGCTGTGCGCGGGCAGCGACTGGCCGGTCAGCAGCCCGGACCCGCTGGCCGCGCTCCAGGTGGCGGTCACCCGCCGGGAGCCGGACGCGGGCCCGGACGTGCCGGTCTTCCTGCCGGCCGAGCGGATCGACCTGGGGGCGGCGGTGGCGGCGTACACGGCGGGCAGTGCGTACGTGAACCACCTCGACGGGACGGGTTCGATCCGCCCGGGCCTGCTCGCGGACCTGACGGTCCTGGACCGGGACATCTTCGCGGCCCCGCCGGAGGAGATCGCGGAGGCGAAGGTCCTGACCACCTACGTCTCCGGCACCCCGGTCCACACCTCCTGACCCCTCCCGCCAGGGGCGCGGGGAACTGCGCGACCGGCCACGATGCATCCGCAGTGAACCGTGCACTGGCCGCGCGGCGAGCGCTTTAGGTGGAGGGGCGGGTCCG
Organism: Streptomyces sp. NPDC039736; assembly: GCF_055596485.1. Lineage (NCBI taxonomy): Bacteria > Bacillati > Actinomycetota > Actinomycetes > Kitasatosporales > Streptomycetaceae > Streptomyces > Streptomyces sp. NPDC039736. Next base: position 624,393 of record NZ_JBVIUQ010000002.1, on the reverse strand, counting down.
GGGCCTCCCCTGCCCGAGCCGGGCGGGGCTGAGCGCCCGGTGCCGGGGCTGAGCTCACGGCCTTGGCGGAGACCCTTGCCCAGCGCAGGCGCTTGCCCAGGGGCGGCACCCGGGTGGGCCGGGAGCGGGAGGGGCCGCCCCCTTGCCCGCCCTCCCCCAAGCTCTCGGCTTCGCTCGAGCAGGGGGTACCCCCCTCGCCCCCTTGGGGCGGCCCCGTCGCCCAAGGGGGCTGGGGTGGGGAAGCGGGAAGGACGGTCCCGTCGCCCGAGGGGACGGGGGAAGCGGGAGGGGTGGCCCCGTCGCCCGAGGGGACGGGGGAAGCGGGAGGGGCGGTCCCGTCGCCCGAGGGGACGGGATGGAGGGAGCTACGTACGCCGAGGACGGCGGGGGGGCAGGCCCCGGGGGTCAGGTTGCCGGGGCGGGTTGGCGGGGGCGGGACCTCTCGCTCGGGACCAGCCGGAAATGCTCCCGCCCCCGCCTCAGATCCACCTTCGGCCGCAGCCCGCCGACCCGCAGGAGCAGCGCCCCGACACCCGCCGCCGCGACGGCGGAGATGACCCCGCCGGCCGCGAAGCCGATCCGGGCCCCGTAGGTGTCGGTGATCCAGCCCAGCAGCGGCGCCCCCAGCGGCGTGCCGCCCGTGAAGACCATCATGAACAGGGCCATCACCCGCCCCCGCATCGCGGGATCGGTCGCCATCTGCACGCTGGAATTCGCGGTGACGTTGACCGTGAGCCCGAACATCCCGATCGGCACCATCAGCGCCGCGAACAGCCAGAAGGTCGGCGCGAACGCGGTCACCGCCTCCAGCACGCCGAACAGCAGCGCGGCTCCCACCAGCAGCCGCAGCCGCGAGGTGCCGCGGCGCGCGGCCAGCAGCGCGCCGGCCAGCGAGCCCGCCGCCATCAGCGTGTTGAGCAGGCCGTACGTTCCCGCCCCCTCGTGGAAGACGTCGTCGGTGAAGGCGGAGAGCCAGATGGGGAAGTTGAAGCCGAAGGTCCCGATGAAGCCGACCAGCACGATCGGCCAGATCAGCTCCGGCCGCCCCGCGACGTACCGCAGGCCCTCGCGGAGCTGTCCCTTGCCGCGCGGGGCGCGTTCGACCTTGTGCAGTTCGGACGTACGCATCATCAGCAGCCCGGCGATGGGCGCCAGGAAGGAGAGGCCGTTCAGCAGGAAGGCCGCCCCGCTGCCGACGGCGGTGATCAGCACACCGGCCACCGCGGGCCCCACCAGCCGCGCCGACTGGAAGTTCGCGGAGTTGAGGCTGACGGCGTTGCGGATCTCGTCGGGTCCGACCATCTCGGCGACGAAGGTCTGCCGGGCCGGGTTGTCGACGACGGTGACCAGTCCGCCGACGAAGGCGGTGGCGTACACGTGCCAGACCTCGACGTGTCCGGACAGGGTGAGCGCGGCCAGCGCCAGCCCGGTCAGTCCCATCGCGGACTGCGTGGCCAGCAGCAGCGGCCGCTTGGGCAGCCGGTCGGCGAGCACGCCGCCGTACAGGCCGAAGAGCAGCATGGGAAGGAACTGCAGCGCGATGGTGACGCCCACCGCGGAGGCGGACCCGGTGAGGGACAGCACCAGCCAGTCCTGGGCGATACGCTGCATCCAGGTGCCGGTGTTGGAGATGACCTGCCCGCTTGCGAAGAGCCGGTAGTTCCGGTTCCTGAGCGAGCTGAACATGGACTGCTTGGGGGTGGTCGGTGCGGGGGCGGAGTCTGCTCCGGATCCCGTACTCAAAGTGGGTTCGCCTCCTCGACGGCGCGCGGGGTTGTTGTCGGCAGGGCCCACCCTGAACGGTTCCTACAGGTGGGCGAGTTTCTCCAGGACGGGGGCGGCAGCGCGCAGCTTCGCCCAGTCGTCCTCGTCCAGACCGTCGGCGAGGTGGGACAGCCAGACGTTCCGCTTGCGGCGGCTCTCCTCGAGCATCGCCTCGGCGGTCTCGGTCTGGCTGACCACCTTCTGGCGGCGGTCCTCGGGGTGCGGCTCCAGCCGGACCAGTCCCTTGGCCTCCAGCAGCGCCACGATGCGGGTCATCGACGGCGGCTGCACGTGCTCCTTGCGGGCCAGCTCCCCCGGGGTGGCGCTGCCGCAGCGCGCCAGGGTGCCGAGCACCGACATCTCGGTGGGGCTCAGCGATTCGTCTACACGCTGGTGCTTCAGTCGCCTGCCCAGCAGCATGACTGCGGAGCGGAGGGCGTTCACGGCGGCGGCGTTGTCGCCGTGGGACAGGTCAGGCATGTTTGTTAGCGTAACTCATTACCCATGCTAAGGACCACCTGAAACACAGTGGTAAACGCGGCGGTGGCCGATCTCACCCTTCATGTCACCCGTACGAGTGAGTCGCGGCCGGAAAGCGACGCGCCCGGCGGCCCGTCGGGCCGACTCTGAGCAGATGGACTCGTCAGTGCTCAGCCTGCGGATAGACGGCGATCTCCTCGACCGCCTCCGGGACCGTGCCGCGAAACGCGGAATGAGCGTCCAGGACTACGTGACCCGGACGCTCATTCGCGACGACTTCGACGAACGCTTCAGGACGGCGGTCGACGAGACGCAGAAGTTCTACGGCCTCACCTGAGGCGGGCGCGCTGCGTCGGGCCTCACCTGACGGGCGCGCTGCGTCGGGCCTCGCCCGAGGCGGGCGCGTTACGTCAGACCCAGCGCCGGCATCAGGTAATAGAAGGCGAAGACCGCCGACACCGCGTACATCGCGATCGGCACCTCGCGCCCGCGCCCCGCCGCGAGCCGCAGCACGCAGAAGGTCACGAAGCCGATGCCGATGCCGTTCGTGATCGAGTACGTGAACGGCATCATCAGCATCGTCAGGAACGCCGGGATCGCGATCGTGTGGTCGCTCCAGTCGATGGCCTTGACCGAGCCCGCCAGGATCATGAATCCGACCGCGAGCAGCGCGGGGGTGGCCGCCTGGGACGGGACCATGGTGACGATCGGGGTCAGGAAGAGGCCGACCGCGAAGAGGCCGCCGGTGACCATGTTGGCCAGGCCGGTGCGCGCGCCCTCGCCGACGCCCGCCGTGGACTCCACGAAGCAGGTGGTGGCGGAGGACGAGGTGCCGCCGCCCGCCGCGACCGCGAGGCCGTCGACCAGCAGGACCTTGTTGACGCCCGGCAGGTTGCCCTTGGCGTCCGTCAGCCTGGCCTCGTCGCCGACGGCGAGGATCGTGCCCATGGCGTCGAAGAAGCAGGAGAGCAGGACGGAGAAGACGAAGAGCAGTCCGGTGAGGACGCCGACCTTCTCGAAGCCGCCGAAGAGGCTCACCTCGCCGACCAGGCCGAAGTCGGGGAGCGCGACCGGGTTGCCGGGCCACTGCGGGGTGGTCAGGCCCCAGGCCTTCGCGTCGAGGCCCGCGACCGCGTGGATGACCATCGCGACGACGGTCATCACGACCATCGAGATCAGGATCGCGCCCGGCACCCTGCGGGTGAGCAGGGCCATGGTGAGCAGGACGCCGAGGACGAAGACCAGGACCGGCCAGCCGTTGAGGTGGCCGCCCGTGCCGAGCTGGAGCGGGACGGTGGTGTGCGCGGCGTCCGGCATGCGGCTCACGAAGCCCGAGTCGACCAGGCCGATCAGCATGATGAACAGGCCGATGCCGATCGCGATGCCCTTGCGCAGGCCGAGCGGCACCGCGTTCATCACGCGCTCCCGCAGCCCGGTGGCGACCATCAGCATGACGACCACGCCGGCGAGGACGACCATGCCCATCGCGTCGGGCCAGCTCATCTGCGGGGCGAGCTGGAGGGCGACGACGGTGTTCACGCCGAGACCGGCGGCGAGCGCGATCGGCACGTTGCCGATGACGCCCATCAGGAGGGTGGAGAGCGCGGCGGTCAGGACGGTCGCGGTGACCAACTGGCCGTTGTCGAGCTGGTGACCGTACATGTCCTTGGCGTTGCCGAGGATGATCGGGTTCAGCACGATGATGTACGCCATCGCGAAGAAGGTGGCGAGACCGCCGCGCAGTTCGCGGCCGACGGTCGAACCCCGCTCGGTGATCTTGAAGAACCGGTCGAGTCCGTTGACCGGCCCCGTCGGCTGCGCCGATGACGGCTTCGGGGCGGGCGGCTGCTCGGCGGCATCCACCGGGGAGCTGGCGGGGGACATGCGTGACCTCACGGGGCGACAGGAGCGGGGCTAGATTCGGCCTGACTTGGAGGTTTAAACGAACGGAACAAGTCAAACCAGGGAAGTTTCAGTATGAATGCATAAGTCGAAGATCGGTATCTCCGCGCGTAGACCCTTGCGCCGACCGGCCCGGCGGGCTTCCCGCACCCCCCTCCCGGGTGCCGCCTACACTGACCGGCATGGCGAAGTGGACAGCGAAGCACGAGGCACCCGAGCCCCTGGAGGGCCCTGTCGTCGGCACGATCGTCGGCGGCACGATCATCTGGTTCGTGCTCTTCCTCGCCCAGTCCGCGTTCTACGGCTGGTTCGCCGACCGCGATCTGACCTGGTGGTACTGGACCCCGCTGGCCGGAGCGGGCCTCGGTCTCATCGGCATCTGGTACGTCCGGGGCCGCGACGCGGCGCTCAAGCGCTTCGCGGCGGAGCGGGCGGCGCAGGCCGGGCGGACGGACTAGGCGGGCGCGGACGTGCGGTGGGCGCGGACGTGCGGCGAGCGCGCGGGGGCCGCAGGGAGTCGCGGAGCCCCGGGCACGCCGTCCGCCGCCCCGTAACCGACGAAAGTCAACGCCGGTGTACGACTCCCGGCCGCCCCGCGTCGTCCCCGGGGCTGATCTTGCCTCCCGGTGGCCCTGAAATCCGGCCACTCGACGGGTGAACCCGAACATCCGGCCGTACCGTCGGTGCCATGACGCACATTGACGCGGGCTCGGAGCTGGACCCCGTACATCCGGTGAAACCCCCCGCTTCCGAAGGGTCCGTCGCCGTGCGCGCGTCCGGGCTGACCTCGGCCGAGGTCGCGGAGCGCATCGCGCGGGGCGAGGTCAACGACGTACCGGTACGGAGTTCGCGCTCGACGGCCGAAATCGTCCGGGGCAACGTCTTCACCCGCTTCAACGCGATCATCGGCGTGCTCTGGGTCATCATGCTGTTCGTCGCGCCGATCCAGGACAGCCTGTTCGGCTTCGTGATCATCGCGAACACCGGCATCGGCATCATCCAGGAGCTGCGCGCCAAGAAGACCCTGGACGGCCTCGCGGTCATCGGCGAGGCCAAGCCGACGGTCCGCCGCGACGGAACGGCCGCCGCGATCTCCACCTCGGAGATCGTGCTCGGCGACGTCATCGAGCTGGGCCCCGGCGACAAGGTGGTGGTCGACGGCGAGGTGGCCGAGGCCGACAGCCTGGAGGTCGACGAGTCGCTGCTGACGGGCGAGGCGGACCCGGTGCTGAAGAAGCCCGGCGACGTGATGATGTCGGGCTCGTTCGTGGTGGCGGGCGGCGGCGCGTTCACCGCGACGAAGGTCGGCCGGGAGGCGTACGCGGCGCAGCTCGCCGAGGAGGCGTCCCGCTTCACCCTCGTCCACTCCGAGCTGCGCTCGGGCATCTCCACGATCCTCAAGTACGTGACGTGGATGATGATCCCGACGGCGATCGGCCTGATCATCAGCCAGATGGTCGTGAAGGACAACGACTTCAAGAACTCGGTCGCCCGGACCGTCGGCGGCATCGTCCCGATGATCCCCGAGGGCCTGGTCCTGCTCACCTCGGTCGCCTTCGCGATCGGCGTCATCCGGCTCGGCCGCAAGCAGTGCCTCGTCCAGGAGCTGCCGGCCATCGAGGGTCTGGCCCGCGTCGACGTGGTCTGCCTCGACAAGACCGGCACCCTCACCGAGGGCGGCATGGACGTCACCGGGCTGCGCCCCCTGAACGGGGCGGACGAGGGTCACGTACGACAGGTGCTCGGCGCGCTCGGCGAGTCCGACCCGCGCCCGAACGCGAGCCTGACGGCCATCAAGGACGCCTACCCGGACGACGCCGGGTGGCGGGTCCTGGAGTCCCTCCCCTTCTCCTCCGCCCGCAAGTACAGCGGGGCGTCCTTCAGCGACGGCACGGGCGAGAACTCGACGTGGCTGCTCGGCGCGCCGGACGTGCTGCTGCCCGCCGACGACCCGGCCCTGGCCGAGATCGACGACCTGAACGCCCAGGGCCTGCGGGTCCTGCTGCTGGCCCGGGCGACCGGCTCGGACCTGACCGACCCGCGGATCGGCGCGGGCGCGCAGGCGACGGCCCTGGTCGTCCTGGAGCAGCGCCTGCGCCCGGACGCGGGCGAGACCCTCGCCTACTTCGCCGACCAGAACGTCGCCGCGAAGGTCATCTCCGGTGACAACGCGGTGTCGGTGGGCGCGGTGGCCGGGAAGCTGGGCCTGTCGGGCGCGGAGAACACGGTCGACGCGCGGAACCTCCCCACGGACCGGGCGGAGATGGCCAAGGTCCTGGACGAGAACGCCGTCTTCGGCCGGGTCACCCCGCAGCAGAAGCGGGACATGGTCGCCGCCCTCCAGTCCCAGGGGCACACGGTCGCCATGACGGGCGACGGCGTGAACGACGTGCTGGCGCTGAAGGACGCCGACATCGGCGTCTCGATGGGCTCCGGCTCGGAGGCGACGCGGGCGGTCGCGCAGATCGTCCTCCTCAACAACAGCTTCGCCACCCTCCCCTCGGTGGTCGCCGAGGGCCGCCGGGTCATCGGCAACATCACCCGGGTCGCGACGCTCTTCCTGACGAAGACCGTCTACTCGGTGCTGCTGGCGATCCTGGTGGTGTGCAGCCAGGTGGACTACCCCTTCCTGCCGCGCCACCTGACGCTGCTCTCGACGCTGACGATCGGCGTCCCGGCCTTCTTCCTGGCGCTCGCGCCGAACAAGGAGCGGGCCAAGCCGGACTTCGTGAAGCGGGTCATGCGGTACGCGATCCCCAGCGGGGTGATCGCCGCCACCGCCACGTTCACGACGTACCTGATCGCCCGCCACCACTACACCGGCCCGGACGCGCTGGCCGCGGAGACGAGCGCGGCGACGCTGGCGCTGTTCCTGGTGTCGATGTGGGTGCTGGCGATCATCGCCCGGCCGTACACATGGTGGCGGATCGGACTGGTCGCGGCGATGGGGCTGGGCTTCCTGATCGTGCTGGTCGTGCCGTGGCTGCAGACCTTCTTCGCGCTGAAGCTGATCGGGACGACGATGCCGTGGACGGCGGTCGGCATCGCGGCGGCGGCGGCGGTGCTGCTGGAGCTGGCGTGGCGGTGGGTGGGGAAGAAGTGGGACGCGTGACGCCGGGCCCCGCCGGGGGCGCGGGGAACCGCGCGGGCGACCCACCGCACGCCGCGCGGCGAGCGCCCTAGACGAAGGGCGGGGCCGCAGGCAACCGGGGCGCCGGGCGCGGCGCGCGCGCCCGGCGCCATCGGCACGCGCGGCGCCTCCGGCAGCCCGCGCCCCCGAATCCCCCTGCTGCCTCGGGGACCGCGTGCCCCCGGTACCCCCACCCCCTCCCGCAGGGCCTAGTCGAACCAGCGGTTGCGCGCCAGTTCCGCCGTGCGCGTCGGGTCCTCCAGGAGCGCCGCGACCTCGAAGCGCCGCGGCCACTGGCCGGCCGCCCAGGCGAGCCCCGCCGCCACCCCCTCCAGCGTGGCGGCGTGGATCACCCCGTCCGGCGTGCGCCGCCAGTCCAGCGAGACGCCCCCCGCGAGCAGCTCCTCGTGCTCGTGGTACGAGGCGGGGACGGCGGCCCCGAGAAGCTCCCGCACCTCCGCCGGCACCTCGTGCACCGCGCCCGACGACGTGACCTCCGCCGGCACCGTCTCGCTCAGCCGGCGGACCTGGAGGAGTTCCGCCAGCTCCGCCGCCCGCGCTGGGGCGACCGGCAGCAGCGGCAGCCCCCCGGTCAGCGGCAGCAGGTCCGGCGCGTCCACGATCAGCGCGTCACGGGCGTCCACGACCTCGACCCGCCCGTCCGTGACCACGCACAGGTCCTCCGGGATGGTGACCTGTTCGGGGTCGAGCCCGGCCAGGGCCGTGTAGAGCGCGTGCAGTTGCCCGGCCGTCACGTCGCTCTCCGGGTCCGTCATGCGGCCCAGCAGCTCCGCCGCGCCCCCGGGCTCCGTGAGCAGCGACGCCAGGGTGGTCCGTACTCCCAGGGCCCGCAGCACCTGTTCGTCGTCGAAGCCGGTCGCGTCGGCCTCGTCGTACAGGCCCTCCAGGAGCGCGTCCCCGCCCGCCGCGAGCAGGCCCGCCGGGCGGCGGCCGTCCAGGACCGGGTGGTCGCGCAGCCACCACGCCGTGTACGGGCGCACCGACCGGGTCGTGCCGTCGGGGAGCAGCACCCGCACCTGCTGGGTGAGCGCGTCCCGCAGCGGGGGCAGGGCGAGCAGCGCCAGCGCCTGCGGCCACTTGTCGTCGTCGACCAGGTCCAGGTCCCGTACCGCCACCAGCTCCGTCGCGACCGGCGGCAGCGGAGTGTCCGGAAGCTGGTCCAGGACGTCCTCGCACCACACGTCGACCGCGTCGAGGAGCCCCGCGTCGTCGGGTTCCGCGAAGTCGCCGGAGCGGGGCTCGAACTCGTCCGGGTCCAGGACCACGTCGGTCGCCCGTACGAGCGCGAAGGTGGCCAGCACCCCGGCCGCGGCGAGCACCTGCTCGCCCCACCTGTCGGTCAGCTCCTGGTCGCAGAGGGCGAGTTCGCCCTCGCGCATGACGGAGGCGAAGGCGCTGCCGGGGACGACCAGTTCGCCCGCCGGGGACAGCTCGCCGTCCTCGTCGGGGAGGGCGAGCGCGCCGAGCCAGGGCTCGTCGCCGGGGGCCAGGTCCGCGTCCCGTACGAGGGAGAGGACCGTGTCGGCCAGTTCGTCGGCGTCGAGCGCGTCCTCGTCCCAGACGTCGGAGCCGTCGAGCGAGGCGGCGACGGCCGCCCTCACCTGGGGGGTGGTGAGGACCGCGCGCGGGGTCGCGGGCAGCGCGCCCAGCTTCTCCAGGAGGGGGTGCGCGGCGTCCGCGTGCGCCACGCGCAGGCCGAGCCGGGCGAGGTTCTGCGGGGCGGTGGTGTCCGGCAGCGGAAGGAGGACCTGCCGGGGGCCGATCGCGGTCCGGCCGCCCGCGAGCGGGACCGGCAGGCCGGCCAGCCGGTCCGGGTCGACGCCCGCCAGGGACTCGTACAGCCGGTGCCACCAGCCGGGCGCGCGCTCGGCGCCCGCGATGCGCTCGATGGCGTCGCCGAGGGGCAGGCGGCCGACGCCCAGGGTCCTGAGCTCGGCACGGCGCTCCAGCCCGGCGGGCAGCAGGGTGGGCAGGACCTCGGAGAGGACCCGTACCGTCTCCTCCCCCGCCCCCTCCACGACCTCCGCCTCGAACGGGCGCAGCGCGGGCTGCTCCTCGGTGGGGTGGGCGGGCAGCAGGAAGGCCACGCGGGGGAGCCGGGCGACGATCGCGGCGCGCAGCGCGCCGTCGAGGACGCCCTTGCCGAGGGGGCCGGGGGTGAGGTCGAGGGTGCCGGTGGACACCGGCCGCCAGTCGCGGAGGAGTCCGGCGTACGTGTCCGCCGCCCGCTCGACCAGGAAGTCGGTGAGCGGACCGGGCGCGGGGTGGCGGCGGGTGGTGTCGAGCGGGAAGGACGCGATGAGCAGGGCGGGCACGCCCAGCGGCTCGTCGGTGGGCGTCGGCGCGTGGACGACGCGGGCGGTCCGGGGCGCAACGGGCGCTCCGTCGGTGTCGACGGGAACGGCCCAGGCCAGGGACCAGTGGGGGCGCAGGCGTTCCTCGGTGGGGCGGTCGGCGAGGAGGTCGCGGGTGAGGGGGCCGGAGGCGGTGGCGGTGCGCCAGCGGGTGAGGCCGTGGGCGCTGTCCTCGATGTGGGTGTACGGGCCGTGCACCGAGCGGGTCAGGGTGCGGACGGCCTCCGGGGTCTCGACCACGACCTCGCTCAGCCCGGGCAGCGTGAGCAGCAGGGCGTCGTCGATCGCGGCGAGGAGGTGCTCGACCAGGGCGACGGCCGCCGGGTCGCGGAGCGGCAGCACGACGACGGTGTCGTAGCCGTCCGGGGCGGAGCCCTCGGCGGGCAGCGGCAGGCGCAGGAGGGGGACGTGGCCGTCGCGGCGGCGCAGCTCGTCGGCGAGGCCGGGGCTGCGCAGGGCCGCGTCCTCGGCCAGGCCGCGCGCCTCGGGCAGCGACCAGCGGACGCCGCCGTGGCGGCCGAGCACGGCGGGTTCGTCGCTCACCGCGAGCACGGCCGCGAAGCCGACGCCGAAGCGGCCCACGGCGGTGTCGGCGTCCTCGCGCTTGGCGGAGGCGCGCAGGGTGCTGAGGGACTCGGCGCCGGCGGCGTCCAGCGGGGCGCCGGTGTTCGCGGCGGCGAGGACGGCGGGGCCGTCGGGGGTGGCGGGGTGCAGGGTGAGGCGGAGCCGGCCGGGGACGCCGGTCCGGCCCGCGGCGTCGGCGGCGTTCTGGGCCAGCTCCACGACGAGGCGGTCGCGGTAGCCGCCGAGGGCGAGGTCCTCCTCGGCGTTCGCGTCCTCGCGGAAGCGGGCGGGGGTGGTGGTCCAGGCGTCGAGCACCGCGCGGCGGAGGCGGGAGGTGCTGAACGGGTCGCCGGGGGTGGTGTCCTCGCCCGTGTCGGCCCCGGGGGTGTCCGTCTCCTGAACGCTCACGGTGGTGCTCCTCTGTTGTGGTGTGCGGCGTGCAAGGTATCGCGCGGCTGAGCTCTGCCCCTGCCCGACGGGAGCGGGACCAGTCCCCCTCCCCCGAACCCCACCCCCCACATCCCCCAATCCTCCCTCTTCCCGGCCCCCCGGGCCCTTGGACACCGCAGCCCGCCTTCCCCCGCTCCCTTGGGCAGTCGGGTCCGCCCTGTCACCCCGCCCCCTGAGGCTTCGCAGCCACCCTGCCGTCCCGCCCCCTTGGGCGACGGGACCGCCCTGCCGTCCCGCCCCCTGAGGCTTCGCAGCCGCCCTGCCGTCCCGCCCCCTTGGGCGACGGGGCCGCCCTTCCCGCTCCCCCCGCCGCCTTGGGCGACGGGGCCGCCCCAAGGGGGCGGAACGGGCGGGCAAGGGGGCGGCCCCTCCCGCTCCCGGCCCACCCGGGTGCCGCCCCCTACGCAAGCGCCTGTACCGGGCAAGAGACTCCGCCAAGGCCGAGAGCTCAGCCCCGGCACCGGGTCAGGCAGCCCCGTCCGGCTCGGGCAGAGAGGCCCCGGACCCGCCCCTTTCCCTAAAGCGCTCGCCGCGCGGCTGCCTCCGGTTCACTGCGGACGCGTCGTGGCTGAGCGCGCAGTTCCCCGCGCCCCTGAAGGGGCGCACCGCCCGGTGGGACATGTGCAAGAGCGTCGTGGCGGGGCGCGCAGTTCCCCGCGCCCCTGGACGGGGCGTACCGCCCGGCGGGAGGCGTGCGGGAGCGTGGGAAGGGGTTCCGCGCCCCGGAAGGGGGTCAGGAGTGGCCGAGGTCCTCCGAGGACGGGTCCTGGGTGGCGGGGACCGAGCCGCCCTCCGGGTCCGGGCGGAGGGGGAAGGCGTCGATCGCCATCGAGTCCAGCACCGGAGTCGGCTGCTTGGCCGGCTTGGGCACGACCGCCGCCTCCGAGTGGCCTCCGCAGCCGTAGGAGAGGGAGACCACGTGCCCGTCGGCCGGGCCGAACTCATTGGCGCAGATGCCGAAGGCCTGGCCGAGCGAGCCCGAGACCGGGATCAGGAAGGCGCAGGACACGCAGGTCGCGGGGGCCGCCATGGCCATCGGGGTCTTCGCCCCGTACTCCTCGTCCCAGCGGTCGGCGGCGAGGTGGAGACCGTAACGGGACAGCACCCGGGCCCGGCGCATGCCGAGTTCCTCGGCGACGGAGGTGATGGACCCCCGGACCGGGGGGACCGTCGCCGTGGCCAGTTCGGCGTCCTCGGCCTCGACGAGGGCTTCCATCTCCTCGGAGAGGAGCGAGTTCGGCGGCGGCGCGTCCTCGCCCGTCCAGCCCGGCTCCAGGCGCAGGTCCTCGGCCTCGGTGGGCAGCAGGTCGCCGGGGCCCATGTCGCCGGGGCGCAGCCGCTCGCTCCACGGCACCCAGGCGGGGGCCTGGAGGGAGTCGGGGCCCGGGAGCAGGACCGTCTCGTCGACGGTCACGACCTTGGCGCGGGAGGCGCGGGCCACCGTGACGGCCCAGCGCCAGCCCCGGTAGCCGGGCTCCTTGGCCTCGAAGAGGTGGGTGACCACCCGGTCGCCCTCGGAGAAGAGAGAAACGTGCTCGCCCACCACCCCGGGGTGGGCGGCCTCCTCGGCGGCCTCGCGTGCGAGGTCGACCGCTTCGGCGCACAGACGGTCGGGGGTACGGCTTCTCGTCGTCGCAGCACTCACAGGTTTCGCTTCTCTCCTACGCCGTATCACGGGTGCGCCAGCCGGGGAGCGATGCAGACGGATGTCGGATGTACGAGCCGCGGGCGGAGCGGACCAAGGGGCCGCGTCGACGTCCGCGCCCGGTCCTGTCCTGTCTACGTGTCTCGGGCACACCTTCCACGAACCATTCTGCGGGATCGCCGAGAGGCGCGCGGCCGAGGACAACCGCCGGTGGCGCGCTACGCACGCTACCCCCTCCGCCGCCCCCATCCCACCTGCGCGTCCGAATCCCGGTTCGGGTCGTGTGGGGTCGGCGCGTCATTGGGGCACTATGACGTGGTGGCCGGTACTCGTACGTCGTCACGCGTCTCCACCCCAACCGGGCCGCTGCGCAAGGCGGGCCGGGCGGTCGGACATGCCCTCCACCTGCCGTTCACCGGTACCGCGAAGGGCATCCGGCGGGCCACGCACGCGAACGGAGCGGGCGAGTCCGGTCTCGGGAAACTCATCGAACTGCACGCCGTGAACGGTGCGGGCGACGTATTGATCACAATTGCGCTCGCCTCGACCGTTTTCTTTTCGGTGCCGACCGATGAAGCGCGGGGCCGTGTGGCCCTGTACCTCGCGATCACGATGGCGCCGTTCACACTGCTCGCCCCGGTGATCGGCCCGCTCCTGGACCGGCTGCCGCACGGGCGCAGGGCCGCGATGGCCGGTGCGATGCTGGCCCGCGCGGTGCTGGCGCTGGCCATGTCGGGGGCGGTCGCGACCGGCGGGATCGAGCTGTACCCCGCCGCGCTGGGCGTGCTGGTGGCGTCCAAGGCGTACGGGGTGGTGCGCAGCGCCGTCGTCCCGAGACTCCTGCCGCCGCGCTTCTCCCTGGTCAAGGCGAACTCGCGGGTCACCCTGGCCGGGCTGCTCGCCACCGGGGCCGCTGCTCCGATCGGGGCGGGACTCCAGCGGATCGGGCCCGCCTGGCCGCTCTACGGGGCGTTCCTGGTCTTCGTCGCCGGGGCCTTCCTCGCCTTCACCATGCCGGGGAAGGTGGACTCCGCGAAGGGTGAACGACGGGCCCATCTGGCGGCGGAGCACGTCGGCGAGGCCCAGACGAAGACCGGACTGCGGGACGTCGGACCGTCCGTGGTGCACGCCCTGCAGGCGAACGCGGCGCTGCGGGCCCTGTCCGGGTTCCTGATCTTCTTCCTCGCCTTCCTGCTGCGGCAGCACCCGCTCGCCGGGCAGAGCGCGGCCGTCTCGCTCGGGATCGTCGGCGTCGCGGCGGGGCTCGGGAACGCGGTGGGGACGGCCGTGGGGGCCTGGCTGAAGTCCCGCGCCCCGGAGCTGATCATCGCGACCGTGCTCGGGGCCGCCCTGGTGGTGTCCGTGCTGACCTCGGTCTTCTTCAGCGGGTTCCTGGTGGCGGCGCTGGGTGCGGTGGCCGGGCTGTGCCAGGCGCTCGGCAAGCTGTCGCTGGACGCGCTGATCCAGCGGGACGTGCCGGAGGCCGTCCGCAACTCGGCCTTCGCCCGCTCCGAGACCCTGCTCCAGGTGGCCTGGGTGGTGGGCGGCGCGATCGGCATCGCCCTGCCGCTGGTGGCCTGGCTGGGCATGGGCGTGGGCGCGGCCCTGGTGGGGCTGGGCGCGCTGGTGGCGGTGCGGGGCCTGCTCAGGGCCGCCCGCGCGAAGGGCCGCGCGCCCCTCGGCTGACCCCCGGCCCGTACCGCGCCCCCCCTCGGCCGGCCCCCCGGCCCGCCGGGACACCCCGGAAGCCCCCCGGCGCAGCCCGGCGGCCCCGGAACGATAGCCTTCGCGCATGACCGCTGCGTTGTTCACGGGCAAGGCCCGCCGTACCACTGCCGCCCTCGGCGTTGCCGCTGCCGGGCTGCTCGTCCTCTCCGCCTGCGACAAGCCGACGCCCCGCGTGACCATGACGGTCGGCACGAGCTCGGTCAACGCCGAGGCGGACTGCTACGACGCCGACAAGGGCATCGCCGAGAAGGACATGAAGGCCTGCCTGAACAAGAAGCCCAAGGAGTCCGTCAAGGTCGCCATGGAGGAGACGCTCCGCATGGGCGTCGACCCCGAGGTCGCCGAGAACGGCTGGTCGCTGTTCATCAACGGCGAGCAGGCCGAGCCCCAGCCGTACAAGAAGACCTACCGCACCCTGCCCGGTTCGGCCTTCTTCGGTCCCCGCCAGGACGGCTCGCCGGCCCCCAAGGAGGTCGTGCTGAGCGTCGTGGAGACCGGCAGCAACAAGCTCATCGGCTCCTGGAACTTCAAGCTGGAAAAGGCCGCCTGAGCCCGGTGGACGTCCTCGTCGTGACCGCGGTCCCCGCTGAGCGGGACGCGGTCACGCGTGCGTGCGGGGACGGTTTCGACGTCCTGGCGGGCGGTGTCGGGCCCGCCGCGGCGGCCGCCGCCACCGCCCGTGCGCTGGCCGCCGGCGCGTACGGCCTGGTGGTCTCGGCCGGCATCGGCGGCGGGTTCCCCGGCCGGGCCCCCCTCGGCGCCGTCGTCGTCGCGGACGCGATCGTCGCCGCCGACCTGGGCGCCGAGACCCCGGACGGGTACCTGCCCGTCACCGCTCTCGGGTTCGGGACGGTGGAACACCTGCCTCCGGCCGATCTCGTACGCCTGACCGGCGAGGCCGCCGGGGCCGTCACCGGGACCGTCCTGACCGTCTCCACCGTCACCGGCACCGCCGCCCGCGCCGCCGAGCTGGCCGCGCGGCACCCGCGGGCCGCCGTGGAGGCGATGGAGGGCTTCGGGGCGGCCGAGGCCGCCGCGCTCTTCGGGCTGCCGGTGCTGGAGATCCGTGCCGTGTCCAACGCGGTGGGGCCCCGTGACCGGGACGCCTGGCGGATCGGGGAGGCGCTCGCCGCGCTGAGCGACGCCTTCGGGAAGATCGCACCCGTACTGGAGGGTTGGACCCCGCATGACTGACGACCGGCTGAAGATCGCCTTCTCGCCCTGCCCCAACGACACCTTCGTCTTCGACGCCTGGGCGCACGGCCGCGTCCCCGGGGCCCCCGCGCTCGACGTCGCCTTCGCGGACATCGACGTCACGAACGGCATGGCCGAGCGCGGCGAGTTCGACGTGCTGAAGGTGTCGTACGCGGTGCTGCCCTGGGTGCTGGAGGAGTACGCGCTGCTGCCGTGCGGCGGGGCGCTCGGGCGGGGCTGCGGCCCGCTGGTCCTCACGCGCGAAGCCGGGGCCGACCTCACCGGGAAGACCGTCGCCGTGCCGAGCGAGCGCTCGACGGCGTACCTGCTGTTCCGGCTGTGGGCGGCCGACGTGCTGCCGGGCGGGGTCGGGGAGGTCCGGGTCATGCCGTTCGACCGGATCATGCCCGCCGTACGGGACGGCGAGGTGGACGCCGGACTCGTCATCCACGAGGCGCGCTTCACGTACCAGAACTACGGGCTGCACAAGCTGGCCGACATGGGCGAGCACTGGGAGGCCACCACCGGGCTGCCCATCCCGCTCGGCGCGATCATCGCCAAGCGCTCGCTGGGCGGGGCGCGGCTGCGGGAACTGGCGGAGGCGGCGCGCACCTCCGTGCGCATGGCGTGGGACGAGCCGGAGGCGTCGCGCCCGTACGTGGCGGCGCACGCCCAGGAGATGGACCCGGCCGTCGCCGACCAGCACATCGCGCTGTACGTGAACGAGTTCAGCGCCGACCTCGGCGAGGACGGCTACGCGGCCGTGCGCGGGCTCCTGGAACGCGCGGCGGCCGAAGGGCTCGTTCCGCCCCTCGGCCGCGACGCGCTGGATTTTCCCGGGTAGCCGGTTACACGTCGAGCTGGTCCGCCACCGCGCGCAGCAGGCCCGCGATCTTCTTGCCCGCCGCCTTGTCGGGGTAGCGGCCCCGCTCCAGGGACGGGGTGATGTTCTCCAGGAGCGTGGTGAGGTCCTGGACGATGGAGGCCAGCTCGTCGGGCTTGCGGCGCTGGGCGGCGGCCACCGAGGGCGTCGGGTCCAGGACCGTCACCGACAGGGCCTGGTCGCCGCGCTGACCGGCCACGACGCCGAACTCGACCCGCTGGCCGGGCTTGAGGCTCTCGACACCGGCCGGAAGCACCGAGGAGTGGACGAAAACGTCGCCGCCGTCGTCGCGGGAGAGGAAGCCGAAGCCCTTCTCGCTGTTGAACCACTTGACCTTGCCGGTAGGCACCGTCTGTCCTCGTCCTCGTACTCGTCGGGTCCGGACAGGCCGCGAAAACGGGTCCGGATAGCACTACAGCGGGTCTCCAGTGACCCGCCACTCATTAGGCTAATGGTCTGTTCGCCGCTGACAAGAGCCGCCGGGACCCCCGGGCCTCCGCCCGGGGCCGGGCCGGCTCCCGGGGGTGGGGAACTACCCTTGCCGGGTGAGCAACGAAACCCGTACGACAGAGTCCGCCGAGTCCACGGCCGGTGATCGGCTGGTTCGCATCGGTGGGATCGTCTTCTTCGTGGGCGCGATCGCGACACTGGTGACGATGGCGCCGCTGTTCCTGGGCACCGAGCCGTTCCCCTCGATCGCGTACGCGGTGTGCATGCTGATGGGCGTCGGCTTCGCGATCGCGGCGGCCGGCGTGCTGACGTCGATCGCGGCGCAGCGCAGGGCCGCGCGGGGAACACAAACGGAATAACAGCTTTCCCATTAAGGCCCCGCTGCTCGGCTTATGATCCGGCGCTCGGCTTACGGCCCGATGCACGGCGCGCGATGCGCCACCCCCCGCGTGCAAGGTGAAATTTGTTCATCACCTGAGTTACTCAGGGTTCGCTCTGGATTCTCTTCGCACTTTCCATGACCTCCTGGTAAGGTCACTCGAAAGGGTGAAGGCTGGCACCTCGGGGGGGCGGGCAGTGACCGATACGGATTTTTCCTTCTTCACGCTGGCGAGAGAACTATTCCTGCTGGAACTGGTGTCCCTCTCCCTCGCGGTGGCGGCATTTGCCTACGGAAAAGTCCGGTGCCGCTCCCTCAGAAACGCCGTGGCGCAGGAACGTCTCCGCGAACGGCGCCGCATCGCCCGCGAGATCCATGACGGCGCGGGCCACCGCATGCTGGCGATCATGCTCCACGCCCGCCGGCTCGCCGACCAGCCCGATACGGCCCGCTCGGGCGTGCAGGCCATAGAACAGCTCGCCGTCCAGGCACAGCGCGACGTCCGCGAGGCGCTCGGCTGCCTGCCGCGGGCGGCTTCCGCCGTCGGTGAGCCTCGCCTGTCCGACCAGGTGCTGGGCCTCGCCGCCGACCTTCCCGGGGTCGATTTCACGGTGGGACTGGACAACCTGGAGGCGGAGGCGCGGCTGCGGCCCGCCGCCCGGCACGCGACCCTGCGGATCGTGCAGGAGGCCGTCAGCAACGCGGTGAAGCACGGCGGCGGCGCGGTGGACGTCCGGGTGCGCTTCGGCGAACGCGTCGAGATGACCGTCACCAACAGCGCCCTCGCCCGGCCCCGCGCCCCCCTGTCCGGCGTTTCCCCGCTCCGCCCGTGGCTGCCCGCCGACAGTGCGCCCAGCAGCGGGCAGGGCCTGCTCAACATGCGGCGCAGAGCGGCCGAGCTGGGCGGCACCTTCGACTTCCGGGAGCTGCCGGACGGCCGGATGCGGCTCGCGGTCACCCTGCCCGGGCGGCCGGGCCGCCGCACCCGGGACACCGGGGCGCACCCCGTGAACGCCGGTGCGACGCACTCCGTAGAGGCCGGAGCGGCGCACTCCGGGGACGTCGGGCGCAGACTCGTGCCGCTCGGCCGGTAAACCCTCTCGACAGCCCTCTCCCGGGCCCTGACCCAGCGGGGCCCTGCCCCACCAGCAGTGGAGTTGCCGAAAGTGCAGATGAGACCCGTTCGCGTACTGCTCGTCGACGATCAGCCGCTGGTCCGCCAGGGCCTGCACGCGGTGTTCGCACCGCTGGACGACATCGCCGTCGTCGGGGAGGCGTCGCACGGCGTGGAAGCCCTGGAGAGACTGCGCCGGACGAGTGTCGACGTCGTCCTGATGGATGTGGACATGCCGAGGATGGGCGGCCTGGAGGCCACCCGGATCATCTGTGCCGACGGGTCCTCGGTCCCGGCTCCCAAGGTCGTCATCCTGACCATGTTCGACCAGGACGAGAACGTCTTCGAGGCGCTGCGGGCCGGGGCCAGCGGCTTCCTCACCAAGGACGTCGCACCCCGGCAGCTCGCCGACGCGGTGCGCGAGGTCGCCGACGGCGGAGCGCTGCTCTCCTCCTCGGCCACCCGGCACCTGATCGAGGAGTTCGTACGGCGTCCCCCGATGCCGTCCGGTGACGCAGCGGACTTGAGCACGCTCACCGGGCGCGAGCTCGACGTGTTCCGGCTGCTGGTCCAGGGCTACGGAAACACGGAGATGGCCGAGAAGCTCACCCTCGGTGAAAGCACCATCAAGTCCCACGTCCAGCACCTCTACCGGAAACTGAACGTACGGGACCGAGTGCAAGTGGTGATCTACGCGTACGAGAACGGGCTCATCTGAAATAGCGCTTTCTCCCCCGCGCGGAGGAGAATGAATTCCCGCCCGAGGTGGAGGACGGGAATGCGTCGCCTTTTCTATTCTGCTGACACGCCGATACGAAAATTCGTGGGCGCCGAAGCAGAGGAGAAACGAATGACCAGAGCGACCGACCGCATTCTCATCGTCGCCCGTATGTCGCCGGACGCGGCCGAGAGGGTGGCCGCCCTGTTCGCCGCATCGGACGAGTCCTCACTGCCCACAGAACTCGGGGTCCTCCACCGAGAGCTGTTCCACTACCGGGACGATCTCTATTTCCACCTGGTGGAGTTCGCGGGTCCGGCGGAACGGGCCATGGCCGCCGCCCGGGTCCGGAAGGACTTCCAGGAGCTCTGCGCCGGCCTGGAGCCGCACGTACAGCCGTACGACCCCGAGACCTGGCGCAGCCCGGCGGACGCCACCGCCACCTCCTTCTACCGGTGGCCCCGGCCCGAACCCGCACGGGACTGATCTGCGAGGACCTCGGCCGACGTCCCGGCAGCCGCGGGCCCCGGCTCCTCCGCGTGGCTGCCCTCCCCGTCCGGCCCGTCCGCAGTGCCCGCCGGGTCCGCCATCCGGTCCGCCGTCTCGTCCCACGGCCGCTCCTCGTGCAGCGGCGAGGGCCGCACCCGCAGCAGCCGTGCGGCCGGGGCGGGGAGCCACCAGTTCCACTTGCCCATCATCGCGACGGTCGCCGGGACCAGGAGACCGCGCACCAGTGTCGCGTCCAGCAGGATGCCCAGCGCGATGCCGGAGGCGAAGATCGACACGTCCAGCTCGCCGCCGGACGCCATCGAGGCGAAGGAGCAGAAGAGGATCAGCGCCGCGCAGGTGACCAGGCGTCCGGTGCGTCCGACGCCGCCCACGACCGCCGCCACGGTGGAGCCCGTACGGTCGTACTCCTCGCGCATCCTGGCCAGGATGAACACCTCGTAGTCCATCGACAGCCCGTACAGGAAGGCGAAGACGGTCACCGGGACGA
Organism: Streptomyces sp. NPDC039736; assembly: GCF_055596485.1. NCBI lineage: Bacteria > Bacillati > Actinomycetota > Actinomycetes > Kitasatosporales > Streptomycetaceae > Streptomyces > Streptomyces sp. NPDC039736. The sequence continues at coordinate 604,620 of NZ_JBVIUQ010000002.1, read as the reverse complement.
AGGTGCCGATGGAGCCGTCCGGCTGGATGCCGAGCAGGGCCTCGGTGCCCCAGCCCCACTGCCACAGCACGACCATCGCGCCGAGCACCGCGCCCAGCGACAGCAGGTTCAGCAGGATCGCCTTCAGGGGCAGCAGCAGCGAGCGGAAGGCGCGGGCCAGCATCAGATACGTGACCAGGGAGAGCGCGGCCAGCATCCAGGGGAACGCGCTGTAGGTGACGTCGACGTAGTCGATCTGCTGGGTGACGTTGCCGCCGACCAGCACCCCTTCGGGCACCTGCGCCACCACCCGGCCGACGGTGCCCTCGCCCGCGGCCGCGCCGCCCTCGGCCCGCGGCAGGACCGTGAGCAGGGCGGAACCGTCCTTGTGCCACTCGGGGGCGGCGGGGGCGGCGACCGCGTACACGCCCTCGGTCCCGCGCAGGGTGCCGGCGACCGCCGCCGGATCGGTGCCCGCCGGCACGTACACGTCGAAGGACGTCAGCGCGCCCGACGGGACGCCGCTGTCGGTGAGCGCGGTGAGTCCGGCCCGGCCGGGCCCCGTGTCGGCGAGCCGGTCGGTGGTCGGCACGGACAGATTGAGGCCGAACGCCGTGACGGACAGGGCCAGCAGGACCGCCCCGCTGAGCGCGGCCGTCAGCCACCGGAAGCGCACCACCCGACGGGCCACCGAGGTCCAGAACCGTCCGGCGGACGCCTCCTTGGCGAGCCCGGCGCGCACCGGCAGGCCGGCCTCCCGGCGGCGGGCCAGCCTGCGGCCCGACGAGGACAGCAGCAGCGGCAGCAGAGTCAGCGAGACGAGGGCGCTCGCGGCGGTGACCATCATGCCGCCGACGCCCAGGCTGCGCAGCAGCGGAATGGGCAGCAGCACCATGGTGATCAGACCGATGGCGACCGCGCCCGCCGAGAAGACGACCGCGTGCCCGGAGGTCGCCATGGCGCGGCGCACCGCCGCATCGCCGTGGTGCCCCTTGGCCTCCTCCTCGCGCCACCGGGTCACCAGGATCAGCGCGTAGTCGATGGCGATGCCGATGCCGAACAGCGGCAGCATGATCACGGTCGTCTCGTGCACCGCGATGAACGGGCTGACCGCGAGCAGCCCGAGGAACGACACCGGCACCGCGACCAGCGCGGTCAGCAGCGGCACCAGGGCGAGCGCCGAGCGGAAGACGTACAGCAGCACCACGAGGGCGGCGCCGATGGTGACCACCAGCTTCACCGGCACGTTGAGGCCGCCGGCGTCCGCGCCGGTGGCCAGCGCGTCCAGGCCGGTCACCTGGACGGTGGAGCCCGGCGGCAGTTCGGGGCGCATCGCGTCGGCGATCACCGGGCCGTGCGCCGGGGCCTCGCCCAGCGCGCTGCCGGGCAGGCCGCCCTGCTCGACGGGGCCGCCGTAGACCAGGCCGAAGGTGGTCCGCCCGTCCTTGCCGACGAACGCCGGGTCCTGGGTGTTGGCGTACGAGGCGACGCGGGCGTTCACCCGGTCCGCGGCGGCGTCGAAGGCCCGGCCGAGGGCGGCGCGGGTCTCGGGGCCGTCCGCGCGCTGCCCCTCGGGCAGGGTCACCACGGGGACGAAGGGGCGCTCGTAACCGCCGTTTCCGTAGGTCTGGGCGATCTTCTGGTTCGCCTCGTAGCCGGGCAGGCCGGGGTAGGCGTTCCGCTCGTCCATGTTCGGGATCAGCAGGGCGATGGCGCCGCCGCCGGCCAGCAGCAGCACGGCGACGAGCATCGTCACGAGTCGTTTGCGTCCGAGGACGAAGCCGCAGAGTTTCTCCATGCACTCAGATCAGCAGAACGTTCTTCGACGGCTCGATGAGCGCTCTGAGAGATCTCTGTGAATGCCCGGGGACCGCCTGGCAACGGCGGTTTCCCGGGCGACACTTGGCGGGTGAACCCAACGAAGCTGCGCGTCCTGGTCGTCGACGACGAGAGTTACCTGGCCGACCTCGTCGCCACCGCTCTGCGCTACGAGGGCTTCGACACCGTCACCGCGGGCACCGGAGGGGCCGCCGCCCGGCAGGTGGAGGCCTTCCGCCCCGACCTCATCGTGATGGACGTGATGCTCCCCGACGGGTCCGGCATCGACGCCACCCGCCGGCTGCGGCACGGCGGCTGCGAGGCGCCGGTGGTCTTCCTGACCGCCCGGGACTCCACCGAGGACAAGATCGCCGGGCTGACCGTCGGCGGTGACGACTACGTGACGAAGCCCTTCAGCCTGGAGGAGCTCATCGCCCGGATCCGCGCGGTGCTGCGGCGCACCGCGCAGCCGCGGGAGCACGGCCGGCTCGCCTTCGCCGACCTGGAGATCGACGACGAGGCCCACCAGGTGCGCAGGCACGGGGTGCCGGTGGACCTGACGCCGACCGAGTTCAAACTGCTGCGGTACCTGGTGGCGCACGCCGGGCGGGTGCTGTCGAAGCGTCAGATCCTGGATCACGTCTGGGAGTACGACTTCGGAGGCAGCGACGCGGTGGTGCAGACGTACATCTCGTACCTGCGCAGGAAGGTCGACGTGTTCGAGCCGGCGCTGATCCAGACGGTCCCCAGGATCGGGTACGTGCTGCGCCTGCCGAGCACGGAGGCTGGGACGGTGGAGCGTCGATGACGCTGCGCGTCCGGCTGGTGCTGGTGCTCGTCGGGCTGCTGGCCCTGGGGCTGCTGGTGTCCTTCGGAGCCACCTTCGGCGCGCTCCAGGACTGGCGGCACGACCAGAGCGACAAGGTGCTCGCGGCGGCGTCGGGGCGGCTGCGGGAGGACCTGGCGCAGGGCGGGGAGGCTCGGCTGTCGATCCCGGGGGACGGTTCGGGGCAGCTCGCGGCGGTGTGGGGCGCGGTGGCAGGACAGGGCGACCTCCCGTCCTTCTTCCAGATCAGGACCGCGGACGGGCGGGTCGCCCAGACGGTGCGGACCGACGGCACGGCGTCCTCACCGGGCGCGGGGGGCGCGGCGTCCGCCGTCTCGTATCCGGAGCTGCCCGCCGCGCTGCCCGCCGGGCTCCGACCCGGGGTGGGCGACGGCGGGGCGCAGGGCGCCTTCCAGCGGGTTCCCGACAGCGCCGACGACGACTCCGACTGGCTGGTGCACGCCACCCGGCTGCCCGACGGTGACCGGCCCGACGGCGGGGGCGGCATCCTGCTGGTCGGTATGCGTACCGACGGCGCGGACGAACTGGTGCGCCGCACCGCCGTGGTGGCCGGCACCTCGGCGGTCGCCGCGCTGCTCGCCGTCGCGCTGCTGTCCTGGCGTGCGGTACGGCGCGGACTGCGGCCCCTGGAGTCCATCGCCGACACCGCCGCCGCCATCGGGGACGGCGACCTGGGCAGGCGCATCCCCGCCGCCACGCCCGGCACCGAGGTGGGCCGGCTGGGGGCCGCGCTGAACGCGATGCTCGGCCGGATCGAGGCCGCCTCGCGGGAGCGCAGGCGTTCCGAGGACCGGCTGCGCCGCTTCGTCGCCGACGCCTCGCACGAGCTGCGCACCCCGGTGGCGACGGTGCGCGGCTACGCGGAGCTGTTCCGGCGGGGGGCCGCCGACCGGCCCGAGGACCTGGCCAACGCGATGGCCAGGATCGAGTCGGAGGCCCGCCGGATGGGCTCCCTGGTGGAGGAGCTGCTGCTGCTCGCCAAGCTGGACCAGGGCATGCCGCTGTCGCGGGATCCGGTGGACGTGACGGCGCTGGCCGCCGAGGCGGTGGACGACGCCCGGGTGCGCGCCCCGGGACACCCGCTGCTGCTGGAGGCCTCCGGCGGTCCCGTGGTCGTACGGGGTGACGCCGACCGGCTGCGTCAGGTGCTGGCCAACCTGCTCTCCAACGTCCGCCACCACACCCCGCCGGGCACCGAGGCCACCGTGCGGGTCGCCGCGGCCGGCGGCCGGGCCGTGGTCGAGGTGGCGGACCGGGGGCCCGGCCTGACCGAGGAGGAGGCCGCGCGGGTCTTCGAACGGTTCTTCCGGGCGGACTCCTCGCGCTCCCGGGCCGGACTGCCCGAAGGCACCCGCGAGGAGGGTTCGGGCCTCGGCCTCGCCATCGTGGCGGCGGCGGTGGAAGCGCTGGACGGCACGGTCCAGGTGGACGCGGCACCGGGCGAGGGGGCGACCTTCCGGGTGCGGCTGCCGCTGCACGGCTAGGTACACCCCCGCTGGGGGGACCCCACTCGATCGAAGTGAACGGTGGTTGATCCGTCATGCCCTTTTCTCCGTCCCCCTTCACCCCCTTACTGGACAAACCGGGCACATTCGGCGGCCGCTGGGCCGTCCTCGTCCTGGTGTTGCTGTTGTGCGCGGCCGCCGGCACCGCCTGGACGGTCGCCGCCTCCGACGAGCCCGTGTCCGTACAGCGCCAGGATCGGATGCTGACCGGTGCGGGCGGGGTGCGCCTGGACACCGCGTACTACCGGACGGCGGGCACGGAGAAACGTCCCGCCGTACTGCTCGCGCACGGCTTCGGCGGCACGAAGGACAGCGAGCGGGCACGGGCCGAGCACCTGGCCCGTGCCGGATACGCCGTACTCGCCTACTCGGCGCGCGGGTTCGGCGCGTCGGGCGGCCGGATCGGGCTGAACGCGCCCGACGCCGAGGTCGCCGACGCGGCCCGCCTGGTGGACTGGCTGGCGGCGCGACCCGAGGTCCGGCTCGACGGCACGGGCGACCCCGTCGTCGGCATGGCAGGCGGCTCGTACGGCGGGGCGGTGTCGCTGCTGGCCGCGGCGGCCGATCCGAGGATCGACGCGCTGGTGCCCTCGATCACGTACTGGGACCTGGAGGAAGCCCTCTTCCCCCAGGGCGTGTTCAAGAAGATGTGGGCCGGGATCTTCTTCGGCCAGGGCCTGACCGATCCGCGCGACCCGGCGTGCGGGCGCTTCACGGCGGAGGTCTGCGCGGCGTTCCAGCGCGCGGCGGCGGCCGGCCGGGCGGACCCCGGGACGCGGAGCCTGCTACGCCGGGTGAGCCCGGCGACGTACGGCACGAGGATCAAGGTGCCGACGTTGGTGGTGCAGGGCCAGACCGACTCACTGTTCCCCCTCGCCCAGGGCGACGCCGTCGCGCGGGCGGTGGCGGGCAACGGCGCGCCGGTGGCGGTGGACTGGATCGCGGGCGGGCACGACGGCGGGGACGCGGAGGCGGACCGGATCACGGACCGCACGGCCGGCTGGTTCGACGCGCACCTCAAGGGCGCGCCGACGGGCGCGGGGCCGGGCTTCCGGGTGAGCCGCAGCAGTACGGCGGCGGGTCCGGGGGCGGACCCGGAGCTGTACGGGGCGACGGCCGTACGGTACCCGGGCCTCGGGGGCACGGAGCGGACACCGGTCACCCTGGCGGCGGGAGGCGAGGAGCAGGGGGAGCGGCTGCTGGTCAACCCGGCGGGCGGTGCCCCTCCGACCGTCACGGGGCTGCCGGGGCTCGGCGCGGCGGCCCAGTTCGCCGCCGGTCAGGGTGGATCGGGGGATCCCCCGACCGGCCCGGGTGCCGCGCCCGTCGGCCGGGACGTCGCTTTCACGGGCGCCCCGCTGCCCACTGCGCTTCAGGTCACCGGCGCGCCGTCGGTGACCTTGACGGTCACGCGCGTGACGCCCGGTGAGCATGGTGCCCCTGAAGGGTCAGGTACGCCCGGGGCATCCGGCGCTCCCGTTCCGGACGGTGCCGTGCTCTTCGTCAAGCTTTACGACGTGGCGCCGGACGGGCGGCAGTCCCTGCCGCGGCAGCTCGTCGCCCCGGTCCGCGTGCCGGGTGCGGCGGCCGTGCGGGTCGCCCTGCCCGCCGTCGACCACCTCTTCGCCGCCGGGCACCGGATGCGGGTCGTCGTCTCCAGTACCGACCTCCAGTACGCCTCCCCCGTCGAGCCGTCCGTGCACCGGGTACGGGCCGCCGGGCTGACCGTGCCCACCGGGGCCGTCCCGGCGACCGGGGCCGACGGGGCACTGCCCGCCTGGGTGTGGATCGTCCCGGTGCTCGCGCTCGCCGCGGCCGGGGCCCTCCTGGCCGGCGGACGGCGTGGCACGCGCACCGCTGCGGTGAGGCCGAAGCCCGAACCCGCCCTGACAAACGTCCCGTTGCGGGTGGATGGGCTCGGCAAGGCCTACCCCGGCGGCGGTAGGCGGCCCGCCGTGCACGACCTGTCCTTCAGCGTGGAGCGCGGTCAGGTTCTCGGCCTCCTCGGGCCCAACGGGGCGGGCAAGACCACCACCCTGCGCATGCTCATGGGCTTGGTGCGCCCCGACTCCGGCGAGCTGCGGATCTTCGGGCACCCGGTGCGGCCCGGCGCCCCCGTACTGTCTCGGCTCGGCTCCTTCGTCGAGGGGCCCGGCTTCCTGCCGCACCTCACCGGCCGGCAGAACCTCGACCTGTACTGGCGGGCCACCGGCCGCCCCACCGCCGACGCGCACACCGCGCGGGCCCTGGAGATCGCCGCGCTCGGCGACGCGCTGGACCGGGCGGTGCGCACGTACTCGCAGGGCATGCGGCAAAGGCTCGCCCTCGCCCAGGCGATGCTCGGACTGCCCGACCTGCTGGTGCTGGACGAACCCACCAACGGCCTCGACCCGGGCCAGATCCGCGAGATGCGCGACGTCCTGATCGGGTACGCGGCGACCGGCCGGACGGTCGTCGTCTCCAGCCACCTGCTGGCCGAGGTCGAGCAGTGCTGCACGCACCTGGTGGTGATGGACCGGGGCGAGCTGGTGGTGGCGGGCCCCGTGCAGGAGATCTCCGGGGGCGGCGGGCATCTGCTCGTCGTCACGGCGGGCCCGGTCGACGGCGCGCTCGTCGAGAAGGTCGCCGCCCTGCCCGGGGTGGGTTCCGCCCGGCGGACCGAAGAGGGGCTGCTGGTCCGGCTCGACGGGTCGAGCGCGCCCCGGCTGCTGGCGGAACTCGTGCGGTGGGGCGTCCCCGTGGAGCGCTTCGGGCCGCACCGCCGCCTAGAGGAAGCCTTCCTGACCCTGACTGGAGGACAGCGATGACCACGAAGACGACGGCGACAGCCGCGGCAGCGACGACAGCCGCCCACGCGGACGGCTACCGCCCGTACGCCACCCTCCCGCTGCGCGTGGAGGCGCTGCGGCAGTTCCGGCGACGGCGGACCCTGGCGACGGGGGCCCTGGTGGCCCTGCTGCCGCTGATCCTGCTGGCCGCGTTCGCGATCGGGGGCACCCCCGCCGACCCGGACGGCGGCAGCCCGGCCCTGGTGACGGTCGCGACGGCCTCCGGACCGAACTTCGCGGCGTTCGTCCTCTTCGCCTCCGTCAGCTTCCTGCTGCCGGTGGTGATCGCCCTGTACTGCGGGGACACCGTCGCCTCGGAGGCCGGCTGGTCCTCACTGCGTTACTTGCTGGCCTCGCCCGTGCCCAGGGCCAGGCTGCTGCGCGGCAAGCTGGTGGTGGCGCTCGGCTTCACGGCCGCGACGGTGCTGCTGCTGACGGTGGTGGCGCTCACCGCGGGCGCCGTCGCGTACGGCTGGAGCGGGGTGCGGCTGCCGGGCGGAGGCACCATGCCCGGCTCGGCGGTGCTGGGGCGGATGGCGCTGGTCACCGGGTACGTGTACGGCAGCCTGCTGGCCGTCGGCGCGCTGGGCTTCTGGCTCTCCACGGTGACGGACGCGCCGCTGGGCGCGGTCGGCGGGGCGGTCGGCCTCACCGTCGGGTCGACGATCCTGGACTCGGTGACGGCCCTGGGAGCGGTGCGCGACTTCCTGCCGACACACTGGCAGTACGCGTGGCTGGACGCGCTGCGCCCGGAGATCGCGTGGCCGGCGATGGTGCAGGGGCTGGTGCTGTCGTGCTCGTACGCGGTGGTGTTCCTGGCGCTGGCCTTCCGCGGTTTCGCCCGCAAGGACATCGTGTCCTGAGGACGGCGAGTCCCGAGGACGGCACGTCCTGCGGGGGACGGCGTGTCCTGGGCAGGGACGGCGGGGACTTCCGGCCGCCGCGCCGCAACCGGGTCCGCGCGCGAAGGCCCGCGGGCCGTACGGAAGCCCTCTCCGTACGGCCCACGGGCCCGGCCGCTCCTCAGCTCTCGCGCCGGCCGTTCGCCGGAAGGCCCAGCACTGCGGCCGAGTTGAAGCCGCCCGCGCCGCGCGCGACCACCAGGACGGTGCGCAGGCCCGTGCCCGCGCGGGCCTCGGTGACCAGGTCGAGGTCGTCGGTGGGACCGGCGGTGAGGTTCACCGAGGGGGGCAGCACGTCGTGGGCCAGGGCCAGCGCGGCCCAGGACAGGTCCAGCGGTGCGCCGCCCGCGTTGAGCCTGCCGGTGGCCGTCTTGGGCACCGCGACCGGGACCCCGCGCCGCCCGAAGACCTCCACCAGCGCCGCGCTCTCGTGCCGGTCGGCGGCCCGGTCGCCCGCGCCGTCGGCGAAGACTGCGTCGATGGAGTCCGGTGCCACGCCGGAGCGCAACACGGCCTCCCGGATCGCCCGGGCCAACTGCCCGTGCCCGGGAGCGGGCCGGGTCGGGTGATGGGCGTCGTGCGTGGCGGCGGTGCCGAGCACCTCGGCGTACGGGGCAGGGGCTCCCCGGCGCACCGCCCACTCGGCGTCCTCCACCACCAGCAGCGCGCCGCCCTCGCCCGGCACGTGCCCGGGTGCGTCGGCGGCGAAGGGCCGGTAGGCGGTCGCCGGGTCCTTGTCGCCGCTGAGCGTGTCGCGCCCCGCCTGGCAGGCCAGCGCGTACGGGGACAGCGGGGCCTCCGTGCCGCCGACCAGGACGGCCTTCGTGCCGCGGGCGACGAGCCGCCGGGCCTGGGCGAGCGCGTCCAGGCCGCCCGCGCCGTCCGCGACGAGCACCCCGCAGGCGCCCTTGAGCTGGTCGCGGATGGAGAGCTGGCCGCTGCTGGCCGCGTAGAACCAGCCGATCGACTGGTACGCGGTGACCGCCTGCGGGCCCTCCTTCCACAGGTTGTGGATCTCGCGCTGCCCGAAGACGTTGCCGCCCGACGAGCTCGCGGTCACCACCGACAGGTCGAAGGGGTCGTGACGGGAGGGGTCCAGCGCGGCGTCCTCCAGAGCGAGGCGGCCCGCCGCCAGCGCCAGCCACGTCCACCGGTCGGTCTGCACTCGCAGCTTGCTGTCGACGTACTCGCTCTCGTCGAACCCGGTGACCTGCCCGGCCAGCGGCGTGGGAAGGCCGGACGTGTCGAAGGAGTCGACCGGGGCGATGCGCCCGACGCGTTCCAGCGTGCGCTCCCAGTGCGCGCGCACGCCCGTGCCGGTGGGAGCGACCACACCGATGCCGGTGATCACACTGCGCCGTGCGCTCATGCCGCCCGCCCTCCGTTCCGGGACGCGTCGTCGAGGGCGGAGAAGACCATCGCCGACTGGAACCCGCCGAAGCCGCTGCCCACTGACAGCGCGTGCCGCACCGTCGCCTCGCGGGCGGTGAGCGGCGTGTAGTCGAGGTCGCACTCGGGGTCGGGGGTGGTGAGGTTGGCCGTCGGCGGCACCACCCCCCGGTCGATGGCCAACGCGCAGGCGGCCATCTCGATGGAACCGATCGCGCCGAGCGAGTGCCCGATGACCGACTTGATGGAACTGATCGGCACCCGGCGGACGGCCTCGCCGAGGGCCCGTTTGTAGGCGGCGGTCTCGTGCCGGTCGTTCTGCCGGGTGCCGGAGCCGTGGGCGCTGATGTACCCGAGGTCCTCGGGATGCAGCCGAGCCTGCGCCATCACGTCCTTGATCGCCTCGCCGAGCTCGTGGCCGTCGGGACGCAGTCCCGTCATGTGGAAGCCGTTGGCGCGGGCCGCGTAGCCCGCGGCCTCGCAGTAGATCCGGGCGCCCCTGGCGCGGGCGTGCTCCAGTTCCTCCAGGATGAGTACCGCGCAGCCCTCCCCCAGGACGAAGCCCTTGCGGTCCGCGTCGAAGGGGCGCGAGGCGAGTTCGGGGGCGTCGTTGAGGGGGCTGGTGGCCCGGATCGCGTCGAAGCAGGCGACGGTGATCGGGGTGATCGGCGCGTCCGAGGCCCCGGCGATCATCACGTCGGCCTCGCCGTCCTCGATGAGCCGCAGCGCGTGCCCGACCGCGTCGATGCCGGAGGTGCACCCGGTGGAGATCACCGCGGCGGGTCCCTGCGCCCCGAACCGCACGGCGAGTTCGGCGGCGGCGCTGGAGGGCACGAGCGCCTGGTACTGGAAGGGCATCAGGTGCTCGGCGTCCACCTCCCACTGCCGCCCGTGGTCACTGGCGACGACGTACTCCTCCTCCAGCGTGATCGACGCCCCGACGGCCGACCCCAGGCTGACGCCGATCCGTTCGGTGTCGGTGGCGGCGGCGGCCAGGTCGAGCCCGGAGTCCGCGACGGCCTCGGCGGCCGAGGCCAGCGCGAACTGCGCGAACCGGTCGGTGCGGCGGATCTCCCGGGGGGTCAGCCCGTGCCGTACGGGGTCGAAGTCGGCCTCGGCGGCGATCCGGGAGCGGAACGGGGCGGGGTCGAAGCAGCTAATGGTACGGATGGCCGGCTTGCCGCTGGTGATCCGGTGCCAGAACTCCTCCCGGCCGGAACCGCCGGGAGCGATCACACCGATACCGGTGACGACGGCGCGGCGGGGGCTCTCGCTCATCGGGAGACCGCCGGGGCCGTGTCGAGCGGGGCGCCGGCCGTCACGGGGGCCTGCTGCGGGTAGGGCTCGGTGTCCACGTGGCCCAGGTGCGGCTCCGGGGCGAGCGGGCCGATCTGGAAGACCACCAGGGCCTGGTCACCGCCGGTGTTGGTGAGCCGGTGGCGGACGTGGCGCGGGATGTGCAGTGCCTCCTCGGCGCGTACGGTCACGGGCTCGCCGTCCAGGTCCACGCGCAGTTCGCCGGATGCGACGAAGAGGTACTCCTCGGAGTACGGGTGGTAGTGCTCGGAGACCCCCTCGCCGGGAGCCAGCCGGACGGCCCCGCAGAACCCGGCGGTGGTGCCGGCGTTGGCGGGCGCCAGCAGGGTGCGCAGGTCGCCGCCGCGCCGGGTGTTGGACGGGACGTCCGACATGCCCACCACGGCGCACCTCGCCCGCTCGACCTTCTCCTTCAGCAGCCCCATCTGCACGGCGCTGTTGGTGTTGATGCGGTCGGTCATGGCCGCCGTGTCCAGCGGGGCGTCCGGCTTCATCCGGAAGTCCTGCACCCAGCGCATCCGGGTGCTGTCGGGGCCCAGCTCCTCGTACGTCCAGGTGATGTTCATGAACTCGAAGGGACCCGTCTCCACCCGGCGCGCCCTGACCACCAGGGCGTCCCGGTCCCAGCTCCGCTCGGAGACCCAGGACCACACCCGGCCCTGCTCGTCGGGGTGCATGGTCAGCCGGAAGGTGGCCGAGTCCGGGGTCTCGCTGAGGATGTCGATGCTCGCGTACTCGGAGAACAGCTCCGGCCAGCTGCCCAGGTCGTTCGTCCGGTCCCAGACGAAGCCGACGGGGGCCTGGATCTGGATGGAGTTGTCGGTGTGACCGATCATGACGTAACCCTTGTCTCGGTTGTCCGCACTGCTTCGGTGCTTCGGTGCTCGGGCGTTCAGGGGCTCGGGTGTTCAGCGGTTCGGGTGGTGCGGTGCCGCGCCGGCGGCGGGTCAGACCGCGGCGGCGAGGCGGTCCGTCACGAGGCGCTCCACGTCGGCCGGGGTGCTCTCGGGGGTGATGTCGTCCTCGATGTCGACGCCGAAGCGGGACTTGATCCGGCTGGCCAGCTCGACGCGGGCCAGCGAGTCCAGGTCCAGGGACTCGAAGGAACGGTCGTACGCGGCCTCGCCGAGCGCGGCGTCCAGGCCGACTCCGGCGAGCATCGGGGCGAGTTCGGCGCGCAGGCCTGCGGTGGGCCGGGTCATGAGGGGGCTCCTTCGGTACGCGGGGGACGGACGGCCGCGGTGGCGTCGCCCGCCCGGGTGGAATGCCGGATGACGAAGCGCAGCGAACGCGCCTCGGTGAAGCAGTCGCGCATGGGTTTCACCAGGTCCCGGTGGTCCTCGGTGGCCTCCCACGCCTCGAAGTCGGCGAGGGTGCGCCACTCGCTGGTGATCAGCCACTGTTCGGGGTCGGTGGCCGACTGGCAGACCTGGTCCCGTACGTGTCCGGGGACGCCCCCGGCGACGAGGAAGCGGATCTCCTCATACGCGTCCAGGAAGTCCTGCCGCCGGACCTCGGGCACCCGGATCAGGAAGACCACCCGGGCCTCGGGGGCCTCACGGCTTTCGGGGGCGTTCACGCGGCGGGCCTTCGGGCAGCGGCCGGCGGCGGGCCGCCGGCCAGTGCGGAGGTGAAGCCGAACTTGCCCACGACCGGCACGACACTGCCGTACATGCCCTCGGAGTCGTCACCGGTCAGGAACCGCACGGCGCGGCCCACGAGTTCGGCGTCGACGGTCAGCGAGGGGTCGACGTGCGGCATCTCCTTGCGCAGCTCCGGGGTCTCCACCAGGGTCAGCGAGATCGCGTTGGCGTGGACACCCCGGTTCTTCACCTCGTGGGCCATGGAGCGCATCCAGGCGATCAGTGCCGCCTTGCTCGCCGCGTACGCGGACATCGCGGCCAGCGGTTCGTCGGCGAGCGGGCTGCCGAAGTAGACCAGTCGGCCGCCCTCGCCCAGGTGCGGCAGGACCGCCTGGGTGGCGACGACCGCGGAGAGGAAGTTCGCCCTCAGCAGGTCCTCGTACGCCTCGGCCTCGGTCAGCATCACCGGGCCGACGGAGAAGCCGCCGACCAGGTGCACCATGCCGTCCAGCCGCCCGAACCGGCGCACCGCTTCGGCTGCCGCGTCCTGCGCGCCGCCGGGCTCGGTCGCGTCGACGCGCAGGGTGGCGATGCGGTCACCGGCGCCGAGGGAGGCGTCCAGTTCCTCCAGCCGGTTGCCGTCGCGGCCCGTGAGCAGCAGCCGGTCGCCGCGTGCGACCAGGGCGGCCGCCGTCGCCCCGCCCAGCCGGCCGGTGGCGCCGGTGACCAGGAGGGTGCGGGAGGCGTCGGGGGCGCTCATGCGTCCTGCCCGTCGAACTGGGCGACGCGGGTCGTGACGTGCTCCATCATCGCCTTCTGGAAGAAGGCGCGGGCCCCGTTGGGGGTGGACAGGTCGCGCGGCTCCACCAGGAACTCGTCGAGCTTGCGCTCCAGTTCCTGGATGGCGGGCTGACGGGCGAGGTGGGCCATCACCCGCGGCAGGCTGCCGTCGATCTCCATGAAGCGGACCACGAGGCCGTCCTTCATGAAGATCGACGTGCCCAGCAGCCGGGCCCCGTCGGGGGAGATCCACTCCGGCGGCGTGTAGTCGGACAGGAGACCCTTGACGGTCTCCTCCGTGCCGGGCTTCACCTGAAAGCTGATCGCGAATCGCTGCATGGGCGGGCCTCTCGTGTGGGCGCGCTCGTGTGGGCGCGCTCGGTGGACGCTCTCGTGCCGGCGCTCGGGGCGGGCACTCCGGGTGGCGCTCTCGTGTCGGGGAACGTCACGGTGTGGCCGGGAGTTCGCCTCCGAGTGCTCCCGGCCCGCCGTCGACCGGCTGCCGCCAGCGTGCCGGGCCGCCGCCCCGCAGGTCTTCCGGCCACCGGGCGAGATGTGTCCTCCCCACAGCGGAGGAGCTCTCCCCCGGAAGCGAGGCCTCCTCCCCCGGTGGTCCGGTGCCTCCTCCCCGTGGAGGGGCCGACGGCTCGTCCCGGCGCGGGAAGACCGGGCCCCTGGGCCCGGCCTAGCGTGCGGACACACCGCCCGGGAAACGGACTTGAGGAGACGCGATGCCCGTCGATGAGACGCCATGACGGCCGGTGCCGAGGACGGCCCGCCGCCCACCGGGAACGGCGGGACGGACGACCGGGCAGGCACGGTGGCCGGGCCGGGCGAGGAGGTCGTCGTCCTGGGCGGCGGGATCGCGGGGCTCACCACCGTGCTCGCCCTGCGCGCCGCCGGCATCCCCGCCAGGGCGTACGAACGCGCCCCCGCCCTGCACGCCGCCGCCTCCGGCAACGGGCTGGTCGTCTGGCACAACGCGGTTCAGGCCCTGCGCGCGATCGGCCTGGACAAGCATCTGGACGCCGTCGGCACGGAGCTGCTCCGCTACCGCTTCCGCTCCCACCGCGGCGCCACCCTCGCCGACTGGTCGATCGAGGACGGCGGCCGCCGCCACGGCGCCCCCGCGTACACGGTGTCCCGCCCCGCCCTGCACGGCATGCTCACCGAACTGACCGGCGACGCCCTCCGACTGGGCGCGCGCTGCACCGACTTCACGGCGGACACGGACGGCGTGACGGTCCGCTTCGAGGACGGCGACGAGGTCCGCACGCCCCTGCTGGTCGGCGCGGACGGGCTGCGCTCGACGGTGCGCAGGCACCTGATGCCTTACGAACCTCCGCCCCGCTACGCCGGCATGACGGCCTGTCAGGGAGTGGTCGAGATGCCTCCGGAGCAGGTGCCGCCCGGTGTCTTCGTCAACACCTTCGGCGAGGGCACCTGGTTCGTGCACTACCGGGTCGACGACACGTCCGTCTACTGGGACGCCGTGCTCAGTGACCGTGCCGCGCGCCGCCTCGCCCGGGGCGCGGGGGCCACGGGTCTGGGCGTACGGGAGGCGCTGCTGCGGGAGTTCCGCGGCTGGCCCGATCCCGTACCGGCGCTGATCGGGGCCACCGCCGAATCCGGCATTCTGCCCGTCGACATCTTCGACCGGGACCCCGTTCCGCGCTGGGGCACCGACCGGGTCACCCTGGTCGGGGACGCGGCCCAGCCGGTGACGTTCAACCTCGGGCAGGGGGCGAACCAGGCGATCGAGGGAGCCGTGGTGCTGGCCCAGTGCCTCTCGGCCGCGGGCTTCGGAAGCGGCCCCGGCTCCCCGGCCGGCCCGGGGACCGCCCCGGGCAGTCCGGCATCGGCCCTGGCCGCGTACGAACGGATGCGGATCGCCCGCACCCGTCGCATCGCCCGGCGCTCCCGCGCCAACGCCGTGCTCAGTCGCTGGGAGAACCCGGCGGTGTGCCTGCTGCGCAACGCCTTCATGCGGGTGGCGTTCGACCGCCCCGTCTACCGCGCGACGTACCGACTCACCATGGACACCGACCTGATCCCGGAGGCCTCCCGCCCATGAGCACCACAGCATCCCGACCGACCAGCGGCGTCAGCAGGACCGCGGTGATCGTCGCGCAGGCCCGGGCCACCGAGGACGCCCGGGACGACCGGCTGTTCGCCGACCCGTACGCGCAGGCCTTCGTCGACGCCGTCGGCTGGATCCAGGTCGCCGAGGCGGGCCGCCTCAACCAGGGCCACTTCGTACTCCGCACCCGCCTCTTCGACGACTGGCTGCGGACGGCCGCCGCCGACGGCTGCCGTCAGGCGGTCGTCCTGGCGGCCGGGCTCGACACCCGGGCCTACCGGCTGCCGTGGCCGGAGGGCTTCCGGTTCTACGAGATCGACCTGCCGGGGCTGAGCGCCTTCAAGGAGGCGGTGCTCGGCGTGCAGGGGGCGGTGCCGTCCTGCGCGCGCACGGCGGTACGGGCGGACCTGCGCGACGACTGGCCGAGCGCGCTGACCGCGGCCGGTTTCGACCCGTCGCAGCCGACGGCGTGGCTGATCGAGGGCCTGCTGATGTATCTGGAGCCTGCCGACAACGACCTCCTCCTGGAGCGGGTCGGCGCGCTGTCCGCGCCGGGGAGCAGACTGGGCCTGGAGCACGTCAACAAGGAGTACACGGAGCTGCCCGAACTGCGTTCGGTGCACGAGCGGTTGCGGCGGGCAGGGGCGTCGTGGCGCTCCACGGTGGAGGACCCGCGCGAGTGGCTGGCCGGGCACGGATGGGCGGCGCAGGTCGTTCCGCAGACCGAACTGGCGGCGCTGCACGGGCGGCCGGTTCCGGAGCTGACGGATCCGGAGCGGGTCGGCGCGGCCCGTATGTGGCTCGTCCACTCCACCCGCCTTCCGTAGCGCCGGCCCCGGCGTCGCTGGGCCTGCCCGGGACCCGGCGCGGCGACGCGCCGACATCCGGGCCGGGCTCCCCGGCCCCCGGCGCCGACCCCACGCCTCCGACGCGGCCCTCACCCCCCGGCCGGCCCCTGTCCCCGCAGCCAGGACGGGAATTCCGTCAGGTCGCGCAGGACCACGTCCGCGCCCGCCTCGCGGAGGGGGGCCGCGCCGTACGGGCCCGTCGTGACCGCCACGGCGAGCGCGCCCGCCGCCTTCGCCCCGCGCACGTCGCCCAGGTGGTCGCCGACGTAGATCCGCGCGCCCTCCGCCCGCAGGGCCAGCGCCTTGCCCTCCGCCCAGACGTTGCCCGCGAGGACGTCCGCGTCCAGGCCCAGGTGGGCGAGGTGCAGCTTGGCGTTGGGCTCCCACTTGCCGGTGACGACCAGGACCCGGCCGCCCGCCTCCCGTACCGCCGCGACCGCCTCGTGCGCGCCCGGGAGCGCCGGTGAGGGCTCGATCGCGTGGGCGGGGTAGAGGGCGCGGTAGCGGTTCGCCGCCTCCTCCACCCGGTCCGCCGGGAACCAGTTCGCGAGCTCCTGCTCCAGCGGCGGGCCGAGCCGCGTGACCACCAGGTCGGCGTCGATCGGCACCCCCGTCTCCGCCGAGAGCCGCCGGTACGCGGCACGGATGCCCGGCCGCGAGTCGACGAGCGTCATGTCGAGGTCGAACCCGACGGCGAAGGGGGCGGCGAGCGGCGGTGGCGGCGTGGCAGTCATACGGCCATTGTGCCGGGAGCCCGTTCGGGGCCCGCCCCTACACTGAGGGCCGCCCGACACCGAGGGCCGCCCGCCCCGCTCACCCGCACGTCAGCACGTCAGCACGGCCACCCCCGTCCTTCGGATGCCCGTCCCCGCCCGAGGTCCAAGGAAAGTCCGCTCATGCACCGTGCGCCGCGCCCCCTCGCCGCGCTCTGTCTCGCCGCCGCGCTCACGGCGTGCACCGCCTCCCCCGGCGCTCCCGGTCCGCCCCCGAAGGACGCGCGTGCCACCCGTACCGTCGACACCGTCATGGGCGCGGTGACCGTACCCGCCGTTCCGCGGCGCGTGGTCGTCCTGGACACCGCGGAGCTGGACTCCGCGCTCGCCCTCGGCGTCACCCCCGTCGGCGCCACCCGCGGCGACGCGCCGTCCGGGTTCCCGCGCTACCTGCCCGCCGCGAAGCTCACCGGCGTCAAGGACCTCGGCCCGTCCATGAACCCGGACCTGAAGGCCGTCGCCGCTCTCCGGCCCGACCTGATACTCGCCGGGAAGGTCCGCCACCAGGACAGGTACGCGGAGCTGCGGGCGATCGCCCCCACCGTCATGACCGACGGCGCCGGCCACTCCTGGAAGGAGGACTTCCGGGTCCACGCCGGGGCCCTGGGCCGCGAGCGGGCGGCGGCCAGGACGGCCGCCGCCCACACCGCGCACGCCGCGCAGGTCACTGAGTCCCTCGGCGGGAGGGCCGCCGCCGCCCGCATCCGGGTCAGCGTGATCCGCTTCGTCGAGGGCGCCGACATCCGCATCCAGGGCCTGCGCACCTCCCTCGGCGTCGTCCTCGCCGACGTCGGGCTCGGCCGCCCGCCGGTCGCGGCCAGGGCCGCGAGCGGTTTCTCGTACGACATCCGGCCCGACCGCATCGCGCTGGCGGGCGAGGACGCCACCGTCCTCCTGCACTCCACGTACGGCGACCCGGCCGCCGCGGGCCGCACCCGCACGCTGGCCTCCCCGGCGTGGCGGGCGCTGCCGCCGGTGCGGGCGGGTCGTGCCTTCCCGGTCGACGACGAGGTGTGGGTGCGCAGCACGGGTTACCTCGCGGCGGACCGCGTCCTGACCGAGCTCCAGGGGCGGCTGGGGCGGAGGTAGCCGCCCGGCCCGAGGCCCCAAGTCCCCTACCCGCTCATCCGCCTCGCCCGCCACAGCAGGAACAGGGCGGAGGCCACCGCCGCCACCCGCACCAGCACCGGCCACAGCCCGGAGAGGGCCTCGGTCAGCGCCCCTTCCGTCTGGAGGGAGAGCTCTGCGCCCCAGTGCCGCTCCGTGCGCCCCCACAGCCACACCAGTCCCCCGGCCACCACCACTCCCGGCACCCCCAGCGCCGCGAACTTCGCCTCCGCGCGGGTCAGCCTCCTCGACACGTACGCGAGGAACCAGCCGCCCAGCAGGAGCAGCGGGTTGCCGGCCACCGCCCCCGCCACCAGCAGCACGGCGGCCAGCAGCAGGAAGGGGCTCCCGCGCGGGACCAGGGGCGCGCGCACCGGCCCGCCCGCCTCCTCGGCGGCCACCACCGGGACGGCGCGCCGCCGCCGCAGCCGGGCCGGGAACCGGCGCCGCCCCGCCGCCCCCTCCTCGACGGCTGCGCGCTCCCCGTCCTTCCCGTCCCCCTTGCCCTTCTTGTCCTTCTCGCTCTCCTCGTTCTTCTCGTCGTCATCGGAAACCGGCGGCCGGAGTATCTCGGGGATCTCCACGCCTCCCGTGAAGCCGGGCACGGCCGTGCCCATGCCGCCGAACGGGCCCGGTTCCGTACGCCACCAGTCCGGATCGAGGTCGCCGGGGCCGAGTTCGTCCGCGTCCGCGAGGTGCGGGGCCGAGGGGCCGGGCCGTGCGGCCGGCGGCTTCTCGAAGCCCACCGGGGCCTCGGGCCCCGGCTCGGCGGCGGTGCGCCGCTGCCGGGGCACCCGGCGGGACGTGCGCGAGGACAGCACCGCCTCCACCCCGCCGCCGTCCGCCGCGTCCACGACCTCGTCCGGAGTGCCGAGCCTGCCGAGGATGCGCTGCACGGCGGCGGAGCTGTCCGGTCCGCCGATCGCCCTGGCGCGCTGCCGGTCGATCTCCCCGCGCAGGGCGCTGACCAGGCGCATCCGGTCGGCGGAGGCGAGTTGACGCTGCTGGGCGAGGTCGCCGACCCGGCTCAGGTAGTCAAAGACCAACTGGTCGCTCTCGATGCCCACGGCGTCCGTCCCCTGCGTGTTCTGCGGTCCCGACGGCTTCGGCACCGTGCGGATCGTGTACGTGGATCTCCTGCCCGCAAGTGCCGGTCGGCCACGCCCAGTTGCCGACCCGCCCCGCACCGACGGTAGCGCCTGACGCGCGGGACGGAGCGCTCCAGGGGCTAACGTGGGGCGGATGGGGACCAGCGAGCGCGACCTGGAGGCGCACGTGCCCGAACAATTCACCACCGGGGACCACACGGCGGACACACCCGCGGGCCACGACACGGCCCGCACGCCCACCGCTGCCCCATGCCCTCCCGCACCCGCCGACGCCCTCCCGCCGGACGGCCGCCCCGCCCCCGTCGCGCAGACCCCGCCGGCCCCCGCCGCCGCGCCCCGCACCCTGGCCGAATCCCTGCGGCAGCGGGACGACGCCTCCCTCGCCGCCCTCCTGCGGTACCGGCCCGACCTGCTCAACCCCGTCCCCGGCGACCTCACCCTCCTCGCCACCCGGGCCGGGACCCGGGCCTCCGTCGTACGGGCCCTGGAGCGGCTCGACCGGTTCACCCTCCAGACCGCCGAGGCGCTGGCCGTCGCCCCCGACCCGACGCCGTACGAGACGCTCCTGCACCTCATGACCGGCGACGAGGGCGACCCGGCGACCGCCGACGCCCTCCCGCACGCCGTGCACACCCTGCGCGAACAGGCCCTGGTCTGGGGCGCCGACGACCGGCTGCGGCTGGTGCGCACCGCCCGTGAACTCCTCGCGCCCTCCGCCACCCACCCCTCCCCGACCGGTCTCGGCCCGACCGTCGCCGAGGCGACCGCCGGGATGTCCCCGACCCGGCTCCAGGAGATCCTCCGGGCGATCGGCATCCCCACCACCCACGACCCGGTCTCGGCGGTACGGGCCCTCACCGCGCTCTTCACCGACCGCGCCCGCATGGACGCCCTGCTCGACACCGCGCCCTCCGACGCGCTGACCGTCCTCGACCGGCTGGTGTGGGGCCCGCCGTACGGCGAGGTGAGCTCCGACCCGGCCCCGCCCGTGCGCTGGCTGCGCGACCACGGCCTGCTCCTGCCGACCAGCGCCCGCACGGTCGTGCTGCCCCGCGAGGCCGCCCTGCACCTGCGGGCCGGCCGCGCCCACCGCACCGCGCAGCCCGCCCCTCCGCGGCTCGTGCCCGCGCCCGAGCACTCCCCGAAGACGGTCGACCTCACGGCGGCCGGCCAGGCCTTCAGCGCGCTGTCCACCGTCGAGGAACTCCTCAAGGACTGGGACACGGGCGGCCCCGCCGTGCTGCGTTCCGGCGGCCTCAGCGTCCGCGACCTCAAGCGCACCGCCGCCGCCCGCGACCTGACCGAGCAGACCACCGCGTTCTGGCTCGAACTCGGATACGCGGCGGGCCTGTTGGCCTCGGACGGCCGGACGGACGAGCGGTACGCGCCCACTCCCGCCTACGACGAGTGGCTCGACCTCGCGCCCCAGGACCGCTGGGCCCGGCTCGCCGCCGCCTGGCTGCGCGCGACCCGCACCCCGGGCCTGGTCGGCGGCCAGGACGCCAAGGGCCGCACGCTGTCCGTGCTGGGCCCGGACCTGGACCGCTCCTTCGCCCCCGAGGTGCGCCACCGGGTCCTGACCCTGCTCGCCTCGCTCCCGGAGGGCACCGCCCCGGACCCGGACGCGGTGCTGGCCCGGCTGCGCTGGGAGCGCCCGCAGCGCGGCGCCACCGGCGAGCTCCGGGCCCGGATCGCCCTGTGGGCCCTGGACGAGGCCGAGTTGCTGGGCGTGACGGGCCGGGGCGCGCTCTCCGCGCACGGACGCGCGCTGGCGGGCCTGGACACCGCGCCGGTGCGCCCCGAGGACCCGGCGGGCCCGGTGGTCGCCGCCCCCGCCAGGACCGAGGCCGCGCACGCCGCGGCCGCCGTCCGCGCCGCCGCGCTCCTCGCGCCGCTCATCCCCGAGCCCCTGGACCACGTCCTGCTCCAGGCCGACCTGACGGCGGTGGCCCCCGGCCCGCTCCAACGGCCCCTCGCCGACGCCCTGTCCGTGTTCGCCGACATCGAGAGCCGGGGCGGCGCGACCGTCTACCGGTTCACCCCGGGCTCGGTGCGCCGCGCGCTGGACTCCGGCCAGACCGCCACCGACCTGCACGCCTTCCTCGCGGCGCACAGCCGCACGCCCGTCCCGCAGCCCCTGAGCTACCTGATCGACGACGTGGCCCGCCGCCACGGCCATCTGCGCGTGGGCGCGGCCTCCTCGTACGTGCGCTGCGACGACGACGCCGTCCTCGGCGAGATCCTCGCCGACAAGCGGTCCGCGGGCCTCGGCCTGCGCCGGCTCGCGCCGACCGTCCTGGCCTCCCGCGCCGAACCGGCCGCCCTGCTCGACGGCCTGCGCTCGATGGGCTTCGCACCGGCGGCGGAATCGGCGGCCGGCGACGTCCTGATCACCCGGGCCGACGCCCACCGCACCCCGCCGCGCACCGCGCCCGTCCCGGTGCCGGAAGGCCCTCCCGTACCGGACGACACTCTCCTGCACGCCGCCCTGCACGCCGTCCGCGCGGGCGACATGGCGGCCAACGCCCCCCGCAAGCAGGCCGTCCCGCAGTCCGCGCGCGCCCAGGGCTCGCTGCCGCGCACGTCCTCCGCCGAGACCCTGGCGACGGTCCAGGCGGCGGCCATGACCGGCTCGGCCCTGTGGATCGGCTACGTCAACGCGGACGGTGCGGCGAGCCAGCGCGTCATCGCGCCGGTGCGCGTCGAGGGCGGGTTCGTCACGGCGTACGACCACACCGCGGACGAGGTCAGGACGTACCCGCTGCACCGCATCACGGGAGTCGCCGAACTGGCCGACGACCCGGCCTAGCAGGAGGGGCGGAGGGCACCGGGGTCAGGGCGTCCGCGCGTCGGCGCGTCCGTCCCGGGAGCGGTACCGGGCGGTGAGCCCGCGCCCCCAGGAGCGCCGGGGCCCCGCGCCCGTCTCCGGCTCGTCCAGCGGCGGCCGGGCCTCCTCGGCCACGGGCGCCTCCTCCCGGTAGCGCCTCCGGTGCACCACGCGCCCCAGCCACTTGCCGAGCACCAGGTACCCGAGCAGCGCGCCGGTCGTGTTCATGATCACGTCGTCCACGTCGAAGGCCCGCCCGGTGACGATCGCCCCCTGCGCCAGCTCCACCAGCACGATCACGGCGACCGTCGCGAGCAGCATCCGCACGAACCGCCACCGCCTCGGCCCCAGGATCGGCAGCAGCACGCCGAACGGCACCCCGAGCAGGATGTTCCCGCCGACCTGCTTGCAGGCGGCGAGGAAGGTGTAGTCCTGCGCGTACTGCCGCAGGGAGGCGCCGGGTTTCAGGTTGCTGTGCACGAGGCCCTCGGACGCGGGCGAGGGCACCAGGGTCAGCTTCGCCAGGACGACGGAGAAGCCGATCAGGACGAGAAAGGCCAGCAGGATCAGGGCGGTCCGTAAGAGCACCCAGCTCCACAGCGGACGCGGTTCCCCTTCGGCGACGGGCGTGCGCTCGGCAGTCATGGCACCCGCTTACCCCCGCGATCGCGCCTCTCACCCACGGGACGGGGGCCCGCGTGAGGCACACTGGAGGTTTGACCGCGCGCGGAAGGACTCACGGCGTTGAATGGTCCCCTCATCGTTCAGAGCGACAAGACGCTTCTCCTGGAAGTGGATCACGAGCAGGCCGACGCCTGCCGTCGCGCCATCGCGCCGTTCGCGGAGCTGGAGCGCGCGCCGGAGCACATCCACACCTACCGGCTGACCCCGCTGGGCCTGTGGAACGCGCGGGCCGCCGGGCACGACGCCGAGCAGGTCGTCGACGCGCTGGTGGAGTTCTCGCGGTACCCGGTGCCGCACGCGCTGCTGGTGGACGTCGCCGAGACGATGGCCAGGTACGGGCGGCTCACCCTCAGCAAACACCCGGTGCACGGGCTGGTGCTGACCTCCACCGACCGGCCGGTCCTGGAGGAGATCCTGCGCTCCAAGAAGGTGCAGCCGCTGGTCGGGACGCGGATCGACGCGGACACCGTGGCCGTGCATCCGTCCGAGCGCGGCCAGATCAAGCAGACGCTGCTGAAGCTGGGCTGGCCGGCCGAGGACCTCGCCGGGTACGTCGACGGCGAGGCGCACCCGATCGAGCTGGCCGAGGACGGCTGGGCGCTGCGGCCGTACCAGAAGCAGGCCGTGGAGGGGTTCTGGCACGGCGGGTCCGGTGTCGTCGTGCTGCCCTGCGGTGCGGGCAAGACGCTGGTCGGGGCCGGGGCGATGGCCGAGGCGAAGGCGACCACGCTGATCCTGGTGACGAACACGGTCTCGGCGCGGCAGTGGAAGCACGAACTGGTGAAGCGGACCTCGCTGACCGAGGACGAGATCGGCGAGTACAGCGGCACGAAGAAGGAGATCCGCCCCGTCACCATCGCGACGTACCAGGTGCTGACGACCCGGCGGAAGGGCGTCTACCCGCACCTGGAGCTGTTCGACTCGCGGGACTGGGGGCTGGTGATCTACGACGAGGTGCATCTGCTGCCCGCGCCGGTCTTCAAGTTCACCGCCGACCTTCAGGCGCGGCGGCGGCTGGGCCTGACGGCGACGCTGGTGCGCGAGGACGGCCGCGAGTCGGACGTGTTCTCCCTCATCGGCCCCAAGCGGTTCGACGCGCCGTGGAAGGAGATCGAGGCGCAGGGGTACATCGCGCCCGCCGACTGCGTGGAGGTACGGGTCAACCTCACGGACTCGGAGCGGCTCGCGTACGCCACCGCCGAGGCGGAGGAGAAGTACCGCTTCTGCGCGACGACCGCGACCAAGCGGAAGGTGACGGAGGCACTGGTCGCCAAGCACCGGGGCGAGCAGACGCTGGTCATCGGGCAGTACATCGACCAGTTGGACGAGCTGGGCGAGCACCTGGGGGCGCCGGTCATCAAGGGCGAGACGCCGAACGCCCAGCGCGAGAAGCTCTTCGACGCGTTCCGCACCGGCGAGCTGAGCGTGCTGGTCGTGTCGAAGGTCGCGAACTTCTCGATCGACCTGCCGGAGGCGACGGTCGCGATCCAGGTGTCCGGCACGTTCGGGTCGCGGCAGGAGGAGGCGCAGCGGCTGGGCCGGGTGCTGCGGCCGAAGGCGGACGGGCACGAGGCGCGGTTCTACTCGGTGGTGGCGCGCGACACCATCGACCAGGACTTCGCGGCGCACCGCCAGCGGTTCCTGGCCGAGCAGGGGTACGCGTACCGGATCGTCGACGCGGACGACCTGCTGGCAGGCCAGTAACCGCCGCCCGGCGGGCGTTCCGGCCGGTACGGAGGCCCGGCGGGCGGCGCAGGGAGGGGCGCGTCGGCCGGTGCTCAGAGGACCGGGTCGCCCGTGGTCACTTCTCGCTCTCGGGCGTGACCGGGGCCGGTGCGTCCGGGCGCCGGGGGGCGGGGGCGCGGCGGGCCGGCGCGGGGTGGTCGGCCGGCGCGGCCTGCTGGGCCCCTTCCGCCCGGGGCACGATGCCGGTACGCCGCCGGGGCCAGCGGCGGCGGGCCAGCCAGCCCAGCAGGATCAGGCCCAGCAGGGGGTACGGGGAGAGCGCGGGCTGCGCCCACAAGCCGTAGGCGATGTCCGTGTCCCCCTGGTGGGGGAAGACCCAGAAGCTGCGCGCGGTGAACACCACCGCCAGGACGCCCGCGAGCCGGTACCGGCCCTCCGCCAGCAGCAGCGCCAGCAGCGGCACGCACCACACCCAGTGGTGGGACCAGCTGATCGGCGAGACCAGCAGCATGGTGAGGGCGACGGCGACGATGCCCCACTCCTCCTGCCCGGCCCGCACCGCGCGGCGCGCGATCCACAGTCCGGCGACCCCGACGACGGCGGCACCGGCCAGCCAGACCAGCCCCGGCTCCATCGAGTTCATGGCGCGGGCCAGCAGGCCCTGGAGGGACTGGTTGTCCACGATCCAGACCTTGCCGACCCGGCCGGTCTCGAACATCCGCCGGGTCCAGAAGTCCAGGCTCGCCGACGGCAGCACGAGGATGCCGAACAGGACCGTGCCGACGAAGGACGCCAGCGCGGTGAGGCCGTTCCGGACCCGGCCGGTGACCAGCAGGTACACGATGAAGATGGCCGGGGTGAGCTTGATCCCGGCGGCGATGCCGAGCGCGACGCCCTTGCCCGGCGCGCCCTTGGGGCGGGACAGGTCCCACAGCACCAGACAGGCCAGCGCCAGGTTGATCTGCCCGTACACGAAGGTCTGGAAGACCGGCTCCAGCCAGATCGCGAACGCGGTGGCGGCGAGAATCCACTCGGGCCGCTTCGGCAGCCCGGCGAACCGCCACGACAGGCGTACGAGCACGGCCAGCAGGGCGAGGTTCCCGACGAAGAAGCAGACCTTCATGGCCGTGACCGGCAGCCAGGTGGTCGGCACGAAGAGGATGGCCGCGAAGGGCGGGTAGGTGGCGGGCAGCTTCCACTCGGTCGTCACGAAGTCGTACAGGCTGGTGCCGTTGACGACGGCCTGCCCCTCGGCCCGGTAGACGAGGGTGTCGCCGAGCGGGATGCGGGTCACCACGAAGAGGGCGGTGAGCGCGGCCACGGAGAGGACGAGCAGCACACGGGCCGCGAGGAGCGCGCGGGAACGCGGGGCTGGGGACTCCTCCCTCCCCGGCTCGCGCGGGGCGCGGGACGCACGGGTGAGGGCGGCGCGGGCGTTCTCGGTCCGGTCTGTCGTCACGACGGCAACCCTATGAGGGTCCGCGGGGGGCGGGCACGAAGGGGCCGCCACCCGTGCCCTGTCGGGGGCGCGGCACCGTCCCCCTACGGCACGGCCGGCTTCCGTGCTCCGTCAGGGACGCGGGGCCGTACTGCATGTGCGGCTCCGGCGCGTGGGCACGATCTCCTCGTGCACGGCCGACTTCCGTGCCCCGTCAGGGGCGTGGGGAGCTGCGCGATCAGCCACCCGCTCACTCGCGGGGACCGTGCCTCGCATCGCGGGGCGAGGTGAAGGGGCGGCGGGGCCCAGGGTCCCGGGCGGGGCCGGGCCGCGTCCGGTGCCGGACGGGAACGGGGGGTCAGTGCGGGCGCTGGGTGGGTATCGCGCGCTCGCCGGAGGCCCAGGCGTCGCGTTCGCGGCGCCAGTCGCCGCCCGCGCGGGACTCCTCCTTCCAGTCGTCGGCGTAGTCGCCGAGGAGGATCACGCCTGCCGCCGCTCCCGCGAAGATGCGGACGGCCCGGAGGGCGCGGGCCATGCGGTGGGACTTGTCGGTGACCGCCGTCGCACCCGTGTGCGCGCGGTCCTTGGTCGTCGTCGTACGGGCGTCCGTCCTGCCCGTACCTGCACCGGGGGTGAAGGTCGCTGTACTCATACATCCATGGTGGCTCCCCGCCCTCCCCCGCGCATCGAACCCCGGGTTGAACCTCCCCCGCCCGTCCCTCCACCCTGGGTCTGACCCCGGTGGCCCCGCCTCTCAGCCCTGGGGCCTACGGGTCCCGCCCCGCAGGGCCACCGGCCCGGGAACGGCCGGGGCGCCCCCGGCCGCGCAGAAAGTCATTCGCCCCGCCCCGCCCCCGCGGCTAGAATCGCGCGTCTGCCCGCCTCCCTTCCGTGGAGTGCGCCGCGCCGCCCGGACGGAAACCGGTCGGCAGCCAGACGTGACTTCCCCGCCGAGCCGCGCCGCACACCCGGCCGCCCCGGTCCCCGCGCCCCGCGCCGGGACCCGGCCGCCGCAAGGAACCCGGCCGCCCGGCCCGCGTACAGCCGGAGGCTCCACCGTGCCCGCGCACGACATCGTTACCGTCACCGACGGTCCCGCAGACGACCCGCTCGCCCGGGAACGCGCCCACCTCGCCGCGTCCCGCGCCGCCCTGCGCGCCATGCGCGAGGACGTCGAGAGACTCGACATCAAGGACGTCACCGCGAACTGGGTCAACGCCGCCGTCCTCACCGCCCAGATCGAGGACCGCGTCAAGGCCCTCGCTGACCTCTCCCACACCCCGCTGTTCTTCGGCCGGCTCGACTACCTGCACACGGTCGGCGCGGAACAGGCCGAGGGGACTCCCGGCGAGAGCTTCTACATCGGCCGCCGCCACGTCCACGACGCCGACGGCGACCCCATGGTCGTCGACTGGCGCGCCCCCGTCTCGCAGCCCTTCTACCGCGCGTCGAAGAAGGACCCGCAGGACGTCGGCCTGCGCCGCCGGTTCGGTTACACCTCCGGCGAGCTGACCGCGTACGAGGACGAGCACCTCTCCGACCCCTCCACCGCCGACGACCCGCTGACCAGCAAGCTCCTCCAGGCGGAGATCGAACGCCCGCGCGTGGGCCCGATGCGGGACATCGTCGCGACGATCCAGCCGGAGCAGGACGAGATCGTCCGGTCCGGGCTGGCCGGTTCGGTGTGCGTGCAGGGAGGACCGGGGACCGGGAAGACGGCGGTGGGCCTGCACCGCGTCGCCTACCTGCTGTACGCGCACCGCGAGCGCCTCGCCCGGACGGGGACGCTCGTCGTCGGGCCGAACCGCTCCTTCCTCCACTACATCGAGCAGGTGCTGCCCGCGCTCGGCGAGTTGGAGGTGCGGCAGGCGACGGTGGACGACCTGGTGACCAGCGGGGAGGGCGCCGGGATCGAGATCAGGGGCGCCGACGAAACGTCGGCCGCCTCGGTCCTCAAGGGCGATGCCCGGATGGCGGAGGTGCTGCGGCGCGCGCTGCGCTCGCACGTGACGCCGCCCGACGAGGGACTGGTCGTGGTGCGCGGCTCGCGCCGGTGGCGGGTTCCAGTGTACGAACTGGAGGAGATCGTACGGGAGTTGCTCGACCGCGACATCCGGTACGGGGCCGCTCGTGAGGCCCTGCCGCAGCGCATCGCGCACCAGGTGCTGGTACGGATGGAGCAGGCCGGGGAGGCCCCCGACGACCGGGTGCAGGACGCGGTGGCCCGCAACGCGGCGGTGAAGGCGGCCGTGAAGGCGATCTGGCCGCCGGTCGACCCGGCGAAGCTGGTGCTGCGGCTGCTCTCGGACGCGGAGTTCCTGGCGGAGCACGCGCGGGGGGTGCTCAGCGAGGAGGAGCAGGCCGCGGTGCGGTGGACGAAGCCCGCGCGGTCCGCGCGGTCCGTGCGGTCGGTGAAGTGGTCGGCGGCGGACGCGGTGCTCATCGACGAGGCGCGGGACCTGGTGGCGCGCACGCACTCGCTGGGGCACGTGGTGCTGGACGAGGCGCAGGACCTGTCGCCGATGCAGTACCGGGCGGTGGGGCGGCGGTGCAGCACGGGTTCGGCGACCGTGCTCGGGGACCTGGCGCAGGGCACCACGCCCTGGGCGACGGAGAGCTGGGCGGAGGCGCTCGGGCACCTGGGGAAGCCGGACGCGGTGGTGGAGGAGCTGACGGCGGGCTTCCGGGTGCCGCGGGACGTCATCGCGTGCGCCTCGCGGCTGCTGCCGTGGATGTCGCCGGGGCTGACCCCGGTCTCGTCCGTACGGGAGTCGCCGGGGGCGATGTCGGTGCGGCGGGTCGCGGCGGACGCGCTCGACGCGGCGGTCGTCGAGGCGTGCGGGGAGGCGCTGCGGAACGAGGGCTCGGTCGGGGTGATCGCGGCGGACGCGCGGATTCCGGTGCTGGCGGGGGTGCTGGCGGCGGCGGGGCACCTGCCGCTGGCTCCCGGCGAGGAGACCACGGCCGCGAGGCGGCTGACGCTGGTGCCGGTGTCGCTGGCGAAGGGGCTGGAGTACGACTACGTGGTGCTGGACGAGCCGGCGGCGGTCGTCTCCGGGGAGCCGGATGAGAGGACGGGGCTGCGGAGGCTGTATGTGGCGTTGACGCGGGCGGTGTCGGGGCTGGCGGTACGGCATGCGGGGCCCTTGCCGAAGGCCCTCCACCCCTGACCCGCCATCCCGGCGCCCTTGGGCGTCGCAGCCGCCCTGCCACCCCCGTCCCCTTGGGCTTTCGCAGCCGCCCTGCGCCCCCGCCCCCTTGGGCGACGGGGCCGCCCCAAGGGGGCGAGGGGGGTACCCCCTGCTCGAGCGAAGCCGAGAGCTTGGGGGAGGGCGGGCAAGGGGGCGGCCCCTCCCGCTCCCGGCCCGCCCGGGTGCCGCCCCTCGCGTCAGCGCCTGTGCCGGACGCGCGTCCCCGCCAAGGTCGAGACCCCAGCCCCGTACCGGACGCGTCAGCCCCGCCCGGCTCGGGCAGAGAGGCCCCGGACCCGCCCCTTTCCCTAAGGCGCTCGCCGCGCGGCTGCCTTCGGTTCACTGCGGGTGCGTCGTGGCTGGTCGCGCAGTTCCCCGCGCCCCTGGCGGGGCGCACCGCCCGGTGGGAAATGTGCAGGAGCGTCGTGACGGGGCGCGCACGCACCGGCCCCGGGGGCCCCCGCCCAGCCGTCAGTGTGACGCGTCAGGCGTCGAGGACCGCTCGCCACTCCCCCACCGCGTCCGCGCACACCGCCCCCGTCCACCCCCGCGGCCTCGCCGCCCCCCCGATGTGGAACGCGTTGATCCCGGCCGAGCGCAGCACCGGCAGGTGGTCCAGGCGCAGGCCGCCGCCGACCAGGATCTCCGGCGCGTAGCCGGGCGAACCGGCCCGGTCCGCCTCCGCCAGCAGGGTCGGCAGGCCCGCGTCGACGCCCTCCGCCGAGCCCGCCGTCAGGTACGTGTCCAGCCCCGGCAGGTCCGCGAGCTGCTTGCGGGCCGCGTCCCGGTCCGCCGCCCGGTCGATCGCCCGGTGGAAGGTCCAGCGGCAGCCCTCCAGTTCCGCGACGAGCCGCTCGACCGTGACGAGGTCGGGGTTCCCGGCCGGGTCGAGGAAGCCCAGTACGAACTCCTCCGCACCCTCGGCCCGCAGCGCCCGCGCGTCCTTGACCAGCGACTCCACGTCCTGCGGCGAACCCGCGGCGAAACCGTCCGCGGCCCGCAGCATCACGCGCAGCGGAATGTCCACGGCCGCCCGGATCGCCGCGAAGGTCTCGGCCGGGGGCGTCAGCCCGTCGGCGGCCATGTCCGTCACCAGTTCGAGCCGGTCGGCCCCTCCGGACTGGGCCGCGACCGCGTCCTCGGCGTCGAGGGCGATCACCTCCAGGACTGCGCGCTCACTCATGGGGTTCGGTTCCTTCGCCATCGCCGACACGGATACAGGTCTAGTCCAATATCCAGACTAGGGCCCGCAACGGAACCGCGCACCACCCTCGTGCGACGCGCGATCGGCATCTGGCGGAAAGAGCACCCGTCGCCTTATACCCCCCGGGGGTAAGTGAGCGGACCTTGCATCGCATGGGGGTGGGGGGTATACATGGAGGCAACGCATACCCCCCAGGGGTAAATGAGCCCGCCCTCGGAGCAACCCCCGCCTCGCGCCACAGGGAGCAGTCCATGACCGTCCAGACCCCCGCCGCCACCTCCACCCCGGCGGCCCCCGCCCACGTCGAGCTCGCCATCGGGGGCATGACCTGCGCCTCCTGCGCCGCCCGCATCGAGAAGAAGCTCAACCGGATGGACGGCGTCGAGGCCACCGTCAACTACGCCACCGAGAAGGCCCGCATCGTCTACGACGGGGACAGCACCGCCGTCGCCGACCTCATCGCCACCGTCGAGAAGACCGGGTACACCGCCGAGGAACCCGCTCCCCCCGTACGGGAGGAGGACCCGCCCGAGTCCGGGGCGCCCGACGATCCAGCCCTCGTGTCGCTGCGGCAGCGGCTCGTCACCGCGACCATCCTGGCCGTACCGGTCATCGCGATGGCCATGGTCCCCGCGCTCCAGTTCGAGTACTGGCAGTGGCTGTCGCTGACGCTGGCCGCGCCCGTCGTCACGTACGCCGCCTGGCCCTTCCACCGGGCGGCGTGGACCAACGCCCGGCACGGCGCGGCGACGATGGACACACTCATCTCGGTCGGCACGTCGGCCGCCTTCCTGTGGTCCCTGTGGGCGCTGTTCTTCGGCACCGCGGGGATGCCCGGCATGACACACCCCTTCGAGTTCACCATCGCCCGCAGCGACGGCGCCGGGAACATCTACCTGGAGGCGGCGGCCGGGGTCACCGCGTTCATCCTGGCCGGGCGCTACTTCGAGGCGCGGTCCAAGCGGAAGGCGGGGGCGGCGCTCAAGGCGCTGATGCAGCTCGGGGCCAAGGACGTCACCGTGATCCGGGGGGACGGCGGCGAGGCCGTCGTGCCGATCGCGGAGCTGAGGGCCGGGGACCGCTTCCTCGTACGGCCCGGCGAGAAGATCGCCACCGACGGCAGGGTGGTCGAGGGCTCGTCCGCCGTCGACGCGTCGATGCTGACCGGCGAGTCCGTGCCGGTGGAGGTGGGCGTCGGGGACGGCGTCACCGGAGCCACCCTCAACGCCGGCGGCCGGCTCGTCGTGGAGGCGACGCGGGTCGGCGCCGACACCCAGCTCGCCCGGATGGCCAAGCTGGTCGAGGACGCCCAGAACGGCAAGGCCGCCGCGCAGCGGCTCGCGGACCGGATCTCCGCCGTGTTCGTGCCGGTCGTGATCGCGCTGGCGCTCGGCACGCTGGGGTTCTGGCTGGGCAGCGGCGCGGGCCTGACGGCCTCCTTCACGGCGGCCGTCGCCGTACTGATCATCGCCTGCCCGTGCGCCCTGGGGCTGGCCACGCCGACCGCGCTCATGGTGGGCACCGGGCGGGGCGCGCAGCTCGGCATCCTGATCAAGGGGCCGGAGGTCCTGGAGAGCACCCGCAAGGTCGACACGATCGTCCTCGACAAGACGGGCACGGTCACGACGGGCCGGATGACGCTGCTGTCGGTGCACACCGCCCAGGGGGTCGAGGAGGCCGAGGTCCTGCGGCTGGCGGGCGCGCTGGAGAAGGCGTCCGAGCACCCGATCGCACAGGCGGTGGCCGCGGGCGCGGCCGCGAAGACGGGGACGCTGCCCACCCCGGAGGACTTCGCGAACGTACCCGGACTCGGCGTCCAGGGCGTCGTGGACGGGCACGCGGTCCTCGTCGGCCGCACGAAGCTGCTGGGCGAGTGGGCGATGTCCCTGCCCGCGGAGCTGGAGCGGGCGAAGGAGGCGGCGGAGGCCGCGGGGCGCACCGCCGTCGCGGTCGCCTGGGACGG
Source organism: Streptomyces sp. NPDC039736 (assembly GCF_055596485.1). Taxonomy (NCBI): domain Bacteria; kingdom Bacillati; phylum Actinomycetota; class Actinomycetes; order Kitasatosporales; family Streptomycetaceae; genus Streptomyces; species Streptomyces sp. NPDC039736. Next base: position 572,762 of record NZ_JBVIUQ010000002.1, on the reverse strand, counting down.
AGAGGCCCGTGCCGTCCTCACCGTCGCCGACGCCGTCAAGGACACCAGCGCGGAGGCCGTCCGCCGGCTGCGCGCCCTCGGCCTGACCCCGATCCTGCTCACCGGCGACAACAGGGCGGTGGCGGAGGCCGTCGCGGCGGAGGTCGGCATCGAGCGGGTCATCGCGGAGGTCATGCCGGAGGACAAGGTCGGCGTCGTCATGTCCCTCCAGCAGGAGGGCCGTTCGGTGGCGATGGTCGGCGACGGCGTGAACGACGCGGCCGCGCTCGCCCGGGCGGACCTGGGGCTGGCGATGGGGACCGGCACCGACGCCGCGATCGAGGCGGGCGACCTGACGCTCGTACGGGGAGACCTGCTGGCCGCGGTGGACGCGATCCGGCTGGCCCGGCGGACCCTGGGAACCATCAAGTCCAACCTCTTCTGGGCGTTCGCCTACAACGTGGGCGCGCTGCCGCTGGCGGCGGCGGGACTGCTGAACCCGATGATCGCGGGAGCGGCGATGGCGTTCTCGTCGGTGTTCGTGGTGGGGAACAGCCTGCGGCTGCGGGGGTTCAAGGGCGCTGCGTGAGGGGCGGGTTGCGGGATGCGGGGGGAGCCCGGGGCCGGTGGGTCCCGGGCTCCCGCCTTTTTCCGCGGCCCCGCCGGTACCCGTCCTCGGCCTTCGGTGATACCCATCAGCTATGGACGTGCACACCAGGGACCTCCGCTACTTCCTCGCGGTGGCGACCGAGCGGGACCTCTCCCGGGCCGCGGCGTCGCTCTGCGTGTCCCCGCCGGCCCTGAGCCGGCAGTTGCGACAGCTCGAACAGGCCCTGGGGGCCGCGCTGTTCGTCCGCGACCCGCACGAGGTACGGCTCACGGAGGCCGGCGAGGCGCTTCTGCCGCACGCCCGGATGACCTGCTCCACCTGGGAGTTGGGCACGGTCGCGCTCTCCGCGCTGCGCACGGCGACGGCCGGGGTGCTCACCGTCGGCCTGAGCGCGGGCCCGGGGCACGAGGGTCTGCTGCCCGCGATCCGCTCCCGCTTCACCGAGGCCCACCCGGAGGCGACGCCCGTACTGCGGGAGGCCGGGTGGGGCGACCCCACGGCCGGGCTCGCCGACGGCGGCAGCGACGTCGCGTTCGTGTGGCTGCCGCTGCCCGAGCCGTCGCGGTACGCACACCTGGTGCTGGCGGAGGAGCCCCGGCTGGTCGTGCTGCCGGCGGGGCACCGGCTGGCCGGCCGCCCCTGGGCCGACTTCGCCGACCTGCTCGACGAGCCCTTCCTCGCGCTGCCCGACGCGGCGGGGCCGCTGCGGGACTACTGGCTGGCGACGGACGCGCGGGGCGGGCTGCCGGCACGGGTGGGGGCGGTGGTGAGCGGTCCCGACGAGACGTACGAGGCGGTGGCGGCGGGGCGGGGGGTGGTGCTGGTCGCGTCCGGCAGCGCGGAGGCGCTGCTGCGGGGCGGCGTGGTGGCGGTCCCGGTGCGGGGGGTCACCCCGTCCCGGTACGCGCTGGCGTGGCGCCGGGACGACATCCGCCCGCTGGTACGGGCCTGGGCCCGCGCCGCCCAGCACGTCACCCGGGCGCACGCCCCCGGGGGTTCCCCGCACCCCTGACCGGGCACGGCAGACTGGGCCCATGACCACCCCGTACCCCGAGCTCCTCCAGCGGTGGGCCGCGACCGTCACCGCCCTCGTCCCGGGCGCGGCCCCCGTCGACCCCGAGCCCTACGCCCGCAACCTGCTCGGCCGCTGGGCCGAGCCGCACCGCGCGTACCACACCCCCGCCCACCTCGCCGCCGTCCTCGGCCACCTCGACACCCTCGCCGACCACCCCGCCGACCTCCACCTCGTCCGCCTCGCCGCCTGGTTCCACGACGCCGTCTACCACCCGGAGCGCGACACCAACGAGGACCGCTCCGCCCGCCTCGCGGAGCGTGCCCTGCCCGAGCTCGGCATCGGGGAGAAGGAGACCGCCGAGGTCGCCCGGCTGGTGCGGCTGACGGTCACGCACGACCCGGAGCCCGACGACACCAACGGCGAGGCCCTGTGCGACGCCGACCTCGCCGTCCTCGCCGCCTCCCCCGAGGACTACGCCGCCTACGCCGCCGCCGTGCGGACCGAGTACGGCTTCGTGCCCGACCCCGATTTCCGCACCGGGCGCGCCGCCGTCCTCACCCAGCTCCTGGCCCTGCCCCGGCTGTTCCGCACGCCCTACGGCGCCAGGCACTGGGAGGACGCCGCCCGCCACAACCTCAGCACCGAGCTCGCCCTCCTGAGCCCGTGAGCAACGCAAGCAACGCAAGCAGCGACGGCAGCGGCTGGACCCTGACCCGACAGGAGGCCCTACCTTCACCCGCATGAAGATCGTCGTGCACGACTCCGCCGCCGCCCACCTCCGCCTCCTCCAGCTCCCTCCAGCCGACCGCCGCGCCGCCCTGCGCGAGATCTACGCACCGCTGCACCCCGCCCTCGCCGCGGCCTTCGGCGGTCACGCCGACCTCGTCGCCACCCATGAGCAGGGCGTCGGCTTCCCGCTCGACGGCGACGACCCCCGGCTGCCGGAAGCCGTCGAGCGGATGCGGGAGGCCCGGGTGTGGGAGCGGGTCGAGGGCGCCCTCCACGCGGCCCGGGACCTCCTCCGCACCGCGCCCGGCGTCCGTACCCCCGACACCGTGCACGTCGTCCTCGTCCTCGGCGACCCCGACGACCCGCACCTCGTCACCCGCAGCAAGGGCTACTTCGGCTTCGGCGGCATCCCCGGCGCCATCCACCTCGTCATGTGGCCCACCCCCGAGGCCCTCGCCAGGATCGGCCACGCCGCCGCGCACGAGCTGCACCACAACGTCCGGTACGCCAACGTGGTGTGGGACCCGGCGACCGTGACCGTCGGGGAGCAGGTCGTGGCCGAGGGGCTGGCCGAGGCGTTCGTACGGGAGCTGGCCGGGCCCGAGGCCATGGGGCACTGGGCCACCGCCCTCACCGGGGCCGCGCTGGACGACGCGTACGAGAAGGTGACGGCCGGGATCGACGTCGCCGGGATGCAGAACCTCACCGCGTACGTCCACGGCGACGCCACCGCCGCCCTCCTGAACCCGGACGCCGTCCCGCTCGGCATCCCCGACATGGCCGGTTACGCCACCGGCCTGCGCATCGTGGACGCGCACCTCGCGGCCACCGGCCTCACCGCCGCCCGGAGCGTCGCGCTGCCCGCCCGCGAGGTGCTGAGCAACGCGGGGGTGCCGACCACGGCCTGAGCCACGCCCCCGTCGCGAGCCGCAGACGTAACCCCTGAGCCACACTGAACCCCATGGAACCGCAGCACGCCCCCGGGGAAGACCTCACCGTCGGCCGCGCCGCCGCCCTCGTCGGCGTCAGCGTCAAGACGCTCCACCACTGGGACGGCATCGGGCTGGTGCGCCCCCGTTCGCGGACCCGGGCCGGATACCGGGTGTACGGGGCCGAGGACGTCGCCCGCCTCCACCGCGTACTGGTCTACCGCGAACTGGGCCTCCCGCTCGCCGAGATCGGCCGCATCCTCGACGACCCCGGCGCCGACGCCCGTACCCATCTGCGCCGCCAGCGCGTCCAACTCACCGAGCGGGTGGCCCGGTTGGAGCGGATGATCGTCGCCGTGGACCGCATGCTGGCCGCCTCCGGGCCCGGCGGCATGCGGCTCACCCCCGAGGAACAGGTGGAGATCTTCGGCGCCGACTGGCAGCCCGAGTGGATCGAGGGCGCCGAGGAGCGGTACGGCGACAGCCCCCAGTGGGCGCAGTACCAGGAGCGCGCCTCCCGGCTGAGCCGCGCGGAGTGGGAGGAGGTCGCCGCCGCCACCCACACCCTCCACCAGGACCTGGCCGCCGCCCTGCGCGCGGGCACCGCCCCCGGCTCCCCCGAGGCCAACGCCCTCGCCGAACGGCAACGGGCGCTCCTCTCCACGTACTTCGACTGCACGCACGCCATGCAGGTCTGCATCTCCCGCATGTACGTCACCGAGCCGGGCTACGCGGACTCCTTCGAGGCACTGGCGCCCGGCCTCACGGCGTGGCTGCGCGACATCGTCTGCGCGAACGCGGCGGCGCGGGGGACCGACCCGGAGACGGCCGCCTGGCCCACGTGAGCGGGGCCCGCCGGCCGGCGCCCCGCGCTCAGTGGTGCCAGGGCAGCCGCACGGGCCGCTCCGGCACCCGCCCGGCCGTCAGCTCCCGCACCAGGGACGCGGTCCCGTGCGGGTACACCGTTCCGCCGCCCGCGACGAACTCCTCCAACTCCCCCACCGGCCACCAGCGGTGACCCGCGTGGGAGTCCCGCTCCAGACCCACGAGACCGCTCACGTCGACCTCGTACGACGCCACCCGGCAGTGGAAGAAGACATCCCGGAAGACCCCCTCCGCCCAGCCCACATCGGCGTACCCGGAGGTCTCCGCGACCGCCTCCCCGAGCGCCGACTCGGGCACCTCCAGCCCGGTCTCCTCCCGCAGCTCCCGCGCCGCCGCGCGCACGAGGCTCTCGCCCTCCTCGACGCCGCCGCCGGGGGTGCACCACCCGACCGCCCCACCCCCGCGGAAGCCGAGCAGCAGCACCCGCCCGCCCTCGTCGACCACCAGCACCCGGGCGGACGTCCGCCGCGTCTCCCCACCCCGATCAGCCACCCGGCCACCCTACGGTCCCGCCTGCCGCCTGCCGCCTACCGGGAGCGGTGCTCGGCGGCCGGGCGGGCCGCCGCGACGGCCTCCGCGAGGCGGCGTGCGGTCTCCACGTCGCACCGGCCCAGGTCGATCAGCGGGGTGGGCACGTCCCGGGCGCAGGAGGCGGAGTCCAGGGCCAGCGACGGCAGAGTGAGACCGGCGGCGACCAGGGCCTCACGCAGCGTGCGGATCGTTTCTTCAGCGGCTCGGATGCCGAGCTCCTTCGTCGTCATGATCTATATCTCTACCGGCCGTATGGTGCTTATGCGTCAGGCGAGTTGAAAGCCCCCCGAAGGGGACCGTTGAGGTGACGCACCGGTCCGGGAATGGCCGAGTTCGACGACTTGTTGAACGGTGTCATGCCCCCCTCTGATCAGTCGCGTCAACCGGACGCCCCTGCCGACATACCCGCTCCGCCTCCCGCCCCCGCGCCCCGCGCCCGGATGCCGCTCGCGGTCTACATGCTGGGCCTCGCCGTCTTCGCGCTGGGCACGAGCGAGTTCATGCTCTCGGGGCTGCTGCCCCCGATGGCCGAGGACCTGGACGTGTCCATTCCGCAGGCGGGCCTGCTGATCTCCGCGTTCGCGATCGGCATGGTGATCGGCGCCCCGCTGCTGGCCGTGGCGACCCTGCGCCTCCCCCGCCGCACCACCCTCATCGCGCTGATCACCGTCTTCGGCCTCGGGCAGGTGGCGGGCGCGCTCGCCCCCACGTACGAGCTGCTCTTCGCGTCCCGTGTCGTGAGCGCCTTCGCCTGCGCCGGGTTCTGGGCGGTCGGCGCGGCGGTGGCGATCGCCATGGTGGACGTCGGCTCGCGGGCCCGCGCGATGGCGGTCATGATCGGCGGCCTGAGCATCGCGAACGTGCTGGGCGTCCCGGCGGGCGCCTTCCTCGGCGAGCACCTGGGCTGGCGCTCGGCGTTCTGGGCGGTGGGCGCGGCCTCGGCGGTCGCGCTGGCCGGCGTGGTGACCCTCATCCCCCGCATCCCGCTCCCCGCCGAGAAGCCGCAGCTCAAGCGGGAGCTGAGCATCTACCGCGACCGCCAGGTGCTGGTCTCGGTGCTCATCACGGCGCTGGCCGCCGGCGGTGTCTTCTGCGCCTTCAGCTACCTCTCGCCGCTGCTCACGGATGTCGCGGGCCTGGACTCGAAGTGGGTCCCGTGGGTGCTGGGCCTCTTCGGCGTCGGCGCGCTCGTCGGTACGACGGTGGGCGGCATGGTCGCCGACGCGCGCCCCTTCGGCGTCCTGATCGGGGGCATCAGCACCTCCACCGTGCTGCTCGCGGCCCTGGCCCTGTTCGGCTCGACGGCGGCGGTCGCTGTCACCCTCTCCTTCGCCCTCGGCTTCTCGGCCTTCTTCACGGCCCCGGCGCTGAACGCGCGGATGTTCAACGTGGCGGGCGCGGCCCCCACCCTCGCGGGCGCGACCACCACCGCCGCCTTCAACATCGGCAACACGGGCGGCCCGGCCCTGGGCGGCACGGTCATCGACGCGGGCTGGGGCTTCGCGGCCACCGCCTGGGCGGGCGGCGCGATGACGGTCGTCGCGGTGGGCCTCGTCCTCCTGTCCCTGCGGTGGCAGCGGACGGACCGGGCCGCGTCGAGGCTGGTGGCGTCGGGCGCCCCGGCGAGCTCGCCCGCCCCGGTCTCCTCCCCGAGGGCGGCCTCCGCCCCTCGCCCGAAGTAGCGGGCGGGCGGCGCGGGCCACTCGCTCAGTCGAGCCGTGGCACCGGGCGGCCCGGGGCGTCCAGCCACACCCGGTGCGATCCGTCGGCGGTGACGGTGAGCCCGAACCGTTCCGGCCCGGGACTGCCCGCGCCACGCCACCAGGCGTGAGCGGCCTCCACCAGATCCCACAGGGGCCGCGACCCGTGCTGCCACACGGTGAAGCGCTCGTCGTTCCGCCCGTCCCAGTCCACGGCCGCCCACGACGCGGCGTCCGTGGTCGCCACCCACAGACGGCGGGCGACTCCCGCGAGACCGGGGTCCTCGTGCCAGGCCCGCCACACCCGCCGTAGCTGAAGGCCGATCGCGAACCGGGCAGCCCAGTCGTCCCCTGCCACCGTCCAGGGGGCGAGCCCGGAGCGGGACTCGGCGGGCACGTGGTCGTCCCGCACCACGTCCCGGAAAATCCGCAGGTCCCTGCGTTGTCCGCGCATCAGCATGAACGCCGAGTACGGGAAGAAGGGGCCCGAGGCCGCTCCGTACCCGTCGACTGTCAACCGCAGCAGCCCGTAACAGAGCCACGGCGATTCCCATGGAAGCAGGATCACCCCGCCCGGCTTCGTCTGGGCGATCCATGCCGGGGGCACTGAGCGCACTGAACAAGTGGCGATCACCCGGTCGTACGGGCCGTCGGCCTCGTACCCCGACTCCCCGTCAACGCAGACGGCATGAGGTCTCAGTCCGACAGCCGCGAGGTCGCGTACCGCCCGGTCGGCGAGGGCCTGGTCCACTTCGAGTGTGGTCACGCGCTCGGGGCCGAGGCGGTGTGCCAGGAGCCCGGCGTTCCACCCGGTGCCCGTGCCGATCTCCAGGACCCGCTGTCCCGGAGACACGTCCAGGAGGTGGAGCATGCGGAAGACGATCGAGGGCGCGGAGGCCGAGCACGACGGCCAGCGGTCCTCGGGGTCCGCCACCTGGCCGTCGTTCACCTGCGTGATCACCGGAGTGTCCGCGTACGCGTGCCGCAGCCAGGTCTCCGGGTCGGTCTCCCGGGAGCACTGCCCTCACGCGTCCCCCACCCAGATCCGGTCCGGGAGGAAGCGGTGCCGGGGAACGGCCCAGTACGCGTTCTCCCAGGCCGGGGCGGGTGAAGCCCCGAGGCCTTCGCTCATCGAGCGCAGCAGTCCACGCATGGCGGCCCGCTCGCTCCCCTCCCTCACCGTCATCGTCGCACGCCTGCTTCCCCTTGTGCTTCGGCTCGGGTGCCGGCTTCGCCGTGTCCGAGGACGGCTTGCCGGTCCCGGGGTCCTTGGGCCCCGCGTGCTTCCCGTCGCCACCGCTGCCGCCCTTGCCGGTTCCCCAACCCATGGTGATCTCCTTCGACTTCGCATTCGACGTGCCTCGAACGATCTGTTGCGGCGAGGGCGGTTGCCGGACGCATGCCGTCCGGTCCTCCCTCGCAGAGCCCTCACTCGGCGGAGACGCCGCCCCGCCTCCGGCACCGCGCACACCTGCACAGCGGCCACACCCCGCTCGTCATGGGCGCGAGCCGGCCGCCGCTCCGGACCACCTGGGTCGTGGACCAGCTCCGCCCACCGTCCCGCGACACCCGCATCGTCATCAGCGGGTGTGTCGCGGCCGACGCTGTTCGGGGACCGGTCCCGGAGGTGGGCTTGGTGCCGGGAGCCGGGTCCGGATTCAACTCCGCCGCCCGTGCGGATGGTTGCGCAGCTCGACATCGGCATCCGTGACCGCCGAGTAGTCGAACTCCTCCCGGGCCTGCTCCCTCTGCCGCACGAGCGCGGCACACACCCCGCATCCTTCGACGGACACCGGGGCCTCCAACGGAAGCCCGAGGTGTACTGGTGAACTCGTCGTCTGCTGCATGGCAACCACCCGTCATCGGATCTCACGACTGCCGCACCTTACTGCTATTCGCGAATAGTGGGAAGATTTGGCGAGAGGTGCCACTTAGAGTGAGATGCGCCCGGTGCGAGGCTGGGAGCCGCAAGAGGACGCGCAGGCCGCACGGGAGGACGCCATGAGCAGCAGCGACGAATGGGCCAGCAGCACATCGACCCCCTACCTCGCGCCGCGCGCGACGGGGCAGTCCGACGCGTGGACCGCCGAGACCGCCGCCGCCGGGCGCAGGGGGACACAGACCGTCGTCCGGGCCGGCGAGGTGCCGGCCTCGGAGGATGTGGCGGCCCTGTTCGGCGTGACGGCGGGGACTCCCCTCGTCGCGCGCCGCCGAATCATGCAACTCGACGGCATTCCGTCGGAGTTGACGGACACCTACTACCCCTCAGCCATCGCCCTGGGCACTCCACTCGCCGGTACGGCCAAGATCCGGGGTGGCGCGGTGACGCTGCTGGCCGAACTGGGGCACGTCGGCGTACGCGTACGCGAGGAAGTCACGGCACGCATGCCGGACGCGGCCGAACGGGAAGCGCTGCACATGGGCGAAGGCGAACCCGTACTGCGGCTCACCCGTGTCACCCTGGACGCCGACGACCGTCCCATCCAGGCCGACGTGATGCTGATGCCCGCCCACAGCCAGCGTCTGCGTTACGAGATCAGGATCGGATGACCGTGCCCCGCAACGACCCCACCGCCGCCTCCTCTTCTGACCGACGCCCCCTCCACGAACGGATCGCCGCCGATCTGCGCGACGAGATCATGAGCGGCGACCTGCCGCCCGGCGGCAAGCTGCCCTCCACCGTCAAGCTGAAGGAACGGTTCGACGCTTCCAGCGCGACCGTGCAGAAGGCGCTGCAACTCCTCAAGGAGGAGGGGCTGGCCGTGGGCCGGGCGGGTTCGGCGGTCACCGTACGCGAGCACCGGCAGCGGACCATGCGTCCCGCCTCCTACATGGCCCCGGCCCCCTCCAGCGAGCCGTACCGCTGGCTCACCGAGACCTCGAAGCTCGGGGCCCACCCGCACAGCACCCTGCTCGACGTGACCGAAACCGTTCCGCCGGCCGACGTCGCGGCCCGCCTCGGGCTCGGGGAGGGCCGCACCGCGATCCTGCGCCGCCAGATCCTCACCCTGGACGGCGAACCGGTGGAACTGGTGGCCTCGTACTACCCCGCCGACATCGCGCGGGGCACCCCTCTCACCGAGCGACGCAAGATCCGGGGCGGCACCCCGGCCCTGCTCGCCGAACTGGGCTTCCCGCCCCGCCGCAGCGTCGACCGCGTATCGGCCCGCGTCCCCACTCAGGAACAGACCGCCGCACTGCGACTGCCCGGCAACCTCCCGGTCCTGCGCACCCTCCGGGTAGTCCTCAGCAACGCGGAACGCCCCATCGAGGCCACGGTGATGGTCAAGGCCGGGCACCTCTACGAGTTGCAGTACGAATTCACGCCGGAGTAGTCGCACGAGGGGCTGAAGAGATGGGTCAAGTGCCGGAACTCTTGGACCGGGCAGCTTTCCGCCGACTGTTCGAAACATTCGTGCACACTGCCTGGCGGTTGGAGACACGCCGTGGCTACGCATCCGACCGACAGGACCCCGACTTCCAGACGTTCCTGGACACCGGCACCTCAGCCTGCGACCCCGACGACCCGTGGTTCGTGAACATCAAGGCCCAGACCGAAGCGGGCAAGACGGTCGGCCGGGTACGCATCGCGGACAACCCGCCCACCACCGGGCAGTTGTTCCTGCTCGACTACGCCCGCCACAACGCCGCCGTGGGCGAGGACATCCGGTACCTGTGGCGCGAGGACGCCGAACGCGTCGCGCTGCCCGCCGAGGACTTCTGGATCTTCGACTCACGACTGGTCGCCCTGTTGCGCTTCGACGACGAAGACAACCTGCTGCACATCGAGCTGATCACCGAACCCGCCCAGGTCGTCCGGTACTGCGTCGCACGCGACGCCGCGATGCACCACGCGCTCCCCCGCGCCTCCTTCGCCGCACAGCTCGCTCGCCCCCGGCACCCCACGCCGAGATTCGAGAATCCAGGGCCGAGACGCATTCTCTGAGGAATGGATGGCGAGGTCTTACCCACCCCCCACCCCGATCGCGGGCGCACGCGCACGCCCGCGCGCAGGAGGGCTCAACTCCCCCGCATCACCCGGAAGATGACTTTCCGCGACCGTGTGGCGACCAACCGTCGTGACCGTGTACCGTGCGTGACAACAAGTCGGCCCCCGCGGGTGGTAGCACACCACACGGAGGCCTGACCACCGCGATACAAGCCTGCTAGAAAGGCGATCTGCAATGGCTGTCGGCCAGCTTAGTCGTGCCCCGCACGCGCCCGCACACCCCATGGCCGTGACGGGCTTCGGAAAGCAGTCCGCGCCGGACCAGGAGCCGCGCCACCGGACGTCGTTCAGCCACCTCGCCGCCCGCGAGGAAGCCGTCGCCCGGTACATCGACCGGCTTCCCGACGGCTCCGACATCAGCATCAAGACCCTGGCCCGCGAGCTCCCCGCGTACGGGCAGTGCGCCGTCGCGTCCGCCCTGCGCAAGCTCACCACCGCCGGTCACCTGCGGCGATTCCGCGAAGCCCTGCACGGGCAGGACAACACCGTGCGGTGGGTGCAGCGCACGTACTTCTCGCGGACCGCCCGGCCCGACGCCTGGTGGCAGTCGTTGGTGCGGGGCGAGAGCACCGAGAGCGAGCCCGAACGGTCCGGCGATCCGGAGCGGCGAGCGTACGTCGCCCTCGCCCGGCTCTCGCACCGCGTACCGCAGTTGACGCTCTCCGACCAGGCCTGCGAGGAGCTCGCCCCGTACGCCGCCGAGTGGTTCAGGCGCGGTGCTTCGGAGGACCGGCTGATGAACGCGCTCGGGCTGATCGTGCCGAAGGTGGTGCACAGCCCGTTCCGGTTCGTGCAGGCCAAGCTGCTGAGGGAGCTGCCGCCGCCGCTGCCCGCACCCCGGCAGGGCGTGCTGGTGATGGAGTGCGCCGAGTGCGGGGTCCCCGGTGCGCCCGCCGCGCTCCCCGGCGGGCTGTGCCGCCCCTGCCGCAGCGAGCCCCATGCGCGGGACCGGCGCGGGCTGCCCGCCGATGTCGTACGGGGGAAGGCCGCGCGCATCCGGCACGACCTGCCGAAGCGAGCGGACAGGAGGCCGGACAGGACGCCGCGGCACGGCACCGCGAGGTGACCCGCTACGCGGCCCCGTGGCCGTGCTTGCGCCGCCGCAGGCCGGCCGCCGTGAGGCGGCGGACGATTTCCTTGCTGCCGACCTCCACGGCGCCGGCCGCGACGGCGTCCGCGTACCGCGCCTCCGGAACGTCGTAGTGGTCGCGCTCGAAGGCGCGCGGCGGGCAGCCGATGGACGCCGCGAAGGCGTGCAGCTCCTCGTACGACACGTCGCTGACCAAGTGCGACCAGAGGCGGCCGTGGCCGGGCCAGGTCGGCAGGTCTATGTAGACCGTCATGCCGGGGGCAGCTTCCCGACGGGGGCGACGGCGACGACCGCCTTGGTGCAGACCCAGTGCGGGTCGGGACCCAGCTCCGGTTCCACCTCCAGGGCGTGCGGGTCGCCCTCGTGGCAGACCGGGCACAGCGGCCAGCGGCCGTACTTCTCCAGCAGCGCGTCCTGCACGTCCTGGGCGATCAGGCCCGTGACGTACTCGGCCCCGTCGGGCCACTGCTCCACCCACCAGCGCCGGTGCACCACGGCGTCCTCGACGATCGACACGATGCCGGGGTCGGCGACGTCGCGGGCGGTCAGGTCGGCCATGACCTGGGCGCGGGCGGTGTGCAGGGACTGTTCCAGGGGGGTCATGGGTCCATTGTCGCGCGGCGGGGCCGAAGTTCCCGGGCGAGTGTGACCTCCGCACCGTTGACTCACCCCTTCGGTTGAAAATATCTTTCAGGCGTGAGCGACACAGTGAAGGAAAGTTCCAGTACGCCGGACGCGGTGCCCGCGGCGGCTTCGGCCGCGGAAGCGCCCCCCGCGCCCGCGGCCCTCGCCGCGAAGGTGCGGACCCTCGCCCCCTCCATGACCCGCTCCATGCAGCGCGTCGCCGAGGCAGTCGCCGGGGACCCCGCCGGGTGCGCCGCCCTCACCGTGACCGGGCTGGCCGAGCTCACCGGGACCAGCGAGGCCACCGTCGTACGCACCTCGCGGCTGCTCGGCTACCCCGGCTACCGGGACCTGCGCCTGGCCCTCGCCGGACTCGCCGCGCACCAGCAGTCGGGGCGCGCGCCCGCCGTCACCGCCGACATCGCCGTCGACGACCCGATCGCGGACGTCGTGGCGAAGCTCGCGCAGGACGAGCAGCAGACCCTCGCCGACACGGCGGCGGGCCTGGACACCGTCCAGCTCGGCGCCGCCGTCGGCGCGCTGGCCGCCGCCCGGCGCGTCGAGATCTACGGCGTCGGCGCGTCCGCCCTCGTCGGCATGGACCTCGCCCAGAAGCTCCAGCGGATCGGGCTGTTCGCCCACGCCCACAGCGACGCGCATCTGGCCGTCACCAACGCCGTCCTGCTCCGCGCCGGTGACGTCGCCATCGCCATCACCCACTCCGGGTCCACCGGCGACACCATCGAGCCGCTCCGCGTCGCCTTCGAGCACGGGGCGACGACGATCGCGGTCACCGGCCGCCCCGGCGGGCCCGTCGCCCAGTACGCCGACCACGTCCTCACCACCTCCACCGCCCGCGAGAGCGAACTGCGCCCCGCCGCCATGTCGAGCCGGACCAGTCAGCTCCTGGTCGTGGACTGCCTGTTCGTCGGCGTCGCCCAGCGCACGTACGACACGGCGGGCCCCGCGCTCTCCGCCTCGTACGAAGCACTCGCCCACCGCCACCACCCCCGCACCGCGCGACAAGGAACCCCCACCCCATGAACGCCACCCCGTACAGCGACCTGCGTGCCCAGCTCGACATCCTCACCACCGAGGCCTTCCGCCCCGAGCTCGCCGAGATCGACCAGCTCTCCACGCCCGAGCTGGCCGCGCTCATGAACAGCGAGGACGCGACCGTTCCGGCGGCCGTCGCCGCCGAGCTCCCCCGGATCGCCGCCGCCATCGACGCCATCGCCGAACGGATGGCCAGGGGCGGCCGGCTGGTCTACGCCGGCGCGGGCACGGCCGGACGCCTCGGGGTGCTCGACGCCTCCGAGTGCCCGCCCACCTTCAACACCGGCCCCGGCGAGGTCGTCGGCCTGATCGCGGGCGGCCCCTCCGCCCTGGTGAAGGCCGTGGAGGGGGCGGAGGACAGCAGGGAGCTGGCCGCCGCGGACCTCGACGCGCTGGAGCTGACGGGGGACGACACCGTCGTCGGGATCTCAGCCTCCGGCCGCACCCCGTACGCCGTCGGCGCCGTCGAGCACGCCCGCAGCCGCTGCGGAGCGCTCACCGTCGGCCTGTCCTGCAACGCGGACAGCCCGCTGGCGGCGGCCGCCGAGCACGGCATCGAGGTCGTCGTCGGGCCCGAACTCCTGACCGGCTCCACCCGGTTGAAGGCGGGCACGGCCCAGAAGCTCGTACTGAACATGATCTCGACGCTGGTCATGATCCGGCTCGGCAAGACGTACGGGAACCTGATGGTCGACGTCCGCGCCTCCAACGAGAAGCTGCGGGCCCGCTCGCGTCGCATCGTCGCGCTGGCCACCGGCGCGGACGACGCCGAGATCGAGGCCGCCCTCACCGCCGCCGACGGAGAGGTGAAGAACGCGATCCTCATCGTCCTCGGAGAGGTGGACGGCCCCACCGCCCGGACCCTGCTCAAGGAAGAGCACGGACACCTCCGCGCGGCCCTCAAGTCGGCCCGCGACACCGCCTGAACCCCCCTGCCCCCCGCACAGCAAGGCACCCCGCACCATGAGCACCGGCACCCCTGAGAACAAGAACCGCGCCACCGCCGCCGCGATCCTTCCGCTCGTCGGCGGCGCGGACAACGTCACCTCGGTCGCCCACTGCATGACCCGGCTCCGGCTGGGCCTGCGCGACCGCTCGCTCGTCCAGGACGACGCCCTGAAGGCGGTGCCCGCGGTCATGGGCGTGGTCGAGGACGACACGTACCAGATCGTGCTCGGGCCGGGCACGGTCGCCCGGGTCGCCCCCGAGTTCGAGGCCCTCGTCGAGGAGGGCAGGTCCGCCTCCGCCGGCGCCCCGACCGCCGAGCAACTGGCCGCCGAGGGCGCCGCGCTGCGCGCCGCGCAGAAGGCGAGGAACGCGACCCCGTTCAAGCTCTTCCTGCGCCGCATCGCCAACATCTTCGTCCCGCTGATCCCCGCCCTCATCGGCTGCGGCATCATCGCCGGCCTCAACGGACTGCTCGTCAACCTGGGGTGGCTCCCGGCCGTCACCCCCGCCCTCGCCTCCATCGCGTCCGGCTTCATGGCGCTGATCGCGGTGTTCGTCGGCTTCAACACGGCGAAGGAGTTCGGCGGCACGCCCATCCTGGGCGGTGCGGTCGCGGCGATCATCGTCTTCCCCGGCGTCGCGAAGATCGACGCGTTCGGCCAGACCCTCTCGCCCGGTCAGGGGGGCGTGCTCGGCGCGCTGGGCGCGGCGGTCCTCGCGGTCCACGTCGAGAAGTGGTGCCGCAGGTGGGTCCCGGAGTCCCTGGACGTCCTGGTCACCCCCACCCTCACCGTCCTCCTCTCCGGCCTGGTCACGATCTTCGGGCTGATGTTCGTCGCGGGCGAGGTCTCCACGGCCATCGGTACGGGAGCCAACTGGCTGCTCGACCACACCGGCGCCTTCGCGGGCCTGGTCCTCGGCGGGTTCTTCCTCCCCCTGGTCATGCTCGGCCTGCACCAGGCGCTGATCCCCATCCACACCACCCTCATCGAGCAGCAGGGCTTCACGGTCCTCCTGCCCATCCTGGCGATGGCGGGCGCGGGCCAGGTCGGCTGCGCGGCGGCGGTCTTCCTGCGCCTGAAGAACAACCACTCCCTGCGCGACACCATCAAGTCCGCGCTGCCCGCCGGAGTCCTGGGCGTGGGCGAGCCGCTCATCTACGGCGTCTCCCTCCCCCTGGGCCGCCCCTTCGTCACCGCCTGCGCGGGCGGCGCGGCGGGCGGGGCCTTCGTGGGGCTCTTCTCGATGCTGGGCGACAAGGTGGGCTCGACGGCCATCGGCCCGTCCGGCTGGGCGCTCTTCCCCCTCCTCCAGGGCAGCCGGGGCCTCGGCACGACGGCCGCGATCTACGCGGGCGGCCTGCTGGTCGGTTACGCCGTCGGGTTCCTGGCGACCTACTCCTTCGGCTTCACCAGGACGATGCTGGCGGAACTGAACGCCCCGGCGACCGGGCAGGCCGCCGACCCCGAGCAGCCCGGGGACCCGGTCGCCGTCTGACGCTCAGCGCGGAAAGCGCGAGGTGTCCAGTTCCCCGCCGAAGGGCTCGGGCAACACCACCGGCTCTCCGAAGGGCACCCGGTCCATGTGCTTGTACGCGCCGTTGTGCGGCTCGGTGAACAGGGTGCTGGTCGGCCCGTGCTCGTCGAACCGGTCGATCAGGAGGTAGGCGGGGACGGGCGCGTGCGCGTACGCCCAGAGCTTCTTGGTCCGGTCGTCACGGGCATTGCCCCGGGAGGTGATCTCCACGACGAGAAGCGCTTCGGCCGCGTCGAGAGGGTCGGTCACGTCCGGGTCGTCGTCCGCCACGAAGCGCTTCGGCATCACCACCAAGTCGGGGATGTAGAGCTTGTCGAGACGGGCGATGTGGATGCCGAGCGTCTGGTACACACCCGATTCGGAGGGCTTGACCCCGTACAGGTACTCCTGCAGCTCGTCGGCGATGGCGTTGTGGTGGCGGTGAGGCGGCGGTACCAAGACGATCCGTCCTTCGTCGATCTCGGCGCGCCAGCCCTCGGGCACATCCAGTCCGCGCCAGGTTCCCAGCAGGTAGTCCCACGGCCGGACGGTCTGCGGCTGATCGTGCTCAGCCATCGCAGCGGTCATCGCGGTTCCCTTCTCTCCTGGCCCGAGGACGATCCGACCCCAGGACGACGAACGGGCGGGTACGTGCCACTCCGGCCAGCATCCCACGAAGGGGTGACCCCTGGCCCGTGCTGCCGCGGCCGCCCGGGAACGCCACCGGGGCGGCACCCCCGAAAGGGATGCCGCCCCGGTGGACGTGCGTACGGGACCTGCCAGGGGGACTAGAAGTCCATGTCCCCGCCCGGCATGCCGCCCGGGGCAGCCGCGCCGGCCTTCTCGGGCTTGTCGGCGATGACGGCCTCGGTGGTGAGGAACAGCGCGGCGATGGAGGCGGCGTTCTGCAGGGCAGAGCGGGTCACCTTCGCCGGGTCGAGGATGCCCTCGGCGATCATGTCGACGTACTCGCCGGTCGCGGCGTTCAGGCCGTGGCCGATCGGGAGGTTGCGGACCTTCTCCACGACGACGCCGCCCTCGAGGCCGCCGTTGACGGCGATCTGCTTGAGCGGGGCCTCCAGCGCGAGCTTCACGGCGTTGGCGCCGGTCGCCTCGTCGCCCGTGAGCTCCAGCTTCTCGAAGACCGCGGAGGCCTGGAGGAGGGCGACGCCACCACCGGCGACGATGCCCTCTTCGACGGCCGCCTTCGCGTTGCGGACGGCGTCCTCGATGCGGTGCTTGCGCTCCTTGAGCTCGACCTCGGTGGCGGCGCCGGCCTTGATGACGGCCACGCCGCCGGCCAGCTTCGCCAGGCGCTCCTGGAGCTTCTCGCGGTCGTAGTCCGAGTCGCTGTTCTCGATCTCGGCGCGGATCTGGTTCACGCGACCGGCGACCTGCTCGCTGTCACCGGCACCGTCGACGATGGTCGTCTCGTCCTTGGTGATGACGACCTTGCGGGCGCGGCCGAGGAGGTCCAGGCCCGCGTTCTCCAGCTTGAGGCCGACCTCTTCGGAGATGACCGTGCCGCCCGTGAGGATGGCGATGTCGTTCAGCATGGCCTTGCGGCGGTCGCCGAAGCCCGGGGCCTTGACGGCGACGGACTTGAAGGTGCCGCGGATCTTGTTGACGACCAGGGTGGAGAGCGCCTCGCCCTCGACGTCCTCGGCGATGATCAGCAGGGGCTTGCCCGACTGCATGACCTTCTCCAGCAGCGGAAGGAGGTCCTTCACGTTGCCGATCTTCGAGTTGACGATGAGGATGTACGGGTCGTCGAGCGCCGACTCCATGCGCTCCATGTCCGTCGCGAAGTACGCGGAGATGTAGCCCTTGTCGAAGCGCATGCCCTCGGTGAGCTCGAGCTCCAGGCCGAAGGTCTGCGACTCCTCGACCGTGATGACGCCTTCCTTGCCGACCTTGTCCATCGCCTCGGCGATGAGCTCGCCGATCTGGGTGTCGGCGGCGGAGATGGAGGCCGTCGAAGCGATCTGCTCCTTGGTCTCGACATCCTTCGCCTGCTCCAGGAGCGCGGCGGAGACGGCCTCGACGGCCTTCTCGATGCCACGCTTCAGGGCCATCGGGTTGGCGCCCGCGGCGACGTTGCGGAGACCCTCACGGACCAGCGCCTGCGCGAGGACGGTCGCGGTCGTCGTGCCGTCACCGGCGACGTCGTCCGTCTTCTTCGCGACCTCCTTGACGAGCTCGGCGCCGATCTTCTCGTACGGGTCCTCGAGCTCGATCTCCTTGGCGATGGAGACGCCGTCGTTGGTGATCGTGGGGGCGCCCCACTTCTTCTCAAGGACGACGTTCCGGCCCTTGGGGCCAAGGGTGACCTTGACGGCGTCGGCGAGCTGGTTCATGCCACGCTCGAGGCCGCGCCGGGCCTCCTCGTCGAACGCGATGATCTTGGCCATGTGAAGTGGTCCTCCCAGGACTGGGGTGGATTTCTCCGGACCGTACGATTCGGCGCCCGCGACGGACGGCCTCGCGATGCCCGGGATTCCTTACCCCGACACCACTCGGCCTCACCGAACCTGGTCCAAGTTCTGTCACTCTCACGGGGAGAGTGCTAACGCCAATGATTAGCACTCGACCCATGCGAGTGCAAGCGGGTACCACAGATCGCGGGAAGCGCAGCAGGTCGTGGGCCGGACGTGCGACGGGACCCGCAGCCGGGGCGCGACGGGATGCACGGCCGGGGCGCGACGGAGCCCGCGAGGGGCGCGCGGCCGGAGTGCGCCCGGACGCACCTGGGGCCCGTACCCCGGTGACGGAGTGCGGGCCCTAGGTGTGTGAGTGCTGGTGAAGTCGCTGAGTAGTGCGTCGGTGGCCGATCGCGCCGAGATCAGACGGCGAGCTTGACCATGTCCGCCTGCGGACCCTTCTGGCCCTGCGAGATCTCGAACTCGACTCGCTGACCCTCTTCAAGGGTGCGGTAGCCGTCCATCTGGATCGCGCTGTAGTGGACGAAAACATCCGCACCACCGTCGACCGCGATGAAGCCGTACCCCTTCTCCGCGTTGAACCACTTGACGGTGCCCTGAGCCATGCCTAACTCCCCTATTACTGGCCCTTGCGCGGGGCCGCACTTCGCGACCCCGGGTCAGACCCCACCCGCCGACAGGATCGCGGTGGGCGTGCGCCGTAGCGCGTCGACCGCGGCTGAATGTATCCGCCCAACTGCCCTCTGCAACAGGTCAATTGGACGAGAATTCTGGGCACGCCCGAACGCCCGGAACGGTCAACTCTCGCGTTTCCGGGGCAAGTCGGGCCGGACATAGCGTGTGCATCGGCGGCAAAACGCTCGGGCACACGGGCCGCATCTTGTCGCCTTCTCATATGCGCGGGGCATGGGCGGCGACCGGGGCTTCCCCCACTCTACCCCTTTCAACCATGCAGAATTGCCCCCTCCGCTTGTGTGCGGAGGGGGCAACAGGGGCCGGTGCGGAGCGCGTTGGGGCGTGCGGACGCCCCCGCGGCAGGGGCGGCGGTCAGCCGCCGGCGACGGCCGGGATGATCGAGACGCCGGCGCCGTCCGGGGTGGCCGTCTCGAGGCCGCTCTCGAAGCGGACGTCGTCGTCGTTCACGTACACGTTCACGAAGCGGCGCAGCTTGCCCTGGTCGTCCAGGACGCGCGCGGCGATGCCCGTGTGGTTCTTCTCCAGGTCGGCGATGACCTCGGCGAGGGTCGCCCCCTCGGCGGCCACCTCGGCCTCGCCGCCCGTGTACGTGCGCAGGATGGTGGGGATGCGGACCTTGACGCTCATGGTGTTCAGCCTTTCCAGTACGGGGGAATTCAGCGTGCCAGGCCGGCGTCGCGGAACGCGTCCAGGCTCGGGCGGATGGTCGCGGAGGGGCCGGTGGTGGGGGCCACCGCGTCCAGCGTCTTGAGGCCGTCGCCGGTGTTGAGGACGACGGTGGTGAGGGCGGGGTCCAGCAGGCCGGATTCGATGAGCTTCTTCGTCACGCCGACGGTCACGCCGCCCGCGGTCTCCGCGAAGATGCCCTCGGTGCGGGCCAGCAGCTTGATGGCGTCCACGACCTGCTCGTCGTTGACGTCCTCGACCGCGCCGCCGGTGCGCCGGGCGATGTCCAGGACGTACGGGCCGTCCGCCGGGTTGCCGATGGCGAGCGACTTGGCGATCGTGTCCGGCTTCTGGGGGCGGACCACGTCGTGCCCCGCCTTGAAGGCCGTCGACACCGGCGAGCAGCCCTCCGCCTGGGCGCCGAAGATCTTGTACGGCCTGTCCTCGACCAGACCCAGCCTGATCAGCTCCTGCAAGCCCTTGTCGATCTTGGTGAGCTGGGAGCCCGAGGCGATCGGGATGACGATCTGGTCCGGCAGCCGCCAGCCGAGCTGCTCGCAGATCTCGTACGCGAGCGTCTTGGAGCCCTCGCCGTAGTACGGGCGCAGGTTGACGTTGACGAAGCCCCAGCCCTCGCCGAGCGGGTCGCCGATCAGCTCGGAGCAGAAGCGGTTCACGTCGTCGTAGTTGCCCTCGATGCCGACCAGCTCGCCCCCGTACACGGCGGCCATGACGACCTTGCCCTGCTCCAGGTCGTGCGGGATGAACACGCAGGAGCGGAAGCCGGCCCGGGCGGCGGCCGCGCCGACGGCGCCCGCCAGGTTGCCGGTGGAGGAGCAGGAGAGGGTCGTGAAGCCGAAGGCGCGGGCGGCCTCGACGGCGATCGCGACGACGCGGTCCTTGAAGGAGTGGGTCGGGTTCCCGGAGTCGTCCTTGACGAACAGGCCGCCGGTGACGCCCAGTTCACGGGCCAGGTTGTCCGCCTTGACCAGCTTCGTGAAGCCGGGGTTCAGGCTGGGCTTCTCAGCGACGTCGGCCGGGACGGGCAGGAGGGGGGCGTAGCGCCAGATGTTGTTCGGACCGGCCTCGATGCGCTTGCGCAGCTCCTCCGCGTCACCGGCGGGCAGGTCGTAGGCGACTTCCAGCGGGCCGAAACACAGTCGGCAGGCGAAGATCGGGCCGAGCTCGAAGCGCTCCGAGCACTCGCGGCAGGAGAGGGCGGCGGCGGGGCCGAGGTCGACGGTCTGCGGAGCGGCTTCGGTGGTCTGCACAGCCATGATGGCGAGGTCCTTTCCTCATCTTCCCCGCGACGACTTTCGTCGCGAGACGGAATTGGCACCTTCCCGACCTGACCTCGCGGTCGGCCGGGGGGTTGCCGGGACTTCAACGGGCCGTTTCCCTCTGTCCCTCTGGATGAGCGCTATGACGCCGGCGCCGCGCGGGCGGCCGGGTGTTTGTGTGCGGAGGACCCCGACATGCACAGGTCGTCCGCGTTGTTCAAGACTGTAACCGAACCCCCGGACGGGTGTGCCAGACGTCCGGAGCGCGAGATGGATCACAGGAACGACCACAGGGACGGGAGTGGAGCGGCGTGCTGGAAGAGGTGGAGCGCTGGCTTGGGGCGCGGTCCTGGTCGGCCGCCGACCGCCCGCCGGAACTGCTGCTCGCCGCCAAGGCCGCCCAGGGACTGAGCGTCAGCGTGGTCCTGCCCGCCCTGAACGAGGAGGCGACGGTCGGCGAGATCGTGGCCACGATCCGCCGGGACCTGATGGGCCCCGCGTTCCCCCTGGTGGACGAGCTGGTGGTGATCGACTCCGGTTCCACCGACCGCACCGCGAAGGCGGCGGCCGGGGCGGGCGCCCGGGTGGTGCACCGGGACGCGATCCTGCCGCGCCTGACGCCGCTGCCCGGCAAGGGCGAGGTCCTGTGGCGCTCACTCCTGGTCACCACCGGGGACGTCGTCTGCTTCGTGGACGCGGACCTGAGGGACTTCGACGCCTCGTTCGTCTCCGGGGTCGTCGGCCCGCTGCTCACCGACCCGGCCGTCGACTTCGTGAAGGCCACCTACGACCGCCCGCTCGACGGCGCGGCGGGCCAGGGCGGCCGGGTCACCGAGCTGATGGCCCGCCCGCTGCTCAACCTGCACTGGCCCCGGCTGGCCGGCTTCGTCCAGCCCCTGGGCGGCGAGTACGCGGCCCGCCGCTCGCTGCTCGAGCGGCTGCCCTTCCCGGTCGGTTACGGGGTCGAGCTCGGCCTGCTCATCGACGCCCTGCACACGGTGGGCCTGGACGCGCTGGCCCAGGTGGACGTGGGGGTGCGCGTCCACCGCCACCAGGACGGCCAGGCGCTGGGCCGGATGGCCGCCGCGATCTACCGCACCGCCCAACTGCGCCTCTCCCGGGGGCATTTGATCCGACCCTCCCTCACCCAGTTCGAGCGGGTCGGCGCGCGTTTCGTGCCGCGCACCCACCCCGTGGACACCGAGGAGCGCCCGCCGATGCGGGAGATCGCGGAGTACGCGGCACGTCACGCCGCGTGATGTTCCCGGTCCGGAGCGGGACCCGCACGGACCGTGACCGGCCGGACGCGTCGCGTCGGCACGGCCGCACGCACGTTTGAGGGGAATCCTTACCGGCTAGGTTTCGCCACATGACTTCCCCGTACGACGCTGAGCAGCCCCCGCCGGTCCAGGCCGAGATCCTCGTCGCCTCCAACAGGGGCCCGGTGACCTACTCCCTCGGTGAGGACGGCGAGCTGACCGCCAAACGCGGCGGCGGCGGGCTGGTCTCCGGCCTGTCCGCGATCGGTCCGGACGCCGACGCGCTGTGGGTGTGCTCGGCGCTCGGCGAGGGCGACCGGGAGGCGGTGCGGCGCGGGGTCGGCGAGCCGGGCGTACGGATGCTGGACATCGACGCGGACACGCACGCCGACGCGTACAACGGCATCTCGAACTCGGTGCTGTGGTTCGTCCACCACCTGCTCTACCAGACCCCGCTGGAGCCGGTCTTCGACGCGGAGTTCCGCCGCCAGTGGGCGGCGTACGAGACGTACAACCGGGCCTTCGCGCAGGCGCTCGCGGAGTCCGCGGCCCCGGCGGCGACGGTCCTCGTCCAGGACTACCACCTGTGCCTGGTGCCCGGCATGCTCCGGGAGCTGCGCCCCGACCTGCGCATCGGCCACTTCTCGCACACCCCGTGGGCCCCGGTGGACTACTTCCGCCTCCTCCCCGACGACATCGCCGAGCAGCTCCTGCGCGGCGTCCTCGGCGCGGACCGGGCGGCCTTCCTGACCCGGCGCTGGGCGGACGCGTTCACGCAGTGCGCGCTGAGCGTGCTGGGCGAGGAGGCGCTCGACGGCAAGCGGATCGGGGTGCACGGGCTCGGCGCGGACGCGGACTTCCTGCGGGAGCGGGCGCACCGGGACGACGTGGCGGAGCGGCTGACGGCGCTGCGCGAGCAGGTCGGCGGCCCCGACCGGCGCACGATCGTGCGCGTCGACCGCACCGAGCTGTCCAAGAACATCGTGCGCGGCCTGCTGGCGTACGAGCACCTGCTCCGGACCCGCCCGGAGTGGCGCGAACGGGTGGTGCACATCGCGTTCGCCTACCCCTCCCGGCAGGACCTGGCGGTGTACCGCGAGTACACGCAGGAGGTGCAGCGGGTCGCGGACGACATCAACGCGACGTACGGCACCCCGTCCTGGACCCCGGTCGTCCTGCACGTGAAGGACGACTTCGCGCGCTCCCTGGCCGCGTACCGCCTCGCGGACGTGGCGCTGGTCAACCCCATCCGGGACGGCATGAACCTGGTCGCCAAGGAGATCCCGGTGGTCTCCGACGAGGGCTGCGCGCTGGTGCTCTCGCGGGAGGCGGGGGCGTACGAGGAGCTGGGCGAGGACGCGGTCGTGGTGAACCCGTACGACGTGGTGGGCACGGCACAGGCGCTGCACGAGGCGCTGTCGATGGAGCCCGGGGAGCGCGCCGAGCGGACCAAGCGGCTCGCGGCGGCGGCGACGGCGCTGCCGCCCGCGCGGTGGTTCCTGGACCAGCTCGAGGCGCTGCGCGCCTAGGAACGGCCGAAGGCCCGGAACCCCTGTGCGGGGTTCCGGGCCTTCGGCGTACCTCTTGGTAGCGGGGACAGGATTTGAACCTGCGACCTCTGGGTTATGAGCCCAGCGAGCTACCGAGCTGCTCCACCCCGCGTCGGTGAACATGACAGTACGGGGTTTCGGCGGCGGTGGGAAATCGGTTATCCGGCGATGCGCTCCGCGAGGCCGGCCAGGAAGGCGGTCACCTCGGCCGGTCCCGGCAGCAACACGTCGGCCTGCTCGGCGAGTTCGGGGATGGCGGTGCCGCTGCACACCAGGAGGCCGGGGACGCCGTCGGAGCGGAGCTTCTCGACGGCCGCGTAGGCGGGGAGGTCGCCGAGGTCGTCGCCCGCGTAGACCACGCACCGGGCGCCGACCTCGCGCACGTACGCCTCCAGCGCGACGCCCTTGTCGACGCCGGGGGGCCGCAGCTCCAGCACCAGGCGGCCGGGTTCCAGGATCAGCCCGTGCCGGGCGGCGAGCTCGGCGAGGGGTGCGCGCAGCGCCTCGAAGGCGGCCTCGGGGTCGCTGGCCCGCCGGGTGTGGACGGCGACCGCCTGGCCCTTCTCCTCCACCCAGGTGCCGCGCCAGGCCCCGTGCGCGTCGAGCACGCCGGGGAGCTCGCCGCGGGCGGCGGCGATGCCGGGGTGGGGGGCGGGGGCGTTCACGGTGCCGGAGCGGGCGTCCCAGCGCTCGGCGCCGTAGTGGCCGAGGACGACGAGGTGCTCCAGACCGGCCGCTCCCGCGAAGCCGCCGTAGCGCACCGCGACGCCCGCCGGACGCCCGGTGACGATCGCGACGGACGCCACGTGCGGGGCGAGGGCCGCGAGGGCGGGGACGGCGCCGGGGTGGGCACGGGCCTGCTCGGGGTCGGCGACGATGTCGGCGAGGGTGCCGTCGAAGTCGAGCGCGACGAGGGCGCGGGCGGGCTCGGCCAGCAGGGCGGCGAGGGCGTCGCGACCGGCCGGGGTGGACGGTTCGGGAAGAGTGTCCATACCGCTGAGCCTACCGAGCGGTCCCCCGGGCCGGACGGGGGGTTCCGGCCGCACGGCTCCGGCCCGGCACCGCCAGGTGGTCAGCGGCGGGCGCGGCGGTCGTCGCGGACCCGGCGCAGGCGCTTGACCGTCGCCGGGTCGTGCTCCCACGCCCTCGCGTCGTCCAGGAGCGCGTTGAGGAGCTGGTAGTAGCGGGTGGGCGAGATGCCGAGCTGCTCGCGGATCGCCCGCTCCTTGGCCCCCGGCCCGGGCCAGCCCCGCCGCTCCACTTCGAGGACGGCCAGCTCACGGGCGGACAGCCCCCCGGCGGCGGGGGGGCCGTCCGGGCCGGGCCCGTTCTCGTACGGCTGCTGCTCAGACATGCGTCCAGCCTAGGCCGACGCTCCGCTACTGCGTCGCGCTGTCCAGCGCGGCGGCCTCGCGGGAGAGGACGCCCAGGACGCCCGCGGGGGTGTTCGAGGGCTCGACAGCCGTGCCGATCTGCTGCTTGATGCTCTCGCTGACCTTGGCCCAGGAGGTCTTGGAGACCGGGTAGGACACCGAGGACGGCAGCGCCTGGAGGAACTTGCGCACCTTCTGGTGCTTGCTGTCGGAGGCCATCTTCTGCGAGGCGGTGAGGGTGACGGGCAGCAGGTCGAACCGGTCGGCGAAGGCGATGACGTTCGCGTCGCTGTAGACGAAGTCGAGGAACTTGCCCATCTCCTTGCGGTGGCCGTTCTGCTTGAAGCCCATCATCCAGTCGGCGACGCCCATCGAGGGGCGCTTCTTGCCGTCGGGGGTGGGCAGCGGCGCCATCTCGTACTTCACGCCGTTCTTCTCGGCCTGCTGCATCAGCGACGGGTGGCCGTTGAGCATGCCGACCTGGCCCTTGGCGAAGGCATCGAAGGCGGCCTTGCGGTTGAGCTTGCCGGGGGCGACCGGGCCGGTCAGGCCGGGCGTGACGAGGCTGTTCTTGAGGAACTCGAACGCGTCGATGTTGTCGGAGGAGTTGAGGGTGTACGTACCGATCTCGTCGACGTAGCCGGAGCCGCCCGCCAGCATCCAGTTCAGGGTCTCCGCCTGGGCCTCCTCGGGGCCCAGCGGCAGCGCGAACGGGGTGGCCACCCCGTCCTCCTTGAGCTTCTTCGCGTCGGCGGCGAGCTCCTTCCAGGTGGTCGGGGCCTCGGTGATGCCCGCCTTCTCGAAGAGGGTGCTGTTGTAGAAGAGCTGGCGGGTGCTGCCGACGAAGGGCATCCCGTACTGGACCCGGTGGACCTTGCCGTCCTCGGCGAGGGAGTCCAGGAAGTTGGCCTGGGTGGGGATGGAGAGCATCTCGGCGGCCGAGTAGAGCTTGTTGTCCGAGGCGTAGTCCGCGTAGGCGCCGATCTGGGCCAGGTCGGGGGCCTTGCCCGCCTTGACCATCTCGCCGACCTTGCGGTCGACGTCGTTCCAGGACTGGATCTCGACGTCGACCTTGATGCCGGGGTTCTTCTCCTCGAACTTCTCGGCCAGGTCCTGCCAGTACTTCTTGGTGCCGTCGCCGCCGTCGAGGTTGTAGTCGGCTGCCACCAGCCGCAGAGTGACGTCGCCCGCGCCGCCGACGCTTCCGCAGCCGGAGACCGATATCGCCGTCGTGAGTGCGGCGACTGCCGCGGTCAGACCCAAGTAGCGCCGCTGCACAGCCCGTTCCACCCTTTATTGCCCGTTTTGTTGCTTGTTGACGCTGATGTACGCGTGCCCTTGTGAGGCGTTGCGCGCGCCACCTGCGCCCTTGTCCACATGAGTTGCGATTTTGGCCCATGTGCGACCGCGAGGTCTACACCACTTGGGTATCTCTTCCGCAACACCTTCCGCAAATCGCGTACGGCCTGCTAAGCAGAGCGGCAGCAAGGTCATCCCGTGTCCGCCCGTGTCCGTCCGTGTTCTAGGAGCCGTCGCGCATGTCCCGCACCGCAACTGAGATTGCCACCCAGCCGACCTGTTGGCGGCGCGCCGCCGAGTACGCGGCCGACTTCGAGGGCCTTCCCCTGCCTGGTGAGCGCGTCGCGGTCACCGGCTGCGGCACGTCGTGGTTCATGGCGATGGCGTACGCGGCGCTGCGCGAGGCGTCGGGCCAGGGCGAGACGGACGCCTTCGCGTCGTCGGAGTTCCCGGTGGGCCGTTCGTACGACCGTGTGGTGGCCATCACACGCTCGGGCACCACGAGCGAGGTCCTGGCGCTGCTCGCCGAGGTCCGCGGCACCGCGCCCACGCTCGCCCTCACCGGCGACCCGAAGACGCCCGTCATGTCCGCGGCGGACACCGTCGCCGTGCTCGACTGGGCGGACGAGGAGTCCGTCGTCCAGACCCGTTTCGCGACCACCGCCCTCGCCTTCCTGCGGGCGGGCCTGGAGCGCACGGGCAAGCTGGCGGACGGGGTCAAGACGGTGGCGGAGGCGGCCGTCGACGCCGAGCTGGCGGTCACCGAGCCGCTGCCCGAGGCGGTCACGTCGGCCGAGCAGTGGACGTTCCTGGGGCGGGGCTGGACGTACGGCCTGGCGCAGGAGGCGGGGCTGAAGATGCGCGAGGCGGCGGGGGCGTGGACCGAGTCGTACCCGGCGATGGAGTACCGGCACGGGCCGATCTCCATCACCGGTCCGAACCGGGTGGCGTGGATGTTCGGCGCGCTGCCGGAGGGGCTGGCGGGGGACGTGACGCGGGTGGGCGGCAGCGTGGTCGCCCACACGTCGGCGGACCCGATGGCGGATCTGATCCGGGCGCAGCGGCTGGCGGTCGTCCTGGCGGAGTCCAAGGGGTACGACCCGGACCACCCCCGCAACCTGTCGCGCAGCGTGATCCTTCCCTGACCTGGGTTCGCCGCGAGCCCGCGGTTAAGGGCTTTCCGCGCCGGGGGCTTCCGTGCCGGGGGCCTTCCGTGATGCCGGGGGCCTTCCGTGATTGGGGGGACCTCCGCTCCCTTGGGCGACGGGGCCGCCCCAAGGGGGCGGGACGGGCGGGCAAGGGGGCGGCCCCTCCCGCTCCCGGCTCACCCGGGTGCCGCCCCTGGTTAAGCGCCCGTGCCGGGCAAGCTCCTCTGCAAGGGCCGCGACCCCAGCCCCGTACCGGACGCACAGCCCCGCCCGGCTCGGGCAGGAGAGGCCCCGGACCCGCCCCTTTCCCTAAAGCGCTCGCCGCGCGGCTGCCTCCGGTTCACTGCGGGAGCGTCGTGGCCGGTCGCGCAGTTCCCCGCGCCCCTGAAGGGGCGCCGCCCCGGGTGGGAGCCGTGCGGGTGCGTCGTGGCGGGGCGCGCAGTTCCCCGCGCCCCTGAAGGGGCGCCCCCCGGTGGGAGCCGTGTGGGTGGGTCGTGGCCGTTCGCGTCCCCGACAGAGGCAATGGACTAGACCTCTCAGGGCAGACGCGCGACACTGACCCCGTGAATCACGTCATCGCCCTCGATGTAGGCGGCACCGGCATGAAAGCCGCCCTGGTCGCCCCCAACGGCACCCTTCTCCACGAGGCCCGCCGCCCCACCGGCCGGGACCGCGGCCCGGACGCCGTCGTCGAGTCGATCCTCGCCTTCGCCGCAGACCTCCGCGCCCACGGCGAGACCCACTTCGGCGAGAGCGCCCGCGCCGCCGGCGTGATCGTCCCCGGCCTCGTCGACGCCGAGAACGGCGTCGCGCTGTACGCCGCCAACCTCGGCTGGCGCGACGTCCCCCTGCGCGCCCTCCTGAGCGAGCGCCTCGGCGGCATCCCCATCGCCCTCGGCCACGACGTCCGCACCGGCGGCCTCGCCGAGGGCCGCGTCGGCGCGGGCCGGGGCACCGACCGCTTCCTCTTCGTACCGCTCGGCACCGGCATCGCCGGCGCCATCGGCATCGGCGACGGCATCGAGGCCGGCGCGCACGGCAACGCCGGCGAGATCGGCCACATCGTGGTGCGCCCCGGCGGCGTCGACTGCGGCTGCGGCCAGCGCGGCTGCCTGGAGCGGTACGCCTCCGCCTCCGCCGTCTCCCTCGCCTGGGCGCAGGCGTCGGGCGACCCCGAGGCCGACGCCGCCGACTGCGCGAAGGCCGTCGAGGCCGCGGACCCGAGGGCGCTCGCCGTCTGGCAGGACGCCGTCGACGCCCTCGCCGACGGCCTGGTCACCGCGCTGACCCTGCTCGACCCGCGCACGATCATCGTGGGCGGCGGGCTGGCCGAGGCCGGGGAGACCCTGTTCGCGCCCCTGCGCGCCGCCGTCGAGAAGCGCGTCACCTTCCAGAGACTCCCGGCGATCGTCCCCGCCGCCCTCGGCGACACGGCCGGGTGCCTGGGCGCGGGCCTCCTCGCCTGGGACCTCCTGGAGACGTACAACGACACCACCCGTCCCCAGGACGGCCCGCACCCCCACCACCGCCCCCACACCCACGCCATGCACACCGACGTCATGGCCCCCACGGAGGTATCCGACTGATGGCCAGCAGCAAGGGCAGCCAGGTCCACGTCCTGACCGGCGCCAAGGTGGTGCTCCCCACCGGCACCGTCGACGGCGGCCGGGTCATCGTCGACGGCACACGGATCGCGGGAGCGCTCCCCGACTCCGCCGCCCCCGCCGCCCCCGCGCGGGACCTCTCCGGCCACTGGATCGTGCCCGGCTTCGTGGACATGCACGTCCACGGCGGCGGCGGCGCGTCCTTCACCTCCGGCACCCCGGAGGAGGTCCTCACCGCGGTCGGCACGCACCGCAGGCACGGCACGACCACGATGGTCGCCTCCACCGTCACCGAGGACATGGACGTGCTGGCGGACCGCGCCGCGCTGCTCGCCGAGATCGTCCAGCAGGGCGACCTGGCCGGCATCCACTTCGAGGGCCCCTTCATCTCCCCCTGCCGCAAGGGCGCGCACAGCGAGTCGCTGCTGCGCGCCCCCGACCCGGCGGACGTGCGCAAGCTGATGGACGCCGCGCACGGCACGGCCAAGATGTTCACGCTGGCCGCCGAGCTGCCGGGCGGGCTGGACTCCGTACGCCTGCTGGCCGAGAACAACGTGATCGCCGCGATCGGCCACACGGACGCCACGTACGAGCAGACCCGCGCGGCCATCGACGCGGGCGCCACCGTCGCCACCCACCTCTACAACGCGATGCCCGCCATCGGCCACCGCACCCCGGGCCCCATCGTCGCCCTGCTGGAGGACGAGCGGGTCACCGTCGAGCTGATCAACGACGGCACCCACCTGCACCCGGGCGCCTTCCAGCTCGCGTACCACCACGCGGGCGCGGACCGCGTCGCGCTGATCACGGACGCGATGGACGCGGCGGGCTTCGGGGACGGCCGGTACGACCTCGGACCGCTCGCCGTCGAGGTCAAGGACGGTGTCGCGCGCCTGGTCGAGGGCGGTTCCATCGCGGGCTCGACCCTCACCCTGGACACGGCCTTCCGCCGCTCGGTGACGGTCGACGGCCTGTCGGTCGACGACGCGGTGCGCTCGCTGTCCGCCAACCCGGCGCGCCTGCTCGGCGTGGACGACCGCGTCGGCTCGCTCGACCCGGGCAAGGACGCGGACCTGGTGGTCCTGGACGCGGACTTCGCGGTCGTCGGCGTGATGCGCAAGGGCGACTGGGTGGTTGAGCCCGGATAGTTCCCCCGTGGGGTGATTCTCCGCCGAACCGGTGGGAAGCGGCTGGCCCCGCCCCTTGGGCCGGCCGCTCTTCCTTTGACATGATCCTCCTGGCAGACCAGCCAGAAAGCGCTTTCTAAGCTCTTGGGGGGACGCGGATCATGGCCAGGATCCTCACCGTCACACTGAACACCGCGCTCGACCTCACCCACCACGTCCCCCGCCTCGTCCCGCACGCCTCGCACCGCGTCACCCGCGTCACCGAACGCCCCGGCGGCAAGGGCCTGAACGTGGCCCGCGTACTCGCCGCCCTCGGCCACGACACCGTCGTCACCGGCTTCGCGGGCGGCCCCACGGGAGAGGTGCTGCGCGCCCTGCTCGCCGCCGAGCGGCCGGTCGACGCGCTGGTCCCCATCACCGGCAACACGCGCCGCACGCTCGCGATCGTCGACGCGTCGACCGGCGACACCACCCAGCTCAACGAGCCCGGCCCGGCCGTCTCCCCCGCCGAGTGGGAGTCCTTCCTGCTCAGTTACGAGTCCCTGCTGACCGGCGCCGAGGCCGTCGCCCTCTGCGGGAGCCTGCCGCCGGGCATCCCGGTGGGCGCGTACGCCGAGCTGGTCCGGCGGGCCAGAACCGCCGGGGTGCCGGTCCTCCTGGACACCAGCGGTGAACCCCTCCTGCGCGGCATCGCCGCCCGCCCCGACGTGGTCAAGCCCAACGCCGACGAGCTCTTCCAGCTCACCGGCTCCCGCGACCCGGCCACGGCGTCGGCGGACGCCCGCCGCAAGGGGGCGCGGGCGGTGGTGGCCTCTCTGGGCCCGGACGGGATCCTCGCCACCACGGACGCGGGCGCCTGGCGGGCGGCCCCGCCCTCCCCCGTCCGGGGCAACCCCACCGGAGCGGGGGACTCCGCCGTGGCGGGGCTGCTCTCCGGGCTGGTCGCGGGGCTTTCCTGGCCGGACCGTCTGGTCCGGGCGGTGGCTCTCTCGGCGGCGACGGTCGCGGCGCCGGCGGCGGGGGAATTCTCCGTTCCGGTCTACGAGTCCCTCCTCCCAGAGGTCCACGTCACCCCCCACCCCACCCACCCATGACCTCTCCGCCCTCCGAGCACCGGCCCCCACCTAAAGCGCTCGCCGCGCGGCCAGGCGCACGGTTCCCGTGCAGGAGCGTCGTGGCTGAGCGCGCAGTTCCCCGCGCCCCTGGACGGGGCACGGCAAGCCAGATCAGAAGAGGAAGCCCGTATGCCGCTCGTCAGCACCGGTGAGCTCATCACCGCCGCCACCGCCGAAGGCCACGCCCTGGCCGCCTTCAACGTCATCACCCTGGAGCACGCCGAAGCGACCGCGGTCGGCGCGGAGGAGGCCGGCGCCCCCGCCGTGCTCCAGGTCTCCGAGAACGCCGTCACGTTCCACGGCGGCAACGTCCTCGCCGTCGCCGCCGCGGCCGCCGCCGTCGCCCGCGCCTCCTCCGCCCCGCTCTCCCTCCACCTCGACCACGTCGTCTCCGTCGGGCTCCTGCACGCCGCCCACGAGGCCGGTTTCAGCTCCGTGATGTTCGACGCGTCGAAGATGACGTACGAGGAGAACGTCGGGGCGACCGCCGAGGCCGTCCGCTGGGGGCACCAGCGCGGCATCTGGGTCGAGGCCGAACTCGGCAGGGTCGGCGGCAAGGACGGCGAGGCCCCGCTCGACGCGCACGCCCCCGGGGTGAGGACCGATCCCCGGGAGGCCGCCGCTTACGTCGCGGACACCGGCGTCGACGCCCTCGCCGTCGCGGTCGGCTCCTCGCACGCCATGACCGAGCGCACCGCCCGCCTCGACCACGCCCTGATCGCCGAACTCCGCGCCGCCGTCCCGGTCCCGCTCGTCCTGCACGGCTCCTCCGGCGTCCCGGACGAGGAGATCCGCCGCGCGGTCGCCGCCGGCATGGTCAAGATCAACGTCGGTACGGCCCTCAACACCGCCTTCTCCGGCGCCGTGCGCGAGTACCTCGACGCGCACCCCGCCGCCGTCGACCCGCGCAAGTACCTCGCCCCGGGGCGCGACGCGATGGCGGCGACGGTGGCGCACTTCCTGCGGACGGTCGGGTGACGGGCACGGGCACGCGAAGGGCCCCCGCCGGAACCAGTGTTCCGGCGGGGGCCCCGGCCCGGAGGCGTCAGCTCCCCTTGTGCCCCTGCTCCAGCGAGACGCTCGCCAGGTTCGCCTGACAGCCCGCCGGACAGGCGATCACGAAGGTGTTGTCGCCCTCCTTGAGGTTCACGAAGGAGTAGGTGCTCTGCCAGCCCTTCGCCCAGTCCCCGGCCGGCGTGCCCCCGAAGTTCTTCATGTTGACGCCGGTGCCGTGCGGCTTGCCGTTGACCGTGAGGTCCGCCTTGGCGTCCTGGCCCGGAATGCCGTAGTTGACGGACAGGGTGTACTTGCCGGCCGACGGCACCTTCACCGTCCACGTCGCCGACGAGTTCGGGGCGCCCAGCGGCACGTACGTCCCGGACTCCGACTTCGCCCCCGGCACCTCCTTCACCGCGCTCAGCCCCGTCGAGAGCTGCATCATCGCCGCGTCCGACTTCGGCAGTTCCGCCGGCGGCTTCTCGCCCTCGGTCGGCTCGGCCGTCGGTGACGGCTTCTGCTCCTGGCCCGTCGTCGTGCCGCCCTTGTCGGCGGCCTGGTCCTTCTTGTCGTCGTCGCCGTTGACCAGCGCGACGCCGATGCCGATCACCACGGCCGCGACCACCGCGATCGCGCCGATCAGCAGCCCCTTGGTGTTGGGCCCGCGGCCGCGGCCGCCGCCGCGCGTCCCGCCCTGGTACGGAGCCGGACCGGCGGGGGCCCCGCCCGGCTGCGTCTCGGGGGCCGCGTAGTGGGCGTTGGGCTGCCCGTACGGCTGCTGCCCCTGCTGCGGGAAGGCCTGGGTGGCCTGCTGGCCGCCCTGCGTCGCCTGCTGCCCGTACTGGCGCTCGCCGACCGCGCGGACCTGGTTGTACGACGTTCTGGGCACCCCGCGCTGCGAGGTGGAACCCGGGTAGCCGTAGCCGCCGCCCGAGCTCGGCGGCTGAGCGCCCGCCGCACGTCCGTCCTCGTAGAGGTAGCCGAACGGATCGTCGTCCTCGGTCGTGCCCGTGCCGTTGTTCCCGGCAGTCATCCCAGCGTCACTCCTCACCGTGTTCCCGCCAGCGTCGCCGACCGGGCGAGCCTACCTGGTGCGGGCGAACGCCCCCCGGGGCGTGGACCACGGCATGCGCGCCGGGCGGAGCGGGCAGGAACGCGCGCGCGGCTACCCCGCCCTGCGGTGGACCTTCGACCTCGACCGCTTCTCGATGTACATGCGCTGGTCGGCGGACTGGAGGACCTCCTCCACCGTCATCCCGCACTCCGCCCACCCGATGCCGAAGCTGGCGCCGACGCGGACCGCGCGCCCGTCCACCCGGATCGGCGGGATGATCGCGTTGCGCAGCCGCACCGCGAGATCGGCGGCGTCCGCGCTCCCGAGCCCGTCCGCGAGGACCACGAACTCGTCACCGCCCAGCCGCGCGACGGTGTCGCCGTCCCGGACACAGGTGGTCAGCCGTCGTGCCACTTCGATCAGGACCGCATCACCGGCCTGGTGCCCGAAGCGGTCGTTGATGGACTTGAAACCGTCCAGGTCGCAGAAGAGGACCGCGAGCCCCTTCGCACTGTCGTCGGGGTGGCCGGGAACGCCCTCCCCCGCGCCCTCCTGCGGCGCGACCGTGTGCACGTGGTGATCGTAGAAGCCGGGGTCGCCCTCGCCCATCGGATCGCCGTAGAAGCCGTCGTCGTACGCCACGACGCCGTCGTCGTACGTCAGGCCCCGGTCGTACGCGCCCTCGTACGCGGCGTCCAGTGCCTCCACCGCCGTCGCGCGTACGGCGTGCGGTCGGCGGCACAGCCGGGCGGAGAGGCGGGCCCGCAGCTCGGCGCTGTTGGGCAGGCCGGTCAGGGAGTCGTGCGAGGCGCGGTGCGCGAGGTGCAGCTCGTGGCGCTTGCGCTCCTCGATGTCCTCGACGTGGGTGAGCAGGAACCGGGGGCCGTCGGCGGTGTCGGCGACGACGGAGTTGCGCAGGCTGACCCAGACGAAGCTGCCGTCGCGGCGCTGGAGGCGCAGTTCGGCGCGGCCGCCCTCCGCCGACGTGCGCAGCAGGGTCCCCACGTCCTCGTGGTGGACGAGGTCGGCGAAGGAGTAGCGGCGCATGGCGGAGGCGGGGCGGCCCAGCAGCCGGCACAGCGCGTCGTTGGTGCGCAGCAGCCGGCCGTGCTGGTCGCCGCCCATCTCGGCGATGGCCATGCCGCTGGGCGCGTACTCGAAGGCCTGACGGAAGGATTCCTCACTGGCGCGCAGGGCCTGCTGCTCGCGCTCCAGGCGGACCAGGGCGCGCTGCATGTTCGAGCGGAGCCGGGCGTTGGTGATGGCGATGGCGGCCTGGGAGGCGTACATCGTGAGCGCTTCCTGCGCCCACGCGCCGGGCCGCCGCCCGCCGCGCGGCCGGTCCACGGAGATCACGCCGATCAGCTCGCCCTCGCCGCCGGCCGCGTACATGGGCGCGTACAGCCGGTCGCCGGGGTGCCACTCGTCGGCGAACCGCGGATCGGGGCCCTCCGTGTGCCACTGCGGGACGTCGTCCTCCACCAGCACCCAGCCCTCGTGGTGCGGAATGAAGTGGAGCGCGCCCCACCGCTCGCCCATGGTCAGCCGCCGCTCCCAGGAGCCGCGCGATCCGACGCGCCCGGTGATCAGGGCCTCCGCGGCGGTGTTCCCCGCGAACGCGGCGACGACCAGGTCGCCGTCGGGGCGTACGAGGTTCACGCACGCCAGTTCGTACCCGAGACCGGCGACGATGCCGTCGGCGACGGCCTGCACGGTGTCGGACAGACTGCGTGCGGTGTTGAGGTCAGCGACCACCCGGTGCAGTTGCCGCAGGGTCGCAAGACGGACGTACGGCTCCGACTCGGC
Source organism: Streptomyces sp. NPDC039736 (assembly GCF_055596485.1). Classification (NCBI taxonomy): domain Bacteria; kingdom Bacillati; phylum Actinomycetota; class Actinomycetes; order Kitasatosporales; family Streptomycetaceae; genus Streptomyces; species Streptomyces sp. NPDC039736. The sequence continues at coordinate 537,728 of NZ_JBVIUQ010000002.1, read as the reverse complement.
CTCCATGACCCGCTCCCCGAGACCTCGACAGCAACGACAGCAACTCCAGGCTTCTCATCGTCCGATTGCCACCGCCACTGAATCACAGCGCGCTGCCCTCCCGGTACACAGGGTCAACAATTACTTCGCTCTGTGACTCAAGTCACAAGAGCGTACCGGAAGTTGATGTTTCGCAGGTGGGAGCGCTCCCGCGCTGCTGAGAGCACCCGTGTGGCCGAAAACGGGCGGCGAACGGAGGACGGTCCGGGGCCGGACGAGCCCCGCCCGGCCGGGGGACCTAGGTCCTGTCTGGTCCCTGTGCCCGATGTGCCCGGACATGGTCCCCGCCTAGCGTCGGTCAGGTGCTGCAGACGACTGAGACCACCCCGCCCGGCCCCCGGACCGCCCTTCCTTCGCCCCGCCCGACGGCGATCCCCCATCCTGAGGGGGTGAGCGATGACGAGTTCCGTGCCGCGATGTCCCGCCTCACGGCGGGCGTGACGCTGGTGACGGCCCACGACGAGGACGGCGGTCCGCGCGGCGAGGACGTCGGGATGACGGCGACGGCCTTCATGTCGGTGTCGCTGGAGCCGCCGCTGGTGATGGTCAGCCTGCGCGACGGCTCCCGGATGGACGACCTGCTGGCGGAGCAGCCCCTGTGGGCGGTGTCCCTGCTCTCCGAGAGCCAGCGGCACATCGCGGGCCGGTTCGCCATGAAGGGCCGCCTGAGCGACCGCCTGCTCTTCGAGGACATCCCGTGGAAGCGCGGCGAGGTGTCGGGGGCGCCGCTGGTGGGGGGCTCGCTGGCGGTGGTGGAGTGCCGCACCGAGCAGCGGGTGGCGGCGGGCGACCACACGCTGGTCATCGGCCGCGTGCTGGCCGTGGACCTGCCGAGCGCGGAGGGCGGCCCGCTGACGTACTTCCGGGGCAGGTACCGGCAGCTCGCGTGAGGCGGGGCTCCCCGCCTCGCCCGAGCGGGCCCGAGGGGGTTACTCCCAGCCCCGCCCGGAGCGGCCGCCCTTGGTCTGGCTCCGCTGCTTCTTCTCCCGCAGGCGGCGTTCGTTGATGCCGCGGGGGATCTTCGTCGCGCGGCGCGGCTTGGGCGGCGGGGCGGACGCCTCCGCGAGCAGCGAGGCGAGGCGGACGGCGGCGGTCTCCCGGTTGCGCCACTGCGAGCGGTGCTCGGCGGCGTGCACCGAGACGACCCCGTCGACCAGCCGCCCGGCCAGCCGCTCCAGGGCGCGCGCCTTCCACACCTCGGGCAGCGCCTCGGTCCGCGCGAGGTCGAAGCGCAGCTCGACGCGCGTGTCGGACGTGTTGACGTGCTGTCCGCCGGGCCCCGAGGACCGGGAGAAACGCCACATGAGCTCGGCCTCCGGGAGGGAGACGGAGCCACGGATGATGTAGGGCCCGGACATGCGTCCATAGTCCCTGCTCCGGACCCGTTCCGTCACACCGTTTTCCGGGCCGGCCGGACGGACGCGCGGGCAGCCGCGCGGGCAGCCGCGCGGCCGGCCGTACGGTCAGCCGCGTAAAGAAAGTAAAGACAACGCCGCCCGGCTGGAACTTATGGGGACCTTGGCCGCGTTAGATGGGTGACGGTAGCTTCGGGACTCGTACCGGAGCCCGCACATGACGCACGAGGAAAGGGACATCCCATGGCAGTCAGCCTCAGCAAGGGTGGCAACGTTTCGCTCTCCAAGGAGGCCCCGGGCCTGACCGCCGTCACGGTCGGCCTCGGTTGGGACGTCCGTACGACGACGGGCACGGAGTTCGACCTCGACGCCTCGGCCATCGCGGTGAACGGCGCGGGCAAGGTCTACTCGGACGGTCACTTCGTCTTCTTCAACAACAAGGCGACGCCGGACCAGACCATCGTGCACACGGGTGACAACCGCTCCGGCGAGGGCGAGGGCGACGACGAGCAGATCAACGTCAACCTGGCCGGCCTGCCCGCCGACGTCGACAAGATCGTCTTCCCGGTCTCGATCTACGACGCGGAGTCCCGCTCGCAGAACTTCGGCCAGGTCCGCAACGCGTACATCCGCATCGTGAACCAGGCCGGCGGCGCCGAGATCGCCCGCTACGACCTGAGCGAGGACGCCGCCACCGAGACCGCCATGGTCTTCGGCGAGCTGTACCGCAACGGCGCCGAGTGGAAGTTCCGCGCGGTCGGCCAGGGCTACGCCTCGGGCCTGTCGGGCATCGCCCAGGACTTCGGCGTCAGCGTCTGATCCAGCGGTACGCGTACGGGCCCGGGGTGACCGGCGCCCGCACCCGCTGCTCCCGAGGGCCTCGGCCACCGAACCGCTTCGGCGGGACGGCGGCCGGGGCCCTCGGCCGTTGCCCGCCGGGGCCGGAGCCCGGCTCAGCCCTCCGCCAGCGACCAGTCCCGCAGGCCCGGCTGGGACAGGATGCCGGTGGCCGTGCGGGTGAACTCGGCCGCCGTGGTCGGGGCCGGGGCGGTGAGCCGCAGACGCGCGCCGTTGGCGAGGAACTCCACCGGCTCGGCGCGCCAGTCGGCCGGGACGAGCGCCATGAAGCGGATCGCCGCGGTCTCCGGCGGCGCCCCGGCGGGGCCGGTGATCAATACCTGGTGCGACGTGTTCATGAACTGCTCCGGCAGGGCGAGAGGGCGGGACGAGGTGGTGCGGGGCGCACGCGCTAGTCCGGCGCCGGCCGCCGCGGGGGCGGTTCCGGCACCGGACCCGGTCGCGGCGTGCTCAGCGGGAGTCGCCGGCCCTGGGGAAGCGGGCCACCAGGGCCACGATCGCGAGCGCGACCACCGCGCCGACTCCGTAGCGGACGGCTTCGGTCGCGCCGCTGGCGAGCACCGCGACCTCCGCGCAGGCGAGCGCGGCGAGCAGGGCGGCGTAGGGGGCGCGGGTACGGGAGGTGGGGGTCATGGTGGGGGTTCCTTTCGGTGGGGGGTTCGCTTCTTGCGGCACCGGCCAGGTCGGCGGCCGGTGAGTCGGTGGATCCGTGAGCCGGTGGGTCGGTGGGTCGGTGGGGCGGTGGGCCGGTGGATCCGCGCGGCTGCGGGGGGGGAGGTCAGTCGCCCAGCTTCAGGGCCTGGCCGAACGAGAGCTTGCGGTCCGTCTGGAGGAGCGCCCGGCGGTAGACCCGGCTGCTGAGGGTGACGACGGCCGCCGCCGCGGCGAGCGACAGGGCCAGCGCGACCGCGGGCTCCCACCAGGTGACCTCGCCCGCCAGGACGCGGGCCGGCATGGTGACCGTCGAGGTCAGCGGGATGAAGGAGAGGATCTCGCGCATGCCTCCCGAGGCGGCGATGCCGACGATGAAGACGACCGCGGTGATCGCGTTGACCGGCGTCGTGGTCGCCTGGACGTCCTCGCTGCGGGTGGCGAGCGCACCGGCGGCCGCGTACAGGCAGGCCAGGACGGCGATGCCGACGACGTAGAAGACCAGGAACCAGCCCATGCCGCCGACGACGTCGGTGAGGATCGCCGTCTCCCCCGTGGCCAGCAGCCCGACCGCGCCCACCGCGCAGAACAGCGTCATCTGGGCGAGCGCCAGCAGGGTGGAGCCGACGATCTTGCCGACCAGGAGCGCGCGCAGCGGGACCGAGGAGGCGATGAGTTCGACGATGCGGTTCTGCTTCTCCTCCACGACGCTGGTGGCCAGCGCGGAGCCGAGGAGGACGGAGGCGAGGTAGAAGAGGAAGCCGAAGAAGTACGCCGTCATCTTGACCGCGCCCTCGGGGGCCTTGTCGGTGGAGAGGACGGTGTGGTGCAGCTGGGCGCCCTTGCTCAGGGCCGCCACGCTGGTGCCCGCGTCCTGCGCGTTGGCGGCGAGGGCGGACTGCTGGACGGCGGCGCCGATCCAGGTGGCGGCCACGTCGTTCTGGCCGGTGTCGCCGAGCAGGGTCCAGCGGCCGTTCTCGTACAGCAGGCCGGCCTCGGCCTCCCCGGACCGCACGGTCTCGCGCACCGCGTCGGCGGAGGACTCCTGCCGTACGGAGAGGGTGACGTCCTGGTCGGACTGCCGGGCCAGCTTCTCGCCCAGCGCGGCGACCTGGCCGCTCCTCTGGTCCACGACCGCGACGGTGATCTTCCCCATCGAGTCGGCGAGGAAGAGCTGGAGGCCGATCGCGCCCACGATCAGGGCGAGGGTGACGAAGGTCGAGACGAGGAAGCCCCGGTTGGTCAGCTTCACCTGGATCTCGCGGGCGGCGACGATCCGCCACGGTGCCGCGCTCCGGGTGGCCGTACGCGCGGGGGGCCGGCGGTCGCCGGAGGGGGACGCGGGTGCGGTGGGCGCCGTCGTGGTCCGGGTCTCGGTGTCGGGGGCGTGGGTCGTGGCGCTCATGCGGCGGTCATCTCCCGGTAGATGTCGGCGATGCTGGGGACGAGGGGGGTCAGAGCGTGCACGGGGCCCCTGCGCAGGGCTTCGGCGAGGAGCAGGCCCGGGTCGGTGTCGGGGCGGAGTTCGACGCGTGCGCCGTCGGGGAGTTCTTCGAGGTCCGTGACGTCGGGCAGGGCGCGGGCCCAGCCCGCCGGGGAGCCCGTGACCAGGTGGAAGCGGGGCCGCTCGCGGTGGCGCAGTTCGTCGGCGGTGCCCTGGCCGACGACCCGGCCGCGGGTCATGATCACCAGGTCGTCGCAGAGGCGCTCGACCAGGTCGAGCTGGTGCGAGGAGAAGAGCACCGGAACGCCGGCGTCGGCATACTCCCGCAGCAGTTCGGCCATCGTGTCGACCGCGTGCGGGTCGAGGCCGGAGAAGGGCTCGTCGAGGACGAGGAGCTTGGGGCTGCCGAGCAGGGCGGCGGCGATCTGCACGCGCTGCTGGTTGCCGAGGGAGAGGGACTCCAGCTTGGCCTGGCTCTTCTCGGCGAGCCCGAGGCGTTCGAGGAGTTCGAGCATCTGGGCGCGGGCCGGGGCGGCGTCCTGGCCGCGCAGTCTGGCGAGGTAGACGAGCTGGCTGAGGACGGACTGCTTGGGGTAGAGGCCGCGCTCCTCCGGCATGTAGCCGAAGTCCCGGCGGTCGGCGGCCGTCACGGGCCGGGCGTCCCAGTGGATCTCTCCGTCGGTCCTGGCGAGCACCCCCATGATCATGCGCATGGTGGTGGTCTTGCCCGCGCCGTTGCCGCCGACGAACCCGGTCAGCCGGCCGCCGCGGACCCGGAAGGACACGTGGTCGACGGCGCGGTTGCTGTCGAAGTCCCGTACAAGTTCCTTCAGTTCCAACATCTGTGCATCTCTCTCAGCTCGGTCTCTCGACGTTCGTGGGGCTCGCGCGAGCCGGGGCCTTCCGGTGGCCCGTCAGGGCAGGGGGTGGGGGGCCGTGTCCCGTGGGTCGTCCACGCGGGCCGCGCAGCCGGTGCGGGCGACCGCCGACGCCAGCCGGGGCCGGTGCCAGCTCCAGTCCTGGGTCTCGTCCATCCGGAGGTTCTGGTAGCCGGGGGCCAGCACCTTGACGACGTGCCAGCCCATCGCGGCGACGGCCGGGGAGAGCCGGCGGGTGAGGTCGACGGCGAGGGGGGCGGCGCCGTCGGCGGCCAGGGCCCGGGTGAGCTCCTCGACCGGCAGCTCCGCGGCGGGAGCCGACGGCAGGGGCCGCGGCGCCCGGAAGCCGTCCACCCAGTCGCGTACGGACTCGTACGCGGCCGGGGTCAGCATGTACGCCAGCCGGTCGTGCTCCGTCACCACCGTGGCGACGGGACCGGCGTCGCCCTCCTGCCGGTGCAGTGCCCGCAGCGCGGTGCGCACCTGCCACGCCTCCTGGAAGGCCTTCACCGCCGCCTCGGCCGGATCGGTCGTGGCCTTCATGCCCACGGAGGCGAGCGCCCCCGGGGCCTCCGGGTCGATCAAGCAGGCCGCCATGCACCAGAGGTGGGGCACCGCGGTGGGGATGCGGGCCAGGAAGGGGACGGTCCCCTCGGCCCCGGCCCGCTGCCAGACGGCTTCGAGGGCGGTGTCGGCGGGCGACGGCACGTACGTCGGAAGACGCAGTTGGCGGCCCCAGGCGACGGTGAAGGCGTCGCGCTCGACGACCTCGACCATCGCCGCGCCGAGCGCGGACTCGTAGGTGCGGCCGGCCGCCGCCCCGGACGGGCTCGGGTCGAAGAGCGCGGCCGAGGTGGAGCGGGCGGGCCAGTCGACGCAGTCGGCGGGGACCAGCACCGGTGCTCCGGTGGCCGCATCCTTCGCCTCGTACCAGGGCATGGCGGCCGCGGCGGCGTCCGGGTGGGCCAGGGCGTGGTCCGGGTGGTACGCGTGCAGGGTGACGCGGTCCAGCTCGGCGGCGGCGCCGAAACGGGCCCGGTGGGCGGCCGAGGGGTGCAGGGCGCGGCGCTCGACGGCCTCGCCCGTGCCGCGCAGCAGGGCGTCGTTGCGGGTGGCGCCGCTGGCTCCGGCGAAGCGGGCGGAGGGCGGGAGGTCCGCGCCGTCGCCGTTGTCCGGGTCCGAGCCGTCCTCGTACCCCTGGAAGCCTTCGAGGCCCTTCAGGCTGCCGACGGGCTGGAGTTCGACCGCGCTGCTCCACAGCGGCTCGTCCGCGCGGGGCGGGGTCACCGAGTGGCGCAGGGCGACGCCCGCGGCGGGGGCGAGGGTGGCCGGGATGTCGATCACGGGGTCACCTCGGCGGGGGTCGCGGCCTGGGCGGCGGCACCGGCCGCCCGCACCCCCGGCGCCAGGAACGGCAGTGCCGGAGCTCCGTCCCGCAGTGCCGCCAGCGTCACCAGGACGCCCGCCGAGCCGGTGCCGAGGTCCGTGGAGAGCCGGTAGCCGTGGTTGCCGAGGAAGTCGACGCGGCCCGGTTCGGCGGCCAGCGCCTCCCAGCCGAGGGCGTCGAGGTGGGCGCGCAGCACCCGGCGCTGGGCCTCGTCCTGCGCGTCGGCGGCGTCCGCGAGGACCAGGATCTCGCCCGCCCGGCCGTAGAGGAGACCGCAGGAGAGGGCGAAGCCGCCGTGCGGCAGCGCGACCAGGCGCTCCAGCGCGGCGTGCAGCCGGGTGTCGTCGGGGGTGTGCGGGAGCAGGGCGCGCAGGGTGAGCACGATGCCCGCCGAGCCTTCGAGGCCGGGGGTCAGGAAGCGGTCCTCGAAGGTGGGGCCCTCGATGATGTCGAGGTCGGCGTGGAGTTCGGCCACGGCCTGCGCCAACAGGGCCTCGTCGCCGGTGTGTTCGTACAGCCGCAGCAGGAACAGCGCCCGCCCGCAGCGGCCGTGCAGCAGCCCGAAGCGCTGCGGGACCGAGGTGTCGGGCAGCCGTGCGGCGAGCTCCAGGGCCTGGGCGAGGCGGCGGTCGTCACCGCGTTCGGCGGCGAGGTGCAGGGCGGTGAGGCCGAGCCCGGAGATGCCGGTGGCCAGGGTGGAGCCGACGTTGGGGTCGCAGGCGGCGAAGGCCCGGTCCAGGACCTCGTCGGCGGCCGCGTGGTGACCCAGCTCCTGGAGGGTGAAGGCGATTCCGGCGAGACCGGTGAAGAAACCCGGCCCTTCGCCGGAGACCTGGGCCGCCTGGTCGAGCAGCCACTGCACGTGCTCGGCGGGGGCGTCGTGGCCTGCCCGGTGCAGCGCCCACAGCACGCCCGCCGCGCCGTGGGCGAAGGTGACTCCCCCGTCGGCGGCGATGAACTGCATGACGTCGCCCGGGTAGAGGCGGTCGGTGCGCTCCGGGGTGGCGGCCTCGACGATGGAAGCGGCGAGCGAGGCGGCCAGAGTGTCGCCCTGTTCGCCGCCGACCGGCCAGCGGACCTCGTAGTCGGTGTGCGCGCCCAGGACGTCGGGGCCCAGGCCCCGCTCGACCTGGTCGACGAACTCCTGCGGCAGCGGGAAGTCCCGTACGGCCGCGTCCAGCAGGGTGCGGATCTTGGCGGTGCCCCACGGCACCACGTGCGGCATCGGTACGAACAGGGTCAGCCGCAGCACGTCGAGGGCGAAGAGGTCGACGTCCGGGCCCCTGAGGTGGCCGGGGGCCCGGAAGCCCAGCGAGCCCATGGCCTGCGGGCGCATCTCCTCGACGGGGCTGGCGGTCTCCAGGTCGATGAAGGCGACCTTGTCGTCCGCGCCGACCAGGATGTTGCCCGGGTGCAGGTCGCCGAAGACGACGCCCCGCTCGTGCATGGCGGCGATGCCCTCGGCGACCTGGTCGAGGATGTCGAGCGCCCACTCGGTGTACTCGACGCGGGTGCGGGCGGTGTTGCCGGCGGAGCCGTGCGGGTGCCGGTGGTGGACCAGTTCGGTCAGTGGCGTGCCGTCGACGTACTCACGGGCCAGGAAGTAGTGCTCGTGCCCCTTGCGCTCGTCCACCAGGGCGGGCACCGAGGGCAGTCCGGCGAGCAGGGACAGCGCCCAGTGCTCGCGCTCCAGGCGGGTGACCGCGTCGTCGCCCGCGGCGTCGAGGCCGGCGAGCGGGCGGGCCTCCTTGAGGAGGACCTCGTTGCCGTCGCGCTTGTCGACGGCGCGGTAGACGCCGCCGCCGTTGGAGAAGTGCAGGGCCTTGTAGACGCGGAAGGGGAAGTCTTCGAGGGTGCGTCCGCGCCGCTCGGCCAGGGCCTCGGCCAGGAACGGCGGCAGGGTCACCCAGTCGGGGGTGTGGAAGCCGGGCCGCCGCTGGTCGGGGACGAGTTCGCCGTCCGGGGTGGTGATCGCGGGGGTGAGGGTGCCGTCCTTGAGACGGGCCGTCTTCAGGACGAAGCCGCCGTAGCGGACGTACAGCGGGCCCTGCTTCCAGCGCAGGTCGCTGAGGATGGACGGGGCGGGGGTCCCGCCGACCAGGGCGTCCAGGTCGTCCAGCGTCCGCTTCAGCTCGTCCTCGTCGACCGGGTAGAGGGTGATGAACTTCCCGCTGGCGCTGCGGTCGCCGTACTTGCTGCCCCGGCGGCCGAGGGTCTCCAGGTCGGAGATGTACTTGTACATGAGCCCGTGCTCGACGCAGTACGGGGCGACCGCGTCCAGGAGTTCCGCGGCGTTGCCGGGCGAGGCGGCGACGTGGATCTTCCAGCCCTGGTCCGGGATGCGGTTCTCCGGCGGGGTGCAGACGGTCCACTCGCGGCCCCGGACGGTGGTCCAGCCCTCGGGGAGGGTGCGTCCCTCGTGGAAGTCCTCCCCGACGGATTCGGTGGCCGGGGCGTCGTAGAAGAGTGAATCCGCTCGGATGAAGTCGATGAACCGGGTGTCGAGCACGGTGTTCTCCAGTGGTCGAAGGGCAGGCCAGTCGTCGTGAGGGCGGGCCGGGTGGGAAGTGCGGGGCGGGTCAGTGGGGCAGGAAGGGCAGTACGTAGGTGCGGTACAGCGACTTCCACAGCGGGACCTCGCCCACCGAGACCTCGGCGGTGCCGTTGGCCGGCGAGGGAGCCCGGTCCAGGTCGAGTGCGAAGGCGGTGGCGGGCATGCCGACCGCGTCGCCCATGTCGATGGGGAAGAAGGCGGAGACCGAGACGTCGGCCGGCTGCGCGGGGGCCGTACCGATCCGGGTGGTGGCGACGGAGTCGTTCATGATCAGACCGTTGGTCCGCAGGCTCACCCGCGCGCCCTCGTGCACCAGTTGGTCGGCGCTGCCCTGTGGCAGCACCACCCGGGTGCCGGCGGCGTCGGTGACGTAGGCCGCGGCCAGGGTCTGCTGGACCGGCAGGAACAGTGCGCCGGTCCCGGCGGCCGCCAGCGCGGCGCCGACCGTCCACGCCCGCACCCGGCTGACGCCCGCCGCCTTGACCTCGGCGGCCAGCCTGACCCCGCCCCGGCCCAGCAGGTACAGGGCGTAGGAGATGACCGAGGAGGCGAGCAGCAGTCCGAGCCAGCCGACCCGCTGCATGGTGTCGATCCAGGTCCCCAGCGCCGTGGTGATGAAGTACAGCGGGAAGGCGAGGCAGCCGAGGCCGTAGAGGACCGTCCACCGGGTGGGCAGTTCCCGCTTGTACGTGCCGCCGAACAGGAGCCGGGCCAGGGTGCGCCGGGCGTCGGCCATGGACCGGTCCCGCAGGTACGGGGTGTCGACGTGGCTCATCAGGGCGATGTAGCCGTCGAGCTTGATGAACGGGGTGAGGTTGAGCAGGCCCGTCGCGTAGCTGCTGATCGCGAAGAAGAGCAGGCAGGTCTTGGCGACCGAGTCGTCCATCGGCCAGGCCACCAGGGCCGAGAGCGCGGCGAGCGAGGTCTGTACGGCGGGCCCGGCGAGGGCGGTGTGGACCCGCTGCTTGCGGTCCGGCAGCCGCCAGGCGTCCGACACGTCGCAGAAGAACGCGGGCATCAGGTAGAAGAGCATCACGCCGATGCGGGAGGGCTTGCCCCCGTACCGGATGAGGACGGCGGCGTGGCCCAGCTCGTGGATCGACACACCGAACAGCAGGGCGAGCAGTACGCCGACGAAGGTGACGGCGGACATCGGGCTGTTCAGGGTCGTGGCCACCGCCTGGTGCTGGGCGACGAGGGCGACCACGCCGAGGGCGACGCAGAGGATCCCGGCCGCCACGGCGCCCTTGGAGAACAGGCGGGCGAACACGGGACGCAGGGCCTGCATGGCCCGGCCGGGCCGCAGCACGGTGAGCTGGAAGGTCATCGGGGGGACGATCAGGAAGCGCGGCGCGACCTTGGGCGGCGCGGTCTTGCCGTCGTCCAGCAGCTTGAGGGAGTCCAGTTGCGAGACGGCGCTGCCGACCCGCTCCGTGTTCCAGCCGGCGCCCAGCCGGTCGGCCAGGGCCTCGTGGTCGCGTTCGCCGTCGAGCAGCTCGACGAGTTCGGCGACGCGCTCGTTGATCCGTACGTAGCGGGAGCCGTGCTGGAGGACCCAGTTGCCCTGCCCGTCGACCGGCGCGTGGACCTCGGCGCTGGGCGCGAGGCGGGGTTGCCGGGTGTGGTCTTCGGGGAGGGTGCCGGTCGGGGGCGGTGGAATCAGGACTGCGCTCACGGAGGTTTCCTTAACGGGAACGAAACAGCGGCGGGGAGTTGGGGTGCGACACCCCTGCGGGGGGCCGGCCAACCGTGGCCGGCCGGCCCACCGCAGATCCTCGGGGTCACCCGAGCGGGCAGCCGAGGTGATGCTGGGAGTCGGTCAACTCCGTCTCCCTCAGCGTCGGTTCACTCGTCGACGCGAAGCCGGTCGGCTCAGGTGAGCGTGATGGAGGTGGCGACCGAGGCGCTGATCGCGACGCCCGTGGAGACGCCCGTCCAGAAACCCGGGGCCTCAAGGGCCTCCAGCTCCTGCATCTCCAGCTCGACGAGCTCGTTGTTGGCGATGTTCTCGACGGTGCCCAGGTTCTCGCTCATGTGAATTCCCTTTTCTGTGTGGTGTCGCGTGGTGTGTGCGGGGTGGTGCGATGAAGGGTGAAGCGGCTGCTGCCGGCCCGGATCAGGTCAGGGTGACGGAGACGCCGACCGAGACACCGGTGGAGAAGGCGACGGAGAAGGTGCCCCAGCCCGGAGCCTCAAGGGCCTCCAGCTCCTGCATCTCCAGCTCGACGAGGTCGTTGGTCTCGATGTTCTCGACGGTGCCCAGGTTCTCGTTCATGTGAATTCCCTTGCGTGTGTGGTGTGTTCAGTGAGGGGTGGTGCGGTGCTGCGGATCCGGCGGGCCCGCCGTCGGGCGGGCCCCGGCCGGTTCGATCAGGTCAGGCCCGATCAGGTGAGGGACGCGGCGACCGAGACGATCGAGATGCCGACGCTGACGCCGATGCTGGTGCTCCAGCCCGGGGCCTGGATGGGCTCCAGCTCCTGCATCTCCAGCTCGTTGGCGACGAGTTCCAGCTCCTGCTCGACGGCCTGGATGTTGTCGCTCATGGTGTTCTCCTCTTGTGCTGTTTCTTCAGGGATGGGATGGGTGGTGCGGTTTTCACCTCCCGGTCAGGCGCTCGGGCCCGCCGGGAGGAGTGCGTGGGAGTCGGCCGCGTGGGCGGCGGCCGGCTCGGTGGCCTCGTCGAGGAGCGCGGCGATGTCGTCGGCGCTCAACCCGGCGAGGGTGGGAAGTCCGGCGCCCCAGAAGCGCACGCTGCGCAGGGCGACGGTGTGCAGCAGTTCCCTGGGGAGGCGCACGGTGTGCTCGATCCGCCAGCGCAGCATCAGCTGCCCCAGCCCGTCGTACGGATGCGGCGCCAACCAGGGCGCGTGCAGCCTGAGTCGTCCCCACAGCCGCTGGATGCGGGCGGCGCTGCCGAAGCGGGTGTCCCCCGCCAGGGCCCTGCGCCACACGAGCGGCCAGAGGGCGGCGACGGCGCGCATCTTGGCCAGGCCGAGCGCGGTGGAGAGTTCGTTCGCCAGTGCCCAGCACTTCACCGCGTAGGGGCTGCGTCCGACGTTGATGGCGCCGAGCTGGCTCTCCGCGCTGAGCCGGGCGACGCGCAGCCGCTCGGCCTCGGGCGCCGGTTCCCCGGCGGCCAGGCTGCGGGCGATCTCGTCACCGGCCAGCAGCAGCGCACCGGCCAATTCCTCGACGGCGGCGTCCTGTCGGGGCAGGTCGACACTGTCGCTGGTGTACGGGATGACGGTCCGGAAGATCGCCTCCAGTACGCCGTCCAGTACGAGCCGGCCCGGCAGGGTCTCGGTCGCCCCGGCCACCCGGAGGGCGGCGCGCGGTCTGAGGACCTCGCCCATCGCGATGCGTTTGACGCCGTCGTACGGGTAGCAGGCGACGGGACCCGCCTCGGTGCCGGTGCCCAGGGTGGTGGGCACCGCCAGGAGGTTCGCGTACTCCCCCAGTGCCGCGGGGAGCACGACCAGCCCGCTGCGCTGGCCCGCGGTGAGGTAGCGGACGGTTTCGGGGCTGCGGCTGATCGCGGTCGCCAGCTTGGCGAAGTCGAGGGTGGAGCCCCCGCCGATCCCGACGACCAGTTCTCCGTCTCCCAGCCCCGCTGCGAAGGCCTCGATGGCCGGCAGTGTGCCGTCCGCCGGGGTCGACGCCGGGGTCGGTGCGAACCCGGCCCGGGTGAGGCGGTCCCTGACCTGCTCGGTGACGGTGTGCTCCGCCACGGCCGGGTCGGCCAGGACGGTCACTCCGGTGGGGCGCAGATCCCGGAGCAGGCCAGGGATCTGGTCGTACGCATCGAGTGCGGCGGGCATCTGTCGGCTCCTTCCGGTTCAGGCGGTGGCGGTGGCAGGGACGGTGGCGGTGGCGGGCGTCAGGGTGTCGATCCCCGCTTCGATGCAGGTCAGGAGCTCGGCGACGTCGTCGCGGGAGTAGGTGAGGGCGGGTACGAGCTGGATGCCGGAGGGCCCGGGGTGGACCAGGGCGCCGGCGCCGCGGATGCGGGCGACCAGGGTGGCGACGTCCTGGCCGGACAGTTCGCCGCCGTCGGCGTGCCGTACGTGCAGGGTGCGGAAGCAGCCGGTGCCGGTGGTGCCGTGGGCGAGCGGATGCCGCTCGACGAGTTCGGCGAGCCCCTGCTGGAGCCAGGCGGCGACGTCGCGTCCCGCCGCGACCGCGTCGAGGCGTTCCATCTCGGCGATGGTGGCGCTGACGGCCGCGCCGACGAGGGCGGTGCCGCCCTGGGTCTCGGCGTGGGCGAAGGTGGTGTCGGTCTCCTCCAGCACGTCGGTCACCCGCTTCGACATCACCAGCGCGGCTGCCGGGCAGGCCCCGTTGGTCAGGCCCTTGGAGGTCACCAGGACGTCCGGGCGGCCGGGCCAGCTCTCGGAGGCGAAGTACTGGCCGGTGCGGCCGAAGCCGGTGGCGACCTCGTCGGCGACCAGGAGGTAGCCGAAGTCGTCGCGCAGTCGGCCCAGTTCGGCGACGTACTCCTCGGTGAGGGGGACGGTGCCGGTGCCGACGACGGGTTCCACGATCACGGCGGCGACGCGGTGGCCGAGGGAGGTCATCAGCCGGCCGAGTTCGGCCGTGTCGTTGGGTGAGACGTGCCGGATGTGGCGCTGGTCGACTCCGTAGACCCGCTGTCCGAGGTCCTCACCGGTGAGGGCGAAGCCGCCGAAGGTCAGGCCGTGGAAGCTGCCGCGCAGCGAGACGATCAGGTTGCGGTTGGGGACGCCCTGGGCGGCGTGGAAGATGCGGGCCAGCTTCATCACGGCGTCGTTGGCGACACCGCCGCCGGTGGAGAACAGCACCCGGGAGTAGTGGTCGGGGCCCGAGACCCGCAGCAGGTCGTCGGCCGCCCGGCGGGCGTAGACGTTCTCGAAGCGGAAGGCTCCCAGGTAGGAGGCGTTCTGAGCGGCTTCGGCGAGCGCCTCGGCGATGCGCTCGTTTCCATAGCCGAGGTTGACGTTCCACAGGCCGCTGTCGGCGTCCAAGCGGGTGCTGCCGTCGGCGAAGGTGACGCGGTGTCCGCTCGCGGAGACCGCGCAGATGCTGTCGTCGCCGTGGCCGGAGGGCGGGACGAGGTAGGGCCAGAGCGCTGTCGTCGTCATCGGGTGGCTTCCGTGGTCAGGAGCGTCACGCGGTGACGCTCGCCGGGCGGGGTGAGGGGCTGGCGGGCGGTGACGGTCAGGCCCGCGGCCGTCAGCTCGGCCTCCAGTTCGGGCAGGTCGACGATGGCCACGCGGTCGGTGCAGACCGTGGTGGGGCCGTCGTCGGGCGCGCCGTCGGCGGGCAGGGGGATGAGGGTGACGGCGCGGCTGTCGGCGCCGGCCGGCCAGTGTTCGTACAGCTCGTAGACCGTGCCGCTGGCTCCGGCGACCCGTACGGCGGTCTCGGCGGGACCCTCGGCGTCCCCTCGTTCCATGACGGTCAGCAGGAACTGGCCGCCTTCGGTCAGGTGGTCCAGGACGCTGCGGAACAGGCCCTTGCGGCCGTCCCCGTCCAGGAGGGAGAGCGAGGTGGTGCCGAGCAGGACGTGCGGGAAGCGCACTCCGCCGAGGTCGAAGGCGGACATGTCCGCCTGTACGACGGTGCAGCGGTCCCGCATGGTGGCGGGGGCCTTGCCGAGCTCGGCGTGCAGCAGGGCCAGCATGTCGGCGGACAGGTCGAGGGCGGTGACCTCGCGTCCCGCGGCCAGCAGCGGGAGGGTGAAGCGGCCCGCTCCGGCGGCCAGGTCCAGCACGGCTCCGGGAGCGGTGCGCACGGCGCTCAGCAGGGCCCGGGTCTCGGGGTCGTCGTAGGTGGCGAGGTCCTGGTAGAGGGGGGCGCCCAGGGAGTCGTACAGACCGCAGAGCCGTACGCGGTCGCCGAGCCCGGCGACGCGTCGGGCGGCGTGGGTGTGCGGGGGCGCTTCGAGGGTCAGGGGTGCTTCGGGGGTGAGGGTCGCGGTGCTCATGCGGCCACCGCCTGAAGGGGGTTGAGCCGTACGCCGTGCTGGGCGAGCAGCTCGTCCAGCATGTCGAGTTCGGCGGCGGGGACGAGTGCGGTGACGCGCTCGGGGGCGGCCAGGAGGCATTCCAGGGCGCGGGCGGTCTCCGGGCGGACGGCGAAGAGCCGGCCGCTGATCACCATGTACGTCCCGGAGTCGCCGTGCACGACCAGGGGCAGGGTGGCGTCACCCAGGTCGGCGGCGGCGCCGGCCAGCTCCGGGGTGAGGCGTGCGCCGAATCCCGAGACCTTGAGCCCGGTCCTGCCGTGCGCCATCAGGATGCGCATCGCGGTGATGGCCTTGAGGTAGCGGGGCAGGAAGGGGCGGCTGCGCAGGGCCTGGTCACGGATGTCCTGCGGGACCACCGCGCCCAGTGCCGCCTCGTCGGGGCCGAGTTCGGCGAAGCGCCGGGTGAGCGTGTCGAGGCTGTCGTCGACCGTGCCGAGGACCGCGCCGGTCGGGGTGGTGGAGACGTACCCGTCCGGGTCGGCGTAGAGCCGTACGAAGGGGCCGTCCGCCGGGTGGTGGCTGCCGCCGAGGGCTCCGGCGTCGGCCAGCACCACCGAGGAGGTGAGGAGGAAGTCGGGGAAGACGCCGTCGGTCAGCGCACGGTCGGCGTCGGCGAGGTAGGCCTCGAAGTCGGGGCGGTCCGTCAGCCGTACGACGGTCGGGCCGAAGACGGTCATGTAGGGGCTGGAGGCGTAGGAGTGCGTCTGGAGGAAGAAGTCCTGGCCGTTGGAGAGCTCGTCGCCGGGCTCGGTGAGGCTGCCCTCGTACCCCACGGCGGGGGCGGGGACGCCGGTGCCGTCGTCGGGGGCCAGCAGCAGGGTCGAGGGGCCGACGAGTCCGGCGGCCACGACGGCGGGGACGTGGGCGGCGTCGCTCAGCACGAGCGTCTGGACGCCGGGTCCCGGGGCGCCCTTGAGGGGGGCGCCGGTGGCCCAGGAGATGAGGTGGTCCTTGAGACGTTTGCGATCCGCGGTGCGGGGCCCGGCGGGGGCCGTGCCGGGCCCGGTCGAGCCCACTCCTGTCGTGTCCATGCCAGAGAACATCCTTCGTCGGTGTACGTTCCCGCCTGCCTCCAGGGGCATCGGGTCAATGTCAGGTGCTGAATGTCAGGGGGCCGGAGCCCCGGGGGCCGGTGCCGGTCAGTGCGGCGCCACGACCGCCTTGAGGATCGTCGACAGGTCGGAGAGCGTCTCCTGCGTGCCGAAGAGCTTGTGCACGGCGGTGCTGTTGAGCACGATCTCGTCGACTCCGGCCTCCTCGAAGGCCTTGAGCGCCTTGACCACCTGCGGCAGGTCGCCGCCGGCGAACGCGCCGGTCTCCACGACACCGCGCGCCACGTCCTCCAGCTTTCCCGAGCGGACGTCCACGCCGGCCCGGCCGAGCATGTCCAGGTAGTGCGGGGCCTGCATGTGCGGGGCGTTGCCGATCACCGCGAGCCGTTCGGGCACGTCGCCCTCGCGGCCGTCCTTCTGGAGCCCGGTGGGCACCATGGCGACGATCCTCGGCAGCGTCGTGCGTCCCGCTCGGGCCGCACCCTCCTCCACCGCGGGCAGGATGACCTCCCGCAGGTAGGCGGGCGGCGTCAGCCAGGTGATCACGACGTCGGCCACCTCACCCGCCAGCCTGGCCATGCCGGGCCGCAGTACCCCGAGGCCGACGTCGACCCTGGGCGCCACGGCCGGGGCGAGCTGCCCCCGGAAGGTGTAGTGCGGACCGTCCATCTCGACCGTCTCGCCGTCGAGCAGCCCCCGCACCGCCTGGACGTACTGCCGCGCCACCTGGAGCGGCTTGGCGTACGGGGCCCCCAGGATGTTCGCCTGGAAGGCGGCGGCGCCGGGGCCGAAGCCCGCGATCACCGACTCACCGGTGGCCAGCGCCACCGACCGGGCCTGGAGGGCGGCTTCGTACGGGTGGCGCAGCGGCATCAGCGTGACCCCGAAGCCCGTCGGAACCCTGAACCCGGCCCCGGCCAGCCCCGTGAAGGTCTGGTGCGGCTCCATCACCATGGCCTGTCCCTGCCAGAGCCGGGTGGCTCCGGTCCACTGGACCAGTCCTGCGAAGGGCAGCGCCTGCTCCAGTCGACGGGGGACGCAGGGCAGGAGAACGGAGTAGTCGGTCATGGTCGGTCGGGGTCTCCTCGGTCGTGATCGCGGGCGGGCCGTGGTCGGCGGGTCATGGCGGGCGGGTGCGGTTCGACGGCGGCCGGTGGGGGCTACTTGCCACCGGGGCCGGGCGACGGCACCTCCCAGTCGTTGTTGTCGACCTTCAGCACCACCGATCCACGGGCACCCGGCACCTCCCAGTCGTTGTTGTCGACCTTCAGCACCACCGACCCACGGATGCCCGGTACCTCCCAGTCGTTGTTGTCGACCTTCAGCGCCACCGACCCACGGGCACCCGGCACCTCCCAGTCGTTGTTCTCGACCTTCAGCGCCACCGACCCACGGGCACCCGGCACCTCCCAGTCGTTGTTGTCGGCCGCCTGGGCCGCGCCCTGTGCACCGAAGGCGAGAACCCCCGTGGTCAGCAGACCGATCACGACCTGCGCGCTGCGGCGGGAAAGCCGGCTGTAGGACGAGTTGCTGTTCACGATGATCTCCCCGTTGCTCGGTGCGGTTTCGCTGTGTTCCTGCGGTGCTTCCTTGCGAGAACGACTTTGCCGTCTGCGGGGGCCGGTCACGAGGGCATATGCGCGCAGCTTGCTGCACCTTCGTTTTCCTCATCGTGCAGCGATCGCCATCGGGCCCTCACAAACCCTCCGCCGGAGCCCGCGCGACAACTCAGCCCCCGCAAATGGAGCCTGACGCCCCGTCAGCAACCTCCGTTGACAACCCTCGATCATCACTTGAAGATCCAGTAAAAGATGTGGTGCCCGCTCGACCACGGGGGAAGACGAAAATGCCGCACTTGCTGGAGTTTCTGGGGGTGAGCGAGAGAGAGGACCACCTCTACCGCGCACTCCTCCGCCGCGAATCCACCCGCCCGCCCGCCGAGCACCCGGAGCGCCCCGCCGCCGAGCACCCCGACCCGGAATCCCAGGACCCGGAACTCCAGGACCCGGATCTCCGGGACCCGGACCTGGACCGACTGGTGACCCTGGGCCTGGCCTCCCGCGCTGCCAACGGAGTCGTACGGCCCGTCCCGCCGCCCCGAGCCGTGGACGCCCTCATAGACGGCCGCCTGCGCGCCCTGCGCGAGGAACTGGAGGGCGAGGTGACCCAGCGTGCGGTCCTCGAATCCCTCTTCCGCGAGCGCCGCGCGGCCACCCCGTCCCCGCACGCCGGAACCGGCTCCGAGAACAACCAGATGATCACGCACCTGTACGGCATCGACGCTGTACGGGAAGCCATCGACGAGCTGACCTTCTTCGCCCGCTCCGAAGACCTGACCACGCACCCGCGCGGCGTGATGTCCCCGGAGTCCATCACCGTCTCACGCCCGATCAACATGCGGCTGCTGCGGCGCGGGGTGCGGATGCGCATGATCCTGGGGGCGGCGGTCCTGCAGGACGAGGCCAGCCTGGCGTACACGCGGGAACTGGTGACGCACGGAGCGGAGATCCGTGTCTCCCACCACCCCATCGAACGCGTGATCATCGTCGACCGGCAGGCCGCACTCACCCCCATCGACCCCACCCTCACCGCCAAGGGCGCACTCCTCGTAAGGGAGCCTGGCCTGGTCTCCACGCTGATCACCCTTTACGAGCGCATGTGGCAGGCCGCCGACGAACTCCCCGGCGAGGACACCGACCTCCCCTCCGACATCGAACGCAAGGTCCTGGCCCTCCTGCGCACGGCGGACAAGGACGAAACCGCCGCCCGCCACCTCGGCGTCTCGATCCGCACCTACCGCAAGCACCTCGCCACCCTGATGCGCCGCCTGGGAGCGGCGAACAGGGTGGAGGCGGCCCTGATCGCCCACGAACGCGGCTGGCTCACCTGACCCGGAGGCCCGGGCCGCCACCCGCGTCAGCGACGCGGCGGCCGGGGCCCTCGCCCGTACCCCCGCATCCCCTGCGTCTGCTGGATCTCCCGCCGAATCCGCTCGGCCTTTCCGCGTACGACGTCGGCGGGCAACCCCTTCTCGGGGCGGGCGTACGGCGTACTCCGGCAGGGTCCGCACAACCCGCCGGGCAGGGCCTCGGCCGGCCCCGGCACGCCGCACCCGGTGCACTCCATGGCGATCAGCCCCTGCACCGGGCCCGGCAGTTCGGGCGGCATCTCGTCGATCAGCCTGCGCTGCACGAACCCGAACGGATGGCGCACCGGCTGCGGCAGGCAGAAGGTCAGCGTCCGCACGAACTGCGCCTCGCTCATCCCCCGCTTGAACCACTCGGCGGCGAGCGGCGCGAGTGCCTCGCAGGACGCGGCGGACAGGGGCAGTTGCGGCTCATTCCGCGCGACCCGCGCCAGCGCGTCGTACCCGCGCCGCTCGGCCTCCCCCGGTTCGTCCACGGGCACGTCATGCTCTTTCCCGCTCTCGGGCACGTCGCCCAGGACCAGCGCCCGCCACCAGTGCTCGTGCCGCGCGGTCCGCGAGAACCAGGTCCGGGTGACCTGCCGGTACCCCTCCCGCTCCACCCACACCTCCTCGCGGAACCGCCGCAGATGCCCGGCGGCGGTCAGGTACCTGAGCGCACTGCCGATGGCCATCTGCCCGTATGCCTCCATCTCCCTGGCCAGCGTCTTGATGCTGATGTCGGCGCCTTCGGGAAGCCCGTCGATGTACCGGGCGATGGACGCCTCACGCCTGGGCAGGTGTGCGAAGGTTCCGCCGTCGAGTGGAAGTTGATCGGGCGCGGCCTTCTTCCCGTACCCGGGCTTGGCCATCGGGTGGGCGGGGGCGTGCAGGGTACGACTAAGCTCTTGAACAGCCATGGGGGATCGCTCCTTACGATCTCGTTGGTCAGACCCCTGTGTGGTGTGCCTAGCACCGCATGGGGGTCGCTCTGTCGTGACGCACGGTACACGCTCGCAACGCGTGGTCGCGACCCGATCACGAAAAGTCATCTCGCGGACGTCCGCGCCCAGTTGACGCCCGACGCACGCGTCACGCGCCCGCGAAAGGGTGGGTGGGCGGGATGAGTCCCACCCACCGTTCCCAGCAAAAAAATCTCGAACCTCGCCGCCCGGGCCTCAAGCGCCCGAAGCAACTCAACTCACTTGCTTTGCAGCGGACTTGGAAAACACCTAGCGCACCTGTTCGCTCTTTACGAGCCCTCGCCTTCCGCTGATGATCGGGCAGCAAACCCCAACCGGCTCAACACGGGAGATCACCATGAACCTAGAGTTCGTCGGAATGGATCCGGAGACCGAGAAGAACGGCTCCCCGACCGTGTGGGTCCACGAGGAAACCGCTGACCTCGTCATCCAGGGCATCACCGCCGAGAACGAACTGACCGTGAAGATCCACGAGACGCAATGGGTAGCCGGCCACACAGCGGGCATCCCCGACCACGAGTCGGTCATCCGGATCCCGGCCCGGATGGTGCCCGTCCTCAGGAAGGCATGTGATGAAGCAGAACGACGTACCGAGCTTTGACGAACTGCTGGAAGCAGCCCGGCACTCGGCTGTTCACCTGGAGACGCGGGACTCCTACGGCGTCGACGACGAGTCCTCGGGTTTCGCTCTCTGGCAGCGGACGGGGGAGCGGGACAACGACCCCGCCTCCGACTACTGGCGTCCGTGGGTCGAGCAGATCGCCGCGTCCGTCGCACGTGGCGTGGTCATCCGCAGGGCGCGCATCGTATCCGAGCCGGTCAGTGCGTACACACGCTACTTGCACGAAGGCACCGTGGTGAACCTGGCGGCCGGAGAAGAAGTCCGTTGGCTGCCACGTCGACTGGCCTCCGACATCGCCCTGCCGGGTAACGACTTCTGGGTCTTCGACGGCGCCACCGTGATCTTCAACCACTTCACAGGCAACGGAGCCTGGGCCGACCCGGGCATGGAACTGCGCACGGAACCGTCCGTGGCCGAGTTGTGCACCGCGGCATTCGAAGCGGTGTGGGACCGGGCGGTCCCGCACGAGAAGTTCACCCTCTGACCCACGACCGCCACGAGCACCGGACCCCATCAGCCATGCCGCCCGCTTCCCCCTCTTCGAGCGCCCATGCCGCCAGGAAGGCCCTTGCCGACCGGCTTCAGGACCTGCGCAAGGACGCGGGACTCACCGGCCGCGAGCTGTCGGCCCGGTGCGGCTGGCATCCCGCCAAGACGACCCGCCTCCAGGCTGCCCAGGCGGCCCCTTCTCCTGCCGACATCCGGGCCTGGTGCACCGCGTGCGGGGTGGCTGAACAAGCCGATGACTTGATCAACGCCTCGCGCGCGGCGGACAACATGTACGTGGAATGGAGGCAGCTCAAGCGTGCCGGGCTCAGCACCCTCCAGGAGTCGTACGCCTCCCTGTACGAGCAGACCAGAGCCTTCCGCTTCTACACGTCCGACGTCGTCCCCGGGGTCCTGCAAACCGCCGATTACACGCGCGCCATCATGTCCCGCTCCGCCGAGGACGGCCGAACCGCCGACGACATGGAACGCGCCGTCGCCGCCAAGATGGAGCGCGCCCGCGTCATCCACGAAGGCGATCACAGGTTCGTTTTCCTGATTGAAGAATCCGTTCTCCGCTACCGGCTCCATGACGCGGACACGATGGCCGGGCAACTGCGACACTTGCTCGCCGTCCTGCCCCTCCCTCGCGTCAGCCTGGGCATCATCCCCTTCACCGTGGAACGCGACATGTGGCCGGTCGAGTCCTTCCGAGTGTTTGACGACCGGCGCGTCCAGGTTGAACTGGTCTCGGCTTCGGTCAACGTCACCGCAGACGCCGAGATCGCCGAATACCTCCGGACCTTCCACGCGCTGCAAGCCCTCGCCGTCTACGGCGGTCATGCCCGAGGCCTGATCAGGGGAGCACTCGACACTCTCGCGTGAATCTCCGCGCAACTTCGCGCAACTTCGTTGAGGCCCAACCAGATACGTTCCTAACGTCTTTGGCATGGCAACCACACACGCAGCACACCGCACCACCACCAGGTCGGCCCTCGCAGAGGCCCAGCACGCCGTCGACCTCCTCACCCACGCCCTCGGCGCCGCCCGGATCACGCTCCCCTCACTGCGCATCGACCTGACCGGCGCGACCTCCGGGCACCCCCTGGTCGAGCTGGGCCGACTCCACGCCGACCAAGCCGTGCGGCTCGCGCAGGCGCTGCGGCCCGGGGCCGAAGCCGCCAAGGAGGCCCGCATGGGCACGCACGGTGACGGCAAGGGCGGGTCCGAGGGGGACAAGCAGCAGTCGCCCCGTGAGTCGGACGGGCAGTGGAACCGGCCCATCTCGAACCCGCCGAAGAAGGACGGCAAGTGAGCTCGCCCGAGGATCTGTTGCGGCTCCTCGTCAACGAGGGCGGTGTTCAGCAGAGTTGGCGCGGGGCGGTCGGTTCCGTTCCCCGGGCCGCCTTCCTGCCGGAGGCGGTGGAGACGCCGTCCGGAACCGTTTCGCGCCGGGACGACCCGGACGCCTGGCTGGCAGCCGTCTACGACGACGTGCCGCTGATCACGCAGGTGAACGACGGCCGGGAGACAACCGGGGGCGCCTACCGGCTCCCCACCTCGTCCAGCTCCGCCCCCTCGCTGATGTTGCAGATGCTCGGGCTGCTCGACGTGCGCGACGGGCACCACGTGCTGGAACTCGGGACCGGCACCGGTTACCACGCCGCCTGGCTCGCGCACCGGCTCGGCGACGACCGGGTGACCTCCGTGGAGATGGACCCCGCCCTCGCCGAGACGGCCGCGAAGAACCTCGCCGCCGCCGGGTTCCGGGTCCGGGTGGTGTGCGGTGACGGCGACGCCGGCTGTGCGGACCGCGCTCCGTACGACCGCGTCGTCGCGACGTACGCGGTGCCGCGTGTCCCGTACGCCTGGGTCGAGCAGAGCGTCGCCCCCGAGGGGCGGATCGTGGCGCCCTGGGGCGGGAGCTTCTTCCCGTACTCGTTCGCGACGCTGGACGTCCGCAGGAAGAGGGCCGACCCACCGGTCGCCCAGGGGCGGTTCAGCGGATTCCCGGCGTTCATGCGCAGCCGCAACCACCGCCCGGCGCGCGGGTTCCTGGCCGACTTCCTGCATCACCGGGGAGAGGAGGAGACCGGCGGGACGGGGTTGTGCCCGCGCCGCCTCGCGGAGGACGCGGACGCCCTGTTCTGGGTGGGGCTGGACCTCACGGACGCCTGGTACCTGCTGGTGGAGGCGGAGGACGACAGCGGGGAGGCGACGTTGTGGGTGCTGGCCGACGACCGCTCGTCGTGGGCGTCCGTCGACTTCGTACCGGATCGGGACGCGTACGAGGTGGCGCAGTACGGGCCGCGACGCCTGTGGGACGAGGTGGAGGCGGCGCACCGCGCCTGGGGTCGTCTCGGCCGCCCCGGACGAGACCGGGCGGGACTCACCGTGACGCGGGAGGCGGAGTACGTGTGGCTGGACACCCCGGCGAAGGTCGTCCGCACCCAGTGCACCTCTTCTTGACGCACCGGCGGCACCCGTCACCGCTCCTTCAGGAGGCCCCCTTGCGGAGGACGTCGGTGACCTTGAGCTCCTCCTGTTCCGAGGCTCCGAAGGGGTCCACGCGGACGCCGTCCGGGGCGGCGGTGACCTCCAGGACCAGGTTGCCGCCCATGAAGCGCAGGTCGATGCGCACCCGGGGGGAGCCCCCGTGGTCCGGCATCCGGTGGATGCCGGAGGGCAGGTAGTCCAGGGACGTCAGGGTGCGGTGGAGGGCGGGGTGGGAGGCGGGCTCGGGGGGCGGGGAGGTCCGGAAGGCCTTCGTGATGCGCTGCCTGTGGAAGTCGCCCTCGCACTTCTCCACGGCGCGCAGGGGGATCTCGTCACGGGACGGGGGGAGCCCGGTCGTCGGGCCCGGCGGCTCGGTGCCGTCCGGGCCGTCCGTCGGGAGCGGGACCGGCGGGGGCGTCTCGTCGGGGCCGTAGCGGGGAGTGGCGGCCTCCCAGCCCGGCAGGTCCTCGGGGCGGGGCACGGCGCCCTTGCCGGTGGGGGTGTCCTCGTCGGGCGGAAGCGGCTCGTCCGTCGGGGCGTCGGGGTCGCAGGCGCTCAGGGCGCGGCCGATCAGGTCCAGGAAGCGGGCCTCCGCCTCCGGGGTGTGCGCCGGAGCATCCGTTGGGATGCCCGCCGGGGTCTTCTCCTTCGCCCGGTCCGCCGCCGGGGCACCGGCCGCGGCGCCCGCCTGCTGGGCGCTCCCGCCCCCGGCCCGGTCGTCCGAGGCCGCCCGCTGGGTTCCGCAGCCGGTCAGGAGGAGGACGGCGGCGGTCGTGGCGGCCAGGGCGGTCGTCAGCAGGGGCCCGGGGAAGGGCCGTGCGGGGGTCTCGGTTCGCATGGGGACATGGTGTGTCCGCCGGTTCCGGCCCCGCATGGGTGTTCGTACTCAGGTGACGGCCCCGGGCGGACGCGTGCGGATGAGTACCGCACCCCCTCCGCCGCCTGCACAACTTCAGCCCATCGCGCACCAGTTGTCCGCGTGCTGATCGACTTCCGTCACAAGTGGGTCCCCGGCAAACGATCAAGGGGCAAGGGATGGTCAAAAGGTTGTGAGGCAATTGTTGGCACACGGTCAACAGCGGTCGATCGGTGTCAGTCTCACATCGCTCAGCTCTTACCCCCCACGGAACGAGTGATGGAGAGCGCATGACCCCCCACGTTTCACGGAAGAACTCTGTCCGCGCCACCGCCCTCGCCGCCGCGGCCGCCATGGTGGTCGTCGGCGTGCAGGCCGGGACGGCGACCGCCGTGCCCGACCCGGCGCGGCAGGCCCCCGCGGCCTCCGCCGCCGAGGTGCGGGCCACCGCCATCAAGTCCGCCCAGGCCAACGCCGCTTCGGCGGCCAGAGGCCTCGGTCTCGGCGCCGGTGAGAAGCTCGTCGCCCGCGATGTCGTCAAGGACGCGGACGGGACCGTGCACACCCGGTACGAGCGGATGTACGACGGCCTGCCCGTCCTCGGCGGCGACCTCGTCACGCACGTCGCCGAGGGCGGAAAGCTCAAGGGCGTCGACCGCGCGACCGACGCGAGGATAGCCGTGGCGTCGACGACGCCGAAGCTGAAGGCGGCCGCGGCCGCCCGCAAGGTGATCTTCGCGATCAAGGGCAAGCCCGTGCTGGCCTTCGAGACCGTGAAGTCGGGCACGAAGAAGGACGGGACCCCGAGCCGGCTGCACACCGTCACCGACGCCGACACCGGCAAGAAGCTGTACGAGTTCGACGAGATCGAGACCGGCAGCGGCGGCAGCATGTACAGCGGCGAGGTGCCGCTCACCACGACGAAGGGCGGCTCGGGCTTCGAGCTGACGGACGGCGAACGCGGCGGGCACAAGACGTACGACCTCAAGGGCGGGCAGTCCGGGACCGGCACGCTGTTCACGGACGCCGACGACACGTGGGGCAACGGCAAGGCCGACGATCCGCAGACGGCCGCCGTCGACGCCGCGTACGGGGCCGCCACGACCTGGGACTTCTACAAGTCCGAGCTGGGGCGCAACGGCATCGCGGGCGACGGCAGGGCCGCCTACTCCCGGGTGCACTACGGCACGGCGTACGTCAACGCCTTCTGGGACGACAGCTGCTTCTGCATGACGTACGGCGACGGCGTCGGCAACACCCACCCGCTGACCGCCATCGACGTCGCCGGGCACGAGATGACGCACGGGCTGACGGCGGCCACCGCCAACCTGGAGTACGCGGGCGAGTCCGGCGGCCTCAACGAGGCGACCTCCGACATCCTCGGCACCGCCGTCGAGTTCTTCGCCAAGAACAAGGAGGACGTCGGCGACTACCTCATCGGCGAGAAGATCGACATCAACGGGGACGGCTCGCCGCTGCGGTACATGGACAAGCCCAGCAAGGACGGCACGTCGCTCGACTACTGGGACGAGAAGGCGGGGGACGTGGACGTGCACCACTCCTCCGGCATCGCCAACCACTTCTTCTACCTGCTCGCCGAGGGCAGCGGGGCCAAGGAGATCAACGGCGTGCGGTACGACTCGCCGACGAAGGACGGGTCGAAGGTCACCGGCATCGGCCGGGAGAAGGCGTACAAGATCTGGTACCGGGCGCTGTCGACGTACATGACGTCGACCACGGACTACCGGGGCGCCCGTGCGGCGACCCTGAAGGCGGCGGGCGACCTGTACGGCGCGGACGGCGTCGAGGCGAAGACCGTGGCGGCCGCCTGGACCGGGGTCAATGTGAAGTAGCCCCTGGGCGAAGGCCGTTGGGCGTCCACAGGCGGGCGCCGGCCGGTGCGTGCCAGCCGGTGCGTGCCGGCCCCCGGCGTCAGCCGTCGGGCGTCATGCGTCGGGCGTCATGCGTCGGGCGTCGCGGGGCGTACGCCCCCGTGCAGCCAGACGTCCCAGACCGCCGACAGATCCGCGTCCGTCTTCCCTTCGACGTACGCGGTGAAGTCGGCGGTCGACGCGTTCCCGCCCCGGTACTTCGCGGGCCACTCCTCCAGGATCTCCCAGAAGGCGTCGTTGCCGACCGCCTGGCGGATCTTGTGCAGGACCATCGCGCCGCCCCTGTACACCGGGACGTCCGAGACGTACCGGGGGCCGGGCGGGCTCGCGGGCGGGAACTTCCAGTTCGCGTCGTCCCCGAACGCCGCCTCGAAGGACTCCTGGGCCGTGCGGCCGCCCTCGTCCTCGGTCCACAGCCACTCCGCGTACGTCGCGAAGCCCTCGTTGAGCCACATGTCCCGCCAGTCCTTGGGCGAGACCGAGTTGCCGAACCACTGGTGGGCGATCTCGTGCAACTGGGCCTCTTCCAGGGCTCCGTCGTTGCCGGTGACGCCCGCGTAGACCGGCTTGGTCTGGGATTCGAGGGCGTACCCGACGTCCCCCTCGCCCCGGGTGACGACCGAACCGATCGAGTCGAAGGGGTACGGGCCGAAGTAGGTGACCGCCCAGTCCATCATCCTGGGGATCTCCTTGCGCAGCCCGAGGCTCTCGGCGTCCACGGACCGCTCGGCCGCCGCGTACACCGGGACGGTCCGCGTCACCGTCTCCTCGTCGTCCGCGAGTTCGGCGGTCGCCTTCGACTCCCACACCGCGAAGTCGCCGACCGCGACCATCGCGAGGTAGCCGGCCATCGGCTCGCGCATCTGCCAGGCGAAGGTGGTGCGGCCGTTCGCGGTGCGGGGCGGGTTCTTCAGCTCCCCGTTGGAGATGGCCGTCCGGCCCGCCGGGACGGTGACGGTGATGTCGTACGTCGCCTTGTCGGAGGGGTGGTTGTTGCCGGGGAACCAGGCCATGGAGCCCGTGGGCTGGCCGACCGCGACCGAGAGCTTTCCGTCCTCGGGGCGCAGCCAGCCCTCGCGGGCCCCGTCGACGTCCTTGATCTCGCGCGGCGTGCCCGAGTAGCGGACGACCGCCGTGAAGGTCTCGCCCTTGCGCAGGTCCCGTTTGGGGCGCAGGGTCAGCTCCGTACCGGCCCGGCGGGCGGCGGCCGGCTCGCCCTCGACGGTCGCGGAGGCGACGGTGAGGCCGGCCAGGTCGAGGTTGAACGCGCTCAGCTCCTGGGTGGCCTTCGCGGTGATGGTGGCGGTGCCCTTGAGGCGGTTGCCGGCGGGGGTGTAGTCGAGGTCGATGGCGTAGTGGGTGACGTCGTAGCCGCCGTTGCCCAGCTTGGGGAAGAGGGGATCGCGCAGGCCGTGCGCACCGGGGCCGCCGGTGGGGACGCCCTCGCCGGTGCAGCCGCTCACCGCTGCCGCGAGGAGGAGGGCGACGGTCGCGGCACGGGCGCGGAGGGGGCGGCGTCGGCGGGAGGGCATCCCCCGATCTTAGGCGGGGCGGGGGCGGGGCGGGCGGGTTCGGGAGCGGGGAGCGGGGGATTGAGGGGGGCAGTACGGAAGCTCCCGTACTGCCCCCCCCAGGCGGTTCCCCGTACGGCCCCTCCCGGAGGCGCCTTCCCCCACCGCCTCACGGGACCAGCACGACCTTGCCCGTCGTCCGCCGGTTCTCCAGGTCCTCGTGCGCGCGGGCCGCCTCCGCCAGCGGGTAGGGCTGGACCGCGGGGCGCAGGACGCCCTCGGCGGCGAGGGCCAGGGCGCGGGTCTCCAGGGTGCGGATGGGGTTCGGGCCGCCGCCCGCCCTGGCCAGCATGGGCGGGCCGAGCACGACCTCGCTGGTGATGGCGCGGTCGGCGAGTTCGGCTTCGGTGAAGGTGAGGGGTTCGCCGTCGTGGACGCCCTTGCCCGACCAGCCGAAGACGAGGTGGCGGCCGCCGGGGGCGAGCAGGTCGACGGCGGCCAGGCCGGTGTCGCCGCCGACCGAGTCGAAGACGACCGTGGCGCCGCCGATGCCGCGCGCGGAGAGGAAGGAGGTGACCTGTTCCTGCCAGTCGGGGCGGAGGTAGTCGACGGCGAGGTCGGCGCCGTTCCGCTCGACGAGGGCGGTCTTGGCGGGCCCCCCGGCCAGGCCGACGACGGTGCCGCCCGCGTGCTTCACGTACTGCACGAGGAGGGTCCCGATGCCGCCCGCGGCCGCCGGTACGACGGCGACGGTGTCCGGCGCGACCTCGGTGAAGCCGAGGATGCCGAGGGCGGTACGGCCGGTGCCGATCATGGCGACGGCCTGGGGGTCGGTGAGGTCGTCGGGCACGGGGTGCAGCCTGGCGGCGTCGGTCACCGCCAGCTCCGCGTAGCCGCCGGGGTTCGCGCCGAGGTGGGCGACGACCCGGCGGCCGAGCCAGGACGGGTCGGCGCCCGCGCCGAGCGCGGTGACGGTGCCCGCGACCTCGCGGCCCGGGACGGTGGGCAGGGCGGGCAGCTCGGGGAAGGGGCCCCGGTCGCCGCGGCGCAGGGCGGTGTCGACGAGGTGCACGCCGGCCGCGGCGACGGCGATCCGGACCTGGCCGGGGCCCGGGAGCGGGTCCTCGGTCCTCTCGTACGTGAGGTTCCCGGCGGGACCGAAGGCGTGCAGGCGGATCGCGTGCATGGTCGACTTCCTTCACTGGTGGGGCCGTCGGCGTGCGCGGCCGGCTCAGGCGGATCATCCTGTGACCTCAAGCGCGGTTGAGGTCAAGGGGGCGGGCGGCGCGGAGCGCGAGGGAGGCGGCTTCCAGGGCGCTGTTGAAGGAGACCTCGGCGAGGAGGCCGGGGGCGGCGACCTGGTCGCCGGCGAGGTAGACGCCGTCGCCCCGGTCGACGGCGGGCCGGTCGCGCCAGGTGGTGCCGGGCAGGTCGACCGCGCCGGTGCGCCCGGTCGCGAGGGCTTCGGAGCGGTGGGTGACGCGCTCGCGCCAGCCGGGGAACCCGAGGTCGAGCAGCCGCTCGGCGCGGGCCACGCCGACGGACCTGGGCCGGCCGTCCGCGACCGGGAGCTGGGCCTGCACGAGCTGTTCGCCGGCCGGCGCCAGGGTCGGGTCCTGGGCGGTGAACCGTTCGATCCACCCGGGCGCGTCCAGGTCGGAGACGATGAACGCGTCCCCGCGCCGGGTGCGCAGCCCGAGGTCGAGGAGGGCGGTGCGGCCGCTCTCCCAGACCAGGGAGTCGTCCCGGAGCAGGGCGCGGGCGGCGGGCAGGGAGGTGGCGACGACGACGGGCCCGCGCGCGGCGGCGTCGGCGAGGCCGCCGGGGATCATGCGGGACGCGGTCTCGATCCGTACGCCGAGCCGTTCCGCCCGCGCGACGAGCCGCACCACGACCGAACTCCAGCCGCCGACCGGATACCTGGCCTCCGGCGGCAGGGCCAGCACGCGCCGCAGCCGCTCCTGCACGAAGCGGGCGGAGAGCGCGCCGGGGTCGTGGTGGAAGAGGGCGACGGCGACGGCGTTGGCGGCGTACCGGGCGTGCCGCTCGCCGATGAGGGAGGCCGCCCAGGAGAGGAAGTCGCGGTCGACCGGGGTCTGTCGGGGGTCGCGGCGGCCGAGCCGGAGCACCGGGAGCGGGGGCGTGCGGCGCAGCGAGCCGTCGCGGTGGAAGCGGGTGCGGGCGGCGGCGGAGAGGGGCACGGCCGCGACGGGCCCGACGAGGTCGCGCTGCTGGAGCCAGGTCCACAGGGGGCCGCGCGAGTAGAGGGCGTGGGGGCCCTCGTTGGTCAGGTACGGGCTGCCGTCGGCGGTGCGGGCCCGGCCGCCGGGGTCGCGGTGGGACTCGTGCAGGGTGACGCGGGCGCCGGACTCGGCGGCGGTGACGGCGGTGACGAGCCCGGCGAGGCCGCCGCCGACGACGGTGAGGGGGGTGCTGCTGGTCATGGTGGGTGCTCCCGGTGGCTGGGGTCGTGCTGCCTGTGGGAGTGGGACGGACGGGGGCCGCCGGGATGTGACATCGGGCCGGGGAGAGCCGCGCGCGGGGCGTTGTCAGTGGGGTGGGGCAGCATGGGGGCATGGCACGCGCAGCGAAGAAGGACGGGGTCCCGGCCGTACGGCGCCCCGAGGTGCGGCTTCCGGAGCTGGAGCCGTTCGGGGGCGGGGAGCTGGAGCCGGAGGGGGACTACGACGGCCTGGAGTTCCGGGACCTGGACTTCGCGGGGCAGGAGGGCCGGGGCTCGCGCTTCCTGGACTGCGGGCTGTACGGGGTGGCGCTGGACGGGACGCGGCTCGGGCGGGCGCGGCTGATGGACTGCGTGCTGGAGCAGGTGCGGGGTGTGGGGACGCAGCTCGCGGAGGCGTCGCTGCGGGACGTGGAGGTGGTCGACGCCCGGCTGGGCGGGACGCAACTGCACGGGTCGGTGTGGGAGCGGGTGATGGTGCGGGGCGGGAAGCTCGACTTCGCGAACCTGCGGAAGGCGAAGCTGACGGATGTCGTCTTCGAGGGCTGCGTACTGGTGGAACCGGACTTCGCGGAGGCACGGCTGACGCGGGTGGAGTTCCGGGACTGCGTACTGAAGGGGGCGGACCTCACGGGGGTGACGATGCGGGACGTGGACCTGCGGACGGTGTCCTCCCTGGACATCGCCCGGGGCGTGGACCGCCTGCGGGGCGCGGTGATCAGCCCGGGGCAGCTGCTGGACCTGGCTCCGGTGTTCGCGGGGGCGATGGGGGTGCGGGTGGAGGGGTGAGGGCCCCCGGGCCCCCGCCCCGGGTCCCGGCCGTCAGCTCACGCGGGGGAACTTCGCCTGGAGGGTCCAGAGGGCCGGGTTGTCGGCGAGGCCCTCGTGCATGTCCGTGAGGTCGGCGATCAGGTCGTGCAGGAAGTCCCGTGCCTCCCGCCGCAGCAGCCGGTGGCTGAAGGTCAGCGCGGGCTCCTCGGCCGGCATCCAGTCGGCCTCCACGTCGACCCATCCGAAGCGCCGCTCGAAGAGCATCCGGTCGGTCGACTCCGTGAAGTCGAGTTCCGCGTACTGCCGGAGCGCCGACCGGTTCCCCCGGGGGTCCTGGTCGATCTGCTCCACGATGTCGCACAGCGCCCACGCGAAGTCGAGCACCGGCACCCATCCCCAGGCTGTGGAGATCTCCCGGTCCGCCTTGACGTCCGCGAGGTACACGTCCCCGCAGAACAGGTCGTGCCGCAGCGCCCGTACGTCCGCACGGCGGTAGTCCGTCTGCGGGGGATCGGGGAAGCGGCGGGAGAGGGAGTAGCCGATGTCGAGCACGTTCCCGATGGTCGCACGGGGAGGGGCGGGACGGAGAAACGTATCAGCGCACACGTTCGAGTGAAGGGGCTGAGGTTCCGGGATGCTAATCCGGCCTACGCTGGGAGAGTCGCGCTACGCGAAGGAGGTCCGCCATGGCACTGCCCGCACCGGAGTGGGACGCGTTCGAGGACGAGTCCGACGAGTTCCAGGACAAGAACCCGGCCATGTCGGTCGAGGAAGCCTTCGACATGTTCAGCGCCGTCGCCCCGAAGGGCTGGCGCGTGGAATTGATCGAAGGGGACATCCACGTGACACCTCCCGCCAACGGCGAGCACGAAGAGCTGGTCTCCGGAGTCGCGGAGCAGGTGATTCTGCGGCGCGAGGACCGTGTCCTCCGCCCGTACACCGGCATCGGCCTCGCCGTCCCCGGCGCTTCCCGGACCGGCAAGGTCGTGCCCGACCTCGTGATCGCCCCCAAGGGCAGCTTCGACGACGACCTGGAATGGCACGAGCCGTCACCGGTCGTCCTGGTCGCCGAGGTCACCTCCTCCTCCACCGCGGGCAACGACCGGGTGAAGAAGCTCCGGGGCTGTGCCCGCGCCGGAATCCCCGCCTACCTGCTCATCGACCGCGAGGCGGGCCGGGCCGTGCTGTGCACGGAGCCCGCCGGGGACGACTACGTCAACAAGGTCGCGTACGACATGCCGGGCAAGATCCCGCTGCCCGAGCCGCTCGGCTTCGACCTCGACACGAGCGAGTTCTGACCGCGCCTGCACCGAGGCTCAGGGCAGCAACCGCTGCTCCTTCGCCACCGCCACCGCGCCCGACCTCGTGTCCACCCCGAGCTTGGCGTAGATGCGGCCCAGGTGGGTCTTGACGGTCGCCTCGCTGATGAACAGCGCGCGGGCGATCTCCCGGTTGCCGAGACCGTGGGCGAGCTGGGCCAGGATGTCGGACTCACGGTCGGTGAGGGCGGGACGGCCGGCGCCCCGCAGTTGCGCCATGACCCGGCTGGCGACCGGCGGCGAGAGGGTGGTGCGCCCCTGGGCGGCGGAGCGGATCGCGGCGAACAGTTCCTCCGGCCGCTCCGCCTTCAGCAGATAACCGGTGGCCCCGGCGGCGATCGCCCGGGTGATGTCGGCGTCCGTGTCGTACGTGGTGAGGACGAGCACGTGGGGGCCGGTCCCGGCGATGCGGCGGGTCGCCTCGACGCCGTCGATGCCGTCCCCGAGCTGGAGGTCCATCAGCACGACGTCGGGCGCGAGCCGGGCGGCGGTGGCGACCGCCTCCTCCCCGCTCCCGGCCTCGCCGACGACCTCGATGTCCGGTTCGCTGGAGAGCAGGGCCAGCAGGCCCGCCCGTACGACCGCGTGGTCGTCGCAGAGCAGGACCCGTACGGCGGGAGGGGTCGTCATGGCTGGGGCTCCAGGGGTACGGCGAGGGGGATCGCGGCGGACAGGACCGTGCCCTCGCCGGGGGCGGACTCGACCGCGAGGGTGCCGCCGAGCTGCTGGACGCGGGCGCGGATCGCGGGCAGGCCGTGGCCCCGCACGCCCGCCGCGCCCCGCGGCGCCCGGGGGTCGAAGCCGCGGCCGTCGTCCGCGATGTCGAGGACCACCTGGTCGTCCAGGTAGGTGAGGGTGAGCGCGGTGGTGGTCGCCCGCGCGTGTTCGCGGACGTTGGCCAGCGCGCCCTGCGCGATGCGGAGCAGGGCGGACTGGACGCGGTCGGGGAGGGGCGCGGCGGGGGCGGCGCCGTCGATGTGGAGGCGGGCGTTCTCGCGGGCGGCGACGGCGCGGAGGGCCTCTTCGAGACCTCCGCTGCCCGCCTCCGCGAGGTCCGCGGGCGCGAGGTCGTGCACGAACCGGCGGGCCTCGGCGAGGTTGCGCTCCGCGATGGAGGTGGCGGTACGGACGTGGCGGCGGGCGGTCGCCGGGTCGGTGTCCCAGGTGCGGTCGGCGGCCTGGAGCAGCATCTGCTGGCTGGACAGGCCCTGCGCGAGGGTGTCGTGGATCTCGTACGAGAGCCGCTGACGCTCCGCGAGGGTGCCCTCGCGGCGCTCGGTGGCGGCGAGTTCGCGGCGGGTGCGGATCAGGTCCTCGATGAGGGCGCGCTGGCGGGCGGCCTGCCGCTGCATGTGGACGAAGGTCCCGGCGGCGACGGCGGCCACGGCGGGCGGCGCGAGCAGCAGCGTGGGGTCGAACTGCCCCTTGGCGAGCTGGAGTTGGGCGGCCACGACGAAGACGGTGAGGAGGGCGACGAGGGCGAGGGCGGTACGGGTGGGGAGGGTCCTGAGCCCGGTGTAGAAGAGCGGAACGGCACACCAGGCGAAGCTGGGGGCGAGGACGACGAGGACCACCCAGACGCCGACGACGATGCCCAGGTGAACCCGGGGCCGGGCCCGCCCGGGCCCCCGGCCCCTGCGGACCACGTAGAACAGCACGTGCAGGACGGCCAGCGCGACGCTCAGCCCGATGATCCACGGGGTGCGGGCCTCCCCCGGGTGACGCAGGAGGAACCGGGCGAGGGAACCGCCGAGGAGGAGGAAGAAGGCGACGTGCAGGAGAAGCGCGAGGGGCCGCGCGTCGGGATCACCGGCAGGCGTTCCCGGGGCGGCCGGGGCGGGGGTGTGGTGCGGGGTGGCCGGGGCGCCGGGGGTGGGGGTGCCGGGAGGGGTGGCTGAGGCGTCACCTGCGGCGGAAGTCCCGTGCGGGGCGGGCGGGGCGCCGCCCGGGGCGGAGGCCCCGGGCGGGATGGCCGAGGCGTCGCCCGGGGCGGGAATTCCGTGCGGGGTGGCCGGGCCGCCCGGGGCGGGAGTCCCGTGCGGGGTGGCCGGGCCGCCCGGGGCGGGAGTCCCGTGCGGGATGGCCGAGGCGTCGCCCGGGGCGGAAGTGCCGTGCGGGGCGTCGCCCGGGGCGGAAGTCCCGTGCGGGGTGTCGGGGTCGGGCATCGGATCCGTGTCCTCGTTCCGGTCGTGCGTGGTTCGGGTCGCGCCGCGCGAGGCCGTTCCCGGCCGGCCGGGAGCCCGCGTACCCCTCCAGCCGCGGACTCCGCTGCGCTGCGCGAGGCCGGCCATACCGTCCGCCGTACCCGGGACCCGGCGGGGCCGACAGGGCGGGCCGCACATCCATCCTCCCCCCATCCGGGACCACCCCCGCATCAACCGATCGGTCGACCCCCGTGTCGGCCGGGCGGCCCGCCGGGGGCAGCCGGTGCACCGACCGTACGGGCACGGTTCCCCGCCCAGGATTGAGGTCAGAAGGAGCCCGGCACTCCGCCGCTCCGGCAGCACCCCCCTCCCCTGGAGTCCACCATGCGCAAGCTCTCCGTCCGTGCCCGTGCCCTGACCGCCTCCGCCGTGCTCGCCGCCGTCGGCGCGGGCACGTTCGGCGCGGTGAGCGCCAACGCCTCCGCCCCGGCCGCCGAGTCGATCGCCGCCGTCAAGGCCGACGCCTCGAACCGCAACCTCCAGCAGTCCACGCACCTCACCGTCGCCGCCGCCACCAAGGCCGCCGAGGCCGTCCTGGACGCCGCGAAGAAGGAGAACCAGCGCGTCTCCGTCGCCGTCGTGGACCGCAACGGCAACACCATCGTCTCCCTGCGCGGCGACGGCGCCGGCCCGCAGTCGCCCGAATCGGCCGCGAAGAAGGGCTACACCGCCGTCGCCTGGAACGCCCCCACCTCCGAGCTGGTCAAGCGCCTCGCCCAGGCCCCGAACCTGAAGGACATCCCCGGCACCCTCTTCCTCGGCGGCGGCGCGCCGGTCCAGGCCAAGGGCGCGCCGATCGCGGGCATCGGTGTCGCGGGGGCTCCGAGCGGCGACCTCGACGAGAAGTTCGCCCAGGCCGGTGTCGCCGCTCTGGGCCGCTAGTCGCGGACGGCATCAACGGCGTACGGCCCGCACTCCGTGCCGGGGCACGGGCCTCCGCCTCCGCCCCCTTGGGCGACGGGGCCGCCCCAAGGGGGCGAGGGGGGTACCCCCTGCTCGAGCGAAGCCGAGAGCTTGGGGGAGGGCGGGCAAGGGGGCGGCCCCTCCCGCTCCCGGCCCGCCCGGGTGCCGCCCCCTGCGCAAGCGCCTGCGCCGGACGCACGACCCCGCCCAGGCCGAGACCCCAGCCCCGTACCGGACGCACAGCCCCGCCCGGCTCGGGCAGGAGAGGCCCCGGACCCGCCCCTCCACCTAAAGCGCTCGCCGCGCGGCCAAGGGGAACGGCTCCGTGCAGATCCGTCGTGGTTGGTCGCGCAGTTCCCCGCGCCCCTAAAGGGGCGTCGCCCCGCCCAGCCTCCCCAGCGCCTCGTCCGTCAGCCGGTACACATCCCACTCCCCCTGCCGCCGCGCCCCCACCGCCTCGTAGAAGTCGATCGCCGGCCGGTTCCACTTCAGCACCGACCACTCCAGCCGCTCGTACCCCCGCGCCACGCACACCCGCGCCAACTCCCCGAGCAGCGCCTTCCCGTACCCGCCGCCCCGCGCCGCCGGCCGCACGTACAGGTCCTCCAGGTAGATCCCGTGCACACCCCGCCACGTCGAGAAGTTCAGGAACCACAGGGCGAAGCCGACGACCTTCCCGCCCCCGTCCTGCGCCACATGCGCGAAAGCCGCCGGGCGCGCGCCGAACAGCGCCTCCCGCAGCTGCTCCTCACTCGCCCGGACCTCGTCCAACGCCTTCTCGTACTCGGCCAGTTCCCGCACCATTGCGTAGATCTCCGGAACGTCCCCGACCGTCGCTTCGCGAATCATGCCCGCACCCTAAGCAGGGCCTTCGCGACGACCACATGGACGTCCGGCATCCGGACCTCCCCCTCCGCCAGCTCCCACAAGCAGTCCTGCAGCACCCGCCCCAGCGTCCACGCCACCGCCCGGTCCCGCTCCAGCCCCATGACCTCCACCAGCACATCGAACCGCCGCACCACCTCCCCCGCGTCGAACCGGTTCCGGATCGCCGGGAGGAGTTCGAACCCCGGGTCTCCGGCGAGCGGCTTGGGGTCGATCACCACCCACGGCTCGCTCCGCCCCGAACCCGCCCTCGGCGCCAGCACGTTCTCCGCGTGCAGGTCCCAGTGCAGCAACCGGTCCCCGGCCTCCCCCGCCACCTCCCGCACCGCCCCCGCGCACCGCTCCAGCAGCCGCCGCTCCGCCCCGTCCGCCAGCGCCGGAAGCAGCCCCGGTGCGTCGTCGAGCAGGGCGGCGGCGATGTCCCCCAGCCGCCGCATCCCCGCCGGAGCGGTCACCGCGTTCAGCCTCGCCAGCGTCTGCGCGATCACCCGTACGCCGTCCAGCGCGTCCCGCACCCCGTCCAGCGGCCTGCCCTCGTCCAGCCGCTCCAGCAGCAGCGCGCCCCGCGCCTCGTCCGCCGCCAGCACCTCCACCACCCCGAGCCCCGCCCACGCCCGCAGCGCCGCCGCCTCCCCCGCGTTCTCCTCGTCCCGGAGCTGGAGCTTGAGCACCGCCGCGAGCCCGTCCCCCTCCCGCACCACCGGCACCACCAGCGCCGCCGCCCCGTGCATCACCGGGCCGTCCGGCCGCAGGCCCCACCCCGCCAGGCACTCCCGCACCCGCCCCGGCAGCCCGGCCACCCAGGCCCGCCCCGCCTCCCCGTTCCACCGCAGTTGCGCCGCCGCCAGCCCGGCCGGCACCCGCACCTCGTACCGCTCGCCCATCCCCGCACCACCTCACTCGCCGTACGGGCGGAGAATGCCCGAGCGAATCAGCTCATACCGCAACAATCGGACCATGCTCCGCCCCCTCCGCAGCGCCCTCGCCAGAGCACTCCACCACCTCCGCTCCGCCCCCGGCACCCACCTCTGGCTCCTCGTCCTGCTCCTGACCACCGTCGCCACGCGTCACATGGACCCCGCCTTCACCGACGCGTTCCTCCGCCAGCGGTCCACCAACATCCACCACCTCTCCCAGGACCCCAGCCGCGTCCTGATCACCTCCGCCCTCTGGCTCGACGGCGGCGGCTGGCTCCCGTACGCCGTCCTGTACTCCCTCTTCCACGCCCCCGCCGAACGCCGGCTCGGCACCCTGCGCTGGCTCGGGGTCGTCCTCGCCGCACACGTCGGCGCGACGTACCTGAGCGAAGGAGTCCTCGGCTGGGCGATCAGGCACGGCATCGCCCCGCCGGAATCCGTCAACACCCTGGACGTGGGGGTGAGTTACGCACTGGCCGGCGTCGTCGCGGTCCTCACCCACCTCATCCCGGCCCCCTGGCGGTACCCCTACCTCTTCGCCGTCCTCACCTTCTACGCCCTCCCCCTCGTCAACGGCCGCACCTTCACCGACGTCGGCCACCTCGCCGCCGCCCTCATCGGCCTCGCCTGCTACCCCCTCACCAGGAACCGCGCGACACACCGCGGCGGGCACGGCCGAGACCTCACAGGGAATCCAGCGCCGCGGCGTCCCCGGCAGCCCCGTACTCCTCCATCAGCTCCGCCCAGAACCCCAGCTCCCTGACCTCCGCGTGCCGCAGCCGCCTGCCCCCCGCCGTCGGCCGCAGCGCCTCGTACGCCTCCCGCAGCCCCTCCGCCACCCCCGCCGTCAGCAGCTCCAGCCGGTCCCGCACCAGCAGGTCCCAGTCCACCGCGCCCGGCCCCCGCCCCTCCCGGTGCAGCTCCACCAGCGGCAACTGCCGCCCCACCGCCCACACCGCCAACTGCGGCACGTCCCGCCACAGATGAGCGTGCCCATAACGCTTCCCGCGCCCCTTGCGCGCCACCACGCCCCGCACGCACCGGGCGATCTCCACCGCCCGCAGCACCCCCACCGCCTCCGTGTTCTCGTTGAACACCGCGCGGTACGACTCCCCGCTCCGGTCCGCCCACAGCCGCTCCCGCCCGGCGGCCCCGTCCGCCGCGTGCGCCACCTCCAGCCGGGCCCCCGGCGCCAGGCACGCCAGCGCCGACGTCGCCTCCTCGACCGACACGCACCGCCCGGCCCCGTACGGCTCCCGCACCTCCCCCCGGCGCACCGCGAAGCTGACCCCGTCCGCGCGGAACTGCCGCATCACCCGCAGCACGTTCGGATCCCGCACCAGCTCGTCCTGAGCGGTGGCCGGATTGCGCCGACGGTCCTCCGCGTCGAGTTCCCCCCGTACGACATCCACGGCAGGCCCCGTCACCAGTTCCACCCGCAGCAGCGACCGCTCCAGCGAACCGGCGGGCAGGCCCTCCGCGACCGCCCGCGCCAGCACGCCCAGCCGCTGCACCCCGTCCAGGACTTCGGGACCGGTCACCTGGACGGTCCCGCCGCCCCGCGGCCCCGTCGGCAGCACCCGCACCTCGTGCGCGCTCAGCACCACCGACCCCACCACCCCGAAGTCCCACGGCCGCTGCCACAGCAACTCCGTCAGCTCGACGTTCGCCGCGCTCGCCCCGAGGAAGCCGCGCCGGCCCCCCACCCACTCCCGGTCCACCAGCCGACCGGCGCCCACCCACACCGACCACCGGTGGTCACCGATCCGCTCCACCCTCTCCGACCTCAGAACCAGCCCGTCGAACGACGCGGGCACGGACGCCGCCACGAGCTGCGGCGGCAGAAAAAGAACCTCACTCATGCCCCGTCCAACGCCCCCGCCACCCACAAGGTCGCGCCCGCACATCCGCACCCCGGCCCCTCCCCCACCCCCCGACACACCGTCGAGCCGCACCCCCCGACCGCGCCCCCGACGCCCATTGCGCCCCCCACCCCCTCCCGTTAGCGTCCCGGCACCACCGCCGAACAGGACGAAGGCCACCATGCGCAGCGCCCCCACCTCCCGCACCACCAACGGAGGCATCTCCTTCTGGTACGCCGACCACGGCACACCCGACCCCCGCGAACCCCTCCCCGGCGACACGACCGCGGACGTGTGCGTCGTCGGCGGCGGCTACACGGGCCTGTGGACGGCGTACTACCTGAAGAAGGCCGCCCCCCACCTCGACATCACCGTCCTCGAAGCCGCGTTCTGCGGTTACGGAGCCTCCGGGCGCAACGGCGGCTGGCTCTACAACGGCATCGCGGGCCGCGACCGCTACGCCCGACTGCACGGCCGCGAGGCCGCCACCCGCCTCCAGCACGCCATGAACGACACCGTCACCGAGGTCGTCGACACCGCCGCCGCGGAAGGCATCGACGCCGACATCCACCGCGGCGGCGTCCTCGAAGTCGCCTACACCCCCGCCCAGTTGACCCGCCTGCGCGCCTTCCACGCGACCGAGACCGCCTTCGGGGAGAAGGACAGGGTCCTCCTCGGCGCCCGCGACACCGCAGCCCGCGTCAAGGTCGCCGGCGCCGTCGGCTCCACCTGGACCCCGCACGGCGCCCGTCTGCACCCGGCCAAGCTCGTCACGGGCCTCGCCGACACGGTCGAGGCCCTCGGCGTGACCATCCACGAGTCGACGCCCGTCACCGAGATCGCGCCCCGGCGCGCCCGCACCCCCTACGGCACGGTCCGCGCCCCGTACGTCCTGCGCTGCACCGAGGGCTTCACCCCGAACCTCAAGGGCCAGAAGCGCTCCTGGCTCCCCATGAACTCATCCATGATCGTCACCGATCCCGTCCCCGCCCACCTCTGGGAGACCATCGGCTGGGACGGCCGCGAGAACCTCGGCGACATGGCCCACGCCTAC
This sequence comes from Streptomyces sp. NPDC039736, assembly GCF_055596485.1. Taxonomy (NCBI): domain Bacteria; kingdom Bacillati; phylum Actinomycetota; class Actinomycetes; order Kitasatosporales; family Streptomycetaceae; genus Streptomyces; species Streptomyces sp. NPDC039736. The sequence continues at coordinate 497,378 of NZ_JBVIUQ010000002.1, read as the reverse complement.
ATGTACGCCCAGCGCACCGCCGACGACCGCATCGCCCTCGGCGGCCGGGGCGTCCCGTACCGCTTCGGCTCCCGCACCGACAACGACGGCCGCACCCAGCCCGCGACCGTCGCCGCCCTCCGCGCGGTCCTCACCCGCTTCTTCCCCACCCTCGCGGGCACCGGCATCGCCCACGCCTGGTCCGGCGTCCTCGGCGTCCCCCGCGACTGGTGCGCCACCGTCACCCTGGACCGCTCGACCGGCCTGGGCTGGGCCGGCGGCTACGTCGGCTCGGGCGTCGCCACCGCCAACCTCGCCGCCCGCACCCTGCGCGACCTCCTCCTCCAGGACTCCGGCCAGGGCGCCGCCACCGCCCTCACGACCCTCCCCTGGGTCGGCCACCGGGTCCGCAAGTGGGAACCCGAACCCTTCCGCTGGCTCGGCGTCCAGACCCTGTACGCCGCCTACCGCGAGGCCGACCGCCGCGAACTCACCGCCCGCACCGCCACCACCCACCCCATCGCCACCCTCGCCAACCGCATCGCGGGCCGCTGAGGGCCCGAGGGCGCGAAGGCAGCGCCTCTTCGCAGAAAGAAATCACCCCGCACGGCAGCCGTGCGGGGTGATTTCCCAGGTGGAGCCCCCTATCGGATTCGAACCGATGACCTACGCATTACAAGTGCGTTGCTCTGGCCAGCTGAGCTAAGGAGGCATGCAGCAGCAGTCTAACCGGACCGGCCGTCCCCGTGGACAGCGGATTTCCCGGGCCAGGACTACTGACAGATGCCCGCCGCCCGGGTAGCGTCACACCCGGTCCCGCACATTGGACCAGACCACTTCACTCCCTTACTCGGATCGTCCGGCACGTTCCTGCCGGTGAAGGAGACGCATCGCCATGGCGACAGTCACGTTCGACAAGGCCACCCGCATCTACCCGGGCTCCACCAAGCCCGCCGTGGACCAGCTCGAGATCGCGATCGAGGACGGCGAGTTCCTCGTCCTCGTCGGCCCGTCCGGCTGCGGGAAGTCCACCTCCCTGCGCATGCTCGCGGGCCTGGAGGACGTCAACGGCGGTGCGATCCGCATCGGCGACCGCGACGTCACCCACCTGCCGCCGAAGGACCGGGACATCGCCATGGTGTTCCAGAACTACGCGCTCTACCCGCACATGTCCGTCGCCGACAACATGGGCTTCGCCCTGAAGATCGCGGGCGTGAACAAGGCCGAGATCCGCAAGAAGGTCGAGGAGGCCGCGAAGATCCTCGACCTCACCGAGTACCTCGACCGCAAGCCGAAGGCCCTCTCCGGCGGTCAGCGCCAGCGTGTCGCGATGGGCCGCGCCATCGTGCGCGAGCCGCAGGTCTTCCTCATGGACGAGCCGCTGTCGAACCTCGACGCCAAGCTCCGCGTCTCGACCCGTACGCAGATCGCGAGCCTCCAGCGCCGCCTGGGCATCACCACCGTGTACGTCACGCACGACCAGGTCGAGGCCATGACCATGGGCGACCGGGTGGCCGTGCTGAAGGACGGCCTGCTCCAGCAGGTCGACTCGCCGCGCAACATGTACGACCGCCCGGCCAACCTCTTCGTCGCCGGCTTCATCGGCTCCCCGGCCATGAACCTGGTCGAGGTCCCGATCACCGACGGCGGCGTGAAGTTCGGCAACAGCGTCGTCCCGGTCTCCCGCGAGGCGCTCAGCGCCGCCGCCGACAAGGGCGACACCACCGTCACGGTCGGCGTGCGCCCCGAGCACTTCGACATCGTCGAGCACGGCGGCGAGGCCGCGAAGACCCTGACGAAGGACTCCGGCGACGCCCCGGCGGGCCTCGCCGTCTCCGTCAACGTCGTCGAGGAACTGGGCGCCGACGGTTACGTGTACGGCTCCGCCGAGGTCGGCGGCGAGCACAAGGACCTCGTCGTCCGCGTCAACGGCCGCGCCGTCCCGGACAAGGGCACCGAGCTGCACGTCGTCCCGCGTCCGGGCGAGCTGCACGTCTTCTCGACCAAGACCGGCGAGCGTCTCAGCGACTGATTCCCGCACCGCACACGGAAGGGCCCCGCACCGGACTGCGGGGCCCTTCCGCATGTGTGCCACCGCCTCACCGGACCGCCGACCCGTCACCCCGCCCACGCGCTTCCCCAAGCGCGTCCCGTCCCACGTTTAGCCGCCACCCACTCGAAATACCCCGGCACACTGGGCATTTCGAGCCCCGTACGTCAACCCCTCATTCGAAAAAGGACATCGAACCATCCCCCATGAGGGTGACTGAATGTCGCCAAATCGTCACCGGCCGCTACGCTCACTCGCGTGACCCACTCAGCACGCCGTATCGGCCGAACCCTCGCCCTCGTCCTGCCCGTCGTCCTGGTTCTCTCCGGGACCCTGGCCGTCACCCGCGTCCCGTGGGTCGCCGGCACTCCCGAGTCCCAGATGCTCACCGCATCCGCCGAAGGTGTCTCCCAGCAGGCCAAGTCCCGTGCCCCGCAGGATATTCTGCGCGACCGGCTTCTGGTGGAACTTCAGGAGAAGGACCCCGGAACGGCCCTCACCCACCTCCAGCGCGAGGTCGAGCGCCGCCCGTCCCTCGCCAAGCACTGCATGAACATCGCCCGCGCCCTCGGCCGCGCCGCCGTCACGCACTACGGCCCGACCCGCGCCCAGTCGTACTCGCGGCCCGTCTGCGACACCTCCTTCGCCTCCGGCGTCGCGAACCACCGCCCCTGACCCGCCCGAGACCACGGACCCGGACACGACCGACAGAGCTGACAGTCCTGCCCCTCGCCGGCGGCGCCCCGCGCGCCGCATATCGTCCCCTGCATGACCCCCACCCCCAGCCCCCTCACCGCGACGTCCGCCGTACCGACGCAGGCCGTCGTCCTGGCCGGTGGCCAGGGCTCGCGACTGCGCCCGTACACCGACGACCGCCCCAAGCCGATGGTCGAGATTCCCGGCACCGGAACCCCGATCATCGGCCATCAGCTGTCCTGGCTCGCCGCCGAGGGCGTCACTGACGCCGTCGTCTCCTGCGGCCACCTCGCCGAGGTCCTCCAGGACTGGCTCGCCGACCGGGCCTCCGAACTCCCCCTGCGCGTCACGACGGTGGTCGAGACGGAGCCCCTGGGCCGGGGAGGCGGCCTGAAGCACGCGGCGCAGCACCTCCCCGAACCCGGACAGCCCTGGTACGCCGCCAACGGCGACATCTGGACCCGGTTCTCCCTGCGCGACATGGCCGCCTTCCACGCCGAGCGCGACGCCACCGCCACCCTGGCCCTGGCCCGACCGCGCATCCCGTGGGGCGCCGTCGAGACGGACACCTTCGGCAACGTCACCGACTTCATCGAGTCGCCGCCCTCGCCGTACCTCATCAACGCGGGCGTGTACGTCTTCTCCGCCGCCTTCACCGCCCTGCTGCCCGACCTCGGCGACCACGAGCGCACCACGTTCCCCCGCCTGGCCCGCTCCCGCAGCCTGGCCGGCTACCCGATCCCGCAGGGCGCCTACTGGCGTGCCATCGACACCGCGAAGGACCTCACCGAGGCCGCCAAGGAGCTGGCCGCCCAGCGGGGTTGAGGCTCCCACGCACGCACGCACGCATGCGGGAGGGGCCCGGCACCATCGCGGTGCCGGGCCCCTCCGTTCAGCCGTGCGTACGCCTGTCGGCCTACCCGAGCAGTCCGCCGATCACCTTGTCCGCACCCGAACCGCCGCCGGAGCTGCCGCCGTTGGAGCCGCCGCCCGAGGACGAGCCGCCCGAGGAGGACCCGCCGGTGCTCGAATCGCCGGTGCTGCCGCCACCGGAGGCGGTGCCGCCGCCGCTGGAGGACGGTCCCGCCGTGGCGGTCGGACCGGCGGTGCTCGCCGCCGGGGGGGTGTTCCGGGTGGGCGTGCGGCCCGTGGAACCCTGCTTCCGGCTCGGGCCCGCGGTCGTGCCCGCGGTGGCCGTGGCCCGCGGACCGGCCGACGTGCTGGGCCTCGCCGACGGCTTGACCGAGGCGGAGGCCGAGGGCCTGGGCGCCTTGCGCTCCGGGGTCTTGGGGGTGCGCTGGACGCCGGGCTCCTTGGGGAGCGGACGGCCGGGCAGGTGGTTCGCCGGGTCGTCCTCGGGTCCGGGCACGACGACCTCCGCCGAGCGGACCGCTCCGCCGAGCACCGAGCCGACCAGCAGGGTGAGGCCGACGACCAGCGTGACCATCAGGAAGCCGCGCCGCAGCACCCGCCGCCGCAGCTCCCACACCTCGCTGCGCGGGCCCAGCGTCCGCCAGGCCTCGCCCGTGAGCCGGGAGTCCATCGAGTAGACCGGAGCGCCCGCGATGATCAGCGGCGACCAGGCGGCGAGGTAGATGATGTCCGGCGCGTCGTAGGCCGGGACGCTCTTCCAGCTCACGGTCAGCAGCAGCGCCGCCGACAGCAGCGTCCCGACGACCGCCGCGACCCGCTGCCACAGCCCCAGCACGGTGAGCACGCCCACGATGACCTGGAGGAAGGCCACGCTGAGCCCCGCGCCCACCGGGTGCTGGAGCGCGAAGTCGCGCAGCGGCTCGGCGAGCGGCCACGGGTGCAGCGCGTTGAGCCACTTGACCATGGAGCCGCGCTCGCCGCCGTCGAAGAAGACGGGGTCGCAGAGCTTGCCCATGCCCGCGTAGATGGAGATGAAGCCGAGGAAGACGCGCAGCGGCAGCAGCACCACGCCGAGGTTCATCCGCCGGTCGGGGTAGAAGGAGTGCCGCGAGCGCCCGTCGGCGCGCTCGTCCGGCCTCTCGTCCTCGTCCTCGTACGGGACTTCCTCGTCGGTCTCGTACGTGTCGTACGCGCCCTCGGCCTGCCGCATGCGGGGCAGCATCCGGGGGGGCTCGCCCGTCGCGCCGGCGACGGCCGGGGTCTGCATGGTGTCGTCGGGGAGCCGCCCCGGCGGCCCGACGCGCGGGATGAGCTGGGTCGCCCCGGCGTCGAGGTCGTCGGACGCGTCGAGGGGGCGGGTCGCGGTCGAGTCGCGCACGGCCTGGAGGAGTCCGCCCGCGCCGGGGTCGCCCGGCTCGGACCTGCCCGTCCACACGACGGGCGTCCGGCGGCGTCCGGCCGCCGCGCCCGCCGCCGCTCCGACGGCCGCTCCCGCCCCGCTGAGGGCTCCCGCCCCGCTGAGCGCGGGGATCCTCGCCGTCCGGTCGTCCAGAGCACCCCGCACCACGGTGGGGCGCGCGCTCTGGCTCGGGGCGAGCTGCACGCGGAAGCTGGCGTGGTTGACGATGACCTGCGCCGGGTCGCAGGGCACCTTGACCATGCTCAGTGCGGGCTGATCGTCGAACCCGGGTGTTCTGGTGTCCACACTCATCTAACCGAGTGAAGTGTGTTGAGGACACTGCCTTGACGCCTTCGATCTGTCCGAGACCCGTCAAACTGACACGATCTCGCCCCGTTCCCGCCGACACCGCAGGTCACCACAGGTGGACGAGAAGGGCCCCGGACGGAATCCGGGGCCCTCGGCACGACCGGACGCGCTACTTCCGGCGACGCGCCGTCTCGTACAGGACGATCCCGGCCGCGACACCGGCGTTCAGCGACTCCGCGCCGCCCGGCATCGAGATCCGCACCCGGTAGTCGCAGGTCTCGCCGACCAGGCGGCCCAGGCCCTTGCCCTCGCCGCCGATGACGATGCAGACCGGGCCCGCGAGCTGCTCCAGGTCCTCGACCTTGTGCTCGCCGTCGGCGGCGAGGCCGACGACCGTGACACCGGCCTTCTTGTACTCCTCCAGCGCGCGGGTCAGGTTGGTGACGCGCGAGACGGGGGTGCGGGCGGCGGTGCCGGCGGAGGACTTCCACGCGCCGGCGGTCATGCCGGCCGCGCGCCGCTCGGGCACGACGACGCCGTGGCCGCCGAAGGCGGAGGTGGAGCGGATGATCGCGCCGAGGTTGCGCGGGTCGGTCACGCCGTCCAGCGCGACGACCAGGGGCTCCTCGTGGTTGTCGTACGCCGCGTCCAGCAGGTCCTGCGGGTGGGCGTACTCGTACGGCGGGACCTGGAGGACGACGCCCTGGTGGTTGAGGCCGTTGGTCATCCGGTCCAGCTCGGCGCGCGGCGCCTCCATGAGGTTGATCTTGCCGCGCTCGCCGGCGAGCTGGAGGATCTCGCGGACCCGCTCGTCGTTGTCGATGTACTGCTGGATGTAGAGCGTGATGGCGGGGACGCCGTCGCGCAGGGCCTCGTAGACCGGGTTGCGGCCGACGACCATCTCCGAGGTGCCCTTGGCGCCGCCGCGGCGCGGGGCGGGGCGGCGGGCCTGGGCGTGCTTGGCCTTGGCGGTGGCGAGACGGTTCGCCTTGTGCTTCTTGCGGTCCTCCGCCTTCGGGGTCGGGCCCCTGCCCTCGAGACCCTTGCGGCGCTGCCCGCCGCTGCCGACCTGCATGCCCTTCTTGTTGGACGTGCGTCGGTTCCTGCGCTGGCTGTTGCCGGCCATGACTACCTGTTTCCTGTGGATCCGGCGATCCACATGGTGATGCAGATCGTCTATGCGTCGTTCGTGTGTACGTCAATGAAGTGTGCCGCCCGGGAGCCCGGGCGGCACGTCGGTAAGCCCTGGGACAGCCCCTAGCGGGGCCCGAGCGTCCACCTCGGTCCGGCCGGGCTGTCCTCGATGACCAGGCCCGTCTGCTGGAGCTGGTCGCGGATGGCGTCGGCCGCCGCCCAGTCCTTGCGCTCGCGCGCGGACTGGCGCTGGTCGAGGACGAGCCGTACGAGGGTGTCGACGACCCCGTGCAGGTCCTCGCCGCGGTCGGACTCGCCGGCCCAGTGCGGGTCGAGCGGGTCCAGGCCCAGGACACCGAGCATGGCACGGACCTCGGCGAGGCGGGCCACCGCGGCTTCCTTGTCGTCGGCGGCGAGGGCGGAGTTCCCCTGGCGGACGGTGGTGTGGATGATCGCGAGGGCCTGCGGGACGCCGAGGTCGTCGTCCATGGCCTCCGCGAACGCCGGGGGCACCTCGGCGGCGGGCTGGACCGGCCCCGCCTTCTCCACCACGCGCTGCACGAAGCCCTCGATGCGCGCGAAGGCGGACTCCGCCTCGCGCAGGGCCTCCTCGCTGTACTCGATGGCGGAGCGGTAGTGCGGGGTGCCGAGGTAGTAGCGCAGCACGATCGGCCGCCAGGTCTTGACCATCTCGGAGACGAGGACCGAGTTCCCGAGGGACTTGGCCATCTTCTCGCCGGCCATCGTCACCCAGTGGTTGTGCACCCAGAAGTTCGCGAAGTCGTCGCCGAACGCCTTGGCCTGGGCGATCTCGTTCTCGTGGTGCGGGAAGATCAGGTCGATGCCGCCGCCGTGGACGTCGAAGGCCCGGCCGAGGTACTTGTGCGCCATGGCCGAGCACTCCAGGTGCCAGCCGGGACGGCCGCGGCCCCAGGGGGACGCCCAGCTGGGCTCGCCCGGCTTGACGGCCTTCCACATGGCGAAGTCGCGGGGGTCGCGCTTGCCGGTGATGCCCTCCTCGGCGGGCTGGCGCAGTCCGTCGAGCTCCTGGTTGGAGAGCTCCAGGTAGCCGTCGTACGAGCGGACGTCGAAGTAGACGCTGCCGTCGGCCTCGTACGCGTGCCCGCGCTCGATCAGGCCCTGCATCATCTCGACCATCTCGGTGATGTGACCGGTGGCGCGGGGCTCGTAGGTGGGCGGCAGGCAGCCGAGAGCGGTGTAGCCGTCGTTGAAGACGCGCTCGTTCTCGTAGCCGATGGCCCACCACGGGCGGTCCTGCTCGGCCGACTTCGCGATGATCTTGTCGTCGATGTCGGTGACGTTGCGGACGAAGGTCACGTCGTAGCCGCGGTGGGCGAACCACCGCCGCATGATGTCGAAGTTCAGTCCCGACCGGATGTGCCCGATGTGCGGGGCGGCCTGCACGGTGGCGCCACACAGGTAGATCGAGACACAGCCCGGGACGAGCGGGGTGAAGTCACGCGTCTGCCGGGCGCTGGTGTCGTACAGGCGAATAGTCACCTCTCAAGGGTACTGAGTGTTTGCCGTGCCACGGGCCCGTACCCCGCGCGGAGGCCCGGCGGGACACGGGCCGGGGCGCCCGTCAGATGTTGCCGACGACCTTGCGGGCCCGCACGCGGACGACGACGCGCTCGGTGTCGTCGACGGCGGTCGGGTTGAACTCGGCGTACTTCTTGCCGGTGTACTTCACGGACAGCTCGTCGATGAGCTCCTGACCGCCCTCGGTCGTCAGCTCGGCGGTGCCGCGGATCTCGGCGTAGGAGTAGGGGGCGTCGAAGGGCTGGAGGAGGACGGTGACGCGGGGGTCGCGCCGCAGGTTCTTCTCCTTCCGCCTGCCGAGCGTCGTCGAGAACAGCACGTCGTCCCCGTCCCGCTTCACCCAGACCGGTGAGACCTGGGGGCTGCCGTCGGGCTGGATGGTGGCGACGGAGATGAAGACGGGGGTGTCGAGGAGTGCCTTGAGCTGGTCGCTGAGTGCGGCGGTCACGGTGTTCGCGTCCTTCCGGGGGTCACGGGTACGGCTTGGCCTCTCTACGTCTACCCGGTCGCCCGCTCCCCATGGCGGAGGCAGCGCGCGAGAAGCGCTCCGGCCAGTGGCACGGCGGCCAGGACGCTCCACAGGACCACGCCCCCGCCGGCCGTCAGCGTGCCGGTGGCGGAGCTCCCCACCAGCACGACCAGCCCCGACACGGAGGACAGCGCCCCCATGGCGAGTCCGAGGTGCCGGTCGTCGACGAGGTCGGGCACGAGGGCGCGGGCGGCGGGCACGAGCAGCATCTGCCCGAGCGTGACGGCGACGACGAGGAACGCGCCGGGAAGCAGTCCGGCGGCCCCGGTGAGGCGCAGGGGCACGGAGGCGGCGACGCCGAGGAACCCGGCCCCCACCACGCACAGCCCGCTGACCAGCGCGGTACGCAGTCCCAGCCGCCGGCCCGCCCACCGGGTGACGGGAAGCTGCACGGACACCACCAGCAGCGAGGACAGCGCGAACAGCCACCCGAGCGCGGCCTGCGAGCCGGTCGCCCGCTCCACCTCGGCGGGCAGGGAGAGGTAGAGCTGGTTGTACGCGACGAGGTAGGAGCCGTACGCCAGGCACACGACGGCGAAGCCGGGGCCGGCCAGCAGCGCCCGCACCCCGCCCCGCCGGTGCTCCCGCTCGTGCGCCCCTTCGCGGGCGGGCATCAGCCGCCAGTGCCCGGCCAGCACGGCCACGAACACCGCGGCCCCCGCCAGACAGACCGCCCGGAACCCGGCCCCCAGCAGCAGGGACCCCAGCAGCGGCCCGAGGAACGCGCCCGCCTGCCCGGCCGCCGAGAACACGGCCAGCACCTGGGCCCGGGGCGTCCCGGTCGCCGCCTCGAACCGCACGGCCTCCCGCGCGGTCTCCGACTCGACGGCGGGCGAGAACAGCGCCGCCGCGAACCCGATCAGCAGGACGGCCCCGACCACGGTCGCCGTCTCCCCCGCGAACGCCAGCCAGCCGAACCCGGCGATCCGCAGCACGCACCCCACCAGCACCACGGGCCTCGGCCCGTACCGGTCGGTGAGGGCCCCGCCGACGACGAACAGCCCCTGCTGGCTGAAGGTGCGCAGCCCCAGCACGAACCCGACCGCCCACCCGGCCATTCCGAGCACCGTGCCGAGATGCTGCGCCAGGTACGGCAGCACGGCGAAGAACCCCACGTTGAACGCGAGCTGCGTCCCCACCAGAAGCCGCAGGTACGCCGGCAGCCCCCGCACCTCCCGGAACACCCGCCACCGGCCCCGGGGCGCCGGGGCGGTCCCCTCCGCCCCGGTCCTCTCGGGCGACGGGGCCGCCTTCCCCGCCGTCCCCGTCCCCTTGGGCTCCCCCGTCCCCTTGGGCGACGCTCCCCCCGCCCCCTTGGGCGACAGGGCCGCCCCCAGGGGGCGGAACGGGCGGGCGAGAGGGCGGCCCCGCCCGCTCCCGGCCCGCCCGGACGCCGCCCTCCGGCCCGCCCCGGCGCCGGTCGCCGCCCTCTCGTCGGGGCCGCCGGGGTCCGGGCCCGCCCCGGCCCCGCCGCAGCCGCCCCCGTCCGGCCCCCTCACACCCGTACCTCCGCGACCCCTTCGTCCACAGCTGTGGACGACCGCCCGCGCCGTCCGCCTCCCACGACCGCCGCCCACAGCACCGCCCCCGTCCCCAGCGCCACCAGCGCCCCCGCAGGTCCCAGCACCGCCCACGGCGCCCGTTCCGCGTACGGCATGTTCTCGGCCAGCATCCGCCCCCACTCGGGGGCCGGCGGCGCCGCACCCAGTCCGAGGAAGCTCAGCGAGGCGAGGGCCAGGGCGAGCGCCGGAACGCGCAGCACCGCGTGCCGGACGACCCCCGGCAGCACCCCCGGCAGGATGTGGTAGCGCAGCACCCACCCGGGCCCGGCCCCCGCCGCCCGGGCCGCCGCCACATGCGGAGCGGCCCGTTCCTGCTCGTACAGCGCCCGGGTGTGCGCGGCCAGCGGCGCCCAGGCCACCACCGACACCGCGACCGCGGCCGCCACCGCGCCCGGGCCCGCGACGCCCGCGACCACCAGGCCCGCGACGATCGCGGGCAGCGCGTTGACCATCTCGGTGAAGCCCCCGGCCCCGGGGACCAGTCCCACCAGCACCCCGATCACCAGTGTCACCGCGGAGACCGCCAGCGCCGCCAGCACCGTCCGTCCCGCCCCGTGCCCGAGCCGGGCCAGCGTGTCGCGGCCGAGCGAGTCCGTGCCGAGGGGATGCCCGGCCCCGGGCCCCGCCAGCCGGGCCGTCACGTCGATGGCGTACGGGTCCCGCAGCAGCCCCGCCACCACCACCCCCACGAACACCAGCGTCACCAGCACGGCCCCCCACCGCACCGCCCGCCCCGCCGCGAGCCGGGGCCTGACCAGCGTCGGCAGCGCACCGTCCCGCAGCGCGGGCCCGAGGAGCAGCCGCCCGAGCCCCCGCACCACGAGTCCCGCCGCCACCCCGAGCAACAGCAGCACCAGCACGGCCGCCTGAAGCACCGGCAGGTCCTGGGCCAGGGCGGCGCTCAGCGCGGTGCCGCCGAGACCCGGAATCGCGAAGAGGGTCTCCACCGCGACCGCCCCGCCCGTCAGCCCGACCACCACGAACCCGAACTGCGGCAGCACCCCGGGCAGCGTCCGGCGCAGGGCGTGCCGCGCCACCCGGGCGCCGGGAATGCCGCGGGCCGCGGCCGCCCGCGCCCAGGGCTCCGCGAAGGCCGCCGGCAGCGCGTCGTCCAGCAGCCGCCCGAGCAGCGCGCCCGCCGGGACGCCCATGGCGACGGCGGGGAGGACGGCCGAGGAGAAGGTCCCCCAGCCCACCGCGGGGAACCACCCCGCCTGCACGGCGAAGACCGTCGCCAGCACCGCCGCGACCAGGAACTCCGGCAGCGCGGCGAGCGCCGCCCCGAGCACGCCCGCCCGCGCCCGGACGAGCCCGCGCCGCGCCCCGAGCCGCAGCGTCCGCAGGCACAGCAGCCCCGCCAGCACCACGGCCACCAGCAGCGAACAGCCCATCAGGGTCAGGGAGACCCCGAGGGCGGCCGTCACGTCCGGGCCGACGGGCGCGCCCGACACCCACGACACCCCGAAGTCCCCGTGCGCGACCCCGCCCAGCCAGTCGCCCAGCACCTGCGGCGGACCGCCGTCGAGGCCGGTCTCCGCGCGGATCGCGGCGAGCACCCCGGGGGTCGGCGGCCGGTCGGCGTACCGCGCGTGCAGGATGGTCAGAGCCGGATCGTTCCTGGTCAGCCAGGGCAGCAGCCCGACGGCCAGCACCATGCCGACGAGGGCGGCGGCCCTCCCGGCGAGCCCTCCCAGCCTCATCCGATGCGCGTGTCGGCGGTGACCAGCGTCCGCTCCGTCGGGTCGAGCGAGACGCCCTCGACGCCCTTGCCGACGCCCTGCACGAACCGCTCGTGCACCAGCGGAACCACCGCGTCCGTGCGCAGCACGGCCGCCTCGGCCTTCATCTCGGCGGCCTGCCGGTCCGGGGTCCCGGCGGCGGAGACGGTCGCGGCGACGGCCGCGTCGACCTGCTTGTCGCAGAGCTGGGCGATGTTGAAGGACCCGGCGCAGGTGAAGTCGCTGGCCAGGTACGAGGACGGGTCGCCGGTGTCGAGCAGGGTGTTGCGCGGCAGGATGAACGCGTCGAACTTCCCGCCGAGCGCGTCGGCCTCCATCTGCGCGTAGTCCCGGACCACCTGGCGGACCCGGAAGCCCGCCTTCTCCCACTGCTGCTGCACGGCCGTGGCGACCTCGGGCAGCTCGGGCCGGTTGGTGTAGGTGGCGAGGACGATCTCGCCGGCGGCCGTGACCTCGTCCTTCGGTGCGGGGGCGGTCCGGTCCGCGACGGGCACGCGCTGCTTCGCCGCCCAGCCGACGCCCGGCCCGAAGAGGCCCTGCGCGGTGTCGGCCCGGCCCTCGTACACGCCCTCGACCAGCGCCTTGCTGTCGACGGCGGTGCGGGCGGCGGCCCGCAGCGCGGCGTCCGCGAAGGGGCCCTTCCGGGTGTTGAGGTACAGGCTGTTGGTGCGCGCGGTGGGCACCTCGCGGACCTGCCCCTCGTCCAGCAGGGAGGCCTGCGAGACGGGCACGTACTCGGCGATGTCGGTCTGCCCGGCGCGCAGGGCGTTGGCCCGCGCCTTGCCGTCGGCGACGAACTTCACATCGACGCCGGGGGCCTTGGCCTTCGTGCCCCAGTAGGAGTCGTTCCTGGTCAGGGTCGCGCTGACGGCGCCGTTGAGCTCGGTCAGGGTGAACGGGCCGGTGGCGTGCCCGGCGGGGTTCACCTTGCCGCCGCCGTACGCGCCCGCCGACAGGATCGCCAGCGAGGGGTTCGCCAGGCGCTGGGGCAGCAGCGGGTCGGCGGTCTTCGTCGTGATGCGTACGGTCTGGGCGCCGCCGGAGACGACGGCCTCGGCCTCGATGTCCGTGTCGCTGAGCACGCGCGGCTTGGGTGAGGCCTGTTCGGCGGCGGCCAGCGCGCGCACGACGGACTCGGCGTCGACCGGCTTGCCGTCCTGGAAGACGGCCTTACGGAGGGTGAAGGTCCAGGCCCTGTCGCCGTCGGGCTTCCACCCGGTGGCCAGCGCGGGCAGCGCCTCGCCGTTCCTGCCGAGCGCGGTGAGCCCCTCGACGACCGCGAGACGGCTGAGGGTCACGGCGTCGTCGCCGTACGGGGACATGGCCTGCGCGGGCGGAAAGGCGAGCGAGACCCGCAGCCGTCCGCCGTCCCCCGAGCCCGTCGCACTTCCGGAACCACCGCCTCCGCAGGCCGTGACGGTCAGGGCGAGCGTGGCGGCGGTCGCTGCGAGGGGCAGCGCGGCACGACGGCGTATCGAGGACATGTCACGACCCTACCTGAAAACGATTGTCACCTAGCGGGCGGCGATCTCCGCGACGGGCAGCTCGAAGTGGACGATGCCCTGCCCCCCGCCGGGCAGCTTCCGCTCGTCGCAGACCTCGGTCGCCAGCGAGCGCCAGAACGGCTCGGCGCCCGGAACGGCGGGGTCGGTGTGCAGATAGACCGCCTCGTACCCGCCGGCCTTGACGACAAAGTCGCACAGTTCACTCACCAGCGCGCGGGCGAGCCCGTGCCGCCGGTGTTCCGGGCGGACGTAGATCCGGCACAACTGGGCGGTGGTCCCGGACGGGAAGCGCTCGGCGACCCATTCCGGATTGGGCGGCGCCTGGGGCCCCTGGTCGCGGACGGCTCCGGTGGCGACGATCCCGCCGTCCTTCTCGACCACCAGGAGGGTGCGCCGCTCGGGGCGCAGATACGTTCCGTCGGGGTCGATGATGTCCGCGTGCCAGCGCGGGACGTACCCGGACCCCAGGTCGCGGTAGACGGTGTCCAGCATGACGGCGCGGGCCCCGCCGACGTCCTCGGGGGTCGCGGGCCGCAGCACGTATCCGGCGGGGACGCCGGTCCTGACCTCGGTCGCCACCGTCACCGTCGGCCTCCACTCCTGTCGCACGCCTTGCCGTACCAGCGTACGTGCAAGGCGTGCGCAAGAGCGGAACGGGAGGTTCAGCCGCACCGGGCACGCGGCCTCAGGCGCGGTGGACCAGCGCCGTGGCGATCGCCGCGAGACCCTCGGCGCGCCCGGTGAGCCCGAGCCCGTCACTGGTCGTCCCGGACACCGAGACCGGTGCGCCGACCGCCGCGCTCAGCACCTTCTGGGCCTCCTCGCGCCGCTTGCCGATCTTGGGCCGTACGCCCACGACCTGCACGGCGACGTTCCCGATCTCGAAGCCCTCGGCCCGTACGATCCGGGCCGCCTCGGTGAGCAGCGTCACCCCGGACGCGCCCGCCCACTCCGGGCGCCCCGTCCCGAAGTGCGCCCCGAGGTCGCCGACCCCGGCGGCGGAGAACAGCGCGTCGCAGGCGGCGTGGGCGACGACGTCCGCGTCCGAGTGCCCGGCCAGCCCGAACTCCTCGTCCGGCCAGTGCAGTCCGGCGCACCACAGTTCGCGGCCGCGCTCGAAGGCGTGGATGTCGGTCCCGATGCCGACCAGCGGCATGACCGGCCTGTTGTCCTCAGAAGCCATCGTTGGCCCTCCTCCGTGCGAGTACCGCCTCGGCCAGCACCAGGTCCAGCGGCCGGGTCACCTTGAACGCCTCTTCGTGCCCGGGCACCACCACGACCGGCCGGCCGAGCCGCTCGACCATACCGGCGCAGTCCGTGGCCCCGTCCCCGGCGGCGGGGACGGTCGCGTGGGCGTGCGCCAGCACGGCGCGGTCGAAGCCCTGCGGCGTCTGCACGGCCCGCAGCAGCGCCCGCTCGGGCGTCGCGACGACCGGTTCCGGCGTGCCGTGCGGCCTCGGCTCGACCTGCTTGACGGTGTCGGCGAGCGGCAGCGCGGGCACCACGGCGACGGCCCCGTCGCGTACCGCCTCGACGACCGCGTCCACGGTGTCCACCGGGACGAGCGGCCGTGCCGCGTCGTGCACCAGTACGGCGGCGATGTCGTCCGGCAGCGCCTCCAGACCCAGCCGCACGGACTCCTGGCGGGTGTCGCCGCCGGGCACGACCAGGAACTCGGTGCGCTCGGGCAGCGCGTGCTCGTACTCGTCGAGCAGGCTCTTGACCTCGCCCGCACCGTCGGCGGGGGCCACCACGACCACCAGGGAGACGTACCGGGAGGCGGCCATCGCGCGCACGGCGTGCACCAGCATGGGGGTTCCGTTGAGGGTACGGAGCGCCTTGGGGGCGCCGGGGCCCAGGCGGACACCACGGCCGGCGGCCGGGATGACGGCCGCGGTGCGGGTGGGGCGCGCGGGGTTCGCGGCGGTGTCCGCGGAGCTCGCGGCGGGGCTCTCGCGGGGGCTTTCGGAGGGCGCAGAGGGGTGTTCGACTGTCATGGACTACTCCGGAGGTTTGTGTCCTCGTCCCCCATGGGTATGGCCACAGCGAGCCGGGCGCGACGCCCTGACCGGACCCCTTCCGTGACAGTCGGACGGGGCGGCGCATCGGCAGCGCGAAAAAAACCGCATGCGGGATCAGGCGCGGGGAACGTAGAAAGAAGAATGCCGCGGTGTCCGAACGGCCGACTGCGGACACAGTCGGTCGCCGGGCACCACGGCATCACTCACACCATCAACGCACGCACCCGGGTGCAGCCGGGCACGTGAACAAACGGTTACGACGCGAGAACCTCGTCCAGCAGGGCCTCGGCCTTGTCCTCATTGGTGTTCTCCGCGAGCGCCAGCTCGCTCACCAGGATCTGGCGTGCCTTCGCGAGCATGCGCTTCTCGCCGGCGGAGAGACCGCGCTCGCGCTCACGACGCCACAGGTCGCGCACTACCTCGGCGACCTTGATCACGTCGCCCGAAGCGAGCTTCTCCAGATTCGCCTTGTAACGACGGGACCAGTTCGTGGGCTCTTCCGCGTACGGTGCGCGCAGCACCTCGAAGACCCGGTCCAGCCCGTCCTGGCCGACCACATCGCGTACACCGACGAACTCCGCATTGTCCGCAGGCACACGAACAGTCAAGTCGCCCTGGGCGACCTTGAGCACCAAGTAGGTCTTGTCCACGCCTTTGATCTGACGAGTCTCAATGGCCTCGATCAGCGCGGCCCCGTGATGGGGATAGACCACGGTGTCGCCAACCTTGAACGTCATGTGACAGGTACCCCTTCCGTGGCTATCCAGAGTAACACGGAAACTGCTTGTTCTGAATGGCGTTTCCGCAGGTCAGGGCATATCTCGGGGCTTGACAACTACGACAGGAACGTGCTGCGGAGGCCTTCCGGAAGACGGTATTCGCAGGTGGGAGCGGCTGTGCGGGCGACGAGAAACGTGTACGTTACGCGCACCACAGAGCCCTGCGGAGCGCCCGAAAGTCCCGGTTTGCCGGGTTCCACGAGGTGAACTTCACCTACTCCGTTCGGAGATCGATCACCCGTCCGGCGGCAATGCGGGCCGGCTCCCCGCCCACTGCGCGCCAATCCCGAATTGATCACGGTCCCCTTGATCAATTCCGTGGGCAATATCCCGCCATTGAACGCTGTACGAATTCCGCCAGCCGTTCGCGGCCGCGCGGGGACGGCGACCGCCGGGGCCGATCGGGACCGCCCCGGCACGCCGACCGGCGCGGGGGGCGGGTCGGGTGCGGAGGCGGGTCGGCGAGTCGATAACCTAAGCCGGAATCAAGTCCCCCCGTCCGTAACGTCCAAGGAGTTGCCGCCGCCGTGAGCCGCAGCCTTCGACGCGGCACCCTCGCCGCCACCGCCCTCGCGTTCTCGATCGTCTCGCTCGCCGCATGTGGCGCCGGCAACGACGCACAGACCCTGCAAGTCAAGCCGGACAACGCCGCGATCTCCGTCGACAACGGACAGATCAAGATCCAGAACGCGCTGGTGATCACCCAGCCGCTGGACGAGAAGACCAAGAAGGCCGGCAAGGGCGACGCCGTGGTCTCCGCGACCGTCTTCAACGACGGCGACAAGCCGCAGACCCTGGACTCCGTCAAGCTCGGCGACTCCGCCGCCCAGGTGAAGCTCACCTCCGGCAAGGCGCAGGGCGGCAAGCCCGGCCCGATCACCGTGCCGGCCGGCGGTTCCGTGATCATCGGCGGCAAGGACAACGCCTCCGCCGTCGTCGCGAACGGCAGTGAGGCCGAGGGCCCCCAGCTCGGCAAGGCACAGCCGGTCACCTTCTCCTTCAGCGAGACCGGCGACGTGACGCTGAAGGCGTTCGTCGTCCCGGCCGTCGGCCACTTCGAGGGCTTCGGCCCGGACAAGGTCCCGGCCGCCCCGTCCGGCACCCCGTCCCCGACCGGCTCGCCCTCGGGCACCCCGGCCTCCGGCGCCCCGACCGGCACGCCCGCCGGTTCGCCCTCGGGCACCCCGGCGAAGAACGGCGCCGCGAAGAACACTCCGCCGGCCAACGGCGCGGCCACCGGCGCGGGCACGGCTCGCTGACGCCGCCGCAGCCGTCCGTACGACGAGGGGCCCCGCCGGAATCGGATTCCGGCGGGGCCCCTCGTCGTACGCGGTACGCGGTACGCGGTGCGCGTGCGGCGGTGGCAGGCGCACGGAAGTCGTACGCGCCCGGCGGTCGTACGCACCCGGCGGTCATGCGCGTGCAGCGGTTTACGGCTCGAACTTGTAGCCCAGGCCCCGCACCGTGACCAGGTAGCGCGGGGCGCCCGGGTCCGGCTCGATCTTGGCCCGCAGGCGCTTGACGTGGACGTCGAGGGTCTTGGTGTCGCCGACGTAGTCCGCGCCCCAGACCCGGTCGATGAGCTGCATGCGGGTCAGCACGCGGCCCGCGTTGCGCAGCAGCATCTCGAGCAGGTCGAACTCCTTGAGGGGGAGGTCGATCTTGGCCCCGGCGACGGTGACGACGTGCCGGTCGACGTCCATCCGTACCGGACCGGCCTCCAGGGCGGCCGGGGTGACCTCCTCCGGTTCGCCCCGGCGGCGCAGGACGGCGCGGATGCGGGCGATCAGCTCGCGGGAGGAGAAGGGCTTGGTGACGTAGTCGTCGGCCCCTATCTCCAGGCCGACGACCTTGTCGATCTCGCTGTCCTTGGCGGTCACCATGATCACGGGGACGTTGGAGCGCACCCGGAGCTGGCGGCAGACCTCGGTGCCGGGCAGGCCGGGCAGCATGAGGTCCAGGAGGACGAGGTCGGCGCCGTTGCGCTCGAACTCGTCGAGGCCGTCGGGGCCGGTCGCCGCGATCGCGACCTCGAAGCCCTCCTTGCGGAGCATGTAGGACAGGGCGTCGCTGAAGGATTCCTCATCCTCGACGACGAGCACTCGGGTCACGGAAGGACCTCCGGGGCAGGGGTGATCTCACGGATGGGGGTCTTGTGCGCGGGGTCGGCGGCGGCCGGGGCTTCGTCGTCGAAGCCCTCGACCGCGTCGGCGTCCCCGGGCCCGACGAGGGGACGGCCGGGGGTGTGCTCCACCCTGGTCTCGCGGACGGAGCCCGCTTCGGGCAGCCGCAGGGTGAAGGTGGAGCCCTGTCCCTCGGAGCTCCACACGGTGACCTCGCCGCCGTGCGAGGCGGCGACGTGTTTGACGATGGCCAGGCCCAGGCCGGTGCCTCCGGTGGCGCGGGAGCGGGCCGGGTCGACGCGGTAGAACCGCTCGAAGACGCGGTCGCGGTCGCGTTCGGAGATGCCGATGCCCTGGTCGGTGACGGCTATCTCTATGAGGTCGCCGCCGACGGCGGGCACCCGGCGGGCGGCGACGGCGACCTTGGTGCCGGCCGGGCTGTAGTTGACGGCGTTCTCCACCAGGTTGCCGAGGGCGGCGGCGAGCTGGCCGCGGTTGCCCCAGACGTGCAGGCCGGAGGTGCCGCCGGCCTGCATGGCGATCTGCTTGGTGGAGGCCGTCTGGCGGCTGCGGTCGATGGCCTCGGCGACCAGCTCGTCCACCCGTACCGGTTCGGAGTCCTCCAGCGGGTCGTCGTTCTGCACCCGGGAGAGGTCGATCAGCTCCTGGACCAGGGAGGTCAGGCGGGTCGCCTCGATCTGCATGCGGCCGGCGAACCGGGTCACCGCCTCCGGGTCGTCGGAGGCGTCCATGACGGCCTCCGACAGCAGGGACAGCGCCCCCACCGGGGTCTTCAGCTCGTGGCTCACGTTCGCGACGAAGTCGCGGCGCACCGCTTCGATGCGAC
This sequence comes from Streptomyces sp. NPDC039736, assembly GCF_055596485.1. Lineage (NCBI taxonomy): Bacteria > Bacillati > Actinomycetota > Actinomycetes > Kitasatosporales > Streptomycetaceae > Streptomyces > Streptomyces sp. NPDC039736. Next base: position 478,273 of record NZ_JBVIUQ010000002.1, on the reverse strand, counting down.
GGGCCTCGGTGAGGTCCTCCACCAGGAGCAGCACGAGCCGCGAACCCAGTGGCGCGACCCGGGCGGACACCGCGAGCGCCTCGCCGCGGCCGGTGCCGCGGCGCGGCAGGTCCAGCTCGACCTGGCGTATCTCCCCGTCGCGTCGGGTGTCGCGGGCCATGTGGATCATCGGCTCGACCGCCAGCTTTCCGCCTCGGACCAGGCCCAGGGCGTACGCCGCCGAGCTGGCCTTCACCACGTTGTCGCTCTCGTCGAGCACCACCGCGGAGGAGCGGAGCACGGAGAGGACGGTGTCCACTCCCGGCGGCAGCGTGGCGTTCACCTCGGGGCGCACGGCGGCGCGGGTGGGACGCTTCTGTTCGCGTTCGCTCCAGCGGAACGCCAGCATGGCGATGATGCCGGTGCACAGACCGGCTATCGCTGCTGCTGCGGCCACTGCCGCGTTCACGTCCATGTGCACAAGGTTATGCCTGGTCACCGACACTGCCCCAAGCGAATGGGTGCGGCCTCGAACGTTCGTCGCCCAGAGTTCACCAAGGGGATGGGGGTGGTTCACTTCGGCGGCCGGAACCGGACGCGTATCGGACGGATGGTGGGAGGGTGGGGACCGGAGCCCCGCCAGCCCCCGGAAGACACCGGCCCGCTCCGCAGTGGAGCGCGCCGCTCTCAGAAAGCAGGAACCCCCATGCGGGACGCGTACCACGAGGAACTGGACTCGATCGGTGAGGACCTGGTCGAGATGGCCCGCCTGGTCGGCTCTGCGATAGGGCGCGCCACGACCGCCATGCTGGACGCCGACCTGAAGCTCGCGGAGAGCGTCATCGCGGCCGACCAGAAGGTCGACGACCTCCAGCACGACCTGGAGGCGCGCGCGATCGCCCTGCTGGCCCGCCAGCAGCCGGTCGCCACCGACCTGCGCATCGTCGTCACCTCGCTGCGCATGAGCGCCGACCTGGAGCGTTCGGGCGACCTCGCCCAGCACGTGGCGAAGCTGGCCCGGCTGCGCTTCCCGGCCACGGCCGTGCCCAACGACCTGCACGCGACCATCCTGGAGATGGGCCAGCTCGCCCAGCGCCTGATGGCGAAGGCGGCGGAGGTCATCATCACCAAGGACGTCGACCTGGCCCTCCAGTTGGAGCAGGACGACGACGAGATGGACCTGCTGCACCGCACGCTCTTCACGCACCTGATGGACGACCGCTGGAAGCACGGCATCGAGACCGCCGTCGACGTCACCCTCCTCGGCCGCTACTACGAGCGCTTCGCCGACCACGCGGTCTCGGTCGCCAAGCGCGTCGTGTACCTGGTGACGGGCGAGCACGCGGACGACGTCCAGGCGGCGCAGGAGAACACCGCACAGGCGTGACCGGACGAGCCCGTGCAGGACACGTCGACACCCGTGCTTCCGCGCGCTGTTGATGCGCCCGCCCATCGGGCATGCAATGGGTGGGGGGAGACCGCCCGTCTCTCCTGCCGTGCCTTCGGGCATCGGGCCAGTGATCCATCGAGCACCCGAGGAGATCCCATGGCCGACACCCCCGCCACGACCGACACCCCGCCCGAGCCGGGGGAAGTGACCCGCCTGCCGCTGCTCGGCGCCTGCGGCTGCGGCTCGGGCTGCGGCTGCGGCTGCCAGTCCGGCGCGCCGTGCCAGTGCGGCGGCTGCTGCGGCTGACCGTCACGCGGTACGCACGGAGGGCCCGCCTGCCACGGGCGGGCCCTCGTCATGTCGCGCGCGCCGGCGGCGGCGCGGTGTCCTCGTCATGTCACGGGCGTCGGCGGCGGCGCGGTGTCCTCGTCATGTCACGCGCGCGGCGGCGCGGTGTCCTCGTCACGTCCGTAACGCCCTGCCGGACCGCCTCAGTCCCGCTCCTCACGGCGTCGCCGCCACCGGTCGGCCGCCCACCCGCCGCCCACGGCGGCTCCGGCGGCGGCGGGCCAGGTCACCGCGTCGGGGACGCCCAGGGCGGACAGGAACAACCCGACCAGTCCGCACGCGGCCAGGGCCCCGGCGATCCACACGGCCATCCGCAACTGGCCGTGCAGCCACTGCCGGTACTCGGGTTCCGGGCTCATCCGGCTGCTCCCCTCCGACGACGACCACCGCCGCACCCGCGTACCCGCCCCCGACGGTTTCAGTACGGCCGGCCACGCCCCCGGAACGGCGAGGAGCCCCCGGCCGCGGACTTCCGCGGCCGGGGGCTCCTCGCGTACGGGAGGGGGCTACTTCTTCTTGCCCTGGTTCTTGACCGCCTCGATGGCCGCGGCGGCCGCGTCCGGGTCGAGGTACTTGCCGCCCTTGGTGAGCGGGCGGAAGTCGGCGTCGAGCTCGTAGTAGAGCGGGATGCCGGTGGGGATGTTCAGGCCGGAGATGTCCTCGTCGGAGATGCCGTCGAGGTGCTTGACCAGGCCGCGGAGGCTGTTGCCGTGGGCGGCGACCAGCACGGTCTTGCCGTCCAGGAGGTCCGGGACGATGCCGTCGTACCAGTACGGCAGCATGCGCTCGACGACGTCCTTGAGGCACTCCGTGCGGGGGCGCAGCTCGGAGGGGATGGTCGCGTAGCGGGGGTCGTCCGACTGCGAGAACTCCGTGCCGTCCTCCAGGACCGGCGGCGGGGTGTCGTACGAGCGGCGCCACAGCATGAACTGCTCCTCGCCGAACTCGGCGAGCGTCTGCGCCTTGTCCTTGCCCTGGAGGGCGCCGTAGTGGCGCTCGTTCAGGCGCCAGCTCCGGTGGACCGGGATCCAGTGGCGGTCCGCGGCCTCCAGCGCGAGCTGCGCGGTGCGGATGGCGCGCTTCTGGAGGGAGGTGTGCAGCACGTCCGGGAGGAGACCGGCGGCGGTCAGCAGCTCACCGCCCCGCACTGCTTCCTTCTCGCCCTTGTCGGTGAGGTTGACGTCCACCCAGCCGGTGAACAGGTTCTTCGCGTTCCACTCGCTCTCGCCGTGGCGGAGGAGGATCAGCTTGTACGGTGCGTCGGCCATGCGTACGAGCCTAATGGACATTCCGGGAACCTCGCGCGTGCGGGCGCGCGGGGATGGATTGACGGTCCGCGTCAAATGAATGGCGGGCCGGAGACGGGCTTACGTAAGGTTCGGTTACTTGCCGAGCCACTTACACCACTTGCATCCGGGGGGATGTCCATGTCCGCGACAGGTCTGCGGCGCGCCGTGCGCGAGAGCGTCTCGGGGCTCCCCCGGGAGTTCTGGTGGCTCTGGACGAGCACGCTGGTGAACCGGATGGGGGCGTTCGTCGCCACGTTCATGGCGCTGTACCTGACGCTGGACCGGGGGTACTCGGCCACCTACGCCGGACTGGTCGCCGCCCTGCACGGGCTCGGCGGGGTGGTGTCGTCGCTGGTGGCCGGGGTCATGGCGGACCGGCTCGGGCGGCGGCCCACCATGCTGGTCGCGCAGGTGTCGACGGCGCTGTCGGTGGCGCTGCTCGGGTTCATGGAGCATCCGGTCGCCATCGCCGGGGTCGCGTTCCTGGTCGGCATGGCGTCCAACGCCTCGCGGCCGGCCGTGCAGGCGATGATGGCCGACATCGTGAAGCCGGCGGACCGGGTGCGGGCCTTCTCGCTCAACTACTGGGCGATCAACCTGGGGTTCGCGATCTCCTCGACGGGCGCCGGGTTCCTCGCCGAGTACAGCTACCGGGCCGGTTTCCTCATCGAGGCCGCCATGACGCTGGTGTGCGCGGTCGTCGTCTTCGTGAAGCTGCCGGAGTCGCGGCCCGAGCGCACGGTCCAGCAGAAGGCGGACGAGGCGGGCGTCGGGCTCGGAACCGTACTGCGCGACGGGCGCTTCATGAGCGTGGTGGGGCTGTCGTTCCTGGTGGCGCTGATCTTCCAGCAGGGGTACGTGGCACTGCCGGTGGCGATGGGGACGGACGGGTTCTCCAGTTCGGACTTCGGGACGGCGATCGCGGTCAACGGCGTGCTCATCGTGGCGCTCCAGATCCCGGTCACGCGCTTCATCGAGCACCGGGACCCGCGGCGGCTGCTGGTCGTGTCGTCCCTGCTCGCGGGGTACGGATTCGGGCTGACCGCCTTCGCGGGGTCGCTCGGGGTGTACGTCCTTACCGTCTGCGTGTGGACCCTGGCCGAGATCGTCAACTCGCCCATCCAGACCGGGCTCGTGGTGCGGCTCTCGCCGGTGCACGGGCGGGGGCGCTACCAGGGGATGTACACGATGTCCTGGGCGGTGGCGGCGCTGGCGGCCCCGCTGCTGGGCGGTTACGTCATCGACCGGTTCGGCAGCGCGTGGCTGTGGGGCGCGTGCGCGGTGATCGGCATGGTGGCGGCCGCCGGGTACTGGCTGCTGATGCGGGGGCTGCCGGCGGACGCGGAGCCCGAGGTGGAGCAGGTCTCCGTGCCGGAGGGCGGCGCGGCGGCGAAGGCGGGGGAGGTCGCGCCGGCCGCGTAGGTCCTCGTATCGGGTGGCAGCACGCGAGGAGTCGCCCGGGGAAGTGCCCGTGGAGAAGACCCGTCCGGGACGCCCCGGGCCGTCCGGCCGGGGTTCGTCACACGGGCCGGCCGGCTCGTACGGCGGCCAGGGCAGAGCGAGGGCGGTGTCAGGTGCGCGGCCGGGTCAGGTGGGCGAAGGCGTCCAGGTTGCGGGTGGACTCGCCGCGCGAGACGCGCCACGCGTACTCCTTGCGGATGGCGGACGCGAAGCCCAGCTCCAGGAGGGTGTTGAAGGGGCCGTCGGCGGCCTCCAGGACCGAGCCGAGGAGGCGGTCGATCTCGTCGGGGGTGACGGCCGCGAGGGGGAGCTTCCCGGCGAGGTAGACGTCGCCGAGGGAGTCGACGGCGTAACTCACGCCGTACAGGCGGAGGTTGCGCTCCAGGAGCCAGCGGTGGACGGCCTCGTGGTTCTCGTCGGGGTGGCGGATCACGAAGGCGTTCAGCGAGAGGGAGTGCCGACCGACGATGAGGGAGACCGTGGTGGAGAGCTTGCGGGTGCCGGGGAGGGTGACGACGTAGGAGCCGGGTGCGGGGTTCTCCCACTCCAGGCCGGCGTCCTTCAGGACCGCTTCGAGGACGTCCCGCGCCGCTTTCTCCGCCTGCTCAGCTTTGTCAGCCATGGTGCGAGCGTACGTGACGGCGGTGTTCGTGCACCGCCGCGGTGTAGACGTCCGCGGTGGCCGCCGCGGCGGTGTCCCAGCCGAAGGCCTGCGCGTGCCGGGCGGCGGCGGCGCCCATGGTGTCGACCAGCTCGGGGTGGTCGATGAACCGGCGCAGCGCCCGGGCGTACCCGGCCGGGTCGTGGCCCGCTATGAGGAAGCCGGTCTTCTCGTCGCGCACGGCCACCGGCAGGCCGCCGACGGACGCCGCGACGACCGGGGTGCCGGTGGCCTCGGCCTCGATGGCGACCAGGCCGAAGGACTCGCTGTAGGACGGCATGACGAGGGCGGAGGCGGCGCGGAACCAGTCGGCGAGGCGGTCCTGGCCGACCGGCGGGCGGAAGCGGACGACGTCGGCGATGCCCAGGCGCGCGGCGAGCTTCTGGAGCTTCTCGGGCTTGGCCAGGCCGCTGCCGCTGGGGCCGCCGACCACCGGGACGACCAGCTTGGTGCGCAGGCTCGGGTCCTCGGCGAGGAGGACGGCCACGGCCCGGAGCAGGACGTCGGGGGCCTTCAGGGGCTGGATGCGGCCCGCGAAGAGGGGTATGAAGGCGTCCTGCGGCAGGCCCAGGCGGGCACGGGCGGCGGCCCGGCCGTCGCCGGGGCGGAACCGGTCGAGGTTGACGCCCGGGTGGACGACGGCGACCCGGGCGGGGTCGGCCTCGTAGAAGCGGACCAGTTCGTCGGCCTCCTCGGCGGTGTTCGCGATGAGGCGGTCGGCGGCGCGGACGATCTGGGTCTCGCCGATGACACGTGCGGCGGGCTCGGGGGTGTCGCCCTCGGCGAGGGAGGCGTTCTTGACCTTGGCCATGGTGTGCATGGCGTGGACCAGGGGCACGCCCCAGCGCTCGGCGGCGAGCCAGCCGACGTGGCCGGAGAGCCAGTAGTGGGAGTGGACCAGGTCGTAGTAGCCGGGGCGCTGGCCCGCCCAGGCCCGCATGACGCCGTGGGTGAAGGCGCAGAGCTGGGCGGGCAGCTCCTCCTTGGCCAGGCCCTCGTACGGTCCGGCGTCGACGTGGCGGACCAGGACGCCGGGGGCGAGCTCCACGCGGGGCGGCAGGCCGCCGGTGGTGGCGCGGGTGAAGATCTCGACCTCGATGTTGATCGCGGCCAGGCGCTTGGCGAGCTCGACGATGTAGACGTTCATGCCGCCCGCGTCGCCGGTGCCGGGCTGGTGCAGGGGTGAGGTGTGCACGCTGAGCATGGCGATGCGGCGCGGCTTGCGGGGTGTGCCGGGCAGCCGCAGGCGCGGCGGGGTGGCCGCGGCCAGTGTGCCGGTGAGTCGGGAGACGTACTGGCTCACGTCGACGGTCCTCTCGGCTGACTGCGCGGGCATGCCGAAGGGGGGCGGTGCCGCCCTTCCGAAGGTCGAGAACAGCGGAACGTTCTGTTCCATTTCCACTTTGCCAAATCATTGCCGTACGGGTCGGCGCGTTCCGCGCGCTTTAGGATTTCGTCCATGGCCTCCCGCACCGCTTCCTCGCGCCCCGTCGGCGCCGTCACCCGCGGGACCACCAACCCGAACCGGCTGCGGCGCATGGACCGCTGGATCGCCGCCGTGCACGGGCAGGCCCTGCGGCGCACGGACGGGGCGGTGGCCGTCGACCTCGGGTACGGGGCCGCGCCCTGGACGGCGGTGGAGCTGCTGGGGCGGCTGCGGACGGCCGCGCCGCGGGTGGAAGTGACCGGTGTCGAGATCGAGCCCGCGCGGGTGGCGGCGGCGAGGCCGTACGAGCGGGACGGGCTGACCTTCCGGCACGGGGGCTTCGAGGTGCCGCTCGACGGCGGGCGGCGGCCGATGCTGATCCGGGCGGCCAACGTCCTTCGGCAGTACGACGAGGAGCAGGTGGCCGCCGTCTGGGCGCGGCTGCGCGGCCGGCTCGCCCCGGGCGGGCTGCTGGTCGAGGGGACCTGTGACGAGATCGGGCGGCGGCACGTGTGGGTGGCGCTGGGGGCGGAGGGGCCGCGGACGGTGACGTTCGCGGCGCGGCTGGCGTCGCTGGAGCGGCCGTCGGACCTGGCGGAACGGCTGCCGAAGGCGCTGATCCACCGGAACGTGCCGGGCGAGCCGGTGCACGCATTCCTGCGGGACTTCGACCGGGCCTGGGCGGCGGCGGCGCCGTTCGCTTCGCTGGGGGCGCGGCAGCGGTGGGTGCGGGCGGTACGGGACCTGGCCGCCGACTGGCCGGTGACCGGCCCCCACTCCCCCACCGGGCACGCCCCGGCGGACGGGGAGCGGCGCTGGCGGCAGGGGGAGGTCACGGTGCGGTGGGAGGCGCTGGCGCCGATGGGGTGGGGGTAGGGGGGCGGGGTGCGCCGGGGCGCCGCGGCGGCCCGGAACGCCACGTACCGATGGACGCGGAACACCACGCACCAGCGGCCCGGAACGCCACGTACCGGTGAATAACGCGGGACTTTTCGCCGCGGGGAGCTTTTCGGGGAACGGGATTTCGATCTCGTTCGTCGGACGGGATGTGCAGGGAAGGGCCGGAAGGTTCTCGGGGGTTGTGAGGGGACGCTGTTGCGGCCTCTGTCGCTTTCGCGGCGGGCGTGGCAGCATCTCGGCAGAGTCGCCAGGTTACTGACGGTAAATCAGATGTCGTGCCGGTCGCAGGGACCGGGCACGGAACTCGTTCCGGGGGGAGCTCGTGTACCGACGCCGCAGCAGCAGCCGTGCCGCGGACAGCAGGGCCGGCGGTCTTCGTGTCACGACCGCCCTCGCGCTGGCCTGCGCGCTGAGTGTGCTGGTACTGCCGGGCCAGGCGATGGCCGTGCCCGAGCCGCCGCCCGCCCCCGGTGGGGACGCGAGTCTCGAACAGGTACGGAGAGAGATCGACGAGCTCTACCGCAAGGCCGCGGTCGCCACCGACGCCTACAACCTCGCCGAGGACCAGGCGCAGGGGCAGTCCGGCGAGATCGTGAAGCTGGCACGGACGATCGTGGCCGGCGAGCGGAAGATCAACGAGCTGAAGGACCGGCTCGGCGCGCAGGCCCGCGCCCAGTACCGTACGGGCGGGGTGCCGCAGAGCGCGCAGCTGATGCTGAGCGGGAGCCCGGACCTCTTCCTGCGCGGCGCGGGCCGCATGCAGCAGGGGCAGTCGGCGGTCAAGAACATGCTGGACGAGCTGCACCGCACGCAGGAGGACCTGCGCACCTACTCCAAGGACGCCAGTACCCAGTGGACCAGGCTGGAGGCGAACCGCAAGAACAAGGAGAAGGCACGCAAGGAGATCAAGAAGCAGATCGACGCCGCCGAGAAGATCGAGTCCCGGCTGGCCGGCAAGGACCGCGACCGGCTGCTGGAGCTGGAGCGCGACGCCCAGCAGCGCGCGCAGTCCGCCTGGGTGGGTTCCGGGGCCCTGGGGGGAGGCGGCGGCGCGGCGACGCAGCAGGGCAAGCAGGCCGTGGACTACGCGATGGCCCAGCTCGGCGACCCGTACGTGTGGGGCGCGGAGGGCCCGTACGCCTTCGACTGCTCGGGGCTCACCCAGCAGGCGTGGCGAGCGGCGGGGCGCGGGATACCGCGGACCTCGCAGGAGCAGTGGCGGCTGCTGCCGAGGGTGCCGGTGTCGCAGATGCGGCCCGGGGACCTCATCGTCTACTTCTCCGACGCGAGCCACATCGCGATGTACCTGGGCAACGGCTCGATGGTCCACGCCCCGCGCCCGGGGCGGAACGTGACGGTGGCGGGCGCCGGCTCGATGCCGATCCTGGGGGTCGTACGGCCCGGCTGAGGCGGGGACCCGCTCCTCGCCGGGGCGGGCGCTCCCACCCCTGGGAGCGCGTGATCTTTGTCATGGGAACGGGTTCGCGGCGACCGCCCTCGGGCCCCCGCCGGAACCCGGTCATGCCGGGCCGCAAGCGGTGAAAACTCCCGGCATATGACCCGGGCGGATTCGTGAACGGCATTCCGCTCGTCCGCCGGGTACCGCTAAGGTCCCCGTTTGGCGGGGCGTCGCCCGGCGTCCCACCGCCCTCGGGGGGAGGGAAGGAACCGAACCGATGCCCGTACCCATACCGCGGCAGAGAGCAGTGCCCGCCGTGGAGAGCGACGGACGGGGCGGCTCTTCGCAACCCGCCGAGCACTCCACGCCCCAGCAGCCGGCCGACCTGACGCTGCTGGTCGTCGAGAACGACCCCGCCGACGCCGTCGCCGTCCCCGACCTGCTCGACCGGGACACCGCGAACGGCGGCCGGGTCCGGGTGCGCACCGCCCGCAACCTCACCGAGGCCGCCCGTCTGCTCACCGACGACGTGCACTGCATCCTGCTCGATCTGGCGCTGCCCGGCTGCGGCCAGTGCCCCGAGTGCGCCGAGCCCGGCCACGCGCTGGGCGCGCTGCACGACGTCCTGCGGATGGCCCCGCACCACGCGGTGCTCGCGCTCACCCCGTCCGACCGCCCGGAGCACGCCGCCGACGCGGTACGGGCCGGGGCGCAGGACTACCTGTTCCGCGACGAGCTCGACGGGCGGCTGCTGAGCCGGGCCATCCGGTACGCGGTGGAGCGCAAGCGCGCCGACACCGCCTCGTACAAACTGGCCGAGTCCCGGCTGCACGCGCAGGAGAACGCCCGCCTGGAGCGCGGACTGCTGCCCACGCCGCTCCTCGAAGGCTCGGACCTGAAGTTCGCCGCCCGCTACCGCCCCGGCCGCTCCCGGGCGCTGCTCGGCGGCGACTTCTACGACACCGTGCGCACCCCGGACGGCACGGTCCACGCGATGATCGGCGACGTCTGCGGCCACGGCCCCGACGAGGCGGCACTCGGCGTCGAACTGCGCATCGCCTGGCGGGCGTTGACCTTCGCGGGCCTGTGCGGGGACGAGCTGCTCTCCACCCTCCAGCGGGTCCTGGAGCACGAGCGCGAGAGCGAGGAGATCTTCGCGACCCTCTGCACGGTCGACATCGCCCCCGACGGCCGCCGCGCCGGTCTGTGCCTGGCCGGGCATCCCGCGCCGCTGATCGCCCGGCAGGGGCAGCTCGCGCAGCTCATGCCGTTCGACGGCGGCGGCCCGGCGCTCGGCCTGCTGCCGCACGCCCGCTGGCCGCGCAGCCAGGTGCAACTGGGCGGGGCCTGGAGCCTGTTGATGTACACGGACGGCTTGATCGAGGGCAAGATCGCGGGCCCGGACGGCTCGGGCCGCCCCGGGCGGCTCGGCCAGGACGGCATGGTCGCGATGATCAACCGGCAGTTGGCGGACGGCCTGCGCGGGGACGAGCTGCTCGAAGCCGCCATGACGCGCGTCCGCGAGCTGAACGGCGGCGAACTCACCGACGACGTCGCCCTGTTGCTCCTGGACCGGGACCGCGGCGAGACGGGCGGCAGGGTTCAGCGGCCGCCGTTGTAGGGCCCGTACGGTCCGTCGCTGCTGCTGCCGCCGCTGCGCCGGCCGCCGCCGGAGACCTGGCGGAGTGCGGGACGCACGTCCACCAGGAAGACGATCGACGCGACCAGGCCGGCGATCTGGAGGAACAGCATCGGCACCAGCAGGTTCACCACCGCGGTGATGCCGAGGATGATCAGCCAGAAGTTCTTGGACTGCTTGTCCGCGGCCCGGTAGGCGTCCGCCCGCGCGGTCGCCGCCATGACGAGCGCGACCACCGCCGTGATGAGGAAGACCCAGCCGACCACGAACATCAACGTGGCATCGAATCCCGTACGCAACATTTCGAGCACCGCCTCATCGGTTTGACCGCCTGGTGAACGCCCCGCGTGACCGCTTCGCGCGACCGGCTTGCGCGATGGCCCCGCGCGGACGCGCCACACGAACGGGCCGCGCGAACGCACTGCGCGAGCGCATTGCGCGAACGCCCTGCGTGATGGCCCTGCCCAAGGTACCGAAACGACGGGCCGGACGCCCTCGCGGCGACGCGGCCCGTCGTGTCCGGTCCGTGAACCGGGCTGTTACTTCTCCTCGGTCGCCCCGGCGAGCCCACCGGCCGGGCCCGCCTTCTTGGCAGCGGCCTTGCGGGGCGCCGGGGTCTTCTTGCCCTGGGCGTCCTCGGCCGTGGCCCCGCCGACGACGCCGGCCTCGGCCTCCACGACCGGCTCGGCCTTCACGACCGGCTCGGGCTCCACGACCGGCTTCGGCTCCGGGTCCGGCTCGACCGCGACGGCGATCTCGTTGATCTCCTCGGCGGCCTCGCCGCGCCACTGCTTCACGGCCTGCTCGCCGTGCTCGGCGACCCTCTCGTACGTCTCACGCGCCTTGACCGCGTACTCGGCGGCCACGCCCACGCTGCGCAGGGCGAGGTCCTGGGCGGTCTCGCCCAGCTTCTTCAGGTCGGTGTCGAAGGAGCCGACGACCTCGGAGAACTTGGCCTGAAGGGTGGCCTGCGCGCCCTTGGCCTGCGACGTCACCTTCTCCTGGACGACCTTCGGGTCGGTCTGGCGCACCTTCTCGAAGCGCTCCGGCGCCTCGTCGGCGAGCTTCTTGGCCTGCCGCGCGGCGAGGTCGGCGGTGCCGGCGAAGAAGTAGAGGGGGGTGGGGTCGGTGAGGGTCTTTCGCAGGTCATCGCTGATGGCCATAACTGGGGTCCTCCCGGATCGCATTCAGTGTGAGGGTGTCGCTTCACTGCCGGAACCGCGGTCGCCGGGGGCGTCCTCGTTCGCACTCTCCGCCGCGTTCTCCTTGCGGAAGGACTCGTAGATCTGGAGCAGCACCTGCTTCTGCCGCTCGTTGATCAGCGGGTCGGCCAGGATGACGGCGGGCGTCTCCAGCTCGTCCCGGTCCTTCTCGTCGAGGATTCCGGCCTGCACGTACAACGTCTCGGCGGAGATCCGCAGCGCCTTCGCGAGCTGCTGGAGGATGTCCGCGCTGGGCTTGCGCAGGCCACGTTCGATCTGGCTGAGGTACGGGTTGGACACCCCGGCCGCATCGGCGAGCTGCCGCAACGAGAGCTGCGCGTTGCGGCGCTGCTCCCGCAGGTACTCCCCGAGGTTGCCGACGTTCAGTGAAGCCATGCCTCGATGGTGCACCCCTGCGCTAACTTTTGCAAGCATCCGCTTGCAAAAGTGGTCCACGCCACGGAGCCCGCCGCGGCCCGGGCCATCGCCGGATCGCACCGCCGCCCTCCGCCGCAAGCGCCCCCGCCGAGTACCGGCCGCAGATCACTGAGCACGATCATCGAGGTCGCCGTCAGACAGGCCGAAGGGCTCCTGGGGCAAGGGCGGGCGGGCCGACACGGACCCCGGGCTCTCGGGTCACGGCCGGGCCGGACGCAAGGCGTCGGCCATGACGGTGGTCACCATCTTGCGGACGGTGTCGGGCTGCGGTGGGGCGCTCGTCCGGTCGGCGAACAGCAGGTGGCCGGCTCCGACCAGGGTGGGGGCCAGGGTGTCGATGTCGGCGGCAGCGGCCAGACGGCCCGACTCGCGCTCGGCGGTGAGGTACGCGGCGATCATGGCCGTGCCCTGCACGACCAGGGGGATGCCGGTCAGGCCGGCCTCGCGCAGCCGGGCGCGGAGGCCGTCGCGGAAGGTGATGAGCGCGACGATCGCCACCGTGACCGGCCCGAACAGGTCCTCCAGCGCGTCGACGAGGTTGTCCACCACGCTCCCGGTGCCGGTGGCCGCGCGCAGCGTCGTGGTCCGGTCCTCGATGCCGCGGACGCGGGTGAGGACCAGTTCCGCCAGGAAGGCGTCGAAGTCGGTGAAGTGCCGGTGCAGCACGCCCTTGGCGCAGTTCGCCTCTTCCGTGACCGCCCGGCTGGTCAACGCGTCGGGCCCGTCCCGAAGCAGGACCCGCTCGGCGGCCTCGAACAACTGGCCGCGCACGTTGTGGATGTGCACCCCTGACGGCATGGTCTCCCTTTTTCCGTGCTGCCCGCTTCCGTGAGTGGGCAACCGCCCATTAGGGTGGGCGCATGCCCATTTTAGCGCGGGGACAGTCGGACGGGTCCGGCCCCGAGCCCCACCGCCACCGGCGGACGGCCGAGTCGTTCGGAGTGGACGCCGAACGCTACGACCGCGCCCGACCGCCGTATCCCCAGGCCCTGGTGGACAGGATCGTCATGGCGAGTCCCGGTCGGCGCGTGCTCGACGTCGGGGCCGGGACCGGCATCGAGGCCCGGCAGTTCCAGGACGCCGGGTGCACCGTGCTCGGTGTCGAGCCCGACGAGCGGATGGCCGCCTTCGCGCGACGCAGCGGTGTCGAGGTCGAGGTCGCCAGGTTTGAGGACTGGCCGCCGGCCGGGCGGCAGTTCGACACGGTCGTCGCCGGCACCGCCTGGCACTGGGTGGACCCCGTCGTCGGCGCGGCCAAGGCGGCACAGGTGCTCCGCCCCGGCGGCCGGCTCGCCCCCTTCCACCACGTCCCGCAGCTTCCGGCCGAGATGATCGACGCCCTCGCCGGAGCACTCCGACGGGTCGCCCCCGGCTCCCCGTTCAACCCCGGCCTGCTGCGGGACTCGGCCGTGGAGGCCTACCAGCCGCTGTTCGCGAGGATCGCCGACGGCATCCGGCAGTCCGGCAGGTTCAGCGAGCCGGAACAGTGGCACTTCACCTGGCAGCGCACCTACTCCCGGGCGGAGTGGCTCGACCAGCTCCCCACCTTCGGCGGCCTCACCCAACTCCCCGCGGACCGACTGGCGGAGGTCCTGCACAGTGCCGGGTCCGCAATCGACGGGCTCGGCGGCCACGTCACCGTGCCCTACACCTCGGTCGTGATCACCTCGACCCGCTCCCCTGCCGCCTGAACCACCGCCGCAGATGCCGGGCCTCGCCGGGTGCGGGCGGGCGGGTCCGGCACCGGCGCCTCGGACAGAGGCGGTTGCCTGCGGGAAAGTAGGACATCGGTCCGCCGATCTGTCCCACTTTCCGGCCCCCTTGCCCATCCCGCTCATCCGCAGGCAGCGCAGGGCAGGGTGAAATCGTTCGACGGGACGTGCCGGAAGCGCCATGATCCGGCGGTGACGACATCGCAGCAGCACCTGGTCCTGGCCGCGGCCCGCAACAACGCCGCATGGTGTGCGGCGATGAGCCGCTCGCACGGCCTGGCGGGCGAGTTCGGAGACCGTGCCTGGTCCGCCCCCGCCCGTACGCCGCTCTACTACCCCGACGCGGTGACGCTGGCCCCGCACGTCGTGCCGGAAGCGCTTGTCTCCCGTATCGACACGGCAGCGCCCGGCGCGTCCGTCAAGGACAGCTTCGCCGATCTCGACCTGGCGGGGAGCGGTTTCGGGGTGCTCTTCGAGGCGCAGTGGATCCATCGCCCCGCCGGGGCGGCCGTCCCCGCGCCGGAGTTGTCCTGGCAGGTGGCGGACAGCCCGGAGGAGCTGCTCGCCTGGGCGCTGGCCTGGGACGGAGGGGCGGGCAACGCGGACCTGTTCCGGGCCGAGTTGCTCGACGACCCGGACACCTTCGTGGTCGCCGTACGGGACGCCGGGGGCGGTGTGGCCGCCGGGGCGGTGGTCAGCCGCAGCGACCGGGTGGCCGGAGTCTCCAATGTCTTCGGCAGTCCGGCGGCGGCCTGGCCCGCCGTGCTGCACGCGGTGGGCTCGCTCCTCCCCGCCCTGCCGGTGGTCGGTTACGAGCAGGGCGAGGACCTCGCCGCCGCCCTCCGCCACGGCTTCGAACCGATCGGCCCGCTGCGGGTGTGGCTGCACGACCTGTAGTACGGGGCCGGCACGGGAGCGGGCGGCCGTTGTCGGTGCCCCGTGCCATGCTGGAACACGTGGATCTGGAGGATGTGGCGCGGCTGCGGCGAGCGCGGGACACGATGGACCGTTTCTACGCGCAGCCCCTGGACGTGCCCGCCCTGGCGAAGGCCGCGCTGATGTCGCCGGGGCACTTCTCGCGCAGTTTCCGCGCCGCGTACGGGGAGACTCCGTACAGCTACCTCATGACCCGCCGGATCGAGCGTGCGAAGGCGTTGCTGCGCCGTGGGGACCTGAGCGTGACGGAGGTCTGCTTCGAGGTGGGGTGCACGTCGCTCGGGTCCTTCAGCTCGCGGTTCACGGAGCTGGTCGGAGAGTCGCCGAGCGCGTACCGGGCCAGGTCGCACGGGGCGCGGGGGTTCGTCCCCGCGTGTGTGGAGAAGGTGGTCACGCGGCCGGGCGGGCGGCGCGGGAAAGCGGTCAGTTCTGGAGAAGCGCCGGGCGGGGCGTCGCCGTAACGTCGACGCCATGGACATCAGCCTCTCCCAGTGCTTCATCGCCGTCGACGACCACGACAAGGCGCTCACCTTCTACCGCGACGCCCTCGGCCTCGCCGTGCGCAACGACGTCGGTTACGAGGACATGCGGTGGGTGACGCTGGGCTCTGCCGACGAGCCCGGCGGCGTCGAGATCGTGCTCGAACCCCCGCTGGCCGACCCGAACGCCCCGGCCGCCGACCGCAGGGCCATGGCCGAACTGCTCGCCAAGGGTTTCCTGCGCGGGGTGATCTTCTCGACCCCGGACTGCGACGCCACCTTCGAGAAGCTGCGGCGGGCGGGCGGCGAGGTCGTGCAGGAGCCCGTCGACCAGCCGTACGGCGTCCGCGACTGCGCGTTCCGCGACCCGGCGGGCAACATGATCCGCTTCACGCAGGCCAAGTAGCCCGCCCCCGCCGGAAACGCCCCGGCCCGGTTCCCGGCGGCCTCACTCGGACGCTTCGAGGGCCGCGCGCCAGACCGGGCTGTCGACGTAGTGGTTGTCGTAGAGCTCGGAGGAGTTCTTGATCTCGTCCGGGCTCGCCTCGCCGCGCACGACGCGGTTGAGCAGGCGCAGGTAGTCGAAGCGCGGCATGCCGGGCGTGAAGACGAAGAGGACGTCGGCGGTGGAGCCCGGTGCGGCGGCGAAGGCGTGCGGGGTGCGCGGCGGGACGATGAGGAAGTCGCCCTGGTGCAGGGTCTCGACGGTCTCGTCGAGGAGGACCCGGAGCGAGCCGCCGACTACGAAGAACATCTCCGAGGCGCGGGTGTGGAAGTGGGCGGGGGCCCCGACCGCGCCGGCGGCGAAGGTGGACCGGTAGGAAGTGACCGGGCTGCCGTCCGTGCCGCAGTCGGCGAGGAGGGTCATCACGCTGCTCGGGTCGCTGGTGGTCTCGGCGGTGGCGGCGCGGGTGAGGAGGGGGCGGGGGGCTTCGGTGCGGGTCTGCGTGGTGTTCATGAGGACAACCCTAGGCAGCCGAAAGACCCCGTACCGGGTTCATTTCAGGGGCAGTTCGGGGGGTCAATCCTGGCGGGTCCGTGCGCCTCGCTCATGCCTCGGCCCTCGGGCGCACCGCCTCCAGGTACTCCGCGATCGCGTCCCGGTTGCGTTGCAGGCACTCCACTCTCGCCTGCATCCGCGCGAGTTCCGTCTCCAGCGTGCTCAGCATTTCCGGGGTCGCGTCCGGGAAGTGGATGGTGCGGGGTTTGTCGAGGCACGGGAGGATCTGGCGGATGATGCGGGTGGGCAGGCCGGCGTCCAGCAGGCCGCGGATCTGGGCGACCCGGTCCACGAAGCGTTCGTCGTACGAGCGGTAGCCGTTGGCCGTGCGCTCGGCCGCGATCAGGCCCTGTTCCTCGTAGTAACGGAGCATCCTGCGGGGGGTGTTGGTGCGCTCCGAGAGTTCGCCGATACGCATGCCGCCGGCCATGTGACCCACCTCACAGATCGTCGCGTTGACCTTCACACCAATGTAAGGGTTCGAGCATACGGGCATGACAACCGCACACGCCACAAAGCCAGTTGGGGCCACGCCGGAACCCACCACGGAACCCGCCGCACGGCTTCCCCTCGCCGCCCTGCTCGCCCTCGCCACCGCCGTCTTCGTCACCAGCCTCACCGAGACCCTGCCCGCCGGCCTGCTGCCCGCGATGAGCGCCGACCTCGGCGTCAGCGAATCCGCCGCCGGACAGACGGTCACGGTCTACGCCCTCGGCACCGCCCTCACCGCCATCCCGCTGTCCGCCGCCACCGCCGGCTGGCGGCGCAAGCGGCTGCTGCTGACCTCGATGGCCGGGTTCGCCGCCGCCAACACGGTCACCGCGCTCTCCACCGACCACACCCTCACGATGGCCGCCCGCTTCCTCGCCGGAGTGGCGGCGGGCCTCGCCTGGGCCCTGCTCGCCGGGTACGCCCGTCGACTGGCCCCCGCCCACCTCCAGGGCAAGGCGATCGCCGTCGCGATGGCGGGCATCCCGGTGGCCCTCTCGCTGGGCGTCCCCGCCGGCACCTTCCTCGGCGAGGCGCTGAGCTGGCAGGTGGCGTTCCTGGCGATGACGGGGCTGACCGTCGCCCTGCTGGGGTGGATCGCGGCGATCGTGCCGGACCAGCCGGGCCGGGCCCGCACGCCGCGCGTCACGGCCGAGGGGACCGGGACGCCGGGCGTCTTCCGCGTACCCGGCGTCATGCCCGCCCTCCGGGCGCCCGGCGTGACGCCCGTCCTCCTGGTCACCCTCGTCTTCGTCCTCGCGCACACCGTCCTCTACACCTTCGTCGCCGCCTTCCTCGCCGAACTGGGCATGGGCGACTCCGTCGACCTGGTCCTGCTCGTCTTCGGCGCGGCGTCACTGGTCGGCATCTGGGCGGTCGGCACGCAGATCAACCGCCGCCTGCGCAGCCTGATGATCGCGGGCATCCTGCTCGTCGCCCTCGCCGCCGCCCTCCTCGCGCTCCTGGCCGACAGCGCCGCCGTGGTGTACGTCGCGGTGACGCTGTGGGGCCTGGGGTGGGGCGGTGCGCCGACCCTCCTCCAGACCGCCGCGGGCGATGCGGCCGGCGAGCACGCCGATGCCGCGCAGGCCGTGCTGGTCACCCTCTGGAACGCCGCGATGGCGGCCGGCGGAGTCGTAGGCGGAATCCTGCTGGGGCTGCTCGGACCGGCCTCCTTCCCGTGGAGCGTGCTGGTCCTGCTGGCGCCCGTCCTGGTCATCGTGCTGGTCGCCCGGAGGCACGGCTTCCCCAAGAGCCGTACGGAAAGCGCAGGTTGAGCCGCACTTTCGGCCGGGCGAACGGACGGCGAACCGGCCCCGCGCGTCCTGCCCCGCACCCATGCCGACGTCGAGCGCCTCCCCCGGAGCGCTCGGCGCCGCCGCGCGTTCCACTCGGAACCGGAACTGACCGGAACATGACGACGGTTGACCGATTCGGGCACATCCGGCAATTGGCCGAAAAGCCCATCTAGTCACCAGAACGGTCCCTCTGCTGAGCTGTAGGCGGTCACGTCATCGCCCGCACCGGCGGGCAGGACCACACCGAAAGGCAGGGACCGGATGAACCCGATGAAGCGCGTCGGCACGGCGGTGGCGGCGGGCACACTGCTGGCGGCCTCACTGCTCGGCATGACCAGCGGCACGGCCACCGCCCAGGGGCCGGCGGCCGGAAGCGGCCTCGGCGAAGTGCGGGCGACCGTCGCCTCGGTGATGGGCGCGGACGTCGCCGCCCAGGGCCGCCAGGTCGACGCGAAGACCATCGACTACGGCGGCTTCACCGCCACCAGGGCCGACAAGGACGCCAAGGGCGTCAACGTCAAACTGACCTGCCGTTACGGCTACCTCTGCATGGAGGTCCGCGGCACCGTCTTCAACTACTACAAGTGCCAGACCTGGACCGTCTCCAACTGGTACGGCACCGGCCCGTGGATCAACAACCAGACCTCCGGCACGGTCGCCCGCTTCTACGGCAAGTCCGGCAACCAGCTCTGGACCTCCACCGCCTACAGCAGCGGTACGGCCGACTGGGCGCCGGTCTACTCGCTGCGCCCCTGCTGACCGACCCCGTCCGAGGGCCCGCGCGCGACGCGGGCCCTCCCTTCGGGACGCACCCCCCGGCCCCGCCGACAGCGGCACCGCGAACGCGCGCATCACCGGCTGCCGCCGAAGGGACAGGTGCCGAACACGGAGGTTCGCGGAGCATGTGCGGAGGGGGGCGGGGCGAGGGAGCTGGGCGATCAGGCGCGGGGGCCGGGCGAGGAGGCGCGACGCGGCGCTCCCAGGTCCAGGTCCAGCCCTTCCCGCAGTTGCCGGAACGCGGTCCCCGCCTCCTCCACGGCCATCTCGTGCACCGCGTCCGCACTCGCCCCCGCCTCGATCCGCCGCCAGTTCTCCAGCGCGAGCACCCGCAGGACGACCCCGATCTGCCCGGCGGCCACCCGTGCCCGCACTCCCGCCCCGAGCACCTCCCCCAGTTCCTCCGCGAGAGCCGCCTCGGACCGGCGCAGGTAGGTGAACAGGCGGGCCTCCAGGCTCGGCGTCCCGTACAGCATCCGCTGGTACGCGAGCACGCCCGGGTCGTCGCACAGCCCGGTGATCGGGTCCCGCGCGGCCAGCCGCTCCCGCAGATGCCGCTCCAGCGCGTCGAGCGCCCCGACCCCCGCTGCCCGGCCCGCCCGCACGACCCGCGCCGACTCGTCCTCGTGGTCGGCGAACCGGTACAGCGCGAGGTCCTCCTTCGCCGGGAAGTACCGGAACAGCGTCGGCTTGGAGACCTCGGCGGCGGCGGCCACCTCCGCCACCGACACGGCGTCGAAGCCCCGCTCCAGGAACAGCCGCACGGCCGCGTCCGAGATGGCCTCGTACGTCCGCTGCTTCTTCAGCTCCCGCAGCCCGCTCACCGCACACCCCCTCGCTCACCCGTCCCGGCTCGACGGTCATCCTAGTTCTGCGTACGGCTTACGCAGTGGCACGCGCCGACCCGCCGGCCCCCGTCACGCCCGCCCCGGCGGGCGATTCAGCACGTGGCCCCCCGGCCGCCGATACGCGGGCCGTCGTGTTCGCCTCGCGTCAGCACCAGGGCGAGGTACGGGTTCTGCACGCGCGCGTGGCCCAGCCCGAGTGCCTCCGTGGCAGCGCGCAGGGTCATGGAGTACGCGTTCACCGCCCGGCGCACATTGGGGGCGTCCAGGCTCGCGCCCGTGACCAGCCTGTCGAGGTCCACGTAGGCCGAGCGGACCAGCTCGATCCACCGGTAGGTGTGCACGTCGCCCGCCCAGCCGGCCGCGTACTCCGGGGACCGCTTGCGCAGCGCGTCCGCCCAGCGGTTCAGCATGCGCTGCCGGATCTCGCCCTGGTGCGGTGTCAGGTGGAGGTGCCGCACCAGGTCGTAGAGGGGGTCACCGGCCACGGCCATCTCCCAGTCGATGACCTCGAGCTGGCCGAGCTGCGGGCCCCGGACGAGGTTCCAGGGGTTCAGGTCGCCGTGCAGCAGCACCGGGGCCCGAGGGGTGACGCTGCGTCGTAGCAGAAGCCCCCGCAGCAGGGCCGCGTCCGGCAGCCCCAGTTCGCGGGCCAGCCGGAGCGACTCCGGCGGGAGCGAGGCGACCAGCTCCACCAGTTGGTCGCACAGCCACCGGTAGAAGGCCCCCGGCGGGAGCCGCGGCTCCATCCCGTCGACGTCCACCTCGGTGAGCGCGGCGAGCTGGTCGACCAGGTCGTCGGCCTCGTACGGCGACAGTCCGTCGACCGGGTGCGAGGGAGAACCGCCGAAGGTCCCGGAGTAGGTGAGCACGGCGAAGGCGTCCGACGGGGCGCTCTCCCCCAGTGCCAGCAGCCTCGGCGCCCGGACCGCCCCGACCCGGGCGACGGCCCGCAGCACCTCCGACTCGTCGTTGAAGCACTGCTCGCGCCGGGCCGCCGAGCGCAGCCGGCGGCGTACGACCAGCCTCCTGCCCCGCACGTCCACCACCGTGTTGAGGTGCCCGGTGCCCTTGAAGACGCGCTCCGAGTAGGCCGCGCCCTCGGCCACGAGGGTGTCGGCCACCGTCTCCCGAGCCGCGTCCTCGTCGGGGAACTCCTCCGCGTTCACCCATGCCGTGACCACCCCGGCGAACGGTCCCCGCGTCCGTTGCCCGGCCTGTTCCATGCGGGCCATGTGCCAGCGCCGCAGGATCTGCGCGGCCCCCACGACGTCCGGCACGCCCGACAGGCGCAACGGCTCCCGCGCCGCCTCCATGGCCCGTACCACCGCCTCCGCCGCTTCGCGCAGGTCCGCGGGCGCGCCGGCGGCCCCCAGCGAGCGCGCGGCACGCATGACGTCCGGGAAGACCGACTGGGCGCGCTCGAAGTCCAGGTAGTGCCGCAGGTCGGTCTCCAGCCCCCGGGCCGCCTCCGGGCGCCGCGCCTCCATCGCCCGGGCCCAGACCTGCTTGACCTCGTCCTGCTGGGAGGGCGGGTACTGCATCCGCACCAGATGCGTCGCCAGGTCGTGCAGCGGATCGCCGAGCGTCGCCAGTTCCCAGTCCACGAAGATCAGCGGAGGGGCCGCGACGTAGGAGACGATCACGTTGTCCCGGTGCAGGTCGGTGTGGAGCAGGCCGAAGGGCCGCGGCACCATGGGCGGCACCCGGCCCGCGAAACCTGCCATGGAGTCCGCCGGAATGCCCAGCGCGGCGAAAAGACCGCCGAATTCGGCCCAGTTGGGCCGACGGACGTGCCGGTCGGTCAGCAGTGCCAGATGGCGCAGGAAGGCGCGGCTCTGCCGGTCCCGGGGCCAGCCCGTCGGCAGCCTGGGGAGTTTGCTCTGACCGATCCTGGCCATCTGCGCGAGCTGATCGACCAGCGCCTCCACCAGCAGATGGTCGACCGGTTTGCCGTTCTGGCAGATGCTGGAGAGCGGCACGCCCTCCACATAGCTGAGGACCGTCGAGCTTCCGGCCTTGGCCAGGCAGCGCGGTACGTCCGGCAGGACGCCGCGCAGGGCGTCCAGGATCTGGGTCTCGTCCTCCCAGGTCCTGATGACGACGGAGAGCGCCTCCCGCTCGCGCAGCCGCACCGTCACGGTCTCCCCGGCGGGCCTGCCGACCGCCCGCGCCATCGGCTCGGTGAGCGGCGCCAGGTAGTTCCGGTTGTGGAACCCGCCACTCACCTCGCCCCGGCGGATCGCGGAGTCGACGAACGCCGGATAGACGTGCACCCAGGCGGGCTTGGGCGCCGTCGGCTTGGGGGCCGAGGGTTTCGGCGTCCGGGGCACGGCGGGGGCGTGCGTGCCGAAGACCGTGGCGGGGGAACCTTGCACAAGCCACTCCCGGCGTATCGCACAGTGAAGTCCAAGACGCGACACATTAGTGGCCGGAAGGGGTTTGAGCGCGCCGTGTTACCCGATTGGCAGACGGTCTGTACGTCGTTGAGATGAACGGGAACCGCTCCCGGGGGCACGGGCGGCCGACGGCCCGACGGGAGTGCGACGGGACTACGCGTCGGAGACGGCCAGCAGGTCCCAGACGGAGTCGAACCACTCCTGGGAGTCCGCGACGAAGACCGACCCGAGCGAGGCCGGGTCGCCGTCCTTCACGTACCGGAACAGCATCGCCCGCAGCCCCAGTACGTCGATGGTGTCCAGCTCCTCGCCGTCCGCCAGCTCGATGCGCCGCTCCACGATCTTGTAGTAACCCTGGAGCGCGGTCGTCCCGTTGAACAGGTACAGCTTGGCGTGCGGCGTGAGCGGAACCCGCCTGATCTCCTCCGACACCTCGGCCACCAGCCGCTCGCGCCGCAGCCCTTCCAGGCTGGTGCGGATCAACTCGCTGTGCAGCGCGCTGAGTTCGTGCATCCGGGCCGCCAGCCGGGCGTCGCCGGGGCCGTCCTTGGGGCTCGGGTACGGCATCTGCATCTGCGCGTCGGGAAGCAGCAGGCGCACCTTGATGCTGCTGGGGGAGATCTCCCCCTCGCGCACCCGTCGCACCTGCTCGGCCAGGTGCCCGCTCAGGGTCTCCGCCGTCAGGCTGAAGACATCCATCGTGACGTGGTCGGCGGCGAACGTCTCCCCCACGACGGTACGCAGCAGCCCCGGGCCTCCCGACTGTCCGGGGTGCACCCGCTGCACCTTGACCACCCGGGTCCCGCTGCCGACCCGCCCCTCGATCCAGCCCTCGCCGGCCAGCTCGTTCATCACCCGCCGGATGGTGTCCTTGGCGACCCCGAAGCGCTCGGCCAGTTCCCGCTGCGGCGGCAGCAGGGAGCCCACCGTGTACGTGCCGTCGGACATGGCCGTGCGCAACTGCGCGGCGACACGCCGGAAGACCTCACCGCCGCCGTCGCCGCCCGAAGGATTCGTCACGGTGGAAACGTACCTCCGGGCGACCGGATGCAACCCAACTGCGGCCCAACTGTGGTCCAGGAAAAGGATATTGGTGCGGTCCGTTAGTCGATCAGCCCAACCGGAAAGAAGCCAGTCAGGTCGACCAGCCCAATTGGACCGAGAGTCGACCGGAGAGGGACGATTCCCGTGAACTTCCTCATCCTTCTGGCCGATGAACTCGCCCGGTTCCACGAGGGCCAGGTCTTCCTGTTCGGCCTGGTCGTCGGAGTCCTGCTGCTCAGCCGGCAGAACCCCCGATGAGCTCCAGCACCTCCCCCAACGATCCCACCACCGCCTCCGCGCCCGCCTCCCTCAGCCGTGTCACCCGTCGTGCGTCCTTCGCGTAGCCCAGGAAGGCCACCCCGGCGCGGCCGGCCGCCTCCAGGTCGGACGGGGTGTCGCCGATCATCAGGGACTTCGCCGGGTCCGCGTCCAGCGCCCGCAGTGCGCGGTTGAGGCAGTCCGGGTCCGGCTTGAGGCGGTCCAGGTCGGCGGTGCGGCCGTAGACGTGGCGGTCGAAGCAGGGGGCGAGGCCGCGCTGGGAGAGGTAGGCGTGGGCCGCCCGGGGGGAGTTGTTGGTGGCGATGGCCAGCGGGGTGCCGCGTGCCGACCACTCGCGTATGAGGTCGTCGACGTGCGGCGTCGGCGCGGCCGTCCGCGCGGCCCGCAGTTCCTCGTCGGTCAGGGCCGCCTCCAGTTCGCGCACCAGCCCGGAGTCGGGGTGGCTGTCCCCGATCGCTCTCAGCACGGCGTGCGGGTCCTGCCGGTCCTCCTGCGGCATCCGGACCGCCAGGCCCCGGCGGGCGAGCCAGGCGATCAGCCGGTCGGCTATGTCGTGCGCGCGGTGTTCCGCGAAGAGCCCGCAGATCGGGCCGTCGAAGTCGAAGAGGACGCAGGTGGCGCCGGTGATCGCCTGTGCTGCCCGCTCGATCACCGGCGCCGCCTGTTCGAGGTCTGTGGTTTCAGAGGCCATTAGGAGAGTGTCAGGTCCGAGGTGACGGTGTTCCAGAGCGCGTCGAACCACTTCGCGGATTGTTCGACGAAGGCCGCGTCCCGCAGCCCCGTCTCCGCGTCGAAGGCGAAGAGGACCGACTCCGCGCCCAGCGCGTCGTACATCTCCAGGTTGGTGTCCCCGATCTCCTCCTGGCGCCTGATGACCTTGTAGTACGCGAAAAGCGCCTCGGCGCCGTTCAGTACGTACAGCTTCAGGGGCGGGGTGAAGGGCAGCGCCCGGAAGGTCACGTCCACGTCGATGCCGTGCGAGCGGCGCAGGCTGCGGAGGTTGTGCAGCAGCACCTGCCCCTGCGCGTTGCGCTGCTGGAGCCAGCGGTGGTGGACCAGCCGGGCTTCGTCCGGCTCGACGCCGCGGGGGAAGGCCAGCTCGATGTTGCGGGCCGGCAGCAGGATGCGGACGGTGACGGAGGCCGGCTTCAGACGGTTCTCGTGGATCAGCTTCAGGGGGTCCGCGATCGCCAGCAGCAGCGACTCCGAGGTCAGGCTCAACGCGTCGACGCGGACCTCCTCCGCCTCGAAGGCCCGTGCCAGCCGCGGTCCCAGCGCGCTCAGCGTGGGCTGCGGACTGCCGCCCCGGGGGTCGCCCTCCGCCGTCACCGGGGAGGCGGCCGCCACCCTCGCCGGCGCACCCCGCGTCGCCTCCGTGAGGAGGCCCTCCGCGTGGAGGACGCGCAGGGCCTGGCGGATGGTGCCGCGTTCCACGCAGAACTCCTTGACGAGCGCCGCCTGTGTCGGCATCGGCTCGCCGGCCTTGATCTCGCCTCTTCGGATGCGGTCGCGCAGGGTGTCGGCCACTTCCCTGTACGTCCGCCTGCCACCGCTTCCCGGACTGCTCAACTCGCTCACACCACAACGGTATAACTCACAGCCATCTGACGGGAGTTGTCGCTCAGTTGTTTATGGATCGCGACCAAGTGGGGACAACTCCCTTGAGTTGGTTGCCACTTGGCACACTTGGCTGAGGCAGCGTCGCCTCCCCGCCGCCCGTACCGCCGGTGATTCCCGAGGGAGGGACCCCATGCCTGCTCTGCTGCTGCTTTCCGCCGTCTTCGTCATCGGATTCGAGAGGTTCGTCGAGTGGCGCTACGGGGCCCCCGGCTCCATCGGTGTCCTGCTCACATGCATCGGGGCGAAGGCCAAGAGCCCCGCCTGCGCGGGCGTCGGTGCGGCCCTCCTCACGCTCGCGGTGCTCGCGCCCGTCGCCGCCGCCTAGGGAGCAGCCCGGCTGCCGACTCGCGCTCAGTTGGCAGCCAGGTCCAGATCCTGGCTGATCGTGTTCCAGATCGCGTCGAACCACGACTGCGACTGCTCCACGAACGTCCGGTCCCGCTCCCCGCCCGCCTGCCGGTCGAAGGGGAACAGCATGGACCGGGTGCCCACCGTGTCGTACATCTCCAGGGGCTCGCGGTCCTGCTCGAACTGCTCCTCCTGCTTCGTGATCATGTAGTACGCGAAGAGGGCCTCCGTGCCGTTGAGGAGGTACAGCTTCACGGGGGGAGTGAAGGGGAGCGCCCGGAAGGTCACGTTCACGTCGATGCCGTGCGAGCGGCGCAGGCTGCGGAGGTTGTGCAGCAGCACCTGCCCCTGCGCGTTGCGCTGCGAGAGCCAACGGCCGTGCGGGCGGGGGTCGTTGCCGTCCGCGACCGGCGTCGGGAAGGCCAGGTCGATGTTCCGGCTGGGGAGCAGCACCCGCACGGTGATCCTGGACGGCCGCACCCGGCCCTCGTGCACCCGGCGCAGCGCCTCCCCGAAGCCCAGCGTCAGCGAGACGGCCGTCAGGCACAGGGCGTCGATCTCGACGTGGTCGGCCTCGAAGGCCTCCGTGATCCGTGAGCCGAGGGCGACCATGGTGGGCTGCGGCGGCGAGGCGACGCTCGCGCCGAGCGCGGCGGGCGCGTCGCCCGCGACCGTCGCCGGGGAGCCCTTGGTCACGTTGGTCAGCAGCCCCTCCTCGACCAGGATGCGGAGCGCCTGGCGCACCGCGCCGCGCTCCACCGCGTACTCCTCCGCCAACTGGGCCTGCGTCGGCATGCGGTCTCCCGGCCGCAGCTCCCCGGTTCTGATCCGGGCCCGCAGCGCATCGGCCACGTCTCGGGGTGACCTCTTCCGGCCGTTCATCGCGGCGCCGACTGTGCTCACAACCAGAACACTACAACTTCACACCATCTAACGGGAGTTGTTGACGGACCTGGTTAAAGGTTCTTGGTGCATGGGGACAACTTCAGAAGAGTTGGCCACCAACTCGTACAAGGTGGTTTCGCTTCCACCGGGATGGTTCGCAGTGACACCAGGATCGTCCGCCCCTCCACCAGCCTGGCTGTACGGCCCGTACCGACCGGCCAACGGGCCGCCACCCCGACCACCGTCTGGAGTGATCCCCATGCCGCTCATCGTCTTCCTCGCCCTCGGCGCCTACCTCCTCAGCGAGGTGGTCGAGAAGCAGTACGGTCTGCTCGGCGCCGCGGCGCTCGGCTTCCTGACCGTCGGCGTCAAGACGAAGAACACCACCTGCATCAGCATCGGCGCCGTGGCCCTGGTCTTCCTCGGCCAGTCCGCCCTCGGCTGACGCCGCAGGGGCGAGAACCCTCAGAAGATGTCCGGGCACCACGGCTGACGCGCCGTCCGGAACAACCCGTCCACCCGGGCCGCCGCCCCCGCCACCTCCTCGGACACCTCACCCAGCGCCGCCATCCGCAGCGCCGACCGCCCACCCAGGTACAGCGCCCCCAACTCCCGGGCGCCGAGGCGGAGTTCCGCGTCCTCGGCCGTCGGCTCGCAGGTCGCCGTACCGAACTCCGACACCGTCAGCCGGAAGCGTCCGCCCGCCAGGCCCAGCCGGTCCGCCACCTCCAGCACCGCCGTCCCGCTCTTCTCGTAGGTCCTGGCCTCCAGCGCCCGTACGACGTCCAGCACCCGCACCCACAGCCAGTCCGCCGACGTCACCACGGTCGCCGCCCGCTGATCGACCAGCAGGTCGGGCAGCAGGTCGTCCGGCGCGCGGTAGCCGGTCCGCACCTTCGCCACCCAGTCGATCGAGCACAGGTAGTGCCACAGCGCGCGCTCGGCCGCGGGGCTGGTGGCGATCATGTGGTCCACGTGCACGGTGTTCAGCGGCTGCTTGCCGTCGCCCCACGTGTCGTCCGCCCGGTACGCCGCCAGCCCCTCCACCTGCCCGCCGCGCGAGGCCGGGGCGCGGTAGACCACGTAGAAGGCGGGCGGCTGGGGGTCGAAGGAGTACGCGGTCAGGCCCGTACGCGCCTGCCACCAGTGCTCGTCGCGGTCGATCGCGCCGTGCCGCTCCGCCCGGAACCGCTCGTGCAGCTCCGGGCCCGCCTTGCGGATCTCCTCGCCGTCGACCAGTTCGATCCGGCCGCCGCACTCGGGGCCCGACCAGCGGGGGTCCAGGCCCGTGCGGTGCGTGTCGATCTCCCAGACGTTCGTGGAGGTGGCGTGCCCGAAGCCGTAGCGTCCGTAGATCGGGTACTCGGCGGCGATCAGGGTGGCCACCACGTCCCCCCGCTCCTTCGCCTCCGCGAGGTCCGCGCGGATCATGCGGCTGAGCAGTCCGCGCCTGCGGTGCGTCGGCGCGACGGTGACCGCGGAGATCGCGTCGGCCCGCACGAACTGCCCGCCGGGCACTGTGAGCTGCTGGGCGAAGGAGCGGTACGTCGCCACGCACCGCCCCTGGTCGAACGCCCCCCGCGCCCGCGAGAGGTCGGTCCGCGACAGCCGCAGCGCGAGATCCTCCTCGGTGTACGCGGCGGCCCGCAGGAACCCGGTGTTGGTGGCACGGGCCCAGTCCGGGAAGTCGGCCTCGGTCAGCACTCGTACGTCAGGGGAGTCGGCGGCAGCGGAAAGATCGGCGTGGGCGCTCATGCGCCCACGCTAAGCACGCCCCGCTCAGAATGTCGCCCGGATTTCCCCGACCTTCACCGGCCCGCCGAGCAGCGGCGCGTCCCCGATCCGGGCCACCACCTCGCCGTCCACGCCCAGCAGCCGCAGCGCCCTGGCCAGGACCGGCCCCAGCGCCCGCCCGGCACCGTCGTCGATCTTGAAGGCGAGGGCCCGCCCGTCCGGCAGCGCCATCGCCTGCACGGCCTCCGCGCCCATCTTCGACAGGGCCCCCGGCACGGCCCGCATCAGCCAGGTGTCGGGGCGCCTCGTGCCCGCCACGTACTCGGGGTGCGCCCGCATCGCGTCGGCCACCCGGCGCTCGGGGGTGCCCTCGTCGGCGAGGACGAAGTGCCGGAAGGCGCGGGCGAGGCCGGCCAGGCTGATCGCCATCAGCGGCGCCCCGCAGCCGTCCGTGCCCACGGCCGTGACCCGCTCGCCCGCCGCGCGCTCCACGCCCGCCAGGACGAGCTGCTGGAGGGGGTGGGCGGGGTCCAGGTAGCCGGCGGTGTCCCAGCCGTTCAGCCGGCAGGCGGCGATCATCGCGGCGTGCTTGCCGGAGCAGTTCATGGTGACCCGGTCGCGGACGTGCCCGGCGGCCAGGTACGCCTCGGCCTCGACGGGGTCCAGCGGCAGGTCCGGCGGCGTCTGGAGGTCGGCGTCGGTGAGCCCGTACTCGCTGAGCATCTCGCGCACGAGAGCGAGGTGGAAGCCCTCCCCGGAGTGGCTCGCGGCGGCCAGCGCCAGACGCTCGCCGGACAGGTCCAGGCCCGCCCGGAGCACGGCGGCGGCCTGCATGGGCTTGTTGCTGGAGCGGGGGAAGACGGGGGAGGTGACGTCGCCGAGGGCGAGCTCCGTGCTGCCGTCGGCCGCCAGCACCACCAGCGAACCCCGGTGGTGGCCCTCGACGAAGCCGGATCGGACGACTTCGGCGAGGACCGGGGGTATGACAGGGGCCGGGCCGGCAGCGGGGGCGGTGGAGGTCGTCATCGTCGACAGGGGCCTTCCGGACAGGGACCCGCCCGCGATCGGGGCCGGCCGGGGATCGCCCGGTCAGGACCTCAATGGAGCAGATCGTCTACTTGTGCTTCGCCTTCACGGTACCTGCGGGCGATCTCCGCGCTGCAATCGTCGGCGGTGCGCTGGAGGGCCTGCCGCTGCCGGGAGACCTGCTGCTCGTAGCCGATCAGGCGGTCCATTCCCGCGTGCAGCTCCGCGTCCGTCCGGGCGTCGAGGTCGGACAGCTCGACCTCCGCGAGCATCTCGGCGGCCAGCCGCGTGTACTCCTCGTTGCGCGGTGTGGACAGCGTCACGTGCCGGGCGGAGGAACGGTGGGCGGAGGGGGTGTCGGCGAGGATCTCCGACAGCCGCTCCACCACGGGCGTCATGGGCCCGCCCCGCCGGGCCAGCTCGGCGCGCAGGATGTCGATGCGGCCGTGCAGCAGCCGCCGTACGTAACTGAGGTCGGCCTCGTCGCTCTGCGCGCCCTGGCGCAGGATGCGCAGCTCGGGCAGGCCCAGGGCCCCGAGGTCGAGCGGTGGAAGTGCGGGCAGTGCGTCGCGCACCCCTCGATCACCGGCCCTGTGGCCGTGAACCGTGTGCCCGGCGCCAGAAATGCTCATGAGTGTCCGTCCCCTCGAACGGTGCGGCGCACCGCCTTGCCACGCATCGTGCCACTCCTGCCGCTTCCCACGCAGGCGCACTGCACCCGTATGGCCCTTGCACGGGGGAGGGGATCGCGGGCGGGCATCATGGTCGGCATGCGAGCTGTGGTGCAGAGAGTGGACGGCGCGAGCGTCGTCGTCGGCGGCGAGACGGTCGGGGAGATCGTCGGCGAGGGCCTGTGTGTCCTGGTGGGAGTGACCCACGAGGACACCCCGCAGAAAGCGGCGCAACTGGCCGGGAAGCTGTGGTCGGTGCGGATCCTGGAGGGCGAGAAGTCCTGTTCCGACGTGAACGCCCCGCTCCTGGTGATTTCACAATTCACCCTGTACGGGGACGCCAGGAAGGGCCGGCGCCCCACCTGGAACGCCGCCGCCCCCGGCGAGGTCGCCGAGCCGCTGGTCGAGGAGGTCGTGGCGCGGCTGCGGGAGCTGGGGGCGACGGTGGAGACGGGCCGGTTCGGAGCGGACATGCGGGTGTCGCTGACCAACCACGGGCCGTTCACGGTGCTGCTGGACGTCTAGGCCCGGAGAATCGGAGCGGAGGGACCTCCGGGCCCGGAAAGTGGGACATCCGGGCCGCGAAGTGTCCTACTGCTCGACGACGACCTCCTGGGCGGCCGCCGTGTCCCCCGCCATGAGCTCGGCGTCCACCGGCACGTTCCGCTTCACCAGCGCGAGCGCGATCGGCCCGAGCTCGTGGTGGCGCACGGACGTCGTCACGAAGCCGATCTGCCGTCCGTCCGGGCCGTCGGCCGCCAGCCGCACCGGCGTCCCCGACGGCGGCAGCAGGACCTCGCTGCCGTCCAGGTGCAGGAAGACCAGCCGGCGCGGCGGCTTCCCGAGGTTCTGCACGCGGGCGACGGTCTCCTGCCCCCGGTAGCAGCCCTTCTGCAGGTGCACCGCGCTGCCGATCCATCCCAGCTCGTGCGGGATGGTCCGGTGGTCGGTCTCGAACCCGAGCCGGGGCCGGCGCCCCTCCACCCGCAGCGCCTCGTACGCCAGCACGCCCGCCGCGGGCCCGTGCCCGGCGGCGAACTTCTCCAGGTCGGCGCGCGGCAGGAACAGGTCCCGCCCGTACGCGGTCTCCCGTACGACCACACCGTCCGGCGCCTCGGCGATCGACCCGGCGGGCAGCCAGACGACCGCGAAGTCGTCCGTCCGGTCCTGGACCTCGACCCGGTAGAAGAACTTCATGCTCTCCAGGTACGCGATCAACTCGCCCCGGGTGCCCGGCTCGACGTGCATCCAGACGGTCTCGCCGTCGTCCACCAGGTACATCGCGTGCTCGACGTGCCCGTTGGCGGTGAGCACCAGCGCCTCGGTGGCCTGCCCGGCGGGCAGCTCGGTGACGTGCTGGGTGATCAACAGGTGCAGCCAGCTCAGCCGGTCGGAACCGGTGACGGCGACGACCCCCCGGTGCGAGAGGTCCACGAAACCCGACCCGCCGGCGAGCGCGCGCTGCTCGCGGAACAGATCCCCGTAGTGCGCGGCCACGCCCTCGTCACGTCCCTCGGCGGGGACGGCGCCGGGCAGGGAGAGGAGGGGGCTGCTCGGTGAATTCGACTGCATACCACCCAGCCTACGACTCGGCCGGGGAGCCCTTCTCCGCCGTGGTCCCCGCCGTGCAGCCGGCGCACCGGCCAAAGATCGCGAAGTGCTTCATATCGGTCTCGAACCCGAATTCGCCCCGCAGTTTGGCGATGAAGTCCCCGGCGACCTCCACGTCGGCCTCGATGACGTCGGAGCAGTCCCGGCACACGAGGTGGAGGTGGTGGTGCCGGTCGGCGAGGTGGTACGTCGGCGCGCCGTGCCCGAGGTGCGCGTGGCTGACCAGCCCGAGCTCCTCCAGGAGCTCCAGGGTGCGGTAGACGGTCGAGATGTTGACCCCGGAAGCGGTCTTGCGCACCTCGCCCAGGATGTCGTCGGGCGTCGCGTGCTCCAGCGCGTCCACCGCTTCCAGCACAAGCTGCCGCTGCGGTGTCAGCCGATAACCGCGCTGCCGCAGATCACTCTTCCAGTCGGTGCTCACCACGCCGCCCAGTGTAGGCAGCGCGGCGAGCGTCCGGCCCGCGTCCGGCTCAGCGGAAGAACGCGATGCCGTCGTCCGGCAGGTCGGGGAGGTTCTTGGCCATGGCCTCGACCTCCTCCGGGGTGACGGTCTTCTTCAGGTGCGCGGACATGTACGGGCGCAGCTCGACCTCGGGGGTGGCCTTCTCGCCGACCCACATCAGGTCGCTCTTGACGTAGCCGTACAGACGCTTGCCGCCCGTGTAGGGGCCGGACGCGGCGGTGCGCGCGACGGCGTCCGTCACCAGGTCGATCTGCGGCTTCTGGGCGGCCAGCTCGCCGTACCAGATCTCGACGACACCGGTGTCGCGGGTCATGACGACCTCGACCTTGCGGTCCTTGTCGACGCGCCAGAAGCCGGACTCGGTCTCCAGCGGCTTCACCTTGTTGCCCTCGGCGTCGAGGATCCAGGAGTGCGAGACGTACTCCAGGAAGTCGCGGCCGTCGTGGCTGAAGGTGACTTCCTGGCCGAAGTTGGCCTTCTCCTGGCCGGGGAAGTCGGTGACGCCCGCACCCGTCCACTTCCCGAGGAGGAAGACGAGGGGGACGAGGTCCGGGTGGAGGTCGGACGGGATCTCGATCATGAGGGGCTCAGGCGATCTGTGTGGAGGGGGTGACGGCTCGCTGTCCGGTACGCGTGTGCGTCCGTACGGGTCAGCGCTGGCCCTGGTAGAGCTTCTTCACGGCCAGACCGGCGAAGGCGAGGACGCCGACGCAGACCAGGACCAGCAGGGCGGAGAAGACTGCCTCAAGCACGGGGTGCTCCTTGGGATGAGCGGGGTGTGGGACACGGGCCGGCCCCCAGCTTAGTCCGCCGGGCTCCGGCGCTCTCGGTGAGGTTCGCCGCGCACTAGGGTCGGGGCATGTCGAAGAAGCTCGTGATCAAGGTGACCGCCGGGGCCGACGCCCCCGAGCGGTGTTCGCAGGCGTTCACCGTCGCGGCGGTGGCGGTGGCCAGCGGGGTGGAGGTGTCGCTGTGGCTGACCGGTGAGTCGGCGTGGTTCGCGCTGCCGGGGAGGGCGGCGGAGTTCGAGCTGCCGCACTCGGCGCCGTTGCCGGACCTGATCGAGTCGGTCCAGGCGGGCGGGACGATCACCCTGTGCACGCAGTGCGCGGTACGGCGCGACATCGGCGAGCAGGACGTGCTGGAGGGCGTGCGGATCGCCGGGGCGCAGGTGTTCGTGAGCGAGATCATGGCGGACGGCGTGCAGGCACTCGTCTACTGACGCCGGGGGCGCCCGTCCAGTTCGTCCCACCAGTCGTCGGACCCGGGGTCCCCGGTGGTGTCGTCGTACCACCGGTCCTCGGGCCCCTTCCGGTTGGCGACGACCGCAGCGACGGGCGGGATGACGGCCGCCACCACGCACATGCCGACCGCGACCGGCACCGACCACAGCCGCACGACCGCGCATGCGCCCACGAAGAGGACGAGGCACGTCCCCATCAGAAGGAAGTAGCCACGGCGGCGACGGGCGTACATGCCCCCACGGTACGTCCGGGGGCCGGGCGGTACGAGGGACGCGTCAGGAAAGAGCAGACCGGAGGGCCGCACCCTTCGTCACAGGTATGGCGTCCAACCCCCTGTGGGTGCGGCCCTCCGGCCGGTATCGCTGCGCGACGCGGATCTCAGACCGCGATCGCGACCTCCGCGAGCCCGCCCGTCCGGGCGACGACCGTGCGGTCGGCCGTGCCGCCCGGGACCAGGGCGCGCAGCGTCCAGGTGCCCTCGGCGGCGTAGAAGCGGAACTGACCGGTGGCCGAGGTGGGGACCTCGGCGGTGAACTCGCCGGTCGAGTCGAGGAGGCGGACGTAGCCGGTCACCGGCTCGCCGTTCCTGGTGACGCTGCCCTGGATGGTGGTCTCACCGGGCTTGATGGTGGAGGCGTCGGGGCCGCCGGCCTGTGCTCCGCACATGAGGGGTACTCCAAGTTCCGTGAGGGAGGGAGGGTGCTTACTTGCCGGCGCCGAGCTCGATCGGCACGCCGACCAGGGAGCCGTACTCGGTCCAGGAGCCGTCGTAGTTCTTGACGTTCTCGACGCCGAGGAGCTCGTGCAGGACGAACCAGGTCAGGGCCGAGCGCTCACCGATGCGGCAGTAGGCGATGGTGTCCTTCGACAGGTCGACCCGCTCGGCCTCGTAGAGCGCCTTGAGTTCCTCGTCGGACTTGAAGGTGCCGTCGTCGTTGGCGTTCTTCGACCACGGGATGTTGCGGGCGCCGGGCACGTGGCCGGGGCGCTGCGACTGCTCCTGCGGGAGGTGGGCGGGGGCCAGCAGCTTGCCGGAGAACTCGTCGGGCGAGCGGACGTCGACCAGGTTCTGGGTGTCGATGGCCGCCACCACGTCGTCGCGGTAGGCGCGGATGGACTCGTCCTGCGGCTGGGCCTTGTACGAGGTCTTCTCGCGCTGCGGGACCTGCGCGCCGTCGACCAGGTCGCGGGAGTCCAGCTCCCACTTCTTGCGGCCGCCGTCCAGGAGGCGGACGTCGCCGTGGCCGTACAGCTTGAAGTACCAGAAGGCGTAGGAGGCGAACCAGTTGTTGTTGCCGCCGTAGAGGACGACCGTGGTGTCGTTCGCGATGCCCTTCTCGGAGAGGAGCTTCTCGAAGCCGGCCTGGTCGACGAAGTCGCGGCGGACCGGGTCCTGGAGGTCCTTGGTCCAGTCGATCCGGATCGCGTTGCGGATGTGGTTCTTCTCGTACGCGCTGGTGTCCTCGTCGACCTCGACGACGGCCACCTTCGGGTCGTCCAGGTGGGCCTCGACCCAGTCGGCGTCGACCAGTACGTCGCTGCGGCTCATGTGTTTCTCCTCCGGGGCAGTTACGGGGGGATACGGGTGCGTGCTTGCACGGTGCTGCGGGGTGCGCCCGGGTACGGCTGCGGGGCCGCGGGGGCGGCGGCGCACGGTACGTCGGGAGGGGGCGCGGATCGCCCCGGGAAGGCGGGGGTACGGACTACGAGGCCCGGCGGGTCCCGCTCAGAAGGAGCGGCGACAGAGCATGGCGGCGACGCGGCACAGGTCTACTGCCCGCCGCTTCGTGAGGTCCGCCTGTCGCTGCTGCATGGGTCCGATCGTAGGGACGTACCGGTGGGCGTGTCACCGGTGTGTCATATCGTGAGACGAAAACGTCCGGTGCATGGGATACGACGAGGGGCCGGAACGTCCGTCCCGGCCCCTCGTCCCGCCCGTTCGGCGTCCAGTCCTGCGGAATGGACTCCTCCGTCTCGCTATCCGGCCAGGTGCACGTCCGCCCCGCTCACGGAGATCTCCATGCCCGTCTCGACCGGGGTGACCTTGTCCAGCTTCAGGCCGTTCGGCAGGCCGCCGATCGGGCGCTCGAAGTCGATCTTCTTGCGGATCAGCTCCTCGACGCCGGGGATGCCCTGTCCGGGCACCTCGTCGGCGCGCACGGCGATGGACCTGCCGCCGTCCTTCAGGCTCACGCTGGACAGCACGCTGCGGGTGATCTCCCGGCCCAGGACCGAGACCGTGCCGGTGACCTTGACCTTGCCGTTCCCGCCGTGGGCGAGCTTGACGTCCTTGTCGCCCGCGGCGCGGGTGAGGTCGTCGTAGGAGATCACGGCGGTGCCGGTGGCACGGGCGGCGGTGGCGGAGGAGAAGTTGTTCTCCAGGGCCACGTCGTGCAGTTCGGCGGTCATCCTGCCCACCGTCAGCTTCTTGCCGTCCGCGCTCGCCTGGAGGCCGTCCAGGGCGACGTCGACCCGGTCGAGGTTCTTGCCCAGGACCTGGGTGAGGAACGGGAAGCCCTTGATGTCGACCTGGGGTTCCGTGGCGAGGCCCTGGCTGGTGCGGACCTTGGCGGCGACCTCGCCCTCGGCGTAGTTCACGGCCAGGCGGTCGGCGGCGACGAAGATGCCGCCGAAGACCACCGCCAGGATGAGAAGTATTCGTATCGCTCGCATGACCGGTGTTCCCCCACCCGCGTTCGTCGGCCCCCGTGTCTGACGGTGAGCCTAACCGGTGGGGATCACACCATTCCCACCGATGACCACCTGCCACAACGACACCGCGGTCAGGCGAACGCCCTGCCCAGCAGGTACACCGCCGGGGCCGCCGCCGTCAGCGGCAGCGCCACGCCGGCGGTCATGTGCACGAACTTCGACGGGTAGTCGTAGCTCGCCACCCGCAGCCCGATCAGCGCGCACACGCCCGCGCCGAAGCCGATCACCGCGCCGCCCGTGCCGACCCCGTTGGTCCCGCCGACCGCGATGCCGGCGCCCGCCGCGGCGAGCAGCGCGACCGCCACCGACGCGGCCGTCGGCAGCGGCAGCGCCCGCGCGAAGACCGCGACGGCGACCGCGGCCCCGCCGACCGTCATGGCCTTGGGGTCCGCCGCCAGGTGCCCGGAGGCGACGACCGCGAGGGCGGCCGAGGTGACGCCCGCGGTCAGGGCGTACAGCCGCTCGTCGGCGGGCATCCCGTTGCGCAGGTGCAGGACGAGGGTGAGCAGCACCCAGACGCCGAGCGTGCCCAGGATCGCGGCGGGCGCGTACAGGGCGTCGAGGAACAGGATCGCCACGTCGGCGGCCACACCGCCGAGGAAGGCCAGCGCGATGCCCTGCCGGGCGGGCCACATGCCGTTCAGCCGGAACCAGCCGGCCGCCGTGACCGCCTGGAGCAGCACCAACGGCACGACCAGGGCGAACGGCCCGAACGACGCCGCCCCGGCGAGCAGCGCGCCGAGCACCGCCGTGATCAGGGCGGGCCGCATGCCGGGCTCCATGACCGGCGACCGCCCTTCGGCGCGGGCCCGCTGGGCGTCGGTGATCCGCACGTTGCCGCGGGTCGCCGGGGAGCTGTAGGCGGGAGCGGGCTCCGCGGCCGGAGGGACGCCGTGCGGGGCGTGGGCCCGCGGGGCCGCGGCGGCGGGGGCGTGCCACTGCTCGGGGCCGGGCTGGGGGTGGGGCTGTGGTTGGGGGTGGGGCTGGGGGTGCTGGGCCGGGACCTCGGGCGGGAGCGGCTGACTGCCGGTCGGCCGGGTCCCGCTCCCGTACGCGGGGCCGCCGTACGAACCGTCCGGAGGACCCCCGTACGAGGCGTCCGAGGAACCCCCGTACGAGCCGTCCGGGGTGCCGCCGTACGAGCCGTCGTACGAGGGCTGGTTCTGCTGCGGGAGGTACGCGGTGTCCGCGGCCGCCAACCCGGGCTGGGCCGCCTGGTACGGGGTGTCCCAGGTCAGGCCCTGCCAGGTCTGGGTGGAGTACGGGTCCTGGGGCTGGGGTTGAGCCTGGAACTGCGGGGACTGCGGGGCCTGCGGGGACTGCGGGGCCTGTTGGTCGGCGGGGTGGGGCTGGTCGCCGTACGGAGCGGCCGGAAAGGGGTCCTGCCCGTACGCGTCGGCCGGCGGCCGGCCGTGGTCCTGCTGCCGGTACGGGTACTGCTCGTTGCTGCTGGAGTTGCTCATGGTCTGGGGTTCACCCTCCTGCGAACGGCGGGAGCACCTCGACCGTGCCGCCCTCGGCCAGCCGTACCGTCCCGTGGTCACGAGTGCCGACGGGGTCGCCGTCGATCAGGAACGAGCACCGCTGGAGCACCCGCGTCAGCTCCCCCGGATGCCGTTCGCGGACCGCGTCCAGCGCTTCGGCCAGGGTGTCTGCCGCGTACGGCTCCTCGGCGGTGCCCGCGGCGGCCTTGGCCGCCGCCCAAAAGCGGATGGTTCCCGCTGCCACAGCGGCACTCCTCTCACGCGACCGGCTCGTCAGCTGTCCATCATGGGCCATCCGGCGCACCCGCCCGCCACCACCGCTTCGGCCCCCACGCCCTGACGCGCTTCCGTGCGCCCCCCGTGCACCGGTGCGCACGAAAAACCGCGGCCCCGCCTTACGCGGGCCCGGACCGCGGCACGACCGGGCGGTGCGCCGGGTCCGCGGGGTGATCAAGGGAACAGGGAGGGCGTCCGCCCGGTGGGCTATTCTGCTGGGCAGAGGACTCGGGCAGCGTTGCCCCCGAGTCCTTTTGTGCTTTCCGGGTGACCTAAAGAGCTCGGAAAGAACAGGGCAAGAGAGCAGGAAAGCGGGCACGTCGGACCCCGGGGCGCGGGGGCCTTCGGCCTAGGACGTACGTACACAGCAGTACGTACCCACCCAGCAGTACGCATGCAGTGCCGTAAACGTCCTCGCAGGGACCGAGGAGGAACCGACGTTATGGGCGAGCGAACCGTGCACCAACCGAAGACGACGACGATCGTGCGAGCAGGTGGGGCGCGATGAGCTCCCTGCTGCTCCTCACCAACGCCCTCCAGCCGTCGACGGAGGTGCTCCCCGCCCTCGGCCTGCTGCTGCACAGCGTGCGCGTGGCCCCCGCCGAAGGACCGGCGCTGGTGGACACCCCCGGCGCGGACACCATCCTGATCGACGGCCGCCGCGACCTCCCGCAGGTGCGGTCGCTGTGCCAGTTGCTGCGCTCCACCGGGCCCGGCTGCCCGCTGATCCTGGTCGTCACCGAGGGCGGCCTGGCGGCCGTCACCGCCGACTGGGGCGTCGACGACGTCCTCCTGGACACGGCGGGCCCGGCCGAGGTCGAGGCGCGGCTGCGCCTGGCGACGGGCCGCCGGAACCTGACCGCGGACGACATCCCCACCGAGATCCGCAACGGCGACCTGACGGTGGACGAGGCGACGTACAGCGCGAAGCTCAAGGGGCGGGTGCTGGACCTGACCTTCAAGGAGTTCGAGCTGCTGAAGTACCTGGCGCAGCACCCGGGCCGGGTCTTCACGCGGGCGCAGCTCCTCCAGGAGGTGTGGGGCTACGACTACTTCGGCGGCACGCGCACGGTGGACGTCCACGTGCGGCGGCTGCGCGCGAAGCTCGGCGTCGAGAACGAGTCCCTGATCGGTACCGTCCGCAACGTCGGCTACCGCTTCGTGGTACCGGAGAAACCGGAGAAACCAGAGAAGGCGGCGAAGACGGACACGACGGAGGCCCGCGGGCCGGGGCGGGCCGTCGGCCGGGAGGCCGAGAAGGCCCGCGCACGGGCCTCCGCCTCGGTAGCCCGGACGGCGGAATGACCCGTACCGGGCCAAGTCGGCCGGATCCTTGGGACGACCGGCCTGTGACCTGGTCTCTCCGCGTAGACTTCCGCGCGTGGCCAAGGTGACGCGGGACGATGTGGCAAGACTGGCGGGGACGTCGACCGCGGTCGTCAGTTACGTCATCAACAACGGACCCCGGCCGGTCGCCCCGGCCACGCGCGAGCGTGTCCTCGCCGCGATCAAGGAGCTGGGCTACCGCCCGGACCGGGTCGCGCAGGCCATGGCGTCCCGCCGCACGGACCTCATAGGGATGATCGTGCCGGACGCCCGGCAGCCGTTCTTCGCCGAGATGACGCACGCGGTGGAGCAGGCGGCCGCCGAGCGCGGAAAGATGGTGCTGGTCGGCAACTCCGACTACCGCAACGAGCGCGAGATCCACTACCTGCGGGCCTTCCTCGGCATGCGGGTCTCGGGCCTCATCCTGGTCAGCCAGGGCATGAGCGAGAGCGCCGCCGCCGAGATCGACGCGTGGGACGCCCGGGTCGTGCTCCTGCACGAGCGGCCGGAGGCCATCGACGACGTCGCCGTCGTCACGGACGACATCGGCGGCGCGCAGCTCGCGACGCGGCACCTGCTGGAACACGGTCATGAGTACGTCGTCTGCTTCGGCGGCGTCGAGTCCACCCCGGCGGTGGGCGACCCGGTCGCCGACCACGTCGAGGGCTGGCGGCGGGCGATGCACGAGTCGGGGCGGTCGACGGAGGGGCGGCTCTTCCAGGCGCCGTACGACCGCTACGCGGCGTACGAGGTGGCGCTCGGGCTCCTCTCCGGTCCCGAGCGCCCGCCCGCGATTTTCTGCTCGACGGACGACCAGGCGATCGGCGTGCTGCGGGCGGCGCGCGAGCTGCGGATCGACGTGCCGGGGGACCTGGCGGTGGCCGGTTTCGACGACGTCAAGGAGGCGGCCCTGACGGACCCGCCGCTGACCACCGTCTCCTCGGACCGCCCGGCGATGGCGCGGGCGGCGGTGGACCTGGTGCTGGACGACGGCCTGCGGGTGGCGGGCTCGCGCCGGGAGCGGGTGAAGCAGTTCCCTTCGGCGCTGATCGTGCGGCGCTCGTGCGGCTGCGGGTAGCCGGGCGGCGCGCTGGGGCTGCGGGCAGCCGGGCGGCGTGCGCGGGGCCGGGGGCGGCTCTCCCGCAGGCGCCCGCGCTCCCTTACATCGGGCATACGGGAATCTGCCGGGCTTCTTAACCGGCCCTCAGACAGTTCTCATGCGCCGAGCCCAAGCTCATGAACATGACGAACGAGACCTTCCCCACCGGCAGCGCCCCCGACCCCGCAGGCGCCCCCGGCAGCGACCCGCACCCGCAGCCCGCGTACACCGGGTTCCCGCCGCCCCCGGCGCACGCCCCCACCGTCCACCGGCGCCGCGCCGGCCGCCCGGTGGCCCTGCTCGCCGCGGTCGCCGTCGTCGCCGCGACCTTCGGCGGCGGCGCCGCGTACCTCACCGAGCGCTACACCGGTGACGACGGCACCGGCCTCAGCAGCGCGGGAGCCCCGGGCAGCAACGTCTCGCAGTCCAGCATGGGCACCGTCTCCGGCGTCGCGCAGGCCGTCGGCCCCGCCATCGTGGAGATCGGCGCGCAGTCGTCGTCCGGCCGGTCCACCGGGTCCGGTGTGATCATCACCGCCGACGGCGAGGTCGTCACCAACAACCACGTCATCGCCGGGGCCGACTCCGTCAAGGTCAAGCTGTCGGACGGCAGGACCTACACCGCCGAGGTCGTCGGCACCGACCCGGACAAGGACCTCGCCCTCCTGAAGATCCAGGGCGCCGCCAAGCTCCCCACCGCCAAGCTCGGCAGCAGCAAGGACGTCAAGGTCGGCGACCAGGTCGTCGCGATCGGCTCCCCCGAGGGCCTGTCCGGCACCGTCACCAGCGGCATCGTCTCCGCCCTCGACCGGGACGTCACGGTCTCCAAGGAGCAGCCCCAGCAGCAGCGCGACGGCGGCGGCTGGCCGTTCGAGTTCGGCGGCGAGCAGTTCAACGGCGACACCGGCCGGTCCAAGACCACGTACAAGGCCCTCCAGACCGACGCGTCCCTCAACCCCGGCAATTCCGGCGGCGCGCTCATCAACATGCGCGGTGAGATCATCGGCATCAACTCCGCTATGTACGCACCGAGTTCGGGCGACGGCGGCAGCGCGGGCAGCGTGGGCCTCGGCTTCGCCATCCCGGTGGACACGGTCAAGGCCGACCTCGACAGCCTCCGCAAGGGCGGCCCGGGCGGCCGGCAGCAGGACCAGGGCCGGCCGGAGCAGCGCGGCGACGGCCTCGGCGGCCTCGGCGTGTGACGCCCGGCACCGTGCAAAGCTGGACGCGCCGCCCCGTACCGAGAAGAGCAGGACCAGGACGAGATGACTCCCGCAGCCACGCCCCCCGAGGACCGGACGACGGCCTCCGCCGAGCGCATCCTCGTCGTCGACGACGAGCCCGCCGTGCGCGAGGCGCTCCAGCGCAGTCTGGCCTTCGAGGGGTACGCGACCGAGGTCGCCGTGGACGGGGCCGAGGCGCTGATGAAGATCGCCGCGCACTCCCCCGACCTGATCGTGCTCGACATCCAGATGCCTCGCATGGACGGCCTCACCGCCGCCCGCCGGCTGCGCCACTCCGGTGACACCACGCCGATCCTGATGCTCACCGCCCGCGACACGGTCGGCGACCGGGTCTCCGGCCTCGACGCGGGCGCCGACGACTACCTGGTCAAGCCCTTCGAGCTGGACGAACTCTTCGCGCGGGTAAGGGCGTTGCTCCGCCGCAGTTCGTACGCGGCCCAGGCCGGGCTGCCCGGGACGCCGGGCGACGTCCTGTCCTTCGAGGACCTGCGGATGGACCTGGTCACCCGCGAGGTGACCCGCGGCGAGCGCCCGGTCGAG
Organism: Streptomyces sp. NPDC039736; assembly: GCF_055596485.1. Classification (NCBI taxonomy): domain Bacteria; kingdom Bacillati; phylum Actinomycetota; class Actinomycetes; order Kitasatosporales; family Streptomycetaceae; genus Streptomyces; species Streptomyces sp. NPDC039736. The sequence continues at coordinate 436,600 of NZ_JBVIUQ010000002.1, read as the reverse complement.
CTGACCCGCACCGAGTTCACCCTGCTGGAGATGTTCCTGGCGCACCCCCGTCAGGTCCTCACCCGCGAGCAGATCCTGAAGTCCGTCTGGGGCTTCGACTTCGAACCGTCCTCGAACTCGCTCGACGTGTACGTCATGTACCTGCGCCGCAAGACCGAGGCGGCCGGCGAGCCCCGCCTGGTCCACACGGTCCGGGGCGTCGGCTACGTCCTGCGGGGCGGGGAGTGAACGGCCCCGTCCGCCGCTACCGCCGCCTCCCCCTGCGCTCCCGGCTCGCCCTGCTCGTCGCCACCGCCGTCGCGCTCGCCGTCGCCGCCGCATCCGTGACCTGCTGGTTCGTCACGCGGGAGGCGCTGCTGAACGCCCTGGACGGCTCGCTGAGCAACAACCTCCCCGACCGGGGCTACGTGTCCCAGCGGATCGACCTCGACCCGGCGGCGGACCGGGCCCGCTGCCTGCGCGAGATCCCCGGCCGCGACGACCCCACCGCGTACCAGCAGACCATCCAGGTCGTCACGGCCGACGACCAGCAGTGCGTCATCATGGGCCGGCAGTCGGTCCGGGTGACGGACCTGGACCGGGCGGTGGCCGCCGGACACCTGGCGGAAGCACACCACGACGCCGTCGCCTCCGACGGCAGGAAGTACCGGGTCTACACCTACCCGCTGCGCGACTACCCCCAGCTCCAGCTCGCCGTGTCCGTCGCCCGCCCGCTCGGCGAGGTCGACAAGCCGCTGGACGACCTCGCCCTGCTCCTGCTCTTCGTCGCCGGGGCCGGCGTCCTCCTGGCGGGCGGCGCGGGACTCTGGGTCGCCCGCAGCGGGCTGCGCCCCGTCGACCGGCTCACCGGCGCCGTCGAACACGTCGCCCGCACCGAGGACCTGAGCCTGCGCATCCCCGTCGAGGGCGACGACGAGATCGCCCGCCTGTCCGCCTCCTTCAACGCGATGACCGCGGCCCTCGCCTCCTCCCGCGACCTCCAGTCCCAACTGATCGCGGACGCCGGCCACGAGCTGCGCACCCCCCTCACCTCCCTGCGCACCAACATCGAACTCCTCGCCCGCAGCGAGGACACGGGCCGCCCGCTCCCCCCGGACGACCGCAGGGCGCTCCTGGCGTCGGTGAAGGCCCAGATGAGCGAACTCGCCTCCCTCATCACCGACCTGCAGGTGCTGGCCCGCCCGGAGTCGGCCCCCGGGCACGCCTCCCCGAAGGTCGTCGGCTGGCACGACCTGACCCGTACCGCCGTGGAACGCGCCCGCCTGCGCGGCCCGGAGCTGTCCTTCGACGTCTCGCTCGCCCCCTGGTACGTACGGGCCGAACCCCCGGTCCTGGAACGGGCGTTGATGAACCTCCTCGACAACGCCGTCAAGTTCAGCCCGCCCTCGGGCACCGTCGACGTCCGCCTCCACCTCGGCGAACTGACCGTCCGCGACCACGGCCCCGGCATCCCGCCCGCCGACCTCCCGCACGTCTTCGAACGCTTCTGGCGCTCCCCCTCCGCCCGCGCCCTCCCCGGCTCCGGCCTGGGTCTGTCCATCGTGGCCCGCGCCATCCGCGAGGCGGGCGGCGAGGTCTCCCTGCGCGCCCCCCTGGACGGCGGCCCGGGCGCGGAGGCGGTGGTGCGGCTGCCGGGAGCGCCGACACCGCCGCCGGGCGGGGTGGCGTAGCGCCGCCGGAAGGACCGGGTGCGGCAAGCGCGTCACGCGCACCTTTCAGGCGCGGCGGCGCTCAGGAAGGTCCCCGGCTCCGTGCCGTGCCGTGCCGCGGGCCAGCGCGGACAGGCGTTCCGCGTCCGGGGTGCCGGGTTCGGCCGACCAGAGGACGAGCTGCTGTTCGGGGGAACCGGCGTAGCGGAAGGTGTCCCAGTCGAGGGTGAGTTCGCCGACGGCGGGGTGGGCGATGCGTTTGCTCCCGAAGTCCTGGTGCGCGACCCGGTGTTCGGCCCACCAGGCCCGGAACTGCCGGTCGGCGACGGCCAGTTCGCCCACGAGAGCCGTAAGGGCTGGGTCGGCCGGATGCGTTCCGGCCTCCATCCGCAGGACCTCGACGCAAGTGCGGGCCACGTCCTCCCAGTCCGGGTAGATGTCGCGCATCGCCGGGTCGGTGAAGACCATGCGGATGTAGTTGCGCTCGGACTCGGGCACGGCCGCGAAGTCGCAGAGCAGTTCCGCCGCCAGCGGGTTCCACGCGAGGACGTCGAGCCGTGGGCCGAAGACGATGGCGGGCGTGGTGGTGAGCTGGCCGAGCAGCCGGGTCAGGTGCGGGTGCACGTGGGGGCGCGGGGACCGGCGCGGCGTCGTGCGGTGCCCGGTCCGCGCGGCCTGGGCGACCAGTCCTTCCGCGTACGTCCTCTGGTCGGCGTCCAGCCGCAGCTCCCGCGCAAGGGAGTCGAGCACCGGCGGCGACGGCGCCAGCCGGCCCTGTTCGATGCGTACGTAGTAGTCGGTGCTGATCGCGGCGAGCTCGGCCACCTCCTCGCGGCGCAGCCCCCGCACACGCCGCCGGGTGTGCGCGCGCTCGGGGAGCCCCACCTGCGCGGGGGTGAGCTCGCCACGGCGGTGCCTGAGGAACTCACCGAGCTCACGAAGATGCGCGGAACCAGTCATTCCTTCAGCATGGCACCGGGGAAAAGGCCCTGCCTGGGAGAGATCCTTCCCAGGAAACAGCACGACCTTCCTGCGCCCGGCCGTCGGCCGGACAGTGGATACGGGCCCGCAGATCGCCGGCCGCCCACCACCCCGCAGGAGCAGAACATGAGGACTGACGTCCGCTTCCCGACCAACGGCCTGCAGCTCGCCGGCCACCTCTACCTCCCCGACGGCGTCGACGGCCCGTTCGCCGCCATCGTCGTCGGCCACCCCACGACCGGAGTCAAGGAGCAGGCCCCGGCGGCGTACGCGACCCGCCTGGTCAAGGAGGGCTTCGCCGTCCTGACCTTCGACGCCGCCTTCCAGGGCGAGTCCGAGGGCCTGCCGCGCGGTCTGGAGGACCCCTTCCAGCGTGCCGAGGACTTCCGCGCGGCGGTCTCCCACCTCACCACCCGCCCCGAGATCGACCCCGACCGCATCGGCGTGATGGGCGTGTGCGGCTCCGGCGCCTACGCGCCCTACGCCGCCCAGACCGACCACCGGATGAAGGCCGTGGCCGGTGTGTCCGGGACCGACGTCCCCAGCTTCTTCCGCGGCGCCGACCCCGAGGGCTGGCAGCAGATGGTGGCGAGCTCCGGGAACCTCCGCAGCGCCGAAGCCGCCGGCGAGCCCGCGGCGACCTTCGCCGTGCTGCCGGAGAAGGTTGACGCCGACACCCCCGCCCCGACGGCCGAGTTCGTCGACTACTACAAGACGCCCCGCGGCAGTCACCCGCGCTCCACGGGTGACATGGTCGTGCGCAGCGCGGACCTGCTCGACCAGTTCGACTCCTTCGCCGACGTCGCCAAGATCGCGCCTCGCCCGCTGCTCATGATCGCCGGTACCGAGGCGGTGACCCGCGGGTTCTCCGAGAAGGCCGTCGCCGACAGCCCCGGCAACGCCGAGCTGTTCCTCATCGAGGGCGCCGGCCACGTCGACCTGTACGACCGCGATGAGTACATCACCCCTGCCGTCGCCAAACTGGTCGAGTTCTTCGGCGAGCACCTCGCCTGAGCCGGCACGCGGCGGCGCCGGCCCGCCTCCCCCCGGTACCGCTCAGGGCGCCGGCACCACCGCGAGCCGGTCCACCAGCAGGGCGATCCGCCGGTCGGCGAGTTCGGGGGGCAGGCGGCCCGCGCGGGTGAGGGTGGCCAGGCCGTGCAGGGCCGCCCAGAAGGTCTCCGTGAACAGGCCCGGGTCGGTGCCGTCGCCCGCGACCTCCGCCAGGCTCTCGCGCAGTGCGGCGAAGGCGTCCTTGAGGGGGGCCGGGGTGTCCTCCCGGGCGTACGCGAGGCCGCCGTCGAGGTGGAAGAGGGCGTCGTAGACCGCCGGGTGGCGGGTGGCGAAGTCGAGGTAGGCGCGGGCGAGGGCGGCGACCCGTTCCCGGGGGCCGGGGGTGGCGGCGGTGGCGGCCCGTACCGCTGCGGCCATCTCGGCGGCCCCTTCGAGGGCGACGGCGCCGATGATCTCGCGCTTGCCGCGGAAGTGGCTGTAGAGGACGGGCTGGCTGTACTCGATGCGCTCGGCGAGCCGGCGGGTGGTGACCGCGTCCCACCCTTGCCGCTCGGCGAGTTCACGGGCGGTGGCGACGATGAGGCGCTCGCGCTCGGCGCGTTCGCGCTGCTTGCGTTCGTGGACCGACATGACTGGATTCTAGCAGCGCTAGACAAGCGAGCGCGAGTAGGTCTAGCGTTGCCATGACACCTAGCGCCGCTAGGTGATGTGCTCGTGGAGGGGTCGTCATGCTCGATGCGCTTCAGGTCGTCACCACCGTGCTCGTCGGACTGATGGTGGGGGTGGAGTTCGCGGTCGCCTTCGTCATGAACCCGGTCCTCGGCTCGCTGCCGGAGGACGCCGAGCAGCAGGCGCGCAGCAAGGGGGGCCGGATGCTGGGGGCGCTGATGCCGTTCTGGTACGTCGGCTCGCTGGTCCTGGCGGCGGCCTGGGCGGTCGCCGCGGGCAACGCCCTGGTCGTCACGTCGGCGGGTCTGCTCGTCCTCAGCGTGGTCGTGTCGCTCCTGCTCCTCGTCCCGATCAACAACCGGGGCAAGCGGTGGACGCCGGAGACCCGGCCAGCCGACTGGAAGGAGCAGATGAGCCGGTGGGACCGCTACCACTGCGTACGCGTGGCCGTGATCGTCGCGGCGTTCGCGCTGCTCGTCACCGCGCTCGTCTGACGGCCCGTCGCCCGCGGGGAACTGCGCGACCGGCCACTCGCTCACCTGCACGGGAACCGTGGGCAGCCGCGCGGCGAGCGCTTCGAGGAAGGGTCCGTGCGGAGGGGTGGTCCTGAGCGGCTCGGTGGGACATGTGTGGGGATTTCTGTCCCACTTCGCGGGACGCCATAACGGAGGAGCCGGGTCGTCGGCTGTGTTCCTGCGGGCGCTGCCCGCGCTTTCGTCCCCGGCGCGTTCGGCGGGAGCGAGGTGCGTCCTCCCGAGCGGCCCGCATCTCCCGTCGGACACGGGCGGCCTCGCCTCGGACGACCTCCGGTGAGGGGCCGCGCTCCCGCGCGGGCGTCGTGCTCCGGCAGGGGCGGCACAGGCCGCCCGGCAGTTCCCCGGGCCGTCCGGCCGCCCCGCAGCCGAGGCACTCGGCCATGGGTACGCCGAGGGGGGTCGGGGGGTCCGGGGGCAGCTTGGCGAGCAACCGGGACTGCGCGAAACCGAACGGGCGGGTGGCCGGGCTCGGCAGCAACAGGGTGAGGACGTACACGAGTTGGGTTTCGCTCGCCCCCGCCGGAACCACTCCCCCGCCGTCTCGGCCGGCGCGTAGCACTCACTCTCCGACAGCGCGAGCCGCGGCTCCCGCCGCCGCCCCTCGCACCGCGCAGTCCGTGATGTCCGGCGGGCAGGGCGTGCTCAGCGCGTGCGCGCGGCGACCCGGGGCTCCGCGTCCTCCCGCATCGCCGCCCGGTCCGCCGGTGGCAGCCACGCGTCCGGCGGCAGGTCGAGCCAGTGGCGCTCGTGTGCCAGGCGCCGGGCGGTGGCGGTGAGGGCGTCGAGCGCCGGATGGTCGAGGCCGGTGCGCCAGACCAGGGAGAGGGGCGAGAGCGGTACGGGGTCGCTCAGCAGGCGCAGGGCCATGCCGGGTATGTCGATGAACTCCGTGCTCGCCAGTACCCACCAGCCCCGTTTGCGCACGACGCGCATGAACTCCTCCGGGCCCTCTATCTCCGGGAACGGCTCGGCCAGGTGGATGCCGTGCCCGGCGAACAGGCGCAGGGCGAGGTCCGTCCACTCGGCGGCGGACGGATTGCCCGCGGCGGCGTACAGGGTCCGGCCTGCCAGGGCCTTCAACGGGACCCGGTCGTTCGCGCTCAGCGGGTGGTCCTCCGGCAGGAGCACCGCCAGCCGTTCGAAGCGGACCGGACGGTGGGACAGGCGCGCGGTGACGGCTGGGTCGAGTCCGGCGAACCGGCCGAAGGAGGCGTCGAGGGAGCCGTCCAGGATCTCCTGGGCGGCTCCGGTGAGGCCGGTGTGGAAGCGGGCGACGAGCTCCAGTTCCGGATGGGAGCGCCGGGTCTCCTCCAGCACCTGGTGGCCGGTGGTCACCAGGTCCCCGACGTCGACCAGGAGGGGCCGCTGCCCGCGGCCGGAGACCGCCGCGGCGAAGACCTCGTGCGCGGCGAGCACGTCGCGGGCGTACGGCAGGAGCCGTGCGCCTTCGGGTGTGAGGCGGACCTGCCGGGTGCTCCGGACGAACAGGCGGGCGCCTACGTCGCGTTCGAGGCGTTGGATGTCCCGGCTCAGCGCCTGCTGGGCCACGTACAGCCGGCCGGCGGCGCGCGTGAAGTGCAGTTCCTCGGCGGTGGCGACGAAGGCACGCAGAAGACGGGGGTCGAAGTCGCGGGGCATGCGGGAAACCTACCGCCGTGGGCAGCAGTCACAACCGATCTGCGTCAATGCCGGTCAGGCAGGTGTTGGACGCCGGAGGTCGTGGCGAACGAGCGTAGGGGCCATGCCTCATCACGTACGTTCACGTCCTGTCTCCCCCTCGGCCCCGCGCCCTCTGCTGCTGACGGTCAGCGGGCAGACGCTGGTGGCCGCTGCCGTGCGTCCGGAGCGTCGGGGGGAGGCTGGTGGCGGCGGCGAGCGGAGTGGTGGGCGCCAGGCGTCCGCTCCGTTCGGGGAGGCGACAGGGCGCGGCCGGGCCGGGTGGATGCCCATGAGGTGGAGGAGGAAGCGGTGAGCCTGGGGGCGGATGTGGCCGAGCTGTTGGCGGGGGCGGGCGTCGGTGACGTGGATGTCGCTGCCGCCGTGGCCGACGAGCACGTCAGGACGGCCGCGTACCAGCGCGTCGTCGCGGCGGTCGTCGCCTCGGGGAGCCGGGAGCGGGAGCGTGCGGTCGTGGACGTGCTGCTGCGCGATCCGCACGAGTTGGGCGCGAAGACGGCGGTGGTCGCCCTCGTGGACGGGGTCGCGCGGAGGGCGGGCGGGCTCGGTGAGTTCCGGGCGCGGGCGGAGGAGCTGCGGGTGGCGGCCGGGCGGTTCAGGGGGGAGGGGCACCGCGCGTTCGTCCGGCGGCGGATCGACGACTGGGTGCTCTGGCACTCGGTCCGGGAGGGTCGGGTGCCGACGGCGGGCGAGCTGGCGGAGGCCACCGACTGGATGCAGCGGCTGCTCGCCGGGCAGTCCACGTCCACGGCGGTACTCGCCCTCCTCGCCGCGTCCGGCCGCACCCGGAAGGTCCGCAACGTCGCGAAGGGGCGGGTCGCGGGGGTGCGCCCTACGGGCGGTGCAGGCCGGTCAAACGAGACGCAGCGTCTTGCGGAGGGCGGTCCGGGGCGGTAGCGTGCACCCCAGGACCTAGCGAGACGGAGCGTATCGTCTCGGATGACCCGTCCTGACCCCTGCGGAAGGCACCCCACTTGTTCCCAGCGACTGCCACCCCCACCTCCCAGCTCGCCGCCCTCGACCTCACCAAGCAGTACGACGGCCGGCTCGTCCTGGACCGCGTCTCCTTCACCGTCCGGCCCGGCGAGAAGGTCGGTGTCGTCGGTGACAACGGGGCCGGGAAGTCGACCCTCCTGCGGCTGATCGCCGGGCGCGAGCTGCCCGACAACGGCAGCCTCACCGTCACCGCCCCCGGCGGCGTCGGACACCTCGCGCAGACCCTGGACCTGCCCGGCACCGCCCGCGTCGGCGACGCGGTCGACCTCGCGCTGCGTGACGTACGGGAGCTGGAACGGGCCCTGCGGACCACTCAGGACATGGCGGTGTACGCCGCCCTCCTCGCCGAGTTCGAGGCGCGCGGCGGGTACGACGCCGACCGGCACGTCGACACCGCGCTCCACCACCTCGGGGAGCGCGAGGCCCTGGACCGGGGGCGCGCGCTGGGCACCCTGTCCGGCGGGCAGCGCTCCCGGCTGGCCCTCGCGGCCGTCCTCGCCTCCTCGCCCGAACTGCTCCTGCTCGACGAGCCGACCAACGACCTCGACGACGCGGCCGTGGCCTGGCTGGAGGGAAGGCTGCGGGCGCACCGCGGGACCGTCGTCGCCGTGACGCACGACCGCGCCTTCCTGGAGCGGGTCACCGGCACCGTTCTGGAGGTGGACGCGGACCTGCGGACGGTCCACCGGTACGGCAACGGATACGCCGGGTACCTCACCGCCAAGGCGGCGGCCCGGGCGCGCTGGGCCCGCCGGCACGAGGAGTGGAAGGAGGAGCTGGCCCGGCAGTCCGCCCTGGCGGAGAGCAACACCGCCCACCTGCACGCCATCCCCCGCAAGCAACCGCGCGGCTTCAGCGGCGCCGGGGCCTTCCGCGCCCGGTCGCGGGCGCACGGCGCGACGGGGCGGATCCGCAACGCGCGGGAGCGGGTCCAGCGGCTCACCGAACGTCCCGTTCCGCCGCCCCCGGCGCCGCTCGTCCTCACGGGGCGGATCGCGGGTGAACGCCCGTCCGCGGCAGTGGAGTTGAGCGGCGTGCGGGTGAGCGGACGGCTCGCTCTCGACGCGCTCACGCTGGAACCCGGCGAGCGGCTGCTCGTGACCGGGCCCAACGGGGCCGGGAAGTCCACCCTGTTGGAGCTGCTGGCGGGAGCCGTCGAGCCCGACTCCGGCACGGTCTCGCGTCCGGGGCGGATCGGGATGCTGCGGCAGAACACCCCGTACGCCGTCACCCGCGACCAGCGGTCCGTACTGGCCGCGTACGGGGAGGAGCGGGCCCGGCTCCTCGTACGGCACGGACTGTTCGGGGAAGCGGACCTGGCCACTTCCGTGGCCGCGCTCTCCACCGGGCAGCGGCGCAAGCTGGAGCTGGCCGACCTGCTGGCGGAGCCCTTCGACCTGCTCCTCCTCGACGAGCCGACCAACCACCTCTCCCCCGCCCTCGTGGAGGAGTTGGAGGCCGCGCTCGCCGCCTTCCCCGGCACGCTCGTCGTCGCCACCCACGACCGGCGGCTGCGGGAGAGCTTCGCGGGCGGCCGGCGGCTGGAGCTGGAGCCGGTCCGGTGAGCCGGGGGCGGGCACGCGGAAGGGGCGGCACCCGGAGTTCACCGGGCGCCGCCCCTTCGCACGACAGCGCGAGCGCGGACTACTTCACGATCGTGATCCGGTCCGTGGCCGGCGGTGCGAGCGGCTTGGCGGCGCTGGAGTTCGCGGCCAGGTAGGCGTTGAAGACGTCCAGGTCGGAGGCCGCGTTCAGCTTGTTCTTGCCGAGGGCGAGGGCGGGGAAGTTGTCGCCGCCGCCCGCGAGGAACTCGTTCATCGCGACCCGGTAGGTCTTGGCCGGGTCGATCACCTCGCCGTTGAGCTTGACGGTGGCGGCGTCGACGCGGTCGGCGCCCGTCTTGGTGAGGTCCAGGGTGTAGGTGAGGCCCCGGGAGACCTGGAGGATCTTCGGCGAGGCCTCGTTCTTGCCGCTGACCTGCTGCTTCAGGGCGGCGATGAGGTCCGCGCCGGTCAGGTCCACGACGTTCATCAGGTTGGTGAAGGGCTGCACGGTGAAGGCCTCGCCGTACGTCACCACGCCGTTGCCCTCGGAGCCCGACTGCTTGTGGACGAGGTCGGAGCGGATGCCGCCGGGGTTCATCAGGGCGAGCTGCGCGCCGCCCTTGTCGGCGGCGGCCAGGCCCTGCTGCTGGGCGTCGGCGATGAGGTTGCCCAGCGGCTTCTCCATGGCCGTGGAGCCGCGGCCCTCGATGTCGGCGGAGATGTAGCCCTGCGGGCGGTTGGCGATCGGGGCGGCGAGGACGTTCCAGCGCTGGATCAGGTCCCGCATGTCCGCGCCCAGCTCCTCGCGCTCGGACTGGTCACGGGTGACGATGTGGTTGCGCGAGCTCGGGGCCTTGGCCGTCGTACGGACGATGTCCTTGGTGCGGCGGTCGTAGGTGAGCGTGGTCTCCGTGTAGACCTTGCCGAAGGAGGCGGCCGAGGTCACCAGGCGGGGGTTGCCCGCCGGGTCGGGGATGGTGCAGACGTAGCTCTGGTGGGTGTGGCCGGTGACCAGCGCGTCGACCTTGGGACTGATGCCCTTGGCGATGTCGGTGATCGGTCCCGAGACGCCGTCGCCGGGGCCGGGGCTGTCGCAGTCGTAGTCGTACGCGGTGGAGGCGGGGGCGCCGCCCTCGTGGATGAGCGCGACGATGGACTTCACGCCCTGCCGGTCGAGTTCCTTGGCGTACTTGTTGACCGTCTCGATCTCGTCGTGGAACTTCAGGCCCTTGACGCCGGCGGCCGTGACGATGCCCGGGGTGTTCTCCAGGGTGACGCCGATGAAGCCGATCTTGACACCGTTCTTCTTCCAGACGGTGTACGGCTTCAGCAGGGTCCTGCCGGTCTTCTCCTTGGTGACGTTCGCGGAGAGGTACGGGAAGTCGGCGCCCTTGAACTTCTTCGGCTTGCCCTTCCGGTCCTTCTCGTAACAGCCTTCGGTGGGGTGGCAGCCGCCGTTCTGGATGCGCAGCAGTTCGGCGGAACCCTCGTCGAACTCGTGGTTGCCGACGGACGTCACGTCGAGCTTCATCTTGTTCAGGGCCTCGACGGTGGGCTCGTCGTGGAAGAGCCCCGACAGCATGGGGCTGCCGCCGATCATGTCGCCCGCGGCGGCCGTGACCGAGTACTCCTTGCCCTGGCGGGCCTTGCGCAGGCTGGTCGCCAGGTGCTCGACACCGCCGGCGTCGATCGCGCCGACCTTGCCGGAGGTGCCGGTCGGGGGCTCCAGGTTGCCGTGCAGGTCGTTGAAGGAGAGGAGCTGCACGTCGACCGTGCGCGCCGGCTTCGGGTGGCCGTGGCCGCCGTGTCCGTTTCCGCCGCCGTTGCCGTTCGCGGCCGCGGGCATCGCGGCGACGAGCGCGCCCGCGGTGGTGAGACCGGCGGCGGCGAGGAGGAACCGCCGGGCGGCGCGGTTCGGGCGAGGGTTCGCTGACATCTGTCCCCTTGTGAGTTCAGCGTGAAGGGTGCGGGGTGCGCTCGTGAGCCTAAAGTCAACGCGCGTAGCGCAACAGGGGGTAGCGGGTTACGAGGTGGTTTCCGTTGGCGGTGCGTCAGAGACGCGGCCCATGGCGTCCGGCCCCGCCGGCCGGACCCTCCCCGTACCCTCGACCCCATGACCAGCGACGCGACTCTTCCCGGCCCCGGCCGACTCCGGATCCTTGACGCGCTCGACGGGGCACAGGCCGCCCAGGTGCTCGAGCTGCTGTCCGACGCCGCCCGCAGCGACGGCGTGCAGGCCGTCTCCGAGCAGGGCCGCCTGCGACTGCGCGGCGGGCGACGGGAGGGGGTCACCCACTTCCTGATCGACGACGGCGGACTGCTCGTCGGATACGCCCAGTTGGAGGCCGCCGACCCCGTCGAGGCGCCGGCCGCCGAACTCGTCGTACGGGCCGACCAGCGCGGCAAGGGGTACGGCCGGGCCCTCGGCGACGCGCTCCTGGACGCGTCCGGGCGGCGGCTGCGGGTGTGGGCCCACGGCGGGAAGCCGGCGGCCCGGCACCTGGCGCAGGTGCTGGGGATGGCGATGTTCCGGGAGCTGCGGCAGTTGCGACGGCCGTTGAGCCCGCTCGACATCCCGGAGCCCGTCTTCCCGGAGGGCGTGGTGGTACGGACCTTCGTGCCCGGTCAGGACGACGCGGCCTGGCTGGCCGTGAACGCCGCCGCCTTCGCGCACCACCCCGAGCAGGGCTCGCTCACCCAGCGGGACCTGGACGACCGGATGGCGGAGGAGTGGTTCGACCCGGAGGGGTTCTTCCTCGCCGAGAAGGACGGGGAGCTGGTCGGGTTCCACTGGACCAAGGTGCACCGTGAGGAGCAGCTCGGCGAGGTGTACGTGGTCGGGGTCGCGCCCGGCGCGCAGGGCGGCGGGCTGGGCAGGGCGCTGACCGCCACCGGGCTGCGGCACCTCGCGGCCCGGGGGCTGCCGACGGCCTCCCTGTACGTGGACGCGGACAACGTCGCGGCGGTCACCGTCTACGAGCGGCTCGGTTTCACGACGTACGAGACGGACTTGATGTACCGGACCGAGTCGTAGGACCTCGTCGCGGTACCGCAGGACCGCCCCCGGGGCCGGTGTCCCAGCTTGACGCCGGCCCTTTTCTGCATCACCCTTTCACTACTTGATTAGTGAAAGGGAGGTGAAGCGCGATGGTCGAGTACCGCATCGACCGGCGCAGCGGTGTCGCGACCTACCTCCAGATCGTGCAGCAGACCAAGCACGCCCTGCGGCTCGGCCTGTTGCAGCCGGGCGACCAGCTCCCCACCGCGCGCGCGGTGGTGGAGGCCACCGCCATCAACCCGAACACCGTGCTCAAGGCGTACCGCGAGCTGGAGCGGGAGGGCCTGGTGGAGGCCAGGCGCGGGATGGGGACCTTCGTGACCCGGTCCCTGGGGGCCGCGCAGCCCGCCGGTTCGCCACTGCGCGAGGAACTGCGGACGTGGGCGGAGCGGGCCAGGTCGTCGGGGATGGACAAGGACGACCTGGCCGCGCTCTTCACCTCCGTACTGGATCAGATCTTCGAAGGGGAGCAGGGATGACCATCGCCGCGATCGAGGCCGTCGGCCTCGGCAAGAGGTACGGGCGGTCGGGGAAGTGGGCGGTCCAGGACTGCTCCTTCCGGCTGCCGCAGGGGCGGATATGCGCGCTCGTGGGGCCCAACGGAGCGGGCAAGTCGACCCTGTTGGGGCAGCTCGCGGGGCTGGTGCGGCCCACGCGGGGCGAGCTGCGGGTGATGGGGAGGACGCCGGGAACGGCGCGTGAGCAGATCGCGTTCCTCGCGCAGGAGAAGCCGCTGTATCCGCAGTTCACCGTCGCGGAGACGCTGCGCATGGGGCAGGAGCTGAACCCGGGCCGCTGGGACGCCGGGCGCGCGGCCCGCATCGTCGCGGACGGCGGCCTGGACCTCGGGCTCAAGGTCCGCGAGCTGTCCGGCGGCCAGCGCACCCGCGTCGCGCTCGCCCTGTGCCTGGGCAAGCAGCCCGACCTGCTGCTGCTGGACGAGCCGATGGCCGACCTGGACCCGCTCGCCCGCCACCAGTTGATGGGCAACCTGCTGGCCGAGGCCGGCGAGAGCGGCACCAGCGTGGTCATCTCCTCCCACATCCTGGCCGAGCTGGAAGGCGCCTGCGACTACCTGCTGCTGATGGAGGGCGGGCGGATCCGGCTCGGCGGGGAGTCCGAGGAACTCCTCGCCGCGCACGCGCTGTTGTCGGGCCCGGTCGCCGAGCTCGACGCGGACACGACGGTCGTCGAGTCCAAGGTGACGGGCCGCCACATGACGGCCCTGATCCGGCGCGACGCCAAGCCGGTGGGCGGCGACTGGGAGGTCGACGAGCCGACGCTGGAGGAGCTGCTGCTGGCCCACATGCGCTCGCCGCAGGCTCCGCCACTGCTGACGCCGAGCGCGGACCCGCGCTGCGGGGTGGCGGGACGGTCCGTGACGGAGGTCCGCGCATGAGCACGCTGACGCTGCTGCCGCCGCTGCGCGGCCCGCGCTGGGTCGCGGCGCGCCAGCACCGCCTGACGGGACGGGTGTTCGGGGCGGTGGTCGTGTTCTCCCTCCTCGCCGTGGCGGTCTTCCTGGCGGTCGCGGCGGGCACCGGCCCGAAGACCGGCTTCGCCCGGTCCGCCGACACCGGCATGACCATGCTCCTGCAACGCGTCGCCGGGGCGGCGACGCTGCTGCCCGCGCTGGTGGGGGCGTTCGTCGCGGGCCCGCTGGTCGCGCGGGAGCTGGAGTCGGGGACGTACACCTGGCTGTGGACGCAGTCCGTCTCGCCGGTCCGCTGGCTGGCGACGAAGCTGGCGCTGGTGTCGGCGGTGACGCTGTCCGGGACGGCCGTGCTGGTGGTGCTCTTCCGGCTGGCCCGGGGCTCGCTGAGCCAGGATTCCCGGTTCTCGCTGGCCTGGTACGACACCTCGTACGAGATGCTCGGGCCGGTACAGGTCGCGATGTGCGCGCTGGGCATCGGCGTCGGCACGCTGGTCGGGCTGCTGGTGCGCAGGACGGTGCCCGCGATGGTGGTCGCCGGGATCACGGTGCTCACGGTCTCCTGGACCTTCTCCGGGCTGCTGCGGGAGCTGCTGTGGCCGGTCGACACGCTGGTGTCGAGGACGCCGATCGAGTCGCTGCACACCCCCGGGGTGTGGGACCTCGCCGACGGCATGCTGACCGCTTCCGGGACGCGCGTCCTCAGTGACACGTGCCTGGGGACCGAGGGCGTCGGCAAGACTCCCGAGCGGTGCATGGCCGACCTGGGCGGCGTCCGGTACTTCGCGGACGTCCACCCCGAGACCCATCTGTGGCCGCTCCAGCTCGTGGAGTCGGGCCTGGTGCTGGTACTGGCGGGACTCGCCGTCGCGGTCGCGTTCCGGGTGCTGCGGGGCCGGCACGCGGGGGCGTCGTGAGTGCCGTGGGCGCGGGGGCCGCGCCGGGGGGCGGTGTGCCGTACCGGCACGTGCTGCACCAGCACCGGGCGGCGCTGTGGACCGCGCTCGCACTGGCGGGGCTCGCGGCGGCCCTGGTCGCCGGCGGGCGGCTGTGGGCGGCGGACGGCGGCTGGGGGCCGGCCGTCGGGCAGGCTCTGGCACTGGGGCTCCCGCTGTTCGGCGGGATGCAGGTGGCGGGGCCGATGGTGGCCGGGGAACTGGCGTCGGGGACGTACAAGCTGGCCTGGACGCAGGGCGTCACCCCGGCCCGCTGGCTGGCGGCGAAGGCCGCGGTGCCGGCGGGGGTGCTGGTCGCGCTGACGGCGGGACTGGGATGGGTGCACGACTCGGCGGTGGCGCTCGGGCCGGCGCCGGTGGCGTACGCGCTGTTCGCGGTGGCCTTCGGGGTGCTGTGCGGGCTGCTGGTGCGGCGGACGACGGGGGCGATGGCCCTCGCCGGGGCGACGCTCGGCGTTCTGCTACTGGCGGGGCGCGCCCAGCCGCACGACACGTTCGCCGGACAGCTCACGCTCGCCGTGCCGCTGGTGGCGGCGACGGCGGTGGCGGCCGGGGCCGCGTTCCTGCTTCTTCGCCGACTGTCCAGGGGGGACGTGTCATGACCGGTACGTCGAGCACGGTGAGCCCGGAGCGCACGCGTGCTCCGCAGGGCGAGGCGCACGTGCCGAGCCCGCTGGGCGGGGCGGTGCGGGCGGCCCTGCGGCAGCACACATGGGCCCTGCGGATCACTCTCGCGCTGCTGGTGCTGGTCGCCGGGGCGTGGGCGGGGTCGGGGGTGTGGCTGGAGGTGACGGGGATGTCGGGGGGCGACGACATCGCCGGCGTGGCCGTGGCGTCCTTCGCACTGCTCCGGGTACGTCATGGGGGGCGGGCGTGAGCGGGGCGCCGGGCACCAGCCGCGTGTCCGGGCCCGACCGGCTCGTGCTGCGGCAGAGCCGGCCGGTGCTGCGGCCGGCGGCGGTGCTGTTCGGGCTGGGGCTGGTGACGGTCCTGGGGCTGCGCCTGGTGGGGGTGGGCGACGGTTCGCCGCACCGGACGGCGATGCGGGCCCTCACCGAGCACGCCGGACACGCCGCCGTGCTGGGGCCGTTGCTGATCGGGGCGCTGGTGGCGGGGCCGCTGGTGGCACGGGAACTGGACTCGGGAACCTACCGGCTGGCCTGGACGCTGGGCATGTCACCCGCGCGGTGGCTGGGCGCGAAGATCGGCGTGGCGGCGGGGGCCGCGGCGGCGGGGTCGGTGCTGCTGGGGGTGGTGTTCCGGCTGGGGCAGGGGGCCGTCGAGGGCGGGTTCTTCCCCTGGCACCAGGCGCACGCCTATGCGGCGTCGGGCACCGCCGGGACCGCGTACGCCCTGCTCGGGGTGGCCGTCGGCGCACTCACCGGGCTGCTGGTGCGGCGCACGCTGCTCGCGGCGGGCGCCGCGGCGGTGGCGACGGGAGCGCTGACGCTGGCCGTGGGGCGGGTGCGGGAGTACCTGTGGCCGGTGGTGACGGTGACGCGGCCGGAGTCACCGGGGACGCCGCCGGCGGTCCTGCCCTCGCCGTGGGAGGTCTCCTCCGGGCTGCTCACCGCGTCCGGGAAGCGGCTGCCCTGGCGGTACTGCTGGGAACAGCCGCCGGAAACCTACGCCGACCCGAACGGCTGCATGGCGTCGCGCGGGGCGGTCTCGCACTTCTCCGACCTGCATCCCGAGTCCCATTTCTGGCCCCTCCAGCTCATGGAGACCGCGGTCGTGCTGGTGCTGGCGGCGGGGGCGGTGTGGCTGGCGTTCCGGGTGTTGCGGAGGGTGCATGGGTGAGGGGGCGCGGGGGCGCGGGGTCCGCGCTCGCCGGGGTGCGGGGCGGGCGCGTGCGGCCCGCACCCCCGGGGGCGGGTAGTCACTCCACCGCCGTGAGGTCCTTGGCGTAGTACTCGATGGCTTCCCGGTAGTTCCGCACGGACGCGTCGGTGCTGGTCTCCGTCAGCAGGCGCAGCAGGATCCGCATGCCGTCGTGGGCCTCGCCCGTGTTGAACAGGGCCATCGCGAGGAAGGCGCGGAGCGCCCCGTGCTCGGGGAACTCCCGCGTCCCGGTGCGCAGCGTGCGGACGGCGTCCTCGTACCGGCCGAGCGTCCGGTACGTACTGCCCAGGCCCAGCAGCGCGCCCCTGCGGTCCTCGGGGGTCAGCGTCCCGGCGAGCGCGCTCTCGTAGAAGGGGACCGCCGCCGCCTCCAGACCGAGCCGGTCGTGCGCCCACGCGGTCTGGTACGCGATCTCCGCGTCGTCGGGGAAGCGCTCCCCGAGGGCGAGGAGACGGACCCGGGCCTCTTCGGTGCGGTCGGCGGAGCGCAGGGCCACGGCTTCGGCGAGGAGGGCGTCACGGTCGTGGTGGGTGGTCATGGGGGGATGATCGCAGGGGAGGGACGGGCCGGCGAAGGTATTTCTCCAGAAGCTCCGTGCCGGGGGCGGGGGCGGGGACGAAGGCCCCGTCCGGCGGGGCTCCGCCCGTCCGGGGACCGGCCCCCTACCCCGGCCGCACCAGCCTCGCCTCGTACGCGAACACCGCCGCCTGGGTCCGGTCCCGCAGGCCCAGCTTCACCAGCACCCGGCTCACATGCGTCTTGATCGTGGACTCGGCGACGACCAGGCGGGACGCTATCTCGCCGTTGGAGAGCCCGTGCGCGATCAGCACCAGGACCTCCGTCTCGCGGTCGGTGAGCTCCCCGAGCTGCGTTTCCTCGGCGGGCCGGCGCACCGGCACCGTCTCGGTCAGCTTGGCGAACTCGGCGATCAGCCGCTTCGTCACGGCGGGCGCGAGCAGTGCCTCCCCGCCCGCCACCACCCTGACCCCCTCGGCCAGTTGGCGGGCCGAGGCGTCCTTCAGCAGGAATCCCGAGGCTCCCGCCCGCAGCGCCTGGTAGACGTACTCGTCGAGGTCGAAGGTGGTGAGGACCAGCACCTTCGTGTCCCCGCCCGCCGCCACGATCTCGCGGGTCGCCTCGATGCCGTTCAGCTCCGGCATCCGGATGTCCATCAGCACGACGTCCGGTCGCAGGGCCGCCGCCTGCGCCACGGCCTGCCGCCCGTCGACCGCCTCGCCGACGACCTCGATGCCGGGCATCGCGTTGAGGAGTACGGAGAAGCCCTCCCGGACCATCATCTGGTCGTCGACGATCAGCACCCGGATGGCGCCGGCGGGCGTCGCCGGGGGGACGTGGGCGGTCGTCATGCGGCGGACTCCTTCCGCAGGGAGGGACCGGCGGTCGCCGGAGGCGGAGAGGAGGGCTCGGGGGGCCCTTCGGGCCGGGCGGCGGGCCCGGTGGTCGCGGTGACCGTCGACGACACGGCGTCCTGCCCCGCGCCTCCCGGCCGCCCTTGGACCGGCACGGGCACCGGCGCGGCGGCGGATACGGGCTCGGCCACCGGGGTGGGGGCAGGCTCGGCCGCCGGGGTGGGCGCGGGCTCGGCCGCCGGGGTGGGCGCGGGCACCGGCACTGCGTCCTCCACCGTGGCCGGTGTCCCGGCCCCCGCTCCCCCGGCCCCCGGGGCGTCCGCCGCGACCGGCACGAAGACCGTCACCTCGAAGCCCCCTTCCGGTGTCGGCTCCGCCGTCATCTCGCCGCCCAGCATCTGCATCCGCTCCCGCATCCCGGTCAGCCCGTGCCCGGCGCCGGGCGAGGGCGGGGCGTCGGCCGTCCCGGGCCCGTTGGCCACCCGCAGCCCCAGGCCGCCCAGGACGTAGCTCACCTCGACGCGGGCCTCCGCGCCCGGCGCGTGCCGCAGTACGTTGCTCAGCGCCTCCTGGACGATCCGGTAGGCCGACAGCTCCACGCCCTGTGGCAGGACCCGCACCGCGCCGGTCGTGGCCTGCTCGACCGAGAGGCCGATGTCCCGGACGTTCGCCAAGAGCTTCGGCAGGTCGGCCAGTCGGGGCTGCGGCGCGTCGGGGGCCTCGTAGTCCTCCGCCCGGACGACGCCCAGCACCCGGCGCAGTTCGGTGAGGGCCGCCACCGCGTTCTCCCGGATCGTGACGAAGGCCTGCTCCAGCTCGGGCGGCGGGTTCTGCACCCGGTAGGGGGCGGCCTCCGCCTGGATGGCGACGACCGACATGTGATGGGCGACCACGTCGTGCAGCTCACGGGCGATGGTGGTGCGCTCTTCGAGCAGGGTGCGCCGGTCGCGCTCCACGGCCGTGACGGTCTTCTGCACGACGATCTCGCGCCGGTGCGCCCGACGGCTGTGGACGAAGGAGACCAGCAGGAGGAACATGCCGAGGAAGAAGAGGACGGGGAGGCCGTTGCCCCCGCTCGACGACTCCAAGGAGATCAGCGCGCTGTACAGCGCGTTGATGCCCCACATCCAGGCCGCCGCCCGGGGGCGGGTCCTGGCGGCGACGACCGTCGTGACCACCAGCATCGCCACGATCGAACCCGGCGGGTACGGAACCCCCGACCCGTACGCCCCAAGGACGCCGGCGAACGGAATCGCCGCCAGGCAGGCCCACCAGGCGAGCACCGGACGGATCAGCGTCAGCGCGACCGGCAGCGTCGAGAGGAACCCGACGAGGAGCTGCTCCTCCCCGCCGGACACGCTCGTGAAGCCGACCCCGAAGGCGAGGACCGCCAGCGCCAGCACCAGCGCGTGCACCGACCAGGCCGCGCCCGTCCGTGTCCACTCGGGGAAGCGGGTCCACCCCGGGGTGGCCGTGTTCAGGGGCGGCAACGGCCGGAAGGCGAGCGGGTCGCGCAGCAGATCCTCGCGCAGACCCCGCAGCGCCGTCGCGGCGAGGCGGAATTCGGGGCTTCTACTTCGGGTCGTCTGGTTCACGTTTCCCAAGGTAGGGCGGGGTCCGCGAAAGGGCGTCCACCCGTGCTCCTACCTTTCACGTCCCCCTCAAGTACTACGCGCCCCGCCCCGTCGGCCCGTACTCCTACGCGCCCCGCCCCGCCTGCCCGTGCCCCCGCGCGTCCACCGACCCGTAGCCCTACGCGCCCGGCAACCCGTACCCCGCCCGTCCGCGCGTCCGCCGATCCATGCCCCTACACATCCGCCTGCCCGGGCTCCGCCCGGAACGCGTCCGCGTGCGCCGCCGCCCACTCCTCGAAGGTCCTGGCCGGGCGCCCCGTCACGTCCTGCACCGTGGTGGCCACCGTGCGCCCCTCGACGGGAGTGTTGCCGTACACCTCCAGCATGAAGTCGATGGTCTCCTGCGGCATGTGCTGCGCCCGCATCCGCTCCACCGCCTGCTCCGCGGTCAGCTCGACGAGCCCGATCTCCGCACCCCGCGCCGCACCGAGGATGCGCACCTTGTCGTGCACCGTCAGGGCGGCCGGCCCCGTGATGACGTGCGCCTTCCCGTGGTGGCCGCCGTCCCGGGACAGCAGGGCCACCGCCGCGACCGCCCCGATGTCGCCCTCGTGCACCATCGAGCTGACCCGGTCCGTGAACGGCTCCTCGACCCGGCCGTGCGTCTTGATGTCGTCCGCCCAGAACAGGGCGTTCGACATGAACTCCACCGGCATCAGCACGGTCCACTCCAGACCGTGTTCGTTGTCCCGCACCGCGTCCTCCAGCGGACTGGGGCCGCCGCCGTGCAGCACCGTCACCCGCCGCACCCCCGCATTCGCGGCCCGCGCGAGGATCTCGGGGCCCGTGGCCAGCGGCGCGTAGTCCTCGCCGCCGAAGACGATCAGGTGGACCGCTTCGACGCCGTCCAGCGCGGGGGCCAGGGTCGCCGGGTCGGCGAGGTCTCCGCGTACGACCTCGACCTCCGCCGGGAAGCCGGCCCTGGCCGGGTTGCGGGTGAGGGCGCGCACCCGGGCGCCCCGGGCGAGGAGTTCGGCGACCACCTGGCGGCCCACCGAGCCGGTGGCTCCGGTGACCAGGACCTTCTGCGCGTCGTTCCGTGTGTTCGTCATGTCTCACACCGTAGGAGGGCTTGCGGACAGATACGGTCCGCAAGTCGCGTCCCTAGTAGGCGAGTTGCGCGATCTCCTCCGCCACCACCGCGCACGCGTCCGCCGCCGGGTCGATCAGCGGGAAGTGCCCGACGTCCTCCAGCAGGGTCAGCCCCACCACCTCCCCCGCCTTCGCCGCCGCCTCCGCGTACGCCTCCGCCACCTCGTGCGGAACGGTCGTGTCGAAGCGGCCCTGCACCACGGCCGTCGCGATTCCGGTGGGCAGCAGGGCCGCCGGATCCGCGTACGGCCTGCGCTCCTCGTACGCGTCCTGCCCGCCCAGGAGCTGGACGACCGCGCCGCCGCACACCCCGCGCCGCACCGCCTCCTCGAAGTCCGCGACCGGCGCGAGCGCGACCACCCCGCGCAGCGGCGGCGGCGCGTCGAGCCGCCACGGCGACCCCTCGGGGAGCACGTGCCGGGAAGCCGCCCACAGCGCGAGCTGACCGCCGGCGGAGTGCCCGGTCACGACGGTGCGGCGGACGTCCGCCTCGGGCAGCGCCTCCTTCGCCAGGTGCGGCAGCGCGTCCAGGGCGGCGGCGACGTCGTCGAAGGTCTCCGGCCAGCGGCCCGCGAGCGGACCCGACGCGTCCTGGTGCGGCAGCGAACTGCCGCGCCGGTACTCGACGTTGGCGACCGCGAAGCCGCGCCGGGCCAGGAAGTCGGCGAACGGCGTGACGTGCTGCCGGTCGTACGGAGCCCGCCACGCCCCGCCGTGCAGGACGACCACCAGCGGGGCCGCCCCGCTCCGCTCGCCGCGCGGCGCGTAGAAGTCGATGATCTGGTCGGGGTGACCGCCGTACGGAGCGGTGGCGTCCGGCGCGACGGCGGGAAGCGCCGGCGGCTCGTCGGGAGGGAGCCCGGACGGCCCGTCGAGGGGGAGCCCGGACGGCTCGTCCGGCAGGGGAATGCTCGGCATGACGGCTTCAACCTCCGGGCACTGGTGGGTCGTTCCTACACCCTTGTGGATCATTAAGCGCGGACGCTACCAGGCGTTTTGTGTGCGTGTGGCCACGCCGGAGACCGTTCCCCCCGACGTGGCCACCTGCTACGACGGCGCTACAGCACCTCGGCCAGCACCCGGGCCGCCCGCTCCACGTCGGCGAAGCCGACGTACAGCGGAGCGAACCCGAAGCGCAGCACGTCCGGGTGCCGGAAGTCCCCGACCACGCCCCGCGCGATCAGCGCCTTCATGACCGTGCCCGCGTCGTCGCAGCGCAGCGCGATCTGGCTGCCGCGCTCGGCGTGCGCGAGCGGCGTGACCAGGCCGAGACGCCCTTGCGGTGCGTACGCCGTCACGCACTCCACGAAGAAGTCCGCGAGGGCGAGGGACTTCGCCCGTACGGATGCCACGTCGACGCCCTCCCAGACGTCGAGCGAGGCCTCCAGCGCCAGCATCGACAGGATGTCGGGCGTACCGACCCGGCCGCGCAGCGCGCCGCCGCCCGGGGCGTACTCCGCCGTCATCCCGAACGGGTCCGCGTGCCCCGTCCAGCCCGGCAGCGGCGAGTCGAACCGGTCCTGGTGGCGGGCGGCGACGTACAGGTAGGCGGGCGAACCCGGCCCGCCGTTCAGGTACTTGTACGTGCAGCCGATCGCCAGGTCCACCCCGTGCTCGTCGAGCCCGACCGGCAGCGCGCCCGCGCTGTGGCACAGGTCCCAGACGGCCAGCGCGCCCGCCGCGTGGACCGCGGCGGTGAGCCCGGGCAGGTCGTAGAGGCGGCCCGAGCGGTAGTCGACGTGGTTGAGCAGCACGGCGGCGGTACGGGGCCCGAGGGCGTCGCGCACCTCCTCCGGCCGCACCGGGCGCAGGGTGCGGCCGGTCATCCGGGCGGCGGACCGGGCGATGTAGCCGTCGGTGGGGAAGGTGGTGGCGTCGACGAGAACCTCGTCGCGCTCCTCCCCGGCCAGCCGGATCGCGCCGACCAGCGCCTTGAAGACGTTGACGCTGGTGGAGTCGCCGACGACGATCTGTCCGGCCGCGGCGCCCACGAGCGGGGCGATGCGGTCGCCGATCCGCTCGGGCGCGGTCCACCAGCCGCTCTCGTCCCAGGACCGGATGAGCAGCTCGCCCCACTCGCGGCCCGCCACGTCCTGGAGGCGTCCGGGAACGGCCGCGGGCAGCGCGCCCAGGGAGTTCCCGTCCAGGTAGACGAGGCCTTCGGGGAGGCTGAACAGCTTGCGGTGCCCGGCGAGTTCGTCGGCGGCGTCGAGTTCGGCCGCACGTTTCACGTGAAACATCGCCGGTGCGCTCGCGGAAGCATTCTCAGGCACGTCCTCACGCGCGTTCTCAGACATGGCTGCGCGCCGTCCACAGCTCCGGGAACACGTTCTTGCGGGCGCGCTTCTCCAGCCACGCCACCCCGGCGGAGCCGCCCGTGCCGACCTTGGAGCCCATCGCGCGGCGCGTGGCCACCAGGTGGTCGTTGCGCCAGCGCCACACGAGCTCGCCGACCTCGGTCAACGCCTCGCCGAGCACGATCAGTTCGGAGCGGTTCGCGCCGACCTGCTCCTCGGCGTACACCTGCGCCCAGACCGCCTCGATCTCGGGAGAGGGCTCGTACTTCTTCGTCAGGTCCCGCTCCAGGACCTCCTGCGGAACGGGCAGGCCGCGCCGCGCGAGGAGGCGCAGGACCTCGTCGTACAGGCTGGGCTGGTGCAGCGCCTTCTCCAGCTCGTCGTGCACCCGGGGCGCACCCCGGTGCGGGACCAGCATGGAGGCGGACTTGTCGCCGAGCAGGAACTCCAGCCGCCGGTACATCGCGGACTGGAATCCGGAGCCCTCGCCGAGCGCGCTGCGGTAGGAGTTGAACTGGGTGGGCGTGAGGTTGGCGAGCGGCTTCCAGGAGGCGTTCAGCGCCTCCAGCTCGCGGGTGGAGCGCTTCAGTGCGTCCAGTGCCACGGGGAGCTTCTCCTCGCGCAGCGCTGCCGCCGCGGTCTCCCACTCGTGGACGATGACCGTGAACCACAGCTCCATGACCTGGGTGGTGACCAGGAAGACCATCTCTCCGGGATCGTCGGAGAGGGGGTGCTGGAGGTGGGTGAGTACGTCGGCCTGGACGTAGTCCTCGTACGGTGTGGTGCCTGCGAAATCGAGGTTCGGGGTCTCCGAACCTTCGGTTCCGGGCGCCTCGGGGGTGTGCGTCATCGCATGCTCCTCGACACGGCTTCCAGGTAGCGGTCCGCCCCTTCCTCGAAGGATTCTCGGGCCCCGGTCCCCTGCTGGGCAGCATAGTCCGGGCCTGCGCGAGGTGCGCCTCAGAGGGCGGGACCTGCGAGGTACGTCCCATTGGTCCCGTACGGATGGGCGTTGGAGTCGCATCCGTCGAGGCCCTTGATCTGCTGCATCATCACGGGTGCGGGACGGCCGGGGCCCGGGCAGCCGAGGTGGCCGAGGCCCAGGGCGTGGCCCAGTTCGTGGTTGATGATCAGGTGCCGGTACGCGGCGGGGGCGCCGGCGAACCGCGGCGATCCGGTCAGCCAGCGCTTGAGGTTCACCACGACGCCCTTCCCCGTCTCGCAGTTCAGCTCGCCGCCGGTGTCGAGGCCGGCCTTGGCGCACAGCCGGTCGGCGGTCTTCGGGGTGGCGATGCGGATAACGAAGTCGGCCTTGCTCGTGACCAGTTGGAAGCGGCCGCGCCCATTGCGGGCCCAGCCCCTGGGGTGGGCCACGATGCGCTGGATCTCGGCGGCGGCCTCGTCGGGCTCGACGCCGCTGCCCCTCTCGACCTGCACCTGGTAGCGGCGCAGGGTGCCGGAGCCGACGGGGCTGCCGTTCAGGCGGGCGGGGGCGAAGGTGCCGCTGCCCGAGTCGGGGACGCGGGCGCGGCTCGGCGGGTCGCTGGAGACCTCACCGGGGCTGTCGGGAGCGGCGGGACCGCCAGTGGCGGGGTCGGGGGCTGCTCGCGGTGTCGGGCCCGGTCCGGTGTCCCAGGCGGCTATGGCGAGTCCGGTGCCGCCGAGGCCCGCGGCGAGGCAGAGGAGCAGGACGAGGAGGCGGCCGCGGCGGGTCAGACGGGTGCGGGCGGGCGGCCGGGGGCGGGGTGTCCGGCCCCCGGACGACGGGTGTCTGCAGCGGCCTCGGCCCACGTCGGAGCCCTCCCCTGGTCGGTGTCTCCGGCAGGTGGGGGGAGCGGGGCGCGGGGGCCCGGACACCGGCGACGGTCTTGCCTAGCGGTCCGGGCGATCGTACAGGCGTCTCATCGGCCGCCAGGGCCGACGGCGCGGCGGTGTGTCGTCCCGGGGCCGGGGCGGACGGCGCGAGGGACATGCCGTCCCGGGGCCCGGCCTCGGCCCCGGGACGTGTGCGGGCCGGTCAGCCCAGGGTGTCGGCGGCCAGCGCGGAGGAGTCGCGCAGGAAGGTCGAGCAGCGCTCGTACTCCTCCTGGTCGCCGATGGCCTGCGAGGCGCGGGCCAGGGCGTGCAGGGCGCGCAGGAAGCCGCGGTTGGGCTCGTGCTCCCACGGCACCGGGCCGTGTCCCTTCCAGCCGGCGCGGCGCAGCGAGTCGAGGCCGCGGTGGTAGCCGGTGCGGGCGTACGCGTACGACTCGACGACGGAGCCCTTGTCGAACGCGTCGTCCGCGAGCTGCGCCCAGGCCAGCGAGGAGGCCGGGTACTTCGCGGCGACGTCGGCGGGCGCCGTGCCGTTCGCGAGGAGCTCGCGGGGCTCCGGGTCGTCGGGCAGGTGGGTCGGGGGCGGTCCCCCGAGCAGGTCCTGGTGAATAGCCATGCCCCCTAGTCTGCCTCCCCCCTGCGACAACCCGCACCGCTCCACCGGCCCCCCTCCCCGCCAGGACGACCCGCACCGCTCCACCGGCCCCCCTCCCCGCCACGACGCCCCGCACCGCACCGCTGGGACCGATCCCGCGCTACGACGACCCGCCCCGCTCCTGCCGGTCCGGCTCCAGGGGCGGCGCGTCCACCCCGCAGTGCGTGCGGCACTCGCTCTCAGGAGCCGCGCCCTTCGGATTGCGCACGGTCGTGAAAGCGATCAGCGCGCCCAGCACCAGCACGCCCGCGCACATCGGCATCGCCCGCCGGAAGGTCGCCCCGAACTCCTGCGCCGAGCGGTACGCGTCCGGCCCCATCCCCGCCAGCAGCGGCAGCGCGGCCACCGCGACGAGTCCGGCGGCGCGGGCGGCGGCGTTGTTGATCCCGGAGGCGAGCCCGGCCCGCCCGTCCGCCACCGAGGCCAGCACGGTCGCGGTGAGCGGGGCCACCAGCGTCACCATGCCCGTCCCCATCACCACCATCGCCGGCAGCACGTCCGCCAGGTACGACGCGTCCTCCCCCACCCGCAGCATCAGCAGCATCCCCGCCGCGCACAGCAGCGGCCCCACGGTGAGCGGGACGCGGGGCCCGATCCGCTGGGCCAGCTCCCCGGAGCGGGCCGACAGGAACAGCATCAGCACGGTCGTCGGCAGCATGGCCGTCCCCGCCTGGAGCGCCGAGTACCCGGCCACCACCTGCAACTGCAACGCCGCCAGGAAGAAGAACCCGCTGAACGCGGCGTACACGCACAGCGTCACGACGTTGATCGCGGTGAACTGCCGGGAGGCGAAGAGCGCGAGCGGCATCATCGGCTCGGCCCGCGTCCGCTCGACGTACAGGAACGCCCCCGCGACGACCACCCCCAGCACGCCGCACCCCACCACCACGGCCGACGCCCCCCGCGCCGGGGCCTCGATGAGCGCGTACGTCACCAGGGCCAGCGCGACGGCCGCCAGCACGGCCCCCAGCACGTCGAACCGGCCGTGCGCCTGCGGATCCTTCGACTCCGGCACGTGCCCGAGCGCGACCGGCACGCACAGCGCGGCCAGCGGCACGTTGATCAGGAACGCCCAGCGCCAGCCGGGCCCGTCCACGAGCCACCCGCCGAGGAACGGTCCGACCGCGGCCCCGATCCCGCCGAGCCCGGACCATAGGCCGACCGCCCTCGCCCGGTCGTCGGGGTGGAACGAGGCCTGGATGAGCGCGAGCGACCCCGGCGTGAGCAGCGCCCCGCCGATGCCCTGCAACGCCCGGGCGGCGATCAGGACGGTCGCGTTCGGTGCGAGCCCGCACAGCAGGGAGGCGGCGGCGAACCACACCACCCCGACCACGAACACCTTCCGCCGCCCGTACCGGTCCCCGAGGGCGCCGCCCAGCAGGATCAGTCCGGCCAGCGTCAGCATGTACGCGTTCACGGTCCACTGGAGCCCGGCGAGATCGGCGCCGAGGTCCTTGCCGATGCGGGGCAGGGCGACGTTGACGACGGTGGAGTCCAGCATCGCCATGCTGGACCCGAGCACGGTGGTGAGCAGTACCCACCGCCCGGTCGCGCTCCCGACCCGGAGCCCTCCGGCACTTTCGGTTTCGGCCATATCCGGATGGTCCCCGCACCCGGCCGGTCCGGCCAGGCGAAAGGGGCCGCCCCCTGGAAACGGCGAGGGCCCGGCCGCCCCGGACGCGGAGGTCCGAAGGGGCCGGGCCCTCCCGGAAAGGGAATTACTTCAGGCGGGTGCCCGTGGAGCGGAGGGCCGCGCAGGCCTCCGTCACGCG
This sequence comes from Streptomyces sp. NPDC039736, assembly GCF_055596485.1. Taxonomy (NCBI): domain Bacteria; kingdom Bacillati; phylum Actinomycetota; class Actinomycetes; order Kitasatosporales; family Streptomycetaceae; genus Streptomyces; species Streptomyces sp. NPDC039736. The sequence continues at coordinate 409,611 of NZ_JBVIUQ010000002.1, read as the reverse complement.
CTTCGCCATGCCGGCCTCGGCGGCCTTGCCCCACGTGCGCGGGTCGTACTTCGACTTCGTGCCGACCTCGCCGTCGACCTTCAGCACCGCGTCGTAGTTGCGGAACATGTGGTCCACGACCGGACGCGTGAAGGCGTACTGGGTGTCCGTGTCGAGGTTCATCTTCACGACGCCGTTCTCCAGCGCGGTGGCGATCTCCTCGGCGGTCGAGCCCGAGCCGCCGTGGAAGACGAAGTCGAACGGGGACGCCTTGCCGTACTTCGAGCCCACGCCCTCCTGGAGGTCCTTCAGGAGCTCCGGACGGAGCACGACGTTGCCCGGCTTGTAGACGCCGTGCACGTTGCCGAAGGAGGCTGCCAGCAGGTAGCGGCCCTTCTCGCCCAGGCCGAGCGCCTCGGCGGTGCGCAGCGCGTCGTCGACGGTCGTGTACAGCTCGTCGTTGATCTCGTGGCTGACGCCGTCCTCCTCGCCGCCGGTCGGGGTGATCTCGACCTCAAGGATGATCTTGGCGGCGGCGGCCTTGGCCAGCAGCTCCTGGCCGATGGCCAGGTTGTCGGCCAGGGTCTCGGCGGAGCCGTCCCACATGTGGGACTGGAAGAGCGGGTCGCGACCAGCCTTGACGCGCTCGGCGGAGATGTCGAGCAGCGGGCGGACGTAGCCGTCCAGCTTGTCCTTGGGGCAGTGGTCGGTGTGCAGCGCGACGGTGATGTCGTACTTCGCGGCGACGATGTGCGCGAACTCGGCCAGGGCGACCGCGCCGGTGACCATGTCCTTGTTGTGCTGGCCACCCAGGAACTCCGCACCACCGGTGGAGATCTGGATGATGCCGTCGCTCTCGGCCTCGGCGAAGCCGCGCAGTGCAGCGTGCAGAGTCTGGGACGAGGTCACGTTGATCGCCGGGTAGGCGAACTTCTCCGCCTTCGCCCGGTCGAGCATCTGGGCGTAGACCTCGGGGGTTGCGATGGGCATCTGTCCGCTCCTTGGGATATGCGGGTGTGCGTGCTGGTCCCTGACCTGGGGGCGACGTCATCGTCGCCGCCCATCTTTCCAGACTCTCCCCGGGTCTCCACCCGGCGGCCGCCCCCGTCCCGGGTGCCGGAATGCGCAGAGGTCGGAGCGTTTCACGTGAAACACTCCGACCTCGGGCAAAACCCCAGGTCACAGCCCTGCTCTCGTGGGACAAGGACCTGGGTCACCCCTTCAGGCCAGGCCGAGATCACCCAGCTCGTAGCCGGTCAGGTAGGGCAGCCCGGCGTCCGCGACGGCCTGTGCCGCACCCCGGTCGACGATCGTGGCGACCGCCACGACCTCGCCGCCGGCCTCGCGGACCGCCTCGACGGCGGTCAGCGGGGAGCCGCCGGTGGTGGACGTGTCCTCCACGACCAGGCAGCGACGGCCCTTGACCTCGGTGCCCTCGATGCGGCGCTGCATGCCGTGCGCCTTCTGCGCCTTGCGCACGACGAACGCGTCGAGCCGCCGGCCGCGGGCGGCGGAGGCGTGCAGCATCGAGGTGGCGACCGGGTCGGCGCCCAGGGTCAGCCCGCCGACGCAGTCGAAGTCGAGCTCGGCGGTCAGGTCGAGCATGACCTGGCCGACCAGCGGCGCGGCCTCGCCGTCCAGCGTGATCCGGCGCAGGTCGATGTAGTAGTCGGCCTCCAGACCCGAGGAGAGGGTCACCTTGCCGTGCACCACGGCCTTGTCCTTGATCTGCTGGAGCAGGTCAGCGCGTACGTCAGTCATGCGTACGAGCTTAAGTGGCGGCCGAGGACCCCGCCGCCACGGTCCGTGGGCAGGCCCTCGGCCCGACCACAGCCGCCCACGCGCGCCCCGGGAGCAGGCCCTCGGCCCGGCCGACGCCCCCACCCGCCCCGAAGCAGGACCTCAGCCCAGCCGCCGCCACGTCCACGTCGTCGAGGCCTCCAGCGGGTCCACCGGCGTGACCAGGCGCGGCAGGGTGTTGAGGCCGTTCGGCGGACCGGTCTGCGGCTCGACGCACACGGCCGCCTCCTGCTCGTCGTACACGACCACCCACTCCTCCCGGCTGGTCACCCTGATCTCCAGCTCGCCGGGCCAGGTGAGGGTGACGTCGACGCCGTCGGGCATGCCGAAGCAGTCGTCCCAGGGGCCCGGCCGGGGGTCGATGCGGCGCCCGGTGGGGAGGTGGTCCTCGCCCCGCTCCTCCTGCCAGGCGGCGGTGAAGTCCAGGGTCACGTCCTGGCCGCCGAGGTTGCGGCGGAACCAGGGGTGCCAGCCGACCTGCGCCGGGAAGGAGTCGTCGTACGTCTCGACGCCCAGGGTGAGCGTGAGCGCGTCCGGCGTCAGGTCGAAGAGCTGGGTGACGCGGCCCGCGTAGGGCCAGGGGCTGGTGAGGTCGTACGTGAACGACGCCGACGCCGTGTCACGGACGGCGGTGCGCCAGCGGGTGTCGCGGCCGGTGCCGTGGATGGCGTGCGGCGGGGAGTTCACCGGGAGCTGGTGGACCTTGTCGCCGTCGCGGAAGCGGCCGTTCTCGGTGCGGCCGCACCACGGGACCATCGGGAAGCTGCCGAAGTGCTTGCCGTTCTCGGGCCGGCGGAGCACCTCGGTGCCACCGATGCGCAGGCTCTCGATCCGGCAGCCGTCCGCCGGATCGACGGTCAACTCGGCGTCGCCTGCGGTCAGTACGACGGCGGTGTTCTTCTTCTCTTCGCTACTCACCCTGGGGACACTACCCAGCCCGGGGGGCTACCTGCGCCGCCTGAGCACCCGGCCGACGACCACGGCGGAGGCCACCGCGAGCGCGGCGGCGGGGGCCAGCCGGCGCAGGGTGAACGTGCCGGAGGCGGGGGCGGGGGCCATGACGGGGGCGTACCGGCCGCGCGGCGGCGCGTGGTCGACCTCCTCGGCGCTGCGGCCGATCATGGTGCGACGGGCGTGCGCGGCCTCGGCCAGGGGCTCGTCGGGGAAGGCCTCCGGGAGCTCGCCGGGGAGCCCTTCGAGGGCTTCGCGCAGGGCGAGCTCCTCGTCCTCGCGGGTGGGGCCCGGGCCGGGGAGGGGGTCGTCCTCGGTCAGTTCCTCGTCGCTGAGCCGGTCGAGGGAGGGCGCCGGGATCTCGGTCTCGAAGAGGGAGGCGCGGGGTTCGTCGGGCCGGGAGTCGCGGTCCGGCCGGGGCTCGGACTTCGGGGCGCCCGGCTTCGGGGACGCCTGCTTCGGCTTCGGGGCGGCCGGGCCCGCGGCCTCCGTGCCCAGCGCTGCCGCGAAGCGGTCCAGGAGACGGCGCACGGCGGACTCGACCGTGGCGGGGTCCAGTTCGGTGATGCGTCCTTCGCCGTGGGCCGTGCCGGTGAAGCTCAGCTTCGTACCGTCCTCGTGGCGGGCGGTGCGGACGGTCAGGGACAGTTTCACGGAGCCGTTGCCGCGGGCTTCGGCGCCCTCGCCCTCGACGGTGCAGGCGCCCTTGGCCGCGGGGGTGACGGTCAGGGCGCCCCGGTAGGTGATGGTGTGGCCGCCGAGCCGGACCTTCAGACGGCCGGTCAGCGGGGTGGACGACTTGTCGGCGTCCTGCTGGAAGCCGGGGAGGCAGCGGGCGACCCGGGCGGGGTCGGCGAGCGTCTGCCGGACGGCGGCGGGCAGCACCGGAACGAGCACCTCATGGTCCATGGTCCCTGAGCCTACTCAGGCGCGTCCGCTTCACACCCCGTCTCGCCCAGAAGTCCCGGGACGAAGGCGGCGACGGCGGGACCCGCCGCCCGTACGGCCCATCCGCCGCCCGGGGCCGCCGCCCGTACGGCCCTGCTGCCGTACGGATTCACCTGCCGTACGGGCCCCTACTGCCCGTACCTCGGGTGCACCAGCGTGGACGCCGCCACCCCCCGCAGCCGGCCCGCCTCCGCCGACCTCGCGCCCTCCAGGAGCAGCGGCGCCGTCAGTGAGCGCAGACGCGGGGCGTCCGGGGAGATGCCCAGCCCCGGGCGGGTGCGGGCGGCGAGGATCAGGCCCCAGTCGCGCGGGGCGCGGGAGTCGCCCGACGGGCGGTCCGGGCCTGCGCCGAAGTCGGAGACGCGGCCGGTGGCCCGGTAGGGGCGGGTGGCGAGGCCCGCCGCGCGCAGGGTGGCCTCGACGGTCCAGTAGACGTGGGGGCGGGCGCCGGTCGGGCCCGCGTGGACGACCATCCGGCCGCCGGGGGCGAGGACGTCCGCCGCGAGCCCGTAGAACTCCTGGGAGTAGAGCTTGGTCGAGGCCGTGATGCCCGGGTCGGGCAGGTCGGAGACCACGACGTCGTACGGGAGGCCGTCGAGCGGGGCGGAGCGGAGCCAGGCGAAGGCGTCCGCGGTGACGACGCGCAGCCGGGGGTCCTGGTGGACGCCGCCGTTCAGGGCGACCAGCGCCGGGTCGGTGCGGGCGAGCTGGACGACGCCCGGGTCCAGTTCGACCAGGGTCACCGAGCGGACGCCGGGGTACCGCAGGACCTCCCGGGCGGCCATTCCGTCGCCGCCGCCGAGGATCAGCACGCGGGCGTGCCCGCCGCGCATCGCGGGGTGCACCAGGGCCTCGTGGTAGCGGTACTCGTCCCGGCTGGAGACGCGCAGGCGGCCGTCCAGGAAGAAGTCCATGGGGCCGGACGCGCTGCCGGTGATGACGACCTCCTGCGCGTCGGTCTGCACGGCGACCCGCACCCGGTCCCCGTACACCGCGCGCCGGGCCGCCCGCTCGAAGTCGTCGACCAGGACGGTCGCGGTGGCCAGGGAGGCGAGGACGGCCACGTTGACGCCGACCAGCAGCCAGCGGTTGCGGCGCGTGAGTTCGCGCCGGAACAGCCACAGCACGAGGGAGCCCCCGGCGGCGGTGTTCACCGCGCCCGTGACCAGCGCGCCGGTGAGCTGGCCGAGCATCGGGAGCAGGAAGAAGGGGAAGAGGAGGCCCCCGACGAGCGCGCCCACGTAGTCGGCGGCGAAGAGGTCCGCCACGTCGCCGCTGGCGTCCCCCTCGGCCCCCTCGGCCCCCTCGCCCGCGGCGCGCGAGCTGCCGATCCGCTGGATCAGCGTCATCAGCAGCGGGATCTCCGCCCCGATGAGGACGCCGATGGCCAGCGAGAACGCCACCAGGACGTACCGCGCGCCGCCGAACCACGCGAACGACGCGTACAGCACCAGCGCCGAGCAGCCGCCGACCGCGGCGAGCCCCGCCTCCAGCATGCCGAAGCCGACGGCGGCCCGGCACCGCAGCCGTTTGGCGAGCAGCGAGCCGACGCCCATCGCGAAGACCATCGTGGAGAGCACCACGGAGGCCTGGGTGACCGAGTCGCCGATCAAGTACGAGGCGAGGGCGACCAGTTCGAGTTCGTAGACCAGACCGCAGGCGGCGCACAGGAAGACCACCCCGAGCACCAGGAACCTGGCCGTCCGCGGGCTCACCGGAAACGGCCGCCCCGGCCCGGACCGCCGCCCGCCCTGCACCGGAACGCGTTCGGAGGAGCGTTTCAGCGAGTCGGGGGGAGGTCCGGCGGGGTCGGGCCCGGCTGGGGCGGAGGCCGGTTGGATCATGTTGGGCAACGCTACGTCACCACTTGCTCGCAGCACGTCACCCACACGGGTGCACCTGGGGCGCGTACGGCATACCCCGCGCCACGCGGCGCCCGCCCGCGGGGCGCGGGCCTCAGACCCCGGCCGGCACCCGGGTCCCGACCCGGGTGCGGGTCACGACCAACTGGCCCTCCTGCGGATAGGCGTGCCAGGTGCGCCAGTTCACCTGGCCGCCGCCCTCGTGCTGGGCGAGCAGCGCGGTGAAGGCGTACGGGCTGCCGGGGAACGTTCCCGCCAGCCCGTGGGGGTGGTCCGCGACCAGGGCCAGCAACTCCTGGGCGCGGCCCGCGAAGGCGGCCTCCGAGAGGAGTTCCACGCGGGCCGCGAACTCGTAGTCCCAGTCGCCCACCTGCCTGGACACCCCCAGCGGCAGCGGGGTCCTGCTGCCCGGGATGCAGGCGACGGTCTCCGAGCAGTACCCGTCGCCCTCCGTGAGGAGCACCTGGTGGGACGCGCCGAGGAGACGCAACTGGAGCGTCGCGCCGCCGAGTTCGAGGTCGAGGACGGCCAGGGCGGGCAACGGCTCCCGGCCGAGCGCCCAGGCCAGATCGGAGGCACACGTGTCGGTGTAGTCGGTCTTGAGGGTCGTCAGCATGGGGTGGCTCCGCAAACACGCAGTGGGGGGTGGGCCAGGGGCACGCCGGAGATGTACGGGGTGGAGCTGGAGAACCGCCCGCTCGGGGAATTTCCACAGCGAGGGAATCATGAAGTGTGCGGCGCACCTAGCGTTTTTACCCAATCTGGCGTGGTTTCCATCCCCTCGGGGGCCACACGGTTCAACTGTTCAACAAAAGGGCGCCCGGCGGAAGTTGAGAAGGGGACACGCGTACGAGTCCTCTCCCCGGCTCCGCCGGGCGCGCGGTGTGCCGTACCGGCGGATCGGCTGCCCCGTGTCAGCCGCTCCGCCGGACGCCGTCAGCTACCGCCACCGCCGCAGCCGCCCCCGCCGCCGCAGGAGGACGAGCCGCCGCCGCACGAGGAGCCGCCGCTGTCGCCGCCGCCCGCCCACACCCCGCCGAACAGGCTGGAGTCCGAGCTGCTCGAACGGCGCCGCTTCTTCGTCGTGCTCACCTTGGTGCGCCGCTTCGGGTCCGGCGTGCCGAAGACCTTCGCGACGATCGCCACGAGCACCACCAGCATCACACCGAGCGCGATGAAGAGACCGGTCACGGCCCTCACCGTCCTTCCGTTCCCCCGGAGCGGAGGGCGTTCCCTCCGCACGTGGAGGAGGGATTCCCGAACGCCGACGCGCCCAAAGCACACTTGAGCAAGTCCAGAGGTTCCGCGCAGGATGGCCGCCATGACGACCTCCGCAGGCTCCCCCCACGGCGCCCCCGACGCCCCCCGCCCCTTCCTCAACCGCCGGCTCGCCGAGTTCGGGACGACGATCTTCGCCGAGATGTCGGCGCTGGCCGCCTCGACCGGCGCGATCAACCTCGGCCAGGGCTTCCCCGACGAGGACGGCCCCGAGGAGGTCCGCGAGGCGGCGGTGCGCGCCCTGCGCGACGGCCGCGGCAACCAGTACCCGCCGGGTCCGGGCGTCCCCGAGCTGCGCCACGCGATCGCCGCCCACCAGCGCCGCTACGGCCTCGCCGTCGACCCCGACACCGAGGTCCTGGTCACCGCGGGCGCGACGGAGGCCATCGCCGCCTCCCTCCTGGCCCTGCTGGAGCCCGGCGACGAGGTGATCGCGCTGGAGCCGTACTACGACAGCTACGCGGCCTGCATCGCCATGGCGGGCGGCCGCCGCGTCCCTGTGCAACTGCGCCCGGAGGACGGCGCGTACCGGCTCGATCTCGACGAACTCCGCGACGCGGTCACCCCCCGCACCCGCCTCCTCCTCCTCAACACCCCGCACAACCCCACCGGCACCGTCCTCACCCGCGACGAGCTCACCGAGATCGCCCGGCTCGCCGTCGACCGGAACCTCCTGGTGATCACCGACGAGGTGTACGAGCACCTGGTGTACGACGCCGAGCACCTCCCCCTCGCGGCCTTCCCCGGCATGCGCGAGCGGACGGTGACCATCTCCTCCAGCGGCAAGACGTTCGCGTTCACCGGCTGGAAGGTGGGCTGGGTGACGGCCCCGCCCGCGCTGGTGGCGGCGGTCCGCTCGGCCAAGCAGTACCTGACGTACGTCTCGGCGGGGCCCCTCCAGTACGCGGTCGCCGAGGCGCTGGCGCTCCCGGAGTCGTACTACGAGGACCTGCGCGCCCAACTGCGCGCCAAGCGCGACCTGCTGTGCACGGGCCTCGCGGAGGCGGGCTTCGGGGTGTACCGGCCGGCCGGGACGTACTTCGTGACGACCGACATCCGCCCGCTGACCGGCGGGGACACCGCCGACGGCTTCGCCTTCTGCCGCGAACTGCCCGAGCGGTGCCAGGTGGTGGCCATCCCCAACGCGGTGTTCTACGACGACCGCGCGGCCGGCGCGCCGTTCGTCCGGTTCGCCTTCTGCAAGCGGACCGAAGTCCTCCAGGAGGCCGTGGCCCGTCTGAAGGGGCTCGCGGCGGCCTGACCGGCACACCGGGAGACCCGTGGGGCCGGCACTCCGGAACGCTCCGTGCCGGCGCTCCGGGGGAGGCTTCTCAGGGCTTGGACCTGCTGCGCTTGACCGCCGCGCCCGTGAAGCCCGCGCAGACGACGATCGCGACGCCGATCACGCCGCCGGCCACCGTGCGCAGGGTGCCGTCGAAGACGGTCCCCGCCACGGCCAGGGCCACCACGAGCAGGGCGAGCGTGAGCACCGGCCCGGTCAGGCCCGGACTGCTCCGGTCGGCCCCGGCCGGCCGGGCCGGCTCGGTCTGCTGGTTTGGCTGTGCTCCGGACACGGCTGTGTCTCCCCTCATCGGCACCTCGTCTGACCTGCACTTTCGGTGCCCTCCTACGGTCCCATCGGCGGCCGCGCCCGTCAGGGGCCTCGGCGTGCAGCTTCCTGCGCGGCCGGGTGCAGCTTGTTGCAACGGCCGCCCCGGCGGCGGGAGAAGGGCGGAAACCTTTCCGCAGGGGTTCGCTGACACCCCGTACGCTTTCCGTACACCCGGTCGGCCGACCTCCGGTAGCGGACGGCACCGGGGCCGATCAGGGTCGGGGATGGCCGGCCACCGGCCGCCCCGCGACCGTCCCCGCCGCCCGGAGGTAGCCCCGTGTCCGTCGACACCTCCGTCGACACCGTCGTCCCCACCCGGTCCACGAACGCCCCCCGCCCGGCGGCCCGCCGCGACCGGGCCGCCGCCCTGCGCGCCGCGTTCCTGCGGGCGGCCCCGGCGCTCGCGCTGTTCGCGGCGGTGCGGCTGACCGGGACGCTGCTGATGGCGGTGTGGGCGTGGCACATCGGCAAGTCGCCGCTGCGACTGCTCGGCCAGTCCTGGGACTCGCTCTGGTACACCCGGATCGCCGCGCACGGCTACGGCCACACCCGGATCTTCGGCGACGGCGAGATCATCCAGAGCGACCTGGCGTTCTTCCCGCTCTATCCGGGGCTGATCCGGGCCGTGTCCTCGCTCCTGCCGGTCACGCCGGGCGGGGCGGGCCTGCTGATCTCGTGGACGGCCGCGCTGGCCGCCGCCTGGGGTGTCTTCGCGGTGGTGGACCGGCTCCACGGGCGCCGGGTCGCCACCGTCACCGTCGTGCTGTGGGGCTTGCTCCCGCACTCCGTCGTCCTGTCCATGGCGTACACCGAACCGGTGCTCGTCGCCCTGTCGGCCTGGTCGCTGTACGCGGTGCTGACCCGGCGCTGGCTGCTCGCGGGCGCGCTCGCCGCGCTGGCGGGGCTGTCGCGGCCGAACGCGGTGGCGCTGGTGGCCGCCGTCGTGCTGACGGCGGCGCACGAACTGCTCAGGGGACGCCAGCGCGGCTGGCGGGTGTGGACGGGGGCGCTGCTCGCGCCGCTCGGCTGGGCGTCGTACGTCCTGTACGTCGGCATCCGCAAGGGCGATCCGCTCGGCGGGTACTTCGCCGTGCAGGCGGACTGGTCCTCCCGCTTCGACTTCGGTTCGGGCACCCTGAAGTTCATCAAGCACCTGGTCAGCGCGCCGGAACGGTTCGGCTTTCCGATGGCGCTGGTGATCGTGGCGGTCGGAGTGCTGCTGTTCGCCCTCATGGTGTACGGAATGGACCGCCGGCCCCCGCTCGTGCTGCTGGTCTACGCGGGCGTCCTGGTCGTCATCACGGTCGGCGGTGCGGGTTTCTTCGAGTCCAAGCCCCGCTTCCTGCTTCCCGCGTTCCCGCTCCTGCTCCCGCTGGCCTGCGCCCTGACCAGGGCCCGGCCGCGGGCGGCGGTCACGGTGACCGTCGCGCTGGCCGGGCTCTCGATGGCGTACGGGACGTACCTGCTGACGGTCGCGCCGATGCCGATGTGAGCTGCGACGCCCTCAGGGACGCCGGGGCGGCCCGCGGTGGGTTCAGGACGCCGGGGCGGCCTGCGACTCCTTCAGGATCTCGATGCCCAGCGCGTCCGTGCCCTCCGCCTGCCCGGTGAGCCGGTGGACCATGACCCAGTGGCCGTCGGGCAGCGCGCCGGTGAACACGGAGGCGTCACCGGTGGCCCCGTTGTGCCAGAGCAGGGTGCCCGCCCGTTGCCAGGACAGGGCGGGCTCGCCCAGCCGCCGCTCGACGAGCAGGCCGGTCACCAGAGCGGCGGCGGCCCGCGGCGTGGCCCACAGCCCCCCGGCCGGGAGGATGGCGCCGGTCATGGTCCAGGGGCGGCGCGGCCGCCCGAACAGGCCCCGGCTGAGCAGCCGCCGGTCCTGCGGCGGCGCGGCGGACACCTCGGTGACGTCCAGCGGGCCGAGCACGTGCCGGTCGAGCAGTTCCTCGTACGACAGGTCCGCGGCGGCGGCGAGGGCGGCGCCCAGGACGGCGTACCCGAGGTTGGAGTACTCCTCGACGGCGCCCGGCTCGGCCACGGTCAGCGAGCCCAGGTCGCGGAGCAGCACGTCCAGCGCGGCGGCGTCGAAGTCCGCGTAGGGATCGCGGCGGCGCAGCCCCGGCGGCACCCGGGGCAGGCCGGAGGTGTGCTGCGCGAGGTGCCGCAGGGTGATGCCGGTGCCGGGCGGCACGGGGAGGAACTCCTCCAGGGGCGCGTCGGTGTCGACGGTCCCGGCGTCGCTCAGCCGGGCCAGCACGGTGCCGGTGAGCGCCTTGCTCAGGGAACCGATCTGGACGTAGCGGTCGGCGGCGTGCCCGTGCCGGATCTCGGGGCTGCGGCCGCTGCGGAATATGCAGGTGGGGACGTGGCTCACGGAGGGTTCTCGTCGCTCTCGTCGGGGCGGGGCGCTCGGCGGGACGTGTTCAGTCGGGCGGGCGGGGGACCGCGCAGGCCGCGGTGCCGCCGGGCAGCCGGTGCCGGTTGGCCGCCACCCACCGGTAGACCAGGTGGGCGAGGGGGCGTACGAACGGCAGCCGCAGAACGAACCCGGCCGCACGGTAGCGGCGGGCCGGGGACGACCCGAGGAAGCGGCTCACCGCGTCCGCGCCGCCGTAGCGGGCCGCCCCCCGGTGGAACAGGACGACTTCCCGGTCCAGCCGTGCCAGATGCGGCCCGGTCAGCTCCTCGGGAAGGGCCTGCCAGGGCACGGCGGCGATCCGGGGTCTGGCGTGCTCACGGATCAGCCGCACCGAGCTCTCGCAGAACCCGCAGTCGCCGTCGAAGGCCAGCACGGTGCGCGCCGGGGAGGTCTGGGGGCCGCTGGACATGAGTTCCTCTCGTGGTGCGCGGGGAGGGGCGTGGGCCCGGCACGACGCAAGCCCGGTCGCCGTGGCGGCCGGGCTTGCGTCGTGCGGGCGTGCCGCCGGGGTCCCGGGGGCTCAGGCCTCGTCGTCGCCCTTGTCCTTGTCGTCCTCCACCGCGGAGTCGACGTCCTTCTCCAGGCCGAGCTGCTCGACGACCCACTTGTCGAACTCGATGGAGGCGCGGACCCAGCTGACCGTGGAGGACACGAAGTGCTCCAGGGAGACGCCGGTGCCGATCAGCATCTGCGCCTCGCCGATGAGGCGGACGGAGCCGTCGTCGTGGGTGTGGCTGTAGACCTTCGGCCACAGGGTGCGGCGGTTCCAGTCGTCGAGGAGCTCCAGGAGCTGGAGCTTGTCCTCGATGCTGTGCGGGCGGTCGTAGAACGTCCGGACCGAGAAGACCTGCTGGTCGTCCTCGCCGCGGAACATGAAGTACGTGCGGAACTCTTCCCACGGCGCGGCGAGGTCGCCCTCGTCGTCGACGACGTACTTCAGCTCCATCTGGTCCAGAAGCTGCTTGACCAGGTCCTGGTCGGGGATGACGGGGCCTGCCGGTCCCTCGGGCTGCGGTTCGGGCTGTCCCCCGAAATTCGGAATCGAGGACGGGTCGATGCTCACCGTGTATTTCCCTTCGTACGGTTGCCGTCATCCTCTCCCATTGCGGGAGGGGGAACGCAAGCCCCGGCGGGTGCGATCCGCTGCGCGCTGAGAGAACACCGCGCGGCGCACCCGCCGGGACCGGCCCGTGCTCCTTACAGCTGCTTCTCGGCGGGGGCGCCCGCAACCGGCCCCACCAGCAGCTCGTCCCCGACGCGCTCGACGCGGACCGTGTCGCCGTCGGTGACCTCGCCGGCCAGGATCTCCTTGGCCAGCCGGTCGCCGATGGCGGTCTGGATGAGGCGGCGCAGCGGCCGGGCGCCGTACGCCGGGTCGTTGCCCTCCTCCGCCAGCCAGGCCAGGGCCTCGGGCGTGACGTCCAGGGTGAGCCGGCGGTCGGCCAGGCGCTTGGCGAGGCGGGCCACCTGGAGCTCGGCGATGTGGGCGAGCTCGTCCTTGTTCAGGGCCGAGAAGACGACCAGGTCGTCGAGGCGGTTCAGGAACTCCGGCTTGAAGGAGGACCGCACAACTTCGAGGACCTGCTGCTTCTTGACCTCCTCGGGGCTCGCCGGGTCCATCAGGTACTGGCTGCCGAGGTTGGAGGTCAGGATCAGGATGGTGTTGCGGAAGTCGACCGTCCGCCCCTGGCCGTCGGTGAGGCGGCCGTCGTCCAGCACCTGGAGCAGGACGTCGAAGACCTCCGGGTGCGCCTTCTCGACCTCGTCCAGCAGCACCACGCTGTACGGGCGCCGCCGCACGGCCTCGGTGAGCTGGCCGCCCTCCTCGTACCCGACGTAGCCGGGCGGCGCGCCGACCAGCCGCGCGACGGAGTGCTTCTCGCCGTACTCGCTCATGTCGATGCGGACCATGGCGCGCTCGTCGTCGAAGAGGAAGTCCGCGAGGGCCTTGGCCAGCTCGGTCTTGCCGACGCCGGTGGGGCCGAGGAAGAGGAAGGAGCCCGTGGGGCGGTCGGGGTCGGCGATGCCGGCCCTGGTGCGGCGGACGGCGTCCGAGACGGCCCGCACGGCCTCGCCCTGGCCGATCAGGCGCTTGCCCAGCTCGGCCTCCATGCGCAGCAGCTTCTGCGTCTCGCCTTCGAGGAGGCGGCCGGCCGGGATGCCGGTCCAGGAGCCGACCACGTCGGCGATGTCGTCCGGGCCGACCTCCTCCTTGACCATGGTGTCGACCTCGCGGACCTCCGCCTCGGCCTCGGCGGCCTCCTCCAGCTCGCGCTCCAGGCCGGGGATCTCCCCGTACAGCAGCTTGGAGGCGGTGTCGAAGTCGCCGTCGCGCTGGGCCCGCTCGGCGGTGCCGCGCAGCTCGTCCAGCTTCTCCTTCAGCTCACCGACCCGGTTGAGGCCCTGCTTCTCCTTCTCCCACCGGGCGTTCAGCCCGCGCAGCTCCTCCTCCCGGTCGGCGAGGTCGCGGCGCAGCTTCTCCAGGCGCTGCACGGAACCGGCGTCGGTCTCGTTCTTGAGCGCCAGCTCCTCCATCTTGAGCCGGTCCACGACGCGCTGGAGCTCGTCGATCTCCACGGGGGAGGAGTCGATCTCCATCCGGAGCCTGGACGCGGCCTCGTCCACCAGGTCGATGGCCTTGTCCGGGAGGAAGCGGGAGGTGATGTACCGGTCGGACAGGGTCGCGGCGGCGACCAGCGAGGAGTCCGCGATCTGCACCTTGTGGTGGGCCTCGTAGCGGCCCTTGAGCCCGCGCAGGATCGCGATGGTGTCCTCGACGGACGGCTCGGCGACCAGCACCTGCTGGAAGCGGCGCTCCAGGGCGGGGTCCTTCTCGATGCGCTCGCGGTACTCGTCGAGCGTGGTCGCGCCGACCATCCGCAGCTCGCCGCGGGCCAGCATGGGCTTGAGCATGTTGCCCGCGTCCATGGCGGAGTCACCGCCCGCGCCGGCCCCCACGACGGTGTGCAGCTCGTCGATGAACGTGATGATCTGGCCGTCGCTCTCCTTGATCTCGGAGAGGACGGTCTTCAGCCGCTCCTCGAACTCGCCCCGGTACTTCGCGCCGGCGACCATCGCCCCGAGGTCCAGCGACACGAGCCGCTTGTTCTTGAGCGACTCGGGCACGTCCCCCTTCACGATGCGCTGCGCCAGCCCCTCGACGACGGCGGTCTTGCCGACGCCGGGCTCACCGATGAGCACGGGGTTGTTCTTCGTACGGCGCGACAGCACCTGCACCACGCGCCGGATCTCCTGGTCGCGGCCGATGACCGGGTCCAGCTTCCCGTCGCGCGCGGCGGCCGTGAAGTCGGTGCCGAACTTCTCCAGGGCCTTGTACTGGCCCTCCGGGTCCGCAGTCGTCACGCGGCGTCCTCCCCTGCTCTTCTCGAAGGCGTCGAGCAGCTTGTCCGCGCTCGCGCCCTGGTCCTTCAGTACGTCGGCGGCCCGGCCGCCCTTGGCGGCGAGCCCGATCAGCAGGTGCTCCGTCGACAGGAACTCGTCCCCGAGCTCCTTGGCGCGCCGCGCGGCGTCGGCGACGACGGCCAGCATGTCGCGGTCGGGCTGCGGCGGCGAGACCGTGGACCCGGTGACGCTGGGCAGGGCGGCGAGCAGCCGCTCGGCACCGGACCACACGGCTGCCTGGTCCGCCTCCACCGCGGCCAGCAGGTCGGTGATGTTCTCGTTGTCCTGGCCCTCCAGCAGGGCGAGCAGCAGGTGCGCGGGGGTCAGATCGGGGTGGCCGTCGGTCACGGCCCGGTCGGTGGCCGCGTTGATCGCGTCCCGGCTCCTGTTGGTCAGCTCGGCTTCCACGTCTGCACTCTCCTCCTGTACGCCCTCACGGCATCGGCAAGCCGCCTTGCACGTGCCTCGCGGCACGACCTCCATGACTCATCCAACGTGCACAAAGTTGAGTCTATTCCACTCAGCTTTACGATGCGTGGCCGGGCCGGGGGTTACTGTGCGCTGCATGGCCATCGACCTGCACGACCCGACCCCGTCGTTCCGCGCCTTCTGGAGCGAGTACCACCTCTGCACCCTCACTACCCTCCGTCGGGACGGCACGCCACACGTGGTGCCGGTAGGGGTGACGTACGACCCCGAACAGGGCGTCGCCCGGGTGATCTGCTCACGCGGCAGCCGCAAGGCGGTCCACGTGCGGGCGGCGGGCGAGGCGGGCGCCCGGGTGGCGGTGTGCCAGGTGGCGGGCGCGAAGTGGTCGACCCTGGAGGGCGTGGCCCGGGTGCGCGACTCCGCCGACGATGTCGCGGACGCGGAACGCCGGTACACGGAGCGCTACGGGCGGCAGCCGCGGGAGAACCCGGAGCGGGTCGTCCTGGAGATCACGGTGACCCGGGGCCTGGGCAACGCGTAGGCGGGGCCGGACGCACGCAGCACAGCGGCGCCCTCGTGTTCAGGTTCACGAGGACGCCGCTGTGTGGGGGAAGCGCCTGGGCGATCTACTGCGACGGGGGAATCGCGTCAGGCACTGCGGGGGGTGGCTGCGGTGGCCCGCTGGGCGGACCGGGAAGAGGCCGTGCGCGCGACGGAGCGGGGGGTGGCGCGCGGGGCGCCCTCCGTCTCGTAGAGCTGGTGGTCTGCCTTCTCGAGGTTCACGAAGATGTTGCCGTAGCGGACTTCGCACCGGATGGGCTGTGGGGCGCCCCGGGGCCGGCGCAGACACCGGTAGGCACGGACTTCCTCGTCCCTCTCGCGGACGACCAGGATCGGATCGCCGAAGAGGGTCACCATCAGCGAGTCACCGGGCTCGGGGAGCGCGGAGACGAGATCGACGAGGTGCCAGCCGCCGCGCATGACGCGGGCCACTTCGCGTCTGAAGGCGGGGTCGTCCGACGGCATGTCAGCCCCAGCCCAGGTCGGTCTTGACGGAGCTGGGGGAGTTTCCTCCGCCTGCGGCCAGGCCCCAGCCCAGGTCCGGCTCTGACATCTGCACGGCACCCCGACCGAGGTCCTCGGGCGATGCGACAGCACCGCTCACGCCAGCACCCACGCCGAGCACAAGTCCCGCAGTAGTAGCGGCGACAAGCACAGAGCGAAGCATTTTCTTACGCATAGTCGGCTTCGTCCTTACTTGATGGCTTCCTCGACCCCGTGATGAAGACGATGGCCCATCCAGGCACGTCAACACCACTGGGCCGATGCATCATGTTCCTGTACGTTCAGGACCCTGGGGGGTGGGCATATGCGTGAAGAGGGTAAGAAATCGGTACATCCGCACAGTGTCAGTGAGCTGTGCGAACCCGGAGCGCAGCTTTACGCCATCGCCCTGCGCACCGGCCGCATAGCGCGCAGCGAGGTGCAACCCGCGCCCTGCCTCATGGATTTCGCCCTGGTCCACCCCGACCCTGACGACGCCAACTGGCTTCTTCCGGTTCCACCGTCGGCCGCACTGGGCCAACTCCTGCACCCCATAGAGAAGGAAATGCAGGACCGCAGGCTGTTGACGGCCCAACTCGCCGACGCATTCGAGCCGTTCATGGCCATCAGCGCGCAGGTCTCCGCGACCACACATTCCATCACGGTTCTCGAAGGCCTCAAGCGCATCAACGACACGCTCGACGTCTCGGCCGCCCAGTGCCAGAAGGAAGTCCTGACGATCCAGCCCGGAGGCGGCCGTCGCGAGAACATCCTGGAACAGGCCCTGAAACGAGGCCAGCCGCTCGTCGACCGCGGCGTCGCGATGCGCACGCTCTACCAGCACACCGTCCGGCACAGCCAGGGCACCCTCGCGTACGCCGAGCGGATGGCCCAGGGCCAGGTGGAGATACGGACCCTGGAAGAGCTGGTCGACCGTCTGATGATCTTCGACCGTTCCGTCGCGTACATCCCCGTCAACGACGACCGCCACGTGGCGCTCGAGATCCGACAACCCGCGCTCGTCGCCTACCTCACGCAGGTCTTCGAACAGTTCTGGAACCACGCGGTGCCCCTGCTGGAACCCGTCGCGTACGACCCCACCCCCGAAGGCATCTCCGGAGTCCAGCGCTCCATCGCCAAACTCCTCATCGAGGGGTACGTGGACGAGGCCATCGCCCGCCGGCTCGGCATGAACGTCCGCACCTGCCGCGCCCACATCGCCAAACTCGCCGCGTCCCTGGGCAGTGGGAGCCGCGCCCAGCTCGGCTATCTGATAGCAAAGTCGAACATCCTCGACCCCTGACCCCACCTGCGCCCCTCCCCCGAACGGAACAGCCTTGCTCCCGGCGATCACCGTCCTGGAAGGACTCGAGTGCATCAACGCCGCCCTTGACGTGGCTTCGGCGGAATGCAGCACAGAGGTACGCACGCTCCAGCCGGGTGGCGCCCGGTCCGAGACCCACCTCACCCAGGCGCTGGAACGGTCCAAACTCTTCGGCCGGCGCCGCATCCGCATGCGCTCCCTCTACCAGCACACCGCCCGCCACAGCTACGGCCTGCACGCCTACCGCGACCGCCTCTCCGGCATCCACCTGGAAATCCGCACCCTCGAAGAACTCGTCCCCCGCCTGATGATCTTCGACCGCACGGTCGCGTACATCCCCGCCGGTCCCGACACCACCAGCGCCCTGGAACTCCGGGACCCCATCCTCATCACCTTCCTGACCGCCGCCTTCGACCACTTCTGGCGACAGGCCGTCCCCCTGGACGACCCGCTCCCCGCCGACGCGGCCGACATCCGCCGCTCCATCGCCCGCCTCCTCGTCGACGGCCTCGTGGACGAGGCCATCGCGCACCGCCTCGGCCTCAACATCCGCACCTGCCGCGCCCACATCGCCAAGCTCGCCGCCTCCCTCGGCGGCACCACCAACCGGGCGCAACTCGGGTACCTCATCGCCACGTCGGGCATTCTCGACCCCTGAGCCGTCGGAAGTCCCCCGCGGCGCGCAACCCCCCGCCCCGCGCCACGGTCTCCAGAGGTGAGCCAGCCAGTCCCCCTCCCGAAGGCCACGGCATGACCGACCCCGCCCCCGCCCCCCTCGACCTCACCGAGCCCCCCGCGCCGTCCCGCCCGCCGCTGGACGACCCGCTCTTCGGCGCGGTCACCGTCACCGTCGAGACGCACACCCGCGTCACCGTGTCCGGCCCCGGGCTCCCCCGTACCGTCCTGATCCGCGTCCCGGGCGACGACGCGCCCGACGCGCACATCGGCATCGGCACCCGCGACGCCGCCGCCCTCGCCCTGACCGTGGACGGCGTCCCCGCCGGCATCGCCCCCGGCAAGGGCCGCCTCCGCCGCTCCACGTACAAGGTGGACGCCACCCACGCGGGCACGCGCTACCGCCTGGTCCCGGCCTCGCTCGGCACCAGCGCCTTCCTCCGCGACAGCACCGTCCTCGGCGAGTTCACCGCCGACGGCGACGCGACGGTCCTCGTGGAGTGGCGCGAGGACGCCGCCCCCCGGCCCGCCGACGCCTCCGTCGGCTACGCCCTCGCGGCGGCGTACGGCACGGGCGGCCAGCCGATGTGGATGACCCTGGTCGACGTGGTCACGGAGCTCATCCCCTGAGCACGCCGAAAGGGGCCCGGGAGCGGTCGCTCCCGGGCCCCTTCCGGCGCGGTCTCAGTCCTGCGGCCGCTTCGGCCGCCACACCACCAGCGCGCTCGTCTGCTGGACGTCCTGGTACGGCACCAGGTCGCGGCGGTACGAGGCGTGCACCTGGGCCTCGCGCTGCTGGAGGGCGGCGGCCGCGCCGTCCACCGCCGCCGAGAGCTCGGCGACGCGGGACTGGAGCGCCGCGACCTGGTTCTCCAGCTCGATGATGCGCTTGATGCCGGCCAGGTTGATGCCCTCGTCCTGCGACAACTGCTGCACCGTGCGCAGCAGTTCGATGTCGCGGGCCGAGTAGCGCCGGCCGCGCCCGGCCGTGCGGTCCGGGGAGACCAGGCCGAGGCGGTCGTACTGACGCAGGGTCTGCGGGTGCAGGCCGGAGAGCTGCGCGGCGACCGAGATGACGTACACCGGTGACTCGTCGGTCAGCTCGTAGGGGTTCCGTCGTCGGCCGTCCATCGCTCTCCTACGCTCCCTTCGCGTCCTGGAACAGTGCGGCCCTCGGGTCGTCGCCCGCGGTGGCCTCACGGTAGTTCTCCAGGGCTTCCCTGGCCTTGTCGTTCAGTTCGGTCGGTACGGCGACCTCGACGGTGACCAGGAGGTCGCCGCGGGTGCCGTCCTTGCGGACCGCGCCCTTGCCGCGGGCCCGCATGGTGCGCCCGTTGGGCGTCCCGGCGGGCAGCTTGAGGGTGACCGGCGGCCCGCCGAGCGTGGGCACCTTCACCTCGCCGCCGAGCGCCGCCTCCGTGAAGGAGACCGGCACCGTGACGGTGAGGTTGTCGCCCTTGCGGCCGAACACCGGGTGGGCGTCGACGTGCACGACGACGTACAGGTCGCCGGCCGGTCCGCCGCGCTCGCCCGGGGTGCCCTTGCCGCGCAGCCGGATGCGCTGCCCGTCGGTGACACCGGCGGGGATGCGCACCTGCATCGTGCGGGAGGACTTGGCCCGGCCCGAGCCCTTGCAGATGTCGCAGGGGGTCTCGGCGATCAGGCCGCGGCCCTTGCAGTCGACGCACGGGTCGGTGAGCGAGAAGCCCCCACCGCCGCCCCGCGAGACCTGGCCGGTGCCGACGCAGGTCGGGCACACCCGGGGCGTGCCGTTCTTGTCGCCGGTGCCGGAACAGGCCTTGCAGGGGGCCTGGGAGGACATCCGCAGCGGGACGGTCGCGCCGTCGACGGCCTCGGTGAAGCTGAGGGTGACCTCGGACTCGATGTCCTGGCCCCGCCGGGGCTGCGTGCGGGTGCCCGCGCCGCCCCGGTTGAAGAGGCCGCCGAACACGTCGCCTATGCCACCGCCGAAGCCGCCCGTCTGGGTGCCGCCGGCCGCGCCGCCGAAGAGGTCGCCCAGATCGAAGTTGAACGAGCCACCCGCCGCCCCGGGGCGGGGGCCGAAGCCCCCGTTGCCGAAGAGGGCGCGTGCCTCGTCGTACTCCTTGCGCTTCTTGGCGTCGCCCAGGACGTCGTTCGCCTCGGAGATCTCCTTGAAGCGCTCCTCGGCCTCGGCGTTGCCCTTGTTGGCGTCGGGGTGGAACTCCCGGGCCAGCTTCCGGTACGCCTTCTTGATCTCGGCCTCGGTGGCGTCCTTGGGGACGCCGAGAACCTTGTAGTAGTCCTTCTCGACGAAGTCCTTCGTGCTCATTTCCCCGACGTCCCTCCTCTCGGATCCAGCAGTGCGGCACTACCCCTTCTCGGGGTCACCGCTCTCCTTCTTGTCGTCGGAGGAGGCTCCCGCCGAGGAGTCCTCCGACTTGTCGGCCGCCGCGCCCGGCTGGGGCTCGGCCACCGCGACCCGTGCGGGCCGGATCGTGCGCTCGCCGATCCGGTAACCCGGCTGCAGGATCGCCACACAGGTCGTCTCGGTGACGTCCGGCGCGTAGCTGTGCATCAGGGCCTCGTGGATGGTCGGGTCGAAGGGCTCGCCCTCCTTGCCGAACTGCTGGAGGCCCATCTTCGCGGCCACCGTCTCCAGGGATTCGGCGACGGACTTGAAGCCGCCGACCAGTTCCCCGTGCTCCCGGGCCCGGCCGATGTCGTCGAGCGTCGGCAGCAGCTCGGTCAGGAGGTTCGCCGCGGCGATCTCCTTGACCGTGACCCGGTCCCGCTCCACCCGGCGACGGTAGTTCTGGTACTCCGCCTGGAGACGCTGGAGGTCGGCCGTGCGCTCGGCGAGCGCCATCTTGGCCTGGTCCAGCTGGGCGGTCAGTGCGACGTCCTTCGCGGCGTTCGCGTCGTCGGCCGGGGCCGCCGAGCCCTCCTCCGAGGAGGGGGTCTCAGCGGCCTTCGGCTCGGCGTCGTCCGCGCCGGGAGAGACGTCGGGCTTCTCCTCGAAGCCCGGAGTCTCCTCCGTCATCAGGCAGCGCCGCCCTTCTTGTCCTTCTCGTCGTCGACGATCTCGGCGTCGACGACGTCGTCGTCACCGTGCGCCTGGCCGGCGCCCGGAGCGGCACCCTCGGCGCCCGGGGCGCCCTGGGCGGCCGCGTCGGCGTACATCGCCTGGCCGAGCTTCTGCGAGACCGCGGCGACCTTCTCGGTGGCGGTGCGGATCTCGGCGGTGTCCTCGCCCTTGAGCTTTTCCTTCAGCTCGGTGACGGCGGTCTCGACCTCGGTCTTGACCTCGCCCGGGACCTTGTCCGCGTTGTCGGTGAGGAACTTCTCCGTCTGGTACACGAGCTGCTCGGCCTGGTTGCGGGTCTCGGCGGCCTCGCGGCGCTTGTGGTCCTCCTCCGCGTACTGCTCGGCCTCCTCGCGCATCCGGTTGACCTCGTCCTTCGGCAGCGAGGAGCCGCCGGTGACGGTCATCTTCTGCTCCTTGCCGGTGCCGAGGTCCTTCGCGGCGACGTGCATGATGCCGTTGGCGTCGATGTCGAAGGCGACCTCGATCTGCGGCACGCCGCGCGGGGCCGGCGGCAGACCGGTCAGCTCGAACATGCCGAGCTTCTTGTTGTACGCCGCGATCTCGCGCTCGCCCTGGTAGACCTGGATCTGCACGGACGGCTGGTTGTCCTCGGCCGTGGTGAAGATCTCGGAGCGCTTCGTCGGAATCGTGGTGTTCCGCTCGATGAGCTTGGTCATGATGCCGCCCTTGGTCTCGATGCCCAGGGACAGCGGGGTCACGTCGAGGAGCAGGACGTCCTTGACCTCGCCCTTGAGGACACCCGCCTGGAGCGAGGCGCCGATGGCGACGACCTCGTCCGGGTTGACGCCCTTGTTGGCCTCGCGGCCGCCGGTGAGCTCCTTGACGAGCTCGGCCACGGCCGGCATGCGGGTCGAGCCGCCGACGAGGACCACGTGGTCGATCTCGGAGAGGGCGATGCCCGCGTCCTTGATGACGTTGTGGAACGGCGTCTTGCAGCGCTCCAGCAGGTCGCTGGTGAGCTGCTGGAACTGCGAGCGCGTGAGCTTCTCGTCCAGGTGCAGCGGGCCCTCGGCGGAGGCCGTGATGTACGGCAGGTTGATCGAGGTCTCCGTGGAGGAGGACAGCTCGATCTTCGCCTTCTCGGCGGCCTCGCGCAGACGCTGCAGGGCCATCTTGTCCTTGGCCAGGTCCACGCCGTGGTTGCCCTGGAACTGCTTCACCAGGTAGTCGACGACGCGCTGGTCCCAGTCGTCACCACCGAGGTGGTTGTCGCCGTTGGTGGCCTTCACCTCGACGACGCCGTCGCCGATCTCCAGCAGCGAGACGTCGAACGTGCCGCCACCGAGGTCGAAGACCAGGATGGTCTGGTCGTCCTTGTCGAGGCCGTACGCGAGAGCGGCGGCGGTCGGCTCGTTGACGATGCGCAGGACGTTGAGGCCCGCGATCTCACCGGCCTCCTTCGTCGCCTGGCGCTCGGAGTCGTTGAAGTACGCCGGGACGGTGATGACCGCGTCGGTCACCTTCTCGCCCAGGTAGGACTCGGCGTCGCGCTTCAGCTTCTGCAGGATGAAGGCGCTCATCTGCTGCGGGTTGAAGGACTTGCCGTCGAGGTCGATCTTCCAGTCCGTGCCCATGTGGCGCTTGACCGAACGGATCGTCCTGTCGACGTTGGTGACCGCCTGACGCTTGGCCACCTCGCCGACGAGCACCTCGCCGTTCTTCGCGAAGGCGACGACGGACGGCGTGGTCCTGGCGCCCTCGGCGTTGGTGATGACGGTGGGCTCGCCGCCTTCGAGAACGCTGACGACGGAGTTAGTCGTGCCCAGGTCGATGCCGACCGCACGTGCCATTTCGGATTCCTCCAGTTACGTACTTGAGTGGATCTGGCTCAAGGATGCATCACTCTCGCGCCCACGTCAACAGACCTGAGTCGCCCCCACTCAACTCTTATGCGGTCCTTACTCGCAATGGCCGAACGGCCTCGCGTTTACGCAGGTCAGCGCGTTGCAGCGGAAGTGAGAAGTGCAGCCGGTCCAGGAACGCGGGTGCCCCACCAGCCCCCGCAGGCGCCCCGCGCCTCCTACCCGAGACCGCACGGCTCACTCACCGCACCCCGTCCAGGGTCACCGGGACCGCCTCCCCCCGCATCCCGACGACACACGCCAGGACCTCCCCCGGGCCCCCGCGCCCGTGCTCACTCGTACGCGTCGTGGACCGGCTCGTACTCCGGCTCGGGGTTCTCCTCGGGGGGCTCCCTGCGGGCCCTCTCCAGTGCGGCGAGCACCGGCTGGTCCTTCCTCACCGCCTCGAACACCCGCCGCGCCTCGGGCTGTTCCAGGTCGAGCCGGTACCAGTGGTCCTGGGCCTGGTGGTGCGGGAGGGTGGTGAAGGTGAGCGCCCCCGGCGGCAGGGCGCGCAGGCTGTCGGCGACCTCGTACAGCTCGCCGAGCGAGTCGAGTCCGGAGTCGGCGGTCAGCGCGGCGGTCGCGGCGTCGAGCACCGGGTAGAGGCGGGCCGGGTTGGAGAGGGTGCCGTTGCCGCGGATCTTGGCGACGAGGCGGTTCACGAAGTCCTGCTGGCGGCTGATCCGGTTGAGGTCGCTGCCGTCGCCGACGTACTTGCGGGCCCGGACGTAGCTGAGCGCGGTCCGCCCCTTCAGCAGGTGCCTGCCCGCGTCGAGGTCGAGGCCGACGTTGGGGTCGTGCTCCGGTTTCTCGAGGTCGACCTCGACGCCGCCCACGGCGTCGACGATCCGGGTGAAGCCCTGGAAGTCGACGATCAGGTGGTGGTCGATCCGGATGCCGGTCAACTTCTCCAGCGTACGGATGGTGCAGGCGGCCCCGCCGAACTGGAAGGCCCAGTTGAACTGGGCGTTCTGCGCCCGGCTGTGACTGCCGTCCGCGCGCGGGCAGCTCGGCACGTCCACCCGCAGGTCCCGGGGCACGCTCAGCACTTCGGCGCGTCTGCGGTCGGCGGCCAGGTGCAGCAGCATCACCGTGTCGCTGCGCCCGCTGCCGGCCTCCTCGCGCCAGTCGGAGCCGAGCAGCAGGATGTTGCGCGCCCTGCCCGGGTGCCGGGCCGGGCGGTCGACGCCGTGCTCGGCGAGCGCGGCCGCGGTCGCCTCGTCGGTCCTGATGTTGCCGTCGATCTTGCGGTACGCCAGCCAGCCCGCGACCCCGGCCAGCCCGAGGAGGAGGGCCAGCCCGGCGCAGACCAACCGGAGCGTGCGGCGGCCCCGGAACCGGGCCCGCCGCGACGGGGCCCCCGGCGCGTTCCCGTCCCCCTGCGCGTCCGCGGCCCGGGGCGTGCTCTCGTCCTTCGGCATATCTGCCACCCCCTCTCAGGCCACCGGCATCAGCTCGGGAACCCGGTGCGCCGCGCACCGGTCGTCCGTGCGGCGCGGTCCCTCCTCGACGGAGACCGCGGGCTGCCGGCCCGGCGCGGTGCGGGCGGGCGCGATGCCGGGTCGGCGGCGGCGCGGGCCGTCGCCGGGCGACGGGATGTGCGCGGCCGTGGCGGACGAACCGGCCGGCCCGGCGGGCGGAGCGGCGGGTGCGAGCGCGGACAGCTCGTCCGGGCCGCCCGGCCCGACCGCCCCGCGGACCTGCGGGCGGACCGTCTTCAGCACACCGTCCACCAGCTCGCCCACGGAGCACAGCGAGCGGGCCCGGGGGCCGAAGGTCTGTACGGTCCCGGCGGCATGCGTGCCGTACACCGTGCGGTACGCCGTCACGGCGGCCCCGGCGAAACGTTTCGCCTCTTCGTGGCGGGAGCGCGGGCCCGACGGATCGACCTCGCCCCGGTACGTCCCGGACTCGGGGCGTGCCCGGGTGTCGCCGTGGCTCCCGGAGGTGGAGACGAGGACGGAGCGGGCGCCCTTCGCGGTCGCCGGGTCCGGGGCGTGCCGCGTGCCGTCGGAGCGGGCCCGCAGGGTCTCCTGCGGGTGGCGGAGGCAGCCGACGGGGCAGCCGACCTCCTCGCAACCCGCGTCGAGCAGCCGTCCACACAGGTGGGAGCCGATGAACCCGGCTCCCCCAGTCACCACGGCACGCATGCCGACCAACACCTCTCCGCGCCTCTTCGATCCGGCCGGGTGACACGGGCGTGGCGTCGACCGCACCGGATGCAGTTCATCGTGGGAGAGTCATTGCCACAAAACCGGCTATTCGCATTAAGCCGGTCAAAGATCCCACGAAAGGGTGCGGCGATGCGGGCACCGTCCGCGAAACGGGCATTCGATCTGACCGGCAGCCTCCTCCTGCTCCTCCTTCTCGCCCCGCTGCTGGGGGCCTGCGCCGCCGCCGTGGCGTTCACCTCCCCCGGCGGCGCCTTCTCCCGGCAGGTCAGGGCGGGACGGGGCGGCGAGCCCTTCGAACTGCTGAAGTTCCGTACGACGCGCGCCTCGACCGCCCCGGGCCGGGCCCGCCCCGCCGTCCTCCACGGCAACGGAGGCCACCTCTTCCCGCTGCGCGCCGACCCGCGCGTCACCCCGGTCGGCCGTGTCCTGCGCCGCTTCGCGCTCGACGAACTCCCGCAGCTCGTCAACGTCGTACGCGGTGAGATGTCCCTGGTGGGCCCGCGCCCGCTGCCGGTGGCGGACTCCGGCCGCACGGGCCTGGCCCCGGGGCGGCTCGGGGTGCGGCCGGGCATCACCGGCCTGTGGCAGGTCAGCGGCCGCTCCGACCTGCCCTGGAACGAGATGGTGCTGCTGGACCTGGAGTACGTCGACCGTCACTGCCTCGGCCTGGACCTGACGATCCTGGCCCGCACGGTCCCCGCCGCGCTGACGGCCCGCGGCGCGCGCTGACGCCCCCCCCCCGGCACCCTCCGCCCGTCCAGCTCCCGCGCCGGCCGCTC
Source organism: Streptomyces sp. NPDC039736 (assembly GCF_055596485.1). Classification (NCBI taxonomy): domain Bacteria; kingdom Bacillati; phylum Actinomycetota; class Actinomycetes; order Kitasatosporales; family Streptomycetaceae; genus Streptomyces; species Streptomyces sp. NPDC039736. Next base: position 384,003 of record NZ_JBVIUQ010000002.1, on the reverse strand, counting down.
CAGGAGCGGCGACGTACGGCTGCCTGCAGTGGGCAAGGACCGCCCGGAAGGCCGGTCGGACTCCCCCGCGCGGCCACGACTGGGGCACCCTCCCCTCGGCGACGGACCCCCGGCCCACTCGTACAGCGCGGCCGTCCGGGCCACCCGCACCGGCTCCGCGTGCCGCTCGGCGAACATCCGGACGCAGGGCGAGGAGGCGGGCGGCGGCCACCCGCAGCGCGGGCCCGGTGGGCTCGGCCCCACCGGTGACCGCGCCGACGCCCTCGGCCCGCACCGCCTCGGCCCCCGAGGACCCGGCGAAGACGGGCACCGGCAGTCCGGCCGCGAGCGTCTCGGCGTACACGGGCAGCGGCCGGGGGAGACCGGCCCGCGCCAGGACGACAGCCCGTGACGCAGCTCCGCGTGGTCGAGTGCGCCCAGGAAGCACACCGAGGCCCCGGGGGGCCGACCGCCGCCCGGCACTCGGCGGCCAGGTCGCCGTCACCGACCACGTCCAGCGGCTCGCCCTCGGGCCACCGCCGAAGCAGCTCCGGCATTCCCCCTCCGCGCCGAGCCGTCCCACGCACACCCAACACTCCCTTCCCGTGCAGGAGTTGACCTGGCGCGCGTCGGCCACGAAGTCCGGTACGAGCGACAGCCGGCCGCCCGGGACGTCCGCCTTCCCGTACGCGCGGCGACTCGGCTCGGAGAGCACGACGAGCGCGCCCGCCCGCGCGAGCAGCGGATCGCCCGCCGCCCGGGGCCCCGGCAGGAATCCTCGCGCAGATCCGCCCAGCGGGTGCAGGCGGCGCGCAGGGCCCGCTCCTGGTCGCGGACGGCCTCGTTCTCACCGCCGGGCGCACCGGAACCGCAGAAGTTGTGCACCAGCGCGATCCGCACCGCTCATCGAGCCCCCCTGCCCGACCGGCCGGGACGGACGCGGGACGGTCCGGACCGGACGGGCGGGGTTGTCGCGCGGGCGGCACCACCACGGCCGGTCCCGTCCACAGCCGACGCGGGGCGCTCACGCGGTCCCCGACGTGACGTACGGACAACGGTCCAGCCGGGCACTGCCCCGGTCGCACGCCCAACGGCAGGTGCGCTCCGGCCCGGCGCGCCGCACGCACGTTTCGCACCGCACGCACGTTCACGGCATTTGCCGGCCTTGGGGCCAATGGCAGCCTTGGAACCAACCACCCACCGACCGCCCCAGCCCTTCCCGAAGCGCGGAAGCACGGAAGCACGGAAGCGCACGGCACCGACCGGAAACCCCCGGTGCGACCTCCCTCACTGAGGGTCGCCTGAGCGACACAGATCACCGGCTCGCTGGATACTGTGCGACGGCATAAGTGGGTAATCTCAGCTCGACTGGATAAGTTACCGCTTAGTAATCAAGAAGCCCGGTGCCGCAGCCGCCCCGGGCACCCCCCTTACCCACCCTCGCAGGCCCGAGGAGCCCCCCAATGCAACTCGCCGCGATCATCGTGTCGCTGGTCCTCATGGCAGTCGGCGCCGCGCTGTTCGGCCGTGCGATCGTCCAGATCTATCGCTTCGTACGGCTCGGACAGCCCGTGCCCGCCGGCACCCGTACCGACTATCCGTGGCAGCGCGCGGTCACCGTGGTCAAGGAGTTCCTCGGCCACACCCGCATGAACAAGTGGGGCGTCGTCGGCGTCGCGCACTGGTTCGTGGCGGTGGGCTTCTTCTCGCTGCTGCTGACGATCGTCAACGCCGTCGGCCAGCTCTTCCAGGCCGACTGGATGCTGCCGGTCATCGGCACGTGGGCTCCGTACAACATGTTCGTGGAGTTCATCGGCACGATGACGATCCTCGGCATCCTCGCGCTGATCGTCATCCGCCAGTTGAGCAAGGCGGACAAGCCGGGCCGCAAGTCCCGCTTCGCGGGCTCCAACGCGGGCCAGGCGTACTTCGTCGAGTCCGTCATCCTGATCGTCGGCATCTGCATCTTCACGCTGCACGCCCTCGAAGGCGCCCAGCACCACGTGGACAGCTACGAGGCGTCCTTCTTCCTCTCGTACCCGCTGCTGGCCTGGTTCCGGGGCATGGACCTCGGCACGCTCCAGCAGCTCACGTACTTCTTCGCGGGCCTGAAGATCGCCACGTCCTTCATCTGGATGATCACGGTCGCGCTGAAGACCGACATGGGTGTCGCCTGGCACCGCTTCCTGGCCTTCCCGAACATCTTCTTCAAGCGCAGGGCCGACGGCGACGTCGCGCTCGGCGCGCTGCTGCCGATGACCACGGGCGGCAAGGAGATCGACTGGGAGGACCCGGCGGAGGACGCCGTCTTCGGCGTCAGCCAGGTCGAGCAGTTCAGCTGGAAGGGCATCCTCGACTTCTCCACCTGCACCGAGTGCGGCCGCTGCCAGTCGCAGTGCCCCGCCTGGAACACGGGCAAGCCGCTCTCCCCCAAGCTCCTGATCATGTCCCTGCGCGACCACGCGCACGCCAAGGCCCCGTACCTGCTGGCCGGCGGCGGCAAGGACATGGAGGGTACGGAGAAGGCCTCGGCCGAGGCCCTGAAGGACGTGCCGGCCGCCGCCCTCGCGGAGGCCGAGCGCCCCCTGATCGGCACCGCCGAGGAGAACGGCGTCATCGACCCCGACGTCCTGTGGTCCTGCACCACCTGCGGCGCCTGCGTCGAGCAGTGCCCGGTGGACATCGAGCACATCGACCACATCGTCGACATGCGCCGCTACCAGGTGATGATCGAGAGCGCGTTCCCGTCCGAGGCGGGCACGATGCTCAAGAACCTGGAGAAGAAGGGCAACCCCTGGGGCCTGGCGAAGAAGCAGCGCCTGGAGTGGCTCAAGGAGCTCGACTTCGAGGTGCCGGTCGTCGGCAAGGACATCGAGGACCTCACCGAGGTCGAGTACCTGTACTGGGTGGGCTGCGCCGGCTCCCTGGAGGACCGCGCCAAGAAGACCACCAAGGCCTTCGCGGAACTCCTCCACATGGCGGGCGTGAAGTTCGCGATCATGGGCGGCGATGAGAAGTGCACGGGTGACTCCGCCCGCCGCCTGGGCAACGAGCCGCTCTTCCAGCAGCTCGGCCAGGAGAACGTGATGGCCCTCAACATGGCCTTCGGCGAGGAGTACGACGACGACGGCAAGGTGACCGAGGACTCCAAGAAGCCCCGCACCGCCAAGAAGATCGTCGCCACCTGCCCGCACTGCCTCAACACGATCGGCAACGAGTACCCGCAGATCGGCGGCGACTACGAGGTCATCCACCACACCCAGTTGCTCCAGCACCTCATCGACGAGGGCAGGCTGACCCCGGTGACCCCGGTCGAGGGCCTCATCACGTACCACGACCCCTGCTACCTGGGCCGTCACAACAAGGTCTACACGCCGCCGCGCGAGATCATGTCCGCCGTCCCCGGCCTGCGCCAGCAGGAGATGCACCGCCACAAGGAGCGCGGTTTCTGCTGCGGCGCCGGCGGTGCGCGGATGTGGATGGAGGAGCGGATCGGCAAGCGGATCAACAACGAGCGCGTGGACGAGGCACTGTCCCTCAACCCGGACATCGTGTCCACGGCCTGCCCGTTCTGCCTGGTCATGCTGACCGACTCGGTCAACGGCAAGAAGAACGACGGCAAGGCCAAGGAGTCCGTGACGGTCGTCGATGTGGCGCAGCTCCTGCTCGAATCGGTCAGGACGCCGGCCGACCCGGCCGGCTCCGACGAGCCGGCGGACGCTCCGGAGCCCGAACCGGTGAAGTAGTCCGTACGTCCGTGTGAGCGGCCGGTTCCGCCCGAGTGGCGGAACCGGCCGCTCTGTGCTGCGCGGGGGGCGTACGCCGTCCCCGACGTCCCGCGTCCCTTCCCAGATCGCACCGGCCGCCGCCCCCTCGGCCGCCCTCCACCCCCTCCGGCGGACCCCCCGGGGTTCCCCTAGGGGATGTCACAGCTCGGCGGCAAAGGCCCCCGTATTCGCCACCGCCCGTCCCCGGCCGTATCCGGAGCGGGTACGTTCGTCGGCGTGGCTGGATTCAGGATCGGACGCGGCCGGGACAACCGCACGCAGCAGCAACCGCAGCGGCAACAACCGCAGGCGCAGCCGTACGGAGGGCAGCAGGCACCGCCTCACCCCCCGTACGGCGGTCAGCAGTGGCCGCAGAACCCCGGTTACGGGCACGGGGACCCACGGGGCAACGGCGGCTACGGAGGCGGCGGCCCCGACGAGCCGGAGTACTTCGGCGACCCGCAGGGCGGTTACGACCCCCGCGGCAACGCCCCCTACGACCCGTACGCGCCGGGCGGCGGCCCCGCCCCGTACCCGGCGGGCCCCCACGACCCGTACGCCGCGAACAACCCGGGCCACACCCAGGCCTTCAGCATCAACGAGGACCCCTACGGCGGCGGCGACACCTACCGGGCCGGCAACGCCCCGCCCCCGCCGGTCGGCCCGCGCCTGCACTGGAAGGAGCTGCTCTCGGGCATCGTGCTGCGCCCGGGCGCGACCTTCTGGCAGATGCGCGACCACCAGGTCTGGGCGCCGGCCCTGATCGTGACGTTCCTCTACGGGATGCTCGCGGTCTTCGGCTTCGACAAGGCCCGCGAGGACACGATCAACGCGACCTTCTCCAGTGCCGTGCCGTACGTCCTGATCACCGCGGTGGCGATGACGCTGTGCGGCCTGATCCTGGGCGCGGTGACGCACACGGTGGCCCGCCAGCTCGGCGGCGACGGCTCCTGGCAGCCGACGATCGGCCTCTCGCTGCTGATCATGTCGATCACGGACGCCCCGCGCCTGCTGCTCGCCGTGTTCCTGGGTGGCGACAACGGCCTGGTGCAGATCATCGGCTGGGCCACCTGGCTGGCCGCCGGCGCGCTCTTCACCTCGATGGTCAGCAAGTCCCACGACCTCCCCTGGCCGAAGGCCCTGGGCGCCTCGGCGATCCAGTTGGTGGCGCTGCTGTCCCTGATCAAGCTGGGCACGCTCTGACACGTACCCGCACACGGAGGGCCCGGGGCGATGTCATCGCCCCGGGCCCTCCGCCGTACCGCGCTTGCGCGCGCCTGTGCTGACGCCTCTCCGCTGACGCGCCTCCGCTTACGCGTCGAGAACCTGCCCGGCACGCCGCACGACGGGCTTCTCCACGGACCACGGGAAATTGATCCACTCGTCGGTCCGCTTCCACACGTACTCGCACTTCACCAGCGAATGCGACTTCTCGTAGATGACCGCACTGCGCACCTCCGCCACGTGCTCCAGGCAGAAGTCGTGGACCAGCTTCAGCGTCTTTCCGGTGTCCGCCACGTCATCAGCGATCAGCACCTTCTTGTTGCTGAAGTCGATGACATTCGGCACGGGCGCCAGCATGACCGGCATTTCCAGGGTCGTGCCGACCCCGGTGTAGAACTCCACGTTCACCAGGTGAATGTTCTTGACGTCGAGCGCGTACGCGAGCCCACCCGCCACGAACACCCCACCGCGCGCGATGCTCAGCACGATGTCGGGCTCGTACCCGTCATCGGCGATCGTCTGCGCCAGCTCGCGCACCGCGTGCCCGAAGCCCTCGTAGGTCAGATTCTCTCGTACGTCACTCATACCGGCTATCACACCTGCGTCCGATGGAAATTGAGGAAGGACCGCGAGGCCGTGGGCCCGCGCTGCCCCTGATAACGGGACCCGTACCGCTCGGACCCATAGGGAAACTCAGCCGAGGAGCTCAACTGGAACAAACACAGTTGACCGATTTTCATTCCCGGCCACAACTTGATGGGCAGCGTCGCCAGATTCGACAACTCCAACGTCACATGCCCGGAAAAACCAGGGTCGATAAACCCTGCGGTCGAATGCGTCACCAGCCCCAGCCGCCCCAGCGAGCTCTTGCCCTCCAGCCTCGAAGCGAGATCGTCCGGCAGGGTGATCGTCTCGTAGGTCGAAGCGAGCACGAACTCACCCGGATGCAGGATGAACGCCTCGTCCCCCTCAGGTTCCACCAGCCGCGTCAGATCCGCCTGCTCGACAGCGGGATCGATGTGCGGATACCGATGGTTCTCGAACACCCGGAAGTAACGGTCCAGCCGGACGTCGACACTCGACGGCTGCACCATGGATGCGTCGAACGGATCAATACGTACGCGTCCGGCATCGATCTCGGCCCGGATGTCCTTGTCTGAGAGAAGCACCCACCGAGGATACGCAGAGCGCGCGGGCCCGCCCCAATCGGACAACCCCACGCGCTCGCACGACTACAACCCGCAGCTACTGCCCTACTTCTCCCCGGCCACCGGCACGGCGTGCCGCAACCGCGCACACCGAGGACATCTCACGAGCCTCCCGGGCCCGATCCGCCCCTCACCGAGCTGCCGCAACGGGAACGAAGAGGTGCTGAACACGTGCCCCTCGGCACAGCGGACGACGGTGCGATCCATCAAGTCCCTTCCCCAAACCACGCGTGGACGAAGCTGCCACATTAGGGGATATACAGGACCCCCCACCAAGCGGCACTCCGCACCTCGTCCCCCCACCTCTGGACACCGGGAGCCCGACATGGGGTACAGTGTCCGACGATGCGGCAGCAGCTCAACGGCCGTTTTCGCGGGTGTAGTTTAATGGTAGAACATGAGCTTCCCAAGCTCAGAGCGCGAGTTCGATTCTCGTCACCCGCTCCACGAATCACACACGAAAGCCCCAGGCCAGCGGCCCGGGGCTTTGTTGTTGTGCAGGCTTCCCCTCGCACCTCGCGCCAGTTCCGGGGCGTGCGCTCGCGGGGGTCCGCTGTCGGTGGCCACCCATATGCTCTCGCCATGAGTGATGTCGACGCAGCGATCACCATCGCAAGCGGCAGAGCATGGTCGTTCCTGGTCGCCGGCGAGGAGCGCCAGTTCCAGGGGAACGCCGGCTATGAGGATGTGGCGGAGGAGTCCTACAGCTACGACTCGACCGTCGGAAATCATCTGCGAGTTGCAGTCGGCGACCTGGTGGTGGTGAGGAACAGCTTCGAAGCCCTTGGCGTGGCGTACGTCGAGAAGCTGGATGTGACACCCGACCAGGAGAAACTCCGCCGAAGGTGCCCGAGTTGCAGGAGCACGGGCTTCAAGGAACGCGTCACGGAAGCGCCCCGTTTTCGGTGCAGTCCCTGCGGAAGCGTCTTCCCTGATCCGACGGTGGAGGTGATACCGGTGAGCACCTACCGGGCCCACTACGGCGGAACTTGGCAGCCGCTTGAGGGTTGCCTGAACAAGGCTCAACTGGCAGAACTCAGCCTCAGCAAGTCCGACCAGCAGTCGATCAAGGCCCTGGACCGCGAACGTACGCTCGCCGCCGTCGCCGCCCGCGGGATCCGCCTTCCGGGCAAAGGGCATGCCCCACGGGCAGGCCGCCGACATCCCCTGGAGCTCCCCGGCGGGAGGCGGCGGACGACGATAGCGGCTCGGCGCGGACAGGACGCCTTCCGCAGAGCGCTGGTTGCTCGCTACGGCATGATCTGCGCCGCAACAGGGCCGGCGCCGGCCGAGGTGCTGGAGGCTGCCCACATCCGACCCTTCGCCAAGACCGAGCGCCACCGCGTCGAGGAAGGGCTGTTGCTGCGTGCCGACATCCACCGCCTCTTCGACAGCGGACTGCTGGCCATCAGCCGCGACCTGAGGCTGCACACCGCCCCGAGTCTGCGTGGCCACCTCAAGTACAGCGAGCTGGAGGGCGCGCCTCTGCACATCCCGACGGACTGCGTCCTGGACCTTGACGTCGTCGACGAGCACCATTCGACCGTCACGGCCACGTGGTGAGCTTGCGCGCATACTCCAGTATGCTCGCTGTATGTCTTCGACGACGCGGATCACTGTCACCCTGCCCAGCGACCAGGTGGCCGAGCTCCGCAAGCTCACGGACAACATCTCCGGGTACGTGGCGGAAGCAGTGGCCCGCCAGATCCGGCACCAGCTGCTCGGTGATGACTTGCGACGCCATGAAGAAGAGCACGGCAGCTTCACCGAGGAGGAACTTGCCGAGGCTCACTCGAAGATCTTTGGCGGCGCCGGCACCGACGAGCGATCGAGTGTCGCATGACGGAGCGCGTCGAAACCGTCGTCCTGGACTCCGAAGGACTATCGGCCTGGATCGCGCAGGAACGGAAGGTTCTCGCGATGCTGCGGGTGTTCCACGACATGGGCGCCGACCTGGTCGTAGGGGCGAACACGATCGTGGAAGTCAGTCACGCGCGCACGAACATGCCACGCCTCAGCTGGTCGCTTTCGCGGGTCCAGGTGGAACCGGTCACCGAGCAGGCGGCCAAGGCCGCAGCCGAACTCCTGAAGGACAGCGGGCTGCACGGCCACAAGTACGCCGTCGACGCCACCGTGGCGGAGGTGGCCCTGCGGCAGCCGGGGCCGGTCGCGCTTCTCACCTCCGATGCCGACGACATGATGAAGTTGTGCGGCGGTCGCGTCCGCATCGTCTCCCTCTGAACCATCAGAAACCTCGACTGGGGTACCTCCGCCAACACCTCGGGGCCGAATTCGGCCGGTTCGTGGCTTCACAGCCGGGCCGAGGGGCGGGACGCTCTCCGCAACCACCGCAGCAGTGGCAGGGGACTCGTTTGAGGGGGGCGGCATGGCGAAGTGCGGTGCGCGCACCAAGGCCGGCGGTCGTTGTCAGCGGAAAGTCGTGACGGGCACTTCCCGTTGCCCCGTGCACCAGGGTGCATGGTCGGCATACGGCGTGGCCCAGCGCAAGGAGAAGGAGGCGCAGGCGAAGAAGCGCGGGATACGGAAGAAGCGCTAGTGTCGGCGCGAGCGTCTTGAGAAGTCGCACCCGCGCGGGGCATGTACACAGGGCCGTGCCACAACGTGCCAGTAGGGGCGGTAAGCAGCGGTCACCAGGGGCTTCACCGGAGCTGTACGCGAACACCCCCAGGTGGCCACCGCCCCAGGTCAGAGGCCATTCATGGGCTGAAGTGCGGGGTGATTCCCAGGCTCAGAGCGCGAGTTCGATTCTTGTCACCCGCTCCACGAATCACACATGAAAGCCCCAAGCCACCGGCCCGGGGCTTTGTTGTTGTTCCGCGCCAGGTGGATGTTGCAGGCGGCCAGGGTCCGTGGCCTGGGATTCTGGCCTGCTGGTGTGGGCTCGGTTGCTGAGGGCGTCGGCGAGAGGTTGGAGGTAGCGGGTGGCTCAGTCGCCGTCGGAGGGGCGGGTGGCGCTGTCGGGGATTGCCCAGCCGGTCGGCGCGAGGGGTTTCTCGGCGGCCGGGCCGACCACTTCGGCTCAGGGCGAGAACAGTCTGACGTGCGCCCATTTCCGTACCGCTGTCGCCGTCGTGGCGGCCATGGCCGAGGTGGGCATCGACATCTCGCGGCAGGTCCCGGAGGTCCTCATCGTCGAGGCGGTGGCGGAGTCGGGCGTCTGCATCAGCTTGGGTTGCGGCGACACCTGGCCCGTCTTTTCCGGCAAGCGTTGCCTGGACTGGCAGCTCGAAGGGCCCGAGGGGCAGGGCGTCGAGGCTGTCCGTTCCGTCTGTGACGAGAGCTGGGTCCTGGTCGGGGCTGATCGGTGAGGTCGCGCCGGAGCCGGTCGGGTGAGCGGATGTGCCCGCTGTGTGGCGGGGAGGGGTGGGTGCGGTCCTGAGGGGCAGGAGAGGTCTGTCGTGTGCGGGTGGCCCTCGGCGTGCGCGGGTCGTGGGTGCGGTGGACGATCGGGGGAGGGCCGGTCGTGGTCCGTCGGTGGTGTGGTGGCGGGAGGGCGTGTGAGGTTCGTCGAGGTGGCGAGGGCTTCCCGGAGTGTCGGGGCGGCTTCCGGGCGTACCCGGAAGGTGGCGTTGCTGGCGGAGGTGTTCCGGGGGGCGGCGGGGGCGGACGAGGCGGCGTTGGTGGTGACGTACTTGTCGGGGAGGCTGCCGCAGCGGCGCATCGGGGTGGGGTGGGGGGTGCTCAAGGACGCCGCGGGGCCGGCCGCGGAGGCGTCCTTGGAGGTGACGGACGTGGACGCGGCGTTGGGCCGGATCGCGGCCGTCGCCGGGCAGGGAGCGCGGGCGGAGCGCAAGCGGCTGGTCGACGCACTGCTGGGGGCGGCGACGGAGGAGGAGCGGGAGTTCCTGGTGCCGCTGATTCGCGGGGAGCTGCGGCAGGGCGCGCTGGACGCGGTCGCGGCGGAGGCGTTGGCGAAGGCGTACGAGGCTCCGGTGGAGGGCGTACGGCAGGCGCTCATGCTCGGCGGTTCGCTCGCGGAGGTGGCGCGGGCGCTCGCGGCGGGCGGGGCCGGGGCGTTGGAGGCGTTCCGGCTGGAGGTGGGGCGGGCGGTGCTGCCGATGCTGGCGCAGAGCGCGAAGACGCTGGCGGAGGCGGTGGAGCGGGTGGGGGTCTGCGCCGTTGAGGAGAAGCTCGACGGGGTGCGGATCCAGGTGCACCGGGGTGGTGGCGAGGTGCGGGTGTTCAGCCGGACGCTCGTGGAGATGACCGGGCGGGTGCCGGAGGTGGTGGAGCTCGTACGGGAGCTGCCCGGCGGGGACCTGGTGCTGGACGGGGAACTGCTCGCGGTCGGGGAGGACGGGCGGCCGCGGCCGTTCCAGGAGACGTCGGGGCGGGTGGGGAGCGCGGTCGGGGCGGACGGGCTGCCGGTGGGGGTGCCGCTCACGCCGCTCTTCTTCGACGTGCTGTACGGGGAGGGGCGTGAACTCCTCGGAGTACCGGACGCCGAGCGTCGTGCCGTACTGGAACGGGTCGTGCCGGACGAGGAGTTGAGGGTACGGAGGGTAGCCCCGGTCCGGCCGGGCGAATTGGCGGCGGCGGAGGAGTTCCAGCGGGAGGTGCTGGCGCGGGGGCACGAGGGGGTCGTCGTGAAAGGGCTCGACGCGGGGTACCGGGCGGGGCGGCGGGGGGCCTCGTGGGTGAAGGTGAAGCCCGTGCACACGCTGGACCTGGTGGTGCTGGGGGCCGAGTGGGGCAGCGGGCGGCGGACCGGGTGGCTGTCGAACCTGCACCTGGGGGCGCGGGGGGAGGACGGGTCGTTCGTGATGCTCGGGAAGACGTTCAAGGGGCTGACGGACGAGGTGCTGGCGTGGCAGACGGCGCGGCTGAAGGAGCTGGCCGTGGCGGAGGAGGGGTGGGGGGTGCGGGTGCGACCGGAGCTGGTGGTGGAGATCGCGTTCGACGGGGTGCAGAGGTCGACGCGGTATCCGGCGGGGGTGACGTTGAGGTTCGCGCGGGTGGTGCGGTATCGGGAGGACAAGGGGGTGGGGGAGGTTGACGGGGTGGAGGTGGTGAAGGGGGTGTTGGGGGGTTAGGGGGTGGAGGTTGCGTCGCCGACGGAGATGGGGTGGGGGATGCGGCGCGCAAGAGGTAAGGGGGAGGGAAGGGCGGCCCGGGCGTCCGAGGGGACGGGGGTTGCGTCGTCGGCAGGAGCGGGGTGGGGCTGCGGCGCGCGAGAAGTGAGGGGAGAGGGGAGGGTGGCCCCGGTGCCCGAGGGGGCGGGGGTTGCGTCACCGACGGGGATGGGGTGGGGGGAGCTGCGGTGCACAAGAAGCGAGGGGGAGGGGAGGGTGGCCCCGGCGCCCGAGGGGACGGAGGTCGCGTCGCCGACGGGGATGGGGTGGGGGGAGCTGCGGCGCACAAGAAGCGAAGGGAAGGGCAGCCCCGGCGTCCGAGGAGACGGAGGTCGCGTCGCCGACGGGGATGGGGCGGGGGGAGCTGCGGCGCACAAGAAGCGAAGGGAAGGGCAGCCCCGGCGTCCGAGGAGACGGAGGTCGCGTCGCCGACGGGGATGGGGCGGGGGGAGCTGCGGCGCGCAAGAAGCGAGGGGGAGGGAAGGGCGGCCCCGGCGTCCGAGGGGGCGGAGGTCGCGTTTCGGAGGGGGTGAGGGTGGCGGGGGAGAAGGATACGTAGCATGCCCGGCATGGATGACGGAGTCGGATCGGCACGGGAGCTCACCCACGACGAGGTCGAGCTCATCGCCCACGCGCGGCGCATCGTCGATGCCCACGGCGACGGCGACCAGGACGGCAGGCACACCATGGGCGCCGCCGTCCGCAGCGCCGACGGGAGCGTGTACGGCGGAATCAACCTCTACCACTTCACCGGCGGCCCCTGCGCCGAACTCGTCGCCCTCGGGCACGCCCGCGCTTCCGGGGCCCGGGAGTTGACGACGATCGTCGCGGTCGGGGATCGCGGGCGCGGTCCTGTCGGGCCGTGCGGACGGGACCGGCAGGTGCTGCTCGACCACCACCCCGGCATCCGCGTCCTGCTGCCCACACCCGAGGGGGTGCGGAGCGTGGTCGTGGAGGACCTGATGCCGTACGGAGCGCGGTGGACGCCCGACGAGGGCATGTCCTCGCCGCACGCCGAGGGGGAGGCGACGTGACCGCCGCACTGGTGGGGGCCGACTGGCTGGCAGCGCGCCTCGGACACGAGGGGGTCGTGGTGCTGGACGCCTCCGTGGGGGCGAACCGGCGGAAGGGGCCGTGGATCCCCGGCGCGCTCGTCTTCGACATCGACGGGGAGATGTCCGACGCGGCGAGCGACATCCCGCACACCATGCCGAGTGATGCGCAATTCACCGAGCGGGTAAGGGGGTTGGGGGTACGGAGCGCCGATCAGGTCGTGGTGTACGACACCGTCGGGATCTACTCCAGCGCCCGCGCCTGGTGGATGCTGCGCGCGGCCGGGTTCGAGCAGGTGGCGGTGCTGGACGGCGGGCTCCCCGCGTGGCGCGCGGCGGGCGGGGCCGTCAGCGGCACTCCCGCCGAGCCCCCTGCCCGGGCCGGCGACTTCACGGCACGCGTCTCCCCCGGAGCCTTCCTCGGGCGGGACGACGTGCGCAGGGCGCTGGGCTCCCCCGGCGTCCGCGTCCTCGACGCACGCTCGCGCGGGCGTTTCGCGGGTACGGAACCGGAGCCGCGGGCGGGGCTGCGCGGCGGGCACATGCCGGGGGCGGTGAATCTGCCGTTCGGGGAGCTCCAGGACGGGGAGGGGCGGATGCTTCCCGGGGCGCGCTTGCGGGCGAGGTTCGACGAACTCGCCGTTGGTGCGCAGCAGTTGGTGGTGAGCTGTGGGTCGGGGGTCACCGCGTGCGTGCTGGCGCTCGGGGCGGAGGCCGCCGGGTACGGGGAGCGGGTGGCGGTGTACGACGGGTCGTGGAGCGAATGGGGGCTGGAGGGGGCCGGGACGCCGGTCGTGACCGGGGAGGCGTAGTGGCACGGGCGTGACCCGCGCGTGCCAAGCGGGCATCAAGCACACATCAAGGAACGGGCAGGAGTTGGCGAAATGCGTCAGCGTGCCGTCAACTCCCGCCGTAAGAGGTGCTTTTGCTGCTTAACCTCCCCCCATGGGACCCGAGGGAGGGCCGCCCCGCGAGACGGCGTTCGACGCGGAATGGGCCGACGCGGTACGGCACGCGGTGCGGTGTGCGGTGGCGTTTCTGGTGATGCTGCTGGCGGTCGACGCGGGCGCGGGGGCGTCGAGCTGGGTGCGGACGGCGGTGTGGGCGGGGCTGGCGCTGGTGCTGCTGGTGATCCTGGTGCCGGTGCGGGTGGCGGCGGGGAACGGGTGGGTGTCCGTGCGCGGGCTGCTGGGTGAGCGTGTCGTACGGACGGACCGGCTGGTCGCCGTGCGGTGGGCGGAGGGGGTCTCCGGGCGGGTGGTGCTGCGGGACGCGCACGGCGGGCGGGTGGAGCTGGATACCAGGGTGCTGGCGGCCAATCCGGAGCTGTGGCGTCTGGTGGACGAAGGGGTGCGGGTGTCGCGGGCGGCGACGCTGCGGTGCGGGACGGCGGAGACGCGTCGGCTCGGGGAGCGGGTGGACGGGGAGACGGCGCGGGCGGTGTTCCGGGTGTCGGGGTTGGAGTAGGGGACGAAGTGGGTTGGTTGGGCGGGGTGCTGGCGTAGGACGGGATGTGTCGCCGGGGCGGTTGCCACCGGGGTCCCCCGCCCTCGGTCGCGTCGCCCTCAGCAGCTCACGTCCGACCCCGGACGCACGCCCCCGGTCAGGAAGGCCGTGACGCGGGCGTCGCCGCAGGCGTTGCCCGTGCCCAGGTAGGAGCCGTGGCCCGTGGTGTTCACGCTGACCAGGCGGGCCCGGTCGCCCAGCGCCTCGCGCATTTTCAGGGCGCCGAAGTACGGGGTGGAGGGGTCCCGGCGGTTCTGGACGACGAGGATGTTGGAGGGGCCCGAGGACGTGATCCGGGCCGGTTCATCAGCCGGGGCCCACTTCCAGAAGGAGCACGGGGTGATGTTGGCCGGGAAGCCCGCCGTCAGCGGGTACCGGGCGCGGTCGGCCAGGACGGCTCGGCGGTGGGCGGCGACCGTCCCCCGCCCCTCGGGCCACCGCACGTCGTTGCAGATCACGCCGATGGTGGTCGCCGCGTCGGCGTCCGGGACCGGCCCCGCGACGTCGGGGGTGAGCACCGGCCTGACCTCCGGGTCCGTACTCGACGCGGCGGCGATCAGTCTGGCCAGGGCGGGGTGGTTGGCCTGGCCGTAGAGGGTGTTCTGGAGGGCCTGGCGGAGGCGGTTGCCGGTGAGGGGGGTTCCGGGGGTCGTCGACTCCTTCGGCGCACGGTCCAGGCGCGCCGCCAGCGCGAGCACCAACGGACGTACGAGAGCGGGGTGTTGGGCCAGTCGTGGCGCGAGCCCGTCCGTCTCGCGGGCCGGGTCGGCCGCCCACGCCGCGAACGCGGGGAAGGCGTCCTCGACGGCCTGCCCCGTGTTGCGCATCCAGGTCCGCGCGAGGTGCGCCGGATCGGGGTCGGCGACGCTGTCCAGCACCCAGCGGTCGGTGTACTGCGGGTACTTCTGCGCGTACACGGCAGCCGCGTACGCCCCGTACGACGTCCCCCACGCGGACAGCTTGCGCTCGCCGAGGGCGCGGCGGAAGAGGTCCATGTCGCGGACCTGGTTGGCGGTGGAGAGGCTGCGCAGGACCGGGCCGCCGTTCTCGGCGCAGAGGGCGGCGGTGCGGCGGGAGCGCTCGATGTTGGCGTCGATGTTCCCGCCCGGGGCGGGCCAGGAGCGGAGGGTCGTCAGGTGGCGGTCGGCGGAGGGGAGGCGGCAGGTGGCGCGGGTGCTGCCGCCGGTGCCCCGGGGGTCGAGGGCGACGAGGTCGTAGGCGTCGCCGAGCCGGTCCCGGAGCTTCGTGCCCCGCTGGGTGAGCCGCTGCACACCGGACCCGCCGGGGCCGCCGGCCAGCACCAGGAGCGCCCCGCGCCGCTTGGCCGGGTCCTCGCTGCGTACGCGGGACACGGCGAGGGAGAGCTGCGGCCCGGCGGGGTCGGCGTGGTCGACCGGCACGGTGAGGGTGGCGCACTCCTGGGTGGCGGGCCCGCCCAGGTCGGGGCGGGGGCAGGGGGTCCAGGCGAGGGCGTCCTGCGGGGTTGGGGCGGCCTGCGGAGCCGAGGCGGCCTGCCGGACCGGGGCGGCCTGGGCGCCGGGGACGGTGAGCGGGCTGATCGCGGCGGCGGTGGAGAGGGCGAGGAGGAGGCTCTTCGAGCGGTAAGTAGGCACATCAGCAAGGTATTTGGGCTTGAGGCGGGGGCCCATCGGGCAGCCCGGTGAGCCGGGGGTGGGGGTAGCCCCCGGCTTCCCGACCCCGACCCCGGCCCCGGCCCACGTCCCGAGCCGACCCATGCCCCGAGCCGGGGCACGGCCACCGGAGCACAACCACCGGAGCGCAGGCGTCGGCCCGCACCCCACACCTCCGCACCCCCCACCCCGCACCCCGCACCCACGCACCCCGCACCCCGCACCCCGCACCCCGCACCCACGCTCCCCCGCCGCCCGAGGCCCCGCCCCCCAAGGGCCGTTCGAGCGGCTGGCCCCCGCCGGGGCGGCGTGTTGAGCACCGGCGCACGAAGTCGCCAAGGTATTCGTACGCTTATGACCTTTTTGGTCCTGGCCCATTTCCTCCTCGCCCTCTGCGCCGCCCCCCTCGTCCGCCGCCGGGGACCGCGTGCCTTCGTCGCGCTCGCCCTTCCTCCGGCCGTCGCCCTCGGGTGGGCGCTGACCCGGTGGGGCGAGGTCGTGGACGGGAGACCGGTCGACGAGGCGTGGACGTGGATCGGGGGGTACGGGGTCGAGGTCGCCTTCCGGCTGGACGCCCTGTCGCTGCTCATGGTGGTCCTGGCGGCCGGTGTCGGCGCGCTCGTGCTGCTGTACTGCGTGAGCTACTTCGACGCGGGCGAGCGTCGACTCGGCCCGTTCGCCGGGCAGTTGCTCGGTTTCGCCGGGGCGATGCTGGGACTGGTCCTCGCGGACGACCTCGTGGTGCTGTACCTGTTCTGGGAGCTGACGACCGTCCTGTCGTTCCTGCTCATCGGGTACGACTGCGAGAAGCGCGGCGCACGCAGGTCCGCGCTCCAGGCGCTCACCGTCACCTCGGCCGGCGGGCTCGCCATGTTCGTCGGGTTCCTGATGATCGGGGACGCGGCCGGAACGTACCGGATCTCGCGGATCGTCGAGCAGCCGCCCGCGCAGAGCACGGCCCTCTCCGTCGCCGTCGTGCTCGTCCTGTGCGGGGCCGTCGCCAAGTCGGCGATCTGGCCGCTGAGCCTGTGGCTGCCCGGCGCGATGGCCGCGCCGACGCCCGTGAGCGCCTATCTGCACGCCGCCGCCATGGTGAAGGCCGGGGTGTACCTCGTGGCCCGGCTCGCGCCCGCCCTCGCCCACGTCGCGCCGTGGCGGCCGCTGATCCTCACCCTCGGCGCCGCGACCCTGCTGCTCGGCGGCTGGCACGCGCTGCGGCAGAACGACCTCAAGCTGATCCTGGCGTACGGGACGGTCTCCCAGCTCGGGTTCCTGATGCTGCTGGCGGGAGCCGGGACGTACCGCGCCGCGCTCGCCGCCGGCGCGATGATCCTCGGGCACGCCCTCTTCAAGGCGCCCCTGTTTCTGCTGACGGGGATCGTCGACCACGCCGCCGGGACCCGCGACCTGCGGAAGCTGTCGGGGGTGGGGCGGGCCCTCCCGTGGGTGGCCGGCGTGGCCGTCGTCGCCGGGATGTCGATGACCGCGCTGCCCCCGCTGCTCGGGTTCGCCGCCAAGGAGGCCGCCTTCGAGGCGCTGCTCGACGGGACGGCCGGGGAACGCCGGCTGCTCGTGTCGGCCGTGCTCGGCTCGGTGCTCACCACCGCGTACACCCTGCGGTTCCTGTGGGGGGCCTTCGCCCGCAAGCCGGGGCGGGCCGACACGCCCGTGCACCGCGTCGGGCCCGCCTTCCTCGCGCCGCCCGCGCTCCTCGCCCTCGGCAGTCTCCTGCTGGGGCCCGGCATCGGGTGGACCGCCGGGCTGTTCGAGCGGTACGCCGCCCAGTACCCGGTGCCGGAACACCCGTACCACCTCGACCTCTGGCACGGCTTCGGCCCCGCGCTCGGGCTCTCCGCGCTCGCCTGGGTCCTCGGGGCGGGGCTCTTCGTCCTGCGCGCCCCGGTGGCCCGGCTCGGTTCGCGGATCGCCTGGCCGTCCGCCGAGCGGGCCTTCGACGGGTCCGTACTGGGCGTGGAGCGGGCCTCGCTCCAGCTCACCGGGTACGTCCAGAAGGGGTCGCTGCCCGCGTACGTCGCCACCGTCCTCGCCGTCATGACCTGCGGGCTGCTCGCCGTGTTCGCCGCCGACCGGCCCTGGCAGCACGACCCGCCCGCGCCCCGCCTCTGGGACACCCCGTGGCAGGCCGTCGTCGCGGCCCTGACCTGCGGCTGCGCCCTGCTGTGCCTCTCCGTGCAGCGCCGCATGCAGGCCGCCGTGCTGGCCGGGCTCACCGGGTACGGCACGGCTCTGCTGTACGTCGTCCACGGCGCGCCCGACCTGGCGCTCACCCAGTTCGGGGTGGAGACGGTCTCCACGGTGGTGCTCGTCCTCGTACTGCGGCGGCTGCCCCTGTTCTTCGGCGACGCCCAGCCACGGCGCCGGCGCGCGACGGGGCTGGTGCTCGCCCTGGCCGGCAGTCTGGCGGCGGCGGTCGCGGTGTGGCTGGCGGCGGGCGCGCGCACGGGCGCCTCGATCGGGACGGCCATGGTCGGGGCGACCGCCGAGCACGGGCTCAAGGACGTCGTCGCGACGATCCTGGTGGACTTCCGGGCCTGGGACACGCTGGGCGAGTCGGCCGTGCTGGCGGCGGCCGTCGCCGGGGTGACCGGCCTGCTGTTCTCGGAGAGCGGGCTGGAGGATCCGGACGTGCCGGGGACGTGGCGGCCCGGCACGCGGACCGCCGCGCAGGCACGGGCCGAACCCCCGCCCTCTCCGTACGACGCGGCCGCGCCGGAGGGCTCCTGGCTCGCGGCGGGCGGCGCGACCGACCCCCGGCACCGGTCGGTGGTCTTCGAGGTGGTCGCCCGGCTGGTCTTCCACCCGGTCCTGATCCTCTCCGCGTACCTGCTCTTCTGCGCGGAGAACCTGCCGGGCGGCGGTTTCGTCGGTGGGCTGGTCGCGGGAATCGCCCTGACGATCCGTTACCTGGCGGGCGGGCGGCACGAGTTGGCGGCGGCCACCGGCTTCCACGCCGGGTTCTTCGTCGGCCTCGGGCTCGCGCTGTCCACCACGGTCGCGCTCGCGGGGCTGTTCTTCGGCGGGACCGTGCTGCACTCCTGGTCCTGGCACGGGCATCTGCCGCTGATCGGGGAGTGGCACGCCGGTACGTCCGTCGTCTTCGACGTCGGGGTGTACCTGCTGGTGACGGGCGTCGTCCTGGAGACGGTCCGGGCGATCGGCGCGTGGGCGGACCAGGGGGCGGAGGGGGCGGAGCCGACGGAGGGAGCCGATTCGGCGGAGGAGGGCGAGCCGGCGGCGGGGGCCGGTCGCCGGGTCCGTCCCGCCGGCACGGGCCCCGCCGGACCTCGTGCCCGCACCCTTCCGGAGGAGACCCCGTGACCGTCAGCGCCACCCTGCTCGCCTGCGCCGTCGTGCTGACCTTCGTCGGCAGCGTCCTCGTCCTGACCCGCAGCCTCACCCGGGTCCTGATGGGCGTCATCGTCGCCGGCAACGGGGTCAACCTCTTCGTCCTCGCCGGGAGCGGACCGGCCGGGAAACCGCCGCTGCTGTACCCGGGGGTGGACCACGCCACGGTGAGCGATCCGTTCCCGCAGGCCATCGCGCTGACGGCGGTGGTGATCACGCTGGGCGCCACCGCGTTCGTACTGGCGATGGCGTACCGCAGCACACAGCTCACCGGTACGGACTTCGTCCCCGACGACGTGTCCGACCGCCGGGTCGCCCTGCGCGCGCAACTCGCGATGGAGCGGCGTCAGTTGCTGGCGAGAGCCCACGCCGGGAAGACGGACCGGCACAGCGCGCGCGGGGCGTGGCGCGAACTCTGGCGCGAGCAGCGCCGCCGGCTGCGCAACGACCGCGCGTACCAGGCCCGCGCGGGCGGTTACGCGGACAACCGCTGGGACGACGTCCTCGGCACGGACCCGGGGGAACGGGGGGACCCGGAGGAACGGGGGGACCCGGGGGACCCGGCCGCCCCGCCGGCCCCACCGCCCCCCACGAACCCCGAGCCCCCGACCCGTCCCCAGGAGTCCCGTTGAACGCGCTCGTGCCGTTGCCCGTCGTGCTGCCCCTCGCCGTCTGCGGGTGGTCGGTGGCCGTCGGGCCCCGGTTCGTCGCCGCGCAGCGTGTCGTGTCCGTCGCCGTGCTGGGCGCCGTTCTCGCCGTCGACCTCGTCCTCCTCGTCCAGGCCGACCGGACCGGACCCCTCGCCGTCCATCTCGGCGACTTCGCGCCCCCGCTCGGCGTGACGCTCGTCGCCGACCGGCTGTCCGCGCTCATGCTGACCGTGTCCGGAGCGGTCACCCTGCTCGTCCTGCTGTACGCGCTGGGGCAGGAGGGGCGGGCGCGCGGGCCCCGGCCGTTCTCCTTCTTCCACCCCGCCTACCACCTCCTCATCGCGGGCGTCTCCCTGACCTTCCTCGCCGGTGACCTGGTCAACCTCTACGTCGGCTTCGAGATCATGCTGATGGCGAGCTTCGTGCTGATCACCGTCGCGGGCAACGAGGCCCGGCTGCGCGCCGGTTCGACGTACGTGATCGTCTCCCTCGCGTCCTCGCTCGTCTTCCTAGTCGGCATCGCCCTCACCTACGCCGCCACCGGCACCGTGAACTTCGCCCAGCTCTCCCTGGCACTGGGCGAACTCCCGGCCGGCATCCGCACCCTCGCGCAGGCCCTGCTGCTCACCGTCTTCGGCGTGAAGGCCGCCGCCTTCCCGGTCGGGGCCTGGCTGCCGGACTCCTACCCGACCGCCCCCGCGCAGGTCACCGCCGTCTTCGCCGGCCTGCTCACCAAGGTCGGCGTGTACTGCATGCTCCGCACCGAGACCCTGCTCTTCCCCGGCAACCGGCTCGCCCCCGTCCTGATGACCGTGGCCTGCGCCTCCATGCTGGTCGGCATCCTGGGCGCGGTCGCGCAGACCGACCTCAAGCGGCTGCTGTCGTTCACCCTCGTCAGCCACATCGGCTTCATGCTGTACGGGCTGGCGCTCGGCAGCGCGGCCGGGATCGGCGGCGCGATCGTCTACACCGCGCACCACATCACCGTGCAAGCGACCCTCTTCCTGGCCTGCGGGCTGCTCGAAGAGCGGTACGGGACGACGGAGCTGACCCGGCTCGGCGGGATCGTCCGGGCCGCGCCGCTGCTGGCCGCGCTGTGGTTCGTGCCCGCGATGAGCCTCGCCGGGATTCCGCCGCTGTCCGGGTTCCTCGGCAAGCTGGGGCTGGTCCGGGCCGGGGTGGCGGACGGCGGGGCCTGGGCGTACGCCGGGGCGGGCGTCGCCATGGCGACGAGCCTGCTCACGCTGTACGTCGTCACCAAGGTGTGGAACCTCGCCTTCTGGCGCACCGCCCCCGCCCCGGACGCCGCGCCCGCCCCGGCCCTCACCCACCCGGCGGACCCCCCGCCCCTGGGCGGCGGCGCGACCGTCGTCCGCACCGCGACCGCGCCCCGCACGGAGGCGGCGTCCGGCCGGGCCGTGCTCCGCCTGCCCACCGCCGTGACCGCGGCCGCCGTCGCGCTCGGCCTGGCGTACACCTTCCTGGCCTCCCCCCTGATCGGCGTGGCGGACCGCTCCGCCGCCGAACTCCTCGCCCGCACCCCCTACATCGAGGCGGTGCTCGGACCGTGAGCGCACCCGGCACCACCACCCCCCGCGCCCGGCGCGGCCGCCTCGACCTGCCGCTGATCGCCTGGCTGACCGTGATCTGGATGCTGCTCTGGTCCGGCGCGACCTGGGGCAACCTCATCAGCGGGCTCGCGGTCGCCACCGTCCTGTGCCTGCTCTTCCCGCTGCCGCCCGTCGAACTCGGCCTGCGGCTGCGCCCGTTGGGCATCCTGCTGCTCGCCAGGTCCCTGCTGCGCGACATCGTCGCCGCCAGCCACGCCGTCGCACTGCTCGCCTGGTCCGGGCGGGTCGGTCCGGCGGCCGTGGTGGGGGTGCCGCTGCGCTGCCGTACGGACCTGATGCTCGCGGCGACCGCCGTCGCGGTCTCCAGCGTGCCCGGCGGCGCGCTCATCGAGGTCGACGCGGCCGCCGCCACCCTGTACCTGCACGTCTCGGGTGCGGACGACCCGCGGACCGTGGCCCGCACCCGGCGTGACGTATGGCGGCTGGAGCGGCTGGTGGTACGGGCGTTCGGCACCCGGGAGGAGCTGGCACGGGTGCGGCGGGACCCTCCGCCGACCGATCCCCCGCCACCCCCGTCGCCTGAATCCCCGCCGGCCGATCCCCCGCCACCCCCGTCGCCCGAATCCCCGTCGCCCAAAACCCCACCGACCGGATCCCCGCCGGCCGAAGCCGCGCCGCCTCCCTCGTCCGAGCCCCCTTCTCCCCCCGCCGGAAAGGCCCCCCGCCCGTGAAGCTGGCCGCCGACGTCCTCCTCAACGCCGCCCTCGCCGTGCTCGCCCTCGCCGGGGCCCTGGTGCTGATCCGGATCGCCCGCGGGCCCTCGATGCTGGACCGGGCGGTCTCCGTCGACGTCGCGGCGGCCCTGATCGTCGCCGGGGTCGGCGTCGAGGCGGCCCTGACGGAGACCCGCTACTACCTGTCGATCATGCTGGTGCTGGCCTTCCTCGGCTTCACCAGCTCGGTCTCGATCGCCCGGTTCATCGCCCGGCGGGACCGCCCCACGGCGAAGGAGCGCGCCTCGTGAACGACCCGAGCCCCTGGTCCGGCGCCGCGGACCTGATCAGCTCGGTCCTGATCCTCATCGGGGCGGTGAACTGCCTGTCCGGCGTCATCGGGCTGCTGCGGCTGCCGGACGTGTTCACCCGGAGCTACGCGGCGACGAACCCGCAGACCTTCGGCA
Organism: Streptomyces sp. NPDC039736; assembly: GCF_055596485.1. Classification (NCBI taxonomy): domain Bacteria; kingdom Bacillati; phylum Actinomycetota; class Actinomycetes; order Kitasatosporales; family Streptomycetaceae; genus Streptomyces; species Streptomyces sp. NPDC039736. Next base: position 361,776 of record NZ_JBVIUQ010000002.1, on the reverse strand, counting down.
TGCTGATGCTCCTGGCCGGGGTCGCGCTGCGGCTGCGCTCCACCTTCGACCTGGGGACGCTGGTCCTGGTCGCCTTCTTCCAACTGCTGACGAGCGCGGTCGCGGCCCACCTCGTCGCCCGGGCCGCGTACCGGACGGGACTGGCCGACGACACCCCCCTGCTCTACGACGAACTGGCCGACCGCCACCGCCACCGCTGACGCTGACGCGGATCCCCGCGCCCCCGGGGAGGGGGCGCGGGGAGCACGAAAGGGAGACCCCGGAGGGGAGTCAGCGCTTGGTGGTGGGACCGCCGAGGTCGCCGTCGGCGTACTTGGCGCGGACGCCGTCGTTGAAGTCGACCTCCTCCTTGCGCACCTGGCCGGTCATCTCCTTCTGCTCGGTCACCTTGTAGACCTCCAGCCGCACCCGCTCGACCGGCACCGTCTCCTTGCGCATCACCGCGCGCTCCTCGTGCAGGACGACCTCGACCTGGCCCTCGCCGATCTGCGCCGCCGTGCGGCCCGCGCGGCGCTCCTCGTCCGTGATCGGGACGCGGGTGACCCGCACCTCCTCGTGGCTGACCGCCACGGACTTGGTGACGTCCTCCGTCACGACCCGCTTGCGGAGCTGGGCCCGGCCCGCCTCGCGTTCCTCGGTCGCGAAGCTCAGGCGCTCCTCGGAGAGCAGGAGCTCCTCGGTCTGGCCCTTGACGCCGTCCGCACCGGCGGCCGAGCGGGCCCCGGCGCCCGCCAGGGTGCGTCCGCCCGTGCCGTCCGACATGGTGTCGGCCAGCGGACGGGCCGTCGTCCTGCCGCGGTCGGCGGCACCGGAGGCGGCCGCGGCCGCCGTACCGGTCGCTGCCGTACCGGCGGCCGCCGCACCCGCGGCGCCTGCCGCGTGGCGGCCCGTCGACGTCGTCTGCGTCGTCTGTGTCGTCTGCGTCGTACGGCCCGCGGCGCCGTTGCCGGAGAGGCGGCCGGTGTCGCCGGGACCCGACAGCCCGTAGTGCCGGTACAGCTCGCCCTCCTCGGACCGGTCCAGGTGGCCGTCCACGTCGATCCTCGGGGCGTCCTTGATGAGGTCCTTGCTGTGCGGCACGCGCAGGCCGCTGTCCGTGCGCGTCGAACCGGCCAGGGGCACGAAGGTCTCCTTGGTGCCGAACAGCCCGGTCCGTACCGTGACCCACTCCGGTTCCCCGGTGGTGTCGTCGCGGTAGACCTTCTGCACGGCCCCGACCTTGTTGCCCTCTGCGTCGACCACGTTCGCGCCGGACAGGTCCTCGGGGGTGTAGCCGTTGGGAGCGGTCATGGGCTTCTCGTCTCCTTCCGCGCAGCGTCGGTGCGGCACTGATGCGGCACCGATCCAGTGCGATGCCCTGCGCATACGTCCAGTGCGCGCCTCTCCCGCCGCGTTCGCTACCCCAGTGATCGCGCGAACACCCTCCGAAAGCGCCCCCGGACCCGCCGGGGAGCCGCCCCACCGGCTGTATCAGGCCCTGCACGGTCTGTCGGGCCCGTTCCGCCCCAGGTACTCCGTTCGAGTGAACCCGGTTCTGGAGGCGGTCTTGCTCCGGGCCGTCACGACCTGTCACCGTGCGGTCCGTACGCTGACACGTGATGCCCTGACGGGCCACACTGGTGGGCACATCGAGAACCGCGTGTGGGGGCGACATGGCACTCGGCTACACCCGGCGCACCGGCACGCTGCCCGTGGAAGTGACCGGTTTCGTGGGGCGGGTCTCCGAGCTCGACCGCGTCCGGGAACTGCTGCGGCGCTCGCGTCTTGCCACGCTGATCGGGCCGGGCGGCGTCGGCAAGAGCCGTCTCGCACTGCGTACGGCGCTGTCGCTCAAGGGCGACTACGACGACGGGGTCGTGCTGGTCGAATTGTCCGCGCTGCACGACCCGGAGCTGCTGCCGGGCGCCGTGGCGAGCGCGCTGGGGCTGCCCGAGCAGTCCGGGCGGGTGGTCGTGGACGTCGTCGTCGAGCACCTGGAGGAGCGCCGGGTGCTGCTCGTGCTCGACACCTGCGAGCACCTCCTCGACGCGTGCGCGCTGCTGGCGGACCTGCTGCTGCGCGAGGCGCCGGGCGTGACGGTGCTGGCGACCAGCCGGCAGCCGCTGGACGTCCCCGGCGAGCACACGCTGCCGGTGCCGCCGCTGGGCGACGTGGACGCCGTCGAGCTGTTCGCGCAGCGGGCGGCGGCCGTCGTGCCGGACTTCGAGGTGACCGACGACAACCGCGACGACGTGCTCGCCCTGTGCCACCGGCTGGACGGCATCCCGCTGGCCATCGAGCTGGCGACGGTACGGCTGCGGGCCCTGCCCCTGGCGCAGCTCGCCGCACGTCTGGAGCACCGCTTCCAGGTCCTCACCGGCGGGCGGCGCAGCGCGAGCCTGCCCCGGCACCAGACGCTCCGTACCGCCATCGACTGGAGCCACGAGCTGTGCTCCCCGCAGGAGAAGCTGCTGTGGTCGCGGCTGTCGGTATTCGCCGGCTCCTTCGACCTGACGGCGGTCGAGGAGGTCTGCTCCGACGACTCCGACGACTCAGCCGCCCCCGACGGCTCGACCGCCCCCGACGGCTCGGGGAGCGGCGGCGGCCCGCTGCCCCGCGAGGAGATCCTGGAGCACCTGATAGGGCTCGTCGACAAGTCCGTCGTGCTGCGCGACGGCGACGAGGGTGCCCGCTACCGGCTGCTCGACACCATTCGGGAGTACGGGGCGGACAAGTGCGGCGCCGCCGAGCGCGAACGGTGCGGGCGCCGGCACCGCGACCACTACCTGGGCCGCGCCTCGTACTTCTTCGAGATGCTGCTCAGCGCCGAACAGGTCCCGCTGTACTGGCAGTTGCACCGCGACCTCGCCGACCTGCGCAGGGCCCTGGACTACTCGCTCGCCCGCCCCGACGGGGTGCGCCCCGCCCTGGTGATGGCGGCCCGGCTGTGGCCGTTCTGGTCGACGGCCGGGCTCTTCGCGGAGGGCCGCTACTGGCTCGACAAGGGCCTGACCCAGGAGCCGGAGCCGTCGCGCGAGCGGTCCCAGGCGCTGCTGTGGGGCAGCCTGCTGGCCGTGATGCAGGGCGACGTGGGCGTGGCGCACGCGGGCTTCACGGAGACCATGGAGGTCGCCCGGGCCGCCCGTTGCGAGCTGGACCGGATGCTGGCGCTCGGCTACCTCGGCGGGATCGCCTGGCTGTTCGGGGAGACCGCACAGGGCCGCGAGGCGCTGACCGAGGCGCTGGCCGGGCTGGTGCGCATCGACGACCCGCTGGGCCTGACCCTGTTCCACTACGCCAACGCGTACTGCTTCGCCCTGATACGGCGTTCCGACGACTCGGACGCGCACGCCGACCAGGCGCTGCGCCGGATCAAGGAGGCCCCGGGCGGCGGGGTCGGCGAGTGCATGATCACCAGCCAGGTGCTCGGCATCAAGGGCATGGCCGCCTGGACCCGGAACGACCACTCCGAGAGCGTGCGCCTGGCCCGGGAGTCGCTGCGGGCCAGCCGGGAGCTGCGGGACGTGTTCGCCGCCACCAACTCCCTGGAGCTGCTCGCCTGGGGCTCGGCGGAGACCGGCCGCCACAGGCTGGCCGCCTGGCTGCTGGGGGCCTGTTCCGAGCAGTGGCGGAAGATCGGCTCGCCGATGATCGGGGTGGCGATCTACCAGGACGACCACTCCCGGGTGGAGACGGTCGTACGCGAGCAGCTCGGCGAACCGGAGTACCGGCTGCTCTACGAGCAGGGCGCGCGCCTCACCCTCGACCAGGCCGTCGAGCTGGCCCTGGCCGGGGCCTCCCGCCCGGTGTCCGCCGCGACCGCGGCCGACGGCAGGTCGTCCCTGGAGCACCTGACCCGGCGCGAGCGGGAGGTGGCGACGCTGGTCTCGGCGGGGCTGACCAACCGGGAGATCTCGGAGCGGCTGGTGATCTCCAAGCGGACGGCGGACGCGCACGTCGAGCACATCCTCGCCAAGCTCGGCTTCTCCTCGCGCACCCAGATCGCGGCGCTGGCGGGCGACGGGCCGGCGCTCGACGGGCCGGCAGGTGGGTGAGACGGCGGCGAGCGGGACGGCAGCGGGCGGGATCGCGGCCGGGTGGCGGCCCCCGCCTACTTCGACGGGCGACGCAGGTACCGCGCCGCCGCGTTGAGCACCGCGTACGCGAAGAACAGCGCGAGGAGGACCTGGGCGGCCACGGGCAGTTCCGGGCCCGGGGCGGCGGCGAGGGCGGTGCTGAGCGACGTCATGCGTCGCGTGTGCCCCCGTTCCGCGCGGGAACGCGGGCCCGTCCGGGGTCCGCCCATTCGGGCGACGCCGCCCCGCCGCCGTTCGACCCCGTTCGGCACCATTCTGGGCCCTTCATTCCGCGCCCAAGGCGGTTCGAGGACTTTGGTCCTTTTTGCACCCCCGGCCGGATTCGTAGGACTGAAAACGCGATGATGGGGAAAGTGCGTCAGCAGAGCACCGGACATCACGGGGGACGTCAGGTGTACGACATGGACGGACGGTGCTAGATGGTGCTAACGGCGCGGGAAGCGACAATGACGGTGACCATCCCCTTCAGTGCCAGTGCGACGTACGACGGAGCGCCCGGCACGATCGGGGAGGCCCGCGATTTCGCCGAGGACTTCCTGGCACGGGCCGAGGCGCTGCACGGCGTACCGGTCACCCCGAGGACCTCGGGCACGGTCAAGCTGGTGGTCAGCGAGCTGGTCACCAACGCGGCGAAGTACGCGCCGGGCCCCTGTCTCCTCGACCTCTCGATCGGCAGCGACCGCACCGGCGAACCCGACCTCCAGATCACCGTCTGGGACACCGAGGACAGCATGCCGCAGCCCGGCGCACCGGACCCCGAGCGGATCGGTGGGCACGGCCTGGAACTGGTGCTGGCGCTGGTGTCGCGGTACGACATCCAGCGGATGGCCGGGGGAAAGCGGGTGCGGGTGCACCTGCCGCTGCCCTGAAACCACCGCGTAAAACTGCACAAAGCCCGACAACTCCGGCGGGAGTAAGGTAATGGAAACTTAAAGTTGATCAGTTTCCGCTTCCCGGAGGACGCCATGGGAACCCGCCGCTCCACCCTCCCCGGCATCGGCACCCAGTACGACTTCACCACCGAGGACGGCCGGCACATCTCCGTGGTCGTCCACCACGACGGCCGGCGCTTCCTCGGCTTCTACGACCGCGACGACCCCGACGCCTGCCAGCAGGCCGTCCCGCTCTCGCAGGACGAGGCCACCGCGCTCGCCCACCTCCTGGACGCCGCCCCCATCGACGCCGTGCGCACCGACGGCATCGACCTGGTCACCGAGCACATCCCGGTCACCTCCAAGTCCCCGTACGGCGGCAAGCTCCTCGGCGACACCAAGGCCCGTTCCCGTACCGGCGCCTCCATCGTGGCCGTCCTGCGCAGGGCCAGCGCCCACCCCTCCCCGGAACCGGGCTTCCGCCTGGCCATCGGCGACACCCTGGTCGCGGTCGGCACCCGCGAGGGCGTGGACGCGCTGGCGGAGATCATCGCGGGCACGCCGGCCGGCGTGGACGACTGAGCCGGACGGGACGCACACCATGCACCACACCACCGCCCTCCTGATCGAGCTCGGCGCGGTCATCCTGGCGCTCGGCATCATCGGCCGCCTCGCCGGACGCATCGGCCTCTCCCCGATCCCGCTCTACCTGATAGCCGGTCTCGCCTTCGGCCACGGCGGCCTCATACCCCTGGACGCGAGCGAGGACTTCACCGCCGTCGGCGCCGAGATCGGCGTGATCCTCCTGCTGCTGCTCCTCGGCCTCGAATACAGCGCGAGTGAGCTGGTCAGCAGCCTCAAGACCCAGTACCCCTCCGGAATCGTCGACTTCCTCCTCAACGCGGTGCCCGGCGCGGCGGCGGCCCTCGTCCTCGGCTGGGGCCCCGTCGGCGCGGTCGCGCTCGCGGGCGTCACCTGGATCTCCTCCTCGGGCGTCATCGCCAAGGTCATGACCGACCTGGGCCGCCTCGGCAACCGTGAGACCCCCGTCGTCCTCGGCGTGCTGGTGATGGAGGACCTCGCGATGGCGGTCTACCTGCCGCTGCTCACCGCCATGCTGGCGGGCGTCGGCCTGGCAGGCGGCAGCGTCACCCTGCTGATCTCCCTCGGCACGGTCGGACTCGTCCTGTACGCGGCCCTGCGCCACGGCCGCCTGATCAGCCGCGCGGTGTCCTCGGACAACCCCGAGATGCTGCTCCTGGTCGTCCTCGGCCTGACCGTCCTGGTGGCGGGCGTCGCCCAGCAGCTCCAGGTGTCGGCGGCGGTCGGGGCCTTCCTGGTCGGCATCGCACTGTCCGGCGAGGTGGCGGAGGGCGCGCACAAGCTCCTCTCCCCCCTGCGGGACCTCTTCGCCGCCGTCTTCTTCGTCTTCTTCGGCCTCTCCACGGACCCGGCGGACATCCCGCCGGTCCTGCTTCCGGCGCTGGTCCTGGCCGTCGTCACGACCCTGACGAAGATCGGCACGGGCTGGTACGCGGCCCGCCGCGCCGGCATCGGTGCGCGCGGTCGCCTGCGGGCGGGCGGAACCCTCGTCGCCCGGGGCGAGTTCTCCATCGTCATCGCGGGCCTCGCGGTGGCCACCGAGCCCCGTATCGGCCCGATCGCCACCGCCTACGTCCTGATCCTGGTCATCATCGGCCCGCTGGCGGCCCGCTGGACGGAACCCCTGGTCACGCGGATGCGGGGCGGCCGGGGCCGGAAGCAGGCCGCCGGGCCGCCGACGCTGGAGGACATGATCGCGGCGGAGTCCGGCACGCCCGCCGCCCGGTCGTAACGCGGTACCGCGCGAAGGCCGGGCCCGTACCGCCACGGCGTACGGGCCCGGCTGCCCCGCACATCAACCTCCCGGCAGGTCGGCCTCTCGGCAGGTCAACCTTCCGGCAGGGCGGCCTCTCGGCAGGTCAGCGCGGGGCGACGGCCGCCAGTTCGTCCACGGTGCCCGCCATGATCAGGCGGACGTGCTCGGTGATCAGCTCGACGGGCCAGTCCCACCAGGCGACCCCGACCAGCCGTTTGACGTCCTCGTCACTGAACCGCTTGCGGATCAGCTTCGCCGGGTTGCCGCCGACGATGCCGTAGTCCGGCACGTCGGAGGTCACGACGGAGCCGGCCGCGACGATCGCCCCGTGCCCGATCCGCACCCCGGGCATGACGGTCACGCCGTAGCCGAGCCACACGTCGTTGCCCAGGACCGTGTCGCCGCGCTGCGGCAGGTCCATCAGCAGGTCGACGTTGGGCCCCCACGCGCCGCCCAGCGTCGAGAACGGGAAGGTGGACGGGCCGTCCATGCGGTGGTTGGCGCCGCCCATGATGAACCGCACACCGGTGGCGATCGCACAGAACTTCCCGATCCGGAGACGGTCGGGGCCGTAGTGGTAGAGGACGTTCCGCGTCTCGAAGGCCGTGGGGTCGTCCGGGTCGTCGTAGTAGCTGTACTCCCCCACCTCGATCAGCTCGGACGTCACGAGGGGCTTCAGCAGGACGACGCGGGGCTGGCCGGGCATGGGGTGCAGGGTGCTCGGGTCGGTGACCGCCAACTCGGCGGCGGGCTGGGTAGGTTCACTCATGGGGTCCCCCTCGTGCTGACTGCGAATGATCACCCCGAACCTCTCATGCCCGCCGCCGGGGCCCCACACGGGCCGGTTCCCCGCCCGCCAGGTACGGTGGCCGCCGTCCAGGTCGGTCACGGTCCCGCCCCCACCTGACAGGGCTCACCCGCTGGGGCGCTTGGGACCGAAGTCCCGGAGACGGCCGGCGCGTGCGGCGAGCAGGCACAGCGGGGGCAGGACGGCCGCCGCGCAGACCACCTCCAGGGCCGTACGGGTTCCGGCGTACGTGGCGAGCGCACCCGCCATGAGCGCGCCGACGGGCTGGGCGCCCCAGGAGACGAAACGCACGGTGGCCATGACCCGGGACAGCAGCTCGGGCGGGGACTGGGTCTGGCGGTAGGTGCGGGTGGTGATCGAGCCGATGACGACGCCGAAGGCGAAGCCCGCGTTGCCGAGGGCGAACCAGTACGCGTCGGCGGCACTCGTGGTCAGCGGAATCAGCGCCGCGGCGGCGACGCCGCCCGCCAGCGTGGCCCCGACGACCCCGCGCGCGGTGCCGAACCGCCGGGTGATCCGCACCGCCACCGACGATCCGGCGAGCGCGCCGACACCGTCCATGGCGAGCACCAGGCCGAGCTGGACGGGCGTCAGACCGGCCTCGCGGACCAGATGGAGGGGGGTGAGGGCGAGCAGCGCGGCGCAGACGAAGTTGGTGGCGGTCGCCCAGAGCATGCAGGGCATCATCACCGGATGCCGCGTCACGTACCGCCAGCCCTCGCGGATCTGCCGCAGCGCGCTGTCGCCGGTACGGGGCGCGGGACGGCGCTCGGGGAGGGCGCGCAGCAGGACGGCCGAGACGACGTAGCTGACGGCATCCACCAGGAGCGCGCCGACCGGACCCGCCGCCTGCACGAGGAGACCGCCCGCGGAGGGGCCTCCGGTCTCGGTGACGGCGGCCGTGCCGGACATCAGACTGTTGCGGGCGGCGAGCTGGTGGGCCGGGACGACGGCGGGCAGGAAGGTCGAGTTCGCTATGTCGAACAGAACGGTGCAGGCACCGGTGACCAGGGCGGCGAACAGCAGATGCGGGTACGTGAGGGCATCGCACCACCAGGCCGCCGGCAAGGACCCGAGCGCGCCGAACCGGACGAGATCCAGGGCGACTTGCAGCCTGCGCAGCGGCACGCGCCCGGCGACCACCCCGGCCGGGAGGCTAAGCAGCAGCCAGGAGATCTGACCGGCGGCGGCGAGCAGGGTGACCTGGAGGGCGGAGGCGTCCAGGACGGTGAGGGCGACCAGGGGCAGGGCGAGCCCGGTGACGGCGGTGCCCGCGTGGCTGACGGTGGAGGCACACCAGAACCGCCAGAAGTGGCCGGCGGGGGCCGTCAGGGTCTCGCTCATGCCACGTCCTTCTCCGACGGAAGACGAGTGAGTCCCCTTTGGAGACTGACTCCTGCGAGTGAGTTTCTATCGGAAACTCACTCGGTGCCGCAAGATGGTTCCGACGACGAGCAATGACGAACGACGGCGCACCCGGAGACCCCGCTCGCACTCCGCACGACAGGAGACCCATGGCCAGGACCGTTCCCGAGCGGGATGCCGCCTGCGCGATCGCCCAGGCGGCCGCGGTGATCGGCGACTGGTGGAGCCTGCTCCTGGTGCGGGAGACCGCGCGCGGACACCACCGGTTCGACGCGCTCCTGGAAGAGCTGGGGATCTCCCGGAAGGTGCTGACGGAGCGCCTGGCGCAGTTGGTGGAGGCCGGGGTCCTGGAGAAGGTTCCGTACCAGCACAACCCGGTGCGCCACGAGTACCGGCTGACGGAGCGCGGACGCGGACTGCTGCCCGTGCTGCTCTCCATGCAGGACTGGGCGGACCGCTGGGTGCTCGGCGACGGCTCGCTGAGCGGCACGGCCGACGAGACGAGCGCCGAGGCGCACCGGGTGGCAAGCCTGGTGGGCGAGCGCCTGCCGCACCTGCGACTCCCCCGGCACGTGGACGGCACCCCGTCGGACCCGGTGGCGGAAGGGGCCGCGGCCACCGTCCTGTTCACCTACCCGGCGACCGGCCGCCCGAGCCCGTTGCCCGACGGCTGGGCCTCCATCCCCGGCACGGTCGGCTGCACACTGGAGAACCGGCTGTTCCGCGAGAAGTACGACGACTTCCGAGCGGCGGGAGCCCAGGTGCACGGCGTGAGCACCCAACGCCCCGACGAACAACGGGTGTTCGCGGTCGAGGAGGGCCTGCCCTTCCCCCTCCTCTCCGACGTCGACCTCCGCCTCTCAGCGGCGCTGCGCCTGCCGGTGTTCCGCGCGGGCCAGGCCCTGCGCCTGAAACGCGCCGTCCTGGTGCTGGACCGCACCCGCACGGTGCGCCACGCCCGCTTCCCGGTCCTGGACATCCCGGGCGCGGTACGCGAGGCCCTGGAAACGGCCCGGAACCTGGCCGCCGACCCCGGTCCGACCCGGTAGGCGGCATCCGACGCCCGTCCCCCGGGCGAGGTGGTGTGCGTCGCGCGAAGCGCCCCTCGCCCGTACGGAGGTCCACCGCGTGCGGCCGGGCCCGGGGCCGCCCAGGCTGGGCCGCATGGGAGAGTGCGGACAGGGACGTGCGCGCCGGGCCCGCCTGCCTGCCGGGCGGGCCCGGTACGTCGTCGGGCTGCTGCTCTGCCTGGTCCTCGCCGCCTGCGGCGGGGGCGGCGGGAGCGAGGGCCGGGCCACCGCGCCGCCCCCCGTGCCCGCGCCCCGGGCCGTGTGGCAGGACTGTCCCGTCACCGGTCAGCCCACCCGTGAGTGCGCCGTCCTCAAGGTGCCCGTCGACGCCGCCGAGCCCGGCTCCGGGGACCTCGACCTGGCCGTCTCCCGGCTGCCGGCCACCGACAAGCGGCGGCGGGTCGGCGTGCTCGTGCTGGACCCGGGCGGGCCCGGCCTCCCGGGGCTCTACACCGCCGCCGCCCTGCTGCCGCCGCAGATCCGCGCGCGGTACGACGTCGTGGGGTACGACCGGCGCGGCTCCGGCCGGAGCACGCCCGTCGACTGCGGTGAGCCCGGCGGCACGATCGGCAGGCCGGCGGACGAGGGGGAATCCGCCGATCCGGCGCGGGCCGATCCGGCGCGGGCCGATCCGGCGGCCGTCGAGCGGGACGCGAAGGCGTACGTCACCCGGTGCCGTGCGAAGTACGGAGAGCTGCTGGCACATCTGGGGACGGACGCCACCGTGGCCGACCTGGAATCGGTACGGCTGGCCCTCGGCGAGGACAAGCTGAGCCTGCTCATGGCCAGTTACGGGACCATGACCGCCCAGGCCTACCTGCGCACCCATCCCGACCGCGTCCGCGCCGCCGTCCTCGACGGCCCGGTCGATCCGGCGCAGTCCGGCGTCCGGGCGGCCCTGGCGGGTTCGGCGACCGAGGAGGAGGCCTCCGGCACCGCCGGGATGACCCCCGAGCAGAAGAGGGCCGCCCAACTCCGCGCGCGGACGGCCGGGTTCCGGGCCTGGTGCACCACCTCGGGCCCCGCCGAGTGCGCCGTCGCACCCGAACCGGACGAGGCCCTGGCCGCCGTCGCCGCGAAGGAGCCCGACGCCCTGGCCGGGGCCGCCGCCGCCGTGATGGTCGTCCCCTCCGACTGGCCGGGCTTCAGCCGGGCCCTCGACAGGGCGGCGGACGCGACGCCGGGCGACAGCGACGCGTACGCGAGTCTGCGGACGTACGCCGAGAAGGGCTTCCCGAAGGACGTCGCCGCCGCCCTGAAGGACCCGGGGGCCGGGACCGCCTTCGAACTCGGCGTCAAGTGCGCCGACTTCGGGTGGCCGAAGACCACCGCGGGGCTCCTGAAGGAGGTCGCGCGGGAGGCGAAGAGCCGGGACGCGGAAGGCAGTGCCGCTTATGACGCGGCGTTCTACGCGCCCTGCGCCGTCTGGCCGCGCGGCGGGCCCCCGCTCGGCGCGATCAGCGCGCCCCGGGCCCCGCGGCCGCTGCTCCTCAACGCCGAGAAGGACATCCGTACGCCCCTGGCCGCGGCCCGGAAGGTGGCGGAGCGGCTGCCCGCCGCGCTGCTCACGGCCGGCGGACAGCTCCACGGCCTGGCCCGGTCCGGCGATCCGTGCGTGAACACGGCGGTGGAGAGGACGCTGGTCGACGGCCGGGCGGCGAGGGACGGCACCTGTCCGGAGGACTAGGTCACGGCCCGGCGTTCAGTTGAAGCGGCGCAGGTGTTCCTCCGTGGGCCGGAAGCGTTTGGAGCAGTTGCCGCACCACCAGCGCCAGTGGTGCTCGTCGCTCTCCCGGATCTCGGCCCGGGTGTCCTTCCAGAGCAGGCCCTGACGGCAGTGGGGGCAGGTGGGAGGGATGGGGGGCGGCGAGGGGACCCCCTGGGCGGAGGCACCGGGGGCGGGGGCGTCGGTGCGTGCTGTCGTACGTGTGGACATCCCGGCAGAGTGCACCGCCGCAAGCGCGGCGTGGAGCGATTTCGTGCAGGCATCACCCCTTCGGGTAGCCGGGCGTGACCGGGCGGGGCCCCGGGCGCACAGGGGCGGGAATAGATCCCGTACCGCACCCGTTCTTGAGGTCGTTCAATATTCAACCGTCATGCGACGGAATCACACCAGGCGGGTGCCCCGATGAACGCGATGCAGTTCGGAATCTTCACCGTCGGCGACGTCACGGCCGACCCGACGACGGGCCGGACGCCGACCGAGCACGAGCGGATCAAGGCGATGGTCGCCATCGCCCAGAAGGCCGAGGAGGTCGGCCTGGACGTCTTCGCGACCGGTGAGCACCACAACCCGCCGTTCGTCCCGTCCTCCCCGACCACGATGCTCGGCCACATCGCCGCGCGCACCGAGCGCCTCATCCTCTCCACGTCCACCACCCTCATCACCACCAACGACCCGGTGAAGATCGCCGAGGACTACGCGATGCTCCAGCACCTGGCCGACGGGCGCGTCGACCTGATGATGGGGCGCGGCAACACCGGCCCGGTCTACCCGTGGTTCGGCAAGGACATCCGCCAGGGCATCGCGCTCGCCGTGGAGAACTACGCGCTCCTCCACGAGCTGTGGCGGAAGGACGTCGTGAACTGGGAGGGGAAGTTCCGCACTCCGCTGCAGTCCTTCACCTCGACCCCGCGCCCGCTGGACGGCGTCCCGCCGTTCGTCTGGCACGGCTCGATCCGCTCCCCGGAGATCGCCGAGCAGGCCGCGTACTACGGCGACGGCTTCTTCGCGAACAACATCTTCTGGCCGAAGGACCACTTCCGGAAGCTGATCAACCTCTACCGCGAGCGCTACGCGCACTACGGGCACGGCACCCCCGACCAGGCCGTGGTGGGCCTCGGCGGCCAGCTCTTCCTGCACAAGAACTCGCAGGAGGCCGTGCGGCGCTTCCGTCCGTACTTCGACAACGCCCCGGTCTACGGACACGGCCCGTCCCTGGAGGAGTTCACCTCCCAGACCCCGCTGACGGTCGGCTCGCCGCAGGAGGCCATCGAGAAGACCCTCACCTTCCGCGAGAGCTTCGGCGACTACCAGCGTCAGCTCTTCCTCATGGACCACGCGGGCCTGCCGCTGAAGACGGTTCTGGAGCAGCTCGACATCCTCGGCGAGGAGGTCGTCCCGGTCCTCCGCGAGGAGATGGAGAAGAACCGTCCGGCCGGCGTCCCGGACGCCCCGACCCACGCGGCCCGCGTGGCCCAGGCCCTCGCCGACACCACCGGCTCCGACAGCGACACGAACACCGGCTCCCACAGCGACTCCGCCCACGGCACCGAGGAGGTCTCGGCATCATGACCACGTCCCCGCACCCGGCCGCGCCCCGTCTGGTCGTCGTCTCGGCCGGCCTGAGCGTCCCCTCCTCCACCCGTCTCCTGGCGGACCGTCTGGCGGAGGCGGCGCGCACCGAACTGCCCACCGCCGCGGTGGAGTTCGTCGAGCTGCGCGAACTGGCCACCGCCATCGCGAACCACCTGGTCACGGGCTTCCCCAGCGAACCCCTGCACCGGGCGATCGAAGCGGTCTCGACGGCGGACGGCCTGATCGCCGTCACCCCGGTGTTCGCCGCCTCCTACAGCGGGCTGTTCAAGTCCTTCTTCGACCTGATCGACCCGGACGCCCTGACCGGCACCCCGGTCCTGATCGCGGCGACCGGCGGCACGGCCCGCCACTCCCTCGCCCTGGAGCACGCCGTCCGGCCCCTGTTCTCGTACCTCCACGCGCTGACCGTCCCGACCTCGGTCTTCGCCGCCTCGGAGGACTGGGGCGGGGAGGGAGACGCGTTCACGGCCCACCTCCCGGGCCGGGTCGTCCGGGCAGCCGCGGAGCTGGCCGCCCAGATGCGGATGCGGAACGCCCGCCCGGAGGCCGAGGAAGTGACCCCCTTCGCCCAGCAGCTCTCCGACCTGCGCCTCGACTGACCGTTTCACGTAGATTGACCGGAAAGAAACCGTCCTGAAGGGGAGCTCCCATGGCAGCAGGAAAGATCGTCGTCGGTGTGGACGGCTCGGACCATTCCGTGCGCGCCCTGCACTGGGCCGCCCGCCAGGCCGGCCTGGCTGGTGCGGAGCTGGTCGCGGTGACGGCCTGGGAGTACCCGGCCTGGGGCGGCCTGACCCCGGAGGCGGCCACGTACGACCCGCAGCGCGAGGCGGCGAAGGTGCTCACCGAGACCGTCGAACGGGCCCTGGGCGCGACGGCCGCCCGCCAGGTCACCCGGAAGACCCACAAGGGCAACGCGGCCGAGGCCCTGCTGCGGCAGGCGGAGGACGCCGAGCTCCTGGTGGTGGGCGCCCGCGGGTACAGCGGCCTGAAGGCGACGGTGCTGGGCTCGGTCTCCCTGCACGTGGTCCAGCACGCGCCGGTCCCGGTGACGGTGGTGCACGGGACCTGACCGCCCCGCCCCCGGCGGGAGGCGGGGCGACCGGCCGCTCACTTGCGGTTGTAGAGGCGCATCGTGGCCGACCCGAAGACCACCAGGAAGAACGCCGCCCAGCCCAGGGACCACGCGATGTCCGCCCCTGGCCAGTTCCCGGCCATCAGCTCCCGCACCGCCGTGGCGACGTGCGACACCGGACTGTTGTTGACGAACGCCTGGAGCCAGCCCGGCATCGTCCTGGGGTCGACGAAGACGTTGGACAGGAAGGTAAGCGGGAAGATCACCATCATGCTGACGCCCATCACCGACTTCTCCGAGCGCAGCATCAGCCCGAACATCGTCCAGATCCAGGAGAAGGCGAAGGAGAAGACCATCAGCAGGGCCACGCCGGCGAGCACGCCGAGGACCCCGCCCCGGGGGCGGTAACCGATGACCAGGCCGACCCCCAGGATCACCGCCGAGGCGATCAGGTAGCGCACGACGTCACCCAGCAGATAGCCGACCATCGGCGCCGGACGCCACATCGGCAGCGTGCGGAAGCGGTCGAAGACGCCCTTGGTGATGTCGGTGTTGATGGCCAGGCCCGTGTACATCGTGATCATGACGATGGACATGACCAGGACGCCGGGGAGCAGGAACTGGATGTACGAGGAGACGGAGCCCGCCAGTGCGCCGCCGAAGAGGTAGGCGTACATCAGGACCATCATGATCGGGAAGGCCGTGACGTCGAAGAGCTGTTCCGGCACGTGTTTGATCTTCAGCATGGCGCGCCAGCCGAAGGTCAGGGAGGACGTCAGCGCGCTGGGCCTCGCCGGGCGGTCCCTGGCGACCAGGAGGGCGGCCAGCTCCTCCGCGTCGGGTGCCTTGACCAGGGCGTCCAGGTCCTCGGACTTCTTGCCCGTGGGGGTGGCCGCGGCCTCCGTGCCGGTGTCGGTGGTCATGCCGTCACGCCCTTCTTGTCCGTGAGGGCCATGAAGACCTCGTCGAGGCTGGGTTGGCCGAGGGCGAAGCTGTCGACCGTGATGCCGGAGCGGGCGAGGGCCGCGAGGGCCCGGGCGGCCTGCTCGGCGGCGCCCTGGTCGGTGCCGCTGCCGTCGACGGTCGCGGTCAGCGCGACCGGGTCCGGGTCGAGCTGGACGGTCGCCCGCATGGATTCCGCGAGGATGCGCTCGGCCTCCGGGCGCTGCCCGGCGTCCCGCAGCCGCAGGTGTACGGAACCGGAGCCCACGGAGGCCTTCAGCTCGCCCTTGGTGCCCTCGGCGATGACCTTGCCGTGGTCGATGACCGCGATCCGGGAGGCGAGCTGGTCGGCCTCGTCCAGGTACTGCGTGGTGAGCAGGACCGTGGTGCCCTGCGCGACGACCGCGCGGACGATGTCCCAGACCTGGTTGCGGCTGCGCGGGTCGAGGCCCGTGGTGGGCTCGTCCAGGAAGAGCAGGTCCGGCGTGTTGAGGATGGAGGCGGCGATGTCGATGCGGCGGCGCATGCCGCCGGAGTAGTTCTTCACCTGCTTGCCCGCCGCCGCCGTCAGCCCGAAGGCCTCCAGCAACTGGCCCGCGCGGGAACGGGAGTCGGCCTTGGAGTGGCCGAGCAGGCGGGCCAGCAGGATCAGGTTCTCGGTGCCGGTGAGGTCCTCGTCCACGGACGCGTACTGCCCGGTCAGGCTGACCCGGGAGCGCACCGCGTCCGCCTCCTTGACCACGTCCCTGCCGAAGACGTGGGCCGTGCCTCCGTCCGGGCGCAGGAGGGTGGCGAGCATCTTCACCGCCGTGGTCTTGCCCGCGCCGTTGGGCCCCAGGACGCCGTAGACGGTGCCCGCGGGGACGGCGAGGTCGATGCCGTCGACGGCGCGGTTGTCGCCGAAGACCTTGACGAGGCCGTGGGTGCGGATGGCGAGGTCCGCATCCGCGCGGGACGCGGGCGCCGCGTCTGCAACTGGGTGGGTCAACTTCCCTGCTCCTTCAGCCGGTTCACACTGGTGTTCTACGGCACCCCGGAGCCGGACCGCACGCCATGCCGCCAAATGGACCGTACCTGAGGGGAGTTGAGCGTTTCTCCGCATTTTTCTTCGGGCGTTGGTCGCCGTCGTGCGTTCAGTGCGCAGCCACCGCGTCGGTGCTCGGTCCGAGCGCGGCCACCGCGCCGGTGGTTCAGCCCGAGCGCGGCCACCGTGCCGGTGGTTCAGCCCGAGCGCGGCCACCGTGCCGGTGCCTCAGTCCGTGTGCGAGTAGCAGTAGTAGTACGTGCCGATGGCGATCCCCGCGCCCACCGCGAGCCCCAGCACCGCCGAGCTCAGCACGCTGCCGTCGCCCCGGCTGGCCAGGAAGCCCATCGCCACCGCCGTCAGGACGCCGAAGCCCACCGCCCGCAGGCCCGGTGTGACCGACCGCAGCGCCTGCCAGATGCCCGCGAACAGGGCGGCGAAGAGCAGGCCGCAGACGAGGCCGAGCCAGACGTTGCCCGCGGTCAGCTCGCCGCCCCTGCGGTCGACCAGGCCGACGTACAGACCGTAGACCAGGCCGAGCGCGGCGGAGATGCCGCCGATGGCGCGCGGGGTGGCCGTGCTCCGGGTGACGCCGACGGGGAGGGGCTGGTCCGCTCTCCGTCCAGGTATCACTGCGTGTGCTCCCATGACAGCTCCGTCCCTCCGGGCCGTACTCGGTGCGTACGGCACTCGAGCCCCCGCGTTCGCCCATCCAGGTCACACCCGGTCGGCGGACGCGGCAAGTGGATCAAGGCCGCTTCCCGGAACCGCCCAGGTCACCGCTACGGCGGCGCTCCGCTCGCGCGGGCGCGCGGGCCCGGCTTGAGTGGGGGACATGCTGCTGCGCCGATTCCTGCCCGTCGCCCTGCTCGCCCTCGTGGCGCTGCTCGTGCCCCTCGGCGCGGTCGCCGTGTGGGCGCGCGCCGAGGTCCAGGACACCGGGCGGTACGTCGACACCATGGCTCCGCTGGCCGACGACCCGGACGTGCAGAAGGCCGTCGTCACCCGCCTGACCGGCGAGATCATGAGGCAGGTCGACCTCGGCCCGCTCCAGAACGGCGCGGAACGCCTGATCGGCGAGGCCGCCCGCTCCTTCACCGGCACCCAGTCGTACCGGAACGCCTGGAACACCGTCCAGCGCGTCACCCACGATGCCTTCCGCGACGCGCTCGCCGCCGAGCGGGGCAGCGGCGACCGGGTCCTGCTCGACCTCGCGCCCGTCACGGCCGAGCTGAAACAGCGGCTCACCGACGACGGGGTGCCCTTCGCGGGCCGGATTCCGGTCGTCCACACGGACCTGACGCTGGTCGAGACGGACCGACTGGACACCTGGCGGTCGGTCTACGCGTTCCTGCGCGGCGCGGCGTGGTGGGCGCCCGTGGCCGCGGGGCTGCTGGCGGTGGCGGCGGTCGCGCTGTCCGTACGGGGGCGGAGGCTGCCGGCCCTCGCGATGGCCGGCGGCGCGGTCGTCCTCGGCGCGCTGCTGCTGGCCCTGGTGCTCGCGGTGGCGCACAACCTGGTCCTGTCGCACCTGCCCGAGGACCTGAGCCGGGCGGCGGCCGAGGCCCTCTACGCCACGGCGACGGGCCGCCTGCGCACGGCCGGCTGGTGGCTGGGACTCGCCGGGCTCGCGGTCGCCCTGTCGGCGGGCGGCCTGTGGTGGGTCCGGGGGCGGAGGGTGAATTCCGGCACCCCTTCGGAGCAATGGGCTCGCGAGGACACGACGGCGCACGCAGGGTGACCCCCATGAAGATCACCCGCGCCGCTGGCGCCGCAGTCCTGGCCGCCGTCATCGCCCTGACCGTCTCCGCGTGCGGCGACGACAAGAAGTCCGCGTCGGACGCCGTCTCCAACGCCACCCAGAAGGCCGGGGAGGCCGCCGCCTCCGCCACCCAGAAGGCGGGCGAGGCCGCCACCTCCGCCACCGAGAAGGCCGGGGAGGCCGCCGACAAGGCCAAGGAGTCGTACGCGTCGGCCTCCGCGTCGGCCGACGAGAAGTTCAAGGAGGTCAAGGACGGCACCGACGCCAAGGGCGACGTGAAGGTGGGTGCGGTCAAGGCGGAGGGCGACCGCAGCACGGCCGAGGTGACGGTCGCCAACAAGGAGTCCAAGGAGCAGACCTACCTGGTCCAGGTGAACTTCCGCGACGCGGGCGGAAACCTGCTGGACGCGGTCGTCGTGAACGTCAAGGACGTGGCGGCGGGCAAGGACGGCACGGCCGTCGCCAAGAGCAACCGGTCCCTGGAGGGCGACGTCAAGGCCGAGGTGGGCAAGGCCGTGCGCCACTGAGCCGCTTCGGGGGCGGCGGGAGCACGAGTCGCGCTCCCGCCGCCCCGCCGCCAGGCTTGGTCTCAGCAGCCCCGACCCGACGGAGGAGCGAGCCCGTGAACACCCCCGCAGATTCCGGCGTCCCCGAGATCCTCGGCAGCATCGACCGCCTGGTCGCCGAGGAACAGGAGCTGCGCCGGCGTGCCACCGCCCGGGACGGGCGCCCCGGCGGCCTCTCCGACGCCGACCGCACCCGGCTCGCCGCCCTCGAAGTGCAGCTCGACCAGTGCTGGGACCTGCTGCGCCGCCGCCGCGCCCGCGCCGAGTTCGGCCAGGACCCCGGCGCGGAACAGCCCCGCCCCGCCAGCGAGGTCGAGGGCTACCTCGGCTGAACCGCCCGCCCCGGGCCCCTTTCCCGCCCCCGGTGACCAGCGCCGGACGCCCGGCCCGCGCCGCCGGGCCGGTTCACGAACCGGTCACGGTGCACGCACCTGGTTCTCACTCGTTCACCCGTTCGTGGCACCATTTGCTGCGTTCCGGGCGCTGACGGCCCCCGCCCGTACGGCCCGGCCCCGGACGCGGCCCGCACGCTCACTCCCACGCCGGCCGAGACCGCGGAGTACGGCAGCGAAGGGACCGGGTGCGCAGTGCGACAACGACCAGAGGCAGCCGCGGCGGACCGTGCCCGCACCGGAACACGCGGAACACGCAGGCGGGCCGGGACGCGTGGGCGCGCCCGCGCCGCCGTCCTCGCCCTCGCCGCCGCCCTCGCGCTCACCTCCTGCGGCGGGCCCGAGACCCCGCAGGACTCCCGTACCAGGAACCTCGCCCGGCCCGACGTGCCCGCGCCCGAGGCCCGGTGGAGCGACTGCCCGGTCACCGGCCAGCCCACCCGCGAGTGCACCACCCTCAAGGTCCCGGTCGACGCGGCCGAGCCCGGCGGCGACAAGATCGACCTCGCCGTCTCGCGCATCCCGGCCACCGACCGCAAGCGCCGCATCGGCGTGCTCGTCATGGACTCCGGCGGTCTCGGCCTCCAGGGGCTCTACACCGCGGCCAACACCCTCCCGCCGCAACTGCGCGCCCTGTTCGACGTCGTCGGCTTCGACCGGCGCGGCACCGGCCGCAGCACCCCCGTCGACTGCGGCCCCGCGCCCGGGCCGATCGCCTCACTGGGCGCCGCCGAGAAGCTCCCCACGGGCGCGGACACGGCCGCGGTCGCCGAGGCCGCGAAGAAGTACATCGCCGACTGCCGGGCCACGTACGGCGAGTTGCTCTCCCACCTCGGCACCGCCGACGTCACCGCCGACCTGGAGTCCATCCGCCTCGCCCTGCGCGAGGACAAGCTGAACCTCCTCCTCCACTCATACGGTTCCCTGCTCGGCCAGGACTACCTGGCCGCCCACCCCACCCGGGTGCGCGCCGCCGTGCTGGACTCGGCGTACGACCCGGCCCGCAGCGGCACCGAGCACGCCGTCGACGCGGCGAACAGCCCGGCGGCGGTCGGCAGCACCCAGAACCTCGCCAGGAGCACCCCGTACGCCGCCCGGCTGCGCGCCTACACGGCGGGCTTCCGCTCCTGGTGCAGCGCGGCCGGTCCCGCGGAGTGCGCGCTCTCGCCCGACCCGCAGAAGTACCTCGACCAGGTCGCCCGCAAGGCCCCCAACCTCCAGCAGGCCGCGTACGCCGTGATGGCCGACCCGGCGGACTGGCCGGGCTTCAGCCGCGCCGTGGACCTGGCGCTGGACGGCACCGAGGACCCCGAGCACCCGGCCTACTCGGAGCTGCGGGCGTACGCCGAGCAGGGCTTCCCGCAGGACGTCGCGGCGGCCGACCGGCCCGCCCCCGCCTCCTACGCCCTCACCCTGGCCAACCACTGCACCGACTTCGCCTGGCCCCGCGACACCGCGGCCCTGCTGGAGGGGCTGACGCGGACCGCGCGGGCCAAGGGCACCCCCAAGGACGCCCCGGCGCTCGGCGCCGCCTACGCACCGTGCGCCCAGTGGCCGCAGAGCCCCGGCGGCACGCTCGGCCCGCTGACCCTCAAGAAGCTCCCGCCCGCCAAGCTGAAGGCCGCCCCGCGCCCGCTGCTCGTCAACACCAACGGCGACCCCCGCACCCCGATGCAGGGCGCCTGGAAGGTCGGCACCCGCTACCCGGCGGCCCTGCTGCGCGTCGGCGGTGCGATCCACAACATGAGCCTCAAGGGCAACCCCTGTGTCACCGCGCACCTCCTGAACACGCTGGTCTCGGGGCTGCCCCCGAAGAACGCGAAGTGCCCGGCGGTGTGAACCGCCCCCGCCGGGCACGTCACTCGCGAGAGGGTCACACGCCGATGTCGCGGCCGTCCTTGCGCCAGACCGAGACGACCGCCGGGCGGACCATCCTGCCCGGGCCGTCGGGCCAGGCCGACAGGGGCTTCTCGACGGTCGCGCCGTCGAGCTCGCCCGGGTGCTGCACCGCGACCAGGACGCGGCTGTCCTGGATGAGCGGGCCGCAGGTCTCCGCGCCCCTGGGGACGGTGAGGAACTGCTTCAGTTCGCCGCGCCGCTCGCCGGCCGTCGCGACGCCGAACAGGCCGTCGTGGGAGCCGAGCTGGTTGCCGTCGGTGGAGATCCACAGGTTGCCGTGGGCGTCGAAGGCGACGTTGTCCGGGCAGGAGATCGGCGAGACCTTGTCCTTCGGGAAGCCCGCGAAGTAGGTCGCCGGGTCCTTCGGGTCGCCCGCGACCAGGAACAGCCGCCAGGCGAAGGTGGTGGCCGTCGGGTCGTTGCGGCGCTCGGCGAGTTCGAGGATCTGGCCGTGCTTGTTGAGGTTGCGCGGGTTGGCCTCGTCCGCGCCCGGCTTGCCGGGCTTGCCGCGGTCGGTGTTGTTGGTGAGCGCGACGTAGACGCGGCCCGTGCGCGGGGACGGCTCGACGTCCTCGGGGCGGTCCATCTTGGTCGCGCCGACCTTGTCGCCGGCGAGGCGCGTGAAGACGTACACCTCTTCGGCCGTCATGCCCGGGACGTGCGACTTCTTGCCCGTGGCGAGCGGGATCCAGGTGCCGGAACCGTCGAACTCGCCGTCGTTCGGCAGCTTGCCGGTGCCGTCGATCTCGGCGGCCGGGCTGTCGCCGGTGAGCTTGGCGACGTACAGCGTGCCCTCGTCGAGGAGGGTGAGGTTGTGCTCGCGGGCGGCCCGCGAGTTGCCCCTGCGCATCCGCTTGGACGACACGAACTTGTAGAGGTAGTCGAAGCGCTCGTCGTCGCCCATGTAGACGACCGGGCGGCCGTCGTCGGTCAGGCGCGGCTGCGCGGCCTCGTGCTTGAAACGGCCGAGCGCGGTGCGCTTGCGCGGCGTGGAGTCCGGGTCGTACGGGTCCAGCTCGACGACCCAGCCGTGCCGGTGGGACTCCTGGGGCTCCTGCGCGACGTCGAAGCGCTTGTCGAACCGCTCCCACTTGCGCTCGGAGGCGCCCTTCTGGATGCCGTACCGCTTGTCGGTGGGGCTCTTCGCGTGGTCGGCGTTGGCGAAGTAGCCGTTGAAGTTCTCCTCGCCGTGGAGCGTGGTGCCCCACGGGGTGGTGCCGCCCGCGCAGTTGGCGAAGGTGCCGAAGACCTTGGTGCCGGTCGGGTCGGCGGACGTACGGAGGAGCTTGGAGCCGGCGGCCGGGCCGGTGAGGCGCATCGGGGTGGTGACGGTGATCCGGCGGTTGAGGTGGTGGCGGGGGACGGCGGTGAGGCCCGCGTTCCGGCGGTTCTCCTCCACCACGACGACGCCGAGCCCGTGCGCGGCCCAGGCGATCTCGACCTGCTCGCGGGTGGGGTTCTCCGGGTCGTACCCGCGGAACATCAGGTTCTCGTCGGTGTACTCGTGGTTGGCGACCAGGATCTGGCGCTCGCGGGAGCCGAACTCGCCGCGCAACGGGAGCAGCGACAGGAAGTCGTTGTTGTACCCGAACTGGCCGGCCTGGGCCTTCGCCGTCTGGTTCTCCGGGTCGAAGGCGGGGGCGCCGCGGAGGATCGGGTCGCCCCACTTGATGACGATGTTCTGCTCGTAGCCGTCCGGGATGGTGACCTTGTCGTCCTTGTTGGGGGCGACGGGCGTGAAACGGAGGCCCTTGGCGCCCTGGGCCTTGCCGCGTCCGTTGCCGTGGCCGTTCCCGTGACCGTTGCCGTGGCTCGCCGCCTGGGCGGCCACCGCCTCCGGGGCGCCGCCGACCGCGAGGGCGCCGCCCGCCGTCGCGGCGACGGTGACGACCGCCGCGGCGCGCATCATCGACCGGCGGGACAGGGCGCCCGCGATGATGTCGCCGACGTACTCGTTGTCGCTCGTGTTCGGGACTTCCTGGAAACAGGCGTCACCGCAGCGGTAGCGGCACGTCAGGGCGGAACGTCCGCCCGCGTGCGGCGACGGGTTGAGCAGCGGCAGCAGGTTGCGCACGGGTCGGGTCCCCTCCGAGGTCATGATGGCGTACGTCTCCGGGGGTCTGGGCACGCCCGGGTCACGGCGGTGACATTAGGTGGGTTGGGGGGTGCGGGCGGTGCCCCCACGATGAACACCAGGTGAAGTCCCCCCAACCGGTCCCCTCCACCCCCGCCCCCTTCGACACCGCAGCCTCCCTGCCGCCCCCGCCCCTTCGGCGTTGCAGTCGCCCTCCCCCCGTCCCCTTCGGCGTCGCAGCCTCCGTCCATCCCCGCTCCCTTGGGCGACGGGGCCGCCCTTCCCGCTTCCCACCGCCATCGGGATGAACGCCGAACCCGCCTCCGTCGGCGAGTAGCCGAGCACGAACTGCACGTACTGGGTGACCACCGGCAGCATCCCGCCGTTGCCGACCTGCACCAGGGTCAGCGAAAGACTGCCGCCGGCGAAGTCGCGGTCCCGGAAGAGCCGCAGCGGGACCATCGGCTCGTCGACCTTCAGCTCCCAGGCGACGAAGCCCGCCAGCCCCAGCACCGCCGCCACCAGCGCGACCACGGTCGAGGTGTGCGAAAGCCCGCCCTTGGGCTGCTCGTTGATCGTCCAGACCAGCGCCACCATGCCGGCCACCGACAGCACCGCCCCGACCGGGTCCGGCTTCTTCCACGCCTCCTTCGACTCCGGCATCAGGAACAACGCGGCGAGAATCGCGACGACCGCCACCGGCACGTTGATCAGGAAGACCGCGCCCCACGAGAAGTGCGTGACCAGCAAGCCACCCAGCACCGGGCCGCCGATCAGGCCCAGCATCGAGACCGAGCCCCACACCGCCATCGCCTTGCGCAGCTCGTCTCAGCCGGGAGCAGATCGTCGCGGAGGCGGTACGGCTGCTGGACGCCGACGGCATCGAGTCCTTGAGCATGCGGAAGCTCGGCACCCGTCTGGGCGCCGGCGCGACATCCCTCTACCGGCATGTCGCCAACAAGGACGAGCTCATCGAGCTGGTCGTGGACGAGATCTACGGGGAACTCGAAGTCCCGGCGGTGACCGGGGAGCTGGGCTGGCGCGAGGCCGCGGTCCGCAGCGCGTACAGCGTGCGGGCGATGGCGATCCGCCTCCCGTGGATGGCTTCGGTACTGGGCCAGGTGGGCCTTGTCCACCTGGGGCCGAACGTGCTGCGCATGACGGAACGACTGGCCGACATCATCGCGTCGGCGGGGTTCACCGCCGAGGAGGCCGATCTCGCCCTGAGCGCGGTCTTCTCGTACGTCATCGGGTACGCGACCAGCGAGGCCGCGCAGTTGTCGTTGATCGCACGCAGTGGAATGACGGAACAGGAGTGGATGGCGAGCCTGACCGGTGTGGCCGCTGCCGCCACGGAGGAACTGCCGCGACTGCGGGAGGGACACGACAACTACCGGGGGAGGACGGCCGAGCAGATCCGGGGGGAGAAGTTCGACTACGGGCTCCAACGCGTCCTGGACGGACTGGAGTTCCGGCTCGGCACTCTCTCGACCAGCGGCGCGGAGTAGTCCGGTCCGGGCGGGCGGGGACCGTGCCGCCCCTCACACCGCGGCGAGGTGCGCCCGGGCGGCGCTGTCGGCCGCACCGCGCGTGGCGGCCTTCGCCGCGGCCTCGCCCGGGAGAGCGTCGGTCAGCGCGCCCAGGCCGTCGAGCACGTCCAGGGCCGGCACCGTGCGGACCGACGGGGAGCCGCCGTGCGCCTCCGCGCTGATCCGCTGCTTCATCGTGGGCGGCACGGAGCGCGTCGGCACCTCCGTCTGCAACCGGGACGCCGTCGGCGCCACGGCTGTCCACCCGGCCCGCCCGGCGGGGGAGTCGGCGCGCTCCGCGGCGGCGGGGGCCGGCTGCGGGGCGTCGGAGGAACGGTCGGCGGGGGCGGCGGAGGCGGACGCCGGGGCGGCGATGCCCAGCATCGCGAGGAACGCGACAATCGCGCTGATCAGTGCGGTCCACATCGTCTTCATGGCACGGCTCCTTGAAGCTGCTTCGGGTGGGTGGCGGGCGTACGGCAGGGCGGGTACGAGTTCCGGGATGTCCGGTTTTCGTACTTTCCTCATGATGTGGAGGACGCACGAGAACGCAGGGACCGCCACTCCGATTCGCAGTTCTTCGGACAAACACCACCCGTGCGGAGCAATCGGTGCCCGGCATTCCTCGCCCCGGCCGTTGCTCCACCCGTGCGGAAGCGGCCGCTAACCTTACGTGTCACCCCTGGTCAGGGATCGGTCCCGCCAGTACGGACATACAACGCACTCAACTCACGCGAAAGGCCTCGCCCATGGGCATTCGGAGCTTGCTGCGCAAGGTGTTTGGCGGTCGGACGGAACAGGTCGAGGAGCCCTCGGCGACGACTCCCTCCGTCCCGGCCCAGACCGAGCGCACGGAGCCGGCCGATGCCGGGGCGAACACCCCGTCCGGCGGCCGGAGTTCGACCCCCGCCCCCGAGCCGGACCCGGCCGATGCGCCCTCGGGCCCCTCCTCCTCCCTGGCCGCGGAGCTGGTCGCCGAAGCCTTCGACAACCCCAAGCGGACCACCCCCGCGAAGCCGGCCACCGAGCCCGTACGGGAGGAGCCTCCGACCCCGGAGGCCGGGCCCGTACCGGAGGAGTCCCCGGCCCCGGAGGCCGCGCCCGTACCGGAGGAGAAGTCCGTACGGGAGGAGAAGCCCGTACCGGAGCAGGACCAGGAGCCGGTGGCCGCCTCCGCGCCGGAACCAGTGACGCGGCCCGAGCCGGAGGAGGACCCCTCCCCGGCCGTCCCGGCCCAGTCCGCCCCGAAGGACACCCCGGCCCCCGCCGCCGAGGTCCGCCTCCCCACCCAGACCGCCCGCACCACCGCCCCCGAAGCGACCTCGGCCCAGCCCGAACCTGCCGCCGAGCCCGAGCCCGCCGCTCAGCCCGAACCTGCCGCCCAGGCCGAACCGGAACCCACCACCGAGCCGGAGCCCGAGCCCGCCGCCGAGCCCGAGCCCGCCGCCCAGGCCGAACCGGAACCCACCACCGAACCGGAGCCCGAGCCCGCCGCCCAGGCCGAACCGGAGCCCGCCGCCGAACCGGAGCCCAAGCCCGAACCCGCGCCCGAGCCCGACGCGCCCCGCGAGGCCCTCACCCCCGCCCAGCTCAAGAAGCTGAAGGTCCCCCACCGCGCCGCCGGCACCGCGCTCCGCAAGGCCGAGGTGCCGGAGGCCGCCCGCGCCAAGGTGTACCTCGTCCTCGACCGTTCCGGCTCCATGCGCCCGTACTACAAGGACGGCAGCGCCCAGAAGCTCGGCGAGCAGGCCCTCGCCCTGGCGGTCCACCTCGACCCCGGGGCGGCCCCCGCCGTCCCCGTCGTCTTCTTCTCCACCGACGTCGACGGCACCGGCGAACTCACCCCCGCCGACATCGAGGGCAAGGTCGACTCCCTCCACGCCGAGCTCGGCCACATGGGCCGCACCAGCTACCACCGCGCGATCGAAGCGGTCGTCGACCACTACGAGAAGCACTCCGCCGCCCACGACGGCCCCGCCCTGGTGATCTTCCAGACGGACGGCGCCCCCGAGGCGAGGGGCGCCGCCACCGCCGCCCTCGCCGAAGCCGCCCGGCTGCCCCTCTTCTGGCAGTTCGTGGCCTTCGGCGACACCGATGCCAAGGGCTTCGACTACCTCCGCAAGCTGGACGCCGAGAACGCCGCGTTCTTCCACGCGGGCCCGGCCCCCGCCGACCTCACCGACGCCGCCCTCTTCAAGGGCCTGCTCGCGGGCTCCGCGGAGTGGCTGAGGGGCTGACCGGCACACCCCGGCGCCCTCACCGGAATACACAGGTGAGGGCGCCTCTCCGTACCACTTAAGATTTCCGCATGGCGGCCACTGGAATCGAGAAGCAGGAGTCGGCGGCGTACTACGTCACGACCCCCATTTACTACGTCAACGACGCTCCTCACCTGGGCCACGCCTACACGACCGTCGCAGGTGACGTGCTCACGCGCTGGCACCGTCAGCGCGGCGAGAAGGTGTGGTACCTCACCGGCACGGACGAGCACGGTCAGAAGATCATGCGCACGGCCGAGGCGAACGGCGTCTCCCCCCAGGAGTGGTGCGACAAGCTCGTCACCGAAGCCTGGAAGCCCCTCTGGGAGCACCTGAACATCGCCAACGACGACTTCATCCGCACCACGGAGAAGCGTCACACGGACCGTGTGCAGGAGTTCGTGCAGGACCTCTTCGACAAGGACGAGATCTACAAGGGCGGCTACGAGGGCCCGTACTGCGTGGGCTGCGAGGAGTACAAGCTCCCCGGCGACCTCATCGAGGCGGAGGACGGGACGAAGCTCTGTCCCATCCACAAGAAGCCGGTGGAGATCCTCAAGGAGGAGAACTACTTCTTCAAGCTGAGCGAGTACGGCCCGAAGCTGCTGGAGTTCTACGAGGCCAACCCGGGCTTCATCCAGCCGGAGTCCGCCCGCAACGAGGTCGTGAACTTCGTCAGGCAGGGCCTCCAGGACCTCTCCATCTCCCGCTCGACCTTCGACTGGGGCGTCCCCGTGCCGTGGGACGACAAGCACGTCATCTACGTCTGGGTCGACGCGCTGCTGAACTACGCGACGGCGGCGGGCTACGGCTCCGACCAGGAGCGGTTCGACGCGACCTTCCCCGCGGACATCCACCTCGTCGGCAAGGACATCCTGCGCTTCCACGCGGTGATCTGGCCCGCGATGCTGATGGCGCAGGGCCTCCCGCTGCCCGGCAAGGTCGTCGCGAACGGCTGGCTGATGGTCGGCGGCGAGAAGATGTCGAAGTCCAACCTGACCGGCATCAAGCCGCAGGACCTCACCTCGCACTTCGGCGTGGACGCCTACCGCTGGTACTTCCTGCGCGCGATCTCCTTCGGCAGCGACGGGTCCTTCTCCTGGGAGGACTTCACCGCCCGCTACACCTCCGAGCTGGCCAACGACTACGGCAACCTCGCCTCCCGCGTGGCCGCCATGGTCGGCAAGTACTTCGAGGGCACGCTGCCCGCGGCGACCGCTTCCGGCGACGCCGAGGAGGCCGTGCGGGAGGGGCTGGCGAAGGCCGTCGCCGAGGCGGACCGGCTGATCGGCGAGGAGCAGGACTTCCAGGGCGGCATCCTGGCGATCTTCGACTTCGTGAAGCAGGTCAACGGCTACATCACGGAGCAGGAGCCGTGGAAGGTCGCCAAGGACACGTCGGACGAGGGCCGGGCGCGCCTCGCGACCATCCTCTACACCTCCGCCGAGTCCCTGCGCGCGATGGCCGTCCTGCTGAACGCCGTCATGCCGGAGACCTCCCAGAAGCTGTGGGACTCCCTCGGCGCGGAGGCCGCCGGGCTGGGCGCGCTCGCCGACCAGCGGGTCCAGGACGCGGGCGCCTGGGGCCTGCTGCCGGCCGGTGCGACGGTGAAGAAGGGCGCGGTGCTGTTCCCGCGCCTGGAGGAGAAGCCCGCCGCGTGATTCCCTGACGTACGAGAGGGCCCGGGGTCGTGCCGATCCCGGGCCCTTCGTCGTACGTACGGACATGTCGGGTGGCGCCAATCGGCCCTCGGCCCAAGGAACTTGGCGCGTCTGGCAGACTTCCTCGGGCCGAGCGAACCGGCGCTTCGGGCGAACACCGTGGGGGAAGCACGCATGTGGGGTCGGGGGACCGTGCTCGGCGGCCGGTACACGCTGGCCGAGCGCGTCGGCGGCGGCGCGATGGGCGAGGTCTGGCGGGCCGAGGACGGTGTGCTGGAGCGTTTCGTCGCGGTGAAGATCCTGCTGCCGAAGCTGCTGGAGGACCCCCAGTTCGCGGCCCGTTTCCGGCGCGAGGCGAAGCTGCTGGCCTCGCTCGCGCACCCCGGGATCGTCGACGTCCACGACTACGGCGAGCAGGAAGCCGCAGGTGAGGACGGTGACCGGATCGCGTACATCGTCATGGAGCTCATCGACGGACGGCCGCTGGACGAGGTCCGCGAGGACGACGGGCCGATGCCCGCCGGCCGCGCGCTCGGGCTGGTCGCGCAGGCCCTGGACGCGCTGCACACCGCGCACCGGGGCGGCATCGTGCACCGCGACCTGAAGCCGTCGAACCTGATGCTGAGCGGCGACGGCCGCATCACCGTCACCGACTTCGGCATCGCGCACAGCAAGGCCGCCTCCCGGCTGACCGCCTCGCACTCGGTGCTGGGCACGGCCCTGTACATCGCGCCGGAACAGGCGGAGGGGCTCGCGGTCCTCCCGGCGTCCGACCTGTACTCGCTGGGCGTCGTCACGTACGAACTGCTCACCGGGGAGGTGCCGTTCAACGGCGACACGGTCCTGGAGGTCGTCCTCAAGCACATCCGGGAGCCCGCACCCGCGCTGCCGGACTCCTTCCCTCCCGCCGTGCGGGACTTCGTCGCGCGGGCGCTCGCGAAGGCGCCGGAGGAGCGGTACGCGGACGCGGCGGTGATGGCGGCGGCGGCGCGGGCCGCCGGGGCGGGGGAGGGGGGTGCGGGCGCCGGGTTGTCCGGGGCTGCTGTGCCTCCTGCTGTGGTCCCTGTGCCTCCTGTCGTGCTCCCTGCGACTCCTGCCGTGGCTCCTGCGGCTCCTGAGGCCCCGGTGCCTTCTGCGGTCCGGCCCGGCCCTCCCCGGATTCCGGTTCCGGTCCCGGCGGCCGATCCCGTGCTCGTGTCCGGCCCGACCGGCGTCGTCCCCGTTCCGCGGCCGTGGTGGCAGCGGCTGCCGAAGCCGGTGCTCGTCGTCGTGCCCGTGGTGGTGTCGACGGCCACCGTGCTCACCGTCGCCCTGACCCCGCACGTCCGTGACGCGCCCCGGGACGCCGCCCGCCCGTCCACCTCCGTGTCCGCGGGCGGGACGCCCGTGGCGCAGATCCCGGCCGCGCCCCGGGGAACCCCGTCCGCCACCGGCAGACCCGCTGCCGGCAAGCCCGCCAAGGGCGACGACAAGGCCAGGGGCGGGGCCGCGACCGACGGGTCCGACGGCGACAAGGGCAAGCCGGGCACCGGGGGCGACGGCAAGGACACGGACCCCGGCAAGGGGAGCGGCGGCGGCCCGGACAGCGGCAAGGGCTCCGGTGCGGGTTCCGGAAGCGGCGGCGGTGCCAAGCCCCCGCCCGCGGGCCCCGGCAAGCCCGACAACTGCGGCGGCGACGGCTGGGGCGCGATCACCAACGTCGGCAGCGGGCGCAGGATGGGCCTTGCCGGAACGGACCCGTCCGGCAGCGGCGGCAAGGTCGTCTCCGGTGGGAACTCCCAGTTCGGCTGGGTGCTCGGCGGCAACCAGTTCACCGAGTTCCACGCCTGCACCCTGGCGGGCGGCGCGCTCGGGCTCAAGCAGGCCCCCGCGTACGACGAGAAGACGGGCACCGTGCTCGCGCAGGGCAGCGGCTACTCCGGGTACGTCACCGCGTGGAAGACCACCCCGGCGGCCGGCGGCGCGGTCCAGATCAACTACTACGTCGGCGACGGCTGCGTCACCGACGTCGGCGCGGGCCGCCAACTGGCCGTCGACCCGTGCACCCCGGGCAACAAGCACCAGTTGTGGCGGCTGCCCGGCTAGCGCTCACTTCGCCAGATCCGCCTTCGGCCCCATCACCACCACCGGCTTCTTCGCCGGGTCCAGCGCGCGCAGCAGCTCCCGCATCACCTCGCGCTTGAGGGCGACGCAGCCCTGCGTGGGAGTCGTGTGCTCGACATGCAGCCAGATGCCGCCGCCCCGGCCGTCGCCCAACGGGCGGCCCCAGTCGAGGGGGCTGCGGCCCGCGTGGCGGTTGTAGTTGATCGCGACGACGTAGTCGAAGGAGCCGCGCAGGGACTGGCCGGAGTCGTCGGTGCGGTCGATCGTGTAACCGCGCCCCTGGTCGTACGGGAGCTTCGTGCCGGGGTCCTTCAGCAGCCCGCCGGCGTCGGTCAGCCCGTACACGCCGATCGGGGACCGCAGGTCGCCCCGGACGTGGTGCCCGGTCCAGCCGCGTCTCGCGTTCTGCGCCGGCCAGACCGGCCCGGCCTTCCAGCCGTCGTCCGTCTTCTCGTACAGGACCGCCTCGGCGTCGGAGGAGTTCCGGTCCCGGCCGGTGACGACGAGCGCCTGCCGGGTCTCCGGGCCGACCTCGCCGCGTGTACGGGGGCCCAGGCCCGGCAGCTCGGGCGTGGGCGCGGCGTCGGTGCGCGCGCTCTGCGGGGCCGGGGCCGACTTCCCGCCGGCACTGGAGTCGTGCAGGGGGGCCGCCTTGCGACCGGACTGCGGGCGTGCGTCCTGCCCGCAGGCGGTGAGCACCGGGAACAGCACCAGGGCGGTCGCCGCGCACACTCCGGTCCGTACGCGTGTCTTCACGTCGTCGTGCCCTTCTTCAGTCGCCTGATTCCGGTGCCGGACGGGGCCTGAGGGATGCGGGTGACGTCCGGGTCGTACTCCGGGGTGCCCGTTCTTCCGCGAATGATCCCCCGGTGGGCCCTGCGCGCGTGCGGGACGGGGCGGGGTCAGCCGGTCCGGCCGGTCCCGTTCTCCTCGGAAGGGTCCCGCGGGAGCGCTCCGGGCCTCTGTTCGGCAACACTCACGCCGGTCTCCTCCGGGATCGGTGGCACCTTTCCACGGTACGGGGCCCGCGCCGCGTACCGGCTCGCTCCTCCTCCGCCTGCGCCCCGCCGGGACCCCGGCGTACGCCGAAGGCCCGGAATCCGAGGATTCCGGGCCTTCGTACGAACGGGTGAGCCGTCGGCCCGCCGCTTGACCTACTTCTCGACCGGCTTCCGGAGCTGGATGTTCAGCTCGCGCAGGCGGGCCTCCTCCAGGACGGTCGGGGCGCCCATCATGAGGTCCTGGGCGTTGCCGTTCAGCGGGAAGGCGATGGTCTCGCGGATGTTCGGCTCGTCGGCCAGCAGCATCACGATGCGGTCGACGCCCGGGGCGATGCCGCCGTGCGGCGGGGCGCCCAGGCGGAAGGCGCGCAGCATGCCCGCGAACTCGCGCTCGACGGTCTCGGCCTCGTAACCCGCGATCTCGAAGGCCTTGAGCATCAGCTCGGGCTCGTGGTTGCGGATCGCGCCGGACGACAGCTCGATGCCGTTGCAGACGATGTCGTACTGGAAGGCCAGGATGTCCAGCGGGTCCTTCTCCTCCAGGTCCTTCATGCCGCCCTGGGGCATCGAGAAGGGGTTGTGCGAGAAGTCGATCCTGCCGGTCTCCTCGTCCTTCTCGTACATCGGGAAGTCGACGATCCAGCAGAACCGGAAGACGTTCTCCTCGAAGTGGCCCGCGCGCTTGGCGGCCTCGACGCGCACCGCCGACATGATCTTGGAGACCTCGTCGAACTCGCCCGCGCCGAAGAAGACCGCGTGGCCGGGGACGAGGGAGAGGCGGTCGGTGAGCGCCTTGACGTCGTCCTCGGTGAGGAACTTCGCGATCGGACCGGCCAACTGGCCGTCCTCGCCGACGCGGACCCAGGCCAGGCCCTTCGCGCCCTGCTCGACCGCGTAGTCGCCCAGGCCGTCGAAGAACTTGCGGGACTGACCGGCCGTGTCCGGCACCGGCAGGGCGCGGACGTGCTTGCCGGCGAAGGCCTTGAAGCCGGACTCCGCGAAGACGTCCGTGACGTCCACGAGCTCCAGCTTGGCGCGCAGGTCCGGCTTGTCGTTGCCGTACTTCAGCATCGACTCGCGGAAGGGGATGCGCGGGAAGGGCGAGGTGACCTCGCGGCCGCCGCCGAACTCGGTGAAGAGCTCGGTCATCAGCTTCTCGATGGGCTGGAAGACGTCTTCCTGCTCCACGAAGCTCATCTCGACGTCGAGCTGGTAGAACTCGCCCGGCGAACGGTCGGCGCGGGCGTCCTCGTCGCGGAAGCACGGCGCGATCTGGAAGTACCGGTCGAAGCCCGAGATCATCAGCAGTTGCTTGAACTGCTGCGGGGCCTGGGGGAGGGCGTAGAACTTGCCCGGGTTCAGGCGGGACGGAACGACGAAGTCACGGGCGCCCTCGGGGGAGGTCGCGGTGAGGATCGGGGTGGCCATCTCGTTGAAGCCCAGCGCGACCATCTTGGAGCGGATGGCGGCGATGACCGACGAGCGCAGCATGATGTTGCGGTGCATGCGCTCGCGGCGCAGGTCGAGGAAGCGGTACTCCAGGCGGCGCTCCTCGTTCACCCCGTCCTCGGCGTTGATCGTGAAGGGCAGCGGGGCGGCGGCGCCGAGCACCTCGACCTCGCCGACCTCGATCTCGATCTCGCCGGTGGGCAGCTCCGGGTTCACGTTGTCCGCGCCACGGGCGGAGACCTTGCCGTCGATGCGGAC
Organism: Streptomyces sp. NPDC039736; assembly: GCF_055596485.1. Taxonomy (NCBI): domain Bacteria; kingdom Bacillati; phylum Actinomycetota; class Actinomycetes; order Kitasatosporales; family Streptomycetaceae; genus Streptomyces; species Streptomyces sp. NPDC039736. The sequence goes on along the minus strand of NZ_JBVIUQ010000002.1, from coordinate 328,415 downwards.
GACGGTCTCCTTGGTCAGCTTCGCGAGGGCCTCGTTGGCGGCGGTGCCGGGACGGGCGACGAGCTGGACCAGACCGTAGTGGTCGCGCAGATCGATGAAGAGGATGCCGCCCAGGTCGCGACGATTGTGCAGCCAGCCGCTCAGCCGGACGTCGGCGCCGACGTCGGAGGCGCGGAGCTCGCCGCACGTGTGGGACCTGTACCGATGCTGCATCGTTCATCCAATTCTTCGCGAGATTCTTCGCGAGACAGGCGGGAATCAACTCGCCTCAAGGTTACCGGCCCCTCCCACCGCCGTCTCACGAGAAAACAGGGGCGGATGTTTCACGTGAAACAGGGGCCGGTGCACGCGGGGAACGTGGCGGTGTTTCACGTGGAACATGAGCCGGGGCCCGCGGGGACGGGCCGGTGTTTCACGTGAAACACGGGCCGGGCGGCCGGGTTCCGTACGACCTGGAAGGATGGCCCCATGCGCACCGAGGACGTGCTGGCCGCGATCGACACGGGCCTGTGGCGATGGAACAACGCGTCGGGAACTGTCACCTTCGACGCGGAAGCGGCACGTCTGATGGGTCTGCCCGCCGAGGAGGTGCAGCTCACCGAGGCCGCCGCCCGCGCCCGTTTCCACCCCGTGGACTGGAACGAGATACAGGGAATCGTCCAGCTCGCCGTCGCCGAGGGCACGGTCGCGGAGGCCCGGCTGCGGGTGATGTCCGAGGACGGCCGTCAGGTGCTGCGCACGGTGCGGAGCCGTTCCAAGCCCTTCGGCGAAGGCGCGTCCTACCAGCTCATCGGCACCATCCAGGAAGTCGCCGAGTCCGCGCCGGGCACCGCCGCCCGCACCCCGGTGACCGGCGACTGGCGGCGCTCCCGGGAGGCGTTCCTGCTGGACGCGGGCCGGGCGCTGGCCGAGGCGCGGTCCACGGCCGAGGTGCTGCGGGTCGCGGCCTCCCTGTCCATGCCGGGGTTCTCGCCGGACGGGCTCGCGGTGTTCGGCGTCGCGGGCGACCGGCTGACGACGATCGGGCACCACGGGCACAAGCCGGGCGACGAGGACCCGTTCCGGGACATGCCGCTGGAGACGGACTACCCGGCCGCCGAGGTCGTACGGACGGGGCGGGCCATCTACCTCCCCACCCCGGAGGACTACCGGACCCGCTTCCCGCTGACCTGGCCGCTCGCGGAGGGCTTCGGGCGGCGGTCCTGGGCTTTCGTGCCGCTGGTGGTGGCGGGCCGGACGATGGGCGCGTGGATGGCCGGGTTCGCGCACCCGGTGGCGTTCACGCCGGACGAGCGGTCGGTGCTGACGACGGTCGCGCGGATGCTGGCGCAGGCGCTGGCGCGGGCCGGGGTGGAGGAGTCGGAGCGGGAGCTGTCCGAGGGGCTCCAGCGCTCGATGATGCCGACGATCGGGCCGGAGATCCCGGGCATGAAGGTGGCGGCGCGCTATGTGCCCACCGGCGGCGGACTCCAGGTCGGCGGCGACTGGTACGACATGATCCCGCTGCCCAGCGGCCGGTTCGCGCTGGTCATCGGCGACGTCCAGGGGCACGACGTGCGGGCGGCCGGGCTGATGGGCCAACTGCGGATCGCCCTGCGCGCGTACGCCTCCGAGGGCCACCGCCCCGACGCGGTTCTCTCGCGGGCCTCCCGGTTCCTGCACGGCATCACCGACACCTACGCCCCCGACGACCACGCCTCGCCGCGCTTCGCGACCTGTCTCTACCTGGAGGTCGACCCGGTGGACGGCACGGTGGAACTGGCCCGGGCCGGCCATCCGGAGCCCGCGGTGCGGATGCCGGACGGGACCGTCCTCGTCCGGACGACGGCGGGCGGTCTGCCGCTGGGCATCGACGCCGACACCGACTACCCGACCACCCGGCTCGCCCTGGAACCCGGCGAGACGCTGATGGTCTGCACCGACGGCCTGATCGAGACGGGCGGCCACGACCTCGACTCCGGCTGGTCCCGCATCCGGACGATCCTGGAGAACCACCGGGAGCTGGACCTGGAGCGCCTCGCCGACGACCTCGTGCAGGCCGTGCACGGGCCCCCTTCGCACCACACCACCGGCCCCCTCTCGGACCGCCGCGAGGACGACATCGCCGTCCTGCTGCTGAGCCGGGACGCGTCCCGTGCCGACCGGACCTCGAAGGTGCGGTCCACGGCGGTGACCGTCGCGCAGGCCGAGCCCGAACGCATCGCGGGCACCCGCCACCAGTTGCGCGAGCTGCTGCACGACTGGGCCGATGCGGACCAGGTGGACTCGGCGGTCCTGATGGTCTCCGAGATGGTCACCAACGTGCTGGTGCACACCGACGGGGACGCCCTGCTGACCGCGCGGGTCACCGGCCCGGCCGGCTCGCGGACGCTGCACGTCGAGGTGACGGACGTCAGCGACGAACTGCCGCACAAGCGGCGGCCCGGCGAGATGGCGTCCTCGGGGCGCGGGCTGCTGCTGATGGAGATGCTGGCGCACAAGTGGGGCGTGGACCCCCGGGGCCAGGGCAAGTCGATCTGGTTCGAGCTCTACGAGGACGCGCCGCCGGTCTCGTACGAGGGCCTCTGAGGGAGCCACGGGGAACTCCTGGGAAACCTCCCGGGAAACCCCGGGAAACCCCGGGAAACAGGAAAGCGGGCCCGGCGCGGTTCTTCCCGCCGCCGAGGCCCGCTCCTGCCGCCGCGCTCTACTGCATGCCGTGCACCGCGGGGACCTTCCCCAGCAAACCCTTCTGGAAGTCCTCGAAGGCCTGCCTCAGCTCGGCCTGGCTGTTCATCACGAACGGCCCGTAGTGCGCCATCGGCTCACGGATCGGCCGCCCGCCGAGCAGCACGACCTCCAGGTCCGGCTCGTGCGCGTCCTGCTTCTCGTCCGCCCGGACGGTCAGCGACCCGCCTTCGCCGAAGACCGCCGTCTGCCCCTTGTGCACGGGCCGCCGGTCGGCGCCGACGCTGCCGCGGCCGGCCATGACGTACGCCAGGCCGTTGAAGTCCTCGCGCCAGGGCAGGGAGACCTCCGCACCCGGCCGGACCGTCGCGTGGATCATGACGATCGGGGTGTGCGTGACGCCCGGACCCTCGTGCCCGTCGATCCCGCCCGCGATGACGCGCAGCAGCGCACCGCCGTCGGGGGAGGTCAGGAGCTGCACCTCACCGCCGCGGATGTCCTGGTAGCGGGGCTTCATCATCTTGTCGGACGCGGGGAGGTTCACCCACAGCTGCAGGCCGTGGAAGAGGCCGCCGGACATCACCAGCGACTCCGGCGGGGCCTCGATGTGCAGCAGTCCCGCACCCGCGGTCATCCACTGGGTGTCGCCGTCCTTGATGGTGCCGCCGCCCCCGTGGCTGTCCTGGTGGTCCATCACGCCGTCGATCATGTACGTGACCGTCTCGAAGCCCCGGTGCGGGTGCCAGGGGGTGCCCTTGGGCTCGCCCGGCGCGTACTCCACCTCGCCCATCTGGTCCATCATGATGAACGGGTCGAGGTAGTCGTACTTGATCCCGGCGAACGCGCGGCGCACCGGGAAGCCTTCCCCCTCGAAACCGCTGACCGCGTCCACGACACCGAGAACGGGTCGCGCGACGGCGTCCGCGGCCGCGACCACCTTGGGCAGGGTGAGCGGGTTTTCGACAGTTACTGCGGGCATCGTGGGCCTCCTAGCGGGATGTTCCGGTTTCAAGTTAGTTGAATGGTGAACATCCCGCAAGGCGTGCGTGTTCCCGGCGCGGGGCGCGTCCGCCCCCCGCGCGTCCGTGGGGGTCCCTCAGCCGTACATCCGGCGCATCGCGAAGTCGACCATCTGCTCCACGGCCTTCGCGTCGAACACCATCCGGTGCTCGCCCTCCATGTCGAGCACGAAGCCGTACCCGGTCGGCAGCAGGTCGATGACCTCGGCGCCCGTGATCACGAAGTACTTGGACTCCTTGCCCGCGTACCTGCGCAGCTCCTTGAGCGTGGTGAACATGGGGATCACCGGGTGCTGCGTGTTGTGCAGCGCCAGGAAGCCGGGCCCGTCACCGCGCGGGCAGTAGACCTTGGACGAGGCGAAGATCTGCTGGAAGTCCTCGGCGGACAGCGTGCCGGTCGTGAAGGCCCGCACCCCGTCGGCCAGCGAGGGCGGCGACGGCTCGGGGTACAGCGGCTGCTCCCCGTATCCGCCCTGCTGCGGCTGCTGCTGTTGCGGCGGAGGCTGCGGCGGGGCGTAACCCTGCTGGGCGCCCCCCGGCGGGGCGTAGCCCTGCTGCGCACCCGGATTCTGCTCGTAGCCATACATGCGGGAAAGAGTAGTGGGCCACATCTGGCCGCACGGGGTTGCGGCTTATTACCGACGGGTAGCATCATCGTAGCTACTAGCTGGTATTTGTACGAGGAACCTGCCTCCCCGAGTTATACGGAGCCGTTGCCATGGGGCACTACAAGTCGAACCTCCGGGACATCGAGTTCAACCTCTTCGAGGTGCTCGGCCGCGACAAGGTCTACGGCAGCGGCCCGTTCGCGGAGATGGACGTCGAGACCGCCAAGAGCATCCTGGACGAACTGCGCCGGCTCGCCGAGAACGAGCTCGCCGCCTCCTTCGAGGACGCCGACCGCACCCCGCCGGTCTTCGACCCGGCCACCAACACCGCGCCCGTCCCGGCGTCCTTCAAGAAGAGCTACCAGGCCTTCATGGACTCCGAGTACTGGCGCCTCGGCCTGCCCGAGGAGATCGGCGGCACCACCTCCCCGCGCTCCCTGATCTGGGCGTACGCGGAGCTGCTGCTCGGTGCCAACCCGGCGGTCTGGATGTACTCCTCGGGCCCGGCCTTCGCCGGCATCCTCTTCGAGGAGGGCAACGAGGCGCAGAAGAAGGTCGCGCAGATCGCCGTCGACAAGCAGTGGGGCTCCACGATGGTCCTCACCGAGCCGGACGCCGGTTCGGACGTCGGCGCGGGCCGCACGAAGGCGGTCCAGCAGGAGGACGGCTCCTGGCACATCGAGGGCGTGAAGCGCTTCATCACGTCCGGCGAGCACGACATGTCGGAGAACATCCTCCACTACGTCCTCGCCCGCCCCGAGGGCGCGGGCCCCGGCACCAAGGGCCTCTCCCTCTTCCTGGTCCCGAAGTACAACTTCGACTGGGAGACCGGCGAGCTGGGCGAGCGCAACGGCGTCTACGCCACGAACGTCGAGCACAAGATGGGCCTCAAGGCCTCCAACACCTGCGAGATGACCTTCGGCGACCAGCACCCCGCCAAGGGCTGGCTGATCGGCGACAAGCACGACGGCATCCGCCAGATGTTCATGATCATCGAGTTCGCGCGGATGATGGTCGGCACGAAGGCCATCGCGACGCTCTCGACCGGCTACCTGAACGCCCTGGAGTACGCCAAGGAGCGCGTCCAGGGTCCGGACCTGGCCCAGTTCATGGACAAGACGGCCCCCAAGGTCACCATCACGCACCACCCCGACGTGCGCCGCTCGCTGATGACGCAGAAGGCGTACGCGGAGGGCATGCGCGCGCTGGTCCTGCACACCGCGTGCGTGCAGGACACCATCGCGGTCAAGGAGGCGGCCGGCGAGGACGCCTCGGCCGAGATCGCGCTGAACGACCTGCTGCTGCCGATCGTGAAGGGCTACGGCTCGGAGAAGTCCTACGAGCAGCTCGCCCAGTCGCTCCAGACCTTCGGCGGCTCCGGGTACCTCCAGGAGTACCCGATCGAGCAGTACATCCGCGACGCCAAGATCGACACCCTGTACGAGGGCACCACCGCGATCCAGGGCCAGGACTTCTTCTTCCGGAAGATCGTCCGCAACCAGGGCGCGGCGCTGAACCAGCTCGCCGAGGAGATCAAGAAGTTCCTCGCGGTGGGCACCGGCGGCGACGACCTGGCGGGCGCCCGCGAGCAGCTCGCCAAGGCGGCCGTGGACCTGGAGGCCATCGTCGGCGCCATGCTGACGGACCTCGCGGGCACCGAGCAGGACGTGAAGTCCATCTACAAGGTGGGCCTGAACACCACCCGTCTGCTGATGGCCTCCGGCGACGTGGTCGTCGGTTACCTGCTGCTGCGCGGCGCCGCCGTGGCCCAGGAGAAGCTGACGACGGGCTCCGCCAAGTCCGCCAAGGAGACCGCCTTCTACACCGGCAAGATCGCCGCCGCGAAGTTCTTCGCCGCGAACGTCCTGCCGGGCGTGGGCGTCGAGCGCGCCAAGGCCGAGGCGGTCGACAACGACCTGATGGAGCTGGACGAGGCGGCGTTCTAGTCGCCTCGCCGTTCCCGAGCGGGCCGGGGATGTCTCACGTTTCACGTGAAACATCCCCGGCCCGTTGTCGGTGGTGCGTGCGACGCTTGTGTGCATGGCTGGACAGGAACAGCAGGGCAAGGGGTACTCGGTACCGGCGGGGCTCCCCTATGCGCTCAAGGAGCTGCACAGCAGGCTGGGCTCCGCGAACGACCTGGTGAAGGACCTGTACGACGGCGCGCACCCCGCCGAGTACGAACCCGTCGCCGACTCCCTGTACGGGGCGTACCGCACCGCTTCGGAAGTGGCCCCGGCACGCAACGTCACCGGGTGCAAGGAACATCCGGACGGCGCGGTGGACCCGACGGTGCCGGACGGCTGGGGCCGCTGCCTCATCTGCAACCACCGGCGCAGGCTCGTGGAGCGGGGTGCGCCGACCCCGGCGGAGGACGTGCCGCGCCTCCCGGAGCGGGACGGCCGCCAGGCGACGCCCGCCATGCTGCGGGAGCAGTTCGCCCTGGTCAACGAGCGGTCGTTCAACCTCGGGACGGGGTCCCGGCCGGAGGAGTTCGCGGCCCTCGCGGAGGTGTTGCACCGGGCGTTCGTGCTGGCCCGGGAGCTGTCCCGGCCCCGCAACTCCTCCGGTTGCTCCCTGCACCCCGGGGCCCCCGTGGACCCCGACGCCCCTCCCGGTGAGGAGTGCATGTTCTGCGCGGGCCGCCGCCGGCAGGCTTCCCGGGCTCCGGGCACCCCGCAGATGCTGCCCCGGGTACCGAGGGGCGAGCGCCGGATGCCGCTGCGCAGACGCTTCGAGCGGCCGCCGGGGCTCTGAGGCACGACGGGCGAGGGGGAGGGGCCGTACGGTGGCGCGCCGGGATGCCGGACCCCCTGGTTACGCTGAGCACATGAGCACCGCAGCCCGCACCACACCCCGCTTCGACCGGGGCCACACCGACGACCTGATGTCCTTCCTGACGGCAGGCCCGTCCCCGTACCACGCCGTGGCCGCCGCCGCCGAGCGGCTGGAGAAGGCGGGCTTCCGCCAGGTCGCCGAGACCGAAGCCTGGGACGGCACGACCGGCGGCAAGTACGTCCTGCGGGGCGGTGCGATCATCGCCTGGTTCGTCCCGGAGGGCGCCTCGCCCCACACCCCCTTCCGGATCGTCGGCGCGCACACCGACTCCCCGAACCTCCGCGTGAAGCCGCTGCCCGACACGGGCAACGAGGGCTGGCGGCAGGTCGCCGTCGAGATCTACGGCGGCACCCTGCTCAACACCTGGCTCGACCGCGACCTCGGCCTCGCCGGCCGTCTCACCCTGCGCGACGGCTCGCACCGCCTCGTCAACATCGACCGCCCCCTGCTGCGCGTGCCGCAGCTCGCCGTGCACCTCGACCGCCAGGTCAACGAGGGCATGAAGCTCGACAAGCAGCGGCACATGCAGCCGATCTGGGGCCTGGGCGAGGTGCACGAGGGCGACCTCATCGCGTACGTCGCCGAGGAGGCCGGTCTCGACCCCGAGGACATCGCGGGCTGGGACCTGATGCCGCACGCCGTGGAGGCCCCCGCCTACCTGGGCCGCGACGAGGAACTGCTCGCCGGCCCGCGTATGGACAACCTGATCTCGGTGCACGCGGGCGTCGCGGCGCTGGCCGCCGTCGCCACCGGGGACGAGAAGCTCTCCCACATCCCCGTACTCGCGGCCTTCGACCACGAGGAGAACGGCTCGCAGTCCGACACCGGCGCGGACGGCCCGCTGCTCGGCAACGTGCTGGAGCGCTCGGTGTTCGCGCGCGGCGGCTCCCCCGAGGACAGGGCGCGCGCCCTCGCGGGCTCGATCTGCCTGTCCTCCGACACCGGTCACGCCGTGCACCCCAACTACGCGGAGCGGCACGACCCGACGCACCACCCGCGTGCCAACGGCGGCCCCATCCTCAAGGTGAACGTGAACCAGCGGTACGCCACCGACGGGGCGGGGCGCGCGGTGTTCGCGGCGGCCTGCGAGAAGGCCGGGGTGCGGTGGCAGACCTTCGTGTCGAACAACTCGATGCCGTGCGGCACGACGATCGGCCCGATCACCGCCGCCCGGCACGGCATCCAGACCGTGGACATCGGCGTCGCGATCCTGTCCATGCACAGCGCCCGTGAGCTGTGCGGGGCAAAGGACCCGTACCTGCTCGCCAACGCGCTGACCGCGTTCCTGGAGGGCTGACCGAAGGGGCTGCTTCCAGCCCCTCGGAAGGCCGAACTCCGCCTCCACGCATGGCCTTTGCGGGCCCGGGTACGCGCCTCGTACAACGAGGCCCGAAGCTGTCCGGGCCCCGAACGGTCACAACCAATCGCGAACCATCGCGTTCGCGCACTCGGAGGCGAACAGACATGGGCCTGGGCGGCTGCATCGTCCTCGTCGCGGTGGGGGCCATCCTGACCTTCGCCACGGACTGGGAGCTCGAAAGCGTCAACCTCGACCTCGTCGGGGTCATCATGATGCTGGTCGGCATCATCGGAATCGTGGTCTTCACCAGCGTCCTCAAGCGGCGTCGCGGCATGATCGTCCCGCCCGTGCAGGGTGTCGTCGAGGACCGCGACCGTCGGTACGAGTAACCCCCACCCCGGCCACACCCCCGCGCACCTGCGAGAACGGCTGAAACCTCGGCTCGGTCGGCACACGACGCCCCGGTAGGCTGACGCTTTGGTCCGTCACAGGTTCGCGGGGAGGCGCCAGTGGAATTCCGGTTGCTCGGAGCGGTGTCCGTCGCGACCGAGGCCGGTGAACTCCCCCTCGGCCCCGCCAAGCGGCGCAGCGTGCTGGCGGCACTGCTGCTGCGGCCCAACACGGCGGTGCCGGTCGACCAGCTCATCGACGCCATCTGGGACGAGGCCCCGCCCGCCCACGCGCGCACGGTCGTCCAGGGCCACGTCTCCCGGCTCCGGGCCCTGCTGAACGACGGCGAGGCGGCGGCGTACGGCGTCGAGCTCACCACACAGGGCCGGGCCTACGTCCTCGAGATGTCGGAGTCCCTGCTGGACGCCTACCGGTTCGAGGAGCTGGTGCTGCTGGCCCGCACCCAGCGGCAGGCCGCCGACGCGGTGCTGATGTTCCGCGAGGCGCTCTCCCTGTGGCGCGGCCCCGCCCTCACCGGGACGGTGTCCTCCGAGCCGCTGCTGGCCGCCGCGCACGCCCTGGAGGAGACCCGCCTGGTCACGGTCGAGGACCTGGCCGAGGCCTACAGCGAACTGGGCGAGCACGGCCGCGCCGCCGCCGTCCTGCGCGCCGAGGCCGTCGCCCACCCCATGCGGGAGTCCCTCTCGGCGGCGCTGATGCTCGCCCTGTACCGGGCGGGCCGCCAGTCCGACGCCCTCGACTGGTACCACCGCACCCGCCACCTGCTCGCCGACGAACTCGGCGTCGACCCCGGCCGCGCCCTCCAGACCGCCTACGGCGCCATCCTCCAGGGCGACCCCTTCGACCCCCCGGCCCCCGAGACCTGGGCCCCCGCCCCCTCGGCCCTCCACCTCAGCGCCCCCCTCGCCCCCTCCACCTCTGCCCATCCCGCCTCCGCCCACCTGGGCGCCTCCGGCACCCCGCACCGCAACCCGGCCGACCCCGCGCGCCCCGGCCCCGCCGGCTCGGCACACCCCGGCGGCTCTGCTCCCGCGCACCCCGGCTCAGTACACCCCGGCACCTCCGCCCCCGCGCACCCCGGCTCGGCACACCCCGGCACCCCCGCGCACCGCGAGCCCACCGCCCCGGCGCACGCCGCCACCACCACGGACCCCGGCCCCGTGCACCCCGGCGCCTCCGCCGCCCCGCACCGCGAGCCCGTCGGCTCTCCCGCACCCGCGCTTCCCAGCCCGTGGGCGCGGGTTCCGCCAGGGGCGGAACCGGCGGGCACGGGCGGACCGGTCCCGCCGCCGGCCGACGCCCCCGCCCCCCGGCCCGCCCCGGCACCGGACGCCGTCCTCGACGAGCCCGGCCCCGCCCCCGTACCGCCGCAGAAGACCCCGCCCGCCCTGCCGGGCGCGCACGTCCCGGCCGACCCCACCGCCCCCGACCTCCTCCCCCGCCACCCCCGCGGCTTCCTCGCCCGCACCTCCCCCCTCACCGCCCTCACCCGCATCGCCGCCACCCCCGACTCCCCGATCGCCCTCATCACCGGCCCCGCCGGCGTCGGCAAGACCGCCCTCGCCCTCCACTGGGCCCACCACCACCGCGACGCCTTCCCCGGCGGCCTCCTCTTCGCCGACCTGCACGGCTTCGACGCCCTGCCCGCCCCCGAACCCGCCGACGTGATCCGCGAGTTCCTCCTCGCCCTGGGCGTCGCCCGCCACGCCCTCCCCGAGACCCCGGCCACCGCCGCCGCCCTCTACCGCCGGCTCACCGCCGGCCGCAGGCTCCTCGTCGTCCTCGACAACGCCCGCAGCTCCGCCCAGGTCCGCCCCCTGCTCCCCGCGGGCGACACCTGTGTCACCCTCGTGACCAGCAGAAACCGCCTCGGCGGCCTCATCGCGGACGACCTGGCACGTCCCGTCCCGCTGGACGTCCTCGACGCGGCGGACTCCGTCGCCCTCCTCGCCACCGTCCTCGGCGAAGAACGCGTCGCCGCCGAACCCGACGCCGCCCGCGCCCTCGCCGCCCGCTGCGACGGCCTGCCGCTCGCCCTGCGCATCACGGCCGCCCGCCTCGCCACCCTCCCCGACCGCACCCTGGCCCGGCACGCCGACGAACTCGCCGACGAGCGCGGCCGCCTGGCCCTCCTCGCGGTCGAGGACCGGGGCGTCGAGGCGGAACTGCGCCTCAGCCTGAGCCAGTTGGACGCCTCCACCCAGCGCGTCTTCCGCGGCCTCGGCGCCCACACCGGCCCCACCGTCGACTCCTACGCCGCCGCCGCGCTCGCCGATGTGCCCGTCCCCGAGGCCGCCGCCGCCCTGGAGCGGCTCTGCGGCGCCCACCTCGTCCAGGAGCACGGCCGCCCCGGCGGCGGCCGGTACGCGCTGCACGACCTGGTGCGCCTCTTCGCCCGCACCACCGCCGACGACCCGGCCGCCCTGCCCCGGCTCCTCGACTACTACGTGTGCGCCGAACTCGCCGCGAACGCCGTCGCCGAACCGGGCAGCCGCCCCTGCTGCTCGCTCCCCGACGACGTACGGAAGCCGTCCCGGACCCCCCGGTTCGCGCAGCGCTCCGAGGTCATCGAGTGGTACGCCGCCGAGCGCGAGGCCCTCGCCGGGGCGCTGGCGGCGGCCCGCACGGCCGGACTCGACGACCGGGTGTGGCGGCTGGCGATCCTCCAGTGGCCGTACATCCTGTGGCGGGCCCGGGACGGCTGGACGCCCCTGCTCCGCACGGCGCTGGAGGCCGCCGTCGCCGTCGACGACCCGCGGGGCGAGTCCCGGGTACGGGCCCTGCTGGGGTGGGTGCTGGTGGAGGAGGAACGCACCGAGGAGGCGCACCCGCACCTGGAGTCGGCTCCGGTGCTGGCCGCCCGGGCGGGCGACCCGGTGGACGAGGCGATCGGCCGGATCAACCTCTCGCTCGCCCAGCGCAGGCGCGGCGACCTCGACGCCGCCCGCTCCGGCTGCGTACGCGCGCTGGAACTGGCGCGGCAGGCCGAGGACGTGCCGACGGAGCTGCTGGCGGGGCTGTCGCTGGCCGAGCTCTGCCTCCAGGCCGGCGACCCGGCGGCCGCCCTGCGGTACGCCGACGCGGGCCTGGCGCTGGGGCCGCACGGCGGCATCGGACAAGCCAGGAAGCTGCTGCTGAGCACCGTGCGGGGCGAGGCGCTGACTCTGCTCGGGCAGACGGCGGAGGGGCTCGCCGTACTGCGGGACGCGGCGGTCGCGGCCGAACGGGACGGCTACCACGAGGGCGCCTGCCGAGCGCTGGCCGTGCTGCTCAAACACCCCGGCGCCGAGGCGTACGAGGACCGCCACGCGCGTGCGGCAGCCGCGCTGGCCGCGGAAACGGGCCGCGGCCACCCGTAGAACGCAGGTGCGGCAAGCCGGAACGGGCTACGTTTTCGCAGGTCAGCGGCGGCATGCGCGCGATCCGCGAAGTGCGACAGCGGAACGTTAGCCGGGCGATAACGGCTGCCGTCAGGCTCGTCCCCGAGGGGGGACGCGGCACGAGGTCGTGCCGGACGGCCCGGCCGGACGCGCGGGCCGCCGGGGCTCCGCCCCCTGTTCACCAGCCCGGGGGGACCTGCACGATGCGCCGACGCGACGACCGCCGTACCCGGGACCGGGCGCGCCTGGGGGCGGTGGTGGCGCTGGTCCTGGGGGCCGTCGGCTGCACCGATGTTTCACGTGAAACAGCGCCGCACCGGGTGCTGAAAGCGGCGTCCGGGCCCGCCGGACCGGCGGCCGTCGAGGGACTGGACGACTGCACGACGGACGAGGTGGCCTTCCGGGTGGAGGTGCCGCCGTCGCGCCGCGGCGACCGGGCGGTGTTCCGGGTCGCAAAGGTCGTCGTCACCGGCACCGGGCCCCGGCCGTGCCTGCTGGACCGCGCACCGTACGTGCACGTCAGGATCGCCCCGAGCGATGCGACGATCGCCGTGAACCGCCCGGAACCACGGGCCCCGCGCGTCGTGCTGAAACCCGGCGGGGAGGCCGCGGCGCCGCTGTACTACACCGTGCTCAGGCCGAAGGGCCGCCGCCACCGCGACGAGTGCGGCCCCGCCGCCGACGGCACCGCGACGGTCGCCCTGGCCGACGGGCCCGTGTCGCGCTCCGCGCCGATCGTCGGGCCGGGCGGGAAGGGCCGGGCACGGCTGGTGCTGTGCCCCGGCCAGGCGGAGGTGGGAGGGTTCAGGGCCTTCGACAGGAACAGCCCAGGCCCTCCCCGTTGACCGCGCCGGGCCGCCCGCGCACCGGAGGGCACGCCCGGCACTCCTCGCGCCTCAGCCGTCCAGCCCCGCCAGGACGAGCGCCAGCCGCGTCTCCCCGCCGTCGACGACCCGCACCGGAACGCCCCAGTCCTGCTGGTGGACGTGACAGGCCGGGTACTCGTTCGCCGGGTCGTCGTCGCAGGAGGCGGCCATCGCGGAGACGTGCAGCACGCCCTCGGTGACCTCCGGGTTCAGCCGGATCTCACGTGCGAGGTCGGTGCCCGTGCCCTCGCCTTCGGCGATCAGCTCGGGCGGAGTGGCCGAGACCAGCAGCCGGGTCGAGGGACCGTACCGGGTGTCCAGCTTCTGGCCGCCGGGCGCCTGGAAGACCACGTCCAGCCGGAGCGTGCCCGGCGCGACGTCCGTCGCCGCCCGCTGCGTACGGTGCGCGACGGCCTCCACCCGTACCGCCTCGTCGGGGAGCCGCAGCCGGGTCAGCCGGTGGCGGGCGGACTCCACGACGACGATGTCGTCCCCGACGAGCACGGCGTCGCTGGGCTCGCGCAGGTCCGTGGCGAGGGTGGTGACCTGTCCCGTCGCGGGCTCGTAGCGGCGCAGGGCGTGGTTGTAGGTGTCACTGAGCGCGACCGAGCCGTCGGGCAGCGCGGTGACGCCCAGCGGGTGCTGGAGCAGCGCCTGTCCGGCGTCGCCGTCCCGGTGCCCGAAGTCGAAGAGGCCCGTGCCGACGGCCGTGTGGACGACGTCCTGCGTGTCCACCCAGCGCAGCGCGGAGGTCTCGGAGTCGGCGACCCAGAGCCGCTCCTCGGTGGCGGCGAGGCCGGACGGCTGGGCGAACCAGGCCTCGGCGGCCGGGCCGTCGACCAGGCCCTCGTTGGTCGTTCCGGCGGCGACGCGGACGGTGCCCGCTTCGGGGTCGTACGCCCACAGCTGGTGGACGCCCGCCATGGCGATCCACACCTCGCCGCGCCACCAGGCGACGTCCCACGGGGAGGAGAGCGACACGTCGAGCGCGGGCCCGCTCGTCGGCTCGCCCTGCCACCACTGCTTGCCGGTGCCCGCGACGACGCCGACCTCGCCGGTCTCGGCGTCGTACACCTTGAGCCGGTGGTTGACCGTGTCGGCGACGATCACCCGGCCGTCGGGGAGGAGGGCGAGGCCCTGCGGCTCGTTGAAGTCCCCGTCGATGCGGCGCAGCACGCTCTCGCCGTCGGGAGCCAGCTCCACGAGCTGGTCGCGGGTGGTGTCCGAGACGAGGAGGTTGCCGCTGCCGGGCAGGACCAGGGCCTTGCCGGGGAAGCGCAGGTCGGTGGCGACGGGCTCCGGCTCGACGTACGGTCCGTCGCCCCGGCGCAGCGTGCCCTTGGCCTCGTGCTCGGCCTCCAGCTCGGTGACCAGGCGCTCGATGGCGTGCGCGTGGCCCTCGCCGGCGTGCTGGGCGACGACGTATCCCTCGGGGTCGATCACGACGAGGGTCGGCCAGGCGCGGACCGCGTACTGCTTCCAGGTGGCCAGCTCGGGGTCGTCGAGGACGGGGTGGTGGACCTGGTAGCGCTCGGTGGCGTCGACGACGGCCTGGTGCTCGGCCTCGTGGACGAACTTCGGCGAGTGCACGCCGATGATCACCGTGGTGTCGCTGTGCCGCTGCTCCAGCTCGCGCAGCTCGTCCAGGACGTGCAGGCAGTTGATGCAGCAGAAGGTCCAGAAGTCGAGGATGACGATGCGTCCGCGCAGGTCGGCGAGGGTCAGGTCCTTGCCGCCCGTGTTGAGCCAGCCGCCCTTGCCGACGAGCTCGGGGGCGCGTACGCGGGCACGGGCACGGTGGGGGGCGGAGTTCGCGGCGGCATCAGCGGCAGTCATGGGACAAGGGTGCCACCGCCGCACGGAAGCACGGTCACGGCACCGTGCAGGCACTTCCGCGGGAGCATCCACGGAGCCATGACCGGCCTTGCTGTGGCACCAGGGTGAAGCCATCATGGCGTCATGGATCTCTCCCCGTACGTCGACACCCTCCGCCGTGAGCTCGCGGTGGCCGCCGAGGCCGGCGGCGAGGACGCCCGTGTCCTCGCCGAACGGCTCACCGCACCGCTGGAGTCGGCCGCCCGCCTCGCCCTGCTGAACGTGCTGTCCGACGCCATGGGCGAAGTGACCCGCGAACTGGCTCCCGGCTCGGTGGACGTACGGCTGCGGGGGCTCGACCCGTCCTTCGTGGTGACCCCGGCGCCGGGCGCGCCGTCCGAGCCGAGCGCTCCGTCCGCGCCCCCGGCTCCCGTCCTGCCCCCGGAGGCCGACGACGGCGGCACCGCCCGGATCAACCTGCGGCTGCCCACGCACCTCAAGACCCGGGCCGAGGACGCGGCGTCCCGCGAGGGCCTGTCCCTCAATGCCTGGCTGGTACGGGCCGTGGGCGCGGCCGTCGATCCCGGCACCGGAGGCGGCCGGAGCCCGCAGGACCCGGGGGCGGGCCGCGGACGGCAGAGCTTCACGGGGTGGGTCCGCTAGGAGCCCTTCGGCGCTGCCCGGGAAGCCCCCGTCAGCGCCCTCGCCCGAAGACCACCACCGCCATCAGGGACGGGACTGCCATGCCGAAAGCCAGCGCCACCGACCAGCCGCACCCCCACCGCTTCGACACCGCCGCTCCCGTCGCCGCCACGGTGCACGTCGAGGTGGGCACGGTACGGGTCACCGCCACCGACCGGAACGACACCGTCGTGACGGTTCGGCCCAGTGACAGCGCCAACACCGGTGACGTGAAGGCCGCCGCGCAGACCCGGGTGGAGTGTGCGGGCGGCTTCCTGCGGGTCCGTGCCCCCAGGACCCGCAGCCTGTTCGGCAGATCGCCCTCGATCACCGTGGATGTCGAGCTGCCCACGGGCTCCAGTCTGGACGGCAGGAGCGCGGTCGGTGACTTCGACTGCCGGGGACACCTCGGCGAGGTGCGGATCAAGGCCTCGGTCGGCGACCTCCGTGTCGCACACGCGGACTCCGTCGACCTCTCCACCCACGGCGCCGTCACCGCCGACCGCGTCGAGGGCGATGCCGCCTTCACCACGGGTTCCGGCGAGATCCGGGCCGGCCGGGTCGGCGGCGCTTGCGACGTCAAGAACTCCAACGGCAACACCCGCGTCGACGACGTGGCCGGCGCCCTGACCCTGCGCATCGCGAACGGCCAGGTGGTGGTCGGCCGCGCCCACTCCTCCGTCACCTCGCGCTCCGCCAACGGGAGCGTCCGCATCGACGAGGTCGTCCGCGACAAAACCACCGTCGAGACGTCGGCGGGCAACATCGAGATCGGCATCCGCGAGGGCTCCGCGGCCTGGCTGGACGTCAAGTCGACCATGGGCAGGGTCTACACGGACCTGACGGACTCGGCGGGCCCCGGCGATGCCGAGGAGGCCGTCGAGGTACGGGCGTACACGACGATGGGCAGCATCACCGTCCGCCGCTCGCCGGTGTGACCCCCGCACCGCACCGCACCGCGCCGCACCGCTCCGCCCCACATCCGCTTCACGCCGAGGAGTCCCCTTGCCCGTCATCCCTGACCTGACCACCCAGCGCCTCGTCCTCCGCGCCTGGACCCCCGAGGAGATCGACGCGGTGATCGCCGGGAAGCGTCTCCCGCACTGGGCCGAGGACTTCCCCGCCGAGGGCGACAAGGCCCTCGCGGGGCTCTTCGAGAAGCACCCCGGCTGGTACGGCGCGTACGGGCACCGCCAGATGATCGAGCGCGAAAGCGGCCGGGTCGTCGGGGCGATAGGCCTGTTCTCACAGCAGCCCGACGGCACGGTCGAGTTCGGTTACGGGGTCGCGCCGTCCCACCAGGGGCTGGGGTACGCCACCGAGGCCGCCCGCGCGATGATCGTGCACGCGCTGACCATGCCGGGCACCGAGGTGGTCTTCGCGAAGGTCTCGCTGGACAACACCGCCTCCCTCCGCGTCCTGGAGAAGGCGGGCCTCGTCCCCTGGACCGGCCTGGAGCTGGAACCCGGCCTCACCGCCTTTCGCACCCCCTGACGTTTCACGTGAAACACCGCCCGTCGTGTTTCACGTGAAACATGGCGGGCGGGCCCGAACCCTCGCCGAAAAAAGCCAAGTTGGAGTCCGCTCCGCGTCCTAGGCTGCCCCCATGCCCGAACTCCAGCTCCTGCGCGCCGATCACGCTCCCGCCCTCCTCGCCTTCGAGCGCGAGAACCGGGCGTTCTTCGCCGCAGCCATTCCTGACCGGGGCGATGCCTACTTCGCCGAGTTCGAGGCCCGCCACCAGGCCCTCCTCGACGAACAGGCCACCGGCACGATCGCCTTCCACGTACTCGTGGACGAGACCACCGGCGAGATCCTCGGCCGGTTCAACCTGGTCGACCTCCACGACGGGACCGCCGACGTGGGTTACCGCCTCGCCGAGAAGGCCACCGGCCGCGGGCTGGCCACCGCCGCCGTCCTCGACCTCTGCTCACTCGCCGCCACCCGCTACGGCCTGCACACCCTCAATGCGGCGACCACGCTGGACAACACCGCCTCCCACCAGGTCCTGACACGCACCGGCTTCACTCCGACGGGTACGACGACCCTCCTGGGCGAGCCGGCCCGGGCGTACACCCGGCAAGTCCACGCGCCGAAGGCGTGAGGGTGTCACCGGGGCGGGTATCCGTCATGGCATGAAATTCCTCGTACGCGACAAGCTCTTCTCCATCGGTGACGACTACTGGATTGAGGACGAGAACGGGCGGCACGCCTTCCTCGTCGACGGCAAGGCGCTCCGGCTGCGCGACACCCTGGAGATCAAGGACCCGAGCGGCCGCGTGCTGATCACGCTCAGGGAGAAGATGCTCAGCCTGCGGGACGCCATGACGCTGGAGCGGGACGGGGAGCCCCTGGCGACCGTGCGCAAGAAGCGGCTGTCGCTGATCCGCAACCACTACCGGGTCACGCTGAACGAGGGCACCGAACTGGACGTCAGCGGGCGGGTGCTCGACCGCGAGTTCGCCGTGGAGTACGACGGGGAGCTGCTGGCGCACATCTCGCGGAAGTGGTTCCGGGTGCGCGACACGTACGCGGTCAATGTCGTGCGTGAGGACGCGGACGCGCCGCTGCTCATCGCCGTCGCCGTGTGTGTGATCCGGATGGCGGAGAAGGAGCGGGAAGGGGACTGAGCGGGGACGCCTCAAGGGCACCCGAACAGCAAAGGGGCTGCCGGGCCCCAGCCCCCCGCGGCGCACCTCGGTCCCCGGCGCCCGGCGGCACACCGGCTGCCTCAGCGACGGGGTGCGGCGAGCCCCAGGAGCCGGTCCTTCAGCGCCGGGAACTGCTCCCTGGTGGCCTCGGGGCGCCCCGGTTCCAGCTCGACCACGAGCACCTCTTCCCCGGGCCCCGCCTCGGCCAACACCTCGCCCCACGGGTCGACCACGATGCTGTGCCCGGCCTGCTCGACACCGCCGTGCGTCCCGGCGGTGCCGCAGGCCAGGACGTACGCCTGGTTCTCCACGGCGCGGGCCCTGGCCAGCAGCGTCCAGTGCCCGCGCCGCTTGGCGGGCCATCCGGCGGGGATCACGAAGGCGGTGGCCCCCGCGTCGAGGAGTCCCCGGAACAGCTCGGGGAAGCGCAGGTCGTAACAGGTGGCGAGCCCCAGGCACAGTCCGGGCGTGCGTACGGAGACCAGCTCGCCGCCCGCCGCCATCAGCGCCGCCTCGCCCTCGTCGAAGCCGAAGCGGTGGATCTTCCGGTAGACGGCGGCGAGTTCGCCCTCGGGGGAGAAGACCAGGGAGGTGTTGAAGAGAGGGCCTTCGGGATCGCGCTCGACGAACGACCCGGCGTGCAGCCAGACTCCGGCGTCCCGCGCGGCCTTCGCCATCACCTCGTACGTCGGGCCCTCCAGCGGTTCCGCCTCCTCGGCGAAGCCCTCGTACGCCCACGCACCGGTCGGCCAGAGCTCGGGAAGCACCACCAGGTCGCTGTCCTGCTGCGCCCGCACCAGTGAAGCGACCCGCTCCCGACGGGAATTGACCGATTCATCGTCGTTTACATCGATCTGGAGCAGAGAGGCGCGCACACTACCACCGTCCTGGCATTCGAGCCGTCAACACGGGCCTACGATCGTCACACGAAAGCACTGCCGGGGTGCCTCCGGGCAGCGTAACTTAGCGTCCAAGTCCGCCACCCAGACCGCACCTGCCCGCACGCACGCACGGCAACCCAGCCGCACCGTCCGCGCCGCCGCCACTGAACCGCCCGAGGGGTCCCGTGACCGTCCACCATCCCGCCCTGCAAACCTACGCCGACGCCTGGACGCACTCCATAGAGGCGATATCCGAGCTGGTGAAGCCGCTCGTCGAGGGCGAGTGGAACCGCCGCACGCCCTGCCCCGGCTGGTCGGTGCGCGACCTCGTCTCCCACGTCATCGGCGCGGAGTGCGAGATGCTGGGCGACCCCCGCCCGATCCACTCGCTGCCCAGCGACCTCTTCCACATCACCTCCGACATCGCCCGCT
The DNA here is from genome assembly GCF_055596485.1 of Streptomyces sp. NPDC039736. Classification (NCBI taxonomy): domain Bacteria; kingdom Bacillati; phylum Actinomycetota; class Actinomycetes; order Kitasatosporales; family Streptomycetaceae; genus Streptomyces; species Streptomyces sp. NPDC039736. The sequence continues at coordinate 308,866 of NZ_JBVIUQ010000002.1, read as the reverse complement.
ATCTGGAGGTGCAGGTCGACGTCCGCCGCCACCACACCGCGCCGGAGATGACCTCGGAGCTGGAGTACACGATCATCCGCCGCAACCGGCAGTTGCGGAACGAGACCCGCTCGCCCGACACCCTGGTCCGCTCGCCGCTCTCCGGCCGCGAGATCCCCCTGGAAACGGCGCTGCGCATGCGGGCGTTCGACGTATGGGTGCACGAGCAGGACCTGCGCACCACCTTCCGGCAGCCCGGCAACCTGGACTCCCCCGGCGCCTACGTCGCCCGGGACTTCCTGCTGAACGCCCTGCCCAAGGTCGTCGCCAAGGACGCGGGCGCACCGCCCAACTCGGCGGTCGTCTTCGACGTGCACGGACCGGTCGAGTTCCTGCGCACGGTCCGCGTCGACGCCCAGGGCCTCGGCACCATCGACGGCACCCCCTCGCTGGGCCCGCTCGTGACGATCGCCCTGGACTGGGAGACGTACTACCGGCTGGCCTGCGGTCGCGTGCGGCACGCGACGGTGGCCGACCTCGTGAAGATCGAGGGCGACGAGGACCTGGCCCACGAGATCCTGCGGAACTTCGCGGTCACCCCGTAGCGGTGTTTCACGTGGAACACCGGCCGTCCGGCGTCACATGCGGGTCGTTTCCCGTGGAACACCGCCCGGAGCAGGGCCGTCACACCGGTACGTGCACGGCTTCGACCCTGCTCGCCACCAGGTGCTCCCGCTCCCGCCGTGCGGTCCGCGTGCGCAGCCGCAGGATCTGGGTCAGCCCCACCGCCTCCAGCACGAACACCGAGGCGAACGCGATCCGGTAGTTGTCGCCGGTCGCGTCCAGGAGCACGCCCACCGCGAACAGGGTGGTCATGGAGGCGATGAAGCCGCCCATGTTCACGATGCCCGAGGCCGTGCCCTGCCGCTCCGGCGGATTCGCGGGCCGCGCGAAGTCGAAGCCGATCATCGAGGCGGGCCCGCACGCCCCGAGCACCACGCACAGGGTCACCAGCAGCCACCCCGGCACGTGCTCCCCGGGATAGGCGATCGTGGCGCCCCACAGGAGGGCGGTCGCCGCCACCGTGCCGAGCGCCAGCGGAACCCGCGCCGCGTGGTGCCGGCCGATGACCTGGCCGTACACGAGCCCGATGGCCATGTTGGAGAGGACCACCAGCGTCAGCAGCTCTCCGGCCGCCGCCCGCGACATGCCCTGTGCCTCCACCAGGAACGGCATCCCCCACAGCAGCAGGAAGACCATCGCCGGGAACTGGGTGGTGAAGTGCACCCACATCCCGAGCCGGGTGCCGGGCTCCCGCCAGGCGGCCGCGATCTGCTCACGCACGAACGAGGGTCCGGCCTTCGCGGGACGCGGCGGCTCGTGGCCCTCGGGGTGGTCCTTGAGGAACAGCAGCGTCAGCACGAGGACGGCCACCCCGGCCGCCGCGCTGCCGACGAAGGTCGCCGTCCAGCCGTACCCGTGCAGGGACCGCGCGATCACCAGCGTCGAGACGAGGTTGCCCGCCATCCCGAACAGGGCGGCGACCTGCGCGATCATCGGCCCGCGCCGGGCCGGGAACCAGCGGGTGCCCAGCCGCAGCACGCTGATGAAGGTCATCGCGTCGCCGCAGCCGAGCAGCGCGCGGGAGAGCAGCGCCATGCCGTACGTCGGCGAGAGCGCGAAGCCCAGTTGGCCGAGCGTGAACAGTGCCGCGCCGATGAGCAGCACCTTCCTGGTGCCGAGCCGGTCGACCAGGAGGCCGACGGGTATCTGCATACCCGCGTACACGAGCAGTTGGAGTATCGAGAAGGTGGACAGCGCGGAGGCGTTGACCTGGAAGCGGTCGGCGGCGTCCAGGCCGGCGACGCCCAGGCTGGTGCGGAAGATGACGGCGACGAAGTAGACGGCGACGCCGATCGACCACACGGCCATCGCCTTGCGGCCGCCGGGCGGGTCGCCGTGCACGACGCGGGCTGCGGGCTTCATCGGTCGTCCCCCCTGACCAGGGTCTTCACCCGGCTGACATGGCGGCGTACGCAGGCGGCCGCGGCTTCCGGGTCGCCGGCCCGGAGGGCGTCCAGCATCTCGGCGTGCTCGGCGATGTTGAGCGCGATGCGGTCCGGGTGGGCCTCCATCACGGCGACGCCCATCCGCAGTTGCCGGTCGCGCATCTGGTCGTAGAGGCGGGAGAGGATCTTGTTCCCGGCGTTGCGGACGATCTCGGCGTGGAAGCAGCGGTCGGTGACGGCGACCTCCGCCAGGTCGCCCGCGACCGCCCGCTGCTGCTGCTCGGCGAGCAGCTCTTCGAGGCGGGTGATCAGCCGGGGCGGGGCGGGGATCGCCTTGCGCACCGCGAACTCCTCGACCAGCAGCCGGGTCTCCACCACGTCCGCGATCTCCTGCGCGGAGACCGCGAGGACCAGGGCGCCCTTCTTCGGGTAGAGCTTGATGAGCCCCTCGACCTCAAGACGCAGCAGCGCCTCGCGCACCGGAGTGCGGGAGACGCCCACGGCCTCGGCGAGATGGCCCTCGGTGAGGAGCGTCCCGCCTTCGTAGCTGCGGTCGAGCACCCCCCTCTTGATGTGATCGTAGACACGTTCGGCGGCGGGGGGTGCGGCAGGCATGCGCACAGCTTAGATACAACAGGTGTGCAAGAGAAAGGCCCGTCCGCGATGCGGACGGGCCCCTCTGCGAGCTGCGGTTACGCCCAGGTGATCAGGCGCTTCGGGTGCTCCAGGACCGCCGCCGTGTCGGCCAGGACCTTGGACCCGAGCTCTCCGTCGACCACCCGGTGGTCGAAGGACAGGGCCAGCGTGGTGACCTGGCGGGCCTTGACCTTGCCCTTGTGGACCCAGGGCTGGAGCTTGATGGCGCCGACCGCGAGGATCGCGGACTCGCCCGGGTTCAGGATCGGGGTGCCGGTGTCGACGCCGAAGACGCCGACGTTGGTGATGGTCACCGTGCCGCCCTGCATGGCTGCCGGGGAGGTCTTGCCCTCGCGGGCGACCGACACCAGGTCGGCCAGGGCGGACGCCAGTTCGGGCAGGGTCTTGGCCTGGGCGTCCTTGATGTTCGGGACGATCAGACCGCGCGGGGTGGCCGCGGCGATGCCCAGGTTCACGTACTCCTTCTGCACGATCACCTGGTTCTCCTCGTCCCAGGTGGCGTTGACCTCCGGGTTGCGCCTGATGGCGACGAGGAGGGCCTTGGCGATGAGCAGGAGCGGGTTGATCCGCAGCCCCGCCATGCCGTACTTGTCGGGGTCCGCCTTGAGTTCCGCGACCAGCTTCATCGTGCGCGTCACGTCGAGGGTGATGAACTCGGTGACGTGCGGTGCGGTGAAGGCGCTCTTCACCATGGCGGCCGCGGTGGCCTTGCGGACGCCCTTGATGGGGGTGACCGTTTCGCGGGAGGCGGGCGCGGACGCGCCGGTTCCGGCGAGGTCCACCGGGGCGGCCGGGGCGGCCGGTGCCTCGGTGACCGTTTCACGTGAAACATCCGGCGCGGCGGCCGGGGCGGCCGCCGCATGGACGTCCTCCCGCGTGATGACGCCGTTCGCACCGGTCGGCGTGACCGTCGCGAGGTCGATGCCCAGGTCCTTGGCCAGCTTGCGGACCGGCGGCTTGGCGAGGGGGCGCGTGCGCTCCTCGACGGCCTGGACCGAGGTGGAGGTGCCGTTCAACTCGGCCTGCACGGAGGCCGAGTAGGCCGCCTTCTCGGGCGCGGACGTGTCCGTCTTGCGGGCCCGGCGCTTGGTCGAGGACTCGGCGACGCCGTACCCGACCAGGACCGGCTGACGGCCCTTGGGCGCCTCGTCCTCCGCCGGCTCCGCCACGGGCGCGGGAGCGGCGACCGGCTCCGCCGGAGCGGCAGTGCCCGGCGCCACGTCGACCACGATGATCGACGTGCCGACGTCGACCGTCACGCCCTCCTCGAAGCGGAGCTCGTGCACCACGCCGTCGTACGGGATGGGCAGCTCGACGGCCGCCTTCGCCGTCTCGACCTCGCACACGACCTGCCCGTCGGTGACGGTGTCACCGGGCTGGACGTACCACTTGAGGATCTCGGCCTCCGTGAGGCCCTCGCCCACATCGGGCAGCTTGAACTCGCGGTAGCGGGCAGCGTTCTGCGTCTGTGTCATGTCAGTCGGCCCCTTCAGTACGCGAGCGAGCGGTCGACGGCGTCGAGCACCCGGTCCAGACCCGGCAGGTACTCCTCCTCCAGGCGCGCCGGCGGATACGGGGCGTGGTATCCGCCGACCCTCAGCACCGGTGCCTCCAGGTGGTAGAAGCAGCGCTCGGTGATGCGGGCGGCGATCTCCGCGCCCGCGCCGTAGAACACCGGTGCCTCGTGCACGACGACCAGGCGGCGGGTCTTCTCGACCGAGGCCTGGATGGCGTCGAAGTCGATCGGGGACATCGAGCGCAGGTCCACGACCTCCACCGACTTGCCCTCCTCGGCGGCGGCGGCCGCCGCCTCGACGCAGACCTTCACCATCGGCCCGTACGCGACCAGCGTGAGGTCCGTGCCCTCGCGGGCGACCTCGGCCCGGTGCAGTGGCGCGGGGACGGCCTCCGTGTCGACCTCGCCCTTGTCCCAGTAACGGCGCTTCGGCTCGAAGAAGATCACCGGGTCGTCGCCCTGGACGGCCTGCTGCATCATCCAGTACGCGTCGGACGCGTTGGAGGGGGAGACCACCTTCAGGCCCGCGACGTGCGCGAACAGGGCCTCGGGCGACTCGCTGTGGTGCTCGACCGCGCCGATGCCGCCGCCGTAGGGGATGCGCACGACGACCGGCAGCTTGATCTTGCCGAGCGAGCGGGCGTGCATCTTCGCGAGCTGCGTGACGATCTGGTCGTACGCCGGGAAGACGAAACCGTCGAACTGGATCTCCACGACGGGCCGGTAGCCGCGCAGGGCGAGGCCGATCGCGGTGCCGACGATGCCCGACTCGGCGAGCGGGGTGTCGATGATCCGGCCCTCGCCGAAGTCCTTGAACAGACCGTCGGTGACCCGGAAGACGCCGCCGAGCTTGCCGACGTCCTCGCCCATGACGAGGACCTTGGGGTCGTTCTCCAGCGCGGTGCGGAGCGACTCGTTGATCGCCTTGGCGATCGGAAGCTTCTTGACTGCCATGGCTTACTTGCCCTCCTCGGCGAACGACGCCTGGTAGGCGGCGAACTGGGCGCGCTCCTCGTCGACGAGCGCGTGCCCGTCCGCGTAGACGTTCTCGAAGATCGCCATGGTGTCGGGGTCGGGCATGGCGCGCACGGCCTCGCGGACCCGCTTGCCGAGGGTCTCGCTCTCGGCCTCCAGCTCCTCGAAGAAGGCGGCGTCGGCGAGGCCCTCCTTCTCCAGGTACGTGCGCACGCGCAGGATCGGGTCCTTCGCCTCCCATGCCTCGCGCTCCTCGTCGGCCCGGTACTTCGTCGGGTCGTCGGAGGTGGTGTGCGCGCCCATGCGGTAGGTGAACGCCTCGACCAGCGTGGGTCCTTCGCCGCGGCGGGCCCGCTCCAGGGCGGACTTCGTGACGGCGAGACAGGCCAGGACGTCGTTGCCGTCGACGCGGACGCCGGGGAAGCCGAAGCCCTGGGCACGCTGGTAGAGCGGCACCCGCATCTGCTTCTCGGTGGGCTCGGAGATCGCCCACTGGTTGTTCTGGCAGAAGAAGACCACCGGGGCGTTGTAGACCGCGGAGAAGGTGAACGACTCGGCCACGTCGCCCTGCGAGGACGCGCCGTCGCCGAAGTACGCGATCACGGCGGAGTCCGCGCCGTCCTTGGCCACGCCCATGGCGTAGCCGGTGGCGTGCAGGGTCTGCGAGCCGATGACGATCGTGTACAGGTGGAAGTTGTTGCTGTTGGGGTCCCAGCCGCCGTGGTTCACGCCGCGGAACATGCCCAGCAGGTTCGTCGGGTCCACCCCTCGGCACCAGGCGACACCGTGCTCGCGGTAGGTCGGGAAGACGTAGTCGTCGTCCCGCAGCGCGCGGCCCGAGCCGATCTGCGCGGCCTCCTGGCCGAGCAGCGAGGCCCACAGGCCCAGCTCGCCTTGGCGCTGGAGCGAAGTCGCCTCGGCGTCGAAGCGGCGGGTGAGGACCATGTCCCGGTACAGCCCGCGCAGCTCGTCGGCCGACAGGTCGATCTCGTAGTCCGGGTGCGTGACCCGCTCGCCCTCGGGCGTCAGCAGCTGGACGAGCTGCGGCTCGCCGGCGGCCGGTGCGGGGGTCGTCTTCTTGGCGCTGGCGCGCTTGGTGCCTGCTCCGCTGCTGCGTCGCGGTTTACGCGCGGCAGTGCTCTCCACGGTCACGTGCGTGCTCCTCCGTCGGTCCGGCCCCCGGGGTCTGCCGGGAAACCAGTGCGGCTCGCCCTGAATCCGTACCCGCGCACGGGGTGGGTGCGGCTCGGCCGGGACAGGGCGTGACAGGTGCCCCGGCGAGCGCCCTGTCAAAAGAACGTTACCCAGTGCTTCGCATAACTGCGAAACCCCATTTGACCTGCGATTTTGCTTGGATTTCCAAGTAAATCGAGGAATGCGGGAACAATCACTGGTCAGAGCCTTGCGGGCCGCCGGAACAGGGGAACGTTATCCCGGTCACCTCGGGCACGGGAAGACTTCGTATGTGAGGATGGCGGCGTGCGCGAATCAGGCAAAATTACTGTTTTCCTTCTTGATGACCACGAAGTCGTCAGGCGGGGCGTCCATGAATTGCTCTCCGTCGAGGACGACATCGAGGTCGTCGGCGAAGCGGGCACAGCGGCAGACGCCCTGGTCAGGATCCCTGCGACCCGTCCCGATGTCGCCGTGCTGGACGTCCGGCTGCCGGACGGGAGCGGAGTGGAGGTCTGCCGCGAAGTTCGTTCGCAGAACGAGGACATCAAATGTCTGATGCTCACCTCGTTCGCCGACGACGAGGCCCTTTTCGACGCGATCATGGCCGGTGCGTCCGGCTATGTCCTCAAGGCCATCCGCGGCAGTGAACTCCTGTCGGCCGTTCGGGACGTGGCCGCCGGAAAGTCCCTCCTCGACCCGGTGGCGACCGCCCGCGTCCTGGAGCGGCTGCGGGCCGGCAACAACGCCAAGGGCGACCAGCGCCTGGCCAACCTCACCGAGCAGGAGCGCAAGATCCTCGACCTGATCGGCGAGGGCCTCACCAACCGCGTGATCGGCGAGCGCCTCCACCTCGCCGAGAAGACGATCAAGAACTACGTCTCCAGTCTGCTCTCCAAGCTGGGCATGGAGCGCCGTTCGCAGGCCGCCGCCTATGTCGCCCGCATGCAGGCCGAAGAGCGCCGCTGACCTGGCGGAAAGCACCACCGGAGACCCCGCTGATCAGGCGCTTTGTGACTTTTCTCGGGACCTAGGTCTCTTTTGGCCGGCCTGCTGCATCGCGCACAGTGAAGCCATGCCCACTTCCGAGCGCTTCCGCGCGATGCAGCTGCTGACCTCCGTTCCGTACGGCCGGGTCGCCACCAGCATGCGTGCGCTGCCGTTCCTCGCCGTCGCCCGGCATGTGGTGACCGACGGCGCGGTCCTGCTGCGGATGCACGCCGGTTACGGCTACCACCAGGCGTGCAACGGCAGCGTCGTGGCGTACGAGACCGACAACTTCAACTCCGGCGAGCAATCGCTGTGGTCCGTGCAGACCACCGGCGAGGCCCGTGTGATCGAGCCGACCGAGGCCGAGCGGGAGCTGTTCGGACCCGGGCCGCAGGAGGTCGAGGGCGAGCCCTTCGACCCCGTCCACATGCGGATCGACCCGCAGTTCTTCCTGGTCCACACCCTGCGCGACGTCCGCGAGCGAAGCCTCCAGCACACAGGGTGAGACCACCTGACCGCCCGTGATCTACCATCTGCCGGGTGCCGCGCTCATCTGTATCCGCAGAACCTGCCGAGTCTGCCGACATCGCCGGACCGGTCGCCGTTTCACGTGAAACATCGGCGCCCGTTCCGCCCCTCGGCGGCCTGCTGCGCCGGTACGCGTTCCTGGGCGAGCCGGTGTCCTGCGAGCCCGTCGCCCAAGGTCTGCTGAACCACGGTTTCCGGCTGACCACCACCCGCGGCGTCTACTTCCTCAAGCACCACCTGGACGGCGACCGCGCCGCCATCGCCCGCCAGCACGGTGCCACCCAGCGCCTGGCCGCCCTCGGCGTCCCCGTCGCTCCGCCCCTCCCGACCACCGAAGGCGACACCGTCGCGGTGGTCGAGGGGCGCTGCTACGCCCTGCACCCCTGGGTCGACGGCAGCCACCGCGACGGCGCCCAGCTCACCGAGGCCGAGTCGCTGCGCCTGGGCGCCCTCCTGGGCGTCGTGCACACCTGCCTGGCCCAGGTCATGGAGTCCGCGGCGGGCCGGGACGGCGAGGAACTGAGCGCCGACCCCCGCGACAGCTTCGAGACCATCGAGGAACTGCTCCTGCTGGCCCGCACGAGTCGCCCCCGGGACGCCTTCGACGGTCTGGCCGAACACCGCCTCCTGGAGCGCCGCACGCTCCTGGAGCGGCACGCCCACCGCCGCCCGCCCGCCGGTGCCGAGCCCACCGCCGGCTGGGTGCACGGCGACTTCCACCCGCTGAACCTGCTCTACCGGGGCGCGGAGCCCGCGGCCATCGTCGACTGGGACCGGCTCGCGGTGCAGCCCCGCGCCGAGGAGGCGGTCCGTGCGGCCGCCATCTTCTTCGTACGGCCCGACGGGGAGCTGGAGCTGACGAAGGCCCGCGCGTACGCACGGGCCTACCGGCGCACCACGGGGGCCGGGGAGGCGGAGCTGGCGGCGGCCGTGCACCGGGTGTGGTGGGAGCGGCTGAACGACTTCTGGATACTGCGCTGGCGCTACCAGTTGCACGACCGAAGGGCCGACCCGCAGTTTCCTGCGGCGTCGGCCCTGGCGGTCTGGTGGACCGAGGAGTACGAAGCCGTGCTGGACGCCTTCGCGGGGTGAGAGCGGGTCCGGTTACGTGGTCTTGCCGGCCGGGTCCGTGCCCTGGACCGCGCCCGCGCCGCCCGGTGCGCCGCCGGGGGTGCCGCCCGGCGTACCGCCGCCGGGAGTGCCGCCGGGGGTGCCGTTGTCGTCTCCGCCCGGCGTACCGCCGTTGGGAGTGCCGCCGTTGGGAGTGCCGCCGTCGTCACCGCCCGGCGTACCGCCGCCCGGCGTACCGCCGTTGGGAGTGCCGCCGTTGGGGGTGCCGCCGTCGTCACCGCCCGGAGTGCCGCCGGGGGTGCCGCCCGCGTCATTGCCCCCGTTGCCGGCCGGGGGCTTCGTCGGGTCCTTCGTCGGCTCCTTCGTCGGATCCTTGGTCTTCGTCTTGGAGGGCTTGTTGACCGGCGGCGGCGGGTTGCCCCCGGTGGTCGAGGTCGAGGAGCTGTTGCTCTGGCTGTTGCCGCCGGAGGAGTCCTCATCCGTGGGCGACTCGTCGTCGGACGGGGTCTGTCCGGGGGTGCTCTTGACGGTCGGGGTGTGGGTCGGCTTCCCACTGGGGTCATCGTTTGTGAACACGCCGTTCGCGGCCGCCACACCGCCCGCGATCGCCAGGAGCGCGATCACCGCGATGATCCAGATCTTGGCGCGGCTGGGACGGTCGTCGTAGTCGGCGTCGTACGCCCCGTCGTGCGGGTTCTGCGGCGGCAGCATCGCGCCGCCCGGCCGGAACTGCGAGGTGTCTCCGTGCGCCGGGTGTCCCATGGCGGCCGTCGCCGCGACGCCGTGCGCCGGGGTGTAGCCCGACTCGTGCATCTCGACGGGGCCGGTGTTCCAGGTGCCCGTGTGGCTGCCCTGCTGCTGGAGCATCTGGAGGCCGTACTGGACGAGACCGCGCATCTCCTCGGCGCTCTGGAACCGGTCGTCCGGGTCCTTCGCGAGGGCGCGCATGGCCAGGCCGTCGAGTTCCGGCGGCGCCACGTCCGACATCTCGGACGGCGGCACCGGCAGGTCCTGGACGTGCTGGTAGACCACCGACAGCGGCGTCTCGCCCATGAAGGGGGGCCGCAGGGCGAGGAGCTCGTACAGCAGGCAGCCGGTGGCGTACAGGTCGCTGCGGTGGTCGACGGCCTTGCCGAGCGCCTGCTCCGGGGAGAGGTACTGCGGGGTGCCCATGACCATGCCGGTCTGCGTCATCGTCGACTGCACCCCGTGCAGGGCGCGCGCGATGCCGAAGTCCATCACCTTGACCGCGCCGCCGTGCGTGATGATCACGTTCGCGGGCTTGATGTCGCGGTGCACGATGCCGTGCTGGTGGCTGTACGCGAGGGCCTCCAGCACGCCGGAGACGATGATCAGCGCCTGCTCGGGGCCCGGGGCCTCGGCGTTGAGCAGCAGGTCGCGGATGGTGTTGCCCTCGACGAGCTCCATCACGATGTACGGGACGAGGTTGCCGTTGATGCGGTCCTCGCCGGAGTCGTACACGGCCACCACGGCGTGGTGGTTGAGGCCGGCGACCGACTGCGCCTCACGCGTGAAGCGCGCCTTGGCGACGGGGTCCTCCGCCAGGTCGGAGCGCAGCAGCTTCACCGCGACCGTGCGGCCCAGCCGTACGTCCTCCGCGGCGAAGACCTCGGCCATGCCGCCGCGGCCGAGACGATGGGTCAGCCGGTAGCGACCATCGCCGACAAGTCCGCCCATACCGAACGATTCCGGCAGGTCAGACACTCCACCGCCGGTGTCCTCGGGTTCGGGTGCCATCAGTCCTCGCCGTCATCATCTGTCCGCGCCCGCGGGGCCGTACGGTCCGAAAACCGACGGTTCGTAAGCCCGCGTCGCGGTGGTTCACAGGGTTCTCCGCCACGTCACGCTACAGCCTCATGCGTGGCCCCTCTGCTATCAGATGGACCTGCCATCAAAACCGTTGCGCCTGTACCCGTGCAAATTACCCACCCTTCGGGGTCGCGCGGATAACGCTTCCGAGACTCTTCTTCTCCCGTACGGTCACGGAACGGGCACCTCGCTTGACGTGTCAGTGCCCTCGGGCAGACTTGGCCCGTAATGAGGGATGATCGCGGATTCTCTCCGCATTGTCTCCGCACCAGCGAGCGCCGGTCCGACGCGGGTCCACCGCGGCCGAGGGGGAAGCACAGTCATGAGCCAGGACGGCACGCAGGGCCGGTACGCGGGTGGCTCCGTGGCAGGTGGCCGGTACCAGCTTCGGGACCTGCTCGGCGAGGGGGGCATGGCCTCCGTCTACCTGGCTTACGACGCCGCCCTGGACCGCCAGGTGGCGATCAAGACATTGCATACGGAACTGGGCCGCGAAGCCGCCTTCCGCGAGCGGTTCCGGCGCGAGGCCCAGGCTGTGGCCAAGCTCTCGCACACCAACATCGTCTCGGTCTTCGACACCGGCGAGGACGAGCTGGGCGGCTCCAGGATGCCGTACATCGTCATGGAGTACGTCGAGGGACAGCCGCTCGGCTCGGCCCTCGACCGCGACATCCAGCAGTACGGCGCGATGCCCGCCGACAAGGCCCTGAAGATCACGGCCGACGTCCTCGCGGCGCTGGAGACCAGCCACGAGATGGGTCTGGTCCACCGCGACATCAAGCCCGGCAACGTCATGATCACCAAGCGTGGCGTCGTGAAGGTGATGGACTTCGGCATCGCCCGCGCCATGCAGTCCGGCGTCACGTCCATGACCCAGACCGGAATGGTCGTCGGCACCCCGCAGTACCTCTCGCCCGAGCAGGCGCTGGGACGCGGCGTGGACGCCCGCTCCGACCTGTACTCGGTCGGCATCATGCTGTTCCAGCTGCTCACCGGCCGGATCCCGTTCGACGCCGACTCGGCGCTGGCGATCGCCTACGCGCACGTCCAGGAGGAGCCGGGCGCCCCGTCCGCCATCAACCGGACGCTGCCGCCGGCCGTCGACGCGCTCGTCGCCCGGGCCCTGAGGAAGAACCCGAACGAGCGCTTCCCGAGCGCCGCCGCCATGGCCGACGAGTGCCACCGCGTGCTCGCGTCCCTGCAGCCGGGCGCGGCTCCCTCGATCGTCCCGGGCAGCGGTCCCGCGCAGGGCGCGGGCTCGGGCGTCGGCTCCGCGGTGTTCCCGCCGGTCGGGCAGACGGGGCAGGCGGCTCCGCAGAGCGGGGTGCAGACGCCGTACCAGCCGCCGACGCCGGGCCCCTACGGTCCCGCGACGCCGGTGCCGGTGCAGACCCCGGCTCCGCAGGCCGGGTACGGATATCCGCAGCAGCCCGGCGGGTACGCGACGCCCGCGCCGTACACGCAGAACCCGACGTCGCCCTCGATGCCGGGGGGAGCGCCGGGGAGCGCGCCGGGCAAGAAGAAGAACATCCCGATGACGATCGGCGCAGTGGTGGTCGTACTGGCCGTGATCGGCGGCGTGGTCTTCGCGCTGCTGCCGAAGGACGACCCCGAGGACAAGCCGACCGAGAAGACGTCACAGGCGGGCTTCAAGGGACCGGACCGATCGAAGACGATCAAGGTCACCGAGTGCAGCGAGGCGAAGGAGGACAACCTCGACCCCGCCAAGGTCGTCATGCCCAACTTCGTCTACAAGAACGTCCGCTCGGCCAAGGAGTGCGCGCAAGCCGCGGGCTGGACGATCCGGGAGAAGCCGATCGACGAGAACCAGTGGGGCGAGGAGACGGTCATCGACCAGTTCCCGCTCGCGGGCTCCGCGATCGACCCCAAGGCCACCAACATCGAGCTCACCGTCTCCACCGGCAACCCCGCCCAGTAGCGGCCGCGGCCTGGCGGGCGACGGTCCGCGCCTCCTCACTGCCGCCGCAGACGCACCCCCAGGAACCCCAGCCCCAGGCCCACCAGCACGATCCCCACCCCCAGGGGCACCGCCCGGTACCGCTCCGTCGCTCCGGCCCTGGCCTGTGCATACGCCTGTGACTCCGCTGCCGGGGGCCGCGTCCCCGGTGGCCTTGACGGCCTGCGCGGGGCCGTCTCCCGCTCCCCGGCCGGCACCCGTACCGCCACCGGCCGCACCACCTCCGGTTCCGCCCTGCGCCCGGGCCTGACCCGTCCCTCCGCAGCCTTCCTCCCGGCGAGCCGCGCCTCAGGGGCCGTCACGGCCATCGACGCCGGGGGCGAGGGGGACCCGGACGGCTCCGCGGACACGGACGGCTCCGCGAACGCGGATGCCGAGACGACGGCCGGCTCCGCAGGCGCAGAGGCAGACGCCGAGGACACGGGTGCGGGCGCGACGGACTCGCGCGAGGACGCGGGCGCGGATGCAGACGCGGACGCGGACGGCGGGGCCTCCTGCGCCCGTCCCGTCTCCGCGCCCCCCAGCAGCAATCCCGCCGCCACCCACGCCACGACCTGCCCACGGACCCCTGGAGCCATCGGGTGACCGCCTCCCGTCCGGTACCGCCGAACCGTCCGACCCAGCGTCACACAACGCAATCAAACGGGCACACGGAGCGGGCCATTCGGAGCGCACCCCCGACGGAGGCCGCTTGCCACGGCGGGCATACTCGGTATACATACTCAGTATGTCCATCCGCCACGGGCTCCTCGCCCTCCTCGAACAGGGCCCCCGCTACGGCTCCCAGCTACGCACCGAATTCGAGTCCCGCACCGGCGCCACCTGGCCCCTGAACGTCGGACAGGTCTACACGACGCTCAGCCGCCTGGAGCGCGACGGCATGGTCGCGCCCGACGGCGACGACGACGCGGGACACCCGCTGTACGCGATCACCGACGCCGGACGCGAGGAACTGCGCCAGTGGTTCGAGCGCCCCGTCGACCGCACCAGCCCGCCCCGCGACGAACTGGCCATCAAGCTGGCGATGGCCGTCGGCACACCCGGTGTCGACATCCAGGCCGTCATCCAGGCGCAGCGGCACGCCACCCTGAAGGCGATGCAGGACTACACCCGGCTCAAGGCGCAGGCCCTGGTCGCCGTCGAGTCCGGCAGCGGGGACCTCCAGGACGACCCCGGGGGCCGCGACGACGTGGCCTGGCTGCTCGTACTGGAGCAGCTGATCTTCCAGACCGAGGCCGAGGCCCGCTGGCTCGACCACTCCGAGTCCCGGCTCGTCCGGCTCTCCGCCACGGCCAAGCGGGGAGCCACCCCGCCACCGGCCGAACCCGCACCGCGCCCGGCCAGGAGCGGGGCCGCCCGCGCGTCCCGGCGCTGATCCACCACCGCGCCGGACATCACCGCGCCGGACCACCGCTGCTCGCGTACGAGCGCCCGCGACCATCACTTCCGTACGACCGCCGAACGGCGCCCCGTGCCGCGCGGCCCTGCCAGGGGGGACCCCTCACTCATGCCCGACCAGTCCCAGCAGCCCGTGCTGCAACTGGAGCAGCTGACCCGTGTACACGGCAGCGGCGCCACCGAGGTGCACGCCCTGCGCGGCGTCAACCTCTCCGTCTTCCCCGGCGAACTCGTCGCCGTGATGGGCCCCTCCGGGTCCGGCAAGTCCACCCTGCTCACCATCGCGGGCGGCCTCGACACCCCCAGCTCGGGCAAGGTCGTCGTCGAAGGCACCGACATCACGCAGGTCAGCCGCAAGGAGCTGGCCGCGCTGCGCCGGCGCAGCATCGGTTACGTCTTCCAGGACTACAACCTCATCCCGGCCCTGACCGCCGCCGAGAACGTCTCGCTGCCCCGCGAGCTCGACGGCATATCCGCCCGCAAGGCCCGCGTCTCCGCGCTCGCCGCGCTGGAGGAGATGGGCCTGTCGCACCTCGCCGACCGCTTCCCGGACGAGATGTCCGGCGGCCAGCAGCAGCGCGTGGCCATCGCCCGCGCCCTCGTCGGCGACCGCCGCCTGGTCCTCGCCGACGAGCCGACCGGCGCCCTCGACTCCGAGACCGGTGAGTCCGTCCTCGCCCTGCTGCGCACCCGCTGCGACGCGGGCGCCGCCGGCGTCCTGGTCACCCATGAGCCGCGGTTCGCCGCCTGGGCGGACCGGGTGGTCTTCCTGCGCGACGGCTCGGTCGTCGACGAGACGGTACGGACGGACGCCGATTCCCTCCTCGCCGCCACCACCACGGGCGGTCAGGCGGGCACCAAGTGAAGGGCTGGTACCACTCCTGGCTCGCGGCGATCCGCATCGCCCGCCGTGACGCCTGGCGCTCCAAGGGCCGCAGCATCCTCGTCCTCGCGATGATCGCCGTACCGATCCTCGGCGTCAGCGCCATCGACGTGACGCTGCGCAGTGCCGAACTGACCCCCGACCAGAAGCTGACCCGTGAGATGGGTGCGGCCGACGCCCTCCTGACCGACGCGGGCTGGGGCGGCCTGCCGATCCACCAGCCGCCGGACCCCCGCTTCACGGGCACCGAGCCGGTCGGCGGCTTCAAGCAATACGAGAACAAGCCGATGCCCGAGGGCAAGGCGGACGTCACCAAGGCGATCCCTGCGGGCGCGAAGGTGCTCGTCGACACCCGGGCGGTCGCCCGGCTGCGCACCACGCACGGCCTGCTCTCCACCGAGGTCCGCGAGATCAAGGCCGCGGACCCGATGGCCGCCGGTTCCCTCACGCTGACCGGCGGACGCCACCCCGAGAAGGCGGGCGAGGTGATCGCCACCGACGCCTTCCTCAAGGACAGCGGCCTGTCCGTGGGCTCCACACTGACCGCCCGCTCGCTCGACACGAAGTTCACCGTCGTCGGCTCCTACGAGCTGCCCGAGTCCCTGAACCTCACCCAGGTCATCGCCCCGCCGGGCACCCTCATCGCCCCGCTCAACGAGGCGCTGAAGGCGCAGGGCCTGCCGGACGCCGGAGGCAGCACGGCCTACCGCGTCTCCGTCGGCGGCGAAGGTTTCACGTGGAACATGGTCAAGGAGGCCAACGCCAAGGGCGTCCAGGTGGAATCGCGGGCGGTCATCCTCTCCCCGCCGCCGGTCTCCGACGTCCCCTACTTCAAGAACCACAGCAGCGAGGCCCGGGAGTACGGCAGCAACCGTGAGCTGCTGACCATCGCCGCGACGATCGTGGGCATGGCCCTGCTGGAGGTCTGCCTGCTGGCCGGCCCCGCGTTCGCGGTCGGCGCCCGGCGCTCGCGCCGCCAGCTCGGTCTGGTCGGGGCCAACGGCGGCGACCGCCGCCACATCCGGGCCATCGTCCTGTCCGGCGGCCTCGTGATCGGCCTCGTGGCAGCCGTCGTCGGCACGGTCCTGGGCCTGCTGCTCACGCTCGCCCTGCGACCGGTCCTCGAAGGGCTCATGGGCCAGCGGTTCGGCGCGTTCACCGTGCGCCCCCTGGAACTGCTGGGGATCGCCGCCGTCGCCGTCCTCACCGGCCTGCTGGCCGCGATCGTTCCCGCGATCAACGCCTCCCGGCAGACGCCGCTGGCCTCGCTCACCGGGCGGCGCGGCGTGCGCCGCGCCAACCGGGTGCTGCCGATGCTGGGGCTGGCCGCCGTCGCCGCCGGTGTCGCGGTCGCTCTGTACGGGGCGACCAGCAGCGACAACGTTCTCCTGGTCGCGGGCGGCAGCGGCATCGCCGAGCTGGGCGTCGTCGCCCTCACGCCGGTGCTGGTCGGCCTCTTCGGACGGCTCGGCCGCTGGCTGCCGCTGTCGCCCCGGCTCGCCCTGCGCGACGCGATCCGCAACCGGGGCCGTACGGCTCCCGCCGTCGCGGCGGTGCTGGCGGCGGTCGCGGGCTCGGTCGCCGTGGCCACGTACGCCGAGAGCCACGATGCCAAGCAGCGCGCGGAGTACCGGGCGATGCTCCCGTACGGCAGCGGCATGGCGGTCACCGACGAGGCGGGCGGGCGCGACGTGCCCGCCGTCCGCCAGGCGGTCCAGGCCAACATCCCGCTCGACGCCCTCGCGGACGTCCAGCGCATCGTGGTCGGCAGCAAGAACTGCACCGCGTACAGCGACGACGCGAAGTGCGGCAACTACGACGTCTTCATCCCGAAGGCCAACCGCTGCCCGCTGCACGACCCCGCCAAGAACATCGACGACTTCAGCATCGCCGAGCGGCGCGCGTTCTCCAAGGACGAGCGCTGCCGGGTCACCGAGGGCGGCGGCGCACCCCAGCAGGGCGGCGTCCTCGTCGGTGACGAGAAGGTGCTCACCGCGCTCGCCGTCACCGACCCTGCCCTCGTGAACGCCCTCCGGCAGGGCAAGGCCGTCTCCTTCGCCCCGACGACCTTCGTGGACGGCAAGACCGGCATCAAGCTGGTCACCGACCGCAAGAAGGCCGACGAGGCGATGGCCGCGCAGAAGGAGCCCCCGGGCGAGGTCCGCCAGCTCCCCTCGGTCCTGGCGCCGAAGTCCGTGAACGGCTACGGGCTCCAGCTCCTGGTCCCGCCCTCGCTCGCGAAGTCCGCGGGGTTCACCACCGTCCCCTACGGCGTGCTCTTCTCGACGTCCGCGCTGCCCAGCTCCGAGCAGACGCAGGCCCTGAACGGGGCGATCGACAAGATCGGTCTGGACGAGGGCGTGACCATCGAGGCCGGTTACGTCAGCGAGAACGGCATCGTGCTGCTGGCCCTGACGGTGTTCGCCGGTCTGATCACCATCGGCGCGGCCGGCATCGCCACCGGGCTCGCGCAGGCCGACGCCGAGGCCGACCTGAAGACCCTCGCCGCGGTCGGCGCACCGCCCCGCGTGCGGCGCGCGCTCAGCGGCTTCCAGTGCGGGACGGTCTCCTTCATGGGGGTGGTCCTGGGATCGGCCGCAGGCCTGCTGCCCGCCATCGCGCTGGTGCTCTCCGACCGCCGCAAGGACGCGTCCCTGGCCCAGGAGAGCCTGAACATGGGCTGGGGCAGCGGCATGGCGCGGGTGGACATGCCGATCGTCATCCCGTGGGAGACCCTCGGCGGGCTCATCGTCGTGGTCCCGATCGGCGCGGCCCTGCTCGCCGCGCTGGTCACCCGCTCCCGGGGTGCGCTCGCCCGACGCGAGGCGGGCTGACCGGGAATCCGCTCCAAGCTGTGCCCCCGTACGAAGGTGGATCACCTTTGTGCGGGGGCACAACCACTCTTGACGCACGTGTACGAGAGAATGACGGCATGGAGATGCCGAGGAGTGAACGGTCGCAGGAGAGCCCTCAGGTCCTGGTCGTCGGGCAGGACGGGATGGCGCTCGGCGGCGGTGACGACGAGTCGCGCGAGGTGCCTGTGACGGACATGGTCGAACAGCCCGCGAAGGTCATGCGGATCGGCAGCATGATCAAGCAGCTCTTGGAGGAAGTCCGTGCGGCTCCTCTGGACGAGGCGAGCCGGGTACGGCTCAAGGACATTCACGCCAGCTCCGTGAAGGAGCTGGAGGACGGGCTCGCCCCCGAGCTGGTCGAGGAGCTGGAGCGGCTCTCGCTGCCGTTCACCGAGGAAGCCATTCCCTCCGAGGCGGAACTGCGCATCGCGCAGGCCCAGTTGGTGGGCTGGCTCGAAGGGCTCTTCCACGGCATCCAGACCGCGCTGTTCGCCCAGCAGATGGCGGCGCGTGCCCAGCTGGAGCAGATGCGCCGGGCGCTCCCGCCCGGTGCCTCGCACGAGGACGACGACGAGGGCGGCCACGGCCCCGGGGCCCGCACGGGCGGCCCGTACCTCTAGGACACCATCGGAAAAAGGGGCCGTGTTTCACGTGAAACACGGCCCCTTCGTCGTGCCGGTGCCCGCTCTGAGGCCGCGTTCAGTTCACGGTGAGCAGGATCTTGCCGATATGGCTGCCCTCGTCGAGTGCCGTGTGCGCCTCGGGGGCCCGGTCCATCGAGAAGGTCCGGTCGACCACCGGCCGCACCCGGCCCGCCGCGATCAGCGGCCACACGTGCTCGCGCACCGCCGCCACGATCGCCGCCTTCTCGCCCAGCGGACGCGCGCGCAACGAGGTCGCGGTGATCGCGGCCCGCTTGCGCAGCAGGGCGTTGAGGTTGATCTCGCCCTTCACCCCGCCCTGGAGGCCGATGATCGCGAGGCGTCCGTTGGTGGCGAGCGCCTTCACGTTCTGGTCCAGGTACTTGGCGCCGATGATGTCGAGGACGACGTCCGCGCCCTTGCCGTCGGTGGCCTTGCGCAGTTCCTGCACGAAGTCCTGCTCGCGGTAGTCGATCAGGACGTCCGCGCCCAGCTCCGCGCACCGCGCCAGCTTCTCCGGGCCGCCCGCCGTGACGGCGACCTGCGCGCCGATCGCCTTGGCGAGCTGGATCGCCATGGTGCCGATGCCGCTGGCACCGCCGTGCACGAGGAGCGTCTCGCCGGGACGCAGGTGGGCGATCATGAAGACGTTCGACCAGACCGTCGCGGCAACCTCGGGCAGCGCGGCGGCCGTCACCAGGTCCACGCCGTCGGGCACGGGCAGCAGTTGCCCCGCCGGGACGGCGACCTTCTGCGCATAGCCGCCGCCGGAGAGCAGCGCGCACACCTCGTCGCCGACCGCCCAGCCGTGCACGCCCGCGCCGAGGGCGATGATGCGGCCGGAGCACTCCAGACCGGGGTAGCGGGAGGCGCCGGGCGGCGGGTCGTAGAAGCCCTGCCGCTGGAGCAGGTCGGCCCGGTTCACGGCGCTCGCGGCGACCTCGACGAGGACCTCGCCCTCGTTCGGGACGGGATCGGGGACCTCCGCCCAGACGAGCGCGTCGGGGCCACCGGGTTCAGGGATCGTGATCGCATGCATGGCCTCGAAACTACCCCCGGTGCCTGTGATCAGTCCGAAGAGCCCCGAGTGGACCCCCGGGCCGCGGCGGGTCCGTACCCTGTGGGGCCTTCTCCCGCCGGCAGCCGGGGCTCAGTCCGCCGCGTTGAACCGCATGTCCGCGCCCTCCGAGCCCGGCACCGCGCGCACGATCGTGATGACGCGGTCGGTGAGCTGGAGCGGACTGGCCTTCGGGTCGTCGTAGCCGAGCAGCCGGTGTCCGCGCAGGACGCTCACCACGAGGTCCTCGGTCTCCCGGACGTTCTTGCCGACCTCGCTCTTTATGACCGGCCGTTCGATCAGGTCCAGGCCCGAGCCCTGCTGGATCAGGTCCTCCATCACCGTGCCGGCGCTCGGGCTGAGCACCGACAGGCCCAGCAGGCGGCCCGCCGCGCTCGCGCTGGTGATGACCGCGTCCGCGCCGGACTGCCGCAGCAGCGGCGCGTTCTCCTCCTCGCGGACCGCGGCGACGATCTTCGCGCCCCGGTTCAGCTGACGGGCAGTGAGGGTGACCAGCACCGCCGTGTCGTCGCGCTGGGTGGCGATGATGATCTGCCGGGCCCGCTGGAGCTCCGCCCGCAGCAGCACGTCGCTGCGGGTCGCGTCGCCGACGACTCCCGTCAGCCCTTCCGCGTTGCAGGTCTCGATGACCTTGGCGCTCGGGTCGACGACGACGATCTGGTCCTTCTTCAGGCCCGTGGCGATGAGGGTCTGCATCGCGGACCGGCCCTTCGTCCCGTACCCGATGACGACAGTGTGGTCTCGCAACTGGGACCTCCAGCGATTCAGCCGGAACTCCTCCCGCGTCCGCTCGGTGAGGACTTCGAGAGTGGTACCGACCAGGATGATCAGGAACAGAACCCGCAGCGGCGTCACGAGCAGCACATTGGTGAGCCGCGCGCCGTCGCTGTACGGAACGATGTCGCCGTACCCCGTGGTGGAGAGGGTGACGGTCGAGTAGTAGACGGCGTCGAGGAGGTCCACGCCGCCGTCGGAGTTGTCGTGGTAGCCCTTGCGGTCGATCCACACGATGAAGACCGTCACGGCGAGCACCATCAGCGCCATCAGCAGCCGCTTGGCGACCTGCCGCAACGGGCGCTCGACGATGCGCCTGGGCAGCTTGACCGGGGCGGTCGTCAGATGCTCGTCGGCATCGCGCGCCATCGCGTCATGGCCTGGCAGTTTCACGTGAAACATCCTTCCGGTCGGCCTGGCTGGGGTGCGCCCGGATGTTTCACGTGAAACACCCCTCGGCCCACGGCAGGTCGAGGATTTCCAGTTCGTCGCCGGCGCATGCGCCGCCGGGCGGAATCACTGCCAGCCCGTCGGCCGCCGCGACCCCCCGCAGCATCGCCGGTCCGTTGTAGTGCAGGGGTACGGCATGGTCCGCGCCGGATGCGTCCGTGCGGTGGGTGACGGGCACCAGCCGGGTGGAGGCCGGGTGGCCGGGCACGTCGTCGCGCACCGGAGCACGGTACGGCTCGGGGGCGGGCCGGTGGGCGAGCGCCCGCAGCAGCGGCTCGGCCAGCGTCAGCAGTCCGGACACGGCGGCGAGCGGGTTGCCGGGAAGCCCCACCAGGTGGGTGTCGGGGGCGAGCCGGGCCAGCAGCATGGGGTGGCCGGGGCGCACGTCGACGCCGTCGACGAGGAGTTCGGCGTCGACGGAGGCGAGGAACGGGTGCACGTGGTCGAGGGGCCCGGCGGCGGTGCCCCCGGTGGTGACGACGACATCCGCTTCGGAGCCGAGGACCGCCTTGCGCAGCGCCGCGGGGTCGTCGCCCAGGCAGCGGGTGTCGAGCACGTCCGCTCCGAGGGCACGCAGCCAGGGGGCGAGCATCGGGCCGAGCGCGTCGCGGACCATGCCGTCGCGGGGCAGCCCGGAGGTCAGCAACTCGTCGCCGAGGACGAGCACTTCGACGGTGGGCCGGGGCACGGTCAGCAGGGTGTCGTATCCGGCGGCGGCCGCCAGGCCGAGGACCGCCGGGGTCACCACGGAGCCCGCGGGCAGCAGGCGGTCGCCGGTGCGGCACTCCTGGCCGCGCGGGCGGATGTCCTGACCGGGAATCACCTCGCGCTGCGCGTGCAGGCGTTGCTTGGCCGCGTCGGCGTGGGCGTGCTCGCGGCGGACGACCGCGGTGGCCTCGACGGGGATGCGGGCCCCGGTGGCGATCCGTACGGACTCGCCGTCGCCCAGCGGATCGGGGGCGTCGCGTCCGGCGAGGATGCCGGGGCCTTCGCGGAAGGACCAGGGCCCGGGGCCGGCCACGGCCCAGCCGTCCATGGCGGAGGTGTCGAAGGACGGCAGGTCGGTGAGGGCGTCGAGGGGTTCGGCAAGGATCTGCCCGAGCGCCTGCTCCAGGGGCACGCGGCGGGGGCGGGCCGGTGCGGTGCGCCCGGCGAGCGCGGCGGCGGCGCGGGCCTCGGGCCAGGTGGTGGCGGGATGAGCCTCAGCGGCGGGCGCGGGCGCCTGGTCCGTGGATGCCTCCGGGGCCGTGTCGGGGGGCGGCGCGCCGGGGGGATCGGCGGCGGGGGCGGGCACGGCGGGCGGTGTGCGGCTGACGAGCGCGAGGGCCTGTTCGATGCCGTCGATCTCGTGGTCGGTGTCGCTCACGCGGGGCCCGCCTGTCCGGAACGGGGCCCGCCGGAGCCAGCCGGTCCGGAACCCGCCTGCCCCGAGCCCGCCGGACCGGAACCGGGCTCGCCGGAACCCGCCTGTCCGGGGCTCGCCTGCCCCGAACCCGTCTGCCCCGAGCCCGCCGCGCCGGAACCGGGCCCGCCGGAGTCCGGGGCGGTTTCGGTCTCGGCGGCCCAACGGGCCGCGAGCGCGGTCGCCTTGGCGGCGGCCGCGGCGACGGCTTCGGGCCCTGCGGCCCCGGCGCGGCCCGCGGCGTAACCGACCAGGAACGTCGTCAGGGGAGCGGCGGGTCGGGCGACGCCGTGCGCGGCGTCGCGCGCGAGGTCGAGGAGGAGGGGGGTGTCGACGGTGAGGTCGAGACCGAGTTCGTCCTTGACTGCGGTGATCCATTCATCCAGCACGTGCCCATGCTCCCTGATGCGGGCACGGGCCGCTGCGATGTTTTCCCAGGTGTCGCAGTCGAAGGAGGCGAAGGGATCGGCGGCGGTGACACGCGTGAGGGCGAGCTCGGCGGTGAGCCGCCGCAGCGGGAGGCCGGAGAGGGAGCCGTGCTCGGCGGTCAGCAGGGCGAGCCGGCGGTGCAGCGGTTCGGTCCGGTACACGGCGACCAGGGGCTGGTCGCGGCCGGTGCCGTCGACGAGGAGCGCCCCGTCGGTGCGCGGGTCGTCCGCCACGGACCGTACGAGCGTGTCGGCCGTGGCCCGGTCCACGAACGGCAGGTCCACGGAGAGCACGAGGACCAGCGGCGCCCGGGTCCCGCGGACCCCGGCGGCCAGCGCGGCGAGCGGACCGCCGCCGGGCGGGTCCTCGCGGGCCCAGGCCACCGGGCGCGCGGTGGCGTGCCGGCCGCCGACGACCACCGTGGCCCCGGCCCCTTCACAGGCCGTCAGGACCCGGGCGAGCAGGGTCCGTCCGCCGATCCGCACCGCGGCCTTGTCGACACCGCCGAGCCGCCGCCCGGCGCCCCCGGACAGCACGACGGCGTCATACGCGTGGGCACTCATGCCCCGAAGTATGGCCGGGCCCCGCGGCCGTCGTCGGCGAGGGGGCCCGGCCCGGGGCCGATGGCGTGTCAGAGAGTGCGCAGCAGCAGTGCCGGGTGCTCGACGCAGTCGGCGACATACCGCAGGAAGCCGCCCGCGGTGCCGCCGTCGCAGACCCGGTGGTCGAAGGTCAGCGAGAGCTGGACGACCTGGCGCACCGCCAACTGGCCTTCGTGCACCCATGGCTTGGGCACGATGCGGCCGACGCCGAGCATGGCCGCCTCGGGGTGGTTGATGATCGGCGTGGAGCCGTCGACGCCGAACACCCCGTAGTTGTTGAGGGTGAAGGTGCCGCCGGTGAGCTGGGCGGGGGTGAGCCTGCCCTCCCGGGCCGCGTCGGTGAGACGGACGAGCTCCTCGCCCAGGGACTCCACGCTGCGGGTGTGCGCGTCGCGGACGACCGGGACGACGAGTCCGCGCTCGGTTTGGGCGGCGAAGCCCAGGTGCACCTCGGAGAGCCGGACGATCTCGCGGGCCTCGGTGTCCACGGTGGAGTTCAGCTCGGGGAAGCGGGCCAGGGCGGCCGTGCAGACGCGGGCGAGGAGGGCCAGCACGGACACCTTGGGCCCGTTGCCGACGCTGTTCATCGCGGCGCGGGCGGCCATCAGCTCGGTCGCGTCGGCGTCCACCCAGCAGGTGGCGTCGGGTATCTCGCGGCGGCTGCGGGACAGCTTGCCGGCGACGGCTCCGCGCACCCCCTTGAGGGGGACCCGGACGGCGGACGCGGCGGACGGGGACGGGGCGGGCGCGGCTGCCGCAGCGGCGGAAGCCGTGACGGGGGCGGCGGGACCCGGGCGGACGGCAGCGGTCGACCCACCGGCGGCGGGCGCACGGAGGGCCTGCTCCACGTCGCCGCGCAGGATGAGCCCGTCGGGTCCCGAGCCGCTCAACTGCCGCAGATCGAGTCCGTTCTCGCGCGCCAGCCGACGTACGAGAGGAGAGATCACCGGCACGGGACCTCCGCCCCTGCCGGTGGGAGCGGGCGCACCGGCAGGAGCCACCGGAACAGCGGAAGGGGCGGCGGCAGCCGGGACCGCCGGGGCCTGCGGAGCCACGGGCTGCGCCTCACCCGCCCCCCGCGCCCCGGCCCGCACCCGGCGCCGGCGCGCCGCAGGGGCCGTCGTGCCGTACCCCACCAGCACGTTCCCCGACCCGGAGGCAGCGTCCGAGCCGTTCGCGGCAGGGGCACCGTCCGAGGCGTCCGCGCCCACCGCCACGGTCAGCAGCGGCGAGCCGACGGGCAGTTCCGTCCCCTCCTCGCCGAAGCGCGCGGTGACCACGCCCCCGTACGGGCACGGCACCTCGACCATCGCCTTGGCCGTCTCGACCTCGACCACCGGCTGGTCGACGGCGACGACGTCGCCGACCCGCACCAGCCAGCGCACGATCTCCGCCTCGGTCAGTCCCTCGCCGAGGTCCGGCAGCCTGAACTCCAGACTCGCCATTCCAGAAGCCTGTGCCATCGTCAGTCCTCCCACTGGAGCCGCGCGACCGCGTCCAGCACCCGGTCCACGCCGGGCAGGTGGTGGCGCTCCAGCATCGGCGGCGGGTACGGCACGTCCAGCCCGGCGACGCGCAGTACCGGAGCCTCCAGGTGGTGGAAGCAGCGCTCGGTGATCCGGGCGGCGATCTCGCCGCCGGGTCCGCCGAAACCGGGCGACTCGTGCACGACGACCGCGCGCCCGGTGCGCCGCACGGAGGCGGCCACCGTCTCGTCGTCAAAGGGCACGAGGGAGCGCAGGTCGACGACCTCCAGGTCCCAGCCCTCCGCCGTCGCGGCCTCGGCGGCCTCCAGGCACACCGGCAGGGACGGCCCGTAGGTGATGAGGGTGGCGCTGCGGCCGGGGCGGCGGACGACGGCCCTGCCCGTCGGGGCGACGGCGGTCGGTGCGTCCGGCGACCAGTCGGCCTTGGACCAGTAGAGCCGCTTGGGCTCCAGGAAGACGACCGGGTCGTCGGAGGCGATGGCCTCGCGGAGCATCCCGTAGGCGTCCTCGACGGTCGCCGGGGTGACGACGTGCAGGCCGGGGGTGGCCATGTAGTACGCCTCGGAGGAGTCGCTGTGGTGTTCGACGCCGCCGATGCCCCCGCCGTACGGAATCCGGATCGTCAGGGGCATGGGGAGTGCGCCGCGCGTCCGGTTGCGCATTTTGGCGACGTGGCTGGCGAGCTGCTCGAACGCCGGGTAGGCGAACGCGTCGAACTGCATCTCCACGACGGGCCGCAGCCCGTACATCGCCATGCCGACCGCCGCGCCGAGGATGCCGGCCTCGGCGAGCGGGGTGTCCGTGCAGCGGTCCTCGCCGAACTCCTTGACCAGGCCGTCGGTGATGCGGAAGACGCCGCCGAGCGCGCCGACGTCCTCACCCATGACGTGCACGGTCGGGTCCTCGGCCATCGCGTCGCGCAGGGCGCGCTGGAGGGCCTGCGCCATGCTCGCGGGCTTCGCGGCGGCCTTCGCCGCGCCGCGGGCCACGGTGGTGCTGCTCATCGCCCGTCCTCCACGTCTGCTTCCGCTTCCAGCTCGGCCCGCAACTGTGCCTCCTGCTCGCGCAGTTGCCCGGTGCGCTCCGCGTAGACGTGGGTGAACAGGTCCATCGGGTCGAGCACCGGGTCCGCGTTCATCCGGGCCCGCAGGTCGGCGGCCATGGTCTCGGCGGCCTCCGCGGCCTCCCGTACGCCGTCCTCGTCCAACAGGCCGCGGGCGGTCAGCTCCCGCTCCAGCAGGGCGATCGGGTCGTGGTCGCGCCAGGCGTCCACCTCGGCGTCGCCGCGGTAGCGGGTGGCGTCGTCGGCGTTGGTGTGGGCCTCCATGCGGTACGTGATCGCCTCGACCAGCGTCGGGCCGCCGCCGCGCCGGGCGCGCTCCACGGCCTCGCCGAGCACCTGGTGCAGGGCGGCCGCGTCGTTGCCGTCGACCAGGCGGCCCGGCATTCCGTATCCGACGGCCTTGTGCGCCAGGGAGGGGGCGGCGGTCTGCTTGGCGAGGGGGACGGAGATGGCGAAGCCGTTGTTCTGCACGAGGAAGACGACCGGCGCCTGCCACACGGCGGCGAAGTTCAGCGCCTCGTGGAAGTCGCCCTCACTGGTGCCCCCGTCGCCGACCATGGCCAGCGCGACCACGTCGTCGCCCTTGAGGCGGGCGGCGTGTGCGAGGCCGACCGCGTGCGGCAGTTGGGTGGCGAGCGGCGTGCACAGGGGCGCGATGCGGGCTTCGCGCGGGTCGTACCCGGTGTGCCAGTCGCCGCGCAGCAGGGTGAGCGCCTGCACGGGGTCCAGGCCGCGGGCCACGACGGCGAGGGTGTCGCGGTACGAGGGGAAGAGCCAGTCCTGCTCCTGGAGCACCAGCGCGGCGGCGACCTCGCAAGCCTCCTGGCCGGTGCTGGAGGGGTACACGGCGAGACGACCCTGCCGGGTGAGCGCCGTGGCCTGCGCGTTGTACCTGCGGCCGCGCACCAGCTCGGCGTACAGCCGGCGCAGCAGGGCGGGGTCGGCCCCGGCGGCGGCCCCGGTGCCGAGCACGCGGTACGGCGACGCGTCGGGGAGCAGCGGAGCGGGGTCGGTACGCGGCTGCCAGGCCGGGGGCGGGCTGGGCCGGTAGGCCGTGCTGCCCGGCATCTCTTGAATCGTCACGACGAACACCTCCTCGTGGGAGCGGTGCGGACATGCCGCCCCGGCGGGTACAGGACCCACAGGACGGAAAGGACAGGTCCAGGAGGGCGCCGGAATGTGGCGCGTCTCACCTACCGATTGTTCGGTCGTGGATGCAGTTTGGCTACAGGCGGCATCAGCCTGTGGACAAACGGTTCTGCGCAGCCTGGGATGGGGACAGTACGTCCATGGCGGGGAAGCGGGGGGACATGGCAGCTGAACAAATGGCCGGATCGGGTGACGGGGTTTCCCGGGATGCGGGGGATGTCCACAGGGACCGCGCCCGGGACCTGCCGCCCGCCGCCCCCCGGGACGAGCAGCTCGCCGGCGCCCGGGGCCCGTCGCCCGCCCTCACCGGGGACCGGCCGCCCGCCCGCCCGCTGGACGCCATCGACCGCGACATCCTGCACATGCTCCAGACCGACGGCCGGGCCTCGATACGGTCCGTCGCCGAGCGCGTCCACGTCTCGCGGGCGAACGCCTACGCCCGCATCAACCGGCTCATCGACGACGGCGTCATCCGGGGCTTCAGCGCCCGCGTCGACCACGAGAGAGCAGGTCAGGGCGCCTCCGCGTACATCACCCTCAAGATCGTCCAGAACTCCTGGCGGACCGTCCGCGAACAGCTCCAGGCGCTGCCGGGCGCCGCGCACATAGCGCTGGTCAGCGGCGATTTCGACGTCCTGCTGCTGGTGCACACCCCGGACAACCGCACCCTGCGCGAACTGGTCCTGACGAAGATCCAGTCCATCCCGGAGGTGCTCAGCACGCGCACCCTGCTGGTCTTCGAGGAGACCGGCCTGGACCCGCAGCGCCCGGCCCAGGACTGAGGCCCCAGCCAGGACTGAGGGGCCCTGGTGCCGGGCGTGCGCCCCGCACCCCGGCGCCGGGCGCGGCCCCACGCCGCTCAGCCCGTGCGCAGCCCGTCGAAGGCCATCCGTACCACCGTGTCCACCAGCTGCTCCTGCTCCGCGCCCCCGTCGGGATGCGGCCGGTACCATTCCACCAGCGAGTTGATCATCCCGAAGAGCAGCCGGGTGGCCAGCCGGATGTCCACGTCCGCCCGCAGATCGCCGTCGGCGGCGGCGGCCTTCAGCAGATCGGCCACCCGCTGGTCGAACTCGCGCCGGCGCTCCAGCGCCCACCGCTCCGTCTGCGTGTTGCCGCGCACCCGCAGGAGGAGGGTCACGTACGGCAGTTCCGCCATCAGCACCTCGACGGTGCGCCGCGTGACGTGCTCGACGCGCTCGATGGCCCGCCCGCGCTGCGCCCGCGGCTCCTCCAGGGCGGCGAAAAGCCCGTCCAGCGCCCGGCTGACCGCCCGCCGCAGCAGTTCCTCCTTGCCCGCGACGTGGTGGTAGATGGACGACTTGGAGATGCCCGCCGCCTTGGAGAGGTGCTCCATGGAGGTGCCGTCGTAGCCGCGCTCGTTGAAGACGTTCACCGCCACGGCCAGCAGCGTCTCCGGGGTGTACGTGTCCCGCTTGGCCGCGGTCGGCCGGTCCGTGGTGGTCATCCGGTGCTCTCCTGTGCGGCGGTGTCCGCCCGGCCGGCGGCCTCGGACGCGGACGCCTGGTCGGCGTACCCCTGCCGGTAGTGCGCGAGCGAAGGGGCGTACCGCCCGGTGGGACAGCGCTGGTGCATCGCGGTGAGCAGGTCGAAGGTCCAGTCGGCGGTCAGTTCGCGGCCCCATTCCAGCGGTCCGCGCGGGTAGTTGACGCCCAGGCGCATCGCGGTGTCGATGTCACCGGCACTGGCGACGCCCTTGGCCACGGCGTCCAGCGCGAGGTCCACGAGCATCGCGACGGTGCGCGCGACGATCATCCCGGGGACGTCGCCGATGACGCTGACGTCCTTGCCGAGCGCCTGGAAGAGCCCGATCGCCTCGTTGAGGGTCTCCTCGGAGACGTCGTCGGACGCGGCGAGGGCGATGCGGGTGGCGGCCCGGTAGTCCAGTGCCAGGTCGAAGTAGACGACGTCGTCGTACTCCACCGAGGTGTGCCCGTCGACGGGGGCGAGCTGGCCGCCGCCGGGGAGGCCGATGTACGGGCCGCCGGAGGCCAGTTCCGTGACCTCGATGCCGTCCGTCTCCCGGAGCATCGCGAGCACCTCGGCCGCCGGCCCGAAGTCACCGGCGACGGTGACCCGCGCGGGCGGCCGCGCCGGCGGCGCGGTGTGCGGCGCGGGCCCGGCGCCGTTCTCTCCGTACGGGAACCAGCCGTGCCCGGACTTGCGGCCGAGCCGGCCGGACTCGACCAGGCGCCGCTGCGGCAGCGCCGGCACGAACTTCGGGCTCTGGTGGAACGCCTCCCACACCGAGCGGGAGACGGCCTCGTTGACGTCCTGGCCGATCAGGTCGGTCAGCTCGAAGGGGCCCATCCTGAAGCCGCCGGACTCACGCAGCACGGCGTCGATGGTGGCGGGGTCGGCGGCCTGCTCCTCGTACACCGCGAAGGCCTCGGCGTAGAAGGGCCGGGCGATCCGGTTGACCAGGAAACCGGGGGTGTCGGCGCAGCGCACCGGAGTCTTCCCCCAGGCGAGCGCGGTGTCGTAGGCGCGCGTGGCGGCGTCCGCGTCCGTGGCGAAGCCGCTGACGACCTCCACGAGGGGGAGCAGGGGCGCGGGATTGAAGAAGTGCATGCCCACGAAGCGCCCCGGATGCTTCAACGCGCCCGCGACGGCGGTCACCGACAGCGAGGAGGTGTTGGTGGCCAGCAGACAGTCGGGGGAGACGAGTTCCTCCAGCGACCGGAACACCTGCTGCTTGACCTCCAGACGCTCCACGATCGCCTCGACGACGAGGGCGGCTCCGGAGAGGTCCCGCAGGTCGTGGGCGGGGTGCAGCCGCTCCAGGGCGGCATCGGCGTCGGCGCGCGCCAGCTTCCCCTTCTCCACCAGCCGCTCCACCCGGGAGCGTACGGAGGCGTCCGCGGCGGTGGTGCGCCCGGCGTCGACGTCGAAGAGCCGGACGGGGTGTCCGGCGAGGAGGGCGACCTGGGCGATGCCCTGGCCCATGGTCCCGGCCCCGACGACGGCGACGGTGCGGGAGCGCTCGATTGCTGTCATGCGGCCCATCCTCCAGGACGGTTGTCCACAGGTTCACGCCGGTCCCGCGAACCGGTCGTCCACAGGTTCATGTCGGCCCCCTTGTCCCGACCGATCGTTCGGTTACTCTAACCGTGTCCGACCGCCACGGCCCAGCCCGAGCCCGCCCGGAGCTCAGCCGGTGCCCATCACGAGCCCATCTCGACGAGGAGTTGGTCCGCGCAATGCAGTCGCCGCAGACGCCGTCACAGTCGCCGCAGAAGCTGACGCAGCTGACCGAGACCCACCGGCCCACACTCGACCAGGCCCTCGACGCGATCCGCACGCGCGCCTACTGGTCCCCGCACCCCGAGCACCCCAAGGCGTACGGCGAGAGCGCGGCGGCCGACGGTCTCGCCGCGTTCGAGGCACTGAAGAACACCCGCTTCGACCTCGGCGACCAGCCGGGCACGGACGGCTGGGTGGGCGGCTCCGCCGCCGACGGCGGCGAGGTCTCCCCGTACGGTCCGGAGCTGGGCGTCTCCTACCCGCACGCCGACCTCGACGTCCTGCTGCCCGCCCTGCGCGCGGGCGTGGGCGCCTGGCGCGACGCGGGGCCCGAGGCGCGCGCCGTGGTCTGTCTGGAGATCCTGGCCCGGATCAACGCCCGCACGCACGAGTTCGCGCACGCGGTGATGCACACCAGCGGCCAGGCGTTCATGATGGCGCTCCAGGCGGGCGGCCCGCACGCCCAGGACCGCGGCCTGGAGGCGGTGGCGTACGCCTACGCCGAGCAGACCCGGGTGCCCGCGTCGGCCGACTGGTCGAAGCCGCAGGGCAAGCGCGACCCGCTGAACCTGGCGAAGTCCTTCACGGCCGTCCCGCGCGGGGTCGCCCTGCTCATCGGCTGCAACACCTTCCCCACCTGGAACGGCTACCCGGGCCTCTTCGCCTCCCTGGCCACCGGCAACCCGGTCCTGGTCAAGCCGCACCCGCGCGCGGTGCTCCCGCTCGCGATGACGGTCAAGGTCGCCCGCGAGGTCCTCGCGGAGGCGGGCTTCGACCCCAACCTGGTGGCGCTGGCCGCCGAGCGTCCCGGCGAGGGCATCGCCAAGACGCTCGCCACCCGCCCCGAGATCAAGATCATCGACTACACCGGGTCCAGCGAGTTCGGCGACTGGCTGGAGGCCAACGCCCGGCAGGCGCAGGTCTACACGGAGAAGGCCGGCGTCAACACGGTCGTCGTCGACTCCACCGACGACTACCAGGGCATGCTCGCCAACCTGGCGTTCTCGCTGTCCCTCTACAGCGGCCAGATGTGCACCACTCCGCAGAACCTGCTGATCCCCCGGGGCGGCATCACCACCGACGCGGGCCCCAAGTCGTACGACGAGGTGGTCGGCGACCTCGCGAAGTCGGTCGGCGGCCTGCTCGGCGACGACGCCCGGGCGAACGCCCTGCTGGGCGCGCTGGTCAACCCGGACGTGAAGGCCCGCCTGGAGGCGGCGGCCGGCCTCGGCGAGGTCGCCCTGCCGTCCCGGGAGGTCACCCACCCGGACTTCCCCGGGGCCACGGTCCGTACGCCCGTCATCGTCAAGCTGGACGGCGCGAAGCCGGACGACCAGGCCGCGTACCTCTCGGAGTGCTTCGGCCCGGTGTCCTTCGCCGTCGCCGTGGACTCCACGGCCGACGCCGTCGAGCTGCTGCGTCGTACCGTCCGCGACAAGGGCGCCATGACGGTCGGCGCGTACACGACGTCCGACGAGGTGGAGCGGGCCGTGGAGGAGGTCTGCCTGGAGGAGTCCGCGCAGCTCTCGCTGAACCTCACGGGCGGGGTGTACGTCAACCAGACCGCCGCGTTCTCGGACTTCCACGGTTCCGGCGGCAACCCGGCCGCGAACGCCGCACTGTGCGACGGCGCGTTCGTGGCCAACCGCTTCCGGACGGTGGAGGTGCGCCGCCAGGCCTGACGGCGGCGTACGCACCGGAAAACCGAACGCCGTGGTTCGCGCCCCCCAACGCGGACCACGGCGTTCCCGGTGCGCCCCGTCGGGTCAGGACGGTTCCGGCACGTCCGCGTACCGCTGCACCCAGGCGTGCATCGCGATGGCCGCGGCCGCCCCCGCGTTGATCGACCGCGTCGACCCGAACTGCGCGATCGAGCAGACCATCGACGCGTGCGCCCGCGCCTGCTCGGTGAGCCCCGGCCCCTCCTGCCCGAACAGCAGCACGCACCGCTTCGGCAGCACTGTCCGCTCCAGCGGGACCGCCCCCGGCAGGTTGTCGATGCCGATGATCGGGACGTCCTCGGCGGCCGCCCACGCGGTCAGCGACGCGGTGTCCGGGTGGTGGCGCACATGCTGGTAGCGGTCGGTGACCATGGCCCCGCGCCGGTTCCAGCGCCGCCGCCCCACGATGTGGACCTCCTTGGCGAGGAAGGCGTTGGCGGTGCGCACCACGGAGCCGATGTTGAAGTCGTGGCCCCAGTTCTCCACGGCGACGTGGAAGTCGTGCCGCCGGGTGTCCAGGTCGGCGACGATCGCCTCCCGCGTCCAGTACCGGTACGGGTCGACGACGTTGCGCCGGTCGCCGTGCGCCAGCAGCTCGGGGTCGTAGCGCTCGCCCTCGGGCCAGGGCCCGGGGTGCGGGCCGACGCCGATCCCGTCGCCGAAGCCGTCGTCGTACTGGACCGGCTCGTACGGGACCGGCTCGTCCTGGGCGGACTCGTCCACGCTGCTGTCGTTCTCGCTGCTCACCCCACGAGCGTACGGGGCCGCTCCACGGCCTCGGGACGCCGCTGGGGGCGGCGCTTGCGCGAGGGGGCGAGCACCCGGTCCCGCAGCCGGCCGGCCCGTCCGCCCAGCCACAGCAGGAACACCGTCGGCAGGAACACCGCGTCCGCGGCGATCATCGCCAGCGAGAAGAACGGCAGCCCTAGCAGCACCGCGATGCTCGCGTGCTCCAGGATCATCAGCACCAGCAGGACGTTCTTCACGCGCCGGTTGAAGAGCGTGAACGGGAAGGCGACCTGCACGATCACCGTTCCGTACGTCACCAGCATGACCATCGTGCCGTGCGCGGCGAGCTGCTCGGACAGCCACGGCCAGGGCGTGAAGTAGTCCAGGTGCAGGGGGTAGTGGACCGCGGTGCCGTCCTGCCAGCGCGAGCCCTGCACCTTGTACCAGCCGGCCGTCGCGTAGACGAAGCAGACCTCGACCATGATGATCAGCAGACCGGCGTTGTGGACAAGGTTGGCCAGGACGTCCAGCAGGCGTCGCGGCTCACCGTCCGCCCGGCGGCACGCGGCCCACCACAGCAGGTGCGCGAGCAGCAGCGCCCAGAACACCAGCGCCCAGCCCCAGCTCAGCAGCCCCATGACGGTGACCGCGGCGAGGGCCGCGCCGAGCACCGCCCACAGCACGGGCCCCGCCCGGTCCCGTACGGCGGCGGCGACGGCACCGCCCGCGTCCCGCACCCGGCGCGCGTCCAGCGACCACACCCGGCCGCAGCGCGTGAGCACCAGGTACATCGCCATCAGGTGGATGACGTTGTCGCCGCCGTCGCCCATGAAGACGCTGCGGTTCATCAGCGACAGCACGCCGATCATGAACAGCACGGACATCGTCCGGGTGCGCCAGCCGACCAGCAACAGGGCGCTGGAGACGATCGCGAGGACGTACACGAACTCGAACCACAGGGTGCTGCTCGTCCACATCAGCACGGTGAACGCGCCGTTGTCGGCGATGAGCTGCTGCCCCATGTCCCAGCCCCAGGGGCCGTCGGGTCCGTACAGCTCGTGCCGGTGGGGCAGTTCGCGCAGCAGGAACAGCAGCCAGGTCCCGGAGAACCCGATGCGCACGATCGCCGTCTGGTACGGGCCGAGGGCCGTGGCGGTGACGCGCTGGAGACCCCGCAGGAGCGACTGCCGCACCCGGGCGGGCAGCGGCCTGGCGAGGAACGGGCCGACGGCGCTCACCTGGTCACTCCCGCCTCGTCGGCGACCTTCGTCAGATCGGCGCGCGTCACCGTCCACCAGGGCAGCGTCCGGTACACGGGCTTGGTGGAGATCTTCTCCGTGCTCCACGGCGGCGGCTTCACCGAGGTCGTGGAGGAGCGGACCTGGATGCGCACCACCCGGCCGCCCATGTCGAGCTCGGACATCCGCTCCAGCACGATGCGCCGCACGTAACGTGCGGAAACGTCCCCGCGCATGCCCAGTGACTCGTTCTTGTCGTTGTGCCAGTTGGTGTAGAAGTCCCAGCCGCGACGCAGTTCGTTCTGGGTGGTGTGGCTGGGCAGGAGGCTGCCGCGGATCTGTTCGGCGTCCTTGGCGGAGAAGTCGATCCACTCCGTGATGCGCCACTGGCCGCTCTTGGTCTGGATCTGGGCGCGGGACTGGACGGCGACGTTCTGCTGCAGCGGGTTGGGGGCGAAGAGCTTCCAGTTCTGCTCGAACTCGGGGTTGATCCAGGCGCTGACGGCCTCGCCGTGCTCCTTGGAGAGCGTGTTCGACGGTGCGATGTGCAGGAACACCGCGCCGAGGTGGACGAGTGCGGTCACGCCGGCCAGGGCGAGGACGAGGGCCGCGACGACCCGGGACGGAAGGGAGAGCCCCGCGATGCCGGGGATCTCCACGGGCGCCTCGGGGGGCGGCGCGGCGGCCTCCGCCGGATTCTCGGCGGCGTCCGTGGTCGGGCCGTCGTCCGGGGTCGGGTCGGCGTCCGGGGCCTTGGCGTCGTCCGGGGCCGGGCCGGCGGCCGGGGCCTTGACGTCGCCCCGGGCCCTGTCGTCGCCCCGGGCCTTGTCGTCGTACGAATCCATCCCGCCCCGATCAGACGCGTCGGCCAGTTGTCCACAGAGGTTGACACCCTACGGGCCGTCGCTCCACCATTGAAGCCAACGAACCGAACGATCGGTCGGTAGGTGGCACAGGGGGCCAGGATGACGGCAGTGACGGAAGGGCAGACCCACCCCGCGACAGAGGGGCGGGCGGGAACGGCTCCGGACCCGCAGGCGGTGTTCGACGCGGCCGTCGCCGCGGACGAGCGCATCGAACCGCGCGACTGGATGCCGGACGCCTACCGCGCCTCCCTGGTCCGCCAGATCGCCCAGCACGCGCACTCCGAGATCATCGGCATGCAGCCCGAGGCCAACTGGATCACCCGCGCCCCCTCCCTGCGCCGCAAGGCCATCCTCATGGCCAAGGTCCAGGACGAGGCCGGCCACGGCCTGTACCTCTACAGCGCCGCCGAGACCCTCGGCACCAGCCGCGAGGAGCTCCTCGACAAACTGCACGCGGGCCGCCAGAAGTACTCCTCGATCTTCAACTACCCCACCCTGACCTGGGCCGACGTCGGCGCGATCGGCTGGCTGGTGGACGGCGCCGCGATCACCAACCAGGTCCCCATCTGCCGCTGCTCCTACGGGCCCTACGCCCGCGCGATGGTCCGCATCTGCAAGGAGGAGTCCTTCCACCAGCGCCAGGGCTTCGAGTCGCTCCTCGCCCTCTCCCGGGGCACCCCGGAGCAGCACGCCATGGCCCAGGACGCGGTGAACCGCTGGTGGTGGCCGTCGCTGATGATGTTCGGCCCGCCCGACGACGAGTCCTCGCACTCCGCGCAGTCCATGCAGTGGAAGATCAAGCGGCACTCCAACGACGAACTGCGCCAGCGCTTCGTCGACATCGCCGTCCCCCAGGCCGAAGCCCTCGGCCTCACCCTTCCCGACCCGGACCTGCGCTGGAACGAAGAACGCGGCCACCACGACTTCGGCGCCATCGACTGGGCCGAGTTCCGGGACGTCCTCAAGGGCAACGGGCCCTGCAACGACCAGCGCATCACCCAGCGCCGACGCGCCCACGAAGAGGGCGCCTGGGTGCGGGACGCCGCCGCGGCACACGCAAGCAAGCACCGCCAGAACCAGGGGGAAGCCGCATGACCGGCCCGGACACGACCAGCACGGACCAGCACCACGACTGGCCGCTGTGGGAGGTGTTCGTGCGCTCCCGCCGCGGACTGTCCCACACCCACGCCGGCAGCCTGCACGCCCCGGACGCCGCCATGGCCCTGCGCAACGCCCGCGACCTCTACACCCGCAGGTCCGAAGGCGTCTCGATCTGGGTCGTGCCGTCCGCCGGGATCACCGCCTCGTCCCCCGACGAGAAGGACTCCTTCTTCGAGCCCTCCGGCGACAAGCCCTACCGCCACCCCACCTTCTACGCGATCCCGGACGGGGTGAAGCACCTGTGACCGCCGCCGTCCCGCGTACCGCGGCCCTCGCGCTGGGTGACGACGCCCTCGTCCTCTCGCACCGGCTGGGGGAGTGGGCGGGCCACGCCCCCGTCCTCGAAGAGGAAGTCGCCCTCGCCAACATCGCGCTCGACCTCCTCGGCCAGGCCCGCATCCTGCTCTCCCTCGTCGGCGACGAGGACGAACTCGCCTACCTCCGCGAGGAACGCGCCTTCCGCAACCTCCAGCTCGTCGAGCAGCCGAACGGCGACTTCGCCCACACCATCGCCCGCCAGTTGTTCTTCTCCACCTACCAGCACCTCCTGTACGGCCGACTGGCCGCCGGAGAGGGCCCGTTCGCGCCCCTCGCGGCGAAGGCCGTCAAGGAGACCGAGTACCACCGCGACCACGCCGAGCAGTGGACGCTGCGCCTGGGCGACGGCACCGAGGAGAGCCACGACCGGACACAGCGCGCGGTGGACGCCCTGTGGCGGTTCACCGGAGAGCCCTTCCAGCCGGCCGAGGGGCTGGAGGAGGTGCCGCCGCTGGAAGAGGAGTGGCTGGCCTCCGTCACCGCGGTACTGGAGCGGGCCACGCTCACCGTGCCCGAAGGCCCCCGCACCGGAGCCTGGACGGCGGGCGCGGGCCGGCAGGGCCTGCACACCGAACCCTTCGGCCGGATGATCGCCGAGATGCAGCACCTGCACCGCAGCCACCCGGGGGCGACATGGTGAAGGACCACGCGGCAGCAGGCGAGGATACCGCCCTGGAGGCCGAACTGCGCCGCCTGGCCGGCACGGTCCCCGACCCCGAACTGCCCGTCCTCACCCTGGCGGAGCTGGGCGTACTGCGCGCCGTGCACGTCACCGGACCCGGCCGCGTCGAGGTCGACCTCACCCCGACGTACACCGGCTGCCCCGCCGTCGAGGCGATGTCCGCCGACATCGAGCGGATCCTGCACGACAGCGGCGGCATGACCGAGGTCACCGTCCGCACGGTGCTCGCCCCGGCCTGGAGCACGGACGACATCAGCGCGGAAGGGCGGCGCAAGCTCGCCGCGTTCGGCATCGCACCGCCGCGCACGACGCGCGAGGTGAACGGCCCAGGTTCTGCGGGGTCGGGGGGTTCCGGGGGTTCCGGGAGCCCCGGTTCCGGCCCGGTACCGCTGTCGCTCGCGATCCGCTGCCCGCACTGCGGCTCCATCGACACCGAACTGCTCAGCCGGTTCTCCTCCACCGCGTGCAAGGCACTGCGCCGCTGCGTGGCCTGCCGCGAACCCTTCGACCACTTCAAGGAGTTGTAGATGCCGTTCCACCCGCTCCGGGTCCGGGGCATCGAGCGGCTCACCGACGATGCGGTGGCCGTCACCCTCGCGGTGCCGCCCGAGCTGCGCGAGACCTTCCGGCACGTGCCCGGCCAGCACCTGGCACTGCGGCGGATCGTGGACGGACGGGAGATCAGGCGCACGTACTCGATCTGCGCCCCGGCGGCCGAGGCCCCGGACGAGCCGGTGCTGCGGGTCGGCATCCGGCTGGTCGACGGCGGCGCGTACTCGACGTATGCACTGAAGGAACTGCTGGTCGGGGACACCGTCGAGGCGATGCCGCCGACGGGGCGCTTCGTGCTGGAACCACGCGACGGGCACTTCGCCGCGATCGTCGGCGGCAGCGGCATCACCCCGGTGCTGTCGATCGCGACGACCCTGCTGACCCGACGCCCCCACGCCCGCTTCTGCCTGATCCGCAGCGACCGCACGGCGGCCTCCACGATGTTCCTGGAGGAGATCGCCGACCTCAAGGACCGCTTCCCCGACCGGTTCCAACTGGTCACGGCGCTGTCGAGGGAGGAGCAGCAGTCGGGTCTGCCGTCGGGGCGGCTGGACGGGGACCGGCTGACGGAACTGCTCCCCGCGCTCCTGCCGGTCGCCGACATCGACGGCTGGTACCTGTGCGGGCCGCTCGGACTGGTCGAGGGCGCCGAGCGCGCGCTGCGCGGACTCGGGGTCGGCCGGGACCGCATCCACGAGGAGGTCTTCCACGTCGACGACGGCGCGGCCGCCGCAGCACCGGCCGCGACCGTGCCGGCCGCGGTGGGCGGCACCCTGACCGCGACCCTCGACGGGCGCTCCGGGACCTGGCCGGTGCAGGACGGCGAATCGCTGCTGGAGACCGTACTGCGGGCGCGGGCCGACGCTCCGTACGCCTGCAAGGGCGGGGTGTGCGGGACCTGCCGGGCGTTCCTGGTGCGTGGTGAGGTGCGCATGGACCGCAATTACGCGCTGGAGGAGGAAGAGACGGCCGCGGGCTACGTGCTGGCCTGCCAGTCCCGTCCGGCCACCGGGGAAGTGGAGCTGGACTTCGACCGCTGAACGTACGGCGCTCGGCGCCCGCCGCCATTCCCTTCCCGTAGAACGTGTTCTATCTTGACGCTCCGTCAGATATTGGGCGTTCCGCGAGCACGGGCACGGAGGGCAGGGCAGTGGACTTCACCTTCACCGAGGAACAACAGGCGGCCGCCGAGGCGGCACGGGCGGTCTTCGCCAACGTGGCGCCGGACGCGACACCGAGCCCGGCGCTCACCACGGGCGCCGTCGCCGACGACTTCGACCGCCCGCTGTGGGCGAAGCTGGCCGCCGCCGACCTGCTGAGCCTGCTCCTGGCGAAGGAGCACGGCGGCGCCGGCCTGGACCCGCTCGCCCTCTGCCTGGTCCTGCGCGAAGCGGCGAAAGTGCTGGCCCGGGTGCCGCTGCTGGAGACGAGCGCGGTGGCCCTGACCGTACAGCGGTACGGGGACAAGGAGCTGGCGGACGAACTGCTGCCCCGGGCCGGACGCGGCGAGCTGGTCCTCACCGCCGCCGCCCACGGGCGCACCGGCCACGAAAGGGCCGAACTCGCCGTCACGGCACGCCAGTCGGACGACTCCGGGTGGACCCTGGACGGCGTCCAGACGGCGGTGCCCTGGGCCCGGCACGCCGACCACATCGCGGTGCCCGCGCACACCGAGGACGGACGCACGGTCCTCGCGCTGATCCCCCGCGGCCGCACCGGCGCCACCCTCGCCGACCAGGTCTCCACCAACGGCGAACTCCTCGCCGAGGTCCGCCTGGACGCCGTGCCCGCGACCGCACACGAGGCGATCACCGACCCGGCGGCCTGGGAGCGGCTGCACGCCCTGCTCACCACCGGAACCTGCGCGCAGGCACTGGGCCTGGGCGAACGCGTCCTGGAGATGACGGCCGCCTACACCTCGCAGCGCGAACAGTTCGGCTTCCCCGTCGCGACGTTCCAGGCGGTCGCCGTGCAGGCCGCCGACCGGTACATCGACCTGCGCGCCATGGAGGCCACCCTCTGGCAGGCCGCCTGGCGGCTGAGCTGTGACGCGGACGGGGCGCTGCCCCTGGCGGGAGACGTGGCGGTGGCGAAGATCTGGGCCTGCGACGGCGTACGCCGCACCGTGCAGACCGCCCAGCACCTGCACGGCGGCTTCGGCGCGGACACCGACTACCCCCTGCACCGGTACCACGCCTGGGCCAAACACCTGGAACTCAGCCTCGGCCCGGCCGCCGCCCACGAGGAAGCCCTGGGCGACCTGCTGGCGGCCCACCCGCTGGGGTAGCGCTCCGGGAACGGACCGGGCACCCGGCCGCCGGGCTCAGCGTCCAGGGAATGCCCCGGACACACGGCCGCCGGGCTCAGCGTCCCGAAAACGGACCCGACACTTGTTCGCCGGGCCGACGGCCCGGGAACGTCACAGGACGAACGCGGGGGCGTCGCCCTCGGCGACCATCGGCCGGCCCGCCCCGTCCCACGCCAGCATGCCGCCCTCGATGTTCACCGCGTCGATGCCCTGCTGCACGAGGTACTGGGTGACCTGCGCCGAACGCCCGCCGACCCGGCACATCACATGGGCGCGGCGACCGTCCGCCACCGCCTCGGTGACCTCGCCGAACCGGGCGACGAAATCGCTCATCGGAACGTGCAGCGCGCCCTCGACGTGCCCGGCCGCCCACTCGTCGGCCTCCCGGACGTCCAGCACCAGGCCGTCGGCCGGCACCGACGCGACGTCCACCGAGGGCATGGAGGCGAAATTCATGGGGTCAAGCCTTCTCTCGTACACACGAACCACAGGACTACACGACTACAGATCACTCACCGCACACGACGACGGGCCGCCCACGGCCCCCCGCCGCCGCCCGGAACGCTACTGCACCCAGCGGGCCAGCTCGGCCTCCCGCTCGGAGACCTGCGCGAGCAACTGCTCGGCGATCTCCTCCAGGAGCCGGTCGGGATCCTCGGGCGCCATCCGCAGCATCGACCCGATGGCGCTCCCCTCCAGGTCACGGGCGACGACGGTCAACCACTCCTTGCGCCGCGACAGCCACTCCAGCCGGGCGTACAGCTCCTCGCTGGCGCTGAGCCGCACCTCGGGCACGGGCCCCGCCGCCCACTCCTGCGCCAGTTCCCCGAGCAGCGCCTCGTCACCACGCGCATAGGCGGCGTTGACCCGGGTCAGGAACTCCTCCCGGCGGGCCTGCTCCTTCTCCTCCCGCGCCAGGTCGGGGTGGGCCTTGCGCACCAGCTCGCGGTACAGCTTCCGGGCCTCCTCGCTGGGCCGCACCCGCTCGGGCGGCCGAACCGGCTGCTCGTTCAGCATGGCCGCGGCCTCGGGCGAGAGCCCGTCGGAGTCCATCCAGTCGTGGAAGAGCTCCTCGACGCCCGGCATCGGCATGACCAGCGCCCGCAGCTCGTCCGCCTTCGCCCGGTCCTCCGGATCGCCGGTCCGCCGCGCCTTCGCCTCGGCGATCTGCGCGTCCAGTTCGTCGAGCCGCGCGTACATCGGCCCGAGCTTCTGGTGGTGCAGCCGCGAGAAGTTCTCGACCTCGATCCGGAAGGTGTCCACCGCGATCTCGAACTCGATCAGCGCCTGCTCGGCGGCCCCCACCGCCTTCTCCAGCCGCGCCTCGGGCCGTGCGTCGTCTTCATTGGGGGGAACCGGTCCCCCGGCGGCATCCTGAGTCACCCGGCCAGCCTACGGTCCCGGGCGGGGCCAGGTCCTCTTCCCCTGCCGGACGGGCCGTCCTGGGGCCCCCTCCCCCCTCCCCCCCCGCCCCCTCACCCCACCCCCCTCACACCCCCATCTCCCCCTCGATCCGCCCACCCCTCACCGCGGCCACCAGCTCCGCGTGGTCCGCCTCCGTGCGGTCCGCGTACGTCACGGCGAAGTCGGCGACGGCCTCGTCGAATTCCTCGTTCTTCCCGCAGTAGCCCGCGACGAGTTCCGGATCGGCGCTGTGCGCGTGGGCCCTGGCCAGCAGAGCCCCCGTCATCCGCCCGTAGTCGTCGACCTGCCCCGCCTCCAGTGCCGCCGGATCCACGCTCCCCTTCCTGTTCCTGAACTGCCTCACCTGGTACGGCAGTCCGTCGACCGTGCACCAGCCGAGCAGGATGTCGCTCACCACCTGCATCCGCTTCTGCCCGAGCACGACCCGCCGCCCCTCGTGCACGGGCTCCGGTATCGCGAACCCCGCCGCCGGCAGGTACGGGGTGAGAGCGGAGGCCCGCGCCTCCTTCACCTGGAGGACGAGCGGCTCCCCCCGGTGGTCGAGCAGCAGCACCACGTACGACCGGGTGCCGACGCTCCCGGTGCCGACCACCCGGAACGCCACGTCGTGTATCGCGTACCGGGCCAGCAGCGGCAGCCGGTCCTCGGCGACGGTCCCCAGGTACTCCCCGAGCGCGGTGGCGACCGCGGCCGCCTCCGCGTCGCCCACCCTGCGCAGCACCGGCGGCGCGTCCACGAAATGCCGGCCGCCGTCCTCGGTGACCTCGGTGGACCGGGCCGCGAACCGGGCGCTGGTGTTCTTGCGGGCCTTCTCGGAGACCCGTTCCAGCGTCCCCAGCAGGTCGCGGGCGTCGGTGTGCGAGACGAGTTCCTCGTCGGCTATCGCGTTCCACGCGTCGGCTGCGGGCATCTTCGCCATCAGGCGCATGGTCCGCCGGTACGCGCCGACCGTGTCGAACGCTCCCCGGCGGCAGGTGTCCTCGTCGGCCCCCGCCTCGCGTCCGGCGAGCACCAGCGAGGTCGCGAGCCGTTTGACGTCCCACTCCCAGGGGCCGACGACCGTCTCGTCGAAGTCGTTGAGATCGATGACCAGGCGGTTCCTGGCGTCTCCGTAGAGGCCGAAGTTCGCCGCGTGCGCGTCTCCGCATATCTGGGCGGCGACCCCGGTGACGGGGGTGCCGGCCAGGTCGTGGGCCATCAGGCCCGCCGTGCCGCGCAGGAAGGAGAAGGGGCTGGCGGCCATGCGTCCCACGCGTATCGGCGTCAGGGACGCCACCCGCCCCCGGTTGGACTCCTCGACGGCCCGTACGGCGTCCGGCCGCCCCGCGTCGAGGGGGAGCCTGCGGTGGTCGCCGCGCGGCACCTTCGCCCGCAGGGCCTTGCCCTCGGCCTTGCGGGACTCGGCCTTGTGGGAGGCCGCCTTATGGGACTCCGCCGTGTGGGACTCCGCCTCACCCGATGCCGCCCGACCCGGTCCCGACTCCGCACCTCTCCGCACGGCCCGCTTCGCGAAGCCCTCCACGTCCGGAATCCGCCCGTTCCCCCTGGTCCCGTTCATCACGCCGCCTCCCCCGCTCCGTACCGCTTCACGAACCGCTCTCCGCGGCCGTTCATCAACTGCCCACGACCGTAGCGCCGTTGTCGCCCCCCTGCTCAGACACCCTGTGGATAACCGAGGATTAGTACGAAAAACGGCCCCGGACCGAAGTCCGGGACCACTCCCTCCCCTGCACACAACCTCACGTACGGGACCCACATCCGCCGGCCCCACACGGACTCGCACGCACCCCGCCTCACACCCCGACCGCCTCCTCCAGCTCCTCCTCCACCGCGTCCTCGCCCCGCACAGCCGCCCCGGGCTGCTTCCCCCGCCGCGCCGCCTCAGCGAGCGC
Source organism: Streptomyces sp. NPDC039736 (assembly GCF_055596485.1). Taxonomy (NCBI): domain Bacteria; kingdom Bacillati; phylum Actinomycetota; class Actinomycetes; order Kitasatosporales; family Streptomycetaceae; genus Streptomyces; species Streptomyces sp. NPDC039736. The sequence continues at coordinate 265,793 of NZ_JBVIUQ010000002.1, read as the reverse complement.
CGCAGCCCCCATCACGGCCGCGCCGGCCACGAACCACAGCGCCAGGACCAGCACGCTGCGTCCGACCCCGTTGCCCTCGAAGTACACGTGTCCGCGCGCCCCTTCGATGAACCCGGCGCCGTTCCAGAACGAGTGCAGCGCAGCGAAGAAGCCGGACTGGAGCTCGGGCCGGAAGATGCCGCCGGAGCTGGTGAAGTTGAGCATCACGAACAGCACCATCACGCCCAGCGTGGTCCACCGCTTGAGGAAGGTGTGCAGTCCCACACCGACCAGCAGAATGCCCGCCGAGTACAGCCACGACATCGCCCACACCCCGGCGAGCCCCTGGTCCACCAGGTGGAAGAGCGGCCCCGCGAACACCGCCCCGATGGCGCTGACCACCAGTGACATGCCCACCGCCAGCAGTGCCCGCAGCCGCAGCGCCAGCACCGCCCCGGCGCCGCCGATCACCGCCACCGAGGCGTACGAGCCGATGCTGAGCGCGACGAGCAGGAAGAACAGGCCCTGCCCCGTCGGGTCTCCGGACGCCACGGGCACCACGTCGGTCACCTTCAGCGGCGCCCCCTGCTGGGCCGCGATCCCGGTGAACACCTTCTCGACGACGGTCGCGGTGGTGTCCGACCCCGCCGAGGCGACGAGCAGCTCCGGTTCGGCGCCCGGCACGTACGCCCCGTAGGTCTCCCGGTCCTCCAACTGCTGCCGCGCGGTCGCCCGGTCGCCGACGGTACGGACGTCGAGCGCGCCGTCGCCCTTGTCGTTCAGCGTCTGCGCCAGCACCTGCGCACTCGGCCCGGACCCGACGACGTCCACGCGCAAGTCGTGCGGCGCGGGCGCGTGGAAGGCCCCCAGGTACGCCAGCCCCATGCCGATGCACATGAGCAGTGGGGTGAGGAGGTGGCCGAGGACGTGCCGGAGTTGCGCCCCCGTACCGCTGTGAGCCGTGGCCATGGGGGAAGCAGACATGGGCAAACTCCAAGAAATGGGACTACGGGGAGAGCGAGGGCAGCAAGGAAAGCGACCCGGGAAGAAAAAGACACAGTGGTTGGCAATTACAACCACCCGATGAATGTACTATACAACCAATAGAGTGAAGGGCAAACCACCCCATGACCACCCAGCACCCCCACGAAACCCAGCAGCCCCACAACACACAGCGCCCCCACGGCACCGAGCAGCCCCACGGCGCCCAGCCCCCTCGAAGCACCGACGCCGGCCGCAGCACCGCCGTCGACACCATCGAGCGCGAGCTGACCGCCTTCGCCCGCCGGGCCCGCGCCGCCGCCGCCCGGCTCCACCCGGACCTGCCCCTGGTCTCGTACACGCTGCTCGCGCACATCCACGACCAGCAGGGCTGTCGCGCCACCGACCTGGCCACGCACTACATGCTCGACAAATCCACCGTCAGCCGACAGCTCACCACCCTGGAGAAGCTCGGCCTCGTCGAGCGCCGACCCGACCCCGCCGACCAACGCGTCCAGGTCCTGCACCCCACCGCCGCCGGCGCCGCCACTCTCACCGCCACCCACGCCAGCCGGCACGCCGCCTACCAGGAGCGCCTCGCCGACTGGAGCGAGGACGACCTCACCCGCTTCGCCTCGTACCTGCTGCGCTACAACAACAGCCGCACCTGAGAAGCCCCGCCCCCACGGCGCCTCTCAAAGGCTCAGAACCGCACGCTCCACACCGTCGCCGCCCCCGCCGACCCTCCCGCCACGGCCGGCATCCGCAGCCGCGTCGCCGCACGCCCGTCGATGAGGTCGCGCACCCCCGCCGCGTTCGGCTGCAGCCGCCCCTTGTCGAACCGTACGAAGCTCACCCTGGTCCCCGCGGGCACCCGCACCGTCCGCCCGTCGCCGTACTTCTCCCGGTACTGGCGGTACGTCAGCGCATCGCACCCCGAATACCAGCCGAACTCCGGCTCGTAGCCGGTGACGATCAGGCAGCGCTCCCCGTCCTTCGCGGCCAGCGCCCGCGCCACCGGCACCGTCGACGCGCCCAGCTTCGTCGGTGCCGGCATCGCTCCGTGCGCCACCACCTGCGCCGTCCCGAGCACCGTCACCGCCGCCAGCGCCCCCACGCACAGCAGCACCCGGGGCGCCCACGCCCGGGTGAGCTCCGCCAGCGCCTGCACGCCGAGCACGGTGAGCAGCGTGACGGGCAGATACACGAACCGGGGCTCGCCGTCGGTGGCCACCCCCAGCACCACGAACACCAGCAGCGCCGCGGCCCCCAGGAACACCCGGCGCCGGTCGTCGCCACGAACCCCGGACCCGGACGCACCGCCCCGGCGCACCCGCCGCCAGGCCGCGAACGCCGCGCACACCCCCGCGGCCATGACCACCGCGCCCAGGTCGCCGGCCAGCCGGTACGGGAAGACACTCAGGTAGTAGACGAAGCCGTCGCCGACGTACTCCCGGTTGGCCTGCGAGGTCGCCGACAGGATCATGCCCAGCGGCTTCCCGGTGCGCTCCACGGCGTACACGAAGTGCGGCACGAGCCCCGCCGCGAGCACGCCGACCGCCGCCCACAGCCGCCACCCCAGCGCCCACCAGGCCCGGGGCCCGTATGCGAGAACACCCGCAAGAGCGACAGCGAGGAGGTTTCCGACGACTCCGTAGCGCAGATAGAAGGCGGCGAGCACCACGACCGGCGTCAGCAGGAGCGCCCTGCCGCCCGCCTTCGTGCCGGCCTGCTCCAGCGCCCGCACCAGCAGGAACACCACGATCAGCAGCAGCGCGGTGGACCCGATGTCGTTCAGGAACTCCGGCATCCTGCGCAGGAATCCCAGCCCGCTCAGCAGCACCAGGACCGCCACCAGCGCCCGCCGGGGCGTTGTCCACGCGCGGGCCACCAGGTACGTCACGCACAGCATCAGCAGGGCCAGCACCAGGGTCACCGCGCGCAGCGCCCCCGTGCCGCCGCCGGACGCGTAGCCGTCGTACCCCGTGATCCACAGGGCGAGCGCCCCCAGCGCCGGCAGCCCGACGGGCCGGTAGACGCCCCAGCCCGCGTCCGGCGTCCCGTCGAACCAGAAGCGCGCCTTGTTCGCGTAGACCGCCTCCTCATGACCGAGGTACGGCTCGAAGTCCTGCAACCAGGCCCACACGGTGGCCGTGAGGACCAGCACCGCCACGACGTACGCCCACACCGGAACGCGTCGCAGCCACTTCTCGGCCGTGTCCCAGAACCCGGGAACTCCGCCCGGGACCGGGCCGTTCTCCCTCCACCAGGGCTTCGCGAGGAGCCACAGCACGGCGGCGAGCAGCAGATAGGGCCACGGCTGCCAGCCGGGCAGCCAGCCCCCCAGGCCCACTGCCAGCATCACCTGCTGCGCGGCAGCCAGCCCCGTCAGCACCCCCGCACCGACACCGAACAGCCCCGACCGCGTCACAACCGCCTCCGACCAGCACACCGTCAGGCCGACCGCCCCGTGAGCAGAGAGGTCGCCCCGAGCCCGGACGTCCCGTGTCCGGACATACAGAAACGGGCCCCACCGTTTTCACGGTGAGACCCGAATCCCAAGAGTGCGCGAGGGGGGATTTGAACCCCCACGTCCCGAAGGACACTGGCACCTGAAGCCAGCGCGTCTGCCGTTCCGCCACTCGCGCATGAGTGATGTCGTTCGATTTCCTCGCACTGGTTTGTGCGACTGCCTGGCGACAAGAAGAAGATTAGCACGCTGGTCGGGGTGGGTTCACACCCCTTGTTTCCGGGGACCCGCCAGTGGAACGTCGGCCTCCGGCACCCACTCCTCAGAGGAGGAGCGCACGTGCGGGACACTGTCAGGAAGCCACCTCTACGATCCCTTGTGAGGGGTGACACTCATCGACTGGGCGGACAAGGGGAACCAGCCGTTTTCCCGGCGCGTGGATACGATCAGTAAGCAGTACCAGGACGACAACGACGGAGGAGGTGCCCCATGGGAGTCCTGAAGCGTTTCGAACAAAAGCTCGAAGGCATGGTGAACGGCACCTTCGCCAAGGTCTTCAAGTCCGAGGTCCAGCCCGTCGAGATCGCCGGCGCCCTCCAGCGCGAGTGCGACAACAACGCGACGATCTGGAACCGCGACCGGACCGTCGTCCCCAACGACTTCATCGTCGAGCTCAGCGCCCCCGACTACGAGCGCCTGAGCCCGTACTCCGGCCAGCTCGGCGACGAGCTCTCCGGTCTGGTCCGCGACTACGCCAAGCAGCAGCGCTACACCTTCATGGGACCCATCAAGGTCCACCTGGAGAAGGCGGACGACCTCGACACCGGTCTCTACCGCGTACGCAGCCGCACGCTCGCTTCCAGCACGTCCCAGGTCGCGGCGCCCGACGCCGGCCCCGGCCCCGCCGCTCCGCGCGGCGGCGGACTCCCGCCGTCCGCACCGGGCGGCCCGCCGCCCATGCCGCCCGGACCGCCCGGCGGCAACCGCCCGTCGGTCCCGGACCGGAGGCCCCCCGCGGGCCCCGGCCCGATGCCCGGCGCCCAGACCAGACGCTGGATCGAGATCAACGGCACCCGTCACCAGATCTCCCGTCCCACCCTCGTGATGGGCCGCAGCACCGAGGCCGACGTACGGATCGACGATCCCGGCGTCTCGCGCCGGCACTGCGAAATCCGTACGGGCAACCCCGCGACGATCCAGGACCTCGGGTCCACCAACGGCATCGTGGTGGACGGACAGCACACCACCCGCGCTACGCTCCGCGACGGCTCGCGGATCGTCGTGGGCAGCACCACCATCGTTTACCGGCAAGCCGAAGGGTGAAGCGGGGGCAATGTCAGAGCTGACCCTGACGGTCATGCGGCTAGGTTTCCTAGCTGTCCTGTGGCTATTCGTAATCGTGGCCGTCCAGGTCATCCGCAGCGACCTGTTCGGCACCCGTGTCACGCAGCGCGGCTCCCGCCGCGGCAATGCGCCCGACACGCGTGCCCAGCAGCAGAACACCGGGGCGGGCCGCCAGGCCGCGCCTCCGCAGCAACAGCAGCGCCAGCGCCGCGGCGCACCGACCAAGCTGGTCGTCTCCGAGGGCAGCCTCACCGGAACCACGGTGGCGCTCCAGGGGCAGACCATCACCCTCGGCCGCGCGCACGATTCGACGATCGTGCTGGACGACGACTACGCGTCCAGCAGGCATGCCAGGATCTACCCGGACCGCGACGGCAACTGGATCGTCGAGGACCTGGGTTCCACCAACGGCACCTACCTCGACCGGAACCGGCTCACCACGCCGCAACCGATTCCGCTGGGCGCGCCGATCCGCATCGGCAAGACCGTCATCGAGCTGCGGAAGTAGTACGACAATGAGCGAGCGGAGCGAGCGAGCCGCAGCGGCCCTGGCACAGGGCCCCCGAGCCCTGCCCGGGGCCCCGGGCGCGCTCTCGACCGGAGGGTGGGCAGTGTGGCTCGAAACCCGGTGTACCCGGAGCCGACGGGCGAGGTGCGTATGAGTCTGTCCCTGCGCTTCGCCGCCGGATCGCACAAGGGCATGATTCGCGAGGGGAACGAGGACTCCGGCTACGCCGGCCCCCGGCTCCTCGCGATCGCCGACGGCATGGGCGGCCAGGCCGCCGGCGAGGTCGCCTCCTCGGAGGTGATCTCCACTCTGGTCCAGCTCGACGACGACGTACCCGGGTCGGACATCCTGACCTCCCTGGGCATGGCCGTACAGCGGGCCAACGACCAGCTGCGGCTGATGGTCGAGGAGGACTCCCAGCTGGAGGGCATGGGCACCACGCTCACCGCCCTGCTGTGGACCGGCCAGCGCCTGGGCCTCGTGCACGTGGGGGACTCCCGCGCGTACCTGCTGCGCGACGGCGTCCTCACCCAGATCACGCAGGACCACACCTGGGTGCAGCGCCTCGTCGACGAGGGCCGCATCACCGAGGAAGAGGCCACCACCCACCCGCAGCGCTCCCTGCTGATGCGCGCGCTGGGCAGCGGCGACCACGTCGAGCCCGACCTCTCCATCCGTGAGGTACGGGCCGGCGACCGCTATCTGATCTGCTCCGACGGCCTGTCCGGCGTCGTCTCGCACCAGACGATGGAGGAGACGCTCGCCAGCTACCAGGGCCCGCAGGAGACCGTCCAGCACCTCATCGAGCTGGCACTGCGCGGCGGCGGCCCCGACAACATCACGTGCATCGTCGCCGACGTCCTGGACGTCGACGGCAACGACACCCTCGCGGTCCGGCTCAACGACACCCCGGTCGTCGTCGGCGCGGTCGCCGAGAACCAGCACCAACTCCACGACGGCGGCGCCATGCAGACCCCGGCCGGCCGTGCCGCGGGCCTGGGCCGTTCCGCGCCGCAGCCGTCCCCGGGCGGCTTCGGCCCCGCGGGCAACGGCGGCGGCAGCGGCGGCGGAGGCGGGTACGGCGGCGGTCTGCCGGACGAGACGTTCGACATGTACAACGGCGAGGACTTCGTGAAGTCCCCCGGCCGCAAGTGGTTCAAGAGATCCCTGTACCTGGTGCTCGCGCTCGCCGTCGTCGGCGGCGGCCTGTACGGCGGCTACCGCTGGACCCAGACCCAGTACTACGTCGGCGCCAACAGCGAGCACGTCGCGCTGTACCGGGGTGTCGACCAGGACCTTCCGTGGGTCTCCCTCTCGAAGATCGAGAAGGACCACCCCGAGATCGAACTCAAGTACCTCCCGGCGTTCCAGTCCAAGGAGGTCAAGGACTCGCTGCCCGCGAGCGACCTCGCCCAGGCGCGCGAGAAGATCGAGAAGCTCGCGCTCCAGGCGTCCGCCTGCAAGAAGAAGTCCGAACAGCGGTCCGCGCCGCCGAAGCCGCCGGCGAAGCCCGACCCGGCCAAGTCGCCCGGCGCCACGAACTCGCCCACACCCACTCCGAGCGCCCCCGCTCCCGGTCCCACGCTCTCCGAAGAAGAGCAGGAACTGGCCTCGCAGTGCGGTAAGCCGGCCACACCGTAGGGGGCCCACACCACCATGAGCGTTGTCACCAACACGACCACCATCGGCGCGATCGAAGCACCCAGCAGGCGCAACACCGAGCTGTTCCTGCTGGCGTTCGCCGTGATCATCCCCGTCTTCGCGTACGCCAACGTGGGCCTCGCGAAGGACGGTTCACTGCCCGCGGGCATGCTCGGATACGGAGTGGGCCTCAGCCTCCTTGCCGGCGTCACGCACCTGATGATGCGCAAGTTCGCCAAGTACGCGGACCCGCTGATGCTGCCGATCGCCACCCTGCTCAACGGCATGGGCCTGGTGTTCATCTGGCGGCTCGACCTGGAGCCCTCGCTCGGCAAGGCCATGGCGCCCAACCAGCTGATGTGGTCGACCGTCGGCGTGGCCCTCTTCCTCGCGGTCCTGCTGTTCCTCAAGGACCACCGGGTGCTCCAGCGCTACACCTACATCTCCATGGTGGTGGCGCTGGTCCTGCTGATCCTGCCGATGTTCTTCCCCGGCGTGAACGGCGCCAAGATCTGGATCACCATCCCGGGTGTGGGCTCGCTCCAGCCGGGCGAGTTCGCGAAGATCATCATCGCGATCTTCTTCGCGGGTTACCTCATGGTGAAACGCGACGCCCTGGCCCTGGCCAGCCGCCGCTTCATGGGGATGTACCTGCCGCGCGGCCGCGACCTCGGCCCGATCCTGGTCATCTGGGTGATCAGCCTGATGATCCTGATCTTCGAGACCGACCTCGGCACCTCGCTGCTGTTCTTCGGCCTCTTCGTGATCATGCTGTACGTCGCCACCGAGCGCACGAGCTGGGTGGTCTTCGGCCTCACCCTGAGCGCCGCGGGCGCCGTGGGCGTGGCCTCGTTCGCCACCCACGTCCAGACGCGTGTCAACAACTGGCTGAACCCCCTCGCCACCGCCTGCGACTACAAGGGCAACTGCGGACTCGTCACCGAGACCGCCCAGGCCATGTTCTCCTTCGGCTCCGGCGGCCTCTTCGGTTCCGGTCTCGGCCAGGGTTACTCCCGGTTCATCGGCGGCATCGCCCCCAAGAGCGACTACATCCTCGCCACCGTCGGCGAGGAGCTCGGCCTCACCGGCGTCATGGCGATCATCCTGCTGTACGGCCTGCTCATCGAGCGCGGCATCCGCACCGCCCTGGCCGCCCGGGACCCCTTCGGCAAGCTCCTCGCGATCGGCCTCTCCGGTGCCTTCGCCCTCCAGATCTTCGTGGTCGCGGGCGGCGTCACCGGCCTCATCCCGCTGACCGGCATGACGATGCCGTTCCTGGCACAGGGCGGTTCCTCCGTGATCGCCAACTGGGCGCTCGTGGCCATCCTGCTGCGCATCAGCGACACCGCCCGGCGGCCCGCGCCCGCCCCCGCCCCCACCTCCGACGCCGAGATGACCCAGGTGGTCCGCCCGTGAACAAGCCCCTGCGCCGGGTCGCGATCTTCTGCGGAATCCTGGTCCTCGCCCTGCTCGTCCGCGCCAACTGGGTCCAGTTCGTCCAGGGCGACAAGCTCAAGTCCCACAAGGACAACCGCCGTGTGCTCGTGGAGCGTTACGCCCATCCGCGCGGCAACATCATCGTCGACGGCGAGGCCATCACCGGCTCCGTCGAGGCGAAGAACGGCGACCTGAAGTACAAGCGCACCTACAAGGACGGCCCCATGTGGGCCCCCGTCACCGGCTTCGCCTCCCAGGTCTACGGCGCCACCCAGTTGGAGTCCCTCAACGACGGCATCCTCACCGGCACCGACGACCGCCTCTTCTTCGACCGCACGCTCTCCCTCTTCTCCAACGAGGAGAAGAAGGGCGGCAACGTCGTCACCACCCTCAACGGTGACGCCCAGCGCGCCGCCTACGAGGGCCTCAAGGGCAAGAAGGGCGCCGTCGCCGCCCTCGACCCGAAGACCGGCAAGATCCTCGCGCTGGCCAGTACCCCGTCGTACGACCCCTCGAAGATCGCGGGAATGGGCGACGCCGATGCCTGGAAGCAGCTCGACAAGAAGGTCAACCCGGACGACGTCTCCCTCAACCGGGCGCTGCGCCAGACCTACCCGCCCGGCTCGACCTTCAAGGTCGTCACCGCGGCCGCCGCGCTGGAGCACGGCCTGATCAGCGACATCGACGCGCCGACCAAGACGCCGCTCCCGTGGGTCATGCCCGGCACGCGGACCGAGCTGAAGAATGAAGGCACCATCCCCTGCGAGAACGCCACCCCGCGTGTCGCGCTGCGGTGGTCCTGCAACACCGTCTTCGGCAAGCTCGGCTCCGACCTCGGTGCGGACAAGATGAAGGAGACGGCGGAGAAGTTCGGCTTCAACAGCGAGCAGTTCACCCCGGTCCGCTCCAACGCGAGCGTCTGGCCCAAGAAGTTGAACCCCTCGCAGACCGCCCTCTCCTCCATCGGCCAGTTCGACACCTCGGCCACCCCCCTCCAGATGGCCATGGTCACCGCCGCCATCGCCAACGACGGCAAGCTGATGACCCCGTACATGGTCGACAAGCTGACCGACCCCAACCTGGACGTCGTCAAGCAGACCGACCCCACGGAGATGAGCCAGCCGCTCTCGCCGGACAACGCCCAGAAGGTCCAGCAGATGATGGAGACCGTCGTCAAGGAGGGCACCGGCACCCGGGCCCAGATCAACGGCGTCACCGTCGGCGGCAAGACCGGTACCGCTCAGCACGGTGTGAACAACGAGGGCAACCCGTACGCCTGGTTCATCTCGTACGCGAAGACCGACAAGGGGTCTCCGGTCGCCGTCGCCGTCGTCGTCGAGGACAGCGAGGCCGCGCGGGGCGACATCTCCGGTGGCGGCCTCGCCGCGCCCATCGCCAAGAACGTCATGAAGGCGGTGCTCGACCGCGCCAAGTAGGCGCGGGACCAAGGACCCGGCGACGGTCCGCAGAGGAATGTTTCACGTGAAACGGTCAGGCCGACCGCCGACGTTTCACGTGAAACACCCCAGCGGAAACCGATGTTTCACGTGAAACGTCCCCCCGCCCCGCCGGGTCCGGCGTGACCCCCGTCACCCCGCTTCACCATTCATGCACGTTGACGTACCGGTCAGGTATCAGGTGACGGTCGCGGGCCGAACGGCTGCGGACCGCCCGGTACCGTATGCGCGAACAGCACACCGCCGGACCACGCACAGGTGCGGTCGGGACAGACGGAGAGGGCTGGATTAGCTATGGAAGAGCCGCGTCGCCTCGGCGGCCGGTACGAGCTGGGCTCGGTGCTCGGTCGTGGTGGCATGGCCGAGGTCTACCTCGCCCAGGACACCCGGCTCGGCCGCACCGTCGCTGTGAAGACACTCCGGGTGGACCTCGCCCGCGATCCGTCCTTCCAGGCCCGGTTCCGCCGTGAGGCCCAGTCGGCCGCCTCGCTCAACCACCCGGCGATCGTCGCCGTCTACGACACCGGCGAGGACTACGTCGACAACGTCTCCATCCCGTACATCGTGATGGAGTACGTCGACGGATCGACCCTGCGCGAACTCCTGCACTCCGGGCGCAAGCTCCTTCCCGAGCGCACCCTGGAGATGACCGTCGGGATCCTCCAGGCGCTGGAGTACTCGCACCGCGCCCAGATCGTGCACCGCGACATCAAGCCGGCCAACGTCATGCTGACGCGCACCGGCCAGGTCAAGGTCATGGACTTCGGCATCGCCCGCGCCATGGGCGACTCCGGCATGACGATGACCCAGACCGCGGCCGTCATCGGCACCGCCCAGTACCTCTCCCCCGAGCAGGCCAAGGGCGAGCAGGTCGACGCCCGCTCCGACCTCTACTCCACCGGCTGTCTGCTGTACGAGCTGCTGACGGTACGTCCGCCCTTCATCGGCGACTCGCCGGTCGCGGTCGCCTACCAGCACGTACGGGAGGAGCCGCAGCCCCCGTCGAACTTCGACGCCGAGATCACGCCCGAGATGGACGCCATCGTCCTCAAGGCACTGACCAAGGACCCCGACTACCGCTACCAGTCGGCCGACGAGATGCGCGCCGACATCGAGGCCTGCCTCGACGGGCGTCCCGTCGCCGCGACCGCGGCCCTCGGCGCGGTCGGCTACGGCGGGTACGGCGGCAACGACCAGCCCACCACCGCCCTGCGCCAGACCGGCCAGGGCGGGCAGACAGCGATGATGCCGCCCGTCGGGAGCGGCGGGGACGGCTACGGCGGCCCGAACGGCAACGGCGGCTACGACGAACCGCAGGGGCGCCGTCGCCAGCAGCCCAAGAAGAGCAACACGTCGACGATCCTGCTGGTGATCGCGGGCATCTGTGTCCTCGTCGGCGCGGTCTTCATCGGCAGCTCGGTGTTCAGCAAGGACAAACCGCAGGACAAGGCCGTTCCCAAGCTCATCGGCAAGGTGCTCGCGGACGCGAAACTGTCGGCCGACAACGTCGACATGGTTCTCAAGGCGACCAACAAGCCCTGCGACAACATGGACAAGGGCAAGATCTGCTCGCAGACCCCGGCGGCCGGCACCACCCTCCCCAAGGGCGGCTCCATCGACGTCGTCGTCTCGACCGGCGCCCCCAAGGTCGAGGTCCCCGACGTCATGGAGCAGACCGAGAAGCGGGCCACTCAGCGGCTGACCAAGGAGGGCTTCACGCCCAAGGTCGAGCAGGAGGAGTCGCAGAAGCCCGAGGGAACGGTCATCGACCAGCGCCCCAAGGGCGGCGAGCAGGCGGAGAAGAACTCCGAGGTCACCATCGTCATCGCCAAGAAGAAGACGACGAAGCTCCCCAACCTCAAGGGCCAGACCTTCGAGGCCGCCTCGGCGACCCTGACGAGCCTCGGCTTCACCAAGATCACCAAGGCGGAGCAGGAGTCGGACCAGCCGCCCAACACGGTCATCCAGCAGACGCCCGAGGCCGGCACCAAGGCCCTCCCCGACACGGGCATCACGCTGATCGTCGCCAAGGCCAAGGCGACCCAGCCGCCGCCGGACGGCGGCACCGCGCAGATCCCCTTCGACCTCACGGGCAAGACCGTCGGCGAGGCCAGGGGCAAGCTCGAAGGACTGGGCCTGCGCGTCGTCGTGCCCGACGGCGTCCCGGACGACGCCAAGGTCATGAGCACCAACCCGCCCGCGGGCAGCACCGTCCCCAAGGACAGTGAGGTGACCCTGACGCTCTTCCCCGGCCAGGGCCACCACGACGGCGGAGGACTGTTCGACTAGCAGCCCGCGTACCCGGCCCCGGTACGCGGAAGGGCCCCCGGCACACACCGTGCCGGGGGCCCTTCCGCGTGCGGTGGACTACCGCAGTTCTGCCGGGGGCGTCCGCTGCGCGTTCACCCGCTCCGTGCGCTCCAGCTCGCCCCACACCACGTAGCGGTACTTCGACGTGTACACCGGTGTGCAGGTCGTCAGCGTGATGTAGCGGCCCGGTTCGGTCCTGCCGGACTCCCGGGGGACCGGGTCCAGCACCTTCACGTTGTACTTCGAGGTCTGCGGCAGCGAGGCGTACACCTTGTAGACGTACCAGGTGTCCTTGGTCTCGAAGACGATCGAGTCGCCCTTCTTCAGCTTGTCGATGTTGTGGAACTTCGCGCCGTGCCCGTCGCGGTGCGCGGCCAGCGAGAAGTTGCCCTGCCGGTCCGACGGCAGGGCGGCCTTGACGGGGTCCGTGTAGTAGCCGGCGATGCCCGCGTTGAGCGCCTCGGTGCTGGTGCCCTCGCGGACCAGCACCTCGCCGTTCTTCATCGCGGGCACGTGCAGGAAGCCGAGCCCGCCCTTTATGTCGATCTCGCCGGGCGCGCTGCTCTCCCACTGCTGGCGGACGTCGTCGCTCTGCCTGTCCGCCTCGCGGTCCGCCAGGACGTTCGTCCACCACAGCGAGTACGCGACGAAGAGCCCGAGCACCAGTCCCGCCGTGATCAGCAGTTCGCCGAAGACGCTGATCGCCCCCGCGATCCGGCCGCGCGGCCGGGTCGTACGCGGCGGCGCGGACTTCTCGGTCCGCTCTTCCTGCTCGGTACTCGCTGCCACCGCACCCGTCCCTCGTGTCCTGGTCACCGGCGTCGCCGGCCCCGGCGGCCGCGTGCAGCCGCTCCGTCAGCCGTCGAGCGCCTTCGGCATGCCCTTGCTCCGGGGGCGCTCCTCGACCATCTTGCCCCAGACGATCAGCCGGTAGGTGCTGGTGAATTCCGGGGTGCACGTCGTCAGGGTGATGTAGCGCCCGGGCCCGGTGAAGCCGGAGCCCGGCGGCACCGGCTGGATGACCCCCACGTTCGACGGCGAGGTCTGCGGCAGCATCGACGTCATCTCGTACGTGTAGAAGGTGTCCTGCGTCTCCACGACGATCTTGTCGCCCTTGACCAGCTTGTTCACGTAGCGGAACGGCTCGCCGTGCGTGTTGCGGTGGCCCGCCACCGCGAAGTTGCCCTGCTTGTCGCCGGGCATCGCCGTCTTCAGCCCGCCGTCCGCGTAGTGGCCGACCATGCCGCGGTCCAGGACCTTGTGCTTGTCGATGCCCTCGGCGACGGGCACCTTCACGTCCAGCTTCGGGATGTGCATGATCGCGAAGCCCTGGCCCGGTTCGAACGCCCCGGCCGGCTTCGCACCGTCCTTGGCCTTGGCCCACCCGTCCTGGAGGCTGTGCGCGGCGCCGTCGGCCTGCATTCCAGCCCGGACGTTGGTCCACCACAGCTGGTACGTCACGAAGAGCAGCATCACGACGCCGAAGGTGATGAACAGTTCCCCGACGAACCGGCTGACGACGACGCCGGTGCTCTCCTTGCCCACGGACGCACCCGCCGAAGTGCCGGTCGGCGCGCGCCCCTTCGCGCTCCTGCGGCGCTCCGCCCTGCCCCCGGTGCGCACGGGTTCCGACGCACCGTCACCCCCGTCACGGTCCGGCCCCGTCACCGGCTCCGGTGCGAACTCCCGCTCCGGCAGGTACTGCTGCGGCTCAGCCTCGTACGCCTGCTGCGGCGGTACGTACGTCTGCTGCTCCGGTGCGTACACCTGCTGCGGCGGCACCGGGGCCACCGGCTCCCGCGGCGCGTGGAGGGCATCCGGCGGCGGCGCGTACGCAGCGTCCTGCGGCGGCGCCCAGGAGACGTCCGGCTGCGGCGGCGCGTACGCGGCAGCCTGCGACGTCGCGTACGGCGCGTACGGGGCCTCCGGCTGCGGCGGGACAGCAGGCGCCTGCTGCTCCCCGTACCAGTCGCGGCGGTACCCCTGCGGGTCGTACCACTCCTGCTGCGGCTCCTGATGGCCGCTGTACGCCCCGTAGGCGCCGTCACGGCCCCCAGGGGCTTCCTGCCCCCAGCCCTGCTGCCGCGCGCCCGGCAGCGGATCGTTCAGCGGGTCCGCGAGCCGGTCCACCACGGCCCCGAGATCCTCCTGCGCCCCGTACACCTGCCGCCGCGGGTCGTACCCCTCCCCGGGAGCGTGGCCGTAGCCCTCCTGGGGGACGCCGTAGCCCGCCGCGTCGTGCTCGGGGCGCAGTGCCGTCACGCGAGCGCCTTGGCCGCACCCACCACCGGGGCCAGCCCGGCCGACCGCGCCACCGCCTCCGTGTCCCCGCACTGCACCAGCCAGTTGGCCAGCATCAGATGCCCCCACTCGGTGAGCACCGACTCCGGGTGGAACTGCACGCCCTCGACCGGCAGGTCACGGTGCCTGAGCCCCATCACGATGCCGTCGGCGGTCCGCGCGGTCACCTCGAGGGCGTCGGGGACGGACGCGGGCTCCGCCGCCAGGGAGTGGTAGCGCGTCGCGGTGAACGGCGACGGCAGCCCGGCGAACACGCCCGCGCCCTCGTGCAGCACCGGCGACGTCTTGCCGTGCAGCAGTTCCGGCGCCCGGCCGACCACACCGCCGTACGCGACCGCCATCGACTGCATGCCCAGGCACACCCCGAAGACCGGGACCCCGGTGCCGGCGCAGTGCCGCACCATGTCGACGCAGACGCCCGCCTGCTCCGGCGCGCCCGGTCCCGGTGACAGCAGTACGCCGTCGAAGCCGTCCTGGGCGCGGCTCAGCTCCACCTCGTCGTTGCGCAGCACCTCGCACTCGGCGCCGAGCTGGTACAGGTACTGGACCAGGTTGAAGACGAAGCTGTCGTAGTTGTCGACGACCAGAATGCGCGTGCTCATGAGCTGTTGGACCCGTTTCTTCCGTCGACGGTCACATCACCGAACGGCAGCAGGGGCTCCGCCCACGGGAAGACGTACTGGAAGAGCACGTACACCACCGCCAGGACCAGCACGATCGAGATCAGCGCCCGCACCCATGTGTTGCCCGGCAGATGCCGCCAGATCCAGCCGTACATGCTGTCCCTTCCCGTTCGGTGGTCACCAGACTAAAGGGCAGGGGCAAGCGGCAGGGGTTACCCGTCCCGAGGCGGCGGTCAGCCTTCCAGAGCCGCCGGCCGCCCCTCGCCGACCGGCTGCGTGGCGTCCAGGTGCGCCCAGACGACCAGCCGGTGGGTGCTGCCCCACTCGGGGTCGCAGGTGGTGAGGGTCAGATAGCGGCCCGGTCCGTCGAAGCCGGCCTTGCGCGGCACCGGATCGACGACGCCGACGTCACCGGGCACGGTCAGGTACGGCTTCTTCTGGACGCGGTACGTGAACCAGGTCGTCCCGTCGTTCACCACCACCGCGTCCCCGCGCCGCAGCCGGGGGAAGTCCTTGAAGGGGTCGCCGTACGTCCTGCGGTGGCCGGCGACGGCGAAGTTGCCGGTCCCGCCCGGCCGGGCGGTGCCCGCGTAGTGGCCCAGGCCCTTCTTCAGGGTGCCGGCGCCGGTGCCCTCCAGGACGGGCCAGTCCCACTGCCAGCCGAAGCGGGGCACGTACATCACGGCGAAGGGCTTGCCTTCTTCGTGGGCGGGCGCGATGCTCGGCTCCGTCGTACCGGCGGCAGCGGGCGCCGACGCCGGTGCGGGGGGACGCCGTGCCCACTCCTGCTCCAGGGAGTCGATCTGGCCGTCGGAGGCACCGGTGGCCTGTACACCGGTCCAGAAGAGCACGTAGCCGACGAACAGGACGATGAGCGCGCCCACGGTGACGCAGAGTTCGCTGAACGTCCTGACGACCAGTCGCACCGACCGTGGCACCGACACCGGGGAAGCCCCCTCCCGAGCCCCTACGGCTGTCGCACGGGCTTCGCGTAGTGGAGATCCACTGTGCCCGAGTAGCCCGGCAGAGTCACCGCCTCGCGCTCGTCGACTTTCCAGCCGAGTCCGTACGCCTTGACGTACAGCTGGTAGTTCTGGACGGCCCGGGAGGCGGTGAGGGACTGCTTGAGGCGGCCGCGGTCGCCGACGGCGGTGACCGTGTACGGGGGCGAGTAGACGCGGCCCTGGAGGATCAGGGTGTTGCCGACGCAGCGCACCGCGCTGGTGGAGATCAGACGCTGGTCCATGACCTGGATGCCCTGGGCGCCGCCCTGCCACAGGGCGTTGACGACGGCTTGGAGGTCCTGCTGGTGGATGACCAGGTCATTGGGGTGCGGCTTGGGGTAGCCGGGGTTGGCGGTGGCGCCGGGCGGGGCGTCGTTGAGGGTGACGGTGACGGCGTCGCCCGTCAGCTTCTTGGTCCCGGCGGCCTTCTCCAGCACGCCCAGCTTGGCGTCCTCGGCCCGGGTGCTGCCGTCGTCGCGCCGGGCGAGGGCGTCGACCTCGCTCCGCACGACACCGGTGGACTTCTCCAGCTCCTTGTTCTTGTCGCTGCGCTGCCGGGTGAGGTCGGAGAGCTTCAGCAGGGAGTCGTCCGTACGGATGTTGGTGCCCTTGGCGGTGTTGAAGCTGGTGACGAAGATGAGCCCGGCGAGGGCGAACACGGCGGCGGTCAACAGCCGTACGGGACGCAGGCCCGGACGTCGTACGGGCGGCCGGTCGGTGGACCTCTCCGGCACGCGTTGTGCGGGCTGCTCCGGAGAGTCGGCAGAATTGCTCATACCCTTATCTCCTTCCACGCCGCGGAAGCACTACGCTAACGGACGCCCGGGGGAGGCCGTGTTTCCCCTGTCGGCTCCCGCTTGTCCCCCGGCGTCACGCCACAGTTCCCTGCGCGGTAACGCAGCGCATCGACAGGAGAGTCCCTCGTGCCGAAGTCACGTATCCGCAAGAAGGCCGAATTCACGCCTCCGCCCGCCACGAAGAAGGCGACGGCGATCAAGCTGACCAACCGCAGCTGGGTCGCGCCGGTGATGCTGGCCCTGTTCCTGATCGGGCTCGCCTGGATCGTGCTGTTCTACGTGACCGAGGGCGACCTGCCGGTGCAGAGCCTGCAGAACTGGAACATCGTGGTCGGCTTCGGCTTCATCGCCGCCGGCTTCGGTGTCTCCACGCAGTGGAAGTAGGGGCTTGAGGGCTGGGGACGCGGGGCGCGCGAAGCACACGGGCACCTCGTTCCGCAAGCATTCCCCAGAGCTGTCCACAGCGTTATCCACACCTGAGGAAAAGTTATGACGATCTGTGGATAACTCTCACGGTGTTGACGCCAGTGTGATCGCATCCTCACTCCCCGCCCCGCTGACGCCCCTTGTCCTGGCCGGAAAAACCCAGCTCAGCGACGAGGGGCTCAGTTGTTCCCGCGTGAGCCCACAGCGTGCACAGCCATGGCCACGCGCTGTGGACAACACCCGTGGCACCGGGTGGGGAAGTCCTCCGCCCACAGCCCCTCAGGCGACCAGCGTCGCCGTTCTGACCAGCACCGTCACCAGCACGGCGACGAAGACCAGGCCCAGGGTCCCGGCCTGGACGAGGTTCCGCTTCTCCTTCGGCGCGTACACCAGGCCCAGCGCCAGCAGCAGGCCCCCGACGAGGCCGCCGATGTGCGCGGTCCACGAGATGCCGGGGACACCGAAGGTGATGATCAGGTTGATCACCAGCAGGGCGATGACCGGCCGCATGTCGTACTTCATGCGCTTCATCAGCACGGCGGTCGCACCGAACAGCCCGAAGATCGCCCCCGACGCACCCAGTGACAGGGCCTCGGGCGCGGAGACCGCGTAGGTCAGCGCGCTGCCCGCGAGCCCGGACAGCAGGTACAGGGCGAGGTAGCGGGTACGCCCCAGCGCCGCCTCCAGCGGGCCGCCGATCCACCACAGGCTGAGCATGTTGAACGCGATGTGCCAGACCTGCTGGTGCAGGAACATCGACGTGACCAGCCGGTACCACTCGCCAGCCGCCACGCCCTCGAACACCGGGTACGGCGGCGGAGGCCACGCCCCGACCAGGACGAGCTCACCGATGACGCGCTCTCCGGTCTCCGGAATCAGGGTGAGGCCGAACACCAGCAGGTTGATCGCGAGCAGGATCTTGGTGACCAGTCGCGGGTCGCCGCCGCGCACCACGCTGCCCACGACGTTGCGCGGCTGGTTCGCGCCGGGCGCGTGCCCCGTCCCCGAGCCGCCCCGCACACAGTCCGGGCACTGGAAGCCCACCGAGGCGCTGACCATGCAGTCGGGACAGATCGGCTTGTCGCACCGGGTGCACCGGATGGCGGTCTCCCGGCCGGGGTGCCGGTAGCAGTGCGCCACCGGGTCCTGCGCGTCGTCGGCGGGCTGGGGGTCCGGGCTCTTCGGCGGCTGCTCCATGCCGTCCATTGTCACGACTGCGCGCGGTGCCCGGCCACGGTCCCGGCGGTCATTCAGCGCTTCTCCACCAGGACGGTCTCCACGACGACGTCCGTCACGGGCCGTTCGGTGCGCGGGTTGCGCTCGGCGCGGGCGATCGCGTCGACGACCCGCTTGCTCGCCTCGTCGGCGACCTCGCCGAAGATCGTGTGCTTCCGGTTGAGCATCACGGTCGGCTCGACGGTGATGAAGAACTGCGATCCGTTGGTGCCGGGCCCGGCGTTCGCCATGGCGAGCAGGTAGGGCCTGTCGAAGCTGAGCTCGGGGTGGAACTCGTCCGCGAACTCGTACCCCGGGCCGCCCATTCCGTTGCCCAGCGGATCGCCGCCCTGAATCATGAACCCGCTGATCACCCGGTGGAAGATCGTTCCGTCGTACAGCCGGTCGGTGGTCTTCTCACCGGTGCCGGGGTGCGTCCACTCCCGTTCACCGCGGGCCAGTTCGACGAAGTTGCGGACCGTTCGGGGCGCGTGGTTCGGCAGCAGCCGGATGTCGATGTCGCCCTGGCTGGTCCTGAGAGTGGCGTAGAGCTGCTCGGCCACGGGTCTCCTCCGCTGAGTCCTGGTGGGCCCGCTGCGGTGCTTCAGCCGGGCGTGCGTCGATCCTCGCACGCCCCACCGGGTACGGGCCGGGTCCACCCCGTACCGACCGCTCGCCGACCGGCTTTCTTCGGACGAGTACCCCCGGAACCGGCGCGGGCGGCCGAGAAGCGTGGCATTGTCGTCGGCAGTTCCCCTTGAACCGTATTTGCCCCACCGTCTCCGTTCATGACCGTTCATGACCCGGATGCCCTTCCGCACATGCCGGGATCGGCCGTGCCGGGCATGATTTCGATTCGGGTGGAAAGGCGCATCAACGAAGCGCCACCGAGGAGGAGGATTTCCGTGACCCGTAAGGACAGCGTGCGCCACGCGACCAGTACGGCGAAGGACAGCGTGCGACACGCCGCCGAAGTGGTGGCGCCCTACGCGGGCACGGCCAAGGACACGGCCGTGCACTACGCGCACGAAGCCCGCACCAAGCTCGCCCCACGGGTTTCGCAGGCCACCCAGCAGGCAGCCGAGCAGGCCCGCGCACAGTACGGGGCGCACCTCGCCCCCCGTATCGAGCAGGCCCGCACCCATGTGCCGGCCCGGGTGGACGAAGCGGCCCACAAGGCGGCCGTACGCACCAGGCAGGCAGCCAAGCAGGCGGCGGACTACGCGGCGCCCCGCGTCGAGCAGGCCGTCGCCGCCGCACAGCCGGTGCGCGACGAGGCCGCGGCCCGCAGCGCGGCCGCTCTCGCCGCACTGCGCGGCCAGGTCTCCGCGAAGGAGGTCCAGAAGCTCGTGCGCAAGCAGGAGCGCCGGGCCCGTTCGGGGCGCCTCGCCAAGCGGTTGACGGTACTGGGCCTGCTGGCGGGCGGTGCTTTCGCCGCCTGGAAGTGGTGGGACAAGCAGGCCAACCCGGACTGGCTGGTCGAGCCCCCGGCGGCCACCGAGGTGCACGACCGCACCCCGCTGACCTCTGTCGACAGCAACGGCAAGGCCGTTCTTGACCCCGAGGTCGAGGCCAAGCAGGCCGAGGCGGAGGCCGCGGACCCCAAGGACCGCTGACCTCCTCCCGCACCGAGAAGACCCTCTGTCCCGTGACGCCACGGGCCGGGGGGTCTTGCTTGTGGCCTCTGCGGATGGGGAATCGGGGTCCGCTCAGGGGGCGACCGGCACGGGCCTGCGGTGTCGCGCAGGTCGGCGAAGGCAACGTGCCGGACGCGGTTGAGGGTGGCGAGGACCGCGAGGCGGGTCGAGTTCCAGGGCGGTGACCAGCCCGCCGTGCAGGCCGATGAGCGTGGCCCGCCCCCGGTGCGCCCGGTGCTTCGCTCCGTACCGCTGGAAACGGGCCCCGCCCACGCCGGACCATTGGACATTGCAATAGCGAATAGAGCTTCTCAGTGCTCGGGGTCTACCCCTCCTTCAACGCACGAAGGGACTGACCTGCCAGCAGTGGCGATCCCCAGGCGGTGACGAGCGACACTCCGTCCGGCCGTTTGCACAAGCATTTCGTGCCGCGCGCGAAAGGTTCTATGTGAGGGCGTTGGCACCGTGGTCCGTGTTCGAGGGGACGCCGAGTACGACGACGGCCACGCAGGCCGCCCCGGCTGTCTTCAGGGCGGCGGACGCGGTCCCATCCGGCCAGAACTGGGAAAGGAGCAGCCCCGCTCGGCGATCTCCTGCCGCAGCCGGACCGCTGATCACGGTGACACCGCGCCCCGCGAGTCCGCCGACGCTTGCACGCGCATGCGCCACACCCTCCGGCGTGGGCGCACGCATGCCCACCACAACGACCTCCAGCGCGTACCGGAGGCGGTGCACCCCGCCGAGCGGCCTAGCACGCGAAAACCCCACTGCCTGCGTTTCCGCAGCTCAGTGGGGTCTCGTCACGTGGAGCCTAGGAGATTCGAACTCCTGACATCTGCCTTGCAAAGGCAGCGCTCTACCAACTGAGCTAAGGCCCCGAAAAGGGATGCCGCGAACGCGCCGCACAGCGCGCGTCCACCGACGCACACCAGAGTAGCGGGTGACCCCCGCAATCCTGCAAACAGATTGGGACTCCCCGTCGGTGACCACTCTCCGTAAGATGCACCGCGAGGTTCGCAGCAGCGAAGGGGAGACGCAGATGGACGCAGCACAACAGGAAGCCTCGGCGCGGGCCAGAGAGCTTCAGCGCAGTTGGTACGGGGAGCCGTTGGGGGCGCTCTTCCGTCGGCTCATCGACGACCTGGGACTCAACCAGGCCCGGCTCGCGGCCGTGCTCGGCCTCTCCGCGCCCATGCTCTCCCAGCTCATGAGCGGCCAGCGCGCCAAGATCGGCAACCCCGCGGTGGTCCAGCGCGTCCAGGCCCTCCAGGAACTCGCCTCCCTGGTGGCCGACGGCAGCGTCAGCGCGGGGGAGGCCACGGACCGGATGGAAGAGATCAAGAAGTCCCAGGGCGGCTCCGTCCTGAGCACCACCAGCCAGTCCACGCCCAGCTCCGGTGCGCCCACCGTGCGCCGCGTGGTGCGCGAGATCCAGTCGCTGCTGCGCTCGGTGGCCGGGGCGGGCGACATCATCAACGCGGCGGACTCCCTCGCCGCCGACCACCCCGAGCTCGCCGAGTTCCTGCGGGTGTACGGCGCCGGGCGCACCGCCGAGGCCATCGCGCACTACGAGGCACACCAGAGCTGACGCGTCACCAGAACTACTGCGGACGGGGGCGGGCGGGGACCATGGGCGAGATCTTCGCGAACCGGTACGAACTGATCGACCCGATCGGACGCGGCGGGTCGGGAGCGGTGTGGCGCTCCTGGGACCACCGCCGCCGCCGTTACGTCGCGGCGAAGGTGCTCCAGCAGCGCGACGCCCACGCGCTGCTGCGCTTCGTCCGCGAGCAGGCCCTGCGCATCGACCATCCGCACGTCCTGGCGCCTGCCAGTTGGGCGGCGGACGACGATCAGGTCCTGTTCACGATGGACCTGGTGAACGGCGGCTCGCTCGCCCACCTCATCGGGGACTACGGCCCGCTCCCGCCCCGCTTCGTGTGCACCCTCCTCGACCAGTTGCTGTCCGGCCTCACCGCCCTCCACGCCGAGGAGGTCGTGCACCGGGACATCAAGCCCGCGAACATCCTCCTGGAGGCGACCGGCACGGGCCGGCCGCACCTGCGGCTGTCGGACTTCGGCATCGCCATCCGCAAGGGCGACGCCCGTCTGACCCAGACCGACTACGTCATCGGCACCCCCGGCTACCTCGCCCCCGAGCAGCTCCGGGGCTGCGAACCCGACTACCCCGCCGACCTCTACGCGGTCGGACTGGTCGGGCGCTACCTGCTCCAGGGCCGCAAGCCCGAGCCCGGAGAGCTCGCCGAGTGCTTCGCCCACGGCACCCCCGCCGCCCCCGAGGGGATTCCCGAGCCCCTGTGGCAGGTCGTCGCCGGACTGCTCAGGCCCGATCCGCAGGCACGGTTCCGTACCGCCACCGGCGCCCGCAAGGCGCTCACGGCGGCCGTGGAGCTGCTCCCGGAGCTCCCGGAGGACGACACGGGGCAGGACCCGGTAGAGGTCTTCGACCAGTTGGGCCCGCTGCCGCCGGGCTTCGGCCCCTCGGGCCCACAGCACCCCGGTCCGTCCAAGGCGCGTCAATCCTCCGGCCTCCCGGACCCGCGCCCCCGGACGTCGGACCCGCAGGGCCGCCCGACACCCGCCGTACCGGCTTCGGTGCCCCGCGCGACGACCGCACCGCAGTATGCCGTACCGGTGCCCGATCCGGCCCCGACCTCGACCCCGCCCCCGGACCGGGCCCGTACTTCCGCGTCCACCCCGACGCCGGCCCCCTCCCCGGCTCCCATACCCGCCCCGCACCCCGCGCCGCCCACACCGACCCCCGTGTCATCGACCGGCAGCTACCGCCTCGCTCCCCCGCCGCCGCAGCCCGCGCCCGCCGCCTTCCCACCGCCCGGAACGCCCCGGCCGTCCCCGAAGCGCACCGGGCCGCCCCCGAAGGTGACGGTCCCGGTCCTGCTGCTCGCGCTGGTCTGCTTCGCCGTGGGCATCTGGGCCCTGACCCAGACCTGATGCGGAGCAGCCGTCCGCACATGCGACCGGCACCGCTGAACCGCCCGCCCCCTCCTACCGGTCCGGGGGCGCCCCGTACCCGGACCCCATGGACCCCGGACCGGCCGCCCCCGCGCCCGCCCTCCGTCTGGCCAGCAAGGTCCACACCCCCAGCCCCAGGACCAGGACGCTCCCGGTGCCGATACCGGCCGCCGCGACGGCCCGCATCACCCCGCTCCGCTCGCTCCGCCCGTCCTGCCCGCCCGGCCGCGCCCTGTCCACTGCCTGGGGACCCCTCCCGGGGACGCCGAACTCCCGGGAGGCCGCCGCGTACGCCGGGCCGGCCTTCCGGCTGCCCTGCACCGCGACCCGGAGCGTCACCCCGTACGCCCCGTCGCCGAAAACGGTGCCCACCTCGGGGCTCAGGGTGACCCGCAGGTAGTACCAGCCCGCCAGCCGCATGCCGCCGACGCGGTCGGAGGAGTCGAAGCGGTTCTCGTACGCCACGGGCGGCAGCGGATCCAACGACACCGTCTTGAGCTCGCCGTCGTACAGCATCGAGTGGTGGCCCGCCACGAACGTCCGCGCGGGATTGTGCAGCGAGAACGCCAGCGCTCCGCCCACGATCCCCTTCCGGCCTCCCTCGGCGTTGTGCAGGCCGACGTCCGCTTGGATCTGCTGCCCCCAGTCGACGGGCACCCGGTAGAAGAGCGTCTGCCCGGGGGTGATCTCGTCGCGCCACTCCCCGCCGGCCAACGTCGAGGCGTCGTTGAAGCCGGTGCCGCCGTGCCGCTTGCGCGCACCACCCGTCGGCGGTCCGGGCGACGCACTGGGCCAGCTCCGCGGCGCCTCGGTCGGACCGGCCTTCTTCAGCCCCGGCTCGGCCTGGTGCCGGATCTCCAGTTCCCATGCCTCCCGCGAGGACGAAGCCTTGGTGGTGCGCTGCACCAGGACGTAGTAGACGCCCGCCGTCCCGCACCTGCGCGCGTCCGGCTCGATCAGCCGGGCGGCGGTGGCGCTCAGCGGACGCGGGTACGTCGCCGATCCGAAGTTCCTGGTCTGGCCCTGGTCACAGGGGTGGCTGCTCGCGTCGAGCACCGACACCTTGAGCCCGTCGGCGTAGTGGACGTCCGCGCCGGGCTTCGGCACCCCGACGGCCGAGACATGCGCGTTCGTCCTCGCGTCGAGATCCAGCCGGTAGTACCGCTTCTCGTCCGGCCCGATGCTGTCCCGGTACGTGTGCCCGGCCACCAGCGGGGGAGCGTCGGCCGTGCTCGACGTGGCCCGGACCCGCTCCGCTCCTTCGGCGAAGACATAGGGACCGGGCGCGGCCGCCGCGAAGGTCTGTCCCGGCAGACCGACGGCCGCGCAGAGCACTGCCGCCACCCCTCCGACGAGTACCCGCAACCGTCCGCGCCCCGAAGCCGGCCACCGCTCCCCGCCGTGCTGCCTTCTCACCACGCCGCCCCTCGCCCTCTCCGGACGGCCGTCGGCCGCCGCGACGATCCCAACGGACTCCGTGGGGCTCATCCTGCCCGGCCACACCAGCAGTGTCCGCTCATACGACCGATTAGCAGCCCTGGAAGCCCCTCTGCGAGCCTGGGAAGTGACGGCCCGCCAGGAACCCTTCCCCGCCTCGCGCATCGCCCACAGCCCGTTCCACCGCTTTTCGGCCGACCGGGCCGCACAGCCGAGACCAGGCGCGCGTTTCACGTGAAACACCGACCCATGTTTCACGTGAAACATCGACCACGCACCACCCAAAGGCCCGGGGTCCACCCAAAGGCCCGGACAGCACAAGACCCCGGCCGCTCGAAGCGGCCGGGGTCTTGCGTGGTGACTACTGGGGCTCACACACCCGAACCTGCGGGCACGGAGTCAGTCGCCTCCGTCCACAGATCCTGCTCGGCGCGATCCGCCTGGATCTGGCGGTACACGAGGAGCCCGCCAATGGCGGCCAGTGCGACCAGGAGAAGCTTCTTCACCGCGCTACCTCGTCTTTCCTTGACGTAGGAGACCTCTTGGCGGCCGACTATACACACCGGCCGATACCGATCGGTGACCTACCGGGGGGGTTCAAGTGCCGGATACACAAAACCGGTTGGCCCGGACGAGAATTACCTCGTCCGGGCCAACCGGC
This sequence comes from Streptomyces sp. NPDC039736, assembly GCF_055596485.1. NCBI lineage: Bacteria > Bacillati > Actinomycetota > Actinomycetes > Kitasatosporales > Streptomycetaceae > Streptomyces > Streptomyces sp. NPDC039736. The sequence continues at coordinate 240,571 of NZ_JBVIUQ010000002.1, read as the reverse complement.
ATCTGTGGGGCTAACAGGATTTGAACCTGTGGCCTCATCCTTATCAGGGATGCGCTCTAACCAACTGAGCTATAGCCCCGCCGCGCTCGCGCGCTGACTCCTGAAGATTAGCGCACGTGGGGCGCAGTCCCAAAATCGGTTCTCCGCCCCCCGCCACCAGCGCCTACTCGTCCTCGGCGAGCGTGAGCTCCACACCGCCCACGAAACCGGCCGACAGGTTGTAGATGAAGGCCCCCAGCGTCGCCAGGGCCGTCATCAGCACGACGTCGATCACGGCGATCACCGAGGTGAAGATCAGCACCCGCGGCAGCGACAGGAACGACTGGAGGTCGAACCCGCTGCTCTCGCCGGAACCGGCCGTCGAGCTGGTCGCCTCGCTGATCGTGCCGCCGACGGTCGCGAAGACGCCCATGGCGTCCATGACCATCCACAGCACGGCCGCCGCGATCACCGTGCAGACGCCCAGCGCGATCGACAGCAGGAAGCTCACCTTCATCACCGACCACGGGTCGGCCTTCGCCACCCGCAGCCGCGCCTTGCGCGTACGGGGCGTGGTCCGCGCACCCGTACGGGGCCGGCGCACGGCCCCCGTCTGACCGCCCTGCGTGCCGCCACCGCCCGCAGGAGGACGCTGACCGCCCTGGGTGGCCTCGCCGCCCTGCTGGCCGCCCTGCGGCGCCGGATACGCCTGCGGCGGGTTGTACGGCTGGGACCCCGGCCCCTGAGCCGGCTGCTCCCGCTCGCCGGGCAGCGGCCCGGCCGCGTACCCCTCATAACCCTGCTGGGGCTGCGGCCCCCGGGTGTCCGTCACAGTTCCCCCCTGGGAGTCCGCGGCAGAGCCACGGGCACCGGGTGCTGCAGGTGCGGAAGTTTTTCCTCCGGTGCCCGTGGCTCCACTCACGACCTACTCCTCGTGCTCCCCTGCCGAAGGCTCGGCGCCCTCGGCGACTTCGGTCGCGGCCGTGGCGGTGACCGCACCGTCCGCGTCGATCTCGGAGCCGTCGGCTCCGTCGACCTCTTCGGCCTCACGGCCGGCCTCGGCGTTGCGGGCGATGCCGACGACGGCGTCCCGCTTGCCCAGGTTGATCAGTTGGACGCCCATGGTGTCACGGCCCGTCTCCCTGACTTCGTTGACTCGCGTGCGAATCACACCACCGCCGAGGGTGATGGCGAGGATCTCATCCGTCTCCTCGACCACCAGCGCGCCCACGAGCGAGCCCCGGTCCTCCACGATCTTGGCTGCCTTGATGCCGAGACCGCCGCGGCCCTGGACGCGGTACTCGTCGACGGGAGTGCGCTTGGCGTACCCGCCGTCGGTTGCGGTGAAGACGAACGTACCGGGCCTGACCACATTCATCGAGAGCAGTTCGTCGCCCTCGCGGAAGCTCATGCCCTTCACACCGGACGTCGCTCGGCCCATCGGGCGCAGCGCGTCGTCCGTCGCGGTGAACCGGATCGACTGCGCCTTCCTGCTGACCAGCAGCAGGTCGTCCTCGGCCGACACCAGTTCGGCGCCGATCAGCTCGTCGTCGCTGCCGTCCGCGGTCTCCCGCAGGTTGATCGCGATGACACCACCCGAACGGGGTGAGTCGTAGTCCTTGAGCGACGTCTTCTTCACCAGGCCGCCCTTGGTGGCCAGGATCAGGTACGGCGCCGCGTCGTAGTCCCGGATCGCCAGGATCTGCGCGATCTTCTCGTCCGGCTGGAACGCGAGGAGGTTCGCCACGTGCTGGCCGCGCGCGTCCCTTCCGGCGTCGGGGAGCTCGTACGCCTTCGCCCGGTAGACCCGGCCCTTGTTCGTGAAGAACAGCAGCCAGTGGTGCGTGGTGGACACGAAGAAGTGGTCGACGATGTCGTCCTGCTTCAGCTTCGTGCCGCGGACGCCCTTGCCGCCGCGCTTCTGCGAGCGGTAGTCCTCGGTCTTCGTGCGCTTCACGTAGCCACCGTTGGTGATGGTGACGACGATGTCCTCCTCGGCGATCAGGTCCTCGATGGACATGTCGCCGTCGAAGGGCACCAGCTGGGAGCGCCGGTCGTCGCCGAACTTGTCGACGATGACGGCCAGTTCCTCGCTGACGATCGCGCGCTGGCGCTGCGGGGAGGCCAGGATCTCGTTGTACTCGTTGATCTTGGCCTGCAGCTCGTCGTGCTCCGCGACGATCTTCTGCCGCTCCAGGGCGGCCAGCCGGCGCAGCTGCATCTCCAGGATCGCGTTCGCCTGGATCTCGTCGATGGAGAGCAGGCCCATCAGGCCCTCACGGGCGATCTCGACCGTGTTCGAGCGGCGGATCAGCGCGATGACCTCGTCGATCGAGTCCAGCGCCTTGAGCAGGCCGCGCAGGATGTGCGCCCGCTCCTCCGCCTTGCGCAGGCGGAACTTCGTACGCCGGACGATGACCTCGATCTGGTGCGTCACCCAGTGGCGGATGAACGCGTCCAGCGACAGGGTGCGCGGCACACCGTCGACGAGCGCCAGCATGTTGGCGCCGAAGTTCGACTGCAGGTCGGTGTGCTTGTAGAGGTTGTTCAGCACGACCTTGGCGACCGCGTCGCGCTTGAGCACGATGACCAGGCGCTGACCGGTGCGCGAGGAGGTCTCGTCGCGCACGTCGGCGATGCCGCCGACCTTGCCGTCCTTCACCAGGTCGGCGATCTTCTGCGCCAGGTTGTCCGGGTTCGTCTGGTACGGGAGTTCCGTGACGACCAGGCACTGACGGTTCTGGATCTCCTCGACGGCCACCACGGCGCGCATCGTGATCGAGCCGCGGCCCGTCCGGTACGCCTCCTCGATGCCCTTGCGGCCCACCACCAGGGCGCCGGTCGGGAAGTCGGGGCCCTTGATGCGCTCCATGAGGGCGTCCAGGAGTTCCTCCTGCGAGGCCTCCGGGTTCTCCAGGCACCACTGGGCGCCGGCGGCGACCTCGCGCAGGTTGTGCGGCGGGATGTTCGTGGCCATGCCGACCGCGATGCCGGCGGAGCCGTTGACCAGCAGGTTCGGGAAACGCGACGGCAGGACCGTCGGCTCCTGGTTGCGGCCGTCGTAGTTGGCCGTGAAGTCGACGGTCTCCTCGTCGATGTCGCGGACCATCTCCATGGAGAGGTTCGCCATCTTGCACTCGGTGTAGCGCATGGCGGCCGCCGGGTCGTTGCCCGGGGAGCCGAAGTTGCCGTTGGAGGCCACCAGCGGCATCCGCATCGACCACGGCTGCGCCAGCCGCACCAGGGCGTCGTAGATCGAGGAGTCGCCGTGCGGGTGGTACGTGCCCATGACGTCACCGACGACGCGGGCGCACTTGTAGAAGCCCTTCTCGGGCCGGTAGCCGCCGTCGTACATCGCGTACAGCACACGGCGGTGCACGGGCTTCAGGCCGTCCCGCACGTCGGGCAGCGCCCGCGCCACGATGACGGACATCGCGTAGTCGAGGTACGACCGCTGCATCTCGGTCTCGAGCCCGACGGGCTCGATCCGTACGGTCTGATCCTCGGGAACAGGGGTGACAGGGGTGTTCTCGTCGGCCATTGCTGGTCAAAATCCTTTCGAAGCGGTCAGCGACGGACCGACTCAGATGTCGAGGAAGCGAACGTCCTTGGCGTTGCGCTGGATGAACGAGCGCCGCGCCTCGACGTCCTCACCCATCAGCACCGAGAACAGGTCGTCGGCCTGCGCCGCGTCGTCCAGGGTGACCTGGCCGAGCACACGGTGGTCGACGTCCATCGTGGTGATGCGCAGTTCCTCGGCATCCATCTCGCCGAGACCCTTGAAGCGCTGGAGGTCGCCCTCCTTGATGCGCTTGCCCTGCTGCTCGCCCGCCTCGCGGAGCGCGTCGCGCTCACGGTCGGAGTAGGCGTACTCGACGTGGTCGCGGCTCCACTTGAGCTTGTACAGCGGCGGACGCGACAGGTACACGTGCCCCGCCTCGACCAGCGGCCGCATGAAGCGGAACAGGAACGTCAGCAGCAGCGTGTTGATGTGCTGACCGTCGACGTCGGCGTCCGCCATCAGGATGATCTTGTGATAGCGGAGCTTCTCGATGTCGAAGTCCTCGTGCACACCGGTGCCGAAGGCGCTGATCAGCGCCTGGACCTCGGTGTTCTGCAGGATCTTGTCGATGCGCGCCTTCTCGACGTTCAGGATCTTGCCTCGGATCGGCAGAATGGCCTGGTACATCGGGTTGCGGCCGGACTTCGCCGAGCCGCCGGCGGAGTCGCCCTCGACGATGAAGATCTCGCACTTCGTCGGGTCGTTGGACTGGCAGTCGCTGAGCTTGCCCGGCAGCGACGCCGACTCCAGCAGCCCCTTGCGGCGGGTCAGGTCGCGCGCCTTGCGGGCGGCGACACGGGCCGTCGCGGCCTGGATCGCCTTGCGGACGATGTCCGCGGCCTCGTTCGGGTTGCGGTCGAACCAGTCGTTGAGGTGCTCGTGCACGACCTTCTGCACGAAGGTCTTGGCCTCGGTGTTGCCCAGCTTGGTCTTGGTCTGGCCCTCGAACTGCGGCTCGCCCAGCTTCACCGAGATGATCGCGGTCAGACCCTCGCGGATGTCCTCGCCCGCCAGGTTGTCGTCCTTCTCGCGCAGGAACTTCTTCTCCCGCGCGTACCGGTTGACCAGACCCGTCAGCGCCGCACGGAAGCCCTCCTCGTGCGTACCGCCCTCGTGCGTGTGGATCGTGTTCGCGAACGAGTACACGCCCTCGGTGTACTGCGAGTTCCACTGCATCGCGATCTCGACCGAGAGCATCCGCTCCCGGTCCTCCGCCTCGACGTCGATGACGGTCGGGTGGATGAGCTCGCCCTTGCGCGAGTTCAGGTACTTCACGAAGTCGACGATGCCGCCTTCGTAGTGGTACGTGACCGTGCGGACCTGCTCGTCGTCGACGGTCTCCGGGGTGTCCGCACCGGCGACGGCCTTCGCGGACTCCCGCTCGTCGGTGAGCTTGATGGTCAGTCCCTTGTTCAGGAACGCCATCTCCTGGAAACGCCGCGACAGCGTCTCGAAGGAGTACTCGGTGGTCTCGAAGATGTCCGGGTCGGCCCAGAACGTGACCGAGGTGCCGGTCTCCGTGGTGGCCTCGTGACGCTCCAACGGCGCGGTCGGGGCGCCCGCCTTGTACTCCTGCGTCCAGCGGTAGCCGTCCGTGCGGATCTCGACGGCCAGCTTGTACGACAGGGCGTTGACGACGGAGACGCCGACGCCGTGCAGACCGCCGGAGACCGCGTAGCCGCCGCCGCCGAACTTGCCGCCCGCGTGCAGCACGGTGAGCACGACCTCGACGGCCGGCTTCTTCTCCACCGGGTGGATGCCCACCGGGATGCCTCGGCCGTTGTCGATGACGCGCACGGCGCCGTCGGCCAGGATCGTGACGTCGATGGAGTCCGCGTGCCCGGCCAGGGCCTCGTCGACGGAGTTGTCGACGACCTCCTGCACCATGTGGTGCAGGCCACGCTCACCGGTTGAGCCGATGTACATGCCGGGGCGCTTGCGGACCGCGTCCAGGCCCTCGAGGACTGTGATCGCGCTGGCGTCGTACGACGAGGTGACCTCGGAGTTGGTGCCTCCCGAAGGAGTCACCTTCGCGGGGGTGACCTCGGCGTCCTCGCCTGCGGTGGACGGACTGATCTCGTTGGGGTTGCCGGAATCGGCCACGAAGCGCCCTTTCTGGCACAGCACAGGCCCATCCCCTGCCGTCGGCTGGGGGAATCCCCATCCCCAGGCAGGCAGGAGCGGCTGCGTCGTTCTGTGTGAGTCGACGTGCCCCGCGAAACAAGCGAGGACTAGCCACCAGTCTACCGGTAGCGCAGACATGAATGGGGGTTTGCCGGTACCTGAGTCCGCATGTGCCGCCCGGAACCGGGGCTGCCCGACTCCCCATATCCGGAGAGGGGCTCCAGGCGGCTCCAGAGGGCGTCCAGCGCTTCGGGCTGTCAACCACCCATCACCGTGAGGGACGCCTCACTCCCGCTATCCGGTTTCACGTGAAACATCCGCGTCATGTTTCACGTGAAACATGGACGCATCGGCTCTAGCCGTACGTGTCCCCGGGCCCCGTGCTGCCCGGTGCGCGGAGCGGCCCGTACCGGCGCTGGGGCGCGTTCGGCCCCTGGAGCACGATCCGGCGCACGGTGTCCCGGCCCAGCTCCCCGTTCAAGCGGCGCAGCAGGTCGGGGACCATCCACTTCAGCTGGGTCGCCCACGCCGTCGAGTCGCACCGCACCACCAGGACCCGCTCGTCCTCGTCGTACTTCAGCGGCTCCGAGTGCTGCGCGTTCTCGGGGCCCACGATGTCCTTCCAGCGCCCCATCACCCCGCTGACCGCGATCGGCATCTCCCAGCCGCGCTCGGTCTTCAGCCGGTCCAGCGCCACCCCCAGCTTCAAGGGGTCCCGGCCGTCGGCTCCCGCACCCGACCGGATGCTGCCGCCCCGTCGTACCGTCTTCTTCTGCTGGGCCATCGCCCCGCGCGCCCTCGCCTGCTCCTTGGCCGCCGCCAGGGCCTGCCGGGCGAGGTCCACCCCCGAGGACTCCGGAGGCGCGGGCTTCTTCTTCTCGTCACTCACAGCCGGGTCACCTCGCCGTCGGCCACCGCGTGCCGGACCCCCGAGAGCACACCCGGAACGTCGTCGTCCACGGCCGCCGTCACCAGCACCTGCTCACCGGGGGCCACCAGCTCCGCCAGCCGCTCCCGCCGCCGCACGTCCAGCTCGGCGAAGACGTCGTCCAGGACGAGCACGGGCTCGTTGCCCTCGGCGCGCAGCAGGTCGTACGAGGCGAGCCGCAGCGCCAGCGCGTACGACCAGGACTCCCCGTGACTCGCGTAGCCCTTGGCGGGCAGTTGCCCCAGCTTGAGCAGGAGGTCGTCCCGGTGCGGGCCGACCAGGGTCACCCCCCGCTCGATCTCCTGCTTGCGCGCCTCGGCGAGTGCCGCGAGCAGCAGACCGTAGAGCTCCTCGCGGGTCTGTCCCTGGCCGGGCGCCGAGCTGCGGTACTCCAGCAGCAGCGGGCCGCCGCCGGGGGCGAGTTGCTCGTACGCCTTGTCGGCCAGCGGCTGGAGCGTGGCGACCAGGTCGAGGCGCTGGGCGAGCAGCTCGGCGCCGGCCTTGGCCAAGTGCTGGTCCCACACGTCGATGGTGGACATGTCCATGGACCGGCCGCCGTGCCGCCGTGCCATCGCCGCCGACTTGAGGAGGGTGTTGCGCTGCCTGAGGACGCGTTCGTAGTCGGAGCGCACCCCGGCCATGCGCGGGGAACGCGCGGTGACCAGCTCATCCAGGAACTTCCGGCGCTCGCCGGGGTCGCCCTTCACCAGAGCCAGGTCCTCGGGCGCGAACAGCACCGTTCGTACGATGCCCAGCACGTCCCGGGGCCTGACCTGCGAGGACCTGTTGATGCGGGCCCGGTTGGCCCGGCCGGGATTCAGCTCCAGCTCTACCAGCTGCGAGCGCTCGCCCTGGGTGACGGCGGCCCGGATCACGGCGCGTTCGGCGCCCATCCGCACCAGGGGCGCGTCCGAGGAGACCCGGTGGCTGCCGAGGGTGGCCAGGTAGCCGATCGCCTCGACGAGATTGGTCTTGCCCTGCCCGTTCGCCCCCACGAAAGCAGTGACGCCCGGGTCGAGAGGAACTTCGACCCGGGCGTACGAGCGGAAGTCGGCCAGCGACAGATGCGTGACGTGCATGGTGGTGCGCCGACCTTCCCCCGACCGCGCTTACTTCTTGTTGGACTCGACCGCGTGGCCGCCGAACTGGTTGCGCAGCGCGGCGATCATCTTCATCTGCGGGGAGTCGTCCTGACGCGAGGCGAAGCGTGCGAACAGGGAGGCGGTGATCGCGGGCAGCGGCACGGCGTTGTCGATGGCGGCCTCGACGGTCCAGCGGCCCTCGCCGGAGTCGGCGGCGTAGCCGCGCAGGCCCTCCAGGTGCTCGTCGTCGTCGAGCGCGTTGACCGCGAGGTCCAGCAGCCAGGAACGGATGACCGTGCCCTCCTGCCAGGAGCGGAAGACCTCGCGCACGTCGGTGACGGAGTCGACCTTCTCCAGCAGCTCCCAGCCCTCGGCGTAGGCCTGCATCATGGCGTACTCGATGCCGTTGTGGACCATCTTCGCGAAGTGGCCGGCACCGACCTTGCCCGCGTGCACCGAGCCGAAGTCACCCTCGGGCTTGAGGGCGTCGAAGACCGGCTGGACCTTCGCGACGTCGTCGGCGTCGCCGCCGTACATCAGCGCGTAGCCGTTCTCCAGGCCCCAGACGCCGCCGGAGACGCCGCAGTCGACGAAGCCGATGCCCTTGGCCTTCAGCTCCTCGGCGTGCTTCTCGTCGTCCGTCCAGCGCGAGTTCCCGCCGTCGACGACGACGTCGCCGGGGGAGAGCAGCTCGCCCAGGGCGTCGATCGTCGACTGGGTGGCGTCACCCGCGGGGACCATGACCCACACGACGCGCGGGCCCTTGAGCTTGCCCACAAGCTCTTCCAGGCTGTGGACGTCCGCGACGTCCGCGTTGCGGTCGTAACCGATGACGGTGTGGCCTGCGCGGCGGATGCGCTCGCGCATGTTGCCGCCCATCTTGCCGAGGCCGACGAGACCGAGCTCCATCAGAAGATTCCTTTAGCTTCGAGGCGATTCGTACCCGGGTCCGAGCCTACGCCCGGCGTGTGCGGATGGCCCGAGGGGCACGTGAGGCCCGGCGCCACCTGGGCTCCGGGCCTGCACGGCACTGCTGAGCGGTCAGCCGGACAGACGCACCGGCATGATCAGGTACTTGTACGCGTCGTCCGCCTCGGCGTCCGCGGCCGGGCGGCCGCTGAGCAGCGCCGGCTTGGTGGACGTGGTGAACGAGAGCTGGGCGACGGGGGAGTCGATCGCGCTCAGGCCGTCCAGCAGGAACGTCGGGTTGAAGGCGATCGAGATGTCGTCGCCGTCGAGGTTGGCGTCGACGCGCTCCACAGCCTGTGCGTCGTCGCTGGAGCCCGCTTCGAGGATCAGGACGCCCTGCTCGAAGGTCAGCCGGACCGGAGTGTTGCGCTCGGCGACCAGCGCGACGCGCTTGACGGCCTCGACGAACGAGGCGGTCTCGATGACGGCCACCGAGTTGAACTCGGTCGGGAACAGCGTCCGGTACTTCGGCAGGTCGCCTTCGAGCAGACGGGTCGTCGTACGCCGGCCGGCGCCCTCGAAGCCGATCAGGCCCTCACCGGCACCGGAGCCCGACAGCGCGATCGTGACCGTGTCTCCGCTGGTCAGGGACTTGGCGGTGTCCAGGAGCGTCTTGGCGGGCACCAGGGCGACCGCGGAGGCCTCCGGGTCCTCCGGCTTCCACAGGAACTCGCGGACCGCGAAGCGGTAGCGGTCGGTGGAGGCCAGCGTGACCGTGTCGCCCTCGATCTCGATGCGCACGCCGGTCAGCACGGGCAGCGTGTCGTCGCGGCCGGCGGCGATGGCCACCTGGGCGGCGGCGGAGGCGAAGACCTCACCGGGGACGGTGCCCGTGGCGGTCGGCATCTGCGGCAGCGCCGGGTACTCCTCCACAGGGAGGGTGTGGAGGGTGAACCGCGAGGAGCCGCAGGCCACGGTCGCCCGTACACCGTCTGTGGAAATCTCCACCGGGCGGTTGGGGAGGGCCCGGCAGATGTCGGCGAGCAGACGTCCCGACACCAGGACGGTGCCGTCCTCCTCGATCTCGGCGTCCACAGACACCCGGGCCGAGACCTCGTAGTCGAAGCCGGAGAGGCTCAGCGCGCCCTCCTCGGCCTTCAGCAGAAGGCCCGCGAGGACGGGCACCGGCGGACGGGCCGGGAGGCTGCGGGCCGTCCAGGCCACCGCCTCCGCGAGTACATCGCGCTCCACCCGGATCTTCACCGGAACCGCCTCCTGCTGTTGCTGGCTCGCCCTGCTGGCTTTCGTCGTCTGGATCGGTGTCCCCCTGCCGTCGGCGGGGGAGGTTCACCGGGGACCAGTCTGACGCACGCCACCGACACTCGGTGCTGCCGCCGGTCAAGTCGGGCCGGGAGCGGCCTGGAGGGTCCGGGCCGAGTTGTACACAGGGCCTTCTTCTTTGCGGATTCCGGGCTCTCTCTGAGTGGGAGTAGTAGTAGGGCCTGTGGAAACCGTGGATAACCCCGTTTCCGCAGCTCAGACCTACTTTTTTGTCCACTGACCCTGTGGGTGGCGCCCGTGGACAACTCGCCTGTTCTGTGGACGGCGCGAAGTTCTGCACACCCGATGCACAGGCAGGGGCCACTTCCCCACAGCTGCGTCCCCAGCTTTACCCACGTTCCCCACAGCCCAATCGGCCTCCTTGGTGTGACGCCTTTCACTCGACCCGGTGAAAAGGGGTGTCGCGTTGCCGAACAGTGGACAGCGGTGTGGAGAAGTTGGGGACAAGGCGGCTCAGCCTGTGGGCCGCCCGTGGACAACCTCGCTGGACCCCTGTGGAGGAAAACTTTGTCCACAGCCTGTGGATTATTGTTTGCCACAATTCCACAAGCACCTGACCTGGGGTGATGAAGTCTCAGTAACCGCCCCTGTGGACACAATCTGGACAACTCCACAGTCCCCAGGGTGTGGACGGAACATCGTCCCAGGATCTGTGGAAAACTCCAGCCCAACGGCCCGAATTCGAACAGCGCGGACTGCTGAAGACTCGTCAACAGCCTTGGGAAAACCTCGCGAAGTCCCGGAAACGGGTCCTGCGACCGCCCGGACGCACCGTCGACGGCCGTCCGGAGAACGCTTCTGGGGCAACCCGCGGGCCGCTCCCGGCGCAGACAGAAGGGCGCCCGGGGACCCGTGGCCCCCGGGCGCCCCCGGTGTCGTAACAGCGGCTGCGTCAGCCGTTCTTGATGCGGTTGGTGAGCTCCGTGACCTGGTTGTAGATCGAGCGGCGCTCCGCCATCAGGGCCCGGATCTTGCGGTCCGCGTGCATCACCGTCGTGTGGTCCCGGCCGCCGAACTGCGCGCCGATCTTCGGCAGCGACAGATCGGTGAGCTCACGGCACAGGTACATCGCGATCTGCCGGGCCGTCACCAGCACCCGACTGCGCGAGGATCCGCACAGGTCGTCCACCGTCAGCCCGAAGTAGTCCGCGGTCGCCGACATGATGGCCGGCGCCGTGATCTCCGGGGAGGCGTCCTCGCCGCCGGGAATGAGGTCCTTCAGCACCTGCTCGGTGAGGCCGAGGTCCACCGGCTGCCGGTTCAGGCTCGCGAAGGCCGTGACCCGGATCAGCGCCCCCTCCAGCTCGCGGATGTTGCGCGAGATGCGGGAGGCGATGAACTCCAGCACCTCCGGCGGGGCGTTGAGCTGCTCCTGCACCGCCTTCTTGCGCAGGATCGCGATCCGCGTCTCCAGCTCCGGCGGCTGCACGTCAGTCGTCAGGCCCCACTCGAAGCGGTTGCGCAGCCGGTCCTCCAGCGTCACCAGCTGCTTGGGCGGCCGGTCGGAGGACAGCACGATCTGCTTGTTCGCGTTGTGCAGGGTGTTGAAGGTGTGGAAGAACTCCTCCTGCGTCGACTCCTTGCTCGCCAGGAACTGGATGTCGTCGACGAGCAGGATGTCCACGTCGCGGTAGCGCTTGCGGAACGCGTCGCCCTTGCCGTCACGGATGGAGTTGATGAACTCGTTGGTGAACTCCTCCGAGCTCACGTACCGCACCCGCGTGCCCGGATAGAGGCTGCGCGCGTAGTGACCGATCGCGTGCAGCAGGTGCGTCTTGCCGAGGCCGGACTCCCCGTAGATGAAGAGGGGGTTGTACGCCTTGGCGGGCGCCTCGGCGACGGCGACCGCGGCCGCGTGGGCGAACCGGTTCGAGGAGCCGATGACGAAGGTGTCGAAGAGGTACTTCGGGTTCAGGCGCGCGTGCGGCTCGCCGGGCCCGGGGGCCGGCGCGGGCTGCGCGGCCAGCGGACCGGGCGCCCCGCCGGAGGCCGGGAGCGACGGGCCGCCGCCGTGCCGCGGGCCCTGGTCCTGGCGGTCCTGCCGGTCCTGGCGGTCCTGCCGGTCCTGGCGCTCCACCCGCTCCTGCCGCTGCTGCTCGTACGACGGCGACTGGTCGTAGGACTGGCGGTCGGGAAGCTGCGAGCGGTAGTCGTGCTGCGGCGGCCGGGAGTAGGGGTCGCGCTCCGGGAAACCGCCGAGCCGGGGCTGCTGCCAGCCGCCGTGGTCCTCCGCCGCGCCGGGCCAGGTGCCGGGCGCGGGCCGCGACTGCTGGCGGTACTCGGGGTAGGCGGGCCGGGCGACGGGCAGGCCGTCGTCGGTCGAGCGGTGGCCGTAGGAGTCGTACGCGTCACGGTCCTCGCGGCTGTCGCGGAGGTCATGCTGCTGCTCGTCGTGCTGGCCGCGCTGGCCGGGCGGGCTGTGCTGCCCCGGCTGGCGCTGCGCCGGGTAGGAGGACGACGGGCGGGACTGCTGCCGTACGGGGACGGGCGTCTCGCCGACCGAGTCGTCGACCGTGATGGCGATCCGGATCGGCCGGCCGCACTCGTGGCTCAGGGCCTCGCTGATGAGCGGCGCGAGACGGCCTTCCAGGACCTGCTTGCTGTACTCGTTCGGCACGGCGAGCAGAGCGGTGTCGGCGACCAGCGCGAGCGGCTGGCAGCGCTCGATCCACTGTTTGTCCTTGGCCTCGACCCCCTGCTGTTCCTCTCCGAGCAGGTGCTCCAGCACGCGCGGCCACACTGCGGCAAGATCGGCAGGTACGTCAGCCACAGGGCACGCTCTCTCACAGGTCCCACGAAGGTGTGGTTCTCAAGGGACGGGACGGGAAGGACAGGCCGGCCGGGCAGGGACACGGGGTCCGCTTGTCGACGAATGCCTGAATCCTGGTTGTCCCACGGTAGTCGCGGCAGCTCACGCGGTTCAAGTTGTTGTCCACAGGCTGTGCACAGTCGGCCCCCGACAAGCCCCGGTTTGACCGGATGGCGTAGCCGCGCGTACCGTAACCAGGTCGAGTTGTCGATGGCTGCTGCCGCCTGCCTCCGATGGGCAAAGATCATGGTCAATGATCGTGAAGCGGTGCACTGAGAGCGTTGCGAGCTTCCTCGTGGGCGCACGGTGACAGCCAGGCGATGTCCCGCCACCCCCGATTCATTTCTGGAGCCCCCGAGTGAGCAAGCGCACCTTCCAGCCGAACAACCGTCGTCGTGCCAAGACCCACGGCTTCCGTCTGCGCATGCGTACCCGCGCCGGCCGCGCCATCCTGGCGAACCGCCGTGCCAAGGGCCGCACTGAGCTGTCCGCCTGATCCCGTACGGGTCATGACGTGCTGCCTACCGAGAATCGGCTGAGGCGGCGCGAGGACTTCGCAACCGCAGTACGGCGAGGGCGCCGCGCAGGCCGCCCGCTTCTCGTCGTCCATCTACGCAGTAGCGGTGCAACGGACCCGCACGCGGCAGGGGAGAGCACTCCCCCGACGCGTGCGGGTTTCGTCGTGAGCAAGGCCGTTGGTGTTGCTGTCGTACGCAATGCGGTGAAGCGGAGACTGCGCCACCTCATGCGCGACAGGATCGCCGAGCTGCCCCCCGGTAGCCTGGTAGTCGTACGGGCGCTGCCCGGAGCGGGCGGTGCCGACCACGCACAGCTGGCCCGAGACCTGGACGCCGCACTGCAGCGGCTGCTGGGCGGGGCTCCCCATACCGAAGGTCAGGGGAGAGGCACGCGATGAAGTACCCACTACTGGCCCTCATCAAGCTGTACCAGTGGACCATCAGCCCGCTGCTGGGGCCGGTCTGCAGGTACTACCCGTCGTGTTCCCACTACGGATTCACGGCCATCGACCGGCACGGCGCGGTGAAGGGCACTGCCCTCACCGCCTGGCGCATCCTGCGGTGCAATCCGTGGTCGCCCGGCGGTGTGGATCACGTGCCGGCACGCACGCGCCGTCGTTGGCACGAAGCGCTGCGCGACGCGTGGCGCGGAAGCAAGGGCGAGAAGTCCGCCGTCGGCGTGTCTTCTCCGGGATCCGACCAGAACCCGAGCCCGGCCGCAGAGACCTCGCCCAATGCTCAAGGAGCTTGATTAGTGGACACGATTGCCAGTCTGTTCAGCTTCATCACCTGGCCCGTTTCCTGGGTCATCGTCCAGTTCCACAAGGTGTACGGATTCCTCTTCGGACCCGACACGGGGTGGGCCTGGGGCCTGTCCATCGTGTCCCTCGTGGTGCTCATCCGCATCTGCCTGATCCCGCTCTTCGTGAAGCAGATCAAGTCGACGCGGAACATGCAGGTGCTCCAGCCGAAGATGAAGGCGATCCAGGAGCGCTACAAGAGCGATAAGCAGCGTCAGTCCGAAGAGATGATGAAGCTGTACAAGGAGACGGGCACCAACCCGCTCTCCTCGTGTCTTCCCATCCTGGCGCAGTCCCCGTTCTTCTTCGCCCTCTACCACGTGCTCTCCAGCATCGCCGATGGCAAGAAGATCGGCGTCATCAACGACCAGCTGCTGGAGAGCGCCCGTCAGGCGCACATCTTCGGCGCTCCGCTGGCCGCGAAGTTCACGGACAGCGCCGACAAGATCGCCGGCCTGGAAGCCTCGGCGACCTCGGTGAAGATCGTCACCGCCGTCATGATCGTGATGATGTCGGCCTCGCAGTTCTTCACCCAGAAGCAGCTCATGACGAAGAACGTCGACCTCACGGTCAAGACGCCGTTCATGCAGCAGCAGAAGATGATGATGTACATCTTCCCGGTGATGTTCATGGTGATGGGCATCAACTTCCCCGTCGGTGTCCTCGTTTACTGGCTGACCACCAACGTGTGGACCATGGGCCAGCAGATGTACGTCATCAACCAGAACCCGACGCCGGGCAGCAAGGCCCAGGACTCCTACCTGCAGCGGCTGCTGAAGTCCACAGTGGACTCGGGCCAGGTCAAGGCCAAGCGCAAGCGCAACGTCGTCAAGGTCATCGTCGCCAAGGGTCCCGACCGCAACGACGTCGAGCGCAAGTTCATCACCGGGCTCGCCAAGGCCGGCTTCGTCGCCGAGGCGGACGGCACGGTCTCCAGGAGCACCACCGCCCTCGCCGAGGCGGAGGGCGGCGCGACGGCCGCCAAGCGGCAGCAGCCCAAGCGGCAGACCAAGGCCAAGCGCCAGGCGGCCACCGCCGCGCCGGGCGCGGCGGCCGCACGGGCCGCCGAGGACTCCGGCTCCAAGACCTCCTTGGAGAAGAAGGACGCGCCGCAGGACGCCAAGACCGCCGCGGCCGACAAGCCCGCAGGTTCCGCACGCCAAGCCAAGACCGGGCAGCGCAAGGGCCCGCAGCGGCCCAAGCACCCGTCCAAGAAGTAAGAAGGAGTCCTCCCGTGACGGACGGCACCACCACTTCCTCCGCGCCCGCCGAGGGCACCGACACCCTGACGCGTCTGGAGCAGGAGGGCGAGATCGCGGCCGACTACCTCGAGGGTCTGCTCGACATCGCCGACCTGGACGGCGACATCGACATGGACGTCGAGGCCGACCGGGCCGCTGTCTCGATCATCAGCGACTCGAACGGCCGCGACCTGCAGAAGCTCGTGGGCCGTGACGGCGAGGTGCTCGAAGCGCTTCAGGAGCTGACCCGGCTCGCCGTGCACCGGGAGACCGGCGACCGCAGCCGCCTGATGCTGGACATCGCGGGCTTCCGTGCCAAGAAGCGCGAGGAGCTCGCGGAGATCGGCGCCAAGGCGGCGGACGAGGCGAAGACCTCGGGCGCACCCGTGAAGCTGGACCCGATGACGCCGTTCGAGCGCAAGGTCGTGCACGACGCGGTCGCCGCAGCGGGCCTGCGCAGCGAGTCCGAGGGCGAGGAGCCCCAGCGCTTCGTCGTCGTTCTCCCGGCCTGACCGGACACGTGCTTTCTCGGCCCCGTCTGTTCTGTTCGCAGGCGGGGCCGAACTTTTGTCAGCCTGATAGTTCAGCCACCACAGTGCGGTACGGAAGGACGGTCCCCGTGACGGAGGCAGCAGCGGAGCTTCCCCAGGCGCCCGAAGAGGCCAAGGCGGTATTCGGTGAGTACTTCCCGCAGGCCGTTCGGTACGCCGAGCTGCTCGCGGACGCGGGGGTCGAACGCGGTCTGATCGGCCCGCGAGAAGTGCCGCGCCTGTGGGAGCGGCACCTGTTGAACTGCGCTGTCCTCTCGGAGGTCGTGCCGCAGAACACCACGGTCTGCGATGTCGGCTCGGGTGCCGGTCTGCCCGGCATCCCGCTGGCACTCGCCCGTCCGGACCTGAAGATCACTCTTCTGGAGCCCCTGCTGCGCCGCACGAACTTCCTCCAGGAAGCCGTCGAGCTGCTGGGGCTGGACCATGTCACCGTCGTAAGGGGCCGTGCCGAAGAGGTCATGGGCAAGGTCGAGCCCGTTCACGTGGTGACCGCGCGTGCGGTGGCGCCGCTGGACCGGCTGGCCGGCTGGGGCGTTCCCCTGCTGCGTCCGTACGGGGAGATGCTCGCCCTCAAGGGAGACACCGCCGAGGAGGAGCTCAAGGGGGCGCGGGCCGCGCTCGGCAAGCTGGGCGTGGTCAAGACCGAGGTGCTCCAGGTCGGCGCCGGTGTGGTGGACCCCTTGTCCACGGTCGTACGGGTCGAGGTCGGTGAGAGCCCGGGCGGCGTGCGGTTCGCGGCGAAGCGGGCCAAGGCGGCGCGGACCGGCAGGGCGCGTCGCCGCCGCTGAACGGCGGAGATTCACCCCGATGCTCCATCCAGGGACCCGCACCTGTGCGGCGCGGAGTGTCGGGGTCTTCCGCGGAGACCCTGCGGTCCATCGTGTTTCACGTGAAACATCGCTCGTTGCTGCAAGGAATCATCAGCCGGGGCCGTGGCGCTACCGCTCCGCGCGAATCGAGACCCGAAAGGGTCACGGGGTTGTCCACAAGAGCGGGTTCTTCCACAGGGGGACGGGCCTCACTGGTTCATGACCCCCTAAGCGTGACAGGCTCTGAGCACTACGAGCCTGAAGTCGAGGAGAGTGAATCCTTGCGGTCCGACGCCAACATCGCGGGACCGATGACCGATCCGGTCCCCGGCCCCCGTTCCGAAGCGGCAGGCGCCGATGTTTCACGTGAAACATCGCCCCTGCCGGACGACGCCCCCGTGGGGCGTGCTGCCCAGATGGCGGTGGATGCCCTCGGCCGTACCGGCGAGGGCCTTCCGAAGCCCGAGCAGACACGCGTGATGGTGGTCGCCAACCAGAAGGGCGGAGTGGGGAAGACCACGTCCACGGTCAATCTCGCCGCCTCGCTCGCACTGCACGGTGCACGGGTCCTGGTGATCGACCTCGATCCGCAGGGCAACGCCTCCACGGCACTGGGAATCGACCATCACTCCGAAGTCCCCTCCATCTACGACGTGCTGATCGACAGCAAGCCGCTGTCGGACGTGGTCCAGCCCGTCCGGGATGTCGAAGGGCTCTTCTGCGCCCCCGCCACCATCGATCTCGCCGGTGCGGAGATCGAGTTGGTGTCCCTGGTGGCACGTGAGAGCAGGCTCCAGCGGGCCATCCAGGCCTATGAACAGCCGCTGGACTACGTCCTTATCGACTGTCCGCCGTCCCTGGGGCTGCTGACGGTCAACGCGATGGTGGCCGGCCAGGAAGTGCTGATCCCCATTCAGTGCGAGTACTACGCGCTGGAAGGGCTCGGCCAGCTCCTGCGGAACGTGGAACTGGTGCGCGGGCATCTCAACCCCGAGCTCCATGTCTCCACGATCCTGCTGACCATGTACGACGGCCGGACCAGGCTCGCCTCGCAGGTGGCGGAGGAAGTGCGCAGTCACTTCGCCAAGGAAGTGCTCAAGACCAGCATCCCGAGGTCCGTCCGGATCTCGGAGGCTCCCAGCTATGGGCAGACCGTGCTCACCTACGATCCGAGCTCCAGCGGCTCGCTGTCGTACCTCGAGGCGGCGCGGGAGATCGCGTTGCGGGGGGCCGGAGTCTTTTATGACGCGCAGCACGCCCATGCTGTCGACCAGAACAATCAGCACGGTGTGGCGGAGGGTGTCCAATGAGCGAGCGACGTAGAGGACTGGGGCGCGGGCTCCAGGCGCTGATTCCGAATGCTTCCCGGGAACCGCAGGCTCCTGGGGCCGGCACGGCGACCGCGGAACGCGGGGTGGCCGCAGCCAAGGTGACCGCATTGCGGGAGAGCGATGTTTCACGTGAAACATCGCCGCTGCCGCCCCGCTCTCCGGGGACACCGGCGGCCCCGGAGCAGGAGGCCGAGACGGCGGCTCTGCAGGTGCCCGTAGGGGCGTTCTTCGCCGAGCTTCCGCTGGACGCGATCACGCCGAACCCCCAGCAGCCGCGTCGGGTGTTCGACGAGGACGCGCTGGCCGAGCTCATCACCTCCATCAAGGAAGTGGGCCTCCTCCAGCCGATCGTCGTACGGCAGGTGGGCCCGGAGAGCTTCCAGCTCATCATGGGTGAGCGGCGTCTGCGGGCCGGCCGGGAAGCCGGTCTGGAGCGCATTCCGGCAATCATCCGGGCCACGGAGGACGACAAGCTCCTCCTCGACGCCCTTCTGGAGAACCTCCATCGGGCTCAGTTGAACCCGGTGGAGGAGGCCCTGGCGTACGACCAGCTGCTCAAGGACTTCGGCTGCACGCACGACCAGTTGGCCGACCGGATCGGGCGTTCGCGTCCGCAGGTCTCCAACACGCTGCGCCTGCTGAAGCTGCCGATGGCCGTGCAGAAGCGGGTGTCGGCGGGGGTGCTCTCCGGCGGCCACGCGCGTGCGCTCCTCGGCCTTGAGGACTCCGAAGCGCAGGAGCACCTCGCGAAGCGCATCGTCCAGGAGGGTCTCTCGGTCCGTACGACCGAGGAGATCGTCAAGATGATGGAGTCCGAGCCGGCGAAGCCGGTCAAGCCGAAGGGCCCCCGGGCCGGCGCCCGGATGGCTCCCGCTCTGTCGGACCTGGCCTCGCGGCTGTCCGACCGCTTCGAGACCCGGGTGAAGGTCGACCTGGGACAGAAGAAGGGCAAGATCACCGTCGAGTTCGCCTCGGTGGAGGATCTGGAGCGCATCCTCGGCACGCTCGCCCCCGGCGAGGGACGCGTTCTGGAGAAGAGCCTGAGCGAGCAGGACGGGCAGAACCAGGAGAGCTGACCCCCCGAGGCGTCTGTGCAGGGCGGGGGTGTTCCGGCAGTGGCCGGAACACCCCCGCCCTTTGCGCTGCGTCGGTACCCGTCCGATGGCCCGATGGATACGATGCCTCGTGGTACGGCGCATCCACTGTGATCCACCTCGGAGGGGGAACGGAGCCATGCGATCGGTGAGCCGGAGCCAACTGGTGACTGCGGGTCTGGGAATCGGCGCGGTCGGCGGATTCGTCGGCAGCCTGCTCCGGGAATGGAGCGCGCTGAGTGCCGCCCGCGGTGCGGCAGGCGAGGAAAGTGGGGAACGGCCTTGGGTCGTCGGCTCGTACCGCTCACGCTGGACAACCTTGCGGATCTTCCCCAGCGGTGTCGCGGTTGCGTCTTCTGGGAACTCGACCCCGTCCGCGGTGAAGCGGCGATAGAGGCGGGTCGGGCTGAGTCGGAGAAGGAGGCCTGGATCTCCGCGGTACTCCTGGAGTGGGGGTCCTGCGGCCGGGTCGTCTACGTGGACGAGGTCCCGGTGGGCTTCGTGATGTACGCGCCGCCGGCCTACGTGCCCCGGGCCACGGCGTTTCCCACCAGCCCGGTGTCGCCGGACGCCGTGCAGCTGATGACGTCCCTGATCGTGCCCGGCTACCAGGGGCAGGGGCTCGGGCGGGTGATGGTGCAGACCGTGGCGAAGGACCTGCTGGGGCGCGGCTTCAAGGCGATCGAGGCGTTCGGCGATGCCCGGTGGAAGGAGCCCGGGTGTCTGCTGCCCGCGGATCATCTGCTGTCGGTCGGCTTCAAGACGGTCCGCCCGCACCCCACTCATCCCCGCCTCAGACTGGAGTTGCGGACCGCGCTGTCCTGGAAGGAAGACGTGGAGCTGGCGCTGGACAAGCTGCTGGGGGTCGTGCAGAAGGATCCGGTGCTGCGGCCGCTCTAGGGAGAACGGGCGGAGGCCCACCCCGTGCGGGGTGGGCCTCCGTGTTTCACGTGAAACAGCGCCGGTGATTACTCGCCGATGAAGGGGTCCAGGTCGCGGACGATCGCGGCCTTCGGCTTGGCGCCGACGATGGTCTTGGCGACCTCGCCGTTCTGGTAGACGTTCAGCGTCGGGATGGACATGACGCCGTACTTGGCAGCGGTGGCCGGGTTCTCGTCGATGTTGAGCTTGACGACCTCGATCTTGTCGCCGTGCTCGGCCGCGATGGCCTCCAACGAGGGGGCGATCTGACGGCACGGACCGCACCAGGCGGCCCAGAAGTCAACGAGGACGGGCTTGTCGCTCTTGAGGACGATCTCGTCGAAGGAGTCGTCGGTCACGTTCTTCAGGTCGCCGGCCACGGCGGCCTCCTTCACTGCTCAGGGGTGTGGGGTGGGGGTGGGGTTCAGACAGCGGGGGTCTTCTCGGGCTCGGCCAGCTTCTCGCTGTCGGCGAGAGCCGCGAGGTAGCGCTCCGCGTCGAGCGCGGCGGAGCAGCCGGTGCCCGCGGCCGTGATGGCCTGCCGGTAGGTGTGGTCGACGACGTCACCTGCGGCGAAGACCCCGGGGAGGTTGGTGCGGGTCGAGGGAGCTTCGACCTTCACGTAGCCCTCGTCGTCCAGTTCGACCTGGCCCTTGAAGAGCTCGCTGCGCGGGTCGTGGCCGACGGCGATGAACAGGCCGGTCACGTCGAGCGGGGCGGTCTCGCCGGTCTTGGTGCTGCGCAGCGTGATCCCGGAGAGCTTCTGGTCGCCTTCGAGGGAAGCGGTCTCGCTGTCCCAGGCGAACTTGATCTTCGGGTCGGCGAAGGCGCGCTCCTGCATCGCCTTGGAGGCGCGCAGGGTGTCGCGGCGGTGGACGATGGTGACGGACTTCGCGAAGCGGGAGAGGAAGGTGGCTTCCTCCATCGCGGTGTCGCCGCCGCCCACCACGGCGATGTCGTGGTCCTTGAAGAAGAAGCCGTCGCAGGTGGCACACCAGGAGACGCCGCGTCCGGAGAGCGCGTCCTCCTGGGGCAGGCCCAGCTTGCGGTGCTGCGAACCGGTGGAGATGATCACGGCCTTGGCGCGGTGCACGGTGCCGGCGGTGTCGGTGACGGTCTTGATGTCGCCCTTGAGGTCCACCGAGACGATGTCGTCGGGGATCAGCTCGGCACCGAAGCGCTCGGCCTGGGCGCGCATGCTGTCCATCAGGTCCGGGCCCATGATGCCGTCACGGAAACCGGGGAAGTTCTCGACCTCGGTGGTGTTCATCAGGGCACCACCTGCGGTGACAGCGCCTTCGAACACCAGCGGCTTCAGCGACGCGCGCGCGGTGTACAGCGCGGCGGTGTAGCCGGCCGGCCCGGAGCCAATGATGATCACGTTACGGACGTCGCTCACGGGTTTCTTCCTCGTCTCTGCAGACTGCTTACTGCCAACCGGGGCCCGGTCTGAACCTTTCACCCCACCCAACGGATACTACGGGGCTGGCATTCCCGAGCCGGACGTCCGCTTTGCGCGCGGGTCAGCCGCGGGGGTAGCCATGCGTCAGCAGCAGCTCGCCCTTGCCCGCGGGCGCCGTCTTCACACAGGCCGCGTCCACGACGTACGCCTGGACCTGCTTGGGGTCGGACGTGTGCGGGAGCAGGAGGAGGAAGGCCTGCTTGCCCTCGTAGGAGCCCTGCTTGGCGGCGAGCGGGGCGTCGGACCTGCCGGTGCCCTGTTGCACGCAGGCGGGGACGGCGACGGTCTGCACCGCGAAGGGCGTCTTCTCCTGGACGTCGACCGAGGGGGCGTTCTTGTCGCTCCGCACGGGCTTGGGAGGGTCCAGCAGAGCATCCACCTGTGTTTCCAGCGGGGTGCCGGCGAACTGCGGGGTCTGGGCCTTGGCTGCGTTCGGATGGTCGGCGTCGTTGCCGTCGGCCGGAAGGTTCTGGACGAGCAGGACGCCCAGGCCCAGGGCTGCGGCACCCAGTACGGCGCTCCACACGGCACGGCGCCGTGGCGTGCGCTGGGAGGAGCGACCGGGACCGGTCGTTCCACGAGCACGGCCCGCGGGGCGGCCTGCGGCCGGCCGGGCAGGAGCCTGTGTTGTTTCACGGGAAACATCGCCTGCTGCCGTTTCACGTGAAACATCGGCGGCCGTCGTTTCACGTGAAACACCGTGGGCCGTGTCGGAGCTCGCTCCGGGGGCCGTGGAGTCCAGCAGGGCTTCAGCGGCGAGGGCGGCGTCGATGCGGCCGGCGATGTCGGCGGGCATCCGCTGCGGCCCCGGCAGCGTGCCGAGCAGTCCGCGGATCTCCTCCAGGGACAGCTGGACGTCGGCGCACAGCTCGCAGTCGTCGACGTGACGGCGTACGTCCTGAGCGCGGGACGGCGACAGCAGCCCCTCCGTGAGATCGGAGATCTCCGCGACATCCGGGTGCTGAGCCGTTCCGGTCGTGGATGTCACGCGCGCCCACCTCCGCCCTTCACAGCGGCAGGACCGTTCGGCCCTGCGTCCCTCGGTTCCGTTGCCGGTGGGACGGATGTCCCCGGCCTCCGGTTCCTTCCCCCTCCGCGGTCCTCGTTACCCCCGGTTCCGCTGCGCAGATGAGTGAGAAGAGGAAGGAGCCTGGCGCGGCCGCGTGCGCAGCGGCTTTTCACTGTTCCGGTGGGGACGTCGAGGACGCGCGCGGCCTCGGCCACCGGGTATCCCTGCATGTCCACGAGGACGAGTGCGGCTCTCTGCTCGGCCGGGAGGGTACGCAGCGCGGCCAGGAGCTCGCGGTGCAGGTCCTGGCGTTCAGCGGGGGCCTCGGCGGACTCGTGGGGCTCCAGGAGCTGGTCGAGCCGGTCGGCGTCGTCCACGGGCGAGGTCTTGCGGGAGGCGGCCTTGCGGGCGCGGTCCAGGCAGGCGTTCACGGTTATCCGGTGCAGCCAGGTGGTGACGGCGGACTGGCCGCGGAAGGTGTGGGCGGCCCGGTAGGCGGAGACCAGGGCGTCCTGCACCGCGTCGGCGGCCTCCTCCCGGTCGCCGAGCGTGCGCAGGGCCACGGCCCACAGCCGGTCGCGGTGGCGGCGTACGAGTTCACCGAAGGCGTCGGGGTCTCCTCCGACGTGCTGGGCCAGGAGTTCCTGGTCGTCGGCATCGCGCAGTGTGACCTCGTCCAACGGTGAGCCCCCTTCCCCCCGGCGGCTGAGTCAGCCTGTGAACTTCACATCGGTTATGGCCTGCTTGTACCCGGCGTCGCTGTACTGGTCGTAGGGAGCCTGCGGCATGGCCGTGATCCACACAAGTACGTACCGGGTCTTCACAGGAGACTTTGCCCGCAGGGAGGCCGTCTTGCCCTCGGTCTCCGTGGAGGCGAACTTCTTCATCGAGTCGAGAGGGGTCGACGAGGAGAGGGACTTCGCGGCGTACAGGGAGATGGCGGTCTTGTTGCCGCTGTAGTTCAGCTGTATCGACGCGGTCGACACGTCCTTGGCCTCGCCGAGGTCGTAGACGATGCCGACGCCCTGCTTGAACGGGGCGAGTACCGGGCCGCCCTTGAAGGAGTAGGAGCGCCAGTACGTCGAGCTGTCGCCGTCGTAGGTCTTGTCGACGTCCTCGGGGTGCTGCGCCTTGCCGTCCGGGTAGTACTCACGGGCGTCCTTGATCGCGACTGGCCCGGCGGGCCTGGGCTTCTCGTTGCCGCCCTGGTTGGTGGTGATCTCCGTGGGTTCGGCCACTTTGTTGCGGTCCAGGAGTGTGTCGGCGAGCTGCCAGCTCCCGAGGCCGAGGGCGGCGATCAGGAGGGAGGCGACCCCCCACTTGAGGGCCCGGCCGGTACGGCTCTGCAGAGGACGGGGCGGCGGCTGCACGGGCTGCGGGGCGGCGGCGGGCCCTGGCTGCGGACGCCCGTAGGCGCCCTGCTGGTACGTGGTGCGCTGGTACTCGGGACGGGGGGCGAACTCGGGCTCCGGCGGGCGGACGCGGGGCATCGCCGCCACCGCCTTGGCCAGCTCGTCGGGGGTCGTGCAGGGCGGTTCCTGCCGGGACGCGGTCGCGCCGTCGTTGGCCAGAGCCCGCATGGCGAGCTCGGACAGGCCCCGGTGGACGCCGGCCCGCACCTGGTCGGGGGCGATCAGCCCGATGCCCTTGGGGAGCCCGGTGAGGCCGTAGGCGTCGCTCTCGTACGGCCAGCGCTGGGTCAGCGACGCGTACAGCAGGGCGCCGATGGCCTCGGTGTCTTCGAGCTGCGGGCGCTCGGAGGTGATGCCGCGCAGGGCGGCGCTGACCGCGAGGCCGCGGATGCGGTACTGGCCGGTGGAGGTGCGCAGGACGGCGTTCGGGGTGAGCTGGAGGTGGGCCAGGCCCTCGCGGTGGGCGGCGGCCATGGCCTGGGAGACCTGGCTGACCAGCTGGTACGCGTCGTGCGGTTCCAGCGGGCCGGAGGCGAGGACGGCGGTCAGCTCGGTGGCGTCGGGCAGCCACTCGTGGACGACGTAGACGAGGTCGTTCTCCTCGACGGCGTCCAGGACCTGCACGAAGCGGGGGTCGCCCAGCAGTGCGGAGGCGCGGGCCGCGGCGAGCACGGAACGGGCCCGGGCATGGTCTGCGGGCAGCAGGTGGACCCCGACGGCTCGGCGCAGCTTCTCGTCGACGGCCCGCCAGCTGCTGAAGCCGTCGAGCCGGGTGAGGCACTCCTCCAGTCGGTAGCGTCTGGCCAGCTTGTGGCCGCTGTGGAGTTCGGGCGCGACGATCGCGGACTCCGTGCCCTTCTTCGTACCGGGCTCGTCCTGCGTGCTCATCTCCGGTGTGTCCTGGCCTTCCGCCACCCCGTCGGCCGTGGCCCCGTCCGCACAGGCGGTGACCGGTCCTGCTCCGCCGGGGGCGGGAGTGGGACCGTCACCGCTGTTGTCGGCCACGTCGACGGCAGCCGTGCTACGTTCCGCCACCGTCGTTCCTGCCTCCCCATTCGTTGCGCGCTGCTGTGCAGCCCTGCCAATTGTGCCCACAGTCCGCCGCCGCGCACGACATGCGGCGGCGGGCGGGGGCGCCCCGGGCGCTTCGCCGGCTCAGCGGCCGAGGCGTCCGCGGACCATGCCGACCAGGGCGTTGAGTTCCGCGATGCGCATCTTCTTCGCCGCGACGAAGAAGACTCCGAGCAGGACCGCACCGCCGACGACCAGCGCCGCGATCGAACCGAGGACCCCCTTGCCGAGGGCCTGGGAGAGCGCGTACCCCACTCCACCGGCAAGCATGGCTGCGGGAATCGAGGCGATCGCGAGACGTGCGTACGTACGGAGGACGTTCGCGCCGTCCAGGTCGCCGCCCAGCCGCTTGCGCAGCCGCTGCCAGGCGATGCCGACACCGATGGCGTAGGCGAGGCCGTAGGCGGCCGCCATGCCGGTGACGGCCCAGCGGTCGGGCAGCAGCAGGTAGCACAGGGCCGAGGCGCCGGCGTTGACGGCGGCGACGATGACCGTGTTGTAGAAGGGGGTGCGGGTGTCCTCGTACGCGTAGAAGGCGCGCAGGACGACGTACTGCACGGAATAGGGGATCAGGCCGAGGCCGAAGGCCATCAGCATGTACCCCATGTTCGTGGCGGCGGTGATGCCCGAGGAGCCGAAGATCAGGGTGCAGATCGGCACGCCGAGGGAGAGGAAGGCGAAGGCGATCGGGACGATGGCCACGGCGGTGGTGCGCAGCCCCTGCGAGATGTCGTCGCGGACGGCGCCCGCGTCGTTCTCGTTGGCCGAACGCGAGAGCCTCGGCAGCAGGGCGGCCATCAGGGAGACGGTGATGATGGCCTGCGGGAGGCCCCAGATCAGCTGGGCGTTGGCGTAGGCGGCGAAACCGATGCCCTCGCCGTGCTTGCCGACGGCGGCGGTGGCGAGCTGGATGACGACGACCGCGCCGACCTGGTTGGCGAGGACGAACAGGATCGTCCACTTGGCCAGCTTGGCCGCCTTGCCGAGGCCCTGGCCCTTCCAGTCGAAGCGCGGACGCAGCTTGAAACCGGTCTCGCGCAGGTACGGGATCATCGCCAGGGCCTGCACGACCAGGCCCAGCAGGACGCCGACGCCCAGCAGGCGCTCGCCCTCCGGCGGGATGGTCGAGACGGTCATTCCGGAGCTCGCCGAGGTGCCGTACACCCAGATGAACATGCCGAGGGTGGCGATGATGACGATGTTGTTGAGGACCGGGGTCCACATCATGGCGCCGAACTTGCCGCGCGTGTTGAGGATCTGGCCCATCACCACGTGGACGCCCATGAAGAAGATCGTGGGCAGGAAGTAGCGCAGCAGGGTCACCGCGACGTCGTTGGACTCCGGGTTGCTGGAGATCGGCACCGACAGGAAGCGCACCAGCAGCGGCGCGAAGACCATCGCGAGGGCGGTGAGCGCGCCGAGTGCGACCGTGACCAGCGTCAGCAGGCGGTTGGCGTACGCTTCGCCGCCGTCGGCGTCGTCCTTCATGGCCCGCACCAGTTGCGGTACGAAGACGGAGTTGAGGCCGCCGCCGACAGTGAGGATGTAGATCATCGTCGGCAGTTGGTAGGCCACCTGGAAGGTGTCGCCGAGCAGACCCGCGCCGAGCGCCGCGATGATCAGCGCGGAGCGGATGAAGCCGGTGAGGCGGGAGACCATGGTGCCCATGGCCATGACGGCGCTGGACTTCACGAGGCCCGCCGCGCGGCCCGCGGGCTTCTTGGGCGCGACAGGCGGGGCCGCCTGCGGTTCCGGGGCCGCCGGGGCGGGGATTCCCGGGGTTTGCTGGTCGCGGTAGAGGTGCGCGAAGGCGTCCTTCTCCGGCTGCTCGTCCTGGGCGGCCCGGGTCACCAGGTCGTCGACGCCGGTGAACTGCACGGTGCGGGCGTCGTCCCCGTACGGCAGGTGGCGGGACGGGCCGTCCGGTTCGGGCGGCGGGGTCTGGGCCCACACCCTGGGGTCCGGGGCGTGCCGGGGCGCGGCGGGCTGCTGGTAGAGCGGCGGGGTGTCCGGGTAGGTGCCGGGCGGCGGCGGGGGGTGCGCGGCGCGGTCGTAGAGCGCCTCGGTCACCGGGTCCTGGGCGGAGAGGTCCTGCGACCGGTAGGGGTCGTGGTCGTAGGCGGAGCGGAGGTACGGGTCGTCCGGGGCGTCCGGTGCGGGCTGCTGCGGCGGGGCGTGGCCCGCCGCATCGCCGCCCGCGCGCTGGCCGCGGTCACCGTCGTACGGCGCGTTCATTGCAACCCCACCTCATCGTCCCCGGCCGACGGCCGCGACATCATGACATCGCTCAACGGTCCACTTTCTCACCCGTGGCCTTGGGCTCCCCGCTTTCCGGACCGGTGTCCGCGGGCGGATCACTCGGCTGCTCGGGGTTCTCGTCCTGATCCGTGCCGTCCTCGGGGACCTCGTCCCGGGCGGCGGCGCGCTTGCGCTGCGAGTACATCTTGATTCCGGCGAGCACCAGCAGGAGCACACCTCCGGCGATCACCAGCATGATCGTCGGGGTGACCTCGTTGACCTTGACCGTGAACTGCATCGGCGGGCCGTACGGCGTGTTGTCCTCGGTGAACAACTGCGCGACGACCTGGACCTTGCCGTTGGCGTTGGCGGTCGTGGGGATCTTCACGGACTGGCTGTGCCCGCCGCGGACCTTGATCGGCACACGGGTCTCCGCCTGGCCCTCGCCCTCGCCCAGCTTGAGCCGGGTCGGCATGGTCGAGCGGAGGCGCAGCACCAGGTGGTCGACGTCCTGCACCAGCTTGTTCTGCACCGTCACCGGGATCGTCGCGCTGCGGCCCGAAAGGGTCGCCGTGGACTTCTCGATCAGATTGACTTCCTCGGTGAGGGCCAGCAGATAGCCCTGGACGTCCTCCCGGTAGGCGCCCGCGGCGGTGTCCTTGCCGCGCCAGGAGGTCGACATCTCGCGGTTTATGGCGTTGCCGAACGGGGTGACCACCCGCTCCGGCCGGGTCAGGACCACCTTGAACTGGTCCAGCCGCTGCTGGGTGGCCTTGATGGTCTCGAAGGCGGAGGTCGGGAGCTCCCGGTCGCGCAGCTCCTCCGGATAGGCAGCGGAACCGGGCACCCGGGTGGTGGCGCCGGGGTCCGGCTTGGCCTTGGCCGCGGCCTCCAGGTCGAGGGGCTGCGTCCAGCGCCCGGCGCTCAGTGCGCGCAGGGCGGCGGCCATCGTCTGGACCTGGGTGACGCTGGGCATGCGCTGGGGCGCGACGACGATGCTGCGCTGCTTGTCCTCGTCCTGCAGGGTCAGCGCCAGGGTGTGGGCGAGGAACTGCTGGACGGCGCGCGTCGAGTTCTCCGCCCGGGACATGTCGCCCTGGAAAACGGTGGAGAGCCGCGCGTCGGCGACGACGGCGGTGCGTCCCGCGCCGATGGGACGGACGGCGGTCGGCGTGTAGCGGAGATTGCCGCCCTCACCCAGGCTGTCACTGCGGGCGATCACGTGGTGGGCGCCCGCGGAGGTGGCCGCGTTGACGATCGCCGGGTCGACGGCCCCCTCCACCGGCCAGGCGAAGTCGGTGGACGGCTTCACGTGCAGGATCGAGTCCACGGTGATCACGGCGGCCTCGGTGGCCCGCTGGAGCTGGTTGAGGGAACCGGGGACCTGCTTGCCGCGGTGGGCGAGCGAGGCCAGGTCGGGGTCGGCGAAGGGCAGCGCGACCACCTTCTGGTCCTTCACCGCCTTCTCCAGCGAGTTCAGCCAGTTCTTGGCGACGTTCCGGTTCTCGCGGGTGCCGGCGGACGTGCTGCCGGTCGCCTTGTCCTTGACCGTGTAGCCCTTCACCATCGCTTCGACGGTGGCGAGCAGGTCGGGGTCGATCACCCAGGTCACGGGCAGTTCGTCGCCGAGCGAGACGAGCTGCTCCAGCCGCCCGCCCGGAGCGAGCTCCCTGGCCAGGTCGTCGTTCTCGAAGACGGGGGTCTGCTGCTCGTCGGAGCCCGTCTCCGCGGACAGCCGAGTCGTGGAGATCAGCGGCCACAGGTAGGTGAGCTGCGTCTTCTGCTGCGCCGGGCTGCTCTGCCAGGGAAGGAAGGTGCGCTCGACGCCGAGCACCCGCTCGGTGCTGCGTCCCCTGGTCTTCCCGGAGAGAGTCACGCCGAGCTGGTAGACGCCGGGGTCGTCGAGGTCGAGCTTGTCGACGGGGACGGCCAGGCTGAAGTCCTTGCTTATCCCCGGCGCCAGTTCGGGGATCTTGACGACGTACGTCTCCAGCTCGTCCGGCTCGACGCTCTCGACGAAGCCGGTACGGTCCGCCGCGGTGTCGAGCTGAGTGCGGCCGGAGAGCGGCTTGCCGACGCGCAGACCGACATGAGCCTCCGTGACGGGGGTACGGCTCTTGTTGGTCACCGTGCCGGAGAGGGTCACGGTGTCGCCCTTCACCGGGGCCGCGGGAGCCAGCGAGTCCAGCGACACGTCCACGGTGCGTGACCCCGAGGCCTCCTCCGCGGCCTGAGCGGCCGGTGCGGGCGGCAACTGTGCCGTCGCCGCCAGAAGCGGCGCTCCGACCAGCAGGGATGCCGCGCGCAGGGCCCATCGGCGGGCAGGAGAGGGAGTCATCCCCTGAAAGTCTGCCGCCTCGGCCACGCGCCCGCCCGTCCCTGTTCGTTGGCTGCCGTTGATGGTTGCCCGGTTGCTGCGTCCACGCATGGTAACGATGCGCGCGGCACCGAAGTGCCGCGGACCGTGCCACGTGATCGCACGAGTCTCTCAGGGGCCCGGAAAACGAGGACATCGCGCCCGGCGGGGGCACGTACCCTTTTCTGTTGTGCCGAACGCCAACGAAGACCACTCCAGTGCCCTGAGCCAGGTGCAGCACCGCGCAGTCAGTGAACTGCTGCGGGTCTCACCCGTCGCCGACGACCTCGCCCGCCGTTTCCAGGAGGCGGGCTTCAGCCTCGCCCTGGTCGGGGGTTCGGTCCGGGACGCGCTCCTGGGCCGGCTCGGCAACGACCTGGACTTCACCACCGATGCCCGCCCCGAGGACGTACTGAAGATCGTCAGGCCGTGGGCGGACGCCGTGTGGGAGGTCGGAATCGCCTTCGGGACGATCGGGTGCCAGAAGAACGCCCGCGTCGGAGAAACCGATGTGAGCTTCCTCGTCGAGGTCACGACGTACCGCTCCGAGGCGTACGACCGGACCTCGCGCAAGCCCGAGGTGTCCTACGGCGACTCCATCGAGGAGGACCTGGTCCGCCGCGACTTCACGGTGAACGCCATGGCCGTCGCCCTTCCCGAGAAGGAGTTCGTCGACCCGCACGGCGGACTGGAGGACCTCTCGGCGAAGGTGCTGCGCACGCCGGGCACGCCCCAGGACTCCTTCTCCGACGACCCGCTGCGGATGCTGCGCGCCGCCCGCTTCGCCGCCCAGCTCGACTTCGAGGTCGCCCCCAAGGTCGTCGCCGCGATGACCGCGATGGCGGAGCGCATCGAGATCGTCTCCGCCGAGCGGGTGCGCGACGAGCTCAACAAGCTGCTGCTGTCCGCGCACCCCGCCAAGGGGCTGTCGCTGCTCGTCGACACCGGACTGGCTGCGCACGTTCTTCCCGAGCTGCCCGCGCTGCGCCTGGAGAGCGACGAGCACCACCGGCACAAGGACGTCTACGAGCACTCCCTGATCGTCCTCCAGCAGGCCATCGACCTGGAGGAGGACGGCCCGGACCTGGTCCTGCGGCTGGCCGCGCTGCTGCACGACATCGGCAAGCCGCGCACCCGCCGCTTCGAGAAGGACGGCCGTGTCTCCTTCCACCACCACGAGGTGGTCGGCGCGAAGATGGCCAAGAAGCGGATGACCGCGCTGAAGTACTCCAACGACATGATCAAGGACGTGTCGAAGCTGGTGGAGCTGCACCTGCGCTTCCACGGCTACGGCACCGGCGAGTGGACCGACTCGGCCGTCCGCCGGTACGTGCGCGACGCGGGCCCGCTCGTGGAGCGACTGCACAAGCTGACCCGTTCGGACTGCACCACCCGCAACAAGCGCAAGGCCGCCGCGCTCTCCCGGGCGTACGACGGGCTGGAGGAGCGCATCGCGCAGCTCCAGGAGCAGGAGGAGCTGGACTCGATCCGGCCCGACCTGGACGGCAACCAGATCATGGAGATCCTGGGCATCCGTCCCGGTCCCGCGATCGGCAAGGCCTACCAGTTCCTGCTCGAACTGCGGCTGGAAAATGGGCCGATGGAGCACGACGACGCGGTCGCCGCGCTCAAGGAGTGGTGGGCCCAGCAGGACTGAGGGGCTGTCGCACGGGCCGATGTTTCACGTGAAACATCGGCCCGTCTTCGTGTGCGGCAACGGATGCTCCTCGTGCGCCGACGAGCGGTGTTTCACGTGAAACGGTGGGCCGTGTTTCACGTGAAACATCACGCGCGCTCCCTCTGCCGGTTCCACCGGAACAGCGCCGCCGACACCGCCGCGTACAGGACCGCGACCCCCAGAACCAGGGCCACCGAGCGTCCGTCCGTCGGCAGGACCAGGGCGGCCGTCGCCGCCGCACCGACGAAGGCGACGTTGAAGAGCACGTCGTAGAGCGAGAAGACCCGACCCCGATAGGCGTCGTCCACCGCGGACTGCACGACCGTGTCGGTGGCGATCTTCGGGCCCTGGGTGACGAGCCCCAGCACGAAGGCGCCGATCAGAACCGGTACGGGCGAGAACGGCAGCCACAGTGCCGGCACGAGGACGGCGGCCGAGGCGGTGCACACCACCATCCAGCCGTACGGGCCCCATCGTTTCGCGGCCCACGGGGTGAGCACGGCCGCGGTGAAGAAACCCGCGCCGGAGAGCCCGGCGGCCAGGCCGAGCAGCGCCAGACCGTCGGCTCCGCCGGAACGGGCGGGCTCCTCGGTCCAGGCGTACCGGCAGAGCATCAGGACCGTGACCGTCAACGCGCCGAAGCAGAAGCGCAGCACGGTCATCGACGCCAGCGCACGGACGGCGGAGCGGTGTTCGCGCAGATGCCGCAGACCGTCGCGCAGTCCGTACGCCGTGGAGGCGAGCGCGGCACCGAGCCTGGGCTGCCGCAGTTCGGGTTCGGGCCCCAGCAGTTCCCGGTTCATGCGCAGTGAGGCCAGCGCCGAGCAGAGGTAGAGGACCGCGCCCAGCAGGACGACCACGGCGTCGGAGTCCGAGCCGAGCAGCCGTACGCCGAAGGCGAGCCCGCCGCCGAGCGTGGCGGCGAGGGTGCCGGCGGTCGGCGAGAGGGAGTTGGCGATCACCAGGCGATCGGCGTCGACCACCCGGGGCAGGGCGGCCGAGAGCCCGGACAGGACGAAGCGGTTGACGGCGGTGACCGACAGGGCGGAGGCGTAGAAGATCCAGTCCGGGGCGGATCCGACGATGAGCAGGGCGGTGCAGGCGGCGAGGACCGCGCGCAGCACATTGCCGTACAGGAAGACCTGGCGACGGCTCCAGCGGTCGAGAAGGACCCCGGCGAAGGGGCCTACCACCGAGTACGGCAGCAGGAGCACCGCCATGGCGGAGGCGATCGCGGCGGGCGAGGTCTGCTTCTCCGGTGAGAACACGACGTACGCGGCGAGGGCGACCTGGTAGACGCCGTCCGCGGACTGGGAGAGCAGCCGCACGCTCAGCAGGCGCCGGAAGTCGGGCAGGCGCAGCAGCACTCGTAGATCACGCACGACGGACATGCGAGCAAGAGTCACACACAGCGGACACGAGGAGGGGCCCGGGCAGTAGCTGCCCGGGCCCCTCCTCGTGGAGGACGGTGGTGCTTAGCGCTCGACCTCGCCCTTGATGAACTTCTCGACGTTCTCGTAGGCCTCGTCGTCGAAGTACTGCACCGGCGGCGACTTCATGAAGTACGAGGACGCGGAGAGGATCGGGCCGCCGATGCCGCGGTCCTTGGCGATCTTGGCGGCGCGCACCGCGTCGATGATGACGCCCGCGGAGTTCGGGGAGTCCCACACTTCGAGCTTGTACTCGAGGTTCAGCGGGACGTCGCCGAAGGCACGGCCCTCCAGGCGGACGTACGCCCACTTGCGGTCGTCGAGCCAGGCGACGTAGTCGGAGGGGCCGATGTGGACGTTGTTGTCACCCAGCTCGCGGTCGCGGATCTGCGAGGTGACGGCCTGCGTCTTGGAGACCTTCTTGGACTCCAGGCGGTCGCGCTCCAACATGTTCTTGAAGTCCATGTTGCCGCCGACGTTCAGCTGCATGGTGCGCTCCAGGCGCACACCGCGGTCCTCGAAGAGCTTCGCCATGACGCGGTGCGTGATGGTGGCGCCGACCTGCGACTTGATGTCGTCGCCGACGATCGGGACGCCCGCCTCGGTGAACTTGTCCGCCCACTCCTTGGTGCCGGCGATGAAGACCGGGAGGGCGTTGACGAAGGCGACCTTGGCGTCGATGGCGCACTGGGCGTAGAACTTCGCCGCGTCCTCGGAGCCGACCGGGAGGTAGCAGACCAGGACGTCGGCCTGGGCGTCCTTCAGGGCCTGGACGACGTCGACCGGCTCCTGCTCCGACTCCTCGATGGTCAGGCGGTAGTACTTGCCCAGACCGTCGAGGGTGTGGCCGCGCTGCACGGTGACGCCGGTCGGCGGCACGTCGCAGATCTTGATGGTGTTGTTCTCGCTGGCGCCGATGGCGTCCGCGAGGTCGAGACCGACCTTCTTGGCGTCGACGTCGAAGGCGGCCACGAACTCCACGTCCTTGACGTGGTAGTCGCCGAACTGGACGTGCATCAGACCGGGCACGCGAGCGTCCGGGTCAGCGTCCTTGTAGTACTCGACGCCCTGGACCAGCGACGCAGAGCAGTTGCCCACGCCGACGATGGCTACGCGAACGGAACCCATTGACGGTTGCTCCCTGTGTGTTCTGTACGAGACCTGCGGAGTGCAGGACCTCAGTTGGCGGTGGCGTCGGGCGTTTCCGGCGGGGTGGAACCCCTGTCCCGGGGCGGTCCGCCCTTGTCACCTGATGTGTGGTCACCGGCCGTGCCGGCGTCCTCGGCCCGGAGTCGGTCCCGGCCCACGCGCTCGCTCTCGATGAGCTCGTTCAGCCAGCGCACCTCGCGCTCCACGGACTCCATTCCGTGCCGCTGGAGTTCGAGGGTGTAGTCGTCCAGGCGCTCCCGGGTGCGGGCCAGCGAGGCCCGCATCTTCTCCAGGCGCTCCTCCAGACGGCTGCGGCGCCCTTCCAGGACGCGCATCCGCACCTCGCGCTCCGTCTGCCCGAAGAAGGCGAAACGGGCCGCGAAGTGCTCGTCCTCCCAGGAGTCGGGACCGGTGTGCGAGAGCAGCTCCTCGAAGTGCTCCTTGCCCTCCGCCGTGAGCCGGTAGACGATCTTGGCCCGCCGTCCGGCGAGCGAGGCGGCGAGCGCGTCCTCGGGGGCGCTGCCCGGCTCCTCGATCAACCACCCATGTGTGACCAGTGCTTTGAGGCACGGGTAGAGGGTGCCGTAGCTGAAGGCACGGAAGACGCCCAGCGAGGTGTTGAGCCTCTTACGGAGTTCGTACCCGTGCATCGGGGACTCGCGCAGCAGACCGAGCACGGCGAATTCGAGGATGCCGGAGCGTCTGCTCATCCTTCGCCTTCCCTGTCGCTGTCGTGAAGTCCCGCCCGTCGACCTGCACTTATGCCGATCTTATGCCGGACCGATGTATCGACTCGATACATCCAGACGATAGAACGGCCGTCTGCCCGCGACAAGGCCAGCCACCGTGAGCGGCGTCACATCATCAATTCGTGGGAAGCAACTTGCCTGATTTGGGGTGAACATCGGCACTGAGGCGGTTTTGAGCGTGCGTAGTCTGTGCGGCATGCACAACACCGGAAGCCGCGTGACGCAAGGGGGCGTCGTGCTTCCGGGAGTAGCGAGAGCGGGCCTGTGGGAAGGCTCGTTCGCATTTCGGGGGGACCGGAACTCAGCTGCCGCTTCCAGGCGAACTCGCCTGCCCGAGGAGTAGTCGTTCGATGAGCGAGCACCGTCGCAAGCCTCCGCAGCCTCAGGGCGGCGGGCGTGCCGCGGCCAGGAAAGCCGCCCAGCAACCGTCAGGCCGCCGCGCGGCCCCGCCGCCCCCCGGTGCTTCCGAGGGGTCGCAGTCCGGTGCGTACGGGCAGGAACGTCCGTACGGAGGAAGGGCCGAGGCGCGTCGTGCCGCCCAGCGGGGCAGTGGCGGTGGCGGCGGCAGGCGCGGAGGAGGCGGCGGCCGGGGCGGCCCCGAGGGCCCCGGCCGCGGAAGAGGCGGACAGCCGCCGGGCAGAAAGAGGTTCATCGACTACCCGCGCTCCACGAAGTACGGGTGGCAGCGGTTCGTTCCGTCGTGGAAGCAGGTGGCGGGGCTGGGCATCGGCTTCGTCGGTGCGGTGATGGCGGCGGGCAGCATCGGGTACGCCATGGTGGACGTTCCGGACATCAACAAGGCCGCCAAGGCGCAGAACAACGTCTACTACTACTCGAACCCCGACGGGACCAGGGGCGACCAGATGGTCGCTACCGGCGGGGAGATCAACCGCCAGGCGCTGTCGATCAAGCAGATCCCCGACGCCATGAAGAACGCGGTGATCTCCGCGGAGAACAAGACGTTCAGGACGGACAAGGGCGTCGACCCCATGGGCATCGCCCGGGCCGTCTTCAACATGGCCAGGGGAGGCAACACCCAGGGTGGCTCCACCATCACCCAGCAGTACGTCAAGAACTCCCGGCTGAGCCAGGAGCAGACGCTCACCCGGAAGGCCGAGGAGCTCTTCATCTCGATGAAGGTCGGCATCGAGGAGGGCAAGGACACGATCATGGCGGGGTACCTCAACGTCTCGTACTACGGACGCGGTGCCTACGGACTCCAGGCGGCTGCCCGCGCGTACTACAACAAGGACGCGAAGGACCTCAACCCGAGCGAGTGCGCCTTCCTCGCCGCGGTCCTCAAGGGCGCGACGTACTACGACCCCGCCGGCGCGCCCGAGATCGACCCCCGGGCCACCAAGGAGCAGAACACCTACAACGCCACGAAGCGGTGGCGCTGGATCATGGACGAGATGGTCAAGGACGGTTCGCTGAGCGCCGGCGACCGGGCCAAGTACCGCGAGTTCCCCATGCCTCTCGCACCGCGCAAGAACGCGCAGCTCGGCGGGCAGGTCGGTTACCTGGTCGACCTGGCGAAGTCGTACATCCTGAACAACACGGACATCGACTCGGACAAGCTCTCCCAGGGCGGCTACCAGATCCAGACCACCTTCCAGAAGGACAAGGTCCAAGCCCTCTCGAAGGCCGTCAAGAAGGTCTACGACAAGAACATCGACCCGAAGAAGCGCCCCGACCTGGACTCCCACGTGCAGTTCGGCGGGGCTTCGGTCAACCCCAAGGACGGGGCGATCGTCGCCATCTACGGCGGCACCGACGCCACGAAGCACTTCACCAACAACGCCGACACGACGGGCGCCCAGGTCGGTTCGACGTTCAAGCCGTTCGTCCTCGCGGCGGCGATGGAGTGGGGCAAGCGCGACCCCGAGGGCGGCAAGGAGCAGGGCGAATCCATGCGGACCAAGCTCTCGCCCAAGAGCATCTACAACGGCAAGAACAAGCT
Organism: Streptomyces sp. NPDC039736; assembly: GCF_055596485.1. NCBI lineage: Bacteria > Bacillati > Actinomycetota > Actinomycetes > Kitasatosporales > Streptomycetaceae > Streptomyces > Streptomyces sp. NPDC039736. Next base: position 204,058 of record NZ_JBVIUQ010000002.1, on the reverse strand, counting down.
GAAGATCAAGGAATATGACGGCAGCGTCTGGCGGAACGAGAAGGGTCTGGAGTGGCTCCAGACCAACGACGGTGACGAGTCGTACGGCGACATAGACCTCCGCAAGGCGATGGAGGTGTCGGCCAACTCGCCCTATGTGCAACTGGGCATGGACGTCGGGGTCGGCAAGGTCCGGGAGATGGCGATCAACGCGGGTCTGCTGAAGAGCAGCCTGGGCGGCGGCGACGTTCCGTCGTTCTCCATCGGCATCTCCGACCCGAGCGCCATCCGGATGGCGGGCGCCTACGCCACCTTCGCGGCCAGCGGGAAGCAGAACGACCCCTACTCCGTCGTCAAGGTGGAGAAGGAGGGCGTGACCAAGTACGAGCGGAAGTCGGACCCGGAGGCCAAGGCCGAGCAGACGATCTCCAAGAACGTCGCCGACAACGTCACCGAGGTGCTGAAGAACGTCGTGGAGAAGGGCACCGGCACCAAGGCCCGGATTCCGGGCCGCGAGGTGGCGGGCAAGACGGGCACGACCGACGGCAACAAGTCCGCCTGGTTCGTCGGGTACACACCGCAGCTGTCGACCGCCATCGACATGTACCGGTTGGACGACAACGCGGAGAACAAGAAGCGGGCGTTCCTGAAGATGTTCGGAACGGGCGGCCAGGAGAAGATCCACGGCGCCTCGTTCCCGTCGGAGATCTGGCGCGACTACATGGTCACCGCGCTCAAGGGAACGGACCCCAAGAAGTTCCCCGTGCCCGAGCCCATCGGCGAGACGGTCTGGGGCGGCGGTGCCAAGAGCCCGGAGCCCACGCCGACCGACACGCCCGACCCGACCCCCTCGGACACGCCCCCGGTGACGACACCGCCGGTGAACACTCCCCCGGCCCACACCCCGCCCCCGGAGCCGCCGGACGGCGGCGACAAGGAGTGCGAGTTCTGGGACTGGGAGTGCAAGCAGAACCAGAACGGCGGCGGCGACAACAAGGGCGGCGACAACAAGGGCGGCGACAACGGCGGCGGCGACCCGGGCCGCCCGCCGGAGGAGACCAAGCCTCCGGGCGGGGACAACGGCGGCGACAACGGAGGCGGCAACGCCAACGGCAACGGAGGCGGCGGCATCTTCGGCTGACCCCGGCCGTCACGCCGACGAGCCGGCTCCCGTCCCCGGGTCCGCCCGGCGCCACCCAGGAGGGCCGTCGCACCGAGAATCCCGGTGCGGCGGCCCTCCGCCGTGACCGGGCCCGGCCGGCTCAGGTGCAGGGGGGCCTGGCCGTGTGTCCCGTCGCGCTCAGGCTCGTACGGCAGGATGTCCCGCATGACGAGCGTGCACGAGGACCGGCCTGTACCCCCCACACGGCAGGACGACGTCGCCGCCGCGGGCAGCGAGCTGATCGGCGGTCCCGTCGGCCGGTGGGCGAGACTCGGCAGCAGCCCGCTCACCCCGGTCCGGGTGGTCGCGCTCGTGATGATCGGCATGTTCGCCCTGGGCATGGTGCAGAAGCTGCCCTGTTACAACTGGGCCTGGTTCCAGGGCGCCAGCTCCCAGTACACGCACGCCTGCTACTCCGACATCCCGCACCTTTTCGTCGGACGTGGCTTCTCCGAAGGGCTCCTGCCCTACTTCGACCGGCTCTCCGGCGACATGGACTTCCTCGAGTACCCGGTGCTCACCGGTCTGTTCATGGAGGTCGCGTCCTGGTTCACCCCCTCCGGCGGGACGATCCAGTACCGGGAGCAGATCTACTGGCTCGTGAACTGCGGGATGCTGATGGTCTGTGCCGTCGTCATCGCGGTCTGCGTCGCCCGTACCCACCGCAGGCGCCCCTGGGACGGGCTCCTGGTCGCCCTGGCGCCCGCGTTCGCCCTCACCGCGACGATCAACTGGGACCTCTTCGCCATCGCCCTCACGGCCGCGGGCATGCTGATGTGGTCGCGCGGCCGCTCGCTGATGTTCGGCATCCTCATCGGGCTCGCCACCGCCGCCAAGCTCTATCCCGTACTGCTGCTGGGACCGCTGCTCGTGCTCTGCCTGCGGGCCGGGAAGTGGCGGGAGTTCGGGGCCGCCCTGTTGGGCACCGCGGGTTCCTGGCTGCTGGTGAACCTGCCCGTGATGCTCGCGGCGCCCGAGGGCTGGAAGAAGTTCTACTCCTTCAGCCAGGAACGCGAGGTCGACTTCGGCTCGTTCTGGCTGATCATCACCCAGAGCACCGGCGTCTCGCTCCGGCACGAGCAGGTCAACACCTACGCCATCGTGCTGATGGTGCTGGCGTGCGCGGGCATCGCCTGGCTGACGTTCACGGCCCCCCGCCGGCCGCGCTTCGCGCAGTTGGCCTTCCTGGTCGTCGCCGCGTTCATCCTCACCAACAAGGTCTATTCACCGCAGTACGTCCTGTGGCTCATCCCCCTCGCAGCGCTCGCCCTGCCGCGCTGGCGGCACTTCCTGGTCTGGCAGGCCTGCGAGGTCATGTACTTCCTGGGGATCTGGATGTACCTCGCCTACACGACCAGCGGTGACAAGCACCAGGGCCTGCCCACCGACGGCTACCACCTGGCGATCCTGCTCCACCTGGTCGGCACGCTGTACCTCTGCGCGGTCATCGTCCGCGACATCCTGCTGCCCGACCGGGACACGGTCCGCCGCGACGGCTCCGACGACCCTTCCGGGGGTGTGCTGGACCGGGCTCCCGACGTGTTCGCCCTCGGCCGGGCCGCGGCGCCCAGCCGGGGCGAGGCGCAACTGGTTCAGGGGCCGCGCGTGCAGTGGGGAATGCGGCAGGGCGGGGCCACGGCAGTCGACTGAGGAGGTGTTTCACGTGAAACGACCCATGTTTCACGTGAAACGCCGCACGGGCACGTGAGCCGCTCCACGGGCACGCGGGACGCTCCACGCGGCACGCGAAACGGCCGGTGTTTCACGTGAAACACCGGCCGCCGGTTTCCGCTCAGGGACGTCTCAGCGGTCGAGCATGCGGTCGAACTGCGTCGTCGTGTGCCGCAGATGGGCCACGAGTTCGTCACCCACCGTCGGCTCCGTCGCGTCGGACGGCACGAACAGGATCGACACCTGCATGTGCGGCGGCTCCGCGAACCAGCGCTGCTTGCCCGCCCACACGAACGGCGACAGGTTCCGGTTCACCGTCGCCAGGCCGGCCCGCGCCACCCCCTTGGCACGGGGCATCATGCCGTGCAGCGCCTTCGGGGCCTCCAGGCCCACACCGTGCGAGGTTCCTCCCGCGACGACCACCAGCCAGCCGTCGGAGGCCACCTTCTGCTGCCGGTAGCCGAACCGGTCGCCCTTGGACACGGGCGTCACGTCGAGCACCGAGCCCCGGTACTCCGTCGCCTCGTGGTCGCCCAACCACAGCCGGGTGCCGATCCGGGCGCGGAACCGGGTCTGCGGGAACTGCTGCTGGAGTCGCGCCTGTTCCTCGGCCTTGAGGTGGCTGACGAACATGGTGTGCAGCGGAAGCCGCGCGGTACGCAGGCGGTCCATCCACGCGATGACCTCCTCGACCGCGTCGGAACCGTCGGCGCGGTCGAGCGGCAGGTGCAGCGCGAAGCCCTCCAGCCGGACGTCCTCGATCGCGGCGTGCAACTGCGCGAGTTCGGACTCCTTGACGCCGTGCCGCTTCATCGAGCTCATGCACTCGATGACGACCCGGGCGCCCACCAGGGCGTGCACACCGTCCACGGACGACACGGAACGGATGACCCGGTCGGGCAGCGGCACCGGCTCCTCACCCCGCCGGAACGGGGTGAGGACCAGCAGGTCTCCGCTGAACCAGTCCTTGATCCGAGCGGCCTCGTAGGTGGTGCCGACGGCGAGAATGTCCGAGCCGAAGCGCGTCACCTCTTCGGCGAGACGCTCGTGCCCGAAGCCGTATCCGTTGCCCTTGCAGACCGGAACCAGGCCCGGGAACTGCTCGATCACGGACTTCTGGTGCGCCCGCCAGCGCGCGGTGTCGACGGAGAGAGTGAGCGCCATGAGCCGGTCCGGAACCTTTCCTGTTGCTGCGGTGTGTCGGAGGTGGGAGAACGTACGGGGGCCGGGGAGGCCCGGCCGTCAGCGGCGTGACATGTAGACGTCGAGCGCCTTGTGCAGCAGCTTGTTGAGCGGGAAGTCCCACTCGCCGAGGTACTGGGCGGCCTCGCCGCCCGTGCCCACCTTGAACTGGATCAGTCCGAAGAGGTGGTCCGTCTCGTCCAGCGAGTCGGAGATGCCCCGCAGGTCGTAGACCGAGGCGCCCATCGCGTAGGCGTCGCGCAGCATCCGCCACTGCATGGCGTTGGAGGGACGGACCTCACGGCCGATGTTGTCGGAGGCGCCGTAGGAGTACCAGACGTGCCCGCCGACGACGAGCATCGTCGCCGCGGAGAGGTTCACCCCGTTGTGGCGGGCGAAGTACAGCCGCATCCGGTTGGGGTCCTCGGTGTTGAGGGCCGACCACATGCGCTGGAAGTACGCCAGCGGGCGGGGCCGGAAGTGGTCGCGGACCGCGGTGATCTCGTACAGCCGCTGCCACTCGGCGAGGTCCTGGTAGCCGCCCTGGACGACCTCGACACCGGCCTTCTCGGCCTTCTTGATGTTGCGGCGCCACAGCTGGTTGAAGCCCTTGTGGACGTCCTCCAGCGAGCGGTTGGCGAGGGGGACCTGGAAGACGTAGCGGGGCTGCGCGTCGCCGAATCCGGCGCCGTCGTCCTCACCCTGCTGCCAGCCCATCTTGCGCAGCCGGTCCGCCACCTCGAAGGCGCGCGGCTCGATGTGGGTGGCCTCGACGTCGCGCAGGCGCTTCACGTCCGGGTCCTGGATGCCCGCCTTGATGGCCGCGGCGTTCCAGCGGCGGATGACGACGGGCGGGCCCATCTTCACCGAGAAGGCGCCCTGCTGCTTGAGGTGCGTCAGCATCGGCTGGAGCCAGTCGTCCAGGTTCGGGGCGTACCAGTTGATGACCGGGCCCTCGGGGAGATACGCCAGGTACCGCTTGATCTTCGGGAGCTGCCGGTACAGCACCAGGCCGGCGCCGACCAGTTCGCCGTTGCGGTCGTCGAACCAGCCCAGGCTCTCCGAGCGCCACTCCGCCTTCACGTCGGCCCATGCCGGGACCTGCATGTGGCTCGCCGCGGGCAGGCTCTGGATGTACGCCAGATGCTGCTCTCGGGGGATGGTCCGAAGGGTCAGGCTCGTCATGCGGGGCGCTCCTCGGCAGGTGTGTCCCCATGGGGTCAGGGGCTCCGGCTCTCGCGCCGAAGCCTACTGGGCCGATGGAGCGCCCCGTCCGGCCCTGCCCGGCCGAAATGCCGCCGGGTTCAGCCCAGAAGGCCGCCGAAGAGCCCGCCGTGTGCCATCCCCAGGAAGAAACCGAGCGCGGAGGCGCCCAGACCGAGGATCAGAGCGAAGCGCTCGCGGGTGGTCGCGGAGACGTACATCCCGTAGCCCCCGGTGAGGATGCCCACCAGGCCGGCCCAGGAGGACAGGAGGTGGAGGTGGTGGAACATCGCCGTCACCAGGGCCAGCACGCCGAGGACCAGGGTGATCCCCAGAAGGGTGTCCTGGAGCGGATGGGGCTTGCCGTCGGTGGCGAAGAGGGAGACGGACGAGTCGTGTCGCATTGCCTGTGCCATGGGGCACCTCCTGGCAGAAGGCGGCGCACTGTAGCGCCGCTCACACCCGATGTGTACAGATTGCGGTCATCCGGGGCCCGATTTCAACCGGAAGCCTCTCTACGGGTACTCTGGACGGTCTGCACCGGTGTCACCCCTGCCCTAAACATCTCCGCGGGTTCTTTCCCGCAGGATTGTCAGAGGCAGCCGATACCGTTGCGTACGCATCACGACCCTCCTGCCACGGAACGACCGTGGCCGCTGAGTCCAAAGGAGGTGGGTTCCACATGCGTCACTACGAAGTGATGGTCATCCTCGACCCCGATCTGGAGGAGCGCGCTGTCGCCCCCCTGATCGAGAACTTCCTCTCCGTCGTCCGTGAGGGCAACGGAAAGGTCGAGAAGGTCGACACCTGGGGCCGTCGTCGTCTGTCCTACGAGATCAAGAAGAAGCCCGAGGGCATCTACTCGGTCATCGACCTGCAGGCCGAGCCTGCGGTCGTCAAGGAGCTCGACCGACAGATGAACCTGAACGAGTCGGTCCTCCGGACCAAGGTCCTCCGCCCCGAGACCCACTGAACTTCGGTTCAGCGGTAATCGGGTTCGAGTAGCACCCACCAGCAGCACCACAGCTTTCCGCAGCAATCCCCGCCGAGAGGTTCACCCATGGCAGGCGAGACCGTCATCACGGTCGTCGGCAATCTCGTCGACGACCCCGAGCTGCGCTTCACCCCGTCCGGTGCGGCGGTCGCGAAGTTCCGTGTCGCGTCCACTCCCCGCATCTTCGACAAGCAGACCAATGAGTGGAAGGACGGCGAAGGCCTGTTCCTCACCTGCTCGGTCTGGCGTCAGGCGGCGGAGAACGTCGCGGAGTCGCTCCAGCGAGGCATGCGCGTCATCGTGCAGGGCCGGCTGAAGCAGCGGTCCTACGAAGACCGTGAGGGCATCAAGCGCACGGTCTACGAGCTGGACGTCGAAGAAGTCGGTCCCGCGCTCAAGAACGCCACGGCCAAGGTCACCAAGACCACCGGCCGCGGTGGTCAGGGTGGCGGCGGCGGATTCGGCGGCGGCCAGCAGGGTGGCGGCGGAAACTGGGGCGGCGGTTCCGGTGGCGGCCAGCAGGGCGGCGGAGCTCCCTCCGACGACCCCTGGGCCTCCAGCGCGCCGGCCGGTGGGCAGCAGCCGCAGGGCGGGGGTGGCTGGGGCGGAAACTCCGGCAACTCCGGCGCCGGCGGCGGCGGTGGCTACTCGGACGAGCCGCCCTTCTAGGGCTGTTCGTACCCCCACTTCTTGATCACACAGGAGAAACACCATGGCGAAGCCGCCTGTGCGCAAGCCTAAGAAGAAGGTCTGCGCGTTCTGCAAGGACAAGACCCAGTACGTGGACTACAAGGACACGAACATGCTGCGGAAGTTCATTTCCGACCGCGGCAAGATCCGTGCCCGCCGCGTCACCGGCAACTGCACGCAGCACCAGCGTGACGTCGCCACGGCCGTCAAGAACAGCCGTGAGATGGCGCTGCTGCCCTACACGTCCACCGCGCGATAAGGAAAGGGTGACCGAAAAATGAAGATCATCCTGACCCACGAGGTCTCCGGCCTCGGTACCGCTGGCGACGTCGTCGACGTCAAGGACGGCTACGCTCGCAACTACCTGGTTCCCCGCGGCTTCGCGCTGCGCTGGACCAAGGGTGGCGAGAAGGACGTGGCGCAGATCCGCCGCGCCCGCAAGATCCACGAGATCGCGACCATCGAGCAGGCCAACGAGGTCAAGGCCAAGCTCGAGGGCACGAAGGTCAGCCTCTCCGTTCGCTCCGGCGACGCGGGCCGCCTCTTCGGCTCCGTGACCCCCGCCGACGTCGCTGCCGCGATCGTCGCCGCCGGTGGTCCGAAGGTCGACAAGCGCAGCGTCGAGCTGGGCTCCCCGATCAAGACCCTCGGTTCGCACCAGGTCTCCGTGCGTCTGCACGCCGACGTGGCCGCGAAGCTCGGCGTCGAGGTCGTCGCTGCCTGAGTGCAGCACGCCCCGGCCTGAGAAGGTCTGAGCAGTGGGAAAGGGCCGCATCCCCTCGGGGGTGCGGCCCTTTCTCATGGGCGGATGTTTCACGTGGAACATCCACCGCCACGTCACCGGGATGCGCCGGTGACGATCCAGCGGCCCGAGCGGGTCCGCCACCACAGGGTGACCATGCGGACCGCCATCATCAGCACCATCGCCCACCACAGCGCCGTCAGGCCGCCGCCCAGCGTCGGTACCAGCAGGGCCACCGGGGCGAACACGGCGAGCGTGGCCAGCATGGCCCAGGCCAGGTACGGGCCGTCGCCCGCGCCCATCAGCACGCCGTCCAGCACGAAGACCACACCGGAGACCGGCTGGCTGACGGCCACCACCAGAAGCGCGGGCAGCAGGGCGTCCCGGACGAGCTGGTCGCCGGTGAAGAGCGGGACGAAGAGCGGGCGGGAGAGTACGACCAGGACGCCGAGCACCACACCGGCCGCGATGCCCCACTCGACCATGCGGCGGCAGGCGGCCCGGGCGCCCTCTTCGTCCCCCGCGCCCAGACAGCGGCCGATGATGGACTGCCCGGCGATGGCGATGGCGTCCAGGGCGAAAGCGAGCAGGCTCCACAGGGTCAGGATGATCTGGTGGGCGGCCACGTCCGCGTCGCCGAGCCGGGCGGCGACGGCGGTGGCGATCATCAGCACCGCGCGCAGCGACAGCGTACGGACGAGAAGGGGGGCGCCGGCCTGGGCCGAGGCCCTTATCCCGGCGGCGTCCGGACGCAGGGAGGCGCCGTGCCGGCGGGCGCCGCGGACGACGACCACGAGGTAGACCGCGGCCATGGCCCACTGGGCGGCCACGGTGCCCCAGGCCGACCCGGCGATGCCGAGCCCGAAGCCGTACACGAGGAGCACGTTGAGGATGCCGTTGGCGACGAAGCCGCCGATGGCGACGTACAGCGGGGTCTTCGTGTCCTGGAGGCCGCGCAGGACACCGGTGGCGGCCAGGACCACGAGCATCGCGGGGATGCCGAGGCTGGAGATGCGCAGATACGTGAGGGCGTGGGGAGCGGCGGTGTCCGAGGCGCCGAAGAGCTCGACCAGGCCGGGGGCGGTCGGCAGCACGGCGGCGATGACGATCGCGCCCAGGAGCAGGGCGAGCCAGATGCCGTCCATGCCCTGGCGGATGGCGGCGGCGAGGTCGCCCGCGCCGACGCGTCGGGAGACGGCCGCGGTGGTGGCGTACGCGAGGAAGACGAAGATGCTCACCGCGGTGGTGAGCAGCGCCGAGGCGATGCCGAGACCGGCGAGCTGGGGGGTGCCGAGGTGGCCGACGATGGCGCTGTCGGCCATCAGGAAGAGGGGCTCGGCGACGAGTGCGCCGAACGCGGGCAGGGCGAGGGCGACGATCTCGCGGTCGTGCCGTCGGCGGCCTGCTTTCGTTGTCGCGGGAGCCGATGTCATGGCCTCAATCTAATCTTCCACAGGTAAGAGATGCAATGGCTTTGGGACCCTTACTGATCGGCGTTTCGCGGTGCGTGGCGTGCGCCGTTTGCAGTGATCTTGGCCTGCTGGGGAAAGTTTTTCTCCCTCACAGCCGGTGGATGGCGTTTCCGCAGGTCAGATGGGTCACGGTGAGAGTGCTGTGAACTTGTCCACAGCACTGTCCCCCGGTCCGTGCACAGGTTCTGGGGAGTTCTCCACAGCAACGGCGCACTTTCTCACAGGGCCTGTGGATAACCAGATTGGCTGACGGTGCCCGCGGGCCTACCGTGGACCGGCGCCCGCCCTGTCTTCCGGCCGCGTTCGGCCTCCGGGCGCCTGCGGAGATCACGCCTCATCCGAACAGTGGGAAGCGGAAGTCGGGCGTCTCATTTGTCGGAGCCGTGCCGTAAGAAAGAGTGGCACAGCGAGGTCCGCGGAGCGGACGGGAGGAGGTGGGCCCGGTGACGATTTCCGAGCCCTTGGACGACCCCTGGGCCGACAGCGGTCCGGGTGACCGTCTGCCCGCCCGTAAGCGAGGCGACGGCGGCGGCCGAGGCCGTGACGACCGGCACGACCGCGGCTCCGACAGCGGAGGCTGGGACGGCGGCGGGGGCAGCGGCTTCGAGCGCGTACCGCCGCAGGACCTGGACGCGGAGCAGTCGGTGCTCGGCGGCATGCTGCTGTCCAAGGACGCCATCGCGGACGTGGTCGAGGTCCTCAAGGGCCACGACTTCTACAAGCCGGCGCACGAGACCGTCTTCCAGGCGATCCTCGACCTGTACGCCAAGGGCGAGCCCGCCGACCCGATCACGGTCAGCGCCGAGCTCACCAAGCGCGGCGAGATCACCAAGGTGGGCGGTGCCCCGTATCTGCACACGCTGGTGCAGTCGGTGCCGACGGCGGCCAACGCCGAGTACTACGCGGAGATCGTCCACGAGCGGGCGGTGCTGCGCCGTCTCGTCGAGGCCGGCACGAAGATCACGCAGATGGGATACGCGGGCGACGGCGACGTCGACGAGATCGTCAACTCCGCGCAGGCCGAGATCTACGCGGTCACCGAGCAGCGCACCTCGGAGGACTACGCGCCGCTCGGCGACATCATGGAGGGCGCGCTCGACGAGATCGAGGCGATCGGCTCCCGCAGCGGTCAGATGTCCGGCGTGCCGACGGGTTTCACCGACCTGGACTCGTTGACCAACGGCCTGCACCCGGGCCAGATGATCGTCATCGCGGCCCGGCCCGCCATGGGCAAGTCGACGCTCGCCCTGGACTTCGCCCGCGCCTGCTCGATCCAGAACAACATGGCCAGTGTGATCTTCTCGCTCGAAATGGGCCGCAACGAGATCGCGATGCGCCTGCTGTCGGCCGAGGCGCGGGTGGCGCTGCACCACATGCGCTCGGGCTCGATGACGGACGACGACTGGACGCGGCTGGCGCGCCGGATGCCGGACGTCTCGGCGGCCCCGCTGTTCATCGACGACTCCCCGAACCTCTCCATGATGGAGATCCGCGCCAAGTGCCGCCGGCTCAAGCAGCGGCAGGACATCAAGCTGGTCATCATCGACTACCTCCAGCTCATGCAGGCCGGCGGCTCCAAGCGCAGCGAGAGCCGTCAGCAGGAGGTCTCGGACATGTCGCGGAACCTGAAGCTGCTGGCCAAGGAGCTGGAGGTGCCGGTGATCGCGCTGTCCCAGCTCAACCGTGGCCCCGAGCAGCGCACGGACAAGAAGCCGATGGTCTCCGACCTGCGTGAATCCGGTTCCATCGAGCAGGACGCCGACATGGTGATCCTGCTGCACCGCGAGGACGCGTACGAGAAGGAGTCGCCCCGCGCGGGCGAGGCGGACATCATCGTGGGCAAGCACCGCAACGGCCCGACGGCGACGATCACGGTGGCCTTCCAGGGCCACTACTCCCGCTTCGTGGACATGGCCCAGACCTGACGGGCCCGGAGTTCGAGGACGGGCCGGGGGAAAGCGTCGGCGTGCGGCATCCGAACCGAAGTCCTCCGTCCGGCGGGGATAATCGCGGAGCATGACACCTTCTGCGGACACCGCCCCCGGCAGCCCCGACCATGAGTCCTGCGACCTCCTTGCGAGCACCCGTCGCTCCCTGCTTCGTTCCGTCGCCGCTTCCCAGGCCGAGGGGCGTGCGCCGTCCCTGGTCGCCGCCGTGCTGCGGGACGGGCGCGTCGTGTGGAGCGGGGTGCGGGGCACGGACGTCGACGGGCGTGCGCCGGGGGAGGAGGACCAGTACCGGATCGGTTCGATCACCAAGACGTTCACCGCGGTGCTGGTGATGCGGCTGAGGGACGAGGGACTGGTGGGTCTCGCGGATCCGCTGGAGAAGTACGTGCCCGACACGGGAGTCGGCGATGTCACGATCCGTCAACTCCTGGGGCACACGGCGGGGCTGGCGGCCGAGACGCCGGGGCAGTGGTGGGAGCGCACGCCCGGCACGCTGCGCCCGGATCTCGCCGATGTGCTCGCGGCGGACGGCAAGCCGGACGGAGCGCGTCCGCACGAGGCGGGGCGGATCTTCCACTACTCCAATCCCGGGTACACGCTGCTCGGCGCTCTGGTCGAGGCGGTGCGCGGGATGCCGTGGGCCGAGGCCGTGCGGCGCGAGATCACCGAGCCGCTGGGGCTGACGCGGACCAGCGCGCAGCCCGAGGCCCCGTACGCGGAGGGCTGGGCGGTGCACCCCTGGGCGGACGTACTGATTCCGGAACCAGTGGAGGACCTGGGGCTGATGGCGCCCGCGGGGCAGCTGTGGTCGACGGCCGGGGACCTCTGCCGCTTCGGTGCCTTCCTGCTGCACGGCGACGACCGGGTGCTGTGCGCGGACTCGGTACGGGAGATGCGCGTGCCGGCGGCGCCGCTGGAGGCGGGCAACTGGTCCGGTACGTACGGGCTCGGGGTGCAGGTGATCCGGGCCGGGGGACGGGAACTGGTCGGGCACGGCGGTTCGTTGCCGGGGTACGTGGCCGCGCTGTGGGTGGATCCCGCCGCCGGGGTGGCGGCCGCGGCGCTGGCCAACGCGACCTCGGGCCCCGCGACGGGCGCGCTGGCGGCGGAGTTGGCCATCACGGTCGCCGAGGCCGAGCCCGGCATTCCGGAGCCGTGGCCTCCGCTGCCGGAGGGCCAGGTGGACCAGACGCTGCTGGAGCTGACCGGCGCCTGGTACTGGGGCACGCTCGCCCACGGACTGCGCCTGACCGGTGACGGCGGGCTCTCGCTGGGCAAGCTCGACGGCAGCGCGGGGCGCACCTCGCGGTTCCGGGCGCGGCCGGACGGGACGTGGGTGGGGCTCGACGGGTACTACGCGGGGGAGACGCTGCGGGTGGTGCGGCGGCCTGACGGCACGGTGAGCCACCTCGACGTGGCGTCGTTCGTCTTCACCCGGCAGGCGTACGACCCCGGGGCGCCGGTGCCGGGCGGGGTGGACGCGCGGGGGTGGCGGGGGATCGGCTAGCGGCCGGTACCGGGGGGCGCGGCCGGCGCCGCGTTCCCCGCCGGGCCGGAGTCGGGTCAGAGCGGGAGCTTGAAGCCCACGTGGGATCCGGTGAAGCCGAGCCGCTCGTAGAAGCGGTGGGCGTCCGTGCGGGTGGCGTCCGAGGTGAGCTGCACCAACTGGCAGCCCCGGGCGCGGGATTCCGCGATGGCCCACTCGATGAACCGGGTGCCGAGACCGCTGCCCCGGGCGTCCTCGTGGACGCGGACCGCTTCGATGATCGAACGGGTGGCGCCCTTGCGGGACAGGCCGTGGACGATCGTCAACTGGAGGGTGCCGACGACCTTTCCGTCCAGTTCGGCGACGACGACGTACTGGTTCGGGTCGTCCCGGAGCTGTTTCAGGGCGGCCGTGTACGGGGCGAGGTCGTCCGGCGATTCGCGGTGCGCACCGAGCGGGTCATCGGCGAGCATCGCGACGACGGCGGGGAGATCGGCCTCGGTCGCGGGCCGTATCCGGAGGTCTTCGGCAGTGGTCATGGCCGCAGGTTACGCAGGTCGGGCCGGGGTGCGCAGCTCTTCCACCGTGCGTACGAGAGGTGCGAGTTCGGGGTTCTCGGCGGCGGCGTCGAGGGCTTCGCGCAGGGCGGTGTCGTTGGTGGGGCGCGCCTCGGCGAGGAGGGCCTGGCCGGCGTCGGTGACGTCGGTGTAGATGCCGCGGCGGTCGGTGTCGCAGAGGTAGCGGGTGAGCAGGCCGCGGTCCTCCAGCCGGGTGACCAGGCGGGTGGTGGCGCTCTGGCTGAGCAGGACGGCCTCGGCCACCTGGCGCATCTGGAGGTGCCCGCCGGGCCCGCTGTGCTGGCGGCTCAAGACGTCGAGCAGGGAGTACTCGCGGACGCTCAGGTCGTGCCGGGCCTGCAGGGCCTTCTCGATGTGGGCCTCGATGCGGCTGTGCAGGAGGGAGAGCGCGCACCAGCCCTGGGCGAGGGCGGTGAGCGCGGGATCGGTGGCGGTCATCTGTTCTCTCCTCGTCCCCGGGCGCTGTGGAGGGGCCGGCGGTGTGCCGTGCCGTGGGCGGAGGGGGTGCGGCCCGCAGACCAGGATAGGCGACTTCCGCAATATCCCGCGCTTGCAATTAACCCGCGTCTGCAATTATTGTCTACGCTCGTAAGGGGTCCTTGCAAGCAACGGTGCAGGCAGGACCCCCAAGCCCCCCGCTCTCCTCCGGAAGGACCCCCATGCCGCTCGCGCTCCTCGCACTGGCCATCGGCGCCTTCGGTATCGGCACCACCGAATTCGTGATCATGGGGCTGCTCCCCGAGGTGGCCGCCGAGTACCAGGTCTCGATCCCCACCGCCGGACACCTCGTCACCGGATACGGCCTCGGCGTCGTCCTCGGCGCCCCGCTCATGACCGCGCTCGGCACCCGCGTCTCGCGCAAGAACATGCTGATGCTGCTGATGGGTCTCTTCGTCGTGGGCAACGTGCTCACCGCCGTCGCCCCCGCCTTCGGCGTGATGCTCGCCGGGCGGGTGGTCGCCTCCTTCACGCACGGCGCGTTCTTCGGCATCGGCTCGATCGTCGCCGCCGGGCTGGTCGCACCGGACAAGAAGGCCAAGGCCCTCTCGATGGTGTTCACGGGGCTGACCCTGGCCAATGTGATCGGCGTTCCGTTCGGGACCTGGCTCGGGCAGCAGGTCAGCTGGCGGGCCACCTTCTTCGTCGTCGCCGGGCTGGGTGTGCTCGGCCTCGCGGGCATCGCCAAGCTGGTCCCCGAACAGCCGAAGCCGGAGGGCGTGCGGCTGCGGGACGAGGCGGCCGCCTTCCGCAACGTGCAGGTGCTGCTCGCGATGGCGATGACCGTGCTGGGCTTCGGCGGTGTCTTCGCCGCGATCACCTACATCACGCCGATGCTCACCGATGTCGCGGGCTACGCGAGCGGCTCCGTCACCTGGCTGCTGGTCCTCTTCGGCCTCGGCATGGTCACCGGCAACCTGATCGGCGGCCGGTTCGCCGACCGCGCCCTGATGCCCCTGCTGTACGTGTCCCTGGCCGGCCTCGCCGTGGTGCTCGCCCTCTTCACGGTCACCGCCCACAACAAGGCCGCTGCGGCCGTCACCCTCTTCCTGATCGGCGCGTTCGGCTTCGCGACCGTGCCGCCGTTGCAGAAGCGGGTGCTGGACCAGGCCGCCGCCGCGCCCACGCTGGCCTCCGCCGGGAACATCGGCGCCTTCAACCTCGGCAACTCCCTCGCGGCCTGGCTCGGCGGACTCGTCATCGCCGGCGGACTCGGGCTGACCGCCCCGAACTGGGTCGGAGCCGGGCTGGCGGTGTCCGCGCTGGTGGTCGCCCTCATCTCGGGGTCGCTGGACCGTCGTACGGTACGAAACGGCAGCCGGGTCGTCAGGGGAAGCGCGCCCGAATCAGAGACGGCCGTACTCGCCGCGCAACGCTGACCTGCGGCTTCTGCGCCGCCCGCCCCCGGACTCTCCCGCACGGGAGGGGCCGGGGGCGGGCCTTTTTCGATCACGGGGCAAACTGGGCAACCGGTCCATGCGGTGTGTTTCACGTGAAACATCGCGGTTCGGCCGGTGACGGAGGACGGCAGGAATGGTGTCGGGGTTACTGGGAATGCGCTGCCTCGGACCGAGGGCCCATGGGCATGGGGCGAAAGCAGCCTAGGCGTAAGGAGAGATCGGAAACCTGGACTTCCCGGTCTTCGCCCGCTGTGGGCGACGGGCTGACACGCTGCGACGACGAGAACTGCGGCCGATGCGCAGCCTTTTCCGCCTTGCTCTCACAGAGCTCTCACTGAGGGAGAAGCGCGACCACATGACGTTCGAGGCGAGGCACAGAATGGACGCTCCGACAGCGACACCGACCGGGAACACCGCCGCGGCCAGGCAGAACCGCATAGCCGAGGCCGGTGGAGAGGGAGCCGGAAGAGGCCCGGACGGCGACAGGAGCAGCGGGTGGTTCGTCCCCGCGCCCGGTGCCACGGCCACTGCTGAACCCGCGGAGGCGACCGAACCACCGGCCACCGGCCCCGCCCCGACGGCGGCCGCGCCGCAGGCCGCCGACACGGACCCGGCGGACGGACCACGACGGGCCGCCGACGCCGCCCCGTCGGCCCTCGAGTCGCCGGCCGCGGACCCCGCGCCGACGGCTGCCGCACTCCTCTTCGGGAGCACCCCGCCCCGGCCCTTCGCCGCCCCCGAGGGCCACCAGCCCTCCCCGGACGCCCTTCGGGTGCGCAGGACGCTGGCCGAGATCGAGCCGGTGGCGGACCGGGCCACCTCGTACTTCTACGCGCTGCTGTTCGTCCGGCACCCCGACCTGCGGCCGATGTTCCCGCCGGCCATGGACACCCAGCGCGACCGGCTGTTCAAGGCGCTGCTGACCGCCGCCGACCACATGGACACCCCCGAGGTGCTCGGCCAGTACCTGCGCCACCTCGGCTCCGGGCACCGCAAGTACGGCACGCGGGCCGCGCACTACCCGGCTGTCGGCGAGGCCCTGATCGGGGCGCTGACCCGGTACGCGGCGGCGGTGTGGGACGCGGAGACCGAGGCCGCCTGGGTGCGGACGTACACGAAGGTCTCGCAGATCATGATCGACGCGGCGGCGGAGAGCGAACTGACCTCGCCGCCCTGGTGGCACGCCGAGGTCGTCGCGCACGACCTGCGCACCCCCGACATCGCCGTGATCACGCTCCGCCCCGACCAGCCGTACCCGTTCCTGGCCGGGCAGTACACCAGCCTGGAGACGCCGTGGTGGCCGCGGGTCTGGCGGCACTACTCCTTCGCGGCGGCCCCGCGCCCGGACGGGCTGCTCACCCTGCACGTGAAGGCCGTCCCGGCGGGCTGGGTGTCGAACGCGCTGGTGCACCGGGCCCGCCCCGGCGACGTCCTGCGGCTCGGCCCGCCCTCCGGTTCCATGACCGTCGACCACACCACCGACAACGGGCTGCTCTGCATCGGCGGCGGCACCGGCATCGCCCCCATCAAGGCACTCGTCGAGGACGTCGCGGAGCACGGGGAGCGGCGGCCGGTCGAGGTGTTCTACGGGGCGCGCACCGACTTCGACCTGTACGACATCGACACCATGCTGCGCCTGGCGGAGTCGCACTCCTGGCTGTCGGTGCGCCCGGTGGTCGACGACCGGTCCCAGTTCCCCGACGCGGTGCGCAAGTTCGGGCCCTGGAACGCGTACGACGCCTACCTGTCGGGGCCGCCCGGCATGATCCGCAGCGGACTCGACGCGCTCAGGACGGTCGGCATCCCGGGCAGCCGCATACGGCACGACGCGGTGGAGGAGCTCGTCGCAGCGGTCGGCTAGCCCAGGTCGGGGGCGAGCAGTGCCCGTACGCCCTCGATGTTGCCGTCCAGGTAGTGCCGCAGGGACAGCGGTACGAGATGCACGGCCGCGATGCCGACCCGGCTGAAAGGCACCCGCACGATCTCGTACTCGCCGAGCGGCTCGTCGACCTCCGGGCCGTGCCGCAGCGCCGGGTCTATGGACTCCAGGCGGCAGACGAAGAAGTGCTGCACCTTCACGCCCGCGCCGGCGTTGCCCGCGATGTGCTCGACGGTGTCGACGAAGCAGGGGACCACGTCGCTGATCTTCGCCCCGAGTTCCTCGTCCACCTCCCGGTGCAGGGCGTCGACGACGGTGGCGTCCGTCGGCTCGACTCCTCCGCCGGGGGTCACCCAGTACGGGTCGACGCCGGGCTTGGTGCGCTTGATGAGGACGAGGTGGTCGCCGTCGAGGAGGACGGCGCGGGCGGTGCGCTTGACCACGGGACGTTCGGTCATGGCAATAACGTGGCCCGCGCGGGGCCGGTCGAAACTTCGGGCCCCCCTCGGCTCCCGCTCAGCACCAGTCTCCGGCAGCGCGCAGCAGCCATTCGTGCGCCCGCGCGAGATGGGGCTGGGCGAGCGTGCCGGTGCGCACCGCGAGGAAATAGGTGCGCAGGGGCGGCACCGCGGGCTCGTGCAGCGCCACCACGTCGCCGCGGGCGAGCGCGTCCGCGCACAGGTAGCGGGGCAGTACGGCCAGACCCGCGCCGGCGCTGGTGGCGGTCAGGACGGCGCGCAGGTCCGGGGCGACGACGGTGCCCGCGGACGCGGGCGGGGTGTCGAAGACGGCGGCCCAGTACCGGGTGACCAGCGGCAGGCTCTCGTGGACCTCGACCACGGGGAGGTTCTCCAGGACGACGGCGCCCTTGTCGGCGAGGAGTTCCGGGGTGAGGTGCTTGGCCCAGCGGGGTGCGGCGACCAGGACGTGTTCCTCGTCGCACAGGGCGGTGGCGGTCAGCAGCCCGCCACGCGGCCGGTCGGTGGTGAGCGCCAGGTCGTGGTGACCGGCGGCGAGCCCTTCCAGGGTCTCCTCGGAACTGCCGAAGGCGGCCCGCAGCGCCAGTCCCTGGGCGGTGAGCGGAGCGAGCGCGGGCAGGGCGCGCAGCGAGGTGAACTCGGGCGGCCCGGCCAGATGCAGGGTGCGTACACCGGACTGGTCGTCGAGGCCGGTCTCGGTGATCTCGACCAGGGCGTCGAGGTGCGGGGCGGCCCGGTGGGCGAGTTCGTCGCCGATGGCGGTGGGGGTGACGCCGCGGGCCCGGCGCAGGAACAGGGGACGGCCCAACTGCCGCTCCAGCGTGCGTATCTGGCCCGTGACGGCGGGCTGGGAGAGGCCGAGCAGGGCGGCGGCCCGGGTGAAGGAGCCCGCCCGGTGGACGGTGACGAAGGTGCGCAGCAGGGCCAGGTCCATGTCATGCCTTCCGCGTCGCGCGGTACCGGGACGGCGGTCGCGGAGGCCGGAGTGCGCCCGGCCCCGTACCGCTGTCCAGGTCCCGTGGTCCGGTCCCCGCCGGTGTGCCCGAAGACGCAGTATAAATATGTCGATAGGTCGCTGTCGCTAGCGTGATTGGACACTGACGCAGAGTCAACTAGCCTTGTGCAGGCGGTTCTTCGCGCGCAGAACCGGGGCGGTCCGAGCCACGAGGGGGGAGGTTCGGACCGCCCGTCCTACGCCGGGCGGCTACCCAGCGCTACGTACATGCGTGCCGCATCGAGCGCTCGGAGACCGTCAGCCGACCGGTCCGTCCAGCGGGCCGCCCGCCGCCTCCAGCGCCCGCAGGATGTCGACGAGCAGGTCGTCCGCGTCCTCCGCGCCCACCGAGAGCCGGATGAAGCCCTCCGGCACCGCGTCGCCGCCCCACCGCCCGCGCCGCTCGGCGGTGGACCGCACGCCGCCGAAACTCGTCGCGTCGTCCACCAGCCGCAGCGCGCCCAGGAACTTCTCCGCGAACTCCCGGTCCGGCAGCGTGAACGACACCACGCAGCCGAACCGCTGCATCTGCCGCGCCGCCACCGGGTGTGCGGGGTCCTCGGGCAGACCCGGGTGACGCAGGCCGCTGACGTACGGGTGCCCGCGCAGGGCCGTCGCGAGCAGCAGGGCACTCGCGCCCTGCCGGTCGGCGCGCAGTTGCAGTGTGGCCAGCGAGCGGTGGGCGAGCCAGGCCTCCATCGGCCCGGGAATCGCCCCGACGACCTTGCGCCAGCGGCGCACCCTCGCCGCCAGTTCGGCGTCGCGGCAGGTCACGTAGCCGAGCAGCAGGTCACCGTGGCCGGTGAGCCCCTTGGTGCCGCTGGCCACCGAGAAGTCGGCGCCCAGGTCGAGCGGGCGCTGTCCGAGCGGGGTGGCGAGGGTGTTGTCGACGGCGACCAGGGCGCCGGCCTCGTGGGCGGCGTCGGCGAGGAGGCGGATGTCGCAGACGTCGAGGCCCGGGTTGGACGGCGACTCGATCCACAGCAGTCTCGCGCCGGTGAGGTGGACGATCTGCGCCTCGTCGGCGGTGGGCGCGGTACGCACCTCGACCCCGTACGCCTCCAGTTGCTCGCGGACCAGGGGGAGCGCCTGGTAGCCGTCGTCGGGCAGCACGACGGCGTCGCCCGCCTTCGCCTGGGAGAGCAGCACCGCCGAGATCGCGGCCATGCCGGAGGCGAAGACCACCGTGTGGGCGGCGCCGCCCGGGTCCTCCAGCTCTCCGATCGCCCGTTCCAGATGGGTCCAGGTGGGGTTCTCGTCGCGGCCGTAGGTGTACGGGCCCGTGGGTTCGCCCGGCAGGTGGAAGTGGGCGGCGAACACCGGTCCCGGCAGGGTCGGCTCGTAGGCGACGGGTTCGGGCAGCCCGGCCCGCACGGACCGGGTGCCGTCGCCGTCTTCGTCGGACATCGGCATGGAGGTCAGTCCCTTCCGTCGGGGAGGATCATGTTCAGGGCCCAGGACACGACGCTGATGATGAGCGCGCCGAGCACGGCGGTCCAGAAGCCCTCGACGTGGAAGGCGAGGTCGAACGTGTCGGCCAGCCACGAGGTGAGCAGCAGCATCAGAGCGTTCACGACCAGGGTGAACAGACCCAGCGTGAGGACGAACAGCGGGAAGGAGAGGAGCTTCACCACCGGCTTGACCAGGAAGTTCACCAGCCCGAAGAGCAGGGCCACCACGACGAGCGTGCCGATTCTGCGGCCGGTGCTGTCGCCGGTGAGCGTGATGTCCTGGACGAGCCACACGGCCACCCAGAGGGCGACCGCGTTGGCGATCGTCTTTACTGCAAAATTCATCATGTGCCCGATCGTGGCAGACGTGATCGGTCATACCCAGTACGGCGGTACGCGGCGAGGAGCGAGCAGGCATGAAGGCATTCCGACTGGACGATCTGGAGGCGGAGCGCGCCGCGAACGACGGCGCGTATCTGCAGTTCCTCAAGGAACGGAACATGTCGGCCGGTTTGTACGCGCTCGACGCGGGCGCGACGGACCCGCAGCAGCCGCACAACGAGGACGAGATCTACTTCGTGGTGAGCGGCCGCGCGGCGGTCACCGTCGGCATGGAGACGACGCAGGTGGCGCGGGGCAGCGTGGTCTACGTGCCGGCCGGGGTGGCGCACAAGTTCCACCACATCTCGGAGGACCTGCGGGTGCTGGTGGTCTTCTCCCCGCCGGAGGGCTGAACCCCACTGGAGAGCTGTCCCCTCCGGAGGGCTGTCCCCACCGGAGGGCTGAGCTCCCCCGGAGACCTGAGCTCCGCCGAAGGGCTGAGCCGCTTCCGTGGGCCGGCCCCCGAAATGTTTCACGTGAAACACCCCGGGTTCCCTAGGGGGCGGATCAGGGGTCTTCAAGGGCTGCCCGGCCCCGTTGGACGTGCTTCCGCGCCTAGCATCGAAAGCAGGAAAACATCGCAGAGCCGGGCAGATTCCGGACCTAGGGAGAGGCACGAAGATGGCTGCACGAGAAGTATTCGAAGGTCTGCCGGGCTGGGTGAAGTGGGTCGCGATCCCCGCCCTCGTCCTCCTCGTGTTCGGCGGTGCGATCCTCACCGCGATCGGCACGCTGATCGGGCTGCTGTTCAAGCTGCTGGTCCTGGTCGCGCTGGTCGGCGGTCTGATCTACGTCGTACGGCGCTTCAAGTCGTCCTCCTCGTCCGGCGGTTCCTCCAAGGGCTGGTGACGCCGCGCGCGGCGGGACCGTGGCCGCCGTCAGGCAACCCGTGCGGGCGTTAGCCCGCCGGGGGGAATCTGACACGTGAAAACAACTGAGCCCCCGGGCTTGGCAGTTAGGGTGAAAAACCGCTGCCGTCACCCGGGACTCCCGCTCCCCGGCGGCCGCACCGCCCCTCGGGACCCCGGGAGTGACCCATGGCCACGGCCCAGCCCACGGCCCGACCGACCGCCCCGCCCGCACCGATCACCGCGACCGTGCCGGCCGCCCCCCGCCCCCGCACCCCACCGGCGCCCGCTTCCGGAAGACCCGCGCCCGGAAGACCCGAGCCCGGCGGTTCCCCGGCAGGTGGACCCGTGCCCGGCGGTCCGGCATCCGCCCCCACCCTGATCGGCTCGGTCCAGCGCGCCCTGCGCCTGCTGGAGGCGGTCAGCGACCACCCCGGCGGCGCCCCCGCCAAGCAGCTCGCCCGCGAGGCCGGGCTTCCGCTGCCCACCGCCTACCACCTGCTGCGCACCCTGACCCACGAGGGATACCTCCGTCGTGAGCAGGGTGTTTTTGTGCTCGGACCGGCCGTCGGGCGGCTCGGGCGGGGGGCGGCGGGGCAGGACCGGCGCGAGGTCGTCACCGGGACGATGGAGCGCTGGCGCGACACGCTCGGGGTCGCGGTGTATTTCGCCGTCTACCGCGAGGGTGAAGTCGAACTGACGGCCCTCGCCGAGAGCATCGAACACCCGGCCGTCGAGGAATGGGCCGACCTCCGCGAGACGGCGCACGCGCACGCGATCGGCCAGTGCCTGCTCTCCCAGGTGGACACCCGAACCCGCCTCGACCACCTCGACCGCCACCCCGTCGAACCCCTCACCCCGTACACCGTGCGCGACGCGTCCGCCCTGCTGGAGAGGCTGTCGGCGGTCGAGCGGATGCAGACGGTGGTCGAGCGCCAGGAGTACGTGATCGGCACGGCGTGCGCGGCGATCCCGGTCACGATCGGGCCGACGGCGGCCGCGCTGGCGATCTCGCTCCCACTCGATCAGGAACATCGGCTGAGACCCGCTGTCGAACAGATGCGCGCTGAACTCGGTGGGGTGATCCGTTCGCTCATGTTCTCTATCAGTATCTGAAAACTCACTCCTTGTGATCTGTTAGTGCTTCAAGCACGATGGCGTCAAGAGGTCCGGAAGGGATCGTTCCGGCCACTTTCATCTACGGCAGGGTTGGCTATGCGCGAGTCGGTTCAGGCAGAGGTCATGATGAGCTTCCTCGTCTCCGAGGAGCTCTCCTTTCGCATTCCGGTGGAGCTGATGTACGAGGCGAAGGACCCGTACGCGATCCGCCTGACCTTCCACCTGCCCGGTGATTCCCCTGTGACCTGGGCTTTTGGGCGTGAGCTGCTGGTCGACGGGATCAATGAACCCTGCGGCGAGGGGGATGTGCACATCTCGCCGTCCGATCCGGACGAACTCGCGGACGTCCACATCCGGCTCCAGGTCGGTGGCGACCGGGCGCTGTTCCGGGCGAGCGCGGCGCCCCTGGTCGCCTTCCTCGACCGCACCGACAAGCTGGTCCCCCTCGGCCAGGAGCACACGCAGAGTAACTATGCCGGGTGCCTGGAGGACGAGCTCGGCCGCATCCTCGCGGAGGAGAACGCGGGGTGACCCCGGCCCGCGTCAGCTCTTGCGGCGCCGGCCGCGTCCGCGTCGTACCGGCCGCGCGTCCGGCGCCGTGACCGAGCCGGAACCCGTACCGGCTCCGGTGCCCGAGCGGTCCGCGGAGACCACCAGCGCCGCGAGCGCGGTGGTCACCGGCACCGAGGCCACCAGGCCGATGGAACCGACCAGGGTGCGCACGATCTCCTCCGCGACCAGCTCGCTGTTGGCCACCGTGCCGACGCTGGACTGGGCGATGGAGAACAGCAGCAGCAGCGGCAGCGCGGCGCCCGCGTAGGCGAGCACCAGGGTGTTCACGACGGACGCGATGTGGTCGCGGCCGATGCGGATGGCCGCCCGGTACAGCGCGCGCGGGCCCATCGTCGGGTCGGCCTGGTGCAGTTCCCAGACGGCGGAGGTCTGGGTGACCGTCACGTCGTCCAGGACGCCGAGCGAACCGATGATGACGCCGGCGAGCAGCAGGCCGCTCATGTCGATCGACGGATAGAGGCTGTGGATGAGGCCGGTGCTGTCGTCGATGTTGCCGGACAGGAACGCCCAGCCGATGAACAGCGAGCCCAGCAGCCCGATCAGCAGCAGCGAGATCAGCGTGCCGAGCACCGCGACGGAGGTGCGCGCGTTCAGGCCGTGGCAGGCGTACAGCGCGATCAGCATGATCGCGCTCGCCCCGACCACCGCCACGACCAGCGGATTCGACCCCTGGAGGATGGCCGGGAGGATGAACAGGGTCAGCACCGCGAACGACGCCACCAGCGCGATCAGCGCCATCACGCCCTTCAGCCGGCCGACCACGACCACCGCGACGGCGAAGATCCCGGCGAGCAGGGCGAGCGGAAGCTTCCGGTTCACGTCGGTCACCGAGTACTGGAGGTCGCGGGGCGCGTTCGGGGCGTACGCGACGACGACCTCCTGATCCTGCTTCAACTGCCGGGAGGATTCCGGCTGGACGATCTCGGTGAAGGTACGGCCCTTGTCGGCGCCGGTGGTCACCTCGACGGTGGCCTTCTTGCACTCGGTGGCGGGACCGCTGCCCGGCGGCGTCGTCCGCTCGCCCGGCGCCGCCTGCTGCGGGGCGACATTGGCGTCCTTGCAGTCGATGGTGTCGACGGCGACGACCCTGCCCTGTTCGCTCTGGCGGTCGAAGCCGACTCCGGTGCGCTCGTGGGCGGGTGCGCCGCCCGGCCACAGGATCGCCAGTCCCACGAGGACGGCGGTCGCGAAGGGGATCAGGACGGCCGCGATCACCTTGCGCAGGTGCTTGGACACCGGCGCGACCGGGCCGTGGCCGTGGCTGTGTCCGTGCCCATGACCTGCGGCGGGAGGCTGCTGGGGGGGCGTCGGCTGGGGGGAGGGCTGTGATGGGGTCACGAGGCGATCATCGCAAGAACGACAGGGGCCCTCTGTTCAGCGCGCCCGGCATGGCGCTAGCGTGGGGGCACCTTTGCACACGCGGGAGCTCGGAGCACCGGGCTGAGAGGGCGCTGACCTCCGTACGCATACGCATACGTATGCACGGAAACGGCTGCGTCGACCGCCGAACCTGTTACCGGGTAATGCCGGCGTAGGGAGTAGGTCTCATGACCACGATGGATGCACGCACGCCTGCCTCGGACCAGGACGGGCGCACGCCCGGCTGGCACAAGGGGTACGTCGAGGGATCGCGGCCGGACCTGCGGGTGCCGGTCCGTCAGGTGCACCTGACCAATGGGAAGGACGTGACGTTGTACGACACGTCCGGCCCGTACACCGACCCGACCGTCGAGACGGACGTACGGCGCGGCCTGGCCCCGCTGCGCGAGAACTGGATCATCGGGCGCGGCGACACCGAGGAGTACGCGGGCCGTCCGGTCCGCCCCGAGGACGACGGCATCAGGCACACGTCGCCGCGCGGGGGCCTGAAGAACCTCGACGCGGTCTTCCCCGGCCGGCCCCGGCAGCCCCGCCGGGGCCGCGAGGGCCGGGCCGTCACGCAGTTGGCGTACGCACGGCGCGGGGAGATCACGCCGGAGATGGAGTACGTCGCGATCCGGGAGAACGTCTCCCCCGAGGTCGTACGGGAGGAGATCGCGGCGGGCCGCGCGGTGCTCCCGGCGAATGTGAACCACCCGGAGATCGAGCCGATGATCATCGGCAAGCGGTTCCTGGTGAAGGTCAACGCCAACATCGGCAACTCCGCGGTCACTTCCTCGATCGAGGAGGAGGTGGACAAGATGACCTGGGCGACGCAGTGGGGCGCCGACACGGTCATGGACCTGTCCACCGGCCGCAACATCCACACCACCCGCGAGTGGATCCTGCGCAACGCGCCCGTGCCGATCGGCACCGTGCCGCTCTACCAGGCGCTGGAGAAGGTCGACGGCCGCGCCGAGGAGCTGTCCTGGGAGGTCTACAAGGACACGGTCATCGAGCAGGCCGAGCAGGGCGTGGACTACATGACCGTCCACGCGGGCGTGCGCCTGGCCTACGTGCCGCTGACCGCGCGCCGCAAGACCGGCATCGTCTCGCGCGGCGGGTCGATCATGGCGGCCTGGTGCCTGGCGCACCACCGGGAATCGTTCCTCTACGAGCACTTCGAGGAGCTCTGCGAGATCCTCGCCGCGTACGACGTGACGTACTCGCTGGGCGACGGTCTGCGGCCGGGGTCGATCGCGGACGCCAACGACGAGGCGCAGTTCGCGGAGTTGAGGACGCTCGGGGAACTCAACAAGACCGCAAAGCGTTTCCACGTACAGACCATGATCGAGGGCCCGGGGCACGTCCCGATGCACAAGATCAAGGAGAACATCGACCTCCAGCAGGAGATCTGCGAGGAGGCGCCGTTCTACACGCTCGGCCCGCTGACGACCGATGTGGCGCCCGCCTACGACCACATCACCTCCGGCATCGGCGCCGCGATGATCGCCTGGTGGGGCACCGCGATGCTCTGCTACGTGACGCCCAAGGAGCACCTGGGGCTGCCCAACCGGGACGACGTGAAGACCGGCGTCATCACGTACAAGATCGCCGCCCACGCGGCGGACCTCGCCAAGGGCCACCCGGGGGCGCAGGAGTGGGACGACGCGCTCAGTGACGCGCGGTTCGAGTTCCGGTGGGAGGACCAGTTCAACCTGGCCCTCGACCCGGACACGGCCCGGGAGTTCCACGACGAGACGCTCCCGGCGGAACCCGCGAAGACGGCGCACTTCTGCTCCATGTGCGGGCCGAAGTTCTGCTCGATGAAGATCAGCCAGGACATCAGGAGGGAGCACGGGGGGACCGCCGAGGAGATCGAGGCGGGCATGGCGGAGAAGTCCGCCGAGTTCGCGGCGGCGGGCAACCGGGTCTACCTGCCGATCGCCGACTGAGGCGCGGCGTGGCCGACGGGGGCACGGCGTAACGGAAGCGGCGGCTCCGGGCCGCACCGGTCACTCCGGTGTGTGGTCCGGGCCGCCGAAGTCGGGGCTGGAGAAGTCCGGGCTGGAGTAGCTGGGACGGGTCTTGTGGCCGTTCTCGCCGGGGCTGCTGAAGTCCGGCCGGGAGTATCCGAGCCCCGGGATGCGGCCGGTCTGCCGGGGCGGCCCCGGAGCGGAGGAGTCCGGTTCGGGCGCGTCGGCGAGGGCCTCGCGGAGGAACGGGACGATGCCCCGCTCCATGAGGGCTTCCGTCCAGGCGTCCCTGGCCCGGTCGACCTCCTCCGCGCTCGCGTCCCGGTGACTCGCCCGGAAGGCGGTCGAGCCGTTGCGCAGCGCGGTGAACAGCAGACCCACCGCCGCTCCCAGCAGGCCCGCCGCGGCCAGCGCCGTAAAGACCCAGCCGGCGGTCAGCAGGGCGTCGGCGATCGCGGGCGGCGGGGTCAGCATCCGCAGCGAGAAGCCCACGAGCAGCAGCACCACGGCGGCGATCCCGGCCAGCACGGGGGTCAGCACGGCGACCACGGCGATCGCCCCGGCACCGGTCGTCTCGGCGTGCTCGCCGACCCCGGGCGCGAGCAGCGTGGTGGGCAGGGCCGGCGCGCGCAGCTCGCCCCGCACCTTCACGTAGTGGTCGTACTCGGCGAGAGCGTGACCGTTGATGATCTCCCTCGCGTTGAGGGCGGCGGTGCGGAGCTGATCATTGTTCAGCCGCCCGTTCCCGGCGGCCAGTTCTGGGCGTTCGCGCGCGGTGCGCAGTGCTTCGTCGAGGGTCCGCTCGAACTCCGGGCGGTCCTCGGCCAGCAGGTGCGGAGCGCTGTTCATGTGCATCCCCCGATGCTCCGTAGGGCCGGGTTGCCCGCTTCGGTGGGGCGGTTGGGCGGAAACGGAGGAGAGCCTGCTACGGATAACCCGATGGTAGAGCCGTTACGGCACGGGGTGACAGGGGGTTTGCGGAAATTGACCCGGCGCCGGGTTTGTGTTCGATTGGCGTGCGTATGAACACGTGACGCTCAGTCATTCAGCGGCAGTTGGACCACCAGCAGCTTTCCGGCCATGGTCACGCCGCCGTCCATGGCGATCGCGAGCGAGTCGGCGTAGACGTGCGGACCCTCCACGAGCGGTCCCGAGCTGCCCTCTCCGTCCGAGGGGTCCTCGCCCCCGACCTCGCCGAGAAGGTACGGGATGGGGCTGTGACCGTGCACGATGCGCTCACCGCCATATGCGGCGAGCAATTCCCGCACGGCGTCGGAGCCGCCTTCGTCACGGAACGCGAAGCGCTTGGTGAATTTGCGGAAGACGTCCCAGCACTCGTCGGCGTCATTGCGGTTGAGGATGTCGTGCACGGTGTCGTTGACGTCCTCGATGGTGCTGCCGTAGTCGAGGTAGGCGGTGGTGTCGGAGTGCGTCAGCAGGTGCCCGTCCTCCAGGGCGACGGCGTCCAGGCGTGCCATCCAGTGCAGGTGTACGTCCTGGAGGCGCTCCATGTCGTGCTTCTGGCCGCCGTTGAGCAGCCAGGCCGCCTGGAAGGTGGCGGTGCCGGCGCCGGAGTTGACGGGGGTGTCGCCGAAGCGGCGGGCGCCGAGGAGCAGGAGTTCGTGGTTGCCCATGAGGGCCTTGCAGTAGCCGCCGGCCGCCGCCGCTTCGGCGGACAGCCGCATCACCAGGTCGATGACGCCGATGCCGTCGGGGCCGCGGTCGGTGAAGTCGCCGAGGAACCACAGGCGCGCGTTGCCGGCCGACCAGTGGCCCTCGCCGTCGATCAGGCCCTGCTCGTGCAGGGCGTCCAGCAGCTCCACCAGGTAGCCGTGCACGTCGCCGACGACGAACAGCGGGCCGGGGCCCTCGCCCTCGCTCCGGGCGGCGAAGTCCGGCCGCGGGACGCGCAGCGTGTCGCCGGGGCCGCGGTCGTCCCGGGTGATCACCGGGAGGTCGCGCTGGGTGGGGGTGTAGCCCTCGGGCTCGTCGCCCTCGTCGAAGGGGGGCTCGGGGTCGTACCCGTCGTGCGCCGAGACGTAGGGGTCAGGTGCGGGGGCGTAGGGCTCCTTGGCGAGGTCGTACGGCTGCGGCGTGGGGGTGTACGGCTCGTTGGACACGTCGTACGGCTCCTCGGCGAGGTCGTACGGCTCCTGCGCGACGACGTACGGGCGCCCCGTGTGCGGCTGCTCCCCCGGGTGCACCGGCTCTTCCGGACGCCTCTGCTCACCCACGTGCACGGGCTCTCCCGCGTGCACGGGCCCTCCCGGATGCACCGGCTCTTCCGCGCGCACCGGCTCTCCCCCGTGCGTCTGCTCCGCGTCGTACGCCGCGACGGGGGCCTGCGCATAGGGAGGCACCCGGAAGTCCCGCAACGTAGCCGTACGCACCGCGGGTCCCTGACCGGCCCCCTGAGTCATTGACCCCTCCACCACCGTCGCACCGCCGTACACCTTGGGGTCCCACCTGGTCTCGGGTGGTCCGCTGTGTCGTGCGCCCATCATAGGAATGCGTCCCGCGCTGTGTGAGGCACCAGGGGTGGTGAATCCGGGTACACCCGTGGTTCACCAGTGGTTTCGTCCGGATTGCGGAGATCGGTCCCGGTGTTGATTTCGGGGCGGCTCCCCGCCTGCCGCCCCGTCCGCCCCTTCGTGGCCCCCCTCGGGCCGTGCGCTCAGTCCCCCGCCGGCGACCGCGGGGCGCTCACCGTGGTGCGCGGCGGACGTCGCTGGGAAGACGTACGGATGATGAGCTCGGTCGGTATCACCTGCTCGACCGGGTGCCCGGTGTCCAGTCCCTCGATGGCGTCGATGAGGAGCTGCACGACGGCCGTGCCGATCCGGCGCGGCTTGAGCGAGAGCGTCGTGATGGGCGGCTCGGTGCTCGCGTACACCGTCGACTCCGAGCAGCAGACGAGCAGCAGGTCCTCCGGGACCCGCAGCCCGTAGCGCCGGGCGGCGGCCAGCAGGTCGGTGCCGTTGGGGTCGAAGAGCCCGTAGACGGCGTCCGGGCGGTCCGGGCGGGCGAGCAGCCGGTCGGCCGCGACGGCGCCCGCGCACGGGTCGTGCGCCGGGTAGGACTCGTACACCGGGTCCTGGCCGACGCGCTCGCACCAGCGCAGGTACGCGGTGGTGGAGAGCCGGGTGTACGTGTCCGTGGTGGTGCCGGTGAGGAGGCCGATGCGGCGGGCGCCGGCGTCCGCGAGGTGGTCGAGGAGATCGAGTACGGCGGCCTCGTGGTCGTTGTCGACCCAGGCGGTGACCGGCAGGGCCCCGGACGGGCGGCCGTCGGAGACGACGGGCAGGCCCTGGCGCATCAGCTCGGTGACGACCTGGTCGTCGTCGGAGGGGTCGATGACGACGGTCCCGTCGAGCGCCACGTTCTGCCACACGTCGAAGGGGCTGTGGCGGGAGGAGGCCGGAAGGATGACGAGGGCGTAGCCGCGGGCGAGGGCCGCCGAGGTCGCGGCCCTCGCCATCTCCGCGAAGTACGCGAACTCGGTGAAGGTGAAAGGTTCATCCCCGTACGTCGTCACGGTCAGACCGATCAGGCCCGACTTGCCGGTACGGAGGGTGCGGGCCGCGGCGGAGGGGCGGTAGCCCAGCCGGTCGGCGACTTCGCGGACGTGGCGGCGGGTGGCGTCCGGGAGCCGTCCCTTGCCGTTGAGGGCGTCGGAGACAGTCGTGATGGAGACACCGGCTGCGGCGGCGACATCCCGGATGCCCGCACGTCCTGGCCGACTGCCTCGCCGGGGTGTCTCGGTCCGGCTCACCTGATGCTTCCCTGCTGCTGTCATGGCGAGCCGATATTAGGGCGCGGGGGGCCAATTGACTGCCGTGCATATGCGCTCGGTGGCAGGCACGTTTTTGCACGGGTTGGATCTTCAATGACCATGGAAGTCAAGGGCGTTGGGGGGTGCGTTGCCGTGGAGTCCATGGGCTGACGGGGTGCGTCCGGCATCTGTCGTATGTTGCGGGCAGGTCTCAACTCACCGGTTCGGGGGACGCGCGCCACGGCGTGAGCCACCGGCGCGCGCGCAGACCGGGGGCGCGCCCCCCAGGGAGGCGCGCCGGTGCTTTCCGGACGGGCGGCGGTCTTCTGCGGCCCCTTCGCAGCGCTGCCCAATCCTCATAGGGTGTGCAGCATTGGCGGTACGTACGGTCGAGGAGGACCTGAAGTGAGCGAGACGAGCGCGGGGAGCCCCAAGCTGCGTGCGGTGCTGGACGGCATCCCCACGTACAAGCCCGGGAAGCCGGCCGCGGCCGCCGAGGGCGACGGCCCGGTGGCGTACAAGCTGTCCTCCAACGAGAACCCCTATCCGCCGCTCGCGGGCGTCATGGAGCAGGCGATCGCCGCGGCCGGGGTCTTCAACCGCTACCCGGACATGGCCTGCACGGGGCTGATGGAGGAGCTGGCGAAGCGTTTCGGCGTGCCGGTGTCCCACCTGGCGACCGGCACGGGCTCGGTCGGCGTCGCGCAGTCGCTGCTCCAGGCGACCTCCGGTCCGGGCGACGAGGTGATCTACGCCTGGCGCTCCTTCGAGGCCTATCCGATCATCACGCAGATCAGCGGGGCGACCTCGGTCAAGGTGCCGCTGAACGAAGGCGACGTGCACGACCTGGACGCCATGTTCGACGCGATCACCGAGAAGACCCGGCTGATCTTCGTCTGCAACCCCAACAACCCTACCGGCACCGTGGTGCGCCGGGCTGAGCTGGAACGTTTCCTGGACCGGGTGCCGAAGGACATCCTGATCGTCCTGGACGAGGCGTACCGCGAGTTCATCCGGGACGAGCAGGTGCCGGACGGCATCGAGCTCTACCGGGACCGGCCGAACGTCGCCGTGCTGCGCACCTTCTCCAAGGCGTACGGGCTCGCGGGGCTGCGGGTCGGTTTCGTCGTGGCGCACGAGCCGGTGGCGGCGGCGCTGCGCAAGACGGCCGTGCCCTTCGGTGTGAGCCAGATCGCACAGGAGGCGGCCGTCGCCTCGCTGCGCGCCGAGGACCAGCTCCTCGAGCGGGTGGACGCGCTGATCGCCGAGCGGACCCGGGTGTACGACGCGCTGGTCGGCCAGGGGTGGACGGTGCCCGTGACGCAGGCGAACTTCGTGTGGCTGCGGCTGGGGGAGCGGACGACCGACTTCGCGGCGGCGTGCGACAGGGCCGGGGTCGTGGTGCGGCCGTTCGCGGGGGAGGGCGTGCGCGTGACGATCGGCGAGGTCGAGGCGAACGACCTGTTCCTGAAGGCGGCGGAGGCGTTCCGCAAGGAGCTGTAGCCCCGCGGGAGCGCGTTGCGTCCGGTGCCCCTGCGAGCCGTGTGGCGGCTTGCGGGGGCACCGCTGTTTCTTAGGGGGACCCCCCTGGATTCCTCCGAATGGACGTGCGACATAATGCTTGTGAATGTGAACGCGTTCACAAGCGTGTCCCTGTTCGTCCCATGATGTGTGGGATTTACGGGGCGCGCAGCCCGATGGATGTCCCGCACGTCCGGGACCGTGCATGGGGCTGTGGGTTCGGCGACGTAAGGAGAGACGACGTGGAGCTGGCACTGGCGCCAGAGACCCTCGCGCGATGGCAGTTCGGTATCACCACCGTCTACCACTTCCTGTTCGTCCCCCTGACGATCTCGCTCGCCGCGCTGACCGCCGGCCTGCAGACCGCCTGGGTGCGGACCAACAAGGAGAAGTACCTCAAGGCGACCAAGTTCTGGGGGAAGCTCTTCCTCATCAACATCGCGATGGGGGTGGTCACCGGCATCGTGCAGGAGTTCCAGTTCGGCATGAACTGGTCCGACTACTCCCGCTTCGTCGGTGACATCTTCGGCGCTCCCCTGGCCTTCGAAGCGCTGATCGCGTTCTTCTTCGAGTCGACCTTCATCGGGCTGTGGATCTTCGGCTGGGACAAGCTGCCGAAGAAGATCCACCTGGCCTGCATCTGGCTGGTCTCGATCGGCACGATCCTGTCCGCGTACTTCATCCTGGCGGCCAACTCCTGGATGCAGCACCCGGTCGGTTACCGGATCAACGAGGAGCGCGGGCGGGCGGAGCTCACCGACTTCTGGCAGGTGCTCACCCAGAACACCGCGCTCGCCCAGTTCTTCCACACCATCACTGCGGCCTTCCTGGTCGGCGGGGCGTTCCTGGTCGGCATCGCGGCCTTCCACCTGGCCCGCAAGAAGCACGTCCCGGTGATGCGGACCTCGCTGCGGCTCGGCCTGGTCACCGTGGTGGTCGCGGGTCTGATGACCGCGATCAGCGGCGACACGCTCGGCAAGATCATGTACGAGCAGCAGCCGATGAAGATGTCGGCCGCCGAGGCGCTGTGGGAGGGCGAGGCGCCCGCGCCGTTCTCGATCTTCGCCATCGGTGACGTGGACAAGGGACACAACCGGGTCGCCGTCGAGGTCCCCGGAATACTGTCCTTCCTCGCCCACAACAACTTCACCGACTACGTCCCCGGCATCAACGAGATCAACAAGGCCGAGCAGGAGAAGTTCGGCCCGGGCGACTACCGGCCCAACATCCCGGTCGCCTACTGGGGCTTCCGCTGGATGATCGGCTTCGGCATGGCGTCCTTCGCCCTCGGCATCCTGGGCCTCTGGCTGACCAGGAGGAAGTTCCTGCTCCCACCGGCTCTGCGAACCGGCGAGGACGAGGTGCCGAACCTGGTGCTGTTCCGCAACAAGGTGCTCAGCCCGCGCCTCGCGTCGCTCTACTGGGTCGTCGCGCTGTGGACCATGCTCTTCCCGCTCATCGCCAATTCCTGGGGCTGGATCTTCACCGAGATGGGCCGCCAGCCCTGGGTCGTCTACGGAGTCCTGAAGACCTCCGCCGCGGTCTCCCCCGGTGTCTCGCAGGGCGAGGTCATCACCTCGATGACCGTCTTCACCCTGCTCTACGCCGTGCTCGCCGTCATCGAGGTCCGGCTGCTGGTGAAGTACGTGAAGCTCGGCCCGCCGGAACTCACCGAGGCCGACCTCAACCCGCCCACGAAGATCGGCGGCGACGACCGCGATCCCGACCGGCCGATGGCCTTCTCGTACTAGGACTGGGGAACTGCTGTGGAACTCCACGACGTCTGGTTCGTGCTCATCGCCGTCCTGTGGATCGGCTACTTCTTCCTGGAGGGCTTCGACTTCGGAATCGGCGTCCTCACCAAGCTGCTCGCCAGGGACCGCAAGGAACGGCGGGTCCTGATCAACACCATCGGACCCGTCTGGGACGGCAACGAGGTCTGGCTGCTGACCGCCGGCGGCGCCACCTTCGCCGCCTTCCCCGAGTGGTACGCCACCCTCTTCAGCGGGTTCTACCTGCCGCTCCTGCTCATCCTGGCCTGCCTGATCGTCCGGGGCGTCGCCTTCGAGTACCGGCACAAGCGGGCCGAAGCGCGCTGGCAGACCAACTGGGAGCACGCGATCTTCTGGACCTCCCTGCTGCCCGCCGTCCTGTGGGGCGTCGCCTTCGGCAACATCGTGCGCGGCGTGAAGATCGACGCGGACATGGAGTACGTCGGGAACTTCTTCGACCTCCTCAACCCGTACGCCCTCCTCGGCGGGCTGGTCACGCTCACCCTCTTCACCTTCCACGGCGCGGTGTTCGCGGCGCTCAAGACGGTCGGTGACATCCGGATGCGGGCGCGCGCGCTCGCGGTGAGGACCGGTCTGGTGGCCGCGGTGCTGGCCATCGGTTTCCTGGTCTGGACCCAGGCCGACAAGGGCGACACCGCAAGCCTCGTCGCGCTGCTCGTGGCGGCGCTGTCCATGGTCGCCGCGGTCGCGCTGATCAAGCGGGGTCGCGAAGGCTGGTCGTTCGCCCTGTCGGGTGTCACCATCGCGGCCGCCTTCGCCATGCTCTTCCTGACGCTCTTCCCGAACGTCATGCCGTCCTCGCTGAACGACGCCTGGAGCCTCACGGTCACCAACGCCTCGTCCAGCCCGTACACCCTGAAGATCATGACCTGGTGCGCCGGCATCGCGACGCCGCTGGTGCTGCTCTACCAGGGGTGGACGTACTGGGTGTTCAGGAAGCGGATCGGCACGCAGCACATCGCCGACGCGCACTGATGCGGTCCGCTTCCGTTGATGCTGTTCGTTCTCGCTAGTGGGAGATGTTTCACGTGAAACCGATCGACCCGCGTCTGCTCAGGTACGCCCGGGCCACCCGTTTCTTCCTCGGAGCGGTCGTGGTTCTCGGACTCGCAGGCGCGGGTCTGGTCGTGGCCCAGGCCATGCTCA
This sequence comes from Streptomyces sp. NPDC039736, assembly GCF_055596485.1. NCBI lineage: Bacteria > Bacillati > Actinomycetota > Actinomycetes > Kitasatosporales > Streptomycetaceae > Streptomyces > Streptomyces sp. NPDC039736. Next base: position 169,761 of record NZ_JBVIUQ010000002.1, on the reverse strand, counting down.
TCGCCGAGGTGGTGGTCGGGGGCTTCGAGGACGGCCTCGGCTCCGCCGGTCTGCGCACTCCGCTGATCCTGCTGGCCGTGGTCGCGGCCGGGCGGGCACTGGTGGCCTGGCTGACCGAGCTGGCCGCCCACCGGGCGAGCGCGGCGGTCAAGTCCGAGCTGCGGGGCCGACTGCTGGAGCGGGCGGCGGGGCTCGGGCCCGGGTGGCTCGGGGGGCAGCGGGTCGGCTCCCTGATCGCGCTGGCCACCCGGGGTGTCGACGCGCTGGACGACTACTTCTCCCGGTACCTGCCGCAGCTCGGGCTGGCGGTCGTGGTCCCGGTGGCGGTGCTGGCGCGGATCGTCACGGAGGACTGGGTGTCGGCCGCGATCATCGTGGTGACGCTTCCGTTGATCCCGGTGTTCATGATTCTCATCGGTTGGGCCACCCAGTCCCGGATGGACCGTCAGTGGAAGTTGCTGTCGCGGTTGTCCGGGCACTTCCTGGACGTGGTCGCGGGGCTCCCGACGCTCAAGGTGTTCGGCCGGGCCAAGGCGCAGGCCGAGCAGATCCGGGCCATCACCGGCGAGTACCGCCGGGCCACCATGAAGACGCTGCGGATCGCCTTTCTGTCGTCCTTCGCGCTGGAACTGCTGGCCACCCTGTCGGTGGCGCTGGTCGCGGTCACCATCGGCATGCGGCTCGTGCACGGTGAGCTGGATCTGTACACGGGGCTGGTGATCCTGATCCTGGCCCCGGAGGCGTATCTGCCGCTGCGCCAGGTCGGGGCGCAGTACCACGCCGCCGCCGAGGGGCTGGCGGCCGCCGAGGAGATCTTCGAGGTGCTGGAGACCGGGCTGCCCGAGGGCGGCTCGGGAGAAGCTCCGGCCGTCGGCGCGCTGCGGGTCGAGGGGGTGACCGTACGGCACGAGGGGCGGACGGCCGCTTCGCTGGACGCGGCTTCGCTGGAGGTCGGGGAGGGGGAGACCGTCGCCCTGGTCGGGCCCAGCGGTGCGGGCAAGTCGACGCTGCTGAACGCGGTGCTGGGGTTCGTGCCGCTGGAGTCGGGGCGGGTGCTGGTCGGGGACACCGATCTGGCGACCGTGGACCCGGAGAAGTGGCGGGCACGGGTGGCGTGGGTGCCACAGCGGCCGCACCTGTTCGCGGGAACCGTCGCCGAGAACGTACGGCTCGCCCGGCCGGAGGCGGACGACGCGGCGGTGCTGGAGGCGCTGCGGGACGCCGGGGCGCAGGATTTCGTGGCCGCGCTGCCGCAGGGCGTGGAGACTCTCCTCGGCGAGGACGGGGCCGGGCTCTCCGCAGGGCAGCGGCAGCGGCTGGCGCTGGCGCGGGCCTTCCTGGCGGACCGGCCGGTGCTGTTGCTGGACGAGCCGACGGCCGCGCTGGACGGCGAGACCGAGGCGGGCATCGTCGAGGCGGTACGGCGTCTGGCGGTGGGGCGGACCGTGCTGCTGGTGGTGCACCGGCCGGCGCTGCTGGCGGTGGCGGACCGGGTGGTGGCGCTGGGGGATGCGGGGGCTGTGCCGGCGGGGGCGCGGGCGCCGCGGGCGGCGGTGAGCGATGTTTCACGTGAAACGGGCCTGGAGGCGGGGGGCCCGGTGGTGGATGTTTCACGTGAAACAGGTTCGGCCGCAGTGGATGTTTCCCGTGGAACGAGCTCGGCCGCTGAGGGCGCGGCGGTGGATGTTTCACGTGAAACAGCGCCGGTCGCAGGGGGCGGTGTGCTGCGCCGGGTGCGGCACGACGCGGGCGAGCAACGCGGGCGGCTTGCGCTGGCGCTGCTGCTCGGGAGCTTGGCGCTGGGGTCGGCCGTGGGGCTGATGGCGGTGTCCGGCTGGCTGATCTCGCGGGCCTCCGAGCAGCCTCCGGTGCTGTATCTGATGATGGCGGTCACCGCGACCCGCGCTTTCGGCATCGGGCGGGCCGTGTTCCGGTACGCGGAGCGGCTGGTGTCGCATGAGGCCGTGCTGCGGATGCTCGCGGACATGCGGGTGGCCGTGTACCGGCGACTGGAGCGGATCGCGCCCGCGGGGCTGCGGGAGACGCGGCGCGGAGACCTGCTGTCCAGGCTCGTCGCCGATGTGGACGCCTGGCAGGACTACTGGCTGCGCTGGCTGCTGCCGGTCGGGGCTGCGGTTCTGGTGGGCGGGGCCGCCGTGGGCTTCACCGGCTGGCTGCTGCCGGAGGCCGGGGCCGTGCTGGCGGTCGGGCTGCTGCTCGCGGGTGTCGGGGTGCCGCTGGTGAGCGGTGCGGCGGCGCGCCGGGCGGAACGGCAGCTCGCTCCCGCTCGGGGTGCGCTGGCGGTACGGGTGGCGGACCTGCTCGGCGGGGTCGGCGAGTTGACGGTGGCGGGCGCGCTGGGGCGCAGGCTGGCCGCGGTGCGGGAGGCGGACGGGGAACTGACCCGGATCGCCTCGCGCGGGGCCTCGGCGACCGCGCTCGGCGGCGGGCTCTCGGCGCTGGTGTGCGGGCTGACCGTGGTCGGGGCCGCGTGGGCCGGGGTGCAGGCGGTGGCGGACGGGCGGCTGGCCGGGGTGGCGCTGGCGGTGGTGGTGCTGACCCCGCTGGCCGCGTTCGAGGCGGTGACCGGGCTGCCGCTGGCCGTGCAGTACCGGCAGCGGGTGCGGCGCAGTGCGGAGCGGGTGTACGAGGTGCTGGACGCGCTGCTTCCCGTTCGGGAGCCGAGGACGCCCGCGGCGCTGCCCGCGTCGCCGTTCCCGATCGAGGTACGGGGCCTGTCCGCCCGCTACGCAGGGCAGGAACGGAACGCGCTGAGCGAGGTGGACCTGACGCTGGAGGCCGGAAAGCGGATCGCCGTGGTCGGGGCGAGCGGGGCCGGGAAGACGACCCTGGCCCAGGTGCTGCTGCGGTTCCTGGACGCGGAAGCCGGGTCGTACACGATCGGCGGGACGGACGCCGACGCGCTCGACGGCGACGACGTACGGACGGTGGTCGGGTTGTGTGCGCAGGACGCCCACCTCTTCGACAGTTCGGTGCGGGAGAACCTGCGGCTGGCCAGGACCGACGCGGACGACGCGGTGCTGCTGGAGGCGCTCGGCCGGGCCCGGCTGCGGGAGTGGGCCGAGGCGCTGCCCGAGGGGATCGGCACCCTGGTCGGCGAGCACGGGGCGCGGCTGTCCGGCGGGCAGCGGCAGCGGCTCGCGCTGGCGAGGGCGCTGCTGGCCGACTTCCCCGTGCTCGTACTGGACGAACCGGCCGAGCACTTGGACCTGGCGACGGCCGACGCTCTGACGGCCGACCTCCTGGCCGCCACCGAGGGGCGCACGACCGTGCTGATCACGCACCGGCTCCGGGGTCTGGAGGCGGTGGACGAGGTGGTCGTGCTGGACGCGGGGCGGGTCGTGCAGCGCGGGGACTTCGTGGCGCTGACCGCGGTGGAGGGGCCGCTGCGGCGGATGCTGGAGCGGGAGAGGGCGGCGGAGCCGGTGGCGTAGGAGAAAGGGGATGGCGGTGGGGCGGGCGGCGCTGGGGAACGGCGGGCCGGCAGCTCACCGGGTCTCAAGTGGGGGAAACGCGTTCTGGAGTGGTCGAAACGCGCTACGGTCGACTTTCCCCTTTAAATCGGACTAACTAGTCTCAAGGGCATGTCAGCGCAGCAGGACCCGCTCGTACCCGACGGCCGGTCCGCCTCACCGCACTCCCTCGATGCCGCGACCGAGGCGACGCGCAGCCTGCAGGGGTTGTCGACCGAGCTCACCGCGCGGGTGCCGCACCTGCTGGAGGCCATGCGGTCGGTGGGTACCGGACTCGAACTGCACTCCACCCTGGACCGCATCTGCGAGACCGCCGCGGAACTGGCCGGCGCCCGGTACGCGGCGATCGGCGTCGTCGACGACGAGGGCGACGGGCTGTCCGACTTCGTGACGTACGGCGTGACCGTCGAGCAGGCGGCCGCCATCGGCCGCCTGCCGGACGGACACAAGGGCCTTCTCGGTGCGTTGATCAGGGATCCGGAGCCGGTGCGGCTCGCGGATCTGACGGCCGACCCCCGCTTCGCCGGCTTCCCCGCGCACCACCCGCCGATGCGGACCTTCCTCGGCGTCCCCATCCGGGTACAGGGCAACATCTTCGGCAATCTCTACCTCACCGAGAAGAACGACGGCGGCGAGTTCAACAACTACGACCTGCACATGCTGCGGGTGCTGGCCACCGAGGCCGGCATCGCCATCGGCAACGCCCGCCTGTACGAGGCGGCCCGTCAGCGCGAGCGGTGGATCGACGGCTCGGTGGCCGTGACGACGGCCCTGCTGTCCGGCGGGGACGTGGATGACGCGCTCACCGTGGTCGCCGAGCAGGCACGGCGGCTGGCGGACTCGGACGCCGGGATGGTGCTGCTGCCCACCGAGGACGGCGGTCTGGAGATCGCGGCGGTGTCCTCCGAGAACCCCGGCGAGACGCTGGGCAAGGTGATGCCGGCGGAGAGCCCGATCGTGAAGCTGCTGCTGGGCGGTGAGTCGGTGTTCGTCCAGGACTCCGCCACCGACCCGCGCATGATCACCCGGATGTCCGCGCGGTACGGGCCGAGCATGTTGCTGCCCCTGCGCAGCGGCGGCCGTGTGCTGGGCGCGCTGGCGACTCCGCGGGGGCGGGGCGGGAAGCCGTTCACCGAGGCGGAGCGGACACTGGCCACTCAGTTCGCCTCGCAGGCGGCGCTGGCGCTGATGATGGCCGAGTCGCAGCGCGACCGTGAGCGGCTCGCGGTGTACGAGGACCGCGACCGGATCGCCCGTGACCTGCACGATCTCGTCATTCAGCGGTTGTTCGCGACCGGGATGATGCTGGAGAGCGCCCAGCGCAGGTCGGTCGTTCCGGCGGTCCAGGAGGGGGTCGGCAAGGCGGTGGACGAGCTGGATGTGACGATCCAGGAGATCCGTACCGCGATCTTCGCGCTCCAGCAGGGGCCGGCCGAGGCGCCGTCCGGGCTGCGCACCAGGGTGCTGCGCGAGATCAACATGGCGGCGGTCCCGCTGGGCTTCAAGCCCGGGCACCGCTTCGTGGGTCCGGTGGACGCGCTGGTCGGCGAACTGACCGGGAAGAACCTGATCGCGGCGCTGCGCGAGGCGCTGTCGAACGCCTTCCGGCACGCGGCGGCCTCCCGTATCGAGGTGGTCGTGGACGCGACGGTGGCGCTGGACGACGGGCAGCGCGCGGTGCGGCTCACCGTGGCGGACGACGGGGTCGGCATCCCGGAGGGCGGCCGGCGCAGCGGGCTGCGGAACCTGAGGCGGCGGGCGGAGGCGCTGGGCGGGTCGAGCTCGTACGGTCCGGGGCTGGGCGCGGACGGCGGAGGGACGACGGTGGTGTGGGAGGCGCCGTTGTAGTGGGCGTCGCCGAGGCGGACACAGGTGAGGGGCGTCCTCCCGGATGGCGCCCCTCACTGCCTGTGGCTCCTGGTGTCGCTGCTACCGCTGCCGCTCGGCCAGGATCTGCTCGATGACCGCTGCGACCCCGTCCTCCTCGTTGGGAGCGGTGCGCCCCGAAGCGACGGCCAGCACCGCCGGGTGGGCGTTGCCCATGGCGTACGAGCGGCCCGCCCAGGCCAGCATCTCAATGTCGTTCGGCATGTCGCCGAAGGCCACGACCTCTTCCGGGAGGATGCCGCGCTCGGCGCAGCAGCGGGCCAGGGTGCTCGCCTTGGAGACGCCCGGGCCGCTGATCTCCAGGAGCGCGGTCGTGCTGGAGCGGGTGACCGAGCCGTGGGTGCCGACGACGGCACGGGCCAGGTCGAGGAAGTCGTCCGGGGCCATCGCGGGGTGGTGCGCGAGCAGCTTGATCACGGGGGTGCCCGGGCCGGGGTCCTGCGCGCGCAGCAGTTCCTCGGCGGTGCCGATGCTCGCCGCCGGGTCGAACTGGAAGGGCGGGTAGTCGGGCTCGTAGTGGATGCCCGTGGTCAGCTCCACCGCGAAGGAGGTGTCGGGGGCGGCGGCGCGCAGCGCGGCCACGGTGGCGAGGGCGTCGGGCCGCTCCAGGGGGTGGACCTCGATGAGCTCCCCGCCCGCGTGCAGGTCGACGACGGCGGCGCCGTTGGCACAGATGGCGAGGCCGTGGCCGTGGACGTGCGCGCTGACGACGTCCATCCAGCGGGCCGGGCGGCCGGTCACGAAGAAGACCTCGATGCCGGCGGCCTCGGCGGCGGCCATGGCGGCGACGGTGCGTTCCGAGACGGACTTGTCGTCGCGCAGCAGGGTGCCGTCCAGGTCGGTGGCGATCAGACGGACGGCCGTGGCACCGCCGGTGCCGTCTTCGGGGTCGTCGGCCGGGCGGGAGCGGAAGTCGGTAGCTGAGGTCATCGCTTCATCTTCCCGCATGGAACGCACGGACGTGCGAAAGGCCGCACATCTGAGGGGACGCGGTCTGCTGGGTCACGCCTCTGCGGGGGACGCAGAGAGGGAGCGGCCCACGTCTGGCCCGCGCCGGGCCCTGGCGGGTTCGCCCACGGGGTCCCGCTCCCGCCGCGCTCAGCCCAACTGTGCGAGCCCCTCGCTCGCGATCTGCTCGAAGACCTTCTCGTCCGCCGCGAACTGCGTGTCCGCGACGGGCCAGTGCAGCACCAGCTCGTCGAAGCCCAGTTCCGCGTGCCGCCCCGCGAAGTCCACGAACGCGTCGAGGGATTCCAACGGGCGGTCCGGCGTGAACCCGGTCAGCAGGGTCTTGCCCAGCTCGCCGACGTCCCGTCCGACGGCCTCGCACGCCGTGCCGAGCTTCGTCACCTGGCCCCGGATCGCCGCCAGGGACTCGTCGGGCGTGCCGTTCTCGTACAGCTTGGGGTCGCCGGTGGTCACCCACGCCTGCCCGTACCGCGCGGCCAGCTTCAGCCCGCGCGGACCGGTCGCCGCCACGGAGAACGGCAGCCGCGGCCGCTGCACGCACCCGGGGATGTTCCGCACGTCCCCGGCCGACCAGAAGTCACCCTCGTAGGACACGGCGTCCTCGGTCAGCAGCCGGTCCAGCAGCCCCAGGAACTCGGCGAACCGGTCCGCCCGCTCGCGCGGCGTCCACGGCGCGGTCCCCTCGGGCGCCAGGGCCGTCGCGTCGAACCCGCCGGCGCTGCCCGCGCCGATGCCCAGGGTGACGCGCCCGTCGCTGATGTCGTCGAGTGAGATGAGTTCCTTGGCCAGGGTCACCGGGTGCCGGAAGTTCGGCGAGGTCACCAGCGTGCCCAGGCGCAGCCTCCGGGTGGCCGACGCGGCAGCGGTCAGCGTGGGCAGCGCCCCGAACCACGGGCCCTCCCGGAAGGGCACCCGCCACGACAGGTGGTCGTAGGTGTACGCGGTGTGGAAGCCCAGTTCCTCGGCCCGTTGCCACACCTGCTTGCCGCCCTCGTTCCAACGGCGGATCGGCAGAATCACAGTGCTCAGACGCATGATCCGACTGTACGGGCCGGGCCTGCGGAGCCGGGACCCGTGGCCCGCCCGCCGACGTCGGGACCCCGCCGCCGCCCGAAAGCGCCCGCCGCGCTTTCTGAAAAGCGCCCGTCACACCCCGGGAGGGCCGCGTCACGCCTCCGGGAAGCGCAGGAATTCCACCGGCACCCGGGCCGTCAGCCACACCCCGTTCGCGCTCACCCGGAAGGTGTGGCCCGCCCGGTGCATCGCCGCCGCGTCCACCGACAGCACCACCGGTCGCCCCCGGCGCGCGCCGACCCGTGTCGCGGTCTCCCGGTCGGCCGACAGGTGCACGTCGTGCCGGGTCATCGGGCGCAGGCCCTCGGCGCGAACGGCCTCCACGGCCCGGTGGTGGGTGCCGTGAAAGAGGTACGCCGGGGGCTCGACCGGCTCCAACGCCAGATCGACCTCGACGGTGTGGCCCTGGCTGGCCCTGATCAGGGTCCCTCGGACCTGGTCCTCCCGTACCGCGAAACGCTTCTTGTCGTTGGTGGCGACGACGTGGTCCAGCTCGGCCCGGGTGAAGCGGAAACCATGTGCGGCGGCGGCTTGGACGAGGGCGTCGATCTCGACCCAGCCGTTCGCGTCGAGGGTGAGGCCGATGCGCTCGGGCTGGTGGCGCAGATGTCGCGAGAGGTACTTCGAAACCTTCACGGTGCGTTGTTCGTCCATGCGGTCACAATCCCCGGCGCGATGCCGTGCGCGCATCCGAATTCCCCTGGATCGTGCAGCAGTTGTCGGTAATCCACAGCCAACCGCCCTTTTCCACAAGGGAAATGCAAGATCTGTGGATAACTGGTGTCCACTTTAGGGTGCTTCGTCACTTTTCATGTGATTGTGTTGTGTCGCTGACAAGGCGTCCAAGGTCCGGGCGTGAAGCTCCCGCTCCGTGGCCGCCGTGACAAAGGCCGACGCGTTCTCTGCTCCGACCAGCGCCTGGACGGCGGCGATCGTTCCCGCCGGAAGGGCGAGCGCCTGCGGCCGGACGTCCGGATCGGCCACCGGTGCCGTGCCCAGATGCCGCTGGAGGTGCCGGGTGGCGTACAGCCTCATGGCACGGGCCAGTTCGGCGTCCACGCTCTGCTGGGCGAGCGGCCGCAGCCGGCGCACGAGAGCGGCCGCCTCCGCCGCCTCCGCGTCGGTGGGAGGGGTGTGCCCCAGGTAGCGCGCGAAGACGTGCTCGGTGGTGAACTCCAGGAACCTGGCCGCTATGTGCTCGACCTGGCCCCGCAGCTCCCGCAGGTGGCCCGAGATCGCGCGCAGCGGAACACCCGCCGCGTACAGCTCCACGGCCACCGCGAGCTCCTGCGGAGAGGGCACCAGGAACTCGTCGTCGCGGCCCTCGATCCTCTCCAGCACCCCGAGTTCGACCGCTTCGGCGACCGCCGCGTCGTCGGGCCGGCCGCCGAACCGCGCGTCCAGTTCCGCGCGGGTGATCCGGCTCGCCTCCTCGTCGGTCCACGGCCCGCCGACCTCCGCGACGAGGCCGAGCACCCCGCCGAGGCCCCGGCCCGCGTCCCACGCCTCCAGCAGTTCCTTGATGCTGGCCAGGGTGTAGCCGCGGTCCAGCAGGTCGGCGATCTGGCGGAGCCGGGCCAGGTGCGCGTCCCCGTACACGTTGGCCCGCCCGCGTCGCTCCGGCTTGGGGAGCAGCCCGCGGTCCTGGTAGGCGCGGATCGTGCGGACCGTGGCACCGCTGTGGTGCGCGAGGTCCTCGATCCGGTACTCGCCCTGCGCCTGTCGCTCGGGCATGACCACTTCCCTTCCGTCCGGCTCTGTCCCGGTGTCCGCCGGCCTCTCCCCGGCTCAGGGCCGCAGTGCCGCCGTCCTGTCGCACTCGTCCCACCACACCCACCGCGCCCGCCGCACCCACCGCGCCCGCCGTGGCGCGGGCCGCGAGGCGGGGCGGTCGGGTACGGGGCGGGCGGGTACAGGACGGCCGTGCGCAGCGAGCCTTCCTGCGAGGGATGGTACGACCGCCCCAGGTACCGGGATGGCACCGCGCCCGGCCCCCGCCGGTCGGCAGCACGACCATGCCCTCCCCCGGGGTCCGGTGCTCACAGCCGCGGCTCCCAACGGGCGACCGCGCGCAGCGCCCTCGGCGTGAAGCGCGACATCAGGTGCGAGGCGCGCGCCTCCGGCGTCACCGGCACCACCGCCTGGTTCTTCACCACGGCGCGCAGTACGGCGTCGGCGACCTTCTCCGGTGGATAGTTGCGCAGCCGGTACAGCCGCGCCGAACGCTGCTGCTTGCGCTCCTCCTCTTCCTCGGTCACTCCGGTGAAGCGGGCGCCGGCCGTGATGCCGGTGTTGACGAGACCGGGGCAGATGGCGCTGACTCCGATGCCCCGGCCCGCCAGTTCGGCGCGCAGGCACTCGCTCAGCATCAGCACCGCCGCCTTCGAGGCGCTGTAGGCGGACAGCGTCTTGGAGGGCTGGAACGCCGCCGCGGAGGCGGTGTTGACGATGTGACCGCCCTGTCCGCGCTCGGCCATCTGCCGGCCGAAGGTGCGGCAGCCGTGGACGACACCCCACAGGTTGACGTCCAGGACCTTCTTCCAGTCCTCCGCCGAGGTGCTCATGAAGGGCCCGGACATGCCGATCCCGGCGTTGTTGACCAGTACGTCCACGACGCCGTGGTCGGCGGCGACCTTCTCGGCCAGCTTCTCCATCGCCTGCCCGTCGCTGACATCGACGACCTCCGCCCAGGCGTCGGGCGCCCCGATCAACCGGGCCAGCTCCGCCGTCCTGGACGCCCCCTCCGCGTCCCGGTCGACGGCCACGATCCGCGCCCCCGCCTCGGCGAACGCGAAAGCGGTGGCCCGCCCGATCCCGCTGCCCGCGCCGGTCACCAGGACCAGCTGCCCGCCGAAGCGGTCGGCGTACTTGCCGTTGGCCGCCGGCGCACGTGGGGCGACGCCCGCCGCGCTGTCCTCGTTCGCCAGGACGAACTCGGCTGTCCACGCCGCCAGTTGGTCGGGACGGGTGCGGGGCGCCCAGTGCTTGGCGGGCAGGGTGCGGCGTACCAACTGCGGAGCCCACATTTCCAGTTCGTCGTACAGGTGCTCCGACAGGAAGATGTCGCCGGTCGGGATGATCAGTTGCACGGGTACGTGCGCGTATGCGTCGGCGCGCGGCCTGCGCAGCCGGGTGCGCACGTTGTCGCGGTAGAGCCAGGCTCCGTGGGCCGCGTCCCGCGGCAGCGAGGACGTCGGGTAGCCGTCGGCCGGGACCTTCTCGACCCGCTCCAGCAGCTTGGGCCAGCGCTTGCCGAGCGGACCGCGCCAGGCCAGCTCCGGCAGGACCGGGGTGTGCAGCATGTACACGTACCAGGACTTGATGCCCTGGTCGAGGAGCTGGGCGGCACGGCGCGGGGTCGGCCGGGTCGTCCGCTTCTTGATCCAGTGGCCGAAGTGGTCCAGGGACGGGCCCGACAGGGAGGTGAAGGACGCGATCCGCCCCTGTGTGCGCCGGGTCGTCGCGAACTCCCAGCCCTGCACGGACCCCCAGTCGTGCCCCACCAGGTGCACCGGCTTGTCCGGGCTGACCGCGTCCGCGACCGCCAGGAAGTCGTCGGTGAGCTTCTCCAGCGTGAAGCCGCCGCGCAACGGCTTCGGCGCCTGCGAACTGCCGTGACCCCGTACGTCGTACAGCACCACGTGGAAGCGGTCCGCCAGCCGCGTCGCGACCGCCGACCACACCTCCTTGCTGTCCGGGTAGCCGTGCACCAGCAGCACGGTCGGCCGTGCCGCGTCGCCCAGTTCGACGACGCACAGTTCGATCCCGCCGGTGCGCACCCGGCGCTCGCGCGCTCCTTCGAGTCCGGGCGCTTCCCCGGAGTGGCGCCCGGTCGTCCCCTCTGCGGGGTGGTCCTTCTCCACGCTCATGCCGCCTTCTCCTCGGCCCAGCGCCGCACGTGCGGCAGGTCGTCGTCCAGCCAGAACGCGCTCTGCTCGGGGTCCCTGGAGTCGGTGACCACCAGGATCTCCTCGAACTTCGCGCCCGTACCCCGGAATCCGAGGTGCGGTTCCACCGCCCACAGGCCCGGCTGCGGCGGATGGTCGGAGAACGTGTACGGGCTCCACAGGGGCGACCAGCCGTCCCGGTGCCCGTGCAGCGCGTCGCCCGCCAGTCCCTTCAGCGACTGCGTCCCGAATCCGAACACCTGGGGCGACCAGGAGCGTTCCCTCACCCGGCCGACCTTGTGGGCGATCACGCCGAACGGATACGCGCGGTGCCGGTTGGTGTAGCCCTGGCGGGCCATCAGCCGCTCGACGTTCTGGTAGATCTCCCGCAGCGTGCGCCGCTCGCGGACCTGGTCCAGGATCAGCGTGCGGTGCGCCTCCAGGTCGGCGAGCAACCGGTCGTGCACCGGATGCGGGCCCAGACAGCCGGAGTAGCCGATGTCCGCGGTGAAACCCTGGTGGACCGGGGCCATGTCGAGGATGAACGGCATGCCCGCCTCCAGCCGCCGGTTCGTCGGGAAGAACTGGAGAGGTATCCGGAATCCGGTGAACGCCGTCCGGTCGCCGAACCATGCGAAGGGCAGGTGGAACCAGTCGCGCACCCCGCGCTCGCGCAGCCACACCCGCTGCATACGGGCCGCGTCGCGCTCCGTGACACCGGGCCTGAGCTGCGCCGCGACGGCTTCGGCGCACTCGTACGCGAGGCGTTGCACGTGCCTGAACCCGCGCAGTCGCCGGGCGAGTTCATCCCGCGAGCCGGAGACTTCTGTGATTGCTGAGGTCATGCCACCCGTCCGTCCCGTGTAGCGGTACGCGTCCGTAACTTGACACTGATGAATGTGACAATGCCCGGCGGCTGCGTCAAGGGCTGTGCATGACGGCCTGTGGACAACGCCGCGCAATCAGCCCGTGGTTCCCTTCGGAGGCCGTTTTCGGCCGTCGGGTCAACCTCCGGTACTGCTCCCCCCTACGGGTCCGTACGACCAGAGGGGGAGAGGAGAACAACCGCCAGGGCTGACGTGGATTGTGGCCTGCGCCACTACCTTCGGACTTGTGACTGCCGTGATCGCAACCGAAGCCCTGAGCAAGCGGTTCCCCCGGGTGACCGCGCTTGACCGGCTCACGTTGGACATCGGGCCCGGAGTGACGGGTCTGGTGGGAGCCAACGGAGCCGGCAAGTCCACATTGATCAAAATCCTGCTCGGCCTGTCCCCCGCCACGGAGGGCACGGCCGCCGTGCTCGGCCTCGACGTCGCGACCAGCGGCGCCGAGATCCGCGAGCGCGTCGGGTACATGCCCGAGCACGACTGCCTGCCGCCGGACGTCTCGGCCACCGAGTTCGTCGTCCACATGGCGCGGATGTCGGGCCTGCCCGCGACCGCCGCCCGCGAGCGCACCGCGGACACCCTGCGGCACGTCGGCCTCTACGAAGAGCGCTACCGCCCCATCGGCGGCTACTCGACCGGTATGAAGCAGCGGGTGAAGCTGGCCCAGGCCCTGGTCCACGACCCGCAGCTGGTCCTCCTGGACGAGCCCACCAACGGTCTCGACCCGGTCGGCCGCGACGAGATGCTCGGCCTGATCCGCCGCGTGCACACCGACTTCGGGATCTCGGTCCTGGTCACCTCGCACCTCCTGGGCGAACTGGAGCGCACCTGCGACCACGTCGTCGTCATCGACGGCGGCGCGCTGCTGCGGTCCAGTTCGACCAGTGACTTCACCCAGACGACCACGACCCTCGCGGTCGAGGTCACCGACTCCGACACCCACCCCGACGGCACGCGGGCGCTGCGCGAGGCGCTCACCGCGGCCGGCGTCACCCTGCACGCCGCCGAGGAGCAGGGCCTGCCCGGCGCCGGTCACATCCTGCTCGTCGAGGGCGAGGGCGACGCCACGTACGACCTGGTCCGCGACACCGTCGCCGACCTGGGCATCGGCCTGGTCCGCATGGAGCAGCGCCGCCACCACATCGCCGAGGTCTTCCGCACCGACCGGAACACCGACCGGAACACTGACCGGAACACCGACCGGAGCAGCGGTCGGGGCACCGGCCCGAGCGCCGACCCGGTCACCGGCGAGAGCACCGACCAGCCCGCGGGCGCGGCACCCGTTCCGTCCGCGGCCCCCGCGGGCACCGCCCGGGGCGCCCAGCGCAACGACCAGCAGAAGGGAGGCGGCCACGATGGCAACTGAGTTCACGCCGCAGGGCGCCGACCCGACGCGCATCCACAACATCGGCTACCGCAAGTACGACGGTCCCCGCCTCGGCCGTGCCTACGCCCGCCGTTCGCTCTACTCGCAGTCCCTGCGCGGTGCGTACGGACTGGGCCGCAGCGCCAAGTCCAAGGTGCTGCCGATGGTCCTGTTCGGCGTGATGACCGCCACCGCGGCGATCATCGTCGCCGTCGCCGTGGCCGCCCCCGCGGGCACCATGACCAAACTGCCGCTGTCCTACACGGCGTTCGCGATCTCCCTGCAGCCCGTCATCGGTCTCTACCTGGCCGCCCAGGCACCCCAGACGGTCTCGCGCGACCTGCGCTTCAAGACGGTGCCGCTGTACTTCTCCCGGCCCATCGAACGCCGGGACTACGTGCTCGCCAAATACGCCGCGATGGCCTCGGCGCTGTTCGCCCTCACGGCCATCCCGCTGGTCATCCTCTACGCGGGCGCGCTGCTCGCGAAGTTCGACTTCGGCACCCAGACCAAGGGCTTCGCACAGGGGTTGGTCTCCGTGGCACTGCTGTCCCTCCTGTTCGCCGGGATCGGCCTGGTGATGGCCGCCCTGACGCCGCGCCGCGGCTTCGGCGTCGCCGCCGTGATCGCCGTGTTCACCATCTCGTACGGCGCCGTCTCGACCGTCCAGGCCATCGCCACCAGCCAGGAGGCGGACAGCGCGGTGGAGTGGCTCGGCCTCTTCTCGCCCGCCACCCTCATCGACGGCGTCCAGACCGCCTTCCTCGGCGCCACCTCCGCCTTCCCCGGAGGCGCCGGCCCCGGTGCCGGCACGGGCGTGGTCTACCTGCTGGTCGTCCTCGGGCTCATCGCCGGTTCGTACGCCGTCCTGATGCGCCGCTACCGGAAGGTCGGACTGTGACCACGATCGACATCTCCAAGGCCTCCCGCTGGTTCGGGAACGTGGTCGCCGTCAACGACGTCACCATGAACATCGGCCCCGGCGTCACCGGCCTCCTCGGCCCCAACGGCGCGGGCAAGTCCACCCTGATCAACATGATGGGCGGCTTCCTCGCCCCCTCCAACGGCTCCGTCACCCTCGACGGCAAGCCGATCTGGCGCAACGAGAGCATCTACCGGGAGATCGGCGTCGTCCCCGAACGGGAGGCGATGTACGACTTCCTCACCGGCCGCGAATTCGTCGTCGCCAACGCCGAACTCCACGGTCTGGACGAGCGGGCGGCGCAGAAGGCACTCGCGACCGTCGAGATGGAGTACGCCCAGGACCGCAAGGTCGCCACGTACAGCAAGGGCATGCGCCAGCGCGTGAAGATGGCCTCCGCCCTGGTGCACGACCCGGCGGTGCTGCTGCTCGACGAGCCGTTCAACGGCATGGACCCCCGCCAGCGCATGCAGCTGATGGACCTGCTGCGGCGCATGGGCGCCGAGGGCCGCACGGTGCTCTTCTCCTCGCACATCCTGGAGGAGGTCGAGCAGCTCGCCTCGCACATCGAGGTGATCGTCGCCGGCCGGCACGCGGCATCAGGCGACTTCCGCAAGATCCGCCGCCTGATGACCGACCGCCCGCACCGCTACCTCGTACGCTCCAGCGACGACCGCGCCCTGGCCGCCGCGTTGATCGCCGACCCGTCCACAGCGGGCATCGAGGTCGACCGCGCCGAGGGCGCCCTGCGCGTCCAGGCCGTCGACTTCGGCCGCTTCACCGAGCTGCTCCCGCGGGTCGCCCGTGCGCACGGCATCCGCCTGCTCACGGTGCAGCCCTCCGACGAGTCCCTCGAATCGGTCTTCTCCTACCTCGTCACGGCCTGAAAGGAGCTTGCTGCGATGTACGAACCCACCGTCGCCCGGCTCACCTACCGGGCCCTGCTCGGCCGCCGCCGCGCGGCCATCCTCTTCCTGCTGCCCGCCCTGCTCATCGTGATCGCCGTCGCGGTGCGGGCCCTGGTCGGCGTGGACGACGGCGTCGCCGCCGACGTCCTGGGCGGCTTCGCGCTCGCCACGATGGTCCCGCTGATCGGCGTCATCGCCGGCACGGGAGCGATCGGCCCGGAGATCGACGACGGCTCGATCGTCTACCTGCTGTCCAAGCCGGTGAAGCGGCCCACGATCATCTTCACCAAGCTGATCGTCGCCATCGCCGTCACCATGGCGTTCTCCGCGATCCCCACCTTCGTCGCGGGCCTGATCCTGAACGGCAACGGCAGCCAGATCGCCATCGCCTACACGGTCGCCGCCCTCGTCGCCTCCATCGCCTACAGCGCCGTCTTCCTGCTGCTCGGCACGGTCTCGCGGCACGCGGTCGTCTTCGGGCTGGTGTACGCGCTGGTGTGGGAGGCCCTGTTCGGCAGCCTGGTGCCGGGCGCCCGGACGCTCAGCATCCAGCAGTGGGCGCTGTCGCTGGCCGAGAAGATCGGGGCGGACGGCGCGATCGCCTCGGACGTGGGGCTGCCGACCGCGGTGATCCTGCTGGTCGTCGTCACGGGCCTGGCCACGTGGTACGCGGGCCAGAAACTGCGTTCGCTCACTCTTGCGGGTGATGAATAGCCGTATCGGCTCCTTCCGGGAACGGGGAGCGCCCCCGGTTCGTATGTCAGACACGAACCGGGGGCGCTCCCCGTTTCGGTGACAGGCCGGGAATGCCTGGCCCTGGGGACAAGGACCCCTCGGACCTTGACACCTGAAGAGCGTCAGATCTTGCGGTCCCGGGCCGCGAACAGGCCCACCGACAGAGCTGTCGCGCACACGCCCAGCATCAGGGCGATCGGCACCGTCCAACTGCCGGTCACCTGGTACACGGCCCCCGCCGCCAATGGGCCCACGGCGGCCAGCAGATAGCCGATCGTCTGCGCCATGCCGGACAGCCGCGCAGCCGTCGCCGCGTCACCGGCGCGCAGCACGATCATCGTCAGCGCGAGACCCACGGCGCCGCCCTGGCCGACGCCGAGGACCGCCGACCACAGCCAGGCCCCGGACACCGGGGCGACCATCAGACCGACGTAGCCACCCGCCACCAGAGAGGAGACCAGCACCACCAGCGGCCGCTGCGAGCGCATCCGCCCCGCCAGCAGCGGCACAGCGAAGGCGCCCGCCACCTGGATCAGGTTGTTGAACGCGAAGATCACACCGGCCGTGGAACGGCTCATCCCGTGATCCGTGAAGATCGTCGGCATCCAGGCGATCAGGACGTACGACCACAACGACTGGAGGCCCATGAAGAGAGTGACCTGCCAGGCCAGCGCCGAACGCCAGACGCTCTTCGGCGCGGTCCCGACGACGGGCTCGACCCGTACCTCGTGTCCGGTACGGCCCCGGGCGATCAGCACCTGGGGGAGCCAGGCCACCGCGGCCACGGCCGCCAGCAGCGACCAGAACGCCAG
This sequence comes from Streptomyces sp. NPDC039736, assembly GCF_055596485.1. Taxonomy (NCBI): domain Bacteria; kingdom Bacillati; phylum Actinomycetota; class Actinomycetes; order Kitasatosporales; family Streptomycetaceae; genus Streptomyces; species Streptomyces sp. NPDC039736. Next base: position 152,820 of record NZ_JBVIUQ010000002.1, on the reverse strand, counting down.
CGACGCCTCCCAGCTCCCGCCGAAGGCCTTCTCCAGCGGCACCGAGGCCGCGGCCACGACGGTGGCACCGGCGATCATCGAGCCCGTGTAGACCGACGTCATCGAGGCGGCCCGGTCGGGGAAGTCCCGCTTGATCAGACCGGGCATCAGCACATTGAGGAGGGCTATCGCGACACCGATGAGCACCCCGCCGCCGTACAGTGCCACCGTCGAGGGCACCACGCGCACCACGATGCCGATGCCCAGCAGCACCAGCGCGCAGAACAGCACCGCCTCGGTGCCGAAGCGCCGGCCCAGCCAGGGGGCCACCATCGCGCCGACGCCCAGGAAGAGCACCGGCACGGACGTCACCAGGCTGGTGGCCGTGGACGACAGGCCGAAGGCGTCACTGATCTCGCCGACCAGCGGGGACACACTCGCGAGTGCCGCGCGCATGTTGAGCGAGGCCAGCACGATGCCGACCATCAGGATCACCGGATGCGCAAGCAACGCCCGCCGCGCGGCGACCCCTTGAGGGGTGGGCCGGACGTCGGCCTCGGCGTCCAGCAGGAGTTGATCGGCTTCCGGGCGTGACAAGACGAACACCTTTCCAAGGAGAGTAAGAAAAACGAGGGAACGAAGGGGCGGAGGAACGAGGTGAAGGGGGCGGGGACTGCCGAGGGTCCGCAGGCGGACCGCAACGGCCCCGGCCGCAGGGCCTCAGCGGCCGACCAGACCCCGGATGACGTCGATGGGCACCTGGAGCAGCGCTCGCGCCGCCTGCTCGGCGGCGGCGGGGTCCCCGCTCTCGACGGCGTCCACCAGGGCGGCATGGGCGACCAGATCGATGGGCGGCATCTCGTGATCGCCGAGCGAGGTCACCAGCGACTCGTGCACCTGGGCCGAGAAGAAGCGGTAGACCTCGGTGAACGCGGCGTTGTGGGTGGCCTCCACGATCCCGAGGTGGAAGGCGAGGTCGGCGTCGGCCGCCCGGTCGCCCTGCTCGTGCAGCTTCGCGAGGGCCGCCCGCAGGGCGAGCAGGTCGTCCGCGTCCCGGCGCACCGCGGCCAGCCGGGCCGCCTCCGCCTCCAGGGCCACCCGCAGCTCCAGCACGTCAAGGGCGCCCGCGTGCCGCATCCCGCGCAGCACGGCCGCGGGGTCGGCGGTCGAGCGGACGAAGGTGCCGTTGCCCTGCCGGGATTCCAGCAGCCCCGCGTGCACCAGGACACGCACGGCCTCCCGGACGGTGTTGCGGCCGACGCCGAGCTGCTCCGCGAGGTCGTGCTCGGTGGGAATCCGGTCGCCGACGGACCACTCGCCGTCGGCGAGCTGATCGCGGAGCTGCTCCACGACGGTGTCCACCAGGGACTTCCGCCCCGCCGCCCGAAGTGCCATGCCGTACCCCGTATCCGGTCCGCTCGCCGCTGATGACCGGACGGTGATTCGCCCGGTTGCCCAGTCATCCTACAACCGAAATCGTTGTACGGCGCACGCGGTCGGAAAAGGAGTGGCGAGCGGCGGACGCCGACGCGCACAGTGGTGGGGCGGCGACGCCCGACTGCCGGGGGTGGAGCACTCGTCGGCCGGACACCCGGCCCGCGTGGCTCCCGTCGGGGCAGCGGAGCGGGGCAGGCACCGGAGGGGCGCACACCCGTCACTCCGTCGTGCGGCCCTGCGGCGACTGCCCGGGGCGGCCCTGCGCATCGCGCCGGGCCGCCTCTTCCCCGTACTCGGCCGAGGATCCGTCCGCTCAGCGGGTGCCGGCGAGCAGGTTCTCCAGGACCACGGCGATGCCGTCGTCCTCGTTGGACGCGGTGACCTCGTGCGCGACGGCCTTCAGCTCGGTGTGCGCGTTGGCCATCGCCACCCCGTGCGCCGCCCAGCCGAACATCGGAACGTCGTTCGGCATGTCGCCGAAGGCGATGGTGTCCGCCGCCTTCAGTTTCAGCCGACGGGCCGCCAGGGACAGCCCGGTCGCCTTGCTCAGGCCCAGCGGCAGGATCTCCACGACTCCGGCCCCGGCCATGACGACGTCCACCAGGTTCCCCACCGTCCGGCGGGCCACCCGGGCGAGGTCGTCGTCGGACAGGCCGGGGTGCTGGATGTACAGCTTGGTCAGCGGGGCCGCCCAGACGTCCGCGATGTCAGTGAACGGGACGTACGGCAGCTCGCCCTCGTGCACCCGGTAGCCGGGGCCGATCAGGACCGCGCCGTCCGTCCCGTCGCGGCTCGCGGCCAGGGCCAGCGGCCCGATCTCCGCCTCGATCTTGGACAGGGCGAGACCGGCGAGCTGCCGGTCCAGCGTCACCGAGGTCAGCAGGCGGCGCTCGCCCGCGTGGTAGACCTGCGCGCCCTGGCCGCACACCGCGAGTCCGTCGTAGCCGAGGGACTCGAAGATGTGCTTCGTCCAGGCGACCGAGCGTCCGGTCACCACGATGTGCGCGGCGCCCGCCGCGCAGGCGGCGTCCAGCGCGTCACGGGTGCGCTGCGAGACCGTCTCGTCGGAACGCAGCAGCGTGCCGTCGAGATCGGTCGCGATCAGTTTGTACGGGAACGGCGCGGGCGCGACCGGTCCTGTGGAGGGAGCGGTGCTCACGTGGCGATCGGCTCCAGGACCTCGCGGCCGCTCAGGTAGGGACGCAGGATCTCGGGGACCCGTACCGAACCGTCGGGCAGCTGGTGGTTCTCCAGGATCGCCACGATGGTGCGCGGGACCGCGCACAGCGTGCCGTTCAGGGTGGCCAGCGGCTGGACCTTCTTGCCCTCGCGCATGCGGATCGAGAGCCGGCGGGCCTGGAAGCTGTTGCAGTTGGACGACGAGGTGAGCTCGCGGTACTTGCCCTGGGTGGGGATCCACGCCTCGCAGTCGTACTTCCGCGCCGCCGAGGCGCCGAGGTCGCCGGTCGCCACGTCGATCACCTGGAACGGCAGCTCCAGGGCGTTCAGCCACTGCTTCTCCCACTCCAGCAGCCGCTCCAGCTCGGCCTCCGCGTCGTCCGGGTGGACGTAGGAGAACATCTCGACCTTGTCGAACTGGTGCACCCGGAAGATGCCCCGGGTGTCCTTGCCGTACGTCCCGGCCTCGCGGCGGAAGCAGGGCGAGAAGCCCGCGTACCGCAGCGGCAGCTTGTCCGCCTCGATGATCTCGTCCATGTGGTACGCCGCGAGGGGGACCTCGGAGGTGCCGACCAGGTAGTAGTCGTCCTTCTCCAGGTGGTAGACGTTCTCCGCGGCCTGGCCGAGGAAGCCGGTGCCCTCCATGGCGCGCGGGCGGACCAGCGCGGGGGTCAGCATCGGTACGAAGCCGGCCTCGGTGGCCTGCGCGATCGCGGCGTTCACCAGGGCCAGCTCCAGGAGCGCGCCGACGCCGGTCAGGTAGTAGAAGCGGGAGCCGGAGACCTTCGCGCCGCGCTCGACGTCGATGGCGCCCAGCGCCTCGCCGAGCTCCAGGTGGTCCTTGGGCTCGAAGCCCTCGGCGGCGAAGTCGCGGACGGTGCCGTGCGTCTCGCGGACGACGAAGTCCTCCTCGCCGCCGACCGGCACGTCCTCGTGGACGATGTTGCCGAGCTGGAGCAGCAGGCGCTGGGCCTCTTCGGCCGCCTCGTTCTGCTCGGCGTCCGCGGCCTTCACGGCGGCGGAGAGCTCGCCGGTGCGCTTCAGCAGCTCGGCCTTCTCGTCGCCGGAGGCCTTGGGGATGAGCTTGCCGAGCGACTTCTGCTCGTTGCGGAGCTCGTCGAAGCGGACGGCGGACGACCTGCGCCGCTCGTCGGCCAGGAGCAGGGCGTCGACGAGCGCGACGTCCTCTCCACGGGCGCGCTGGGAGGCGCGAACACGGTCGGGGTCCTCACGGAGCAGGCGAAGGTCAATCACCCCACCAGGCTACCGGTGCCCGCCTGCGCCACTCGACTTGATATCCAGGCACCTTCTTATTTGTCCGTATTGCCGGGAATGGTAATGCGGACAAAGACACTCGCCGCAGGGAGCGGAAACGCATCGCGGAAGCCGCCGCGAACCTCCCCGTGTTCGGCCCGACGGGTGCCGCATTTCTCCGGACGCGGCGACAGGCCAGGGTTCGGTGCCCCTCCGGCCTTGTGCGAGGCGGTAGTTGGGGGACCTTGTCCGAACCTCTTTTCCACAGGGGGTCGCGATTTCCGAAAGTTATCCACAGGGTGTGCGAAAGTTCTGTGGATGTCGGAATCAGATCTTCCGAATGGAGTGGAAGGGGCAGGGATTCCCAGTCCAAACCCACCCCACTCGGCTCATTCGAGTGGGAATTGCCCCCCTAAAGAGTTGATCAAGGCAAATGAGGTGACGGCGCCGGCCCTGCCGAGCTGTGGAGCACCCCTGAGCCGCTGGGGCGATTTGTCGACCATGTCGCATTGCGTTGTCGACTTGTCCCCAACCCCGACCGCTGGCCTGTGGATAACTCTGTGGGAAACTCCGACGTCCACCCGTCCCGCCTTTCCGGGCCGCCGCGGTCTCCTTCTCAGCCCCGCCCGTCCTGGCAGCGCGCCAGCCAGTCCGAGGCCTCCGTGAACTCCCGGTCCGACGTCCCGTGCCGCAGCTCCGGCACGTCCTCCACCGCCACCCCGGCCCTCGGGTACGAACCCAGGAACCGCACCTTCGGAGCGATCCGCTTCAACCCCATCAGGGCCTCGCCCACCCGGCGGTCCGCGATGTGCCCCTCCGCGTCGACCGCGAAGCAGTAGTTCCCGATCCCGGCCCCCGTCGGCCGCGACTGGATCAGCATCAGGTTCACCCCGCGCACCGCGAACTCCTGGAGCAGCTCCAGCAGCGCACCCGGCCGGTCGGGACCCAGCCAGATCACCACCGACGTCTTGTCCGCCCCGGTCGGCGCCGCCGGCCGGGCCGGCCGTCCCACCAGCACGAAGCGCGTCTGCGCGTTCACCGCGTCGTGGATGTCGGTGACCAGCGGCTCAAGCCCGTACGTCGCCGCCGCGAACTCGCCTGCGAAGGCCGCGTCGTACCGCCCCTCCTGCACCAGCCGCGCACCGTCCGCGTTGGAGGCCGACGACTCCCACAGCGCGTCCGGCAGGTTCTCCTTCATCCAGTTGCGGACCTGCGGCTGGGCCGCCGGGTGGGCAGTGACCGTCTTGATGTCCTGGAGCTTCGTCCCCGGCCGCACCAGCAGCGCGAACCGGATCGACAGCAGCACCTCGCGGTAGATCATCAGTGGCTCGCCGGAGGTCAGCGCGTCCAGCGTCGCCGTGATGCCGCCCTCCACCGAGTTCTCGATCGGCACCAGGGCCGCCGCCGCCTCGCCGTTGCGCACCGCGTCCAGCGCGGCCGGGACCGACAGCATCGGGGCGAGCTCGCGGGTGGCGGCTTCGGGGAGCGTACGAAGGGCGACCTCGGTGAAGGTGCCCTCGGGGCCGAGATAGGCGTAGCGCGTCGCTGACATGCGGTCACCCTAATGCGCCGGACGGGGCCGGGACGCGCCGTACGGGAACGGGCGGAGCCTCACGCCTCCAGCAGCCGCTGGCCCACGTACTCGCCCTCGCGCGGACCGCCCGGCACCGCGAACAGCCCGCTCGACTCGTGCCGGATGAACTTCGACAGCGCGTCCCCCCGGTCGAGCTTGCGCTGCACCGGCACGAACCCCCGCATCGGGTCCGCCTGCCAGCAGATGAACAGCAGCCCCGCATCCGGTACCCCGTCCGCCGAGATGCCGTCGTGGTACGAGAACGGCCTGCGCAGCATGGCCGCCCCGCCGTTCTGCTCCGGGGCCGAGATCCGGGAGTGCGCGTCGGACGCGATGACCAGCTTGCCGTTCGGCCCCGCCTTCTGGAGGTCCGGCTCGGTGAACTCGTCCCCGCCGGTCAGCGGCGCGCCGTCCTTCTTGCGCCGTCCGATGACCGCCTCCTGCTCGCCGCGCGGCAGCTTCTCCCAGTCGTCCAGGAGCATGCGGATGCGCCGTACGACCGCGTACGAACCGCCCGCCATCCACTCCTGACCGGCCGGGCCGCCCTTCTCCGGCACGAAGATCCGCTTCTCGAAGTCCGGCTCCGACGGCTTCGGGTTGCCCGTCCCGTCCACCTGGCCCATCAGGTTGCGGGTCGTCATCGGGGCGGCCGTCGCGCCCGGCGAGCGGTTGAACCCGTTCATCTGCCAGCGCACCCGGGCCGCGTCCCCGGCCTCCCGCTGCACCGCCCGCAGCGCGTGGAAGGCGACCAGCGCGTCGTCCGCGCCGATCTGCACCCACAGGTCGCCGTTGCTGCGCCGGGCGTCGAGCCGGTCGGAGGAGAAGTCCGGCAGCGGGTCCAGCTCCACCGGACGCTTGGCCGTCAGCCCCGTCCGGTCGAAGAAGGTCCGTCCGAAACCGAAGGTGACGGTCAGCGACGAAGGACCCGCGTCGAACGCGACTCCGGTGTCCTCCCCGGCCAGCGGCCGCCCCGCCATCAACTGCTGCGCCACCTCCGACCAGCGGCGCAGCAGTGCCGTGGCCTCCTTGCGGCCGGACCCGGGAGCCAGGTCGAACGCGATCAGATGGCCGCGGGCCTGGAGCGGAGTGGTGATTCCGGCCTGGTGTTTCCCGTGGAACATCGCCTTGGCCGTGCCCAGCGAAGCCAGCACCGCTGGACCCTCGCCCTGCGAGGAGACCGCGGTGGCGACACCCGCGCCGCCCGCCGCGCCCACGACCAGTCCGGCCGCCGCGGCTCCGCCCGCGGTGCCGAGCAGCCGCCGCCGCGAGATTCCGCCGGCGGCCGGGGCGTCAGCGTCCGGGGAGGTGGAAGAGGAGGGGGAGGACGAGGTGGAAGAGGGAGTGTTGGTCACGCCGGTCAGCCGATCTTGACGTTCTGGGAAACGGTCACTTGGTCGATGTCGGAGGTGCGGATCGTCACGTCGATCTTCCAGCTCCCGGCGATCGGGATCTGTACACCGTTCGCACTCCAGTGTCCGGCAGCGAGCTTGTCGGGCACGACGGGCAGCGGGCCGATCTGTTTGTCTTCGTTGGTGAACGCGACCTTCAGCTCGGGTGCGTCCACCGGCTTGTTGTCCGGCGAATTGGCCCAGACGTGCAGGGCGTTGCTGCCGGTGCGGCCCGGGGTGACCTGGAGGCGGACGGTGCCCTTGCCGTTCGCGCCGCCGGTGTCGAAGGGCAGGGTCAGGTCGACGGGCCGGTCGGCGACCGCGGGGGCGGCGGCAGTGCCACGGCCCGCCTCCTTGAGTTCGGTACGACCCGGTTCGGTGCCGGTCAGAACGGTGGTGACGGCGAGCAGCACCACGGCGACCCCGGCCTCCAGAAGCACGGAACGGCGCAGTCCGGTGCGCTCCGGGTCGGCGTCGCGGACCCGTTTGGCCCGGACGGTGTTCATGGCGGCCCGCTGCCGGGCGAGCTGGGCGGCCCGCTCGGGGTCGTCGGGCACGGTGACCTCGGCCTCGGCCTCCTGTACCGCCCGCTCCTCGCGCTGTGCGAGTGCGTTCTCCGCCTCGGCCTCCGGAGCCGTCCGCTCCGCCATCCGCCCGATCCACCGGCGGGAGAACCACGCCGCGGCGACCATCACCGCGACCAGCGCGATCTTCGCCAGCAGCAACTTCCCGTACGCCGTCCCGAAGAGGGCGTCCCAGGAGCCGACCTGCCGCCAGGACTGGTAGAGCCCGGTCGCGGCGAGCACGACGACGCTGCCGAAGGCGAGCCGGGAGAAATTCCGTACCGCCGTCCGTTCGAGGAAAGGGGACCGGTAGAGCGCGGTCAGCAGCGCGGCGAGCCCGCCCAGCCACGCGGCGACCGCCAGCATGTGCAGCACGTCGACCGGCATCGCGAGGCCCGGCTGAAGACCCGTCGAGGCGTGCTCGGACATCGCCCAGGTCGCGGCGATGCCCGCGGCCACGACCCCGCCGCCCAGGGCGAGACCGAAGGTGAGGTCCTTGCGCGAGGAGTCCTCGTCGTCCTCCTCCTCGGGCTCCTCGGGCTCTTCGGGGTGGGCCGCCACCTTCTTCGCGTACGCCCCGAAGAGGACGGCGACGAACAGCGCCGCCGCACCGAGCAGCAGCAGCCGCGACACCAGCGCGGCCCCGGTCTTGGTGGTCAGTACGGCCTTGAGCGCGGCCAGGTCGAAGATCCCCGACAGCTCTCCCGACCCGGTGTACGGGGCGCGCAGCAGCAGCATCAGCAGGGTCGCGGCGGTCAGCAGCAGCCAGCCGCGCACCACCAGCCGCTGCATCGGCCGCTCGGAGGCCCCGCGCCGCCAGCAGGCCAGGACGAAGGCCGCACCGCCGACGAGCAGGATGAACCCGGCGTACGCGGCGTACCGCGCGATGCCGTAGAGCACGCCGACGATCCCGCCGCCGGCCTCCTGCGAGGGCAGCACGACGCTGCTCTCGGAGGGGGCGCCGATGGAGAAGGTGAGCGCACCGGAGATGGGGTGGCTGTCCGCGGAGACGGCCTGCCAGGCGACGGTGTACGTGCCGTCGGGGAGTCCCTTGTGCAGTGCGACCCCGTACTGGACCAGGTTGCCGTTGCACAGGTCGAGCACTTCGCCGGTGTCGGCGCGCTTGCCCGTGGGGTCGAGGACGCGGATGGCGTCCTCGCCGAGCTGGATCTGCTCGGAGAAGTTCAGAGTGATGTTCTCGGGGGCGGTGGCGACCACCGCCCCGTCCTTCGGGTTGCTGTCGGTGAGCGCGGCGTGCGCGGCGGCGGGGCCGGCGCTCACGAACAGCGCGCCGACCAGGGCGAGCACCACGAGCAGTGCGCGCACTGCCGTGGAGGCCGCCGAGGGTCCGAAGCGCGGGGCGGTGGTGTCCTTCATGGTGAGTCCTCAGCCCCTCAGTGGTGCTGCTGCGGGTTGTGGGTGGCTGCTTCGACCGGCATGTCGACCTGCACGGTCCCGGCCTTCTCGAAGTGCAGCTCGACGGCGACCTTGTCGCCCTTCTTCGGCTTCTGCTTCACCTCGAGGAACATGATGTGCTTGCCGCCGCGCTTGAGCTCCAGCGTGCCGTTGGCCGGCACCGGGAAGCCCTCCTTGGCCTCCTTCATCTTTCCGTCCGCGGTCGTCTCGTGGATCTCGGCCTTGCCGGAGAACGCGGAGGCGGTGACGGACTTCAGACGGTCGGCGACGGAGCCGGAGTTCTTGACGACGAGGAAGCCGCCCGCCATGTCGGCCATGGCGGGTTCGGGCATGAACGCGCCGGTGACCGCGATCTTCGGCTTGCTGTCGGCCGCCGGGGCAGTCGTCTTGGCAGCGGCCGGGGAGCCGGTCTTGGCGTCGCCGCCGCACGCCGTCAGCGCGAGCGAGCCCGCCACGGCTATGGCGGCGAAACTGGTGAGGCGCGTCGTCCAGCGGAGGGAACGGGTGGTGCGGGTGTTCACGGGGTCTCTCCCTTGACGATCTTCGGGAGATCGGCGGTGTAGTCGTCTGCGGTCGCCTCGTCGGTGTAGAGGAGGTACCCGGCGTCGGTCTTCGGCGAGAACGCGATGACCTGCTTGGTGTGCATCGAGGTGACCTTGCCGTCCTTGTCCTTGGTGGACGGCTCGATGCTGACGCCCAGTTGGCGGGCGCCGGCCTGGATGGTCGGGAAGTCGCCGGTCAGCCCGATGAAGTCGGGGCTGCCCGCGCCCTTGAGCCACTTGCCGAGTTCCTTCGGCGTGTCCCGCTCCGGGTCGGTCGTCACGAAGACGACGCGCAGCTTCTCCTGGTCGGCCTTGGGCAGCTTCTTGTACGCGACCGCGATGTTGCTCATCGTCAGCGGGCACACGTCGGGGCAGTTGGTGTAGCCGAAGTAGATGAGCGTCGGCTTGCCCTTGGTGGCCTCGCGGAAGTCGTACTCCTTGCCGTTCGTGTCCTTCAGGACGAGGTTCGGCTTGGTGTACGGCCGGTCGAGGACCGTCGCGGCCTTCTCCTTGGTCGGGGTGATGTTCGTGGCGGTCCGGCCGTCCTCCTGCTTAGGGGAGGATTCGCCGCCGCACGCGGACAGGGTGAAGGTGGCCGCGGCGACGAGAGCCGCCGCGACCAGCACGTTCTTCTTGTGCATGAAAATCCTGGAACTGTGAGAGGGCGGGTCAGGAGGCGCGGCGACGGCCCGCGAGAACCCCGAACGCCACACCGGCGACACCCACGATGATGCCCACGATGCCGAGCACGCGGGCGGTGGTGTCGCTGGCGGAGGCCGCGGTCTCCTTCTTGTCGTCGTCGTGCGCGTCCGAGGCCTTGGAGTCCTTGGCCTTCTTGTCGTCGTCGGCGGGCGCCGCGCCGTGGCCGTCACTGGCCGGGGCGGTCAGCTTCAGGACGGGCGCGGGGCTCTGCGGCTCCGGCTGGCCCGCCTTGGGCTCCTCGATCCAGCGGACGACTTCCTTGTTGTCGTACGTCTGGATGGCCTTCAGCACGAGCTGGTCGGCGTCCTCGGGGAGCTGGCCGAGCGAGAGCGGGAACTGCTGGAACTCACCGGGGCCGATCTTCCCGCCGGTCCAGGTGATCTTCGAGACGGCTTCCTTGATCTCCTTGCCGTGCACCTTCAGCGGCTTGTCGAGCTTGGCCTTCTCGACGTTCACGGTCCAGCCGGGGACGGCCTGCGGCATCACGGAGGTCAGCGGGTGCTCGGTGACCGGGAAGCTCACTTCGAGCTTCACCGTCGAGGCGTTGTCCCGCTCGTTGGGGACCTTCACATTGACGGTCGCGTAGCCGCCCTTGGCGGCAGCGCCGACCGGCTGCACGGTGACGTGCGCGAAGGCCGGACCGGCGAGCACCACGACGGACGCGGCCGCGGCGACGCCGACGGCGGAGAGGCGGGAGATACGGGTGCGACGGTTTGCGTTCATGACGGTGAACCCCACATGGCAGAAGTGGATCGGGTGAGAGGCACACCTCGCGGGGCGCGCCGATGTTTCACGTGAAACGTGGAACACCGCGGCGCACACCTCGGCGAGGCGCGCCGGAAGCACGACCCGCCTCCGGTGACGTACGCGAGGGGGCCGTGTCAGGCAGCGAGGGAGAACGCCGTCGCGGGCGGCCCGCGCCTGATCACCGAGTGCTGGAGGTCCTCCTCGCCCGTGCGCACGGGAACGAGGAAGGGTGCGGGCGCCGACAGCGGCCCGCACGCGGGCGCGCCGGAAAGCCCCGCCCACAGGGCGCGCACCAGCGCGAAGGCGGCACGCAGGGCGCGTACGAGCACTCCCACGGCCACTTCGTACGCCCCGTAGGCGGACAGCCGGGCCAGCCGGCGCAGTGCGAGATCGCCGTGCCGCAGCAGCCACCCGGTCGCGAGCGCGGCCAACAGGTGACCGAGCAGCATGGGGAGGCTGGGGACCAGGGAATGCAGACAGCCGGCCGCACCGGCGCCGATGTCCTGTCCGCCGCCCGTACCGAGGGCGGCGTAGCCCTCGTACGCCGTCCCGGACGCTCCCGTTCCGTGGGCGGTGTGCGCACCGGAGGCCGGGTCGAGGCCCGCCGTGGCGAGCACCTTCCGCGTCTCGGCGTCGCTCATGCCGGCGCCGCCGCCGCACATCAACTGCGCGGCGAGTCCGGACAGCGGCGCGTCGCCGCCGCCCCGCACCGTGCCCGCGTGGTTCTGGCCGAGGCCGAACAGGGCGTGCAGCGCGAGCTGTCCCGCCGTCATCGCGAAGGTGATGCCGGGCAGGGAACGCGTGCGTCCGGCCAGCGGCACGGCCAGCGCGAACACCCCGGTGAAGGCCACCGCGAGGGTCCACCACGGCACGCTCGCCGTGGAGCCCAGCACGTGCCCCGTCGCGGACAGCACGACGCAGACCGCGGCGAACACCGCGGCCCTGGCGAGTCGCGGAGCGACCCGTTCGTGTGCGCCCGGCGGGGCGGGGGGCTGTGACATGGCGCAGCCATCATCGCACTGCGCCCCGGTGGCGGACCGGGCAGGTCCGGAAGCTCACAATCGTCCGGTACGTCACGGGGCCCGGCCGGCGCCGGGTCCCCGCGGCGGCCTCCGGCGGCCCGGCGCGCGGAGTGCGCGCATCCGCCGAACGAGCGCTCCGGCACCGGTTCCTGGCTTACCGACCGCCGTCGGCGGCAATAGGTAGTCGTATGTCGAGCCGCAGCCAGGAGGCTGGAGCATGAGCATCTGGTGGTCACTCCACTTGCGGCGCGAAGCCGCGAGCGTTCCGCTCGCCCGCCGTCTTCTGCTCGACAGCATGAACACCGCGGGCGTCGATCCGGACATCTCCTACGACCTCTCGGTCGCCCTCAGCGAAGCCTGTGCCAACGCGGTCGAGCACGGCGGCGACGACGAGCCGGACCCGCAGTGCGCGGCGTACCAGGTCACCGCCTACCTCGACGGCGACACCTGTCGCATCGAGGTCGCCGATTCGGGTCCCGGCTTCCCGGCCGAGCGCAGACGCGGCAGGGGCCGGGCGCGCACGCACCTGCGCGAGAGCGGCCGCGGGCTGTGCCTCATCGAGCAGCTCGCCGACCACGTGCACTTCCGCAACCGGCCCGGCCGGGGCGCGGTGGTCAGCTTCGACAAGATCTTGAAAGGGCGCGAGGGCATACTGCTCCGGGCATCCTGAGATTCCCGGGCGGCATGCCCTCGTACGTCACCCCCGCACGGCCGGCCCGCGTACGGGCGACCCGTGCCCGGCTCCTACTCGGCGGCCCTGGTCGCCGCCATCCACGCCTCGACCTCGTCGGAGCGGCGCGGCAGCGCGGCCGACAGGTTCCGGTTTCCGTCCTCGGTGACCAGGATGTCGTCCTCGATCCGCACGCCGATGCCGCGGTACTCCTCGGGCACCGTCAGGTCGTCGGCCTGGAAGTACAGGCCGGGCTCGACGGTCAGGCACACGCCCGGCTCCAGGACGCCGTCGGCGTACGCCTCGCGGCGCGCGGCGGCGCAGTCGTGGACGTCCAGGCCCAGCATGTGACCGGTGCCGTGCAGGGTCCAGCGGCGCTGGAGACCCAGTTCCAGGACGCGCTCGGCCGGGCCCTCCACGAGGCCCCACTCGACGAGCTTCTCGGCGAGCACGCGCTGGGCGGCCTCGTGGAAGTCACGGTAGGAGGCGCCGGGCTTGACGGCCGCGATACCGGCCTCCTGGGCCTCGTACACCGCGTCGTAGATCTTCTTCTGGAGCGGCGAGAACGTGCCGTTGATCGGCAGCGTGCGCGTCACGTCGGCGGTGTAGAGGGTGTGCGTCTCCACCCCGGCGTCGAGCAGCAGCAGGTCGCCGGAGCGCACCGCGCCGTCGTTGCGCACCCAGTGCAGCGTCGTGGCGTGCGGGCCGGCGGCGCAGATCGAGCCGTAGCCGATGTCGTTGCCCTCGACGCGGGCGCGCAGGAAGAACGTGCCCTCCAGGTAGCGCTCGGAGGTGGCCTCGGCCTTGTCCAGGACCTTCACCACGTCCTCGAAGCCGCGGACGGTGGAGTCGACGGCCTTCTGGAGCTCGCCGATCTCGAACTCGTCCTTCACCACGCGGGCCTCGGAGAGGTAGACGCGCAGCTCCTCGTCCGTCTCGGCGGTGGTCTTGTCGGCGAGGGCGGCCTCGATGCCCGCGTCGTGCCCGCGGACGTTGCGGACCCGGCCGGTGGCCTCGCGCAGCGCCTTGGGCAGTTCGCGGACGTCCTTGGCGGGCAGGCCCAGCAGTTGCTCGGCCTCGGTGAGGGAGTGGCGGCGGCCGACCCACAGCTCGCCCTGGCCGTCCAGCCAGAACTCGCCGTTCTCCCGGTTGGAGCGCGGCAGCAGGTAGACCGTCGCGTCGTGCCCGGACTCGGTCGGCTCCAGCACCAGGACGCCGTCCTGGGTCTGGTCGCCGGTCAGGTACGCGTACTCGGTGGAGGCGCGGAAGGCGTACTCGGTGTCGTTGGAGCGCGTCTTGAGGTTGCCCGCGGGGACCACCAGGCGCTCGCCCGGGAAGCGCGCGGAGAGCGCGGCGCGGCGGGCGGCGGTGTGCTCGGCCTGCGCGATCGGCTCCAGGCCGTGCAGCTCGGTGTCCGCCCAGCCGGACTTCATGTTCTCGGCGAGCTCGTCGGACAGACCCGGGTACAGCCCGTTCTTGCGCTGCTTGATGGGCTCTTCCTCCGTGGCTTCGGCCTCGCCGTCCACAACTTCCGGGGTCTCCGGCTTGAGCTCCTCAGACACGACACGTCTCCTCATACGACACAGGGACCAGGGGTTTCCCGCCTCCTGGTTCTCCATCGTATGTCCGTGCGGTCGATCGCTCCCCGGCCTGTGGACAACTGTGAGGAATCCATCCGCACCGGGCCGCACCGGCCCCCGTCGGCGCCCCGGCGGTCCCGTCCGGGCCGCGGGATCAGTCGAAGCGGGCCGCCAGCAGCACGACGTCCTCCGCCGAGTCCACCGCGTCCAGCCCGTCGGGCAGCACCGTGCGCAGCACGTGGTCGCAGATCGCCCCCGGGTCGCTGCGGACCGCCTTCGGCACGCCCGCCGCCGCCGCGTGCAGCCGCGCGAACGCCCGGTCCATCGGGTCGCCCGTGCGGCGCAGCAGCCCGTCGGTGTAGAGCAGCACGGTCTCGCCCGGGTATGGGCTGATGTCCACGCTGGGCGCCTCCCAGCACGAGAGCATCCCCAGCGGAGCCGACAGCGACGTCTCCGCGTACTCGGTGCGCCGCTCGCCGACGATCAGCGGCGGGGTGTGCCCCGCCCCGGCGAGCACGATCTTCCGCTTGGCCGGTTCGCAGTACGCCAGCAGCGCGGTCGCCGAGCGCGCGGGCTCGGTCAGCCGCAGCAGCAGCTCCAGGTCGGAGAGGACGGCGACGGGGTCCTCGCCCTCCATGACGGCGTACGCCCGCATGCTCGCCCGCAGCCGTCCCATCGCGGCGGTCGCACTGGGCCCGGCGCCGGTGACCGACCCGACGACCAGACCGAGCGCCCCTTCCGGCAGCGGCAGCGCGTCGTAGAAGTCGCCGCCGCCGCGCGGCCCGGTCCGGTGGCGCACCGCCAGCCGTACGCCCGCGACCCGGGGCAGGCGGCTGGGCAGCAGCTCCTCGGTCAGGGCCCGCACCTGCGCCCGCGCCCGCTCCAGCTCCAGCAGCCGGGCCAGGTGCTCGGAGGCGTACCGGCCGTAGAGCCGCACCAGGTGCCGCTGGCGCTCCGCCGGTTCGGCGGGTTCGTCGTACAGCCAGACGGCCGCGCCGAGCCGACCGGCGGCCCCGGCGAGGGGGAGCGCGTAACTGGCGGCGTAACCGAGGCGGCGGGCGACCTCGCGGTGCAGCGGGTCGAGCCCCTCCTCGTGCAGCAGGTCGGGGCTGGCGCCCGGGTCGCCGTCACCGGGCCCGGCGACGCCTTCGAGGAAGCGGCCGTACGCGGTGGCGTCGCGCGGCACGGTCTCGATGTGGCCGAGGTCGGCGTGCGCGAGACCGAGGCCGACGGTGCTGGCGGGCCCGAGGCCGTCGGCCGGCTCCAGCACGGCGAGTCCCCGGCGGGCCCCGACGAGGGCGGCTCCGGCACGCACCACCTCGTGCAGCGCCTCGTCGAGGGTGCCCGTCGCCACCAGGCGTTCGGTCAGTTCGTGCAGGGTGGTCAGGTCCGAGACCCAGCCCGCCAGCCGGTCCTGGATCACCGCTCCCGTGGGGACGGAGGGCGTTCCCGCAGGCGCGGGAGTCTGCGCGGGGGGCGGAACCAGTGGATCGATTCCGGCCACTTTCGGCACGTTCGGGGCGCTCATGTCAGCCGGCTTTCCACCTGGTGCGTTCTGCTCAATAGCATCGCAAACCCCCATGTCATTCTGCGCCGCTATCAATGGATCCACATCTACACGCAGATGTAAGGCCATGTCCAGCATTGTCCTGGAGGGATTGATGGTGTCCCTGGGAAAACAGAGGAATGGGTACCTGGCCGGAAAAAGCCGCCCCGTACCCGCATTTGCGGTCGACTGAGGGCGTTCGACAGCGCGTCATATCGGCCGTGCTGGGTATCTGCCTCAGGTGATGACCGGGGGACTGCGGCCGTGCCGCCGTCGGCCCGGAACCCGGCGGCAGGCGCAGGCGTCCTATCCGCTGTGGGCCCGGCGCCGTTCCGAATGACGGTCAGGGACCGTTCAGGCACCAGGGATCAAGCACCAGGGATCAGCACCATCGGAAACGACGGCGACGTCCCTCGGGGACGGGAAAGCGCCCTGTGCGCGCCACCCCCCGCCACGTTCCGCGCTCGGCCCCTGTGGGGCTGCCGTACCGCAGGCTGTCGAGTGGCTCTGAAATACGTCCCGTAAGTACGCGCAGTGTGCAGCAGTGAGTGCAGTAGTCATGTGGACCTCGGCGTTCAACGGAAAGGAACGAGCGCTCATGCGCGAGATCCTCGGAAGGCGACGCAGGCTCCGGTTCCGGCGGAGCGAGCGGTCGGTCCTGCCCGGTACGGCGCTCACCTGCGCCACCGTGTGGCAGTGGCCGGTCCTGCCGGGCGTGGGGCTGACGGCGGCCGACGGCCGCGCGGGCGCGGCGGTTCGCTGCGCCTGTCCCGACCCTGAGTGCGTGGTGCCCGGCGCGCACCCCTTCGATCCCGGCCTGCCGGCCGCCACCACCGACGCGCGCATGGTGCGCTGGTGGTGGGAGAAGCGCCCGGACGCACCGGTGGTGCTCGCCACCGGCGGGCGCGCCCCCTGCGCGCTCAGTCTCCCGGCGCTGGCGGGCGCGCGGGCGCTGGTGGCGCTGGACCGGATGGGGGTGCGCCTGGGCCCGGTCGTGGCGACGTCCACCCGGTGGTCGCTGCTGGTCGCTCCGTACTCCCTGGAGCGGCTCGGTGAACTCCTGTACGCCAAGGACCGGGTGCCCTCCTCGCTGAGGTTCCACGGCGACGGCGGCTATCTGGTGCTGCCGCCCGCCGAAACGGGTGCGGGGCAGGCGCGTTGGGAGCGCGAACCGGCGCTCGGCGGGGACGGGCGCCCCTGGCTGCCGGACGTGGAGACGGTGCTGGACGCCCTGGTGGTGGCGAGCAGCGGTGCTCCCGGCGGCGGCAGCAGGCTCGCCTACTGACCCGTGTTCGGTGAGCGGCGGCGGCGGACCGCCGTGCGCCGCTCACTCGTAAGAGTGCGAGACGGCGCGAGTTCAGCGGAATTGGGCGCGCGGCCGTCGAACCGTGCGCCCACCGTCGATATCTTCGGCCCACCGTCACGAATTCCCCGGCAGTTGACAGGTGGGACTCCCCTTGAATATCCGCATGATCGGGCTTTCGGCCGTCGTGGTGTTCACCGTTCTGCTGCCGTTCGCGGGAGCCTCCGCGGGGCCCGCGCCCGGAACGCCGGCCGAGCCCGGCAGGGCGCTCGCCGGCGTGCCGCGCGTGACGGACGACCCGAAGCCCCGGGAGACCGAAGCCCCGGGGCGCGTGCGCGCCCGGTGCGGTCCCGAGGTCTCCTCCCCCGACGGGGTCGAGGCGCAGACCTGTGTGCTCACCGAGGCGGGGAGGGCCTGGGCGCGCACGTACTACCGCAACGCCACGGGCGAGGAACTCGACGCCGTGCTGACGCTGATGGCTCCGGCCGGCCGTACCGTACGGATGCGCTGCGCGATCGGCGCCGGGGACGAACCGGGGTCGTGCGAGACGCCGCGCGAGCCGGCGGCGCAGCGGTGGGCGGCGGCACCCGAGAAGGACGCCTCGTACACGGCGGTGTCGGAATTCGCGGCCCGGGGAGACGGGCCGTTGCTGCTGCGCTCCGGGAGCAACTCACCGGAGTCGGCGCGGCCGTAAAGAGGCCGTAAAAATGAAAGGCCCGATCGCTGGCGACGGGGGATGCACCAGCGACCGGGCTCCTAGAACGGTAACAAGAGATCTGCTGTTCGCAAATTCGATCTCGTGTATTCAGACAGGGATTTACTCGTCAGTACGGGCCACTGTGACCGGAGTCACTGCGCCCGCTCCGTCCCGTTGTGCGACGTGCAACGGAGGGGCCCGAAGAGCCCCGTCCGGGGAGTCAGCTCAACGTCACCTGACGGTTCGTGAGGCCGCCGCGCGAGCGCCGCTCCTCGGACGTCAGCGGGGCGTCCGAGGCGAGCGCGCCGGCGAGCCGCTCGGCGAACGCGGCGGCGGGCTTCTCGCACTCCTCGGCCGTCATCGCGCTCGGCAGGTCCCAGACCGGAACGATGATCCCGTGCGCCCGGAACGAGCCGACGAGGCGGGTGTCCTCGCCCAGCGACGAGGCGCCCGCGGCGTGCAGCCGGGCCAGCGCGTCCAGGAGCTTCTCCTCCGGGTGCGGCATGGCCCACCGCAGGTGGTTCTTCTCGGGCGTCTCGCACCAGTACGCACTGTCCACACCGGTCAGCCGCACGGTCGGGATCGCGGCCGCGTTGGCGCGCTCCAGGGAGGCGGCGACCTCGGGGTCGGCGTTCGCGCCGTTCTCGGCGTCCGGCACCCAGAACTCGAAGCCCGTGTGCACGTCCGGCGCGAAGGCGGCGTCCGGGTCCAGGAGGTCCTGCAGCCGCGGGCCGTCGGCGGGCGCCGTGTCGGCGGTGACCGGGTTGCCGGGCTCGGCGACGAGCGCCCGCCGCAGGGTGTTCGCGAGGTCGCGGCTCAGGTCGCCGGAGGGGGTGTCGTTCTGCAGGCCGAGGAGGACGGAGCCGTCCGAACGGCGCAGCGCGGGCCACGCCATCGGCAGCACCGTCGCGAGGGTCACCGAAGGAACGCCGTCGGGGAGCCCGTCCTTCAGGGTGAGCGCGACCGTCGCGGCCGGCACCAGCTCGCGCAGCGCGACCCAGTCGCACTCCCCGGCCAGGCCCTCGAAGGGGCGCTGGACCAGCTCGGTCACGGCGTGCGAGGCGGCACGGCCGTGACACGCCTTGTAGCGGCGGCCCGAGCCGCACGGGCAGGGCTCGCGCGCCCCGACCACCGGCACGGGCTCGTTGCTGACGGTCTGCGGCTTGGCGGCCTTGGTCTGCGGGCGCTTCTTGGCCATGCGTGCTTCTCCCCTTGCGGCAGTGCGGTGTCGGCGCGAGCCTAGCCGCAATGGGGGACACGTCCGGCGTACGTCCTCACCCGTCCCGCGCACGTCCTCGTGCGCCCCCGGCGCGGCGGGCGCCGGCGCCGCCCGACGGCGCGGGCCGTCAGCCCAGGTCGTCGAACGGGACCGCGAAGTCCAGCACCGGCGGTGCCACGCGCGTGGCGAAGTCGCTGTGCCGGTCGCTCTCCTCGAGCACCACCCACACCGTCACCTCGCCGGACGCCCGGTCGTCCCGGACACCCCAGTCGCGGGCGAGCGCGCTGATGATGTTCAGCCCGCGGCCGCCCCGCGCGGTCACCGAGGGAGTGGCCGGAACCGGCCGGGTCGGGCCGCCGCCGTCCGTCACCTCCACGGTCAGCCGTCCCGTGGGGCCGACCTGCCAGGCGGCCCGGACGGCTCCGTCGCCGACCTCCGCCGCCCCCAGTGGCCTGCCGTGCCGGCAGGCATTGCTCAGCAGTTCGGAAAGGACCAGAACCGCGTCGTCGACGACCGATTCCGACACCCCTCCGGTGCGCAGCTCCGTACGCATCCGACGTCTTGCCGCGCCCACGCCGGCAGGGCCATGCGGAATGGCCATGCACGACGACGTGGGCACCTCCTGTGCCTCCATCAACGCCACCCCCGAGACCTCCTTCGCCCCACGCCACGGTGTGGATTCCCCAATGGCCTGGACCGGAAACCGGCCAAGCATTGGCCAATGATGCACTCGTAACGATCGAATCCGGTACGGATGCGCCGGTGCACTCCCGGCGGTGGCCGGGGCCGGTCCCCGGGCGTCAGGCGCGGCCGAGCTGCGCGAGCACCTGCCGGGGGCGGTTGGTGATGATCGCGTCCACGCCCAGGCGGACGCACAGCTCCACGTCCTCCGGCTCGTTCACCGTCCAGACGTGCACCCGGTGCCCCGCGCGGTGCAGGCGGGCGATGTAACCGGGGTGGTTGCGCACGATGCGCATGCCGGGGCCCGCGATCCCGGCGCCCGCCGGGAGCCGCCCGTCGCGCAGCCGGGGCGTCACGAACTGCATCAGGTACACCGTGGGGAGGGCGGGCGCGGCGAGGCTCACCCGGTGCAGGGAGCGGGCCGAGAAGCTCATCACGCGCACCGGGGCGGGCGCGCCCGCCTCCCGGGGCGGCCCGTCGAGACCGAACCGCCGCAGCATCTCCAGCAGCCTCTCCTCGACCCGGCCCGCCCACCGGGTGGGGTGCTTGGTCTCGATGGCGAGCTGAACCGGACGGCCCGCGTCCGCGACCAGTTCGAGCAGCCGCTCCAGGGTCAGCACGGAGGTGAGCTCGCCGCGGTCCGGGTCCCGGTCCGGACGCTCCCCGCTCTCCTCGATGCCCTTCCAGGACCCGAAGTCCAGGGCGGCGAGGTCGGCCAGCTCCAGGGTGGAGACGGCGCCGCGACCGTTCGAGGTGCGGTTGACCCGGCGGTCGTGCACACAGACGAGATGGCCGTCGGCGGTCAGGCGCACATCGCACTCCAGGGCGTCGGCCCCGTCCTCGATGGCCCTGCGGTACGCGGCCAGGGTGTGCTCGGGGGCCGCTTCGGAGGCTCCGCGGTGGGCGACTACCTGGATGGTCTGCTGTCGTGCGTGAGTCACCGCGTCATGGTGTCACCGCCGACGGGCAGGTGTACGCGAAGCAGTGCGGGGAACGGGTGGCCGCGAGGGAAACAGGGGGCCGTTCGGCCGCTTCGAGGCCGGTTCCGGGTGCGTCCGTTTGGTCCGGAATAAAGGATGACGAGCGGACGCACAGGTCCCGTTTACAGTGCTCTGACGTGCTGTGGGAAAAGCTGACAGCACACACTTGCACAGCGGAAAACGGCCTACAACGGGACCAGGCTTCCCGGAGCGTGCCGCACCATCAGAAACAGGACGACGTGGAACCGAGGAGAGAGCTGTGAGCACCGAGAACGAGGGCACTGCGGTACCGGCCGCCCCGTCCGTACCGCCGTCTCCCGTCCCGGCCACGGAACAGGACGCGAAGCCGTCCGGCGCCCCGGGCGCGGGTGCTCCCGCGGCTCCCGCGGCCGGTGCCGGTGCTCACCCCGACGCGGCGGCGCCCGCCGACCGGACGCCGGCCCCGGAGCACCCGGCGGAACACCCGCCGACCCCGCCGTCCGCCGCGCACCAGCCCCCCGGCCAGCAGCCTCCCGCCCATCAGCCCGCCGCGCACCAGCCCCCGGCGCCGCAGGCCCCCCAGCAGCACCAGGCCGCGCCCGGCGCGGCCTGGCCCCCGCCGCCGCCCGCGTTCCCGGCGTACGGCACCGCCTACGGCAGCGGCCACGGCGGCGACGCGCACCACGGCGGCGGCCACGGCGGTGGCGGCCACGGCGGCGGCGACCCCTGGGGCGCCCCGCTGGGCCAGGAGCCCCCGGCCCCCAAGCGCCGGGGGCGCGGCGGGCTGATCGCCGCCGTCCTGGTCGCCGCACTGGTGGCGGGCGGCGTCGGCAGCGGCATCGGCTTCTGGATGGCGAACCGCGAGGCGAACTCCCCGGGCGGGTCCACCACGATCTCCGCCGCGGGCAACCCGCAGGACTTCAAGCGCGACCCCGGCAGCGTCGCGGGCGTGGCGGGCAAGGCGCTGCCCTCCGTCGTCACCATCGACGCGCAGAGCGGCAGCGGCGAGGGCGGTACCGGCACCGGCTTCGTCTACGACAAGCAGGGCCACATCCTGACCAACAACCACGTGGTCGCCTCCGCGGCCGACGGCGGCGACCTGTCCGTCACCTTCTCCAACGGCAAGAAGTACGCCGCCGAAGTCGTCGGCCGGGCCCAGGGTTACGACGTGGCCGTCCTCAAGCTGAAGAAGGCGGGCGACCTCGCCCCGCTGCCCCTCGGCGACTCGGACAAGGTCGTCGTCGGCGACGCGACGATCGCAATCGGCGCGCCCTTCGGCCTGTCCAACACGGTCACCACGGGCATCGTCAGCGCCAAGGACCGCCCGGTCGCCTCGGGCGACGGCCAGGGCAGCAAGGCTTCGTACATGAGCGCCCTGCAGACGGACGCCTCCATCAACCCGGGCAACTCCGGCGGCCCGCTCCTCGACTCCCGCGGCGCGGTCATCGGCATCAACTCCGCGATCCAGTCCGTCCCCAGCGGCGGCTTCGGCTCCGGCAGCGGCCAGGCGGGCTCCATCGGCCTCGGCTTCGCGATCCCGGTCAACCAGGCCAGGACGGTCGCCGACCAGCTCATCAAGACGGGCAAGCCGGTCTACCCGATGATCGGCGCGACGGTGGCGATGGACCAGAAGGGCGAGGGCGCGAAGATCTCCGAATCGGGCGCGGGCAACACCCCCGCGATCACCCCGAACGGCCCGGCCGCCGCCGCCGGCCTCAAGCCCGGTGACGTCATCACCAAGTTCGAGGACCGCGTCATCGACAGCGGTCCGACCCTGATCAGCGAGATCTGGACGCACAAGCCCGGCGACAAGGTCAAGCTGACCTACACGCGCGGCGGCAAGGAGTCCACCACCGAAGTGACCCTCCAGGCACGCGAGGGCGACAACTGACCGGCTAGGCTGTCCTCGCGTCCCCGCAGGCGGGTGACGCGAGGGTGGGTTGCCCGAGCGGCCTAAGGGAACGGTCTTGAAAACCGTCGTGGCAGCGATGTCACCGTGGGTTCAAATCCCACACCCACCGCACCGGGTCAGTCGGCGCACTGATCAGAAGGGGTGTCCCCGCCAGGGGGCACCCCTTCGTCGTGGGGTCTGCCTCCTGCTGATCCGCCCGTGCCGGGAGCGGCGCCCGCCGGAAGACCGTTCGGCGGGCCGGCAGCCGGTCGTCCGGGGTCAGGAGCGTTCGCGGGCGGCCGGGTTGTTCAGGCAGAGCGCGATGTTCCGGACCGCGGCGGTGAGTTCCTCGATCACTCGGGCCGCCTGCTCCGCGTTGTGGAACGCCGGGCGTTCCGCCAGGGCCAGGCCCAGTTCCTGGGCGGACCGGAGCGCCGGCTCGACGCTCTCGACGGAAGGGACGACGGGTACGGGAGCGGGCGCCTCGGCCGCGGGGAGGGGCTCCGGTGCCGCCGGGCCTGCCGTGGGCGCGCCGGAGGCGGCGGGCGCGGGCTGGTACGCCGGCGCGGGTGCGACGGGCGCGGGCGCCGACGCGGGTACGCCGGTCGTCGGCGTGCCGGTCCCCAGAGCCTCCCGGTGCGCGTCGAACCGGGTGTGCACGGAGCTGAAGTCACCCGTCATGGAGGAGCACTCCTCCGTCGGCCGCGACGACATGGCCGACACGGACTGCTCGGGACGGAATTCGTGGGAGGCCCGCGGGGGGTGGTGGGACACGTCCTGCGCGTGCCGTGTCCGGGGGAGCGTGAAGTGGTCGAAACCCGGGAACGCCGGAGCGGCCGGCAGCGAGGGGGCCGCGTGGGGCCGGGGGTTGTACTCGGTCTGCCACTGCATCCGGTAGCAGTCGACCTGGTCGGCGCAGGAGGTGCGGCCGTGGAAGACGGCCGTGTCCTCGCCCAGGTCCGGGTACCAGAGGTTGGGGCCCGGGAACCGCACGGTCCGCACCCGTGGCTTGATCGGCTCGGCGCACCCCATGCAGCAGTCCTCCGGCACCATGAGCGGGATGCCGCCGTTCTGCTCCGGCCAGCGGGGGCCGCCCTCCCAGCGGTACTCCCCGTGCCGGCAGGGCGGCAGCTCGCCGCAGGCCCGGCAGACGGCGTAGTGCTCGGGCAGGACCCGCCAGTCGTGGCTGGCGGGAGCGCACCAGTGCTTCGGCGCGGAGCGGGGCAGGTTCTCGTTGCGCAGCACCAGCACCACCGGGCGCTTGTAGAACTCGGCCTGCTCGGGGACCGGTTTGATCGACTGGTTGTTGGCCCGCCGCAGTTCGTTGGCGTGCCACCACAGTTCCACGTGGTCGCGCCACGCCTTCTCGTAGGAGTCCGGCCACCGGTCGCCCGGATAACCGTTGATCTCCAGGATCCGCCACGCCTGCCGATCGAGTACCACGATGGAGCCGACTCGCAGTCGCATGTGCGTTCCGTTGTTCCCGTCGTCCGGCCAGTCGTGCCGGCCGATACAGGTGGGCTGGTCTGGGAGCCACTTGCGCGTCTGCATGTCATGCTCCTCGGCAACGAAACTTCATAGTTCCAACTGGGGCAGTAAGCAACATTCTGAACAATCAGGACGTTTAGGACGGTGTAGACACGCGCACGTTGCTGATCGAAGGCGACCGGAAAAGCCTTCCGGCGTACCGCTTTTTTCGCGTACAGCGTCGCTGCCAGGCATTTCGACCGTGAAGGACGTCATTCGTTCGGGTCCTCCCCGGCGGGCGGTCAGCAACCCCGTACCCCTGCGACCGGACCCGACACTCACCCATACGTGTGGTGACATGTGCGTTGCTGTCACTCCGTACGGGTACATCGCCTCCTATGCGCGATGCCGACCGCCTCGCGGTGGTGCCTGGCCCGGCCCGGAGAGTGGTACTGGGCGGGCGTCGGCCGGGGGCCGGGCGCGGGTGCCCGTGGAACGGCGGACGGCCGAGGCGAGGGTGGAGTGGATCTCCGGGAGGGCGAGGCCGGTGTGGAGGGCCGCGGCGGTGAGGGCGGCGGCGAGGGTTTCGCCGAGGCCGTTCTCGTAGGCGCGGCAGGCGGCCCAGAAGAGGCGGGTGTTGCGCTGGCCCTCGTGGGCGGTGCGGACGAATTCCACCAGGCCGTGTCCGTGCGCGGTACGTAACGGGGCCGGCGGCGGGGGCTTGCGGCGCTCCCGGGTGAGGAGCGCGAGGAGGGGGCCCGGGCAGGGGGCGGCCGGGAGGTGGGCCGTGCCGGGGGCCAGGCGGTAGACGCCGGCCGTGGTGAGGGAGCCCGGTCCGACCAGGTAACCGCCCGCGCCGCGGACGTCGACGCCCGGGGCGAGGCGGCTCGCGGAGTTGGGCACCGGGACGCCCGGCGGTCCGGTGAGCCACACGTGGCGGCCGCCGGAGGGGGTGAGCACCGTGAGGGTGGCGGGGATCGTGAAGCCGTGGTCCCGGGCGAGCCGGTGGAGGGCGGCGAGCGGATCGGCGCCGTGCTTGGTGTCCAGGTCGAGCCCGATGAGGTGGTGCCGGGGCCGGCCGCAGGCGATGCCGTAACCGGTCGCCCAGGGGGCGGCGGCGAACAGGGCGCGCACCACCGCGGGGTCGGTGGAGGCGTCGTGCACGCCGTGCCCGGTCAGGCCGCAGGCGCCGCGGCAGGGCGGGCCTGCCGCGGGGGGTTCTTCGCGGTGCGGCGAGGGCAGGGCCGGGAGCTTGGTGCGGGACAGCGGGATGACGGGCAGTCCGCGCTCCGCGGCCGAGAGCGCGTGGGCGAGGGCCAGGGTGGCGGTGAGCCGGTCTGGAGTGGCCATGACTCCATCGTCGTACGAATGTTCGAATAAGGGAAGCCGGGAAAGTTGGCTGAAAATGTGCCGGAACGGTTCCTCTTATGGGGTTACTGGACTCAGTGGGCTATTTGGCCAGTAGGAGGGTGATTTGCGACGGGGTCGGGGGTTTATCGACAAAAGCTCACGCTTGCGAGCGAATAAGCGCGTGGGGGGTGGTTCGCCGGGGATTCGGTGGGTCAACCTGATGTCGCGACGTCGACACCAGCGCCGAGGCGGTCGGCCGACTCTCTCGGTATCAGCCGTACTTAACAGTTCCTGGAGGAATTGACATGGCACGTATCCGTAACGCTCGCGTCATCGCCGCTGTCGCCGCTCTCCCCCTCGCGGCCGCCCTCTTCACGGGTGTTGCCACGGCCGACAACGGTTCCTTCGCGGACGACGGATCGAACGCGACCGTTGCCACGCAGATCGGCACCGGCGTGGGCGGCACGAACAACGGCAACTCCGTTTCCACGCAGCAGGTGGCCACCGGTGCCGGCGCCTCGAACCAGAACAACACCGCCGCGGTGAACGACTCGGACGACACGGCCATCCAGCAGGGCAACTACAACGTCGCGGTGAGCTTCACCGAGCTCTGGTAGTGCCGCGCGGCCTGATGGGGGGCCGTGCTGCGGGGTGAATGACTGCCTGTGCGGCGGTGCTTCGGCGCCGCCGCACAGGCATGTGTGCGTGCGGTCCCCGCCTCTTGACACGGTCGCGGAATCTGACGGACAGTCAGGAACTCTGCTCCGTACGTCCGGACACCAGCCGGAGGCCACCGCCGTGCACCTCGCACCGACCGGGCGCCAGCGACGGCTGCGCGCCGAACTCCGTTCGTACTTCCGTGAGCTGATGCCGCACGGGCCGCCGCCGGACCCGGCCGGGCAGCGCGCCCTGCTGCGGCGGATCGGCGCCGACGGGATGCTCGGGCTCGGCTGGCCGCGGGAGTACGGGGGCCAAGGACGCGGCCCGGACGAGCAGTTCGTGTTCTTCGACGAGGCGTACCGGGCGGGCGCCCCCGTCTCGATGGTCACGCTCAACACGGTCGGTCCGACCCTGATGAAGTACGGGACCCAGGCGCAGCGGGAGTTCTTCCTGCCGCGGATCCTGCGCGGTGAACTCGTCTTCGCGATCGGCTACAGCGAGCCCGAGGCCGGCACGGACCTCGCGTCGCTGCGTACCCGCGCCGTGCGGTCGGCGGACGGCGAGACGTGGCTGATCGACGGGCAGAAGGTCTTCACCAGCAACGCCCAGAACGCGGACTGGATCTGGCTCGCCTGCCGCACCGACCCCGAAGCCCCCAAGCACCGGGGGATATCGATCGTCCTGGTCCCGACGGACGCGCCCGGTTTCTCCTGGACGCCGATCGAGACGGTCGGCGGCCTGACCACCACCGCCACCTACTACGACGGGATACGCGTCCCGGCCGCCCACCTCGTGGGGGCCGAGAACGAGGGCTGGGGGCTGATCACCAACCAGCTCAACCATGAACGGGTGGCCCTCGCGGCCATCGGGATGCAGGCCGAGGACGTGTACGCCGAAGCCCTGGCCCACGCTCGGCGCATCGACCCGGAGACCGGGGAAATGCCAGGTCAGAAGCCCTGGGTGCGGGCCTGTCTGGCCGAGGCGCACGCCCGGCTCGCAATGGTGCGGCTGCTGAACTGGCGGCTGGTGGGCGATGTCGGCGCGGGAACCCTGGCACCGGGCGACGCGAGCGGAGTGAAGTTCGTCGGCACCGAGAGCGCGGTCGCCGTCTACCGGCTCTGCCAGGAGGTGGTGGGCGACGCGGGTCTGGTGCGGGCCGGTTCGCCGGGGGCCTTCGGGGACGGCGAGCTGGAACGGATGAACCGGGCCGCGCAGATCAACACCTTCGGCGGCGGGGTGAGCGAGGTGCAGCGGGAGATCGTGGCGACGATGCGGCTCGGGATGCGGAGGGCCAAGCGGTGACGGGTGACTCGACGAGCGACCGGTCCGTAACGGACGGTGCGGGAAAGCGGAAATTCGTCACAGAAAGTTATGGCGATGGGGAACGCGACGGATTCCACGCCCGTTTGAAGAAGTACGAGGGGCAGACGGCGGCCTCCTCGGCAGTGGGCAAGGACCTGGTCAACGAGCCGATGATCAGGCATTGGTGCGAAGCGATGGGAGACACCAGTCCGGCGTACGGGGGACCGGACGCGACAGCTCCGCCGACGATGCTTCAGGCCTGGACGATGGGCGGCCTGTCCGGGCACACGGATCGTTCGCCGGCATACGAGGACCTGTTCGCGCTGCTCGACGGCGCCGGGTGCACGTCGGTGGTGGCCACCGACTGCGAGCAGGAGTACGTGCGGGACCTGCGGCCCGGACAGCGGGTCACCTTCGACGCGGTGATCGAGTCGGTGTCCGACCGCAAGACGACCAAGCTGGGCTCCGGGTACTTCGTCACGACCCGGACGGACGTCTTCGGGGACGGGGAGCTGGCGGGCACGCACCGCTTCCGCATCCTGAAGTACGCCCCGGCGCGACGCCGCGAAGACCCGGCTGCGAGCACAACTCCACAGGGAGCGGCGGCACAGGAGCGCGCGGAGGTCCGGACGGAGGCCCCGGCGGAGGTCCGGGCGGAGGCCCGGACAGCGGCCCGGGCGGAGCCGTCGAAGGACGTGCCGCCCGTGCTGCGGCCGCGGCCGGTGGTCAACCGCGACAATGCCGGTTTCTGGGAGGGGGTTTCCGCGCACCGGCTGCTGATCCAGCGCTGCGGGACGTGCGAGCTGCTGCGGTTCCCGTGGCTGCCCGGGTGCAACGGGTGCGGTTCCGCGCGGTGGGACACCGTCGAGGCGAGCGGCGAGGGCACAGTCTTCAGCTACGTGGTCGTGCACCACCCGGTCTTCCCCGCCTTCGATCCGCCGTACGCGGTCGCCTTGGTCGAGCTGGCCGAGGGCGTGCGGATGATCAGCAACGTGGTCGGGGTGCCGGCCGGGCGGGTGCGGATCGGGATGCGGGTGAGGGCGGAGTTCCAGCGGTACGACGCGGAGTTGGAACTGCCGGTGTTCCGGGCCGTGGACGGTGCGGGCGACGCGCGGGGCGAGGTGTGACCGGGATGGACTTCACTCCGAGCCAGGAGCAGCGGGCCGCGCGGGACCTGGCGGCGCGGATCTTCGGCGATCTGGCCACGCACGAGCGGTTGGCGGCGGCCGGCACGGGCAGCGACGCCGAGCTGTGGAAGCGGCTGGGCGGGGCGGGACTGCTGGAAGCGGTGGCGGAGGTGGGCCTGTTGGGGCTGGTCCTGCTGCTGGAGGAGCAGGGACGGACCACGGCACAGGTTCCGTTTGCGGCCACGAGTGTCGCGGGTGTGCTGGCGATCGGCGCTTTCGGAACGCGAGAACAGCGGGAAACGATGGGCCCGGGTCTCGGAAACGGTTCCCTCGTGGCCGTGGGCGCGTTTTCGGCCACCGGCCCCGGACGCGTTCGGGTGAGCGACGGTGCGGAAACCGGAGACGGCTCGTACACGTGTGCGCTGTCCGGGGTGGTGCCGGTGGTCCCGTGGCTGCGGGACGCCACGCATGTGCTGGTGCCGGACGCGGACCGGGGGCTGTGGATCGTACGGGCCGGGGAGGCGGGCGTCGGGGTGGCGCCGGTGGAGACCACGGCGCCCTGGGCAGCGGGGCGGCTCACCCTGGACGGGGCGCGGGCGCAGCGGCTGGGCGGGCCGGGTCCGCGGGCGTACGAGAGCGTGCGGGGGGCGGCGACGATCGCCTACGCGGGTCTCCAGGCGGGGGTGTGCGCGGGCGCGGTGGCGCGGGCCGCCGAGTACACCTCGCAGCGGGAGCAGTTCGGGCGGCCGCTGTCCACCAAGCAGGGGGTCCAGCTGCGGGCCGCCGAAGCGCACATGGACACCGAGGCGATCCGGGTCACCGCGTACGAGGCGGCCTGGCGGTACGACCGGGGCCTCCCGTACGCGACGCACGCCCTGACCGCGGCCTGGTGGGCGTCCGAGGCCGGGCGGCGGGCGGTGCACGCGGGGCAGCACCTGCACGGCGGGGTGGGCGCGGACCTGGCGCACCCGGCGCACCGGCACTTCCTCTGGGGCCGGCAGATCGACGCGTACCTGGGCGGCGGGGGCCAGGCGCTGGAGAGGCTCGGGGAGCTGCTGGTGGCGGAGGAAGGGGCGTGGGGATGAGTTCCGGAGGGGTGCGGGAGCTGCGGGCCGGCGAGGAGCTGGCACCGCTGGAGATCGCGGTGACGCGGACGCTGATCGTCGCCGGGGCGGTGGCCTCACGCGACTACCAGGATGTGCACCATGACGCCGAGGCCGCGCGGGAGAAGGGGTCGCCGGACATCTTCATGAACATCCTGACGACGAACGGGCTGGTCGGACGGTACGTGACCGAACGACTCGGGTCCGGGGCCCGGCTGCGGGCGGTGAGGATCCGGCTCGGCGCACCCAACTATCCGGGGGACACGATGGTGTTGCGCGGGACCGTCAGCGAGGTCGACGGCCCCGCGGGCACGGCCGAGATCCGCGTGGTCGGCGTGAACGGCATCGGCCGCCACGTCACCGGCACGGTGAAGGTGGCGTTCACCGGAACCCTCCGGACCCCCGGGGTCCCGGAGCCCGCCGGGGCTCCGGAGCCCTCCTCGGGCCCCGACGCCCCCGAGAAGGAGCGCGCGTGAGCATCCACCGGGCGGACGAGCTGGGCGGGAAGGCCGCGGTCGTGGGGATCGGGGCGACCGAGTTCTCCAAGGACTCCGGGCGCAGCGAGCTGAAGCTGGCGGTCGAGGCGGTGCACGCGGCACTCGACGACGCCGGGCTGGTCCCGGCGGACGTGGACGGGCTGGTCACCTTCACCATGGACACCAGCCCCGAGATCACCGTCGCGCAGGCGGCCGGGATCGGCGAGCTGTCGTTCTTCTCGCGCATCCACTACGGCGGCGGCGCGGCCTGCGCGACCGTGCAGCAGGCGGCGCTGGCCGTGGCGTCCGGGGTGGCCGACGTGGTGGTCTGCTACCGGGCGTTCAACGAGCGCTCGGGGCGCAGATTCGGGTCCGGGGTGCAGCGCAGGGAGCCGTCGGCGGAGGGGGCGGCGCTGGGGTGGGCGCTGCCGTTCGGGCTGCTCACGCCGGCGAGCTGGGTGGCCATGGCGGCGCGGCGCTACCTGCACACGTACGGGCTCACCCCCGAGGCGTTCGGACACGTCGCGGTGACCGACCGGCGGTACGCGGCGACCAATCCGGCCGCGTACTTCCACGGGAAGCCGATCACGCTGGCCGACCACGCCGCCTCGCGGTGGATCGTGGAGCCGCTGCGGCTGCTCGACTGCTGCCAGGAGACCGACGGCGGCCAGGCGGTCGTGGTGACCACGGCCGAGCGGGCCCGCGACCTCGCGCAGCCGCCCGCCGTGATCGTGGCCGCCGCGCAGGGCGCCGGGCGCGGGCAGGAGGCGATGACCAGCTTCTACCGGGACGACCTGACCGGGCTGCCGGAGATGGACGTGGTGGCGCGGCAGCTCTGGCGGACCTCCGGGCTGGCGCCTTCCGACATCGACGTGGGGATCCTCTACGACCACTTCACGCCGTTCGTGCTGATGCAGCTGGAGGAGTTCGGCTTCTGCGAGCCCGGCGAGGCGGCCGACTTCGTCGCGGCGGACGCCCTGCCGCTGAACACGCACGGCGGCCAGCTCGGTGAGGCGTACCTGCACGGCATGAACGGGATCGCCGAGGCCGTCCGGCAGTTGCGCGGCACCTCGGCGAACCAGGTCGAGGGCGCGGCACGGACGCTGGTGACGGCGGGCACCGGCGTTCCCACATCCGGGTTGATCCTGGGCGTCGATTGCTGACCGCCCCGGCGTGAGTCGTGGACTCCGGTGCTGAATGACCGTTAGCTCACCCTATGTACCGATTCTCTGACTCAGCGTACGTACCGTACGTACGAAAATGTTCCTCCCTCAGGTGGGCGGCGCTCGCGGTCGCACTCGTCGCCCTGTTCACCACCCTGGCGCTGCCCGCACCGCGGGCGGCGGCCGAGCCCGCGGCGGGCGGGGCGGCGGCGAGGCAGTACTCGGGGCGGCCCGTGCACTTCAACGGCTGGGCCTTCGACACCTGCGAGGCCCCCTCCGTCGCCACCATGAAGGCGTGGCGCTCCTCCCCGTACCGCGCCGTCGGCATCTACTTCGGCGGCCGGGCCCGCGGCTGTCCGCGCCAGACGAACCTCAACAAGCAGTGGATCAAGTCGGTGGACCGGATGGGCTGGTTCCTGCTGCCGGTGTACGTCGGCTCCCAGTCCCCGTGCGTCACCCTCAAGCACAAGCGCAGCCTCACGATCGGCCGCGACCCCTGGCGCCAGGGAGCCGCGGAGGCCCGTGACGCGGTCAACCGCGCCCGCTGGCACGGCATGATCCCCGGCAGCACGCTCTACCTCGACATGGAGGCGTACGACACCGGCAACCGGGCCTGCGCCGCCCGTACCCTGGACTTCGTGCGCGCCTGGAACCGCGAGCTGCGCCGCCATCGCTACTTCCCCGGCTACTACAGCAGTGCCGACTCCGGCGTCGCCCACCTGGAGTGGGCCCGCCGGGCGAAGTTCAAGGACCTGCCCACGGTGGTGTGGTTCGCCCGCTGGGGCAAGAAGCCCTCGGTGTCCGGAGAGCCGTCGCTGAGCCCCCGGGCCTGGTCCCCGCACCGCCGCATCCACCAGTACGCCGGCAACGTCAAGGAGACCCACGGCGGGCACCGGCTCAACATCGACCGCAACCGCATCGACGCCCTGGTCGCCCGCACCTGGGAGTGACCCCGCCGGGGCCCCACGGCCTCGTTCCGCGCCCCCGACCCCGACCCCGCCGCCGTCCCGACCCTGACTTCCCCCCGGCCCCCCTCCACCTTCAGGAGGTGGGGCCTGCCCCACCCCTACAACCTGAGGCGGAGACGCCTTCGGGACCTGGGACCGATCCCCGGGGCCGCCGCCACTTCTAGCGTGGAACACATGACCACGCCTGTCTGCACCAGCGCATCGAAGGCCGCCACCGGGCACGCCGGGCACACCGCGAACCCCGGCCGCTCCGCCTTCCCGGGGTACCCGTCGTTCTCCTCCTACGTCCGGGCCCGGGGCCCGGTCCTGCTGCGCACCGCGCGCTCGCTGACGGCCAACCCCAGCGATGCCGAGGACCTGCTGCAGACCGCCCTGACCAAGACGTACGTCGCCTGGGAGCGCATCGAGGACCACCGCGCCCTGGACGGCTACGTGCGCCGGGCGCTGGTCAACACCCGCACCTCCCAGTGGCGCAAGCGCAAGGTCGACGAGTTCGCCTGCGAGGAGCTGCCCGAGCCGAGCACGTCCTCGGTCGCCCCCGCACCGGACCCGGCCGAGCGGCAGGTGCTGCACGACGCCATGTGGCGCGCGATCATGAAGCTCCCCGAGCGGCAGCGCGCCATGGTCGTCCTCAGGTACTACGAGGACCTCAGCGAGGTGCAGACCGCCGAGGTGCTCGGTGTCTCCGTCGGCACGGTCAAGAGCGCCGTCTCGCGCGCCCTCGGCAAGCTCCGCGAGGACCCCGAGCTGACTCCGGTGCGCTGACCGGCGGAGATCCCTCCGGCGGGCTCCCGGATTTTGCCTGCGTTTTGGTTACCTCCAGGTAGTGACATACCGCCGGGTACGCGCGCAGAATCGGCCGCACAGCCACGGGCGACATTTCGCCGCCGGGCTCTTTGTGCCTTTTCGCGCGCCCATCGGGAGGACGCCGTGCTCAGCACCATGCAGGACGTATCGCTGACCGTGACCCGCATCCTGCAGCACGGGATGACCATTCACGGGAAGTCGCAGATCACGACCTGGACCGGCGAGGCGGAGCCGCAGCGCCGCAGCTTCGCGGAGACAGGCGAGCGCGCCGTCCGCCTGGCGAACGCCCTGCGCGACGAACTCGGCGTCGTCGGCGACCAGCGGGTCGCCACCCTGATGTGGAACAACGGCGAGCACGTCGAGGCGTACTTCGCGATCCCCTCCATGGGCGCGGTGCTGCACACCCTCAACCTGCGCCTTCCCCCCGAGCAACTGATCTGGATCGTCAACCACGCCGCCGACCGCGTGGTCATCGCCAACGGCAGCCTGCTGCCCCTGCTCGCCCCGCTCCTTCCGCACCTGCCGACCGTCGAGCACGTGGTCGTCGCGGGCCCCGGAGACCGGTCCCTCCTCGACGGGTGCGACCCCCAGGTCCACGAGTACGAGGAGCTGATAGCGGACCGCCCGACCACCTTCGACTGGCCGGACATCGACGAGCGCTCCGCCGCGGCCCTCTGCTACACCTCCGGCACCACTGGGGAGCCCAAGGGTGTCGCCTACTCCCACCGCTCCATCTACCTGCACTCCATGCAGGTCAACATGGCCGAGTCCATGGGCCTCACCGACCAGGACACCACCCTCGTCGTCGTCCCGCAGTTCCACGTGAACGCCTGGGGCCTGCCGCACGCCACCTTCATGACCGGCATCAACATGCTGATGCCCGACCGCTTCCTCCAGCCCGCCCCGCTCGCCGAGATGATCGAGCGCGAGCGCCCCACGCACGCCGCCGCGGTGCCCACCATCTGGCAGGGCCTCCTCGCCGAGGTCACCGCGAACCCGCGCGACCTGTCCTCCATGGCCCAGGTCACGATCGGCGGCTCGGCCTGCCCGCCGGCCCTCATGGAGGCGTACGACAGGCTGGGCGTCCGCCTCTGCCATGCCTGGGGCATGACCGAGACGTCCCCGCTGGGCACCATGGCACGGCCTCCGGCCGGGCTCACCCCCGAGGAGGAGTGGCCGTACCGCATCACCCAGGGCCGCCTCCCGGCGAGCGTCGAGGCGCGGCTGGTCGGCCCGTCCGGCGAAGTCCTGGCCTGGGACGGCGAGTCCGCCGGTGAGCTGGAGGTGCGCGGCGCCTGGATCGCGGGCTCCTACTACGGCGGCGCGGGCGGCGAGAACTTCCGCCCCGAGGACAAGGTCAGCGAGGACGGCTGGCTGAAGACCGGCGACGTCGGCGTCATCAGCCCGGAAGGCTTCCTCACCCTCACCGACCGGGCCAAGGACGTCATCAAGTCCGGCGGCGAGTGGATCTCCAGCGTGGATTTGGAGAACGCCCTGATGGCCCACCCCGAGGTCGCCGAGGCCGCCGTCGTGGCCGTCCCGGACGAGCGCTGGGGCGAGCGCCCGCTGGCCACCGTGGTCCTCACCGAGGGCGCCACGGTCTCGTACACCGATCTGCGCGACTTCCTCGCGCAGAGCATCGCCAAGTGGCAGCTTCCCGAGCGCTGGGCGCTGATTCCGGCGGTGCCGAAGACCAGCGTGGGCAAGTTCGACAAGAAGGTGATCCGCAAGAGCTACGCGGACGGGGAGCTGGAGGTCACCCAGCTCTGAGCGGGCGGCGAGGGCCGGGGCGGTGTTTCACGTGAAACACCGCCCCGGCCCTCGTGGTGTTCCACGTGAAACACCGCCGAAGGCCACCCCGGAAGTGGATGTTTCACGTGAAACATTCCTCTCCGTACGTCAGTTGGTGCCGATCTTCGCCAGCAGGTCCACGATCCGGCCCTGTACCTCGGCGCTTGTGGACCGTTCCGCCAGGAAGAGCACCGTCTCGCCCGAGGACAGCCTCGGCAGCTGTGCCTGGTCGAGTCCGGCGGACGTGTAGACGACCAGCGGGGTGCGGTTCAACTGCCCGTTGGCGCGCAGCCAGTCGACGATGCCCGCCCGGCGGCGGCGTACCAGCATCAGGTCCATCACGACCAGGTTCGGCCGCATCTGGGTGGCCAGGTTGACCGCCTCGGTGTCCGTCGCGGCGCGTGCGACCTGCATGCCCCGCCGTTCCAGCGTCGCGGTCAGCGCCTGTGCGATCTCCTCGTGCTCCTCGATCAGCAGGACGCGCGGCGGGTGCTGCTCACTGTCGCGCGGTGCAAGCGCCTTCAACAGCACGGCCGGGTCCGCCCCGTACGCCGCCTCACGCGTCGCCTGCCCGAGTCCGGCGGTGACCAGCACGGGCACCTCCGCCGCGACGGCCGCCTGACGTAGCGACTGGAGCGCGGTACGGGTGATGGGCCCGGTCAGCGGGTCCACGAACAGGGCGGCGGGGAACGCCGCGATCTGTGCGTCGACCTCCTCGCGGGAGTGCACGATCACCGGCCGGTAGCCGCGGTCGCTGAGTGCCTGCTCCGTGGAGACGTCCGGCGCGGGCCACACCAGCAGCCGGCGCGGGTTGTCCAGCGGCTCCGGGGGCAGCTCGTCGTCCACGGGCTGCGGCACGGGCCGGTTGGAGACCTCCACCGCGCCGCCCGGTCCGTCCAGCGGCTCCGGGCCCTCGCTGCCCTCGTCGGGGGCGTCTATGGCGTACGCACGCCCTCCGGAGGCCTCCGGAATGAGCTGCTGGTGCTGCTGCGGGGCGGCCGGTCCGGTGGGCGTGCCGCCGGTCGGGGTGTGCTGGGCGCTCTGCGGGTGCGGACGGGCCTCGGGCTCCGCCTCGGCCGCCCCGGCGAGCGCGGCGGCCGCCGGACGTTCGGCCTCGGTGGGGGCCGCCAGCTTGCGACGGCGGCCCGAGCCCAGCACCTGGTTCTGCTGCTGGGCGATCTGCTGCGAGAACGGCGCGTCCTGTCCGAGCGTCCGCACGCTGAAGGCACGCCCCTGGGTGGAGTGCGGAGACTCGGCCGGGAGCGGCTGCGCCTGCGGCGCCGGGTGGCCCGGCGGGTGCGGGGCGTTCTGCGGGGCCTGCGGGCTCGGGGCGTTCTGGGGGTTGGCCACGTCGGCGGACGGCGTCGGCCAGCCGCCCGGCACACCCTGCGCGGACCGCTCCTGCGGTACGTCACCGGGCCGTCCGGGAACCCGGTCCGCCTCGGCGGGCGGCAGCGCGAACGGGCTCCGCGCCTCCTCGGGCTCGGCCGGGGCGGTGGCCAGCGCACGCCGGGCGCGGCGGCCGCCCCCGGCCTGGGCGCGGGCGGCCCCGGCGGACGCGAGCACCTGCTCCTGCCCGGAGGTGTCGTCCGCACCGGCGCCGCCCTCGGCACGGGCGTCGGGCATGGCGGAGCCGTCCGCACCCGGCCGCCGGCCGGGGGAGGCGGGGGCGGGCGGCAGCGCGGGCATGCCGCCGCCCTCGTGCGGGGCAGGGGCACGGCGGGGCGCCTCGGCGGTGCTCTGCGCGGGGAGTCCCGGAGCCGGAAGTCCCTGTGCGGGGAGCCCCTGCGCGGGAACGGAGTGCGGGGGCACGCCCTGGGGCGGCACGGTCTCACCGAGCGCGGCACGCCCGGCGGCGCCTTCACCGGCCGTCACGACGGAACCCTCGGCAGGACCGGCAGCGGCACCGGAGGCACCGGTCGGGTCGGCGGGCCTGGTCGGGCCCGGCAGCGCGAGTGCCTGACCGGTGCCGGGCGCGGGGGCGTCGG
Organism: Streptomyces sp. NPDC039736; assembly: GCF_055596485.1. Lineage (NCBI taxonomy): Bacteria > Bacillati > Actinomycetota > Actinomycetes > Kitasatosporales > Streptomycetaceae > Streptomyces > Streptomyces sp. NPDC039736. The sequence continues at coordinate 116,270 of NZ_JBVIUQ010000002.1, read as the reverse complement.
TACCGGACCCTCCCGCGCTTGTCGTGCTCGTACCGGCGCCGTCGTTCGCGGAGGCCGGTGCGGGCTCCTCGCCGGGGCTCGGACGGCCGCGCCTGCGGCCCGTGCCGCCCGTGCCCTCGCCGGTGCCCTGGGCCGGGATCAGCTCGGGCTGCTCGTCGGCGGGGCCGCGACGGGCCCTGCGCCGTCCGCTGGGGGCGGCGGTGCCGGGCGCGGCCTCCGGGGGTGCTCCGGGGGCCTCCGGGGCGCTCTCCTCGACATCGAGGAAGGCGTCGGTGGAGGACCTCCGGGCGCGTCGGCCGCCGGCCTGCTGGGCGGGCACGGCGGCCTCCGCGACAGGCGCCGTCTCCGTCTCCGGCTGCGGCTCCGTCTTCGGCTCCCGGGCGGCCCCGGAACCGGAGCCGTCACCGATCGGCACCTCCAGGACGTACGCGCTGCCGGTCATGCCGGGCACCTCGTGCGTCTGGAGCACGCCGCCGTGCGCCTGGACGATGCCCCGCACGATCGGCTCGTGCACCGGGTCGCCGCCCGGGTACGGGCCGCGCACCTCGAACCGCACGACCTCGCCGCGCTGGGCGGCCGCCACCACGATCGTCGAGTCGACGTAGCCGCCGGCCGGCGCCGCTGCCGGGGCCACCTTGCCGGTGGAGTCGACCCCGGCGACGTCCGCCACCAGGTGGGCCAGGGCGGTGGCCAGACGCACGCCGTCCACCTCGGCCTCTATGGCGGGCGCGTGCACCGCGAACTGGGCACGCCCCGGGCCGATCAGCTCGACCGCGCCCTCGACGGCCGCCGCGACGATCCCGTCCACCAGGACGTTCGCCTTGACCAGCGGCTCGACGCCGGAGGCCAGGCGCTGGAAGCCGAGCACGTTGTCGACCAGCGTCGTCATCCGGGCGTATCCGGCGGCCAGGTGGTGCAGCACCTGGTTGGCCTCGGGCCAGAGCTGTCCGGCCGGGTCGGCGGCCAGCGTGCCCAGCTCGCCCCGCAGCTCCTCCAGGGGGCCGCGCAGGGAGCCGCCGAGCACCGCGCTCAACTGGGTGTGCCGGTCGGCCAGTTCCTCGTACCGCTCCTGCCCGAGCGCGACCTCGGCGTCGTACCGCTCGCGCGTGGCGGACAGCTCCTCGGCGTGCTCGGAGGTCATCCGCTCCACGACAGCGGCGTGCTCGGACGTGAGCCGCCCCAGCTCCTCGGCGTGCTGGGCCGCCTGCTCCTCGTACGCGCGGCGGTCGGCGAACGTCATGACCGCGCCCACCAACTGCTCGCCGTCGCGCACGGGGGCGGTCGTCAGGTCGACCGGCACCTGCTTGCCGCTCTTCGCCCACAGCACCTGGCCGCGCACCCGGTGCTTGCGCCCGGACTTCAGGGTGTCGGCGAGCGGGGACTCCTCGTACGGGAACGGCGTCCCGTCCGCCCGCGAGTGCACGGCGAGCGCGTGCAGCTCCTTGCCGCCCAGGTCGCTGGCCCGGTAGCCCAGGATCTGCGCGGCGGCCGGATTCGCGAGGACGATGCGGCCCTCGGTGTCGGTCCCCACCACGCCCTCGGAGGCGGCGCGCAGGATCATCTCGGTCTGCCGCTGGGAACGGGCCAGTTCGGCCTCAGTGTCGACGGTGCCCGAAAGGTCCCGTACGACCAGCATGAGCAGTTCGTCACCGGTGAGGGAGGTGGCGCCGGCCGGGCGCTCGGCGGAGAAGGCGTCCCGCCCGTCCTCCAGGTTGGCGCTGGTGACCTCGACGGGGAACTGGCTGCCGTCGGTGCGTCGGGCGGTCATCCGGGCCGGCTTGGTGCGGCCCTGCGGGTCGACCCCGGAGGGGCGGCGCATGGACCCGGGGATCAGCTTGGAGTCGAACTCCGGCAAGAGGTCGAGCAGTCCGCGTCCGACCAGCGCGGTGCCCGGGGCCTCGAAGGTCTCCAGGGCGATGGTGTTGGCGTTGACCACGGTCCCGTTGCAATTGACGAGCAGAAGCCCGTCCGGGAGAGCGTCGAGTATCGCTGCGAGGCGAGCAGCGCCTCGGAATGGCCTGCTGCTCACGACGACGGTTCCTCCCTGAATTACTGCATTTTGCCCAGTCGGTGACCCTCCGGCGGCCTCAATTTTTCCCCTCGGGCCGCGCGTTGTCACTGGAAGGAGTCTAAAGGCTGGGGATGCGGGCGTGACGGCGGATGACGGGGAGTCGCCGCGGAGCCTTCCCCGCGGCTGAAGTGGATCTTCGCGGTGACGCGCCGACGATCATGCGTCGCCCGTCGCCCGACCCGGCCCCCGCACTGCGCCGGCACGAAGTGGATCTTCGCGGCGAAACGCCCCGCCGGGCCGTCACAAGTGCTTTGCCCTGCTGCCCGGTCGCCTAGTACCGTGGGGTGCGATTGGTGACACCGCGCAATGCTGTGCCATCATCTGCAACGCACCTACTCGCGAACGCGCAAGCGCTGGCGTGTGTGGGTCGTGCTGGAGGCGTCGCCTAGTCCGGTCTATGGCGCCGCACTGCTAATGCGGTTTGGGTCTTAAAGCCCATCGAGGGTTCAAATCCCTCCGCCTCCGCCAGCACCATCGAAGCCCCGGTCCTCCAGGACCGGGGCTTCGGTCGTTCCCGGGACCGGTCCGGACGGCGGGGCCCGGTTTCCGGAAGTGATCGTCGGGCGCGACTGCGCCCGACGCGACGCGCCCGTCACTCGTCCGAGTGTTTGTGCAGGTCAGGCCGGGTGTGCGGAATGGATTTCGCATGACGGCGCAGGTCATGTAATGTTCTTCTTGCAACGCCGACGGGGCGGAAAACGGCCCGGAAGCACAGCGACAAGCACTCGTAGCTTAACGGATAGAGCATCTGACTACGGATCAGAAGGTTGCAGGTTCGAATCCTGCCGAGTGCACAGTGAGAGAAGCCCCCCGGACTGAGTCCGGGGGGCTTCTTCGTGTTCGGGGTTCGACTGGCCGGCGGGAGCCGGGGCGTTGTCAGTGGTGGAGGACACACTGGCGGTATGGAGAGGGAGCGGGCGGGGCGGCGCGAGTGGCGGAGTGCCGGGCTGAGCTGGGCCGGTGGCATGCCGGGGCTGCGGTGGGAGGCGGAGGCCGGGGGCGGGTCCGCGGGCGGGGGCGGGCCGGTCAGTCCGTTGTCGTACGGGGTGGGGGCCGGGGGGACCGTCTCGTACGGGCGGGAGATCGGGTTCCGGGTGGTCGGGGAGCGGCGGTGCGTGGGGGTGCGGGGGAATCCGTGCCCCCTGCGTGCTGTCGTGGCGGGGCGGGCCACGCAGGCGCAGTGCGGGGAGTGCGCGCGGCTGGACCGGTCGCGGTCGGTGGCGGCGGACACGATGGCCGATGATCCGCGGCCGTATGCGGTGTACCTGGCGTGGTTCGGGCCGGGGATGGTGAAGGTGGGGATCACCAGGGAGGACCGGGGGTCGGCGCGGCTGCTGGAGCAGGGGGCGGTGGCGTTCAGCCTGCTTGGGCGGGGGCCGTTGATGGCGGCGCGGCGCTGCGAGGAGCTGCTGCGGGCGGGGCTCGGGGTCCCGGACCGGATCTCGTACGCGAAGAAGCGGGCGGTGCGGGCCGCGTTGCCGGGAGCGGCGGAGCGGGCGGCGGAGGTGCGGGAGCTGCATGCGCGGGCCGTGGAGCTGGCGGGCTGGCCGGAGGCGTTGGCGGTGGTGGGGTGCGAGGTCGTCGACCACGCGGGGGTTTTTGGGCTGGACGGCTTGGCGGGGGCCGTGGGGGTGGTGCGGGAGCTGGTGAGCGGGGGGTGTGTCGCGGGGAGAGTCGTGGCGGTGGCGGGGCCGGATGTGCATGTGGAGGTGCCGGGGGCCGGGGCTGGGGTGGTTGTGGTGGACAGCCGGCTGGTGGCGGGGTGGGTGCTGGAGAAGGGGGATGCGGGGGGTGGGGTGACGGTGCCCGTGAAGGCTGTGGAGGGGGAGGCGGGGGTGCAGGAGGGGTTGTTCTGAGGGGCTTTGTGTGGGGAGTGGGGGCTTGGTCGGGGTCGGGGTGCCGGTGGTGGGGCAGGGAGGGTCCGGGCCTGTGCGGGGGAAGTTCACCGGGGCGGGGTCGGTGGGGGAGGTGGTGGTGCGGCATCCGGGGTGAAGGGCGACCGTCGTGCCGGGGGGGGACACTCGCGCACGGGGCGTTTCCGGGGCTAGTAGGGACGTACGAGGGTTGGTGCCGTTTCCCGAGGGGGGTGGGAACGCAGAGGGTTGCTGGGGAGCGGCTTTCTGCATGTTCCGTACGGGTCCTCGCGCCAGCCGGAGGCGCTGGAGCGGCTCCGGCTGGGGGAGGGGCGGTCGCGGGGACGCCGGTTCTTGAGCAGCGGTTAGAGGAGGGCCTTGGCCAGGGCTCGCCACTCCTCGCGAGGGAGGGCGCCGACGGGGGCGCCGGCCGGGGGCAGGGCCTGGAGGGCGAGGTGGTCGGCGCCGGCCGCGTAGAACTCCTCCGCCTTGGCGCGGACGCGGTCCTCGTCGCCCAGCGCGAAGAGGGCGTCGAGGAGGCGGTCGCTGCCGTCGTCCGCGAAGTCGGCCTCCGTGAAGCCGAGGCGGAGGAGGTTGTTGGTGTAGTTGGGGAGGGCGAGGTAGCGGGCGAGCATCGCGCGGGCGGTCGTGCGGGCCTCGGCCAGGTCGGGGTTGAGGACGACCGTCAGCTCCGGGGCCAGGAAGGCGTCCGGGCCGAGGGCTTCGCGGGCCTGCGCGGTGTGGGCCGGGGTGACCAGGTACGGGTGTGCCCCGACGGCCCGGGACGAGGCCAGCTTCAGCATCTTCGGGCCGAGGGCGGCGAGGATGCGGCGCTCCGCGGGGAGCGGGGTCGCCGCCCGGTCGAGGGCGTCGAGGTAGGCGGTCATCGCCGAGTACGGGCGGGCGTACTGCGGGGCGAGCGCGTCGTGGCTCACGCCGAGGCCCAGGACGAAGCGGCCGGGGTAGCGCCGTTCGTAGGCGGCTGCCGTCGCCGCCACGTCCTCGGCCGTGTGCTGCCAGATGCTGACGATGCCGGTGGCGACCTTGAGGTGGTCCGTCGCTTCGAGGAGCGGGGCCACGTCGTCGAGGGACGGGTTGCCGCCGGACCAGACCGTTCCGTATCCGAGGTCCTCCAACTCCGTGACCGCGTCGGTGAGTTCCAGCGGGTCCTGCGGCTCGGGGGAGCGGAGGGCCCCGTGCCAGATGCCGAGGCGGCCGTGCGTGCGGGAGAGGCGGGAGCGGTGGGAGTCGGAAGTCATGTGGGGGCTAACGGGCAGGTCGGCGGGGCTATTCCGGGGGAGGGGGGCGTTCCGGGGGCGTTCTTCTCAGGGGATTCACAGGAACGGGCAAGGGGGCTCTCACCGTTCGCGGTGAGGGTGGGGCCATGCGGACGACAGTGAGTGGGCCCCGGGTGGGCGATCGGGGGCGCAGGCCGGTGGGTGAGCGGGTCGGCGTTGGTGGCGGCGGCGGTGGTGCCGTCCGAGTGCTGGTGGTGGACGGAGAGGCTCCGCTTGCGGAACTGCTGTGCATGACGCTGCGGTACGAGGGGTGGGAGACCCGGAGTGCCGGGGACGGGGCGGCGGCGGTGCGGGCCGCGCGGGTCTTCCGGCCGGACGCGGTCGTACTGGATGTGACGCTGCCCGACATGGACGGGCTGGACGTGCTGCGGCGGGTCCGGGCAGACCTGCCGGACGTGCCCGTGCTGTTCCTGACGGTGCGGGCCGCGGTGGAGGACCGGATCGCCGGGCTCACCGCGGGCGGCGACGACTACGTCGCCAAGCCGTTCAGCCTGGAGGAGGTCGTGGCGCGGCTGCGGGGGCTGATCCGGCGCAGCGGGGGTGGGCGGGTGGTCGCACGGCCGGACTCGGAGCTGGTGGTCGGGGACCTGCGGCTGGACGAGGACAGCCACGAGGTGTGGCGGGGGGAGGCCGAAGTGCGGCTCACGGCGACCGAGTTCGAGCTGTTGCGGTTCCTGATGCGGAATCCGCGGAGGGTGCTGAGCAAGGCGCAGATCCTGGACCGGGTCTGGAACTACGACTTCGGGGGGCAGGCCAATGTGGTCGAGCTCTACATCTCGTATCTGCGGAAGAAGATCGACGCGGGGCGGCCGCCGATGATCCACACGCGGCGCGGAGCCGGGTACCTGATCAGGCCGGGCGGGTGAGCGCCGGCGAGTGCTGAGTGCCTCCGGGCGGCGGGTGGCGGGTGGTGCCGGGTGCTGAGTGCCTCCGGGCGGCGGGTGGTGCCGGGTGCTCAGTGCCGCCGGTCGGGGGGCGTTGTCGGGTGTTGCGTGCCGTCGAGCGTTGAGCATCGCCGCGTGCTGCCGCGTGCGAGTGCTGCCGAGCGCTGAGCGCCGCCGAGGGCGGGTGCTGTCGCGTGCCGCGTGCTGCCGCGTGCTGCGCGTGCCAAACGCCGCTCGTGAACGCATGCCGAACGCCGCCGGGCTTCAATGTGCGCTGAGCGCGCCGAGTGCCGCCGCGTGCTGCGCGTGTCGAACGCCGCCCCTTGTCACGTGCCGAACGCCGCCGAGCGTTGCCGAGCGCTGTGCCGCCCCGAGTGCTGGACGTTGCCGGGTGCCGTCGAGTGCTGCGCGTATCGAGCGCTGAGAGTTGCCGCGTACAAGCACGCCGCCGAGCGCTGAGTGCCGCCCGAACGCTGAGCGTTGCCGCGTGCCGAATGCCGCCGCCGCGTGTCACCGCCGCCGAACACCCCCGCATGCTGGGCGTTCCGCGCGTCGAGCGCTGCCGTGTACAAGCGCCGCCGAGCGCGGAATGCCGGCCCGCCGAGCGTTGCTGCGTGCCGAGCGCCCCCGAGTGCTGTGCGCCGCCGCCTCCAGAGCGTTGCCGAGCGTCGTGCGAGCGGGTCCCGGGCATATTTCCTTTACGGTGTACAAGAGTGTCCTCTACGGTGTAGAGCGTCAGCCTGTACACCGTAGAGGAGTCCCGTCGTGGCAACGACGACCACCGACAGAAACCCGTCCGCCGTTCCGCCCGTCGCGTCGCCCCAGGGGCATCCCCAGCGCTGGCTGATCCTCGGCGTCATCTGCCTCGCGCAGCTCACCGTGCTGCTCGACAACACCGTCCTGAACGTCGCCATCCCCTCCCTCACCGCCGAGCTCCACGCCTCCAGCACCGACATCCAGTGGATGATCAACGCGTACGCGCTCGTCCAGTCCGGCCTGCTGCTCACCGCGGGCAGCTCGGCCGACCGCTACGGCCGCAAGAAGCTCCTGGCCGCCGGGCTCGCCCTGTTCGGGATCGGGTCGCTCGCGGCCGGACTCGCGCAGACCTCCGCACAGTTGATCGCCGCGCGCGCCGGGATGGGCGTCGGCGGCGCGCTGCTGATGACCACCACCCTCGCCGTCGTCGTGCAGATCTTCGACGAGAAGGAACGCGTCAAGGCGATCGGCCTGTGGTCCACCGTCGCCATGCTCGGCTTCGCCTCGGGGCCGCTGGTCGGCGGCATCATGCTCGAACACTTCTGGTGGGGCGCGATCTTCCTCATCAACATCCCGGTCGCGCTGCTCGCACTGGTCGCGGTCCTCGCACTCGTACCGGAGTCCAAGAATCCGGCCGGTGACCGGCCCGACCTGCTCGGCGCTCTGCTCTCCACCGTCGGCATGACGGCGATCGTGTACGTGATCATCACCGGGCCCGAGCACGGCTGGTCCTCCGGGCCGGTACTGGGCGCGGCGGCCGCCGGGCTCGTTTCGCTGGCCGCGTTCGTGTGGTGGGAGCTGCGGATTCCGTATCCGATGCTCGACATGCACTTCTTCCGCAACCAGCGCTTCGTCGGCGCGGTCGCGGGGTCGATCCTGGTCGCGTTCGGCATGACGGGGTCGCTGTTCCTGCTCACCCAGCACCTCCAGTTCGTGCTCGGGTACGCGCCGTTGGAGGCGGGGCTGCGGACCGTGCCGCTGGCCGCCACCGTCGTCGTACTGAATCTGGCGGGCGTCGGTGCGCGGGTGCTGGCCAGGCTCGGCACCCCGAGCACCGTCGTGCTCGGCATGGGCTGCGTCGCGGCGGGGCTCGCGGCGATCGCCGTTCTCGGCGGAGCGGACAGCCACGGCTACGGCGGCATGGTCGTCGGGCTCGTGGCCATGGGCGTCGGCGTCGCGCTGGCCGCGCCCGCCATGGCGAACGCCCTGATGAGCGCCATTCCGCCGGAGAAGGCCGGGGTCGGGGCCGGAATCAACGGCACCCTCGCCGAGTTCGGCAACGGGCTCGGGGTGGCGGTCCTCGGCGCGGTCCTCAACTCCCGGTTCGCCGCCCTGTTCACGGGTGCGGCAGGGGCGGTCTCGCTGCCCGTGGCACTGGCGGCGGCCCGTGACGAGGGGGAGCGGGAGCGTGTCCGGGACGCGTTCGCCTCCGGGCTGGAGACCAGCCAACTGGTGGGGGCGGCGGCCGTGCTCGCGGGCGGACTCCTGGCGGCGGTGCTGCTCAGGAGGGCGGAGGCCACCGCTCGTAAGGCCGGGGTGTGAGGGGCGACGGGGTCCGCTGCTCGTAAGCGTGCACGGGGGGCGGCACTCCGCGGGCTGTCCGTACGGCCGGACGTTCCTCACGGCCGAGGCCGCCCCGCAACCCCGTGACCCCGTGGCCGGGCCTCCGCAACCCCGTGGGCCCGAGCCGCCGCCCCCGCCGCCCCCCGCCGCCCGAGCCGCCCCGTACCCCCGCGGGCCGATACTGAATAGCATCGCCCCGGACGGAACCGGAACGCCACGGTCCGCCCCAGCAGAACCAAGGAGTGTGGCCCATGGTGCCCGCGGACGACCGCGTCAAGAAGCCCGGAATGCGCAGCGTGTGGCTGGACGCCAAGGTGCCGCGCGGCAGCGGGGGCGGTGCGCGCAAGGGGGATCCGGACTCCGGTCTGGACCGGGAGAAGATCACCGCCGCGACCGTCGCCCTGCTCGACGCGGAGGGCCTCGCGAAGTTCTCCATGCGCCGCCTCGCCGCCGAGCTGGGCGTCACCGCGATGTCCGTCTACTGGTACGTCGCCAACAAGGACGACCTCCTGGAGCTGGCCCTCGACCGGGTGGCCGGCGAACTCTCCCCGCCCGACCCCGACGACGACACCGACTGGCGCGTCCAGCTCCGCCGGCTCGCCCAGAGCTACCGGGAGATGCTGGTCAGCCACCCCTGGACGACCGGCCTGCTCAGCCGCTTCCTCAACATCGGCCCGCACATGATGGCGTTCTCGCATGCCTCGATCGAGGTCATGCGCAAGGGCGGCGTCCCGGTGGAGCGGCAGGGCGGGGCGATCTCCGCCGTCTTCCAGTTCGTGTACGGATTCGCCAACAGCGAGGCCCAGTTCCGCGGGCTCGCCGCCGACGCGGGGCTCAGCGTGGACGAGCTGTTCCGGGAGTCGATGGGGCTGATCGCCGGGGAGATCGAGGAGACGGAGCTGTTCCGCGCCTCCTCGGAGATCATGGCGGCGCGGGGCGGTGGCACGGTCGAGGAGATGTACCAGCGGGACTTCACGTACTCACTGGACGTGCTGATCGCGGGCATCGAGGCCACGCGCGGCGGACCGGCCGGAGCCGCTGAGGCTCCTGAGGTTCCCGGGGCCTGAGGGCCCGCCGCTCCAGCAGCGGCCTCACCCGGACAGGCGGTCCTGCCCCGGGAAGCAGCCCTGCCCGGAAGCGCCCCCGTCCCGAGGAGCGGCGCCCCGCGAAGCCGCCCGAACCCCCCGCCGCGCGGCAGCCCCCCGGGACGCCTCAGTCCCAGTCCCAGAGCTCCTCCTCGCCCGCCACCGCGTCCGCCGCCGACCCGTACACCGGCACGTCCCGTCGTACGCCCGTCAGCGTCACCACCCGGCGCACCACCCCCTCCTCCGCCACCGCGAGCCGCAGCGCGATGCCCGCCCCTGCCGCGTACTCCCGCGTGGCGGAGATCAGGCGGGCGCCGCGGCTGTCGGTGAAGGACGTCCCGGTGAAGTCCAGAACCAGGACGTCCGTCAGGTCGCGCCGCGAGTCCACGGCGTCGCACACGGCTCCGTACAGCTCCTCGCAGTTCGCGATGTCCATCTCGGGGGGCATGACGAGCAGCGTGCACCGCGGGTGGTGCGGGGAGCCGGAAAGATCGCTGAGGGTGAGGCGGAAGGACACAGTGGTCACCTGTCCGATGACGCCTTGTCGATGCGTCGTGATCGGGGGGCCGCTTCCTGACCGGGACTCTCATTGGACCACGCGGGCCGCGGCCGGTCGAGGAAACGCGGGCGATCCCCGCAGAAGCTTCGCACCGGGGTCCGCGTCTAGCTGATCGTCGCCTGCTTGCTTCGCCGCAGGACAGAAGCGGATAGAGTCTGTTCGTCCTTTGCTCGCAGTCGGGAATGTGCTGCGGAGCTCTCCCGGGCACGGCCGTATCCAGCGCCGTGCACGCCGAAGAGGTTCGTGGTGACTGCGTCCGACATTCCCGAAATTCCACATGCCCAGGTCGATTTCGACCTGCTTCCCGCCGGGCCCCCCGATGCCGGCCTGGCGGAGGCCCTGGCCGCCGCCGCGGTGGAACTGCACGAGGCCGACGGCCGCGAGCAGACCGCCCGCACGGCCGTCCGGCTCGCCCGCGACCTGGTTCCGGGCACCGACCACGCCGGGCTCTTCGTCGTCGAACGCTCCGGCCGCGTCCGTGCGCTCGCCACCACCGACGACGTACCCGCGTCCGAACTGCCGTTGCCGGGCGAGGAGTTGTGGCTGTCGCCGCTGTCCGTCGTCGACGACGGGGACGCGGGCTGCGCGCTCTTCCTGCGGCTGCGCGGGCACCAGAGCCGGTTCAGCGTGCTGACTCTGTACGCGAAGCGGCCGGGCGGGTTCGCCGACCCGGCCGTCGTGCGCGTGGGGCGGCTGCTGTCCGCGTACGTCGGGATCGCCCTGGAGACCGTCGACGTCACCGAGCAGCTCACCGAGGCCATGCACACCCGGGACGTCATCGGGCAGGCTACCGGGCTGCTGATGGGGCGCCTCGGCATCGACGCCGCGCAGGCCTTCGACCGCCTGGTCAGCGCCTCGCAGCAGAACAACGTGAAGCTGCGGGACATCGCGTCACGCATTGTCGATGCATCTGCCACGGAGTGACGACAGTGGGTGACGGCACAGCGTTTCCGGCGTGAAAGAGGGCACCTGCGGAGGTATGACCGACACGACTGACGCCATCACGGACTCGGGAGGACCGGGTCGGCTCCACGACTTCGACCTCGCGTCGTTGCACGATGCGCTCACCGACTGGAGGGGGCTGGACCGCTTCCTCCAGGAGCTGACCGAGCAGGCCGTCCGGGCCGTGGCCGACGCCGACTCGTGCAGCGTCACCATGCGCAGGAACGGGCGGCTGATGACCACCGCCAGCAGCGACGCCGCGGCGTTCACGCTCGACGCGATGCAGTACGAGGTGGATGCCGGACCGTGCGTGTGCAGCCTGCGGGACGGCGTCGAGAAGTACGTCGCCGACACGCTGGACGAGCAGCGCTGGGGCCCCTACCCCGGGCTGGCCGCCGGGCAGGGCGTCCGGTCGGTGTTCGCGGCGCCGCTGTCGGTGCAGGGGCGGCCGGCGTCGACGGTGCCGGACGCGGAGTCGCGGGCGCACACGGTGGGGGCGCTGAACCTGTACGCGCGGACTCCGGGGGCCTTCCGGGGCGAGAAGGAGGTCGTACGGCGCTTCGCGGAGCAGGCGGCGGGGGCGGTCGCGGTCGCGGAACGGATCGAGAGAGAGACGGAGGCGGCGCGCGATCTGCGGGCGGCGATGGAGTCGCGCTTCGTGATCGACCAGGCGATCGGGATCGTCATGGCGCGGCAGCGGTGCCCCGCGGAGGTGGCTCTCGGTGTGCTGCGGCGGGCCTCGCAGGGGCGGAACATCAAGCTCCGCGAGCTTTGCTACGAACTCGTCCTGCAGACCGGCGGACGGCCGCCGGAGCCGGGGCGCTTCACCCAGCGGGACTGAGCACCGCGGGTGCGACGGCCGGGACCGGACACCCCGGCCCCGGCCCCGGCCCCATCGGCAGGGCCCGTCGGGATCACGCCACCGGCAGCGCGGCGCCCTGCACGGACTGGATGTCCAGCTCGACGCGGAGGGTGGCGCCGATGGCGGAGATGCCCGCCTGCACCACCTGGTTGTAGTTCATCGCGAAGTCGTCGCGGCGCAGGTCCGCCGTCGCGTGGAAGGCCGCGCGCACCCCGCCCCACGGGTCCGGGCCCGTACCCAGGTACGAGAGGTCCAGGTCGACCGGGCGGACCACCCCGTGCAGGGCGAGTTCGCCGCGTACCGTCCAGCGGTCCGGGCCGGCCGGGACCAGTCCCGTGCTGCGGTAGGTGATGGAGGGGAAGGACGCGACGTCCAGGAAGTCGGGGGACTTCAGGTGGCCGTCCCGCATCCCGTTGCCGGTGTCGATGGAGGACGCGGAGATGACCGCCTCCACGCGCGACTGCTCGATGTCCTCGGCGATCTCGATCCGGCCGGAGAAGTCGGTGAAGCGGCCCCGCACGCTGGAGATGCCCAGGTGCTGGGCGACCGCGCCCACGGAGGAGTGGACCGGGTCGATGGTCCAGGTGCCCGGGGGCGGCAGTTCCACCCCGCCCTGACGCGTCAGGACCACGTGGCCCGCGTCGATCCGGCCCGCCGCGGTCACCAGCGCCGTCGAGGCCACCGGCGCGTAGCCGACGGCCGTCACGATGACCGTGTACGGGCCCGGGGTCAGCGCGGACGCGTCCGTGACGACGCCGTCCGCGTCGGCCGCCGCCCGCAGCACCTGCGTGCCGGTCATGTCGGTGACGGTCACCACCGCGTGCTGCACGGCCCAGCCGTCCCGGGTCCGTACCTGTGCGTGAAGTCCCATGCCTACCTGCCTTGCCGTGTCCGAAGCCCAAGGAAAAGAAAAGAGGGGGGCGGCAGGCCGTCCCCTGCCCGCCGCCCCCGTCCCACCGGCCCCGGGGCGCGCCTCCGCTCGACGCGCGCCCCGGGCCGGAGGTCTGAACTACTCGCCCGGGTGGGCGAGTTCGATGTCGTGCGCGTCCACGCCGCGCCCCGCCACCGTCAGGTTGCCCGCGACCGGCGGGTAGCCCGTCGCGATGACCGTGTACTCGCCCGCGTCCAGGTCGGTGAAGGCGTACGCGCCGTCCTCACCGGTGGTGGAGGTGGCGACCACGTTGCCCGCCGCGTCCACGAGCGTGACGCGGGCGTCGGGAAGCGGGCGCCGGGCGGAGCCCGCCCGGACCGTGCCCTGGACCAGCGCGCCGGCCTGGAGGACGGCCTCGATGCGGGTGATGCCGGTGCCGCCGATCTCGACCGGCAGCGCCGTCGGACGGAAGCCCGCCGCGTTGACGGCGACCGTGACCGTGCCGGGGACCAGCTCGGCGAAGGCGAACTCGCCGCTCTCGCTGGACGTGCCCGTGGCCAGGACGTCGCCGCGGACGTCGGTCACGATGACCATCGCCGCCGGGACGCCGGACCCGTCGGCCGCGCTGCGGACCGCACCGCTGAGGCCGCTGGTGCCGGAGAGCAGGATGTCGTACGCGATCGGCTCGTCCCCGACGGTGACCGTCGAGGCCTGCGGCTGGAAGCCGTCGGCGGAGGCGATCAGGACGTAGGAGCCGGCGGCCGGGGCGTCCAGGGCGTACCGCCCGTCCGGCCGGGCGACGGAGCGGCCGAGCTGCCGTCCGGCGAGGGAGATGAGGGTGACCGCCGCGCCGCGTACCGAAGCGCCTTCGGCGGTACGGACCGTGCCGTGCAGGGTCCGCCCGGTGGGCGGCAGTTGCTGCGTCGCCTGAGCCTCCTCCGCGTGGGCCGTGGCCTCCACGACCGGGGTCTCGGCGGTGGCGGCGGTGGCCGGGGTCTCCGTGGCGGCGGTGGCCGGGGTGTCCGCGTCGTTGGCGGACTTCAGGGCGACCTCCTTGACGAAGACGACCAGCAGCAGGGCGACCAGGGCGAACGGGGCCGCGTAGAGGAAGACGTCCGCGACGCCGTCGCCGTACGCGCTCTCCATCACCGTGCGGATCGGCGCGGGCAGGGCGTCCATGTCGGGGATGCCGTCGCCGGTGCCGCCGGCCGGGAGCTTGATGTTCCGGGCGGCCAGGCCGTCCGTGACGTAGTGCGTGATGCGGGTGGAGAGCACCGCGCCGAGCGCGGAGACGCCGACCGCGCCGCCGAGGGTCCGGGTGAAGGCGACCAGCGAGCTGGCCGCGCCGAGCTCCTGCGGCTTGACCTGGTTCTGCGTGGCGAGGACCAGGTTCTGCATCATCATGCCCAGGCCCAGGCCCAGGATCGCCATCCAGAGGGCGACCTGCCAGTACTCGGTGTCGTACGCGATGGTCGCGAGCAGACCGAGTCCGGCGGTCAGGCCGACGCCACCGGCGACCAGGAACGCCTTCCAGCGGCCGGTCTTGGTGATGATCGCGCCGGAGACCGTGGAGGACAGGAACAGGCCCGCGATCATCGGGATGGTCATGACGCCGGACATCGTCGGCGACTTGTCCCGGGCGAGCTGGAAGTACTGCGAGAGGAAGACCGTCGAACCGAACATCGCGACGCCGACGAACAGGCTCGCCGCCGAGGTCAGCGCGATGGTGCGGTTGCGGAAGAAGCGCAGCGGGATGAGGGGCTCGGCGACCTTGGACTCGATGATCACGAAGATGACGCCGAGGACGACCGAACCGCCGACCATCGTGTACGTCTGCCACGAGTTCCAGTCGTAGTTCTTGCCCGCGAGGGTCACCCAGATCATCAGCAGCGATGCCGAGGCGGCCAGGAAGAACGCGCCGAACCAGTCGATCCGCACCTTGCGCTTGTTGACCGGCAGGTGCAGCGTCTTCTGGAGGATGACCAGCGCGATCGCCGCGAACGGCACGCCGACGTAGAAGCACCAGCGCCAGCCGAGCCACGAGGTGTCGGTGATGACACCGCCGAGCAGCGGGCCGCCGACGGTGGCCACCGCGAAGGTGGCGCCGATGTAACCGGAGTACCGGCCGCGCTCGCGCGGCGGGATCATCGCGGCGATGACGATCTGGGAGAGGGCCACCAGGCCGCCGGTGCCGATGCCCTGGAGCACCCGGAAGCCGATCAGCATGCCGGTGTTCTGGGAGAGACCGGCCAGCGCCGAGGCCAGCACGAAGATGATCAGGGATATCTGGACCAGCAGCTTCTTGCTGAACAGGTCCGCCATCTTGCCCCAGATCGGGGTGCTGACGGCCATGGACAGCATGGCGGCGGTGACGACCCAGGTGTAGGCGCTCTGGGTGCCGTCGAGGTCGCGGATGATCTCGGGGAGGGCGTTCGACACGATCGTCGACGACAGCATCGCGACGAACATGCCGAGCAGCAGGCCCGCGAGGGCCTCCATGATCTGGCGGTGCGTCATCGGAGCGGCGCTGTCGGAGGCAGGAGCCGGGGAGGCTCCGTGCTTGGCGTGGCCGCCCCGCACACCGGTGGGTGTGGTCGTAGCCAATGGAATCCTTTTCCTTTACGCGGGTGTTGCGGGTATCGCGGAAGTCGTGAGCGCCCCGGCGGCGGGCCGCGGGGCGACGAGTGCCCCGCCGCCCGGTGCGGGGGCGGTGAGCGCGGCGGCGCAGTCCAGCGGCGCGGGCGGCCAGGAACGGCAGTCGCCGAAGCTGTCGCGCAGCCGGGCGAGCATCGCGTTGAGCTGTCCGACCTCGTCGTCGGACCAGTCGCCCAGGGTGTGGGCGAGGGTTTCGGTGGTGCGCCGGGACAGCTCGCGCAGGACGGACTCGCCGTCCGGGGTCAGGCGGAGGATGCGGGAGCGCTTGTCGCCCGGGTCGGGAGAGCGCTCGATCCAGCCGCGTTCGGCGACGTGGGCGACATGGCGGCTGGTCACCGACAGGTCGATCGCCATCAGCTCGGCGAGCCGGCTGAGCCGCATCTCGCCGTGCCGGTCGAGGAGGGTGAGCACGGCGGCGGAGCCGGGCGGGCACTCGGGCGGCAGGATGCGTCCGAGACCCCGCTTCACCGCGCCGATGGCACTGAGCTGGCGGGCCAGCTCCTCGTACTGGATCTTGGCGGCCATGGCACCTCCCTGCAAGCCTTCGGGTCCGTCGTGTCACTCATCTTGTTGCTTAGGGCAACGATAGGATTAGTTGGTTGCTTCAGGCAAGTTAAATTCGGGCCTCTCGGGCAAAGGAATCCAAAAGGCTGCGTGATCGGCCGGTCAAGGGCCCCTGGAGGCGGTGTGAAGCCGCAGGTCTGCGCGGAGAGGGGCCCTGGGGTGTCGCTCGGACCCCTCCTTTCGCTAGGGTCTCGCGCATGGCACACAACCCCCACGCCCCTCAGGGCCAAGGTCCCGAGGGCAACTACGACCCGGCGGGCAGCACTCAGATGTTCCGCGCGTTCGTGGACGAGGAGCCCGCGCAGCAGCAGCGGCGCTCGCAGCCGGCGGCACAGTCGTCGGGCCCCAAGACGGGCCTGATCATCGGCATCGTCGCCGTCGTGGTGATCCTGGCCGCGGTGGCCTGGCTCGCGCTCGGCTGATCCTCTTACGTTCCGCCCTCCGTCACGTCCCCTGCTGCCAGGCGGCGGAGACCTTCCGCGTCTCCACGCGCATGCCCAGCGGCACCCGCCAGGCGTCCACGCACACGGTGTACGTCACGTTCCTGGCCTCTCCCGGGCCGATCCGGCCGGGGAGAGGCTGGGTGGACGTCCGCGCCCCCCAGTCGACGCCGAGCGCCCCGATGATGTGCGTCCGGAACGTCACGCTGCCCGAGCGCACCGCCGTTCCGCCCGTGTTGTGCAGCCGCACCGTCACCTTCTCGCACCAGCGCCGGTCCGTCTTCGCCCGTACGGGCGCGCCGACGGACAGCGTGGCGGGGCTCGCGGGCGGTTCGGCGGAGGCCGGCGGCCCGGACGGGGGCGGGCCGGACGGGGCGGGCGGCTTCGGGCTGCCGGTGTCGGTTTCGCTGCCGGGGCCGGGCGGGGCGGTGGGCCTGCCGCCGGGGGTCTGCGGGGTGCCGACGGGGGCGTCCGAGCCCGTGGCGCCGGACGAGCCCGGCGACGTACCCGAAGTACCGGACGTACCCGAAGCACCGGACGTGCCGGAAGCGCCGGACGTACCGCTCGTGCCAGTCGTACCGGGGGTTCCCGGCGTGCCCGGGGTGCCGGGCCGGCTGCCCGGCCCGCCGCCGGAGTCGGGCGCGTCCAGCGGGAACAGTTCGACGGAGCTCTCGGGCGGCACCGGGCGCGTCGGGGCGTCCCCGGAGCCCGTTCCGGCCGCGCCCACCGCCACGAAGCCCTTGTCGCCCCCGCCGTCGCCGCCGACGGCCAGCAGGCCGCCCAGGCACAGCGCGAGAACACCGGCCCCCACTGCCACATGCTGACGTCGCATCGCGACAGTGTCACTGACGGTGCGTCAAATAACCAGCCCCGCCGACGGCTTCGCGCGGACGGGGCGGGCGGGTGAGGCGGGGCCTCAGTCGGCGATCAGGCCCTCACGCAGTTGCGAGAGCGTGCGGGTGAGCAGCCGGGAGACGTGCATCTGGGAGATGCCGACCTCCTCGCCGATCTGCGACTGGGTCATGTTCGCGAAGAAGCGCAGCATGATGATCTGCCGTTCGCGCGGCGGGAGTTTGGCCAGCAGCGGCTTCAGCGACTCGCGGTACTCGACGCCCTCCAGGGCCGTGTCCTCGTAGCCCAGGCGGTCCGCGAGGGAGCCCTCGCCGCCGTCGTCCTCGGGGGAGGGCGAGTCGAGGGAGGAGGCCGTGTACGCGTTGCCGACCGCGAGGCCGTCGACCACGTCGTCCTCGGACACGCCCAGTACGGCGGCGAGTTCGGGCACGGTGGGCGAGCGGTCCAGCTTCTGCGCCAGCTCGTCGGAGGCCTTGGTGAGGGCGAGGCGCAGCTCCTGGAGGCGGCGCGGAACACGCACCGACCACGAGGTGTCGCGGAAGAAGCGCTTGATCTCGCCGACCACGGTCGGCATCGCGAACGTCGGGAACTCCACGCCGCGTTGGCAGTCGAAGCGGTCGATCGCCTTGATCAGGCCGATGGTGCCGACCTGGACGATGTCCTCCATCGGCTCGTTGCGCGAGCGGAAGCGGGCCGCCGCGTACCGCACGAGCGGGAGGTTGAGCTCGATCAGGGTGTCGCGGACGTACGTGCGTTCCGGGCTGTCCTTGTCGAGGACGGCGAGCCGCAGGAACAGGGAGCGGGACAGCGTGCGGGTGTCGAGTGCCTCCGGCTGGGAGACGATCGGCGGCGCTTGCGCGGGCCCGGGCTGGGCCGGGATCGCGGTCATCGCCGGAGCGCGGTCGAGCATGTCGGGCGCATCCTTGATGAGCACCTTCGAACTGCCCTGTTCTACGGACATGCCACCCCCTCTTAGGGTCGCGGACGGTAGCGGCAGACGCTTCCCGTCGAAGGAAGCAGCCTCCACCTGAATACCGGCGGCGGAGCTGCGGCAAACGCGGTTCCAGCAGAATGTCACATGTCGGCAACACGCTGTAGCGCCAAGTCGACAAATACAGGCAGGAAAGAGGGGGTGTGCGGCTTTTCTTCCCCCCACAGCTTCCCTCGCGTTGTACCCGCGAGGATTACGCCTCGATCCTATTTGCGGACCTCAGGCGCGCGAAGCTGCGGGCGAGCAAACGGGACACGTGCATCTGGGAAACGCCGAGCTCGGCGCTGATCTGGGACTGGGTCAGGTTGCTGTAGTAGCGCAGGACCAGGATCCGCTGCTCGCGTTCCGGGAGCTGCACCAGCAGGTGGCGGACCAGGTCGCGGTGCTCGACCCCGGCCAGCGCCGGGTCCTCGTAACCGAGTCTGTCGATGAGTCCGGGCAGTCCGTCGCCCTCCTGGGCGGCCTCCAGCGAGGTGGCGTGATAGCTGCGGCCGGCCTCGATGCAGGCCAGCACCTCCTCCTCGCCGATCCGCAGCCGTTCGGCGATCTCGGCGGTGGTGGGGGAGCGGCCGTGCAGCGTGGTGAGGTCCTCGGTGGCGCCGTTGACCTGCACCCACAGCTCGTGCAGCCGCCGGGGGACGTGCACGGTGCGGACGTTGTCGCGGAAGTAGCGCTTGATCTCGCCGACCACGGTGGGCATCGCGAAGGTGGGGAACTGGACGCCCCGGTCCGGGTCGAAGCGGTCGATCGCGTTGATCAGGCCGATGGTGCCGACCTGGACGACGTCCTCCATCGGCTCGTTGCGGCTGCGGAAGCGCGCGGCGGCGTACCGGACGAGGGGGAGGTTCGCCTCGATCAGCGCGGCCCGCACCCGGGAGTGCTCCCCGGAGCCGGGGGTGAGGCCCTTGAGCTGGCCGAACAGCACCTGGGTGAGGGCGCGGGTGTCCGCGCCCCGGGTGCGCGGCGCGGGCGTTCCCGGCTCCCGGTCGGCGGTCTCGACGAGGGGCGTCTCGCCGGGGGTCTCAGCTCCGCGCGGCTCAGGAGTACCAGGTGACTCGTCTGCGTCGTGCGACTCGTGTGCGCCGTGCAGCTCATGTGTGCCGTGCGGCTTCTGCGGGCCGTGTGGCTCATGGGGTCCGTGGGACTGATGGGGCGGTGCTTGCGGAGCAGTACTGGCCGGCACAGTCAACGCCACCCCTTTTTCAGTCGTTGAGCGAACACTTCGTCGCACTCATCCGTCAAAAGCGGTCATAGCATCACAAGACATGTGCACTGTGTGCAAGCACCTGATAACCCCGTGTTGGTGGCAAGTTGGGGCATAAATATGCAAAAACCCCGCACCGGGAGGGTGCGGGGCTGTGCTGTGGAAGCCCTGGGAGCGGTGGCCGCCCGGCCTAGAAGGGGTAGTCCGCGATGACCCAGGTGGCGAACTCGCGCCACTGTGCGACGGCCGCCTGATGGGCCGGGTGCTCGGCGTACGCCTTCAGCGCATCGGCGTCCGCCACGGCCGAGTTGATGGCGAAGTCGTAGGCGATCGGGCGGTCCGAGACGTTCCAGGCGGACTCCCAGAACTTCAGCTCGGGGATGAGGCCGGGCAGCTCGGCGAAGGCTTTCGCGCCGGCCTGCACGCGCTCCTCGTCGCGGGAGACGCCCTCGTTGAGCTTGAAGAGGACCAGATGGCGGATCACGGGGCACTCCTTGGGGAAGAGGAGCGGCCGTCGGAGGGACGCGGCGGACGCGTCCGGGCTACTTCACGAGGTTGGTCATGAACGAGCCGATTCCCTTGGCCGCGTCGGACAGGCCCTGGAAGCCTAGTCCGACCATGTTGGCGGCCTTCTCCGGGGAGGTGATGATCGTGTACAGCACGAAAACGACCAGGATGTAGAGAATGGCCTTCTTGATGTCCATGCCCAGACCCTCCCCTGTGGTCCGCCGAGCGGTCGCGAGAGTCTAACCGCAGGACCGCACAACTCAAGCGGGCGCGTGCGATCACCCTGCGGGCACCGCCGGAATCTCCCGCTCCGCCCCACCCGCCCTTTAAGGACCAAGGGCCCGCCCCCGGAGGTCCTTCGGCGGGGATGCCGGGCTTGCGGGGGGAGCAGGATTGTCCTTGAGCCCGGAGGGATCTGGCAGGAGTCCACCGGGTGAGGAACGTGACCCCACTGCGGGGTCCGCGCCGCGCACTCCCCTGACTGCGGCCCGGACTTGGAGGTCCGTTCTCATCGGGGGAAGCGGCTTGTCCCCCCGATGCCGCTTCCCCCGGCCTGAACCCCTCCCGCGAGCGGCGGCCCCCACGGACCAGCAGAGCCCCGGCCTCTCCCAGGCCGGGGCTGCTGCTGCGTGGCCGCCGGTCACGGCGACCGCGTACGGACATGAGGAAAGCCCCTCCGGAATCCCGGAGGGGCTCTCTTCTGATGGCGGTAGCGGTGGGATTTGAACCCACGGATAGCTTGCACCATCACACGCTTTCGAGGCGTGCTCCTTAGGCCACTCGGACACGCTACCGAGACAGAGTCTAGTACACGCCGGGCAGTGCTCCGAAACCGATGACCGCCGGTCCGCGCTACCGCTCGCGGAAGAAGGCGGTCAACTGCCGCGCGCACTCCTCCTCGCGCACACCCGCGACGACCTCGGGCCGGTGGTTGAGCCGCCGGTCCCGCAGCAGGTCCCAGAGCGAGCCCGCGGCCCCGGCCTTCTCGTCGCGCGCGCCGTAGACGACCCGCTCCAGGCGGGACTGCTGGATCGCGCCCGCGCACATCGTGCACGGCTCCAGGGTGACCACCAGCGTGCACCCGGTCAGCCGCCACTCCCCGAGCTTCTCCGCGCCCCGCCGGACCGCCAGCACCTCGGCGTGCGCGGTCGGGTCGCCGTGCAGTTCGCGCTCGTTGTGCCCGGTGGCGAGCACCTCCCCGGCCGGGGACAGCAGGACGGCGCCGACCGGCACGTCGCCGGACCGCGCCGCCGCTGCCGCCTCGGACAGGGCGAGCGTCATGGCCGTACGCCAGGGATCTCGTACGGGATCGGACAGGGGGGACTCCTCGGGCACTAGCGCACGGCCTCCAGGATCTCCGCGGCGCCCAGCGCCTCGGCGATCGTGGACAGCGCGTCGCTGTCGAGGGCGAGCAGCTCCTTCTCCGACAGGCCCAGGTCGGCCAGGATCAGCCGGTCCCCGGCCGGGCCCGCGACGGCGGGCCCGCTCTGGGCGGGCACGAGCGCGACGGCGTCGGTGGACTCTGCCTCGTCCACGGTCTCCGTCTCGCTCTCCCCGTCCTCGGTGCCGTCGAGGTCCAGTGCTTCCAGGTCGACGACGACGTCGTCGTCGGAGCCGAGCAGTTCGTCGGTGAGGATCTCTCCGTACGAGGAACGGGCGGCCGCGGCTGCGTCGGAGACGTAGATCCGCGGGTCCTCCAGTTCCTCCACGCGGACGACGCCGAACCAGGCGTCCTCCTGCTCGATGAAGACGAGCACCATGTCGTCGTCCACCGAGCCCTCGCGGGCAAGTTCGACGAGGTCCGTGAGGGACTCCACGTCGTCGAGCTCCGTGTCGCTCGCTTCCCATCCGTCTTCGGTGCGCGCGAGCAGTGCGGCGAAGTACACCGTGACTCTCCCACTGGTCAGAGGTGACGATTCAGCGGTGCTCAGAAGGCCCCGCCCAATCGGAATCGTGACAGAAACCAGTCGCGAGCGGGATGTCTTCCGCTCTTGCGTCGTGCATCAGTCCGGTGGGCGGCCTGTCCGCGGGGCGCTCCGGACCGGTCGTACGACTACCAGCGGAAGGTCCGCATCCGCATCTGCTGGCGCATTCTCGCCGCCCGCGCCCGTCGCGGCTGGACCCGGTCGCGCAGCTCCTTGGCCTCGTTGAGTTCGCGGAGGAACTGGGCGCGTCGCCGCCTCCTGGCCGCGTCGGACTCCTGCGCCCGCTGCTCCTCGGTGAGCTGCTCGGCGTGGAGAGTGTCCTGTTCTGGCTGCTGCGTCATGGGCCCGCACCGTCCTGATGAGGCGTCTTTCGGTACGTCTTCACCTTCCCTCGGGTTCCGGGGATGATGCGAGCCGGAACGCGACGGGACGTCTGTCCGGGCGTGCGCGGGGAGCAGGGGCCCGGCACGCCCGGTTACTGTGGAAACATGCGGATACACGTCGTCGACCACCCGCTGGTGGCGCACAAACTCACCACGCTGCGCGACAAGCGCACCGATTCCCCCACCTTCCGGCGCCTCGCCGACGAGCTGGTCACCCTGCTCGCGTACGAGGCCACCCGGGACGTGCGCACCGAACAGGTCGACATCGAGACCCCGGTCACCACGACCACGGGCGTCAAGCTCTCGCACCCGCGCCCCCTGGTCGTCCCGATCCTGCGGGCCGGTCTGGGCATGCTCGACGGCATGGTCCGGCTGCTGCCGACCGCCGAAGTGGGCTTCCTCGGCAT
The DNA here is from genome assembly GCF_055596485.1 of Streptomyces sp. NPDC039736. Lineage (NCBI taxonomy): Bacteria > Bacillati > Actinomycetota > Actinomycetes > Kitasatosporales > Streptomycetaceae > Streptomyces > Streptomyces sp. NPDC039736. The sequence continues at coordinate 93,598 of NZ_JBVIUQ010000002.1, read as the reverse complement.
GATCCGCAACGAGGAGACCCTCCAGGCGGAGACGTACGCCACCCGGATGCCCGAGGACCTCTCCGGCCGGCAGGTCTACGTCCTGGACCCGATGCTGGCGACCGGCGGCACGCTGGTGGCGGCCATTCAGGAGCTCATCAAGCGCGGCGCCGACGACGTCACCGCGGTCGTGCTGCTGGCCGCGCCGGAGGGCGTGGAGGTCATGGAGCGCGAGCTGGCGGGCACGCCGGTCACGGTGGTGACGGCCTCGGTGGACGAGCGGCTCAACGAGAACGGCTACATCGTGCCGGGCCTGGGCGACGCGGGCGACCGCATGTACGGCACCGCGGAGTAGTCCTCCGCCACGACAGGAACGTTCAGCACTTCTCGCCGGAGGGCGCGGGGGCGGGCTTGGCCAGGGCGGCCAGGGCCGCGTCCGCGTCCTTCTGGGCGTCCAGGGCCTTGAAGGCGTTGCCGATGATGAAGTCGACCTCCTGGGCACCCCGGGCGTCGGCCTTCTTCTCGGCGCCCCTGAGCTGGGTGCCGAGAACCGGGAGCTGTGCCTGGAGGGACTTGGGCGCGCCGACGAGCAGGGCGGCGGCCGGCACCTTCTTGTCGTACTCCTTGGGCGCGTTCTCCGTCTTCACCACGGTGAAGCCGCGCTTCTTCAGCTCCTCGCCGACCTGCTTGGCGAGGCCGGGGCGCACGGTCGCGTTGTAGACGTTGACCTTGACCGCGGCGGGCTTCGGCAGCTTCACCGCGTCCTTGGCGGGAACGGCCGCGCCGGTCGTCGCCGGTGTGCAGCCGGGCTTCTTGCCGCCCGCCACGGCCTTCTTCTCACCACCGGTGAAGACGTCGACGAGCTGCATCGTTCCCCATCCGGCCAGGCCGAGCGCGACGACGGCCGCGACGGCCAGGGCGATGATCCGGCGGCGGCGGTGGGGACGGCGCATCCGGGGATAGGCGTTACCCGTGATGCGGTACTTTCCGCCCATGCCGGGGGGAGTCAGCATGCTCATGGGCGCAGCGTAGTGCCGTCCGGAGTGAATGCGTACTAAATGATCAACGAATGGGTCAATGACCGACCCAAAAGGGCCAATGGGACACCCGAGTGCCGTGACGGGTGCCGGAAGGGCCCGGGGGGCCGCCCGGGAAGTCCCTTGTGGGTCAGCCCAGTTCGAGGACGCGGGCGTGCAGCACCTGGCGCTGCTGGAGCGCGGCGCGGACCGCGCGGTGCAGTCCGTCCTCCAGGTACAGGTCGCCCTGCCACTTCACGACGTGCGCGAAGAGGTCGCCGTAGAAGGTGGAGTCCTCGGCGAGGAGGGTCTCCAGGTCCAGCTGGCCCTTGGTGGTGACGAGCTGATCGAGGCGGACCGGGCGCGGCGCGACGTCCGCCCACTGCCGGGTGCTTTCCCGGCCGTGGTCGGGGTACGGCCGGCCGTTTCCGATGCGCTTGAAGATCACACGGAAAGCCTACCGGGGAAGGTGCTCCGGGCGCAGCCATGAGGGAGGGGTGCAAAGGTCGTATTCAGCGCCAGAACGGGAGCAAACGATGAGCGGAAGTACCCCCTCCGGTGACATGAGCGATGCTCCGGGCCCCTCACCGGCCCCTTCTCCGGTCGCTTCCCCTGCTTCCCCGGCCGCGTCCCCGGCTCCCTCCCTGGACGCCGAGGCCGCGTCGATCGTGGCCGGGTACGCCTTCACGGGCCCCGCGCTGGACCTCGGCGCGCTGCTCTGGAACGGGACCTGCCTCCCCGGGGCGCAGATCCGCGTCCCCCTCGCCGTGCTCAACCGGCACGGTCTGGTGGCGGGCGCGACCGGCACCGGGAAGACCAAGACCCTCCAGCTCGTCGCCGAACAGCTCTCCGCGCAGGGCGTCCCGGTGTTCCTGGCCGACGTCAAGGGCGACGTGTCGGGCATCGGCGCGCCGGGCGAGGAGAGCGAGAAGGTGCGGGAGCGGGCGGCGGCGGTCGGCCAGGAGTGGTCCGCCACCGGGTACCCGTGCGAGTACTACGCGCTGGGCGGCATCGGCCCGGGCATCCCGCTGCGGGCGACGGTGACGAGTTTCGGCCCGGTGCTGCTCGCCAAGGTGCTGGGGCTCAACCGGACCCAGGAGCAGTCGCTCGGCCTGATCTTCCACTACGCGGACGCGAAGGGGCTCGAACTCGTCGACCTGAAGGACCTGCGGGCGGTCGTCGCGTTCCTGACCTCGGACGTGGGCAAGCCGGAGCTGAAGGGCATCGGGGGCCTGTCGACGGTGACGGCCGGTGTCATCCTGCGCGCCCTCACCGTCTTCGAGCAGGAGGGGGCGGGCGCGTTCTTCGGGGAGCCGGAGTTCGACACCGTCGAGCTGCTCCGCCGGGCGGCGGACGGGCGGGGGCTGGTCTCGGTGCTGGAGCTGGCGGCGGTGCAGCGCAGTCCGCAGCTCTTCTCGACGTTCCTGATGTGGCTGCTGGCGGACCTCTTCCACGACCTGCCGGAGGTCGGGGACCTGGACCGGCCGAAGCTGGTCTTCTTCTTCGACGAGGCGCACCTGCTGTTCAGCGGGGCCTCGAAGGCCTTCCTGGAAGCCGTCACCCAGACCGTGCGGCTGATCCGCTCCAAGGGGGTCGGCGTCTTCTTCGTGACGCAGACCCCGAAGGACGTCCCGGCAGACGTCCTGGCCCAGCTCGGCAACCGGGTCCAGCACGCGCTGCGGGCCTTCACGCCGGACGACGCGAAGGCCCTGCGGGCCGCGGTGCGGACCTTCCCGACCTCCCCCTACGACCTGGAGGAGGTCCTGACCGGCCTCGGTACGGGCGAGGCGGTGATCACCGTGCTGAGCGAGAAGGGCGCGCCGACTCCGGTGGCGGCGACGCGGCTGAGGGCGCCGGAGTCGCTGATGGGCCCGGTGGGGGACGAGGCGCTGGACCGGGCGGTGCGGGCGTCGCCGCTGTACGGGCGGTACGCGGAGGCGGTCGACCGGGAGTCGGCGTACGAGAAGCTCCAGGCTTCGCAGGTCCCGGCCGCGCAGGTCCCGTCCGCGCAGGCCCCGGCGCCCGCTCCGGCCGGGGAGCGGGACGACCCTTCGCTGATCGAGCAGGTGATGGGGAGCGGGATGTTCAAGTCGCTGGCCCGGTCGATCGGGACGCAGTTGGGGAGGGAGATCAGCAGGTCGGTCTTCGGGACGTCGCGCCGGCGGCGGTGAGGGGGAGGCTTCGTCACATCGCCCGTCGCCTGCCGCCCACCGCCTGCCGCCTGTGCTGCCCGTCACCCGTCGCCTGCTCGGCGGCCCGGGGGCGGTGGGTCAGGCGCGAGGGGTGCCCGGGACCCGGCGTCGGCCGCCGTTGCGGGACTGCCAGTCGCGGTAGACGTCCACCGCCGCCTCGCGCGCGTCGTGCCGCATCGGCAGCCGCCGGTCCTGCCACGGCTTCGCGAACTCCTCGTAGAAGGTGCCGAGCTCGAAGTACTTGCGGTCGTCGACGTAGTGCGGCTCGTACTCCTCGCGCGTGGTGAGGAAGACGACCTCGGCCGGTGAGCAGTAGTAGAGCGAGCCGAGGCACATCGGGCACGGGTGTGCCAGAACGTAGATCGTGCAGTCCGTCAGGTGCTCCGTGCCGAGCTTGGTGCACGCGTCACGGATCGCGAGGATCTCGGCGTGGGCCGTCGGGTCCCCGCTCTGGGCGACCTGGTTGCCGCTCTCGGCGACGATCTCGCCGTTGCGGACGATGACGGTGGCGAAGGGGCGACCGCCCTCCGCCACGTTGGCGCGGGCGAGGTCGATGGTGCGCTGGGCGAAGTCCATGGGGCTTCCTTTCCGGGGCGTTGCTGCGGAGGCGGTTCCGGGGCGGGGACGTTTCACGTGAAACGTCCCCGCCCCGGTGGAGGATTAGAAGGGCTTGGTGGGGAGGTACTTGCCGTCCAGCGTGATGACGGCCCGCTCGCCGCCCTCGGGGTCCGCGACCTTCTGCACGTCCAGCCTGAAGTTGATCGCCGAGATGATGCCGTCCCCGAACTCCTCGTGCACCAGGGCCTTCAGCGTGGTCCCGTACACCTGGAGCATTTCGTAGAAGCGGTAGATGGTCGGGTCCGTGGGGATGCCGCCGTTGCCGACGATGCTGCCGCGCATCGGGACGGTCTGGAGGAGGCGTACGGCCGCGTCGTCCAGGCCGAGCAGGTCGGCGACCGTGCGGGCGGCGTCGGCGGGCAGCGGGTGCTGGCCGAGGAGGGCGGCCGTCACGAAGGCGACGGACAGGCCGGTCGGCTCGGCGATCTCCTTCCAGGACAGGTCACGGCGGGTCTTGGCCTCGATGGCCGCGACGGTGAGCTGCTGACGGGAGTTCTGGTCGGCCTGGGCGTGGAGGGTGGTCATGGAGGAGGTCCTGCTTTCGTGCGTGGGAGGAATTGGGTTTCGTGCGTGGGGAGTCGGGTCTCGTGGGGGGAGGGGGTCGTGGGGTCAGGCGGCCTGTCGGGCCGGTGCTCCCGCAGCCGTGTCGAGGGCTTCGACGCGGCCGGAGCCGATGTCGTAGACCCAGCCGTGCAGGGTGAGTGCGTCGCGGGCCAGGGCGCGCGCCACCGAGGGGTGGGTGCGCAGGTGGGTGAGCTGCGTGGCCACGTTGAACCGGATGAGGGCGGCGATCCGCTCCTCGCCCTGCTGGGAGGCGTCCAGCAGCGCCTGCGAGGAGTCCGCGTGCCGCAGCCAGCCGGCCGTGGCGGGCAGGGACGACATGTCCGTGCCGGAGGCCAGCGCGGTCATCGCGCCGCAGGCGGAGTGGCCGCAGACGACGATGTCGGCGACCCCGAGGGCGTTCACCGCGTACTCGATGCTGGCGGCGATGCCGTCCGCGCCCTGCCCGTACGCCGGGACGAGGTTTCCCGCCGTACGGATGACGAACAGCTCGCCCGGTTCGCGCTGGGTGATCAGTTCGGGGACGACCCGGGCGTCCGAGCAGCCGATGAACAGGGCGTTCGGCGTGTGGGTGGTGGCCAGCCGCCGGAAGAGCTCGGCTCTGGGCGGGAAGGCCTCGCGCCGGAAGCGCTCGACTCCGGCCTCGAATCCTGCTGCGATCTCCGGCATGGGACCACTCCTTGCGGCCTTGCGGCTGACGGGGGCTCTCGCCCGGTTCGCCGGGCTGTTCGTCCGACGTGCTCCACCATGCATGAGCTGGCTCTATAGAGTCCAAGAGCTGTTGCCGCTGTCAGTGATAGGTCGCATCTATAGTCGAGGTCATGGCTCTGGAACTCCGTCACCTCCGCTATCTCCTCGCCGTCGCCGAGCACGCGAACTTCACGCGCGCCGCCGAGGCCCTGCACATCTCGCAGCCGACGCTCTCGCAGCAGGTCAAGCAGTTGGAACGGGCGTTGAAGGTGCAGTTGCTCGACCGTTCCGGGCGGTCGGTGCGGCTCACCGACGCGGGTGAGGCGTACGCGGCGTACGCGCGCCGGGCACTGCGGGACCTGGCGGCCGGCGAGCGGGCGGTGCTGGACGTGGGGGACCTCTCGCGGGGGACGCTGCGGGTCGCGATGACGCCGACGTTCGCGACGTACCTGGTGGGGCGGCTGGTCGCGGACTTCCACGCCCGTCACCCGGGGATCACGCTCGACGTGCGGGAGATGACGCAGGCGCGCATCGAGGCCGAACTCCTCGACGACCGGGTCGACGTGGGCATCGCCTTCACGGGCGAGCGCGTGGCGGGGGAGGGGGCTGCCGGCGGGCACGCGCCGGGGATCGTGGTGACGCCGTTGTTCGAGGAGACGCTGGGGCTCGTGGTCGGGCCGGGGCATCCGTACGCGGAGCGGGACGCGGGGAGTGGTCCCGTGCCGCTGACGTCGCTGTCGGGGCAGCAGCTCGCGCTGCTCAGCGGTGACTTCGCGACCCGGCGCCACATCGATGCCTACTTCGAGCGGGAGGGCGTGCGGCCCGGCATCGCGGTCGAGGCGAACTCGCTCGGCGTGCTGGTGGAGGTCGTCGGGCGGGGCGGCCTGGCGACCGTGCTGCCGGACCCCATCGCGGCGGGCGACGGCCGGCTGCGGCGGGTGCCGGTCGAACCCGCGCTGCCCGCGCGGACGGCGGCGCTGCTGCGCCGGGACTCGGCGTACCGGAGCGCGGCGGCGCGGGCGTTCGAGGAGCGGGTGGCGGGGTGGGTCCGGGAGGAGGGGCTGCGGGGGGTGTGACGAGGGGAGCGGAGGAGGGCCGTCCGGTGTCGGCTGCGTCGGCGCCTATCGCGACGTGAGTGAGGGGGCGGCCAGCGGGGCGGTGAGGGCGGCGGCTGCGGCCGGCTGCGGCGTGGCCGGGGCCTCGTCCCGCCAGGGGTGGCCGTGCGCGAGGAGCGCCGTGCTCAGCGCGTGCCGTGAGGCCTGACGCGGGCCGCGCGCCAGTTCCCGCCCGGCGGCGTCGAGCACCACGAGGTCCCGGCGGTCCAGGTAGACGGCCGCCACGTCGGCGCGGGCCAGCGTCGTGGCCTTCCTGCCGTCGCGCGGCGCGAGGACCAGCGCGTCCTCGGTCACGGTCAGCCGGGTCGCGTCGGCGACGGCGACGTACGCCGCGAGCAGCCCGAACGCGGTGGCGGCCAGTGCGCACAGCGCGATCTGCCAGGGCTGATCCAGGCCGCCGAGCGCGGCGGCGACGCGGCGCAGCGGACCCGTCGCCGAGCCGTCGACCCAGCGGGCCACCGGCGGCAGCAGGAAGCCGATGCCGAGGCCGACGGCCGGAAAGCCGACGAGGATGCGCAGGAGGCGGGTGCGGGAGTATCCCAACACGGTTGCTGCGGCTGGTTCGTTGTGGCTCATGCGTGGCTCCCCCGTCGGCGGGCCGGTCGTGCCCGGTTCATGTTTCGAGCCTAGTGAACCGGGGAAGCGCCGGGCATCACCCGATGGGTGGGAACGCGGCGACTTCGGTCTCCGACGCAGGTGGGAGGGGCGTCCTCCTTTGTGCGTACGTGCCCTGCGTTCCCGGGGCCCGGCGCTCCTTCCGCGCCGCGCCTCAGCCCAGCCCGGGGACCGCCGGGAGTGCGCCGGGCCTGCGGGAGGCCAGGGCCAGGGCGCGGACGGTGCTGCGGCAGATCTGCTCCTTGACGAAGGCGGCGGGCTTGCCGGTGAGGGTGAGTTCGCGGGGCGAGTCGTCGGAGCGTACGGACTGGACGAGGCCGTCGGCGCGGCCGAGGCTGACGCACTGGAGGACGAACGCGACCGGGCGGGCGTCCGGGGCCTTGCCGCGCGCCTCCGCGAGGATCGAGGACGCGACCCGTGAGCCGGTGGGCAGGGCGGCCTGGCAGGACATCCGCTGAGTGCCGCCCGCGTCGCCCGGCACGTAGATCTCCGGGTGCGAGACGCTGCGCCGGGAGGCGTCGACGTCGATGCGGCCGAGGGAGTTGAGGGCGAGGCCGGCGCGGGCGGCGAGCGCGGTGCCGGGGACCATCGACGCCGACCAGACGACGACGTCGGCGTCCACGGCGTCCGGGTCGTCGACGCGGGCGCCCTCCGTCACCCGTACGCCGAGGGCGGCGAGCGTCGCGTGCAGATGGGCGCGGCCCTTGGCGCTGACGCCGGGGGCGAGGCCGCCGGAGGTGAGGAGCCGCACCTGCCAGTCGCGGCCGCACCGTTCGGCGATCTCGGCGGCCGTCTCGATGCCGGTGAGGCCGCCGCCGACGACGGCGAGGCGGCCGGGCCCGTCGAGGAGGCGTTTGTGCAGGGCGGGGGCGGACTCGGCGGTGAAGAGGCGCTCGGTGTGGGCGGCGGGGAGGCGGGTGGTGCTGCCGAGGGCGTACACGAGACGGTCGTACGGCAGGACCAGCCCGGTGTCGAGGGTGACGGTGCGGGCGGCCGGGTCGAGGTCGGTCGCGCGGGCGGTGTGATGGGTGATGCGGGTGTGCCGCAGGAAGCGCCGGAGCGGGTGCACGACCTCGGCCTCGGGCCGCCCGGCGGCGACCTCGTGCAGCCGGATGCGCTCGGTGAGGTGGCCGACGGGGTCGACGAGGGTGACGGGGACGTGCGGGGCCAGCCGCAGGGCGGCCATGAGCCCGGAGTAGCCGGCTCCGATGACGAGGGTGCGGGGGGTGCGGTGAGTGTTCATGCCCGGGGGACGACGCGGAGGCGGAAAGTGTGAGGTCGTGTGGGCCACACGGGCTCCCGGCCGCTTGCCGGCGGGGGGGCTGGGCCGGGTGGGGCGCGGCCGGCTTCTGCCGGGGGAGGACGCTCGTACCGACCCGGGTCCGACCAAGGGCCAAGGACCGGGGGCCGGGGGCCGGGGGCGGGGGCCGGGCGCCGGGGGCGGGGGCCGGAACGAGAAGGCCGGACCTCCGCCCGGGGCCCGGCCCCAACCCTGACCCCGGCTCCAGCTCCGACCCCGGCCTCGGCCTCGGCCCACGGCTCCCCGGACCCGGCCCCCGGAACGCCCCTACAGCGCGTCGAAGTCCAGATGCCCCAGCTTCTCGGGGTTCAGGACCACGTCGATCCCGCTGATCAGCCCGTCCTCCCCGATCGTGAACGACAGCGTGCCGTGGTACCCGACCGCCCGCGCGTCCAGCACCAGTCCCGGCGCGCCGTTCACGTCGTACCGCAGAATCCGCATGCTCGCCGGGTCGAAGAACCGGTAGATCCCCTGCGCGAGCGCCGCCACCTTCGCCGCGCCCCTGACCGGCCGCCGTGCCGCGCTGACGACGCCGCCGCCGTCGGAACGCCAGACCACCTGCGGGGCGAGGACGCGCAGGAGCGCGTCGAGGTCGCCGCTGCCGGTGATCGCGGCGAGGAAGGTCTCCACCGCCCGTCGGTGCTCGTCCCGCCCGACCCGCTGCCGCGGTCTGGCCTCCCGTACGTGCTTGCGCGCCGTCGACGCGGACTGCCGTACGGCGGCGGGCGACTTGTCCAGCGCCTGGGCGATCTCCGGGAACGGCACCCCGAACACGTCGTGCAGCACGAACGCCACCCGTTCCGCCGGCGTCAGGCTCTCCAGCACGGTCAGCATGGCCGTGCTCACCGACTCGTCCAGCGCGACCCGCTCCGCAGGGCCCTCCTCCGCCGGCGCGGTGACCAGCGGCTCCGGGAGCCACGGGCCCACGTACCGCTCCCGGCGGGCCCGGGCGGAGGTCAGTTGGTCGTAACAGAGACGGCTGACCGTCGTCGTCAGGTACGCACGCGGATTGCCGGCCGTGCCGTCCTCGACCGCGTTCCACCGCAGCCAGGCCTCCTGCACCGCGTCGTCGGCGTCGGCGACGGACCCGGTGATGCGGTAGGCGACGGCGTGCAGATGCGCACGATGCTGTTCGAACTCGGCCTGGTCCGCCATGGTTTCCGCTCCGGGGGTGAGGTGCGAGGGCAGGTGCCACCGACCCTAGACGGGCTTTGCGAGGATGGGTGGCGTGCCCACACTCATCGCGTTCTTCGCCCACCCCGACGACGAGGTCCTGCACGCGGGCGGCACCCTGGCCCGCGCGGCGGCGGAGGGGCACCGGGTGGTGCTGGTGTCCGCGACGGACGGCGAGATGGGCCCGGTACGGGAGGACCAGGTGCGCCTGCGGGAACTCGCGTCCTCCGGAGCGGCGTTGGGAGCGGCCCGGGTGACCACCCTGGGCTACGCCGACAGCGGCCACGGCAAGGACCTGTACCCGGACCCGCCGGACCGGCGGCGCTTCGTACGGGCTCCGCACGAGGAGGCGGCGGAGAAGCTGGCCGCGATCCTCCGGGAGGAGCGGGCGGACCTGCTCCTCACCCACGACGCGGGCGGCGGCTACGGCCATCGCGACCACGTCCACGCCCACGAGGTCGCCCTGCGCGCGGCCCGGCGGGCGGGTGGCGTCCGCACCTTGACCGCCGCCATTCCCCTCACCGCCCCCATCCGTCTCCTCCGCCTCACCTCCCTCCTGATGTCCCCTCTGGCCCTCCTGCGCGGCCCACGGACCTTCCGTACGGCGCTGCTGCGCGTCGAGCACATGCCCCGCGCACGGATCACCCACGCCGTCGACGCCCGCCGGTACGCCTCGCACAAGCAGGCCGCCCTGGCCGCCCACGCGTCCCAGGTCCGGGGCCCGGGCCGCAGCGCGGGAGCCTTCCGGGCCCTGGTGAACATGCGCACACCACTGTTCGCGGCCCTGCTGGGCCGGGAGTGGTGGACGGAGGTCGAACGGGGCTGATCCCGCGGCCGGGCCTGGTCCTGGCCCTCTCCAGAGGGGGCTGAACTGCGGCGATGCCATTGCCAGGACTGATTGTCAGACCCCTGTGGAAGCATTCTTCACGTCAGCTGCAATCGACGTGGTTTGCGGGTGGGGGTCATGATCAGTTCGTACGGTTGTGAGGCGTGCGGCGGGCCGCAGGGCAGGTGGCGCCCGGTGCTGGGACGCGCGGTGTGCGCGGCCTGCGAGAAGGGGAGCGGCGGGCGGGAGCCCGTGGTCCTCGCGGAGGTGCTGGCGAACGCGGCGATCGAACTGGGTTCGGCCGCCCGCCAGTTGCGGGCCGTGCCCGATCCGCGTACGTCCGGCGGGACGTTCTGCAAGCGGTGCGGGGCGGCGGCCGAGTGGCACCGGACGGTGCGTGGGAAGTGGATCCTCATCGAGCCGGGCGAGCGGGTCGTGGGGTCCGTGCCCGCCGGGAAGCGGTGGCGGATCGCGGGCGACGGGACGGCCGTCAACCTGGGCTCCTCGATACCGACGGACACCTGCCGGATCAGCCACTTCGACCTGTGCCCCGCGAGATCGGCGGCGGCGGTGGCGTGACCGCCGGCCGGGGGGCTCACAGCACGGCGGGGGCGAGGGCCTCGGCCATCGCGCGGTAGCCGGCGTCGTTGGGGTGCAGGTGGTCGCCGCTGTCGAAGGCGGGACGCAGGCGCTCCGGGTCGGCCGGGTCGGCGAGCGCCCTGTCGAAGTCGACGTACGCGTCGTACGCGCCCGAGGTGCGGACCCACGCGTTGAATTCGTCGCTCGCCGCTGCCGCCCGCTTGCCGTAGTGGTCGGAGCCGCCGAGCGGGAGCAGCGTCGCCCCGACGACGCGGACGCCCTTCGCGCGGGCCTGACGGATCAGCTCCTTGTGCCCGTTGATGAGGTCGCGGCCGGTGATGTCCGGTGCGGGCTTGTAGAGCGGGTGGTCCGTCTCCTGGAAGCCGATGTCGTTGACGCCTTGGAGGACGACGACCGTACCGACGCCCGGCAGGTCGAGGGCGTCGCGCGAGAAGCGGTTCGTCGCCCGCTCGCCGAACCAGGCGGAGTCGTTGAGGACGAGGTTGCCGCCGATGCCGGCGTTGAGGACCGGGCGGGGCTTGCCCAGGGACTTCAGACGGGCGGCGAGGGCGTCGGAATAGCGGCGGTCGGCGTTCGGGGTGGAGGCGAAGCCGTCGGTGATGGAGTCGCCGAAGAGGACGATGCCGTCCCGCTGCCGGGTGCGGGAGTCGGAGCCCGGGCCGGCGGGCGTGCCCGTACCCGCGTCCTTGCCCGTGTCCGGGACCCCCGCGTCGACTCCCGACAGGTAGTACCAGGACTCGGTGGACTCCGTGAACGCGGCGGCCGAGGCGTCGGACGCGTGGTCCCCCTCCGCCCGGTAGGAGTCCGTGAAGGACTGGGCGTGGAAGGTCGCGGGGCCGGTCGTCCGCTTGAGGTGGAGGGTGACGGTCACCTGGTCGCCCGCCGTGAGCCGCAGCCCGGCGGGGTCGCTGGAGAGCTGCCCGCCCGCCGGGACGGACACCGACCTCCCGCCGGCGAAGGTGAGGTCCCGGACCGTGCCCGCTCTGACCGCCGCGCCCTTGTCCGTACGGGCGACCGTGGCGCGCTCCACCCGCAGCGGGGAGGTTCCGTACGCGTTGGACAGGCGGATGCGGGCCTGTGTGCCGCCCGCGGTGACGCGGACGACCTGGCGGACGGTGTGGTCGTCGAAACCGGCCTCCGACCAGTTGGGCTTGAAGCTGACGGAAGGCCGTTGCGGAGAGGCGGCCCACGCGGCGGACCACTTCCCGGTCGCCGCGGGCGAGGGCGCGGTCGCGGGAGCGGAGTGCGTACGGTCCAGCGCGACAGCCGTCGTTCCGGCGCTCAGCGCGAGGGTGACGGCGGCGGCGAGCGCGGTCCTGCGGGCACGTGAAGGCATGGCTGGCTCCAGGGGAGTCGGGTCGATGGGTGATGTCCGGACCGGACTCCTCAAAGATCCTCCGCAGTCCCGCCCCGAACAACGCCGATCCGTGCAACGATCGATAACCCAGCACAATCGATCCAGCTCGACGGGGAAGAGCGACGACCCTGCCTGGAGGCGATCACCGGTGATGGAACGGCACGAGGCCGAGATCTTCCTGGCCCTCGCCGACGAACTCCACTTCGGCCGCACCGCCGAGAAGCTGCGCGTCTCCCAGGCCCGCGTCAGCCAGGTCCTCAAGCGCCTGGAGCGCACCATCGGCGCCCCGCTCTTCGACCGCACCAGCCGCAGGGTCGCCCTGACCCCGCTCGGCCGTCAACTGCACACCGAACTGGCGCCGCTGCACGCCGAGTTGGCAGCGGTGCTGCACCGTGCGAAGGCCGCCGCGCGCGGTGTCGACGGAGTCCTCGCCGTCGGCTTCCTCGGCTCCGGTGCGGGGCAGCTCACCCGGGACATCCAGCGCACCTTCCGCGAGCGGGCGCCCGGCTGCGAGGTGCGTCTGCGCGAGGTGCAGTTCGCCGACCCGCTCGGTCCCTTGCGTGCGGGCGAGGTCGACGTGCTGTTCACGCGGCTCCCGGTGGAGGAGCCGGACCTCACCGTCGGCCCGACGGTCGTGTCCGAGCCCCGGGTGCTGGCCGTCCCCTGCCACCACCCGCTGGCCCACCGGGACTCGGTCTCCCTGGAGGACGCCGCCGGGGAGCGCTTCTTCGGTGTGACGGGAGGAGCTCCGGCCTACTGGTGGGACGCGCAGGTGCCGCGTCGTACTGCCGGTGGGGCGGTCCTGGAGCGCGGGCAGGACGTGTCCACGTTCCAGGAGATGCTGTCGATGATCGCCGCCTGCCAGGGGGTCTCGCCGGTCGACGCGTCCATGGCGACGTACTACGCCCGCCCGGACCTGGCGTACGTCCCGCTCACCGACGTACCGGACAGCGAGGTGGCCCTGGTGTGGCGTACGGGCGGAACGAACGCGCGCTCCGAGGCGTACATCGGGGCGGTCCGGGACGCGGTCGCGGCGCACGGCGGCCCATTGGCCCTCTGACCCGCCCCGTCGCCGTGTTCGGCAACGCATGTTTCACGTGAAACAACGGTGGGGCACCGGCGGTTGCCCGCCCGTGCCCCACCGCGCACCGCCGGCGTGCTAGCTGCTCACACCGTCGTGGTCGTGGCCGCTGTGCCCACCGCTGCCGCTGTCGCCGCCCGTGGTCGGCTTCGAGACGACCGGCTTGCTGAGCGAGCTCAGGTCATGGGCGTACGTGCCGACCGCGTTCGCGATCACGTCGACGTTGATGTCGAGCGCCTTGTCGTTGATGTTGGTGATGTCGTCGCACTTCGCGTGGTAGCACTTGTCGTACGCGACGCCCGCCGTACCGCCGAACTTGGCTGCCTGCGCCGGGGTCTTGATGCCCTCGGCGCCCGTGAAGGTGCCGCCCGACGGGATGCCGACCTCGATGAAGGGGCCGTAGTCCGAGCGACCGCTGAAGTCGGTGCCCTCGTGCGGGAAGTTCTTGCTGTCGAGGAAGTCGTTGATGCCCTTCTCGAGCTGGGCGGAGCCCTCCGGGCCCGGACCCTCGCCGACGCCGTCCGAGTTGTCGCCGTCGTAGACGAACTGGCCGAAGTTCGGCGAGGCGATCATGTCGAAGTTGAGGTAGAGCTTGATCTTCGCCTTCTGCTCCGGGGTCAGCTTGGCGACGTAGTCCTCGGCGCCGAGCAGACCCAGCTCCTCCGCGGACCACCAGGCGAAGCGCACCTTGTTGGCGGGCTGCTTGCCGTTCTTGGTGGCCTTGGCGAGCTTCAGGGCGACCTCGATGAGGCCGGCCGAGCCCGAGGCGTTGTCGTTGATGCCGGGGCCCTCGGCGACCGAGTCCAGGTGGGCGCCGAGCATCACGGTCTTGTCGGCGTTGCCGCCCTTGGTCTCCGCGATGACGTTGCGCGTGGTCTTGTTCTGCTGGAGCTGGCGGATCTCCAGGTTGACCTTGACCGGGCCCTTGGCGATCTCGGCGGCCAGCGCCTCGCCCTCGGCCTGGGTGATGCCGCCGGTGGGGAGCTTGCCCTCGGCGGCGCTGTTCAGGGTGCCGTTGAGGTCGCCCGGAACGTTGTTGTAGATGATCGCGGCGGCCGCGCCCGCCTCGGCGGCGATCGCCTGCTTCTGCGCGAAGGGGCAGCCGCCGCGCTTGATCAGGGCGATCTTGCCGGTGAATCCGGCCGCGTAGTCGCCGATCTCGCAGCCCGTGGTGTCGTCGACCGGCACGGCCGCGAGGGTCGCGTTCAAGCCACCGACCGGAGTCGACTTCGTGTACGACATCGCGATGATCTTCACGTCGCGCTGCGTCGGCGAGGTGACCTTGAGGGTCTCGGCCTGCGTGGTGATCGAGACGAAGTCGAACTTCTCGTAGTGGACGTCGTACCCGGCGTTCTTCAGCAGGCTGTACACGTACGCGCCGGAGGCGTCGTGGCCCAGCGAACCTGCGGCGCGGTTGCCGCCCGCGGAGTCCGCTATCGCCTGGAACTGCTTGAGGTGCTGGAACGCGCCCGGCCCGGACGAGTCCGCCACCAGCTTCTTGGCCAGCTTGGCGGCCTCCTTCGCCGGGTCGGCGGCGGCGCGCTGCGCGGTCGCCGGGGTGGCGGCGGCGAGCAGGAGCGGGGTGGCGATCGCCAGGGACGCCAGCGCGGCCATGGATCTGCGACTGCGGGATGAAGCGTTCACAGAAGTCCTCTCGGTGCGAACAAATGTGAGGGGAAGTTAGCGATTCCGGGGGCGTCTGGGAATGCTTTTCCGAATACTCACGTGCCCGAGTGTGCGGACGGGGGTGCCGGGACGCGCGCGACGACGGCTGAATGGCGCTCTTGCGTCACCCCGGGTGCGTGTGCCACCAGTTGGGCCGCGCACCGGCCCGGGGCGTCAGTCCGTCAGGTGCAGCGAGAGGAGCTGGTCGAGGCCCTCCTTGATCTGGTCCGCCGTCGCGCCGCGGGTCGTGCGCAGGTGCTGGACGGCGCTCGGCGAGAGCGTGGCGAGCAGCAGATGGGCCACCAGGGCGGCGTTGGCGTGTGGCTGGATCTGGCCGATCAGCATCGCGACGTGGGTGTGCAGCGTCAGGTACGGAGCACCGTGGTAGCGGCCCTGCGGCGACGCGCTCTCGGCGGCCAGCAGCAGCTCCTGCTGCTCGGCGGTGCGGTCCGCCAGCGCGTGCAGGAACGCCCGCAGCCGTACCGCGGGCGGCGTCGGCGGGGCGGGCAGCGCGTCCGGGCCCAGCGGGGGCGGCCCGCTGATGAACGCCTCCTGGAACCGCTGCTCCCGGTCGTCCAGGAGGGCGTACAGGAGGTTCTGCACGTCGCCGAACCGCCGGTAGACGGTGCCGACCCCGATGCCGCTGGCGTGCGCGACCGCGTTCATGGTGAGGGCGGCGGCGCCCTTGTCGGCGACGATCCGCGCGGCGGCGTCCAGGATGCGGCGCCGGTTGCGGGCTGCGTCGGCGCGTTCCGGCGGCGGCCCCTCCGCGAGCGGCAGTGCGGCCCGGCCCACCGGCGGCGGGACGACGGGAGCGCCGGTGCCGGAGGGGCCGGCCGGGGCGGGGGACGAGGGCGGGGGCGGCGGCTGGGCGGGGGCGCTCTCGGGCTCGCTCATGGCCGGGAGCGTACCCGAAACGGACAGCTATCCACTTCTTCCCCGCCACCTCTTGCCAACCGGATAGCCATCCGCTTAACGTCAGCGGCGTCAACTCAAGCGGATGGCAGTCCGGTTGAGAGCCACGGGAGCGCACGCCTGACGCACACCCCCGGAAAGGCCCCGCCATGACCGTCCCCGGCCCCGCGCCCATGCCCACGCCTACGCCCATGCCCGCTCCCGCGCCCGCTCCCGCTCCCGCGCCCGCGCCCGCGGAGAGTGCGGAGTGAGACGCCAACTCCGCGAAGCAGCCGCCGAGTTGGTTCTCACGGCCGCTCTGCTCCTCCTCGTCTCGACCGTCGTACGGTGGCTCCTCGCCCCGGACTCCCCGGCGGTCGCCGCCGTCCCGGACCCCACCCTCCGCCTCGCCGGGGTGGCCCTCGCGGTCGGCGCGGCCATCGCCCTCGTGATGTCGCCCCCCGCGCGGCGCTTCACCGCCGGGCACCTCAACCCGGCGGTCACCGTCGGCCTGTGGGCGCTGCGGGAGTTCCCCGGCCGGGCGGTGCTGCCCTTCGTCGCGGCGCAACTGACGGGCTCGGCGCTGGGCACGGGGCTCGGCCGCGCGGTGTGGGGCCCGATGGCCGACACGGCGGCGGTGGCGCCGGGGGAGACCTGGAGCGGAACGGCCGTGCTGGCGCTGGAGGCGGCCGCGATGGCCGCGATGACGCTGCTCGCGGCGTACGCGCTGATCGCTCCCCGCCTCGCCCGCGCGCTGCCAGTGCTGATGGGCGGGTCCGTGGCGGCGGCGATCGTCGGGCTCGGCCCGGTCACCGGGGGCTCGGTCAACCCGGCCCGGCAGTTCGGCCCCGCACTGTGGTCGGGGCAGACCGCGCACCTGGCCGCGTACGTGCTGGCACCGGTGCTGGGAGCGCTGCTGGCGGCGGCCGCGTTCAGGATCGTACGGGCACGGGCACGCACTCATGTGCGGCCTCGGGTACGGTCGTTGGGGCCGCCGCACGCGCTCTGAAGCGCCCGCGCACGCGCTCTGAAGCAGCCGCGCACGCGCTCTGACGTGCCCGCGCACGCGCCCCTGTGAAACACCCCACAGAGAAAACACACGCCCCGTGGGCAACTGTCGCGAATGCCCGTGTTCGTGCGAGCGGCAGTCGGCCGACGGCCCGGCGGGGTGTGGATTTCTCCTTCTCCCACCCGCTCTCCGGTCGTACGATCACGGGGCCGCCGCCCGCGTGAGGCAGCACTCCGCAGCGGCGCCCCACCTCTTTCCTCGCCTTTCCTCGTTCCGAGGTCTCTCCGAACCGGAGACCCCTTCCCAGAAAAGGGCCCGCGTGAAGATACGCCGCATGCTCGCGACGGCCGTCGTCGCCGCCGTCACCACCCCCGCACTGCTCCTGTCCGTCGCCCCCGCGTTCGCCGCCGACGCCCCGCCGGCGGCCGGCCAGGCGCAGGACGCGAAGCCGAAGCCGACCCCGGCCGAGCTGGAGAAGCTCAAGAAGGCCATGGACGAGGCGAAGACGGCGTACGACACCGCCGCCGCCAAGGCCGCGGCGGCGCAGAAGTACGCCGACGAGTACCTGAACCCCGACAGCCCCGCCCGCAAGCCGATCGCCGAGGCCAAGAAGGCGGCCGAGGAGGCGGGCGCCGCGCTGACCGCAGCCAAGGCGGAGCTGACGAAGGCCGAGGAGGCCCTCGCCAACCTGCCCAAGGACGCCCCCGAGGCGGATGTCACCAAGGCGAAGGAAGCCGTCAAGGCGGCGGACGACAAGCACAAGCTCGCCGTCACGGCCAAGTCGGACGCCGACAGGACCCTCTCGTTCACCGAGGGCAACCTCTTCAAGGGCTACATGGACG
Source organism: Streptomyces sp. NPDC039736 (assembly GCF_055596485.1). Classification (NCBI taxonomy): domain Bacteria; kingdom Bacillati; phylum Actinomycetota; class Actinomycetes; order Kitasatosporales; family Streptomycetaceae; genus Streptomyces; species Streptomyces sp. NPDC039736. The sequence continues at coordinate 76,065 of NZ_JBVIUQ010000002.1, read as the reverse complement.
CCAAGACGAAGGCCGCCGAGGCGGCCATCGCGGCGGAAAGCGCGAAGAAGGTGTACGACGACGCGGCCAAGGCGTACAAGGACGCCGAGGCCGCGGCGGGCAAGCCGGACCCGACCAAGCCCCCGGTGGACCCGACCAAGCCCCCCGTCGACCCCACCAAGCCGCCGGTCGACCCCACGAAGCCGCCGGTGGACCCGACCAAGCCGCCCGTCGACGACGAGTGCAAGGTCGGCCCCGAGCTGCGCACCACGCTGGTCGGGCTGCCCGGCAAGGTCGTCGCCGGTACGACGGTGAACTTCACGCTGCGCGTCACCAACGGCACCGGCAAGAAGGTCGACGAGATCAAGCCGTTCGCCGTGGTCTACGGCCACGACAACAAGAACTTCGACGACATCAGCAAGCTGCTGCGCCTCCAGGCCGCCGGCGCGGGCTCCGACGACTGGAAGGACGTCAAGGAGGCCGAGTACGCGGGGACCGTCACCAACCTGGACGCCGGGAAGTCCGCCGACCTGAAGCTGCGCCTGACGGTCGACAAGAAGGCCCCGGCCGCCGACGGCATCGCCTTCGCCGCCGGTGACTACGCCAACGAGGACGGCTCCTGCGGCGGCAACGACCTGACGGAGTACACGTTCTCGATCCTCACCGCGGGCAGCGACCCCGGCAAGGTCCCGGACGCCAAGCCCGGCAAGGTTGCGAACCCCGCCAACGTCCCGGTCCCGCAGGGCGGCGCGAGCGCCACCCCGGTCACCACGGACGCGGGCAACCTCGCCGCGACCGGCTCCGCCGGCACCCCGCAGGTCGCCCTCGCGGCGGGCGCGGCGGTCGTGCTCGGCGCGGGCGCGATGTTCGTCGTACGACGCAGGAAGGCGGGCCAGGAGGCCTGAGCGTGACGGCCCGGGGGGCCTGAGCGGTACCGGAGGGGCGGGGAGCCGTGCGGCTCCCCGCCCCTCCCTTCGTCCACCCGCCCGGCCAGGGGCTCTTCCGCCCTCACTTCCCGAGCAGGCCCCGCACCGCCGCCCGGTCGACGTTCGTCAGCGCCCGCACGACCTTCGGCGTCAGGAACACGATCGCGAAGCCGACCAGGGAGGCCGCCGCGAGCTGGATCGGCGAGGTGATGTCGTACGTGTGCCGGATGCCGCCGGAGGTGTAGTCGTACACCCGGTACCCCTCCCACCCCTCGATGTACTTCCCGAAGACCCAGTTGTACGCGGGCAGCAGCGTCACGACCCACCCGGTCACCAGGAACGTCGTCGCCACCACGAAGCTGACGACGCGGTACGGGAACATCACCACCTGGAACAGCAGCGCCTTCCACCCGGCGGCGTCCGTGAGCCGGGCCCGCGTCGCGCCCCAGAGCCCGTCCCGCTCCGCCACGACCGGAGCCGGGCCCGCCACGTCGATCCCCAGTCCGTGCCGCGCCCGCACGCGCTCGGCGGCCCCGAGCCCGCGCGCCCCGGTGAGCAGCACGGCCAGCAGCGGCAGCCCGAGAACGGTGACGGCGAGCCCGGCCCCCGCCGAGAACAGCGCGACGCTGAACACGAACCCGACGACCGCCACCGGCAGCGAGGTGATCGTGTACCCGATCTCGCGGAAGGTGGAACCGGCGAACGGGGCCCGCAGGAACTCGAGCTCGTGAGCGTCACCGGAGGTGGTGCGGGAGGAGACGGGGGCGGTGGCGTACGCGGTCATGCCGGGCCTCGAAATTCATCGCGGAGGGGACGGTTCGCAACGTGTTCGTTGACAAGGACCACGATCCCGAATCCCCAGGCCGGAGGACATGGGGCCGCCTGCCCGATCCGGGGTGGTGCTACCCCCCCCTGCCGACGGTGAGTGCCTCCCACCTCCTCTCGGACACCGAGCGCCGTGTCCTGGAAGCCCTCGCCCGCACGGACAAGGACGAGACCGCCACCCGGCACCCGGCACCCTGCACCCTGCACCCGGTCAGCCCGGTCAGCCCGGTCAGCCTGGTCAGCCCGGTCAGTCCCGCCCGATGTGCTCCGGGTCGACGTGGCGCCGTACGAGCGGGAGAGCCGCGAGCCCCGCGACCACCAGCATCCCCAGCGCGCTCGCGAGGAGGAGCGGAAGTCCGTCCGCGTCCCAGAAGACGTCGCCGCCGCCGGTGATGAGGTAGCTGGACTCGGCGAGCCGCCCGGCGACGAGCGCGGCGGCGAGACCGATGCCGAGGGGGAGCAGGACCTGCACGCACTGGACGGTGCGCAGGGTGGCCGGGCGGGCGCCCAGCAGCGCGAGGGCGGTGACCTGCCCTCGGCGTTCCATGGCGCGGTCCGCGACGGACACGACGAAGGCGGCGACGCCGATGAGGAGGCCGAGGACCATGCCGGAGGCGAGGAGGCTCTTGATGACGGTGATCTGTTGCAGGGCCTCGACGTTGACGCCGACGGCCTCGACGTCGGCGGTGGGGGCGAGGGTGCCGATGCCGTTGAGCGCGGTGCGCACGGCCGTGGGTTCGGAGCCGGTGACGACGAGGAGGTCGCCCTTCGCGGGGAGTGTGCCGGCGGGCAGCAGCGAGGGCGGAATGCGTACGTCCGCACTGGTGAGCGCCGAGGGCTGGCGGGCATGAAGGGTGAGGCGGTCGTGCGGGAGGGTGAGGGAGAGCTTCTCGGCACGGGCCGGGGAGGGTCCTGCCGACGGCCGGAGGAGGAAGGGGAAGGCCGCTCCGGGGCGCGCGTCGAGGTTTTCGGAGGTGTCGGGGTCGGTCAGGCGCTGGACCCTTCCGTCGACGCAGCCGGGGGCCAGGTCGGCGAAGGCGGCGAGTTGCGCGCAGGTGGCGACGACGGCGTTGATGCGGGGCGCGGGGTTGCTCAGGTCGGGGATCCAGGACTCGGCGGTCAGGGCCTGCGCGCGTACGCCGTCCACCCGGGCCATGCGGGCGCGCTGCTCCGGGGTCACGTCGCCGAGGGTGACCCGGTACTCCTGGGTGGGGGAGGTCGGCCGGCTGATCTGGCTGAGCTCGACGAGTACGCCCTGGGTGAGCGAGGCGGCGTACACGAGGAGGACCAGGCCGGTGACGACGCGCAGGGAGCTGCCGGGCTCGACCTCGTTGCGGCGCATGGCGAGGGTGAGCGGGAGCGACTGGGCGCGTCCGGCGATGCGGCGGGCCAGCCAGGAGGTGATGGGGCCGAGCGAGAGGACGAGCCCGGCACCGGTCAGCAGGACCGCCGCCGGAACGAGTACGGCGTCGGCGGGGCCCTCGGCGGGGGTGCGCCCCAGAGCGCCGAGGACGCAGTAGCCGGTGATGACGCCGAGGCCCGGCAGCAGCAGGAGCAGCCCGTACGGACGCGGCGGTGTGCGCTGCGCCGGACGCTGAGCGGCGAGAGGGCGGCCTCCCGGGCATGGTGCCGCCCGACGAACCAGGCCAGGGCGGGGCAGCCGAGCAGGCATGCGGCCAGGGTCGGGGCGGCGGGGCGACCGTCGGCCGCGTACCACCGGAGCCCGGGCAGGCCGACGCGGGCCACGACCTCGTTGACGAGGAGGTACGCGCCGATTCCGAGCAGTGCGCCGAGGAGCGCGGCGGCGACGGTTTCGACCGCGTTGACGCGCAGGGTTCCCTTGATGCTGAGGCCGAGCAGCCGCAGCAAGGCGAGCCTGCGGGACCGCGACTCGGCGGACAGCCGCGCGCACACGGACAGGAACACGGCGAGTGGCAGCAGGACCAGGCAGGCCAGGGTGAAGCGCAGGATGTCGAGGGTGGAGGCGTCCACGGCGGGGGACGGGGAGTGCGAGGACCCGAAGGAGGCCAACGGGCGTGCGTCGCGCGGAATCCCTGCCCGGGTCTGCCCGAGGTAGGCGTACAGCTCGTCGGGCCCGGCGAGCCCGGCCGCCCCGATGGTCCCGGTGACACGTCCGGGCAGGAGCCCCGCGAGGCCGGGTTCGGCGGCCAGGACTTCGCGCAGCCGGGGCGAGACGTACACCTCGCCGGGCGCGGGAAGCCGCTCCAGGCCGGGCGGCACGGGGGCGGGTCCTGCGACCGGGCGGGCGACGAGGACGCGCGTGAACGGCTGCGCGCCGTACGGGTCCTGGCGGGTGAGGAAGAGGGTGTCGGCGGCCGACCGGGCGTGCATCACCTCGGGAACGTCCTGCGGGGCGCGGGCGGCGGAACGCCCGTCGTGGGCGGAGAGGATGGCCGGAATGGTCAGCACGGCGGCCAGGCAGGCCACCCCGAGCGAGCACCCGAGCGACATCAGCAGGAAGCGGACCCGCCCCGTGCGTTCGCCGGACCACAGCAGCCGCAGTCCGAGCAGAACGGTGCTCGTGCCGGACGGCCGCGCGGCCTTCACACCGCCACCCGCTGGGTGAGGACGCCGTCGGTCATCGTGTACTGGCTGTCGGCGTGGGCGGCCACGTCCGCGTCGTGCGTCACGATCACCACCGCCGTGCCCTGTGAGCGCGCCAGACGCAGGAACTCCTCCAGTACGGCGGCGGCGTTGGCACTGTCCAGCGCTCCGGTCGGCTCGTCCGCGAACACCACGGCCGGCCGGTGCACGAGCGCCCGCGCGACCGCCACCCGCTGGCTCTGCCCACCGGACACCTGAGAAGGCCGCCGCTGCTTCAGCTCCCCGAGCCCCAACCGCTCCAGCACCTCGCCCGCCGCCGCATGCGCCGGGGCCTTGCGCTGCCCCGCGAGACGCAACGGCAAGGCGGCGTTCTCCTCGACCGTGAGCTCGGGCAACAACTCCCCGTACTGGAAGACGAACCCGAAGCGCTCACGCCGCAGGGTGCTCAACGCGTCGTCGGAGAGCCCGGAGAACGCGACCCCCTCGAAAGACACCACCCCCTTCGACGGCGCGAGCACCCCCGCCAGGCAGTACAGCAACGACGACTTCCCGGACCCGCTGGCCCCCATGACCGCGGCGACCTCCCCGCGACACAGGGCGAAGTCCGCACCACGGACGGCCCGTTGCGATCCGTAGAGCAGGTCCACGCCCCGGGCCCGAAGAATGACGTCCATGGTGATGCGAACTCCCTTGTACGGCGGAGGCCGCGCCGATCGCATCGGCCGGACCTCCGCGTCGGCCGACCGCCGGCCACCGGTCGGAGCACCCCCTGACGGACGGGCCGTCCCGGCGCGGCAAGCCCTCGCTGATCACCTCGCGGCTGCGCCGCACCCTCGTACCGGTCGGCCCGGGAGAGCGCCGTACGCGACTATGGCGGGCCGTACGACTGCCACCACACGGTGAAGTGCCGACTGGCCCCGCGCCGCCCAGCACGACTGCCCTGCTGGTGGCGGTGTGCGGCGGGTGAGGGCTCGGGAGGGGAGAGTCACCCGGACGAGTGCGGTGATCGAACCGCGGGCCTGCTCCTGGGCCCGTTGAGGCCGGCTCGGGCGCGACGACGGGACAACCGGCGGAGCAGCCCACGGGCACGCCGGTCCCGCTGTCCTTTGTGGCAGTGCCACTGGGAAGCGTTCTCAGCGGAGGTACGGCACCCCCACACGACGAAGGCCCCAACCGGAAACCGGTCGGGGCCTTCGTCTGCCCTGCTGGGCGGGTGCGGAGGATACGAGATTCGAACTCGTGAGGGGTTGCCCCCAACACGCTTTCAAAGTCTGGTCGTTGCCGCGCCGAGTTGGTGCGGAGCCGTTCACCTGCATTCATGTCATGCCGCTGCGGGTCCGTTGAATCGGCTGCGTACGCCAACGGACGCTGCTGGACCTTGGCGACTGAGACGGAAACTGAGACGGTGACGCATCGCTCTCAGCGCTATCGGCGCTTCCTCAGGACCGTCTGATCCGGGTCGTAAGGTTCCGGCGTGCTGCGTCCTGTTCGAGAGACCCCCAGTATCGGGCGACCCGCCTCCTGGCTGTAGTAGGTGTCGATCTGCACTGCGGTGATGCGGGCCGTGCGATACCTACCGGTCGATGCCTGGATCAGGATGGTGTCACCCGCTGCAAGCTCAGAGGCTTTTACCCTCTCGGTGTTCCGCAGAGTGGGCGCGTTGCGATCATCTACTTCTCGGTACCACTGCTGAAGGCTGGCTGAGCGTTCCTCGTTGGATCGTTGGATTGCCGCGAGCACTTCACGCTGCTGCTGGACTACTGCTCGCGCCAGCTCCACATGCTGTGACACCTCGAGGGCTGGGGGCCAGGTTTCAGGGCGTTGTGGGTTGGTGAGCTCTCTCTCAAGATGATCAGTTATGGAGCTCAGGAGGTCCAAGAGGTCGCGTTCAGAAGCCATATGCCGATCATGCCGGACCACGTAGGCCGGTGGAGCGGCTTTGGGCTGGAGCTGCTTTGGGGCGAGTGATCAGGGACCCTTACGCTGGCCGCGATTCGGGCAGTCACTGGACCTGCCCGCAAAGCCCGAATCTGGGGCCCTGATCGTAGAGGCTCGCCCCAAAGTGGCTGCCTAACGAGTTGGTGCGTGATAGCGGGTGAGGCATCGTTGCTGGCAAGTGGCATGATCCGATTGTGGCGATCATGGTCAATCGGGCGGTCCTGGCGCATCGGCTGTTCACTGGAATCTCACGGCATCATCTGGCTTGCTTGATCGAGGAGTTGGCCGTGCCGTGGCAGGCCGGTGCCGAAGGCCGCCGCCATGCTGCACGAGGCGGGATCAGGAAGCGGGCAGCGGGTGCCGGCGCCCGTCACCAGCTGGTGTTCGTCGACCGGCTGGTGGCCACGTTGATCCATCTGCGCCATGATCTGCCGCACTCGGTTCTTGGCCTGCTGTTCAGCGTCGACCGCTCCACCATCACCCGCGCGATCGGGGAGATACGTCACCCCCTGTCCGAGCGGGGGTGCGCGGTCCCCGACCGCCCCGGCCTGCGTCTGCGGACGCTGCCGGACGTTTTCGCCTACGCCCAGGCCGAAGGCATCGAGCTGCGGCTGGACGCCACCGAGATCCAGGTCCGCAGACCGCCGGCCAACCGCGGCGGTCGCCGTGCGTTCGTCTCGGGCAAGAAGAAGCAGAACACCATGAAGGCCACCGTGACCGCCGACCGGCGGGGCCGCACTCTATGGACCGATGCCTTGCGACCTGCACGTATGCACGATGCCACGGCCGCCCGCAATGAGGGCATCGCCGTCTGTTTCCAGCACTTCTCCGACGCCGAGGTCCTCCTGGACGACGGCTGCCTCGGCCTCAGTCGCGACCACCGAGGACAAGCGATCACACCACCCAGAAAGCCCCGGCCGGGAGCACTGCCCGGCAGAGTTGAGCAGTGGCAACGCGACCGCCACGACCACGCGCCCGACCGCATCAGCGTCGAACACGCCCTCGCCGACCACGCACGCTGGAAACAACTGACGCGCTGGACCCACCGCCGCGACCGCCTGCCCGACACCTACCGCGCCATCGCCGGCCTCGTCTCCGACCGAACCAACAACGACTGACAACACGCCAGGACCAAACCAAAGACGCCTCACCCGCTATCACGCACCAACTCGTAAGACCTGGCTTGAACACTGGGTAGACAACATTGCCAAGAAGTACGTCAGCGAGAACAGCTACGACGGCTACGAGGTAGATGTGCGCGTTCACCTGGTGCCGGGGCCTGGGGGCTCACAAGCTGGAGCGCTTGGAGCCGGAACACCTGGAAGCCTTCTACGAGCTGATGCAGACGCGGGGGAGCGCTGCCGGAACGGCCCACCACGTTCACCGGACGATCCGGGTCGCGCTCGGTGAGGCGGTCAAGCGTGGGTACGTCACGCGGAACGTCGCTGAGATCGCCGAGGCTCCGCGTCTCGAAGAAGAGGACATCGAGCCGTACTCGATCGAGGAAGTGCAGAGCCTCTTGCTGGAGGCGTCGAAGCTGCGCAACAGCGCCCGGTGGGTCGTGGCCCTGGTTCTCGGTCTGCGGCAGGGCGAAGCGCTCGGACTGAAGTGGGAGGACGTCTACCTGGACGCCGGATACATCCGCACGAGGAAGAACCGGCTGCGCCCGAAGTACGCGCACGGCTGCGGCGACACCTGTGGTCGCAAGCCCGGGTGCTGCCCGAAGCGCGAACAGACCCGGCGGGAGTTCAAGAACACGAAGTCCCGCGCCGGGCGTCGGACGATCGGCCTGCCCGACCCGGTGACCAAGATTCTTCTCAAGCACAAGGAAGATCAGGAGAGGGAGAGGCAGGAAGCCGGGGACCTTTGGGAGGACAAGGGGTACGTCTTCGCCTCAGAGACCGGGACACCGCTGATCCCGAACACCGACTACCACCGGTGGAAGCAACTGCTGGAGGACGCTGGGGTACGAGACGGGCGACTGCACGATGCACGTCACACGGCCGCGACGGTCCTGCTCCTGCTCGGGCCCCCGATGTGGCGGTCGACGCAATCATGGGCTGAGAGCCTGGCGGTGCCGCTCGGATGCGCGCCCGGTGCATGCACGTCACCGGTCCGATGCTGAAGAAGGTGGCCGATCAGGTGGGCGTCGCGCTCTGGGGCTTGCCGGACCCGGACTGAGACGGAGAAAGACGAAGGCCCGAACCGCTTTCACGGTCCGGGCCTTCTGCCTGCGGAGGATACGAGATTCGAACTCGTGAGGGGTTGCCCCCAACACGCTTTCCAAGCGTGCGCCCTAGGCCACTAGGCGAATCCTCCGCCGCAAACAATACAAGACGTTGAGGGGTGCTTGCGACCGCCTTCCCCGGGCGGGGGTCCCGGAGGATTCGCAGGTGGGCCCGGGTCGTCAGGGGCGGGGGCGATCCGCTAGGGTGGGGTCCAGCCCCTCACGTGGCGCTATCTGACTGAACTCCCCCAGGGCCGGAAGGCAGCAAGGGTAGGTTGGCTCTGGCGGGTGCGTGGGGGGTCTTTGCGTTTCCGGCGAGGCGTTCTCGGGGCGGGGCCGGTTGTCGGTGGGTCCCGATAACCTCGTAGGTGTGTCGTCCCTTGCGTTGTACCGCCGTTATCGCCCCGAGTCGTTCGCCGAGGTCATCGGGCAGGAGCATGTCACTGTCCCGCTCATGCAGGCCCTGCGGAACAACCGGGTCAACCACGCGTACCTGTTCAGCGGGCCGCGGGGTTGTGGAAAGACGACCAGCGCCCGGATCCTGGCGCGCTGCCTGAACTGCGAGCAGGGGCCGACCCCCACGCCCTGCGGTGAGTGCCAGTCCTGCCAGGACCTCGCGAGGAACGGGCGCGGGTCCATCGACGTCATCGAGATCGACGCGGCTTCGCACGGTGGCGTGGACGATGCGCGTGACCTGCGGGAAAAGGCGTTCTTCGGGCCTGCCAGCAGTCGGTACAAGATCTACATCATCGACGAGGCGCACATGGTCACGTCGGCGGGCTTCAACGCGCTGCTGAAGGTCGTCGAGGAACCGCCGGAGCACCTGAAGTTCATCTTCGCGACGACGGAGCCCGAGAAGGTCATCGGGACCATCCGGTCGCGCACGCATCACTACCCGTTCCGGCTGGTGCCGCCGGGGACGCTGCGGGACTACCTCGGCGAGGTCTGCGGCAAGGAGGGCATCCCGGTCGCGGACGGTGTGCTTCCGCTCGTGGTGCGGGCCGGGGCCGGGTCCGTACGGGACTCGATGTCGGTCATGGACCAGCTCCTGGCCGGCGCCGCCGACGACGGTGTGACATACGCCATGGCGACCGGGCTGCTCGGTTACACGGACGGGTCGCTGCTCGATTCCGTCGTGGACGCCTTCGCGGCCGGGGACGGCGCGGCTGCCTTCGAGGTGGTCGACCGGGTCATCGAGGGGGGCAACGATCCGCGGCGGTTCGTGGCGGACCTGTTGGAGCGGTTGCGGGACCTGGTGATTCTGGCGGCCGTTCCGGACGCGGGGGAGAAGGGGCTGATCGACGCCCCCGCCGACGTGGTCGAGCGGATGCAGGCGCAGGCCTCCGTCTTCGGCGCTGCCGAGCTGAGCCGCGCCGCCGACCTGGTCAATTCCGGGCTCACGGAGATGCGCGGGGCCACCTCGCCGAGGTTGCAGCTCGAGCTGATCTGCGCGCGGGTGCTGCTGCCCGCGGCGTTCGACGACGAGCGGTCGGTGCAGGCGCGGCTGGAGCGGCTGGAGCGGGGCGGGGCCGGCGCGGGCGGCGGGGCGTTCATGGCGGGCGGGGGCATGCAGGGGATGCCGCCTGTCGGGTACGTTCCGGGACCCGAGGCGCACGGGGCTCCTGCGGCGGTGCCCTCCGCGCCTCCCGCAGCGCCGGTGGCTCCTGCCGCCCCCGTGCAGGCCCCGGTCGCGTCCGCGCCGGTGGCGCAGGGGTCCGCTCCCGCTCCGGCTCCCGCGCGGCGGCCGGGCGGGTGGCCCACCACGTCCGCTCTCGGGGCGGGACGGCCCGAGCCCACCGCGCAGACGCAGGCCACGGCACCGGTGGCTGTCGCGCCGTCCGGACCGACGCAGGCCGCGCCCAGCCCGGCGGCCGCGCAGGGCGCCGCCCAGGTGCGGAACATGTGGCCGAACATCCTGGAGGCCGTCAAGAACAAGCGGCGCTTCACCTGGATCCTGCTCAGCCAGAACGCCCAGGTGGCCGGTTTCGACGGCACCACGCTCCAGGTCGGCTTCCTGAACGCCGGCGCCCGCGACAACTTCGCGAGCAGCGGCAGTGAGGACGTGCTCAAGCAGGTGCTCGCCGAGTCCTTCCAGGTGCAGTGGCGGATCGAGTCCGTCGTGGACGCGGGCGGCGCCGGTGCCGGCGGGCCCGGCGGGGGCCCCGCGGCGGGCCCGTCCGGCGGGTTCGGTGGCGGGAGCTTCGGCGGGGGTGGCGGCTTCGGCGGAGGCGGCGGTGGCGGTGGCTTCGGGGGCGGCAGCGCTCCCGCGCCGTCCGCCGCACCGCGCCCGCCGCAGGACATGGCCGCGCCGGGGGGCGGCGGGCCCGTGTCGCAGGCGGCGACGTCGTACGCACCTGTTCAGGCCGTAGCCCCCGCGCCCGCACCTGCGTCCGCGCCACAGACCTCCTACTCGTCCGCCCCGGCCCCCGCGGCCCCGCCGCAGTCCGCGCCGGCCCCGCAGCGCAGGCCCGTCTCCGCCGAGGACGACGTACCGGAGGACGACGATCCGGACCTCCAGGAGGACGCGCTGTCGGGCTATGACCTGATCGTCCGCGAACTGGGCGCGACGGTCGTCGAGGAGTTCGTCAACGAGTAGTGGCGCGGCGGGGGCCGTGGGCTGTGCGGGGAGGGTTCTCTCGGCATTGGTCGTGCCAGGGATGGTTCTCTCGGGCGGTGGCCGTCCCGGCGGGGCACGGCCGTTCCCGGCAGGGGCCTCTCGGGTGATGGCCGTCCCGGGGCGTGGCCGCCCCTGGCAGGAGCTCTCGCGGGTAGTGGCTGTGCCGGGCAGGGGCCCTCTCGGGCAGGGCCCCTCGGGCAGTGACCGCTCCACGACATGGCCGCCTCTGGCAGGGGCTCCTGCGAACAGTGGCCGTCCCGGACAGGTGCAGGCGCCCTCCCGGACGGTGACCGCCCCAGGCACGGGCCGCCGGACACCCGCCTCCCGGGGCACGCACCCCGCGCCGTAAGCCACTTCTCGGGCACGCACCCACAGGCACGCACCCTCCCAGGCGCGCACCCCCGCGCCGTAAGCCACCTCCCAGGCACGCACCCCCCCGGGCACGCACCCCGCGCCGTAAGCCACCTGCCAGGCACGCCCCCCGAGCACCCACCTCCCAGGCATGCCCCCCTCCCGGTACGCACCCCGCGCCGTAAGCCACCCCCCCCGGGCACCCACCCCCGGGCACGCCGCCCCCGCACCACCACCCCCTCCCCAGCCGACGGCCCACCCCCCACCCTCGTAGCAACCCACAACCCCCCACCCCCACCCTCCTGGGAGGGAACTCCAGCCCCGGAGCGACCGGCTCCCGTTCCAGGCCCTAGGCTTCACCCCGTGAAGGTCCTCGTCATCGGCGGCGGCGCCCGCGAACACGCCCTGTGCCGCTCTCTGTCCCTCGACCCCGACGTCACCGCCCTCTACTGCGCCCCCGGCAACGCCGGCATCGCGGAAGTGGCGGAGCTGCGTCCGGTCGATGCCCTCGACGGGGCCGCCGTCGCGCGCCTCGCCACCGAACTCGGCGCCGGTCTCGTCGTCGTCGGCCCGGAGGCCCCGCTCGTCGCGGGCGTCGCCGACGCCGTGCGCGAAGCCGGGATTCCGGTCTTCGGCCCGTCCGCGGAAGCCGCCGAACTGGAGGGCTCCAAGGCGTTCGCCAAGGACGTCATGGCCGCCGCCGAGGTGCCCACCGCCCGCAGTTACGTCTGCACCACGGCCGAGGAGATCGACTCCGCGCTGGCCGCTTTCGGCGCTCCGTACGTCGTGAAGGACGACGGTCTGGCCGCCGGCAAGGGCGTCGTGGTGACCGACGACGTCGAAGAGGCCCGGGCGCACGCCCTGGCCTGCGAGCGCGTCGTCATCGAGGAGTTCCTCGACGGGCCCGAGGTGTCGCTGTTCGCGATCACCGACGGCACCACCGTGCTCCCGCTCCAGCCCGCGCAGGACTTCAAGCGCGCACTGGACGGGGACCAGGGGCCCAACACCGGCGGCATGGGCGCGTATTCGCCGCTGCCGTGGGCCGATCCCAAGCTGGTCGACGAGGTCATGGAGTCCGTGCTCCAGCCCACCGTCGACGAGCTGAGGAGGCGCGGAACGCCGTTCTCCGGGCTGCTGTACGCCGGGCTGGCGATCACCTCCCGCGGCGTGCGCGTCATCGAGTTCAACGCCCGCTTCGGCGACCCGGAGACCCAGGTCGTGCTGGCCCGGCTCCGCACCCCCCTCGCCGCGGTCCTGCTCGGCGCAGCCAACGGCACGCTCGACACCCTGCCGCCGCTGGCCTGGCGCGACGACGCCGCCGTCACGGTGGTCATCGCCTCGCACAACTACCCCGGCACCCCCCGCACCGGCGACCCCGTCGAGGGCCTCGCCGACGTCGCCGCACAGGACGCGCCGTACGCCTACGTCCTCCACGCGGGCACCAGGAGCGACGGGGACGCCGTCCTCAGCGCCGGCGGGCGCGTGCTGTCGGTGACCGCCACCGGCGCCGACCTCACCGAGGCGCGCACCCGTGCGTACCGTGCGGTCGGACGGATCCGCCTCGACGGCTCGCAGCACCGTACGGACATCGCCGAGAAGGCCGCCGGGGCGGCAGCCCGGGCGGTCTCCGCGGAGGGCTGAGGCCGCCCCCAGCAGGTACGACACGAACCGGAGCACACCTGAGCCCCGGGTTCGCCCGGGAAGCCAGCACCTTTACCCAAAGCCATTCCATCGGGTGACGGCTCGTCCATCCGGATGACTCGTGCGGAAGCCCCAACTAGGGTGCCGCGCAAGCGTTCCGGCACTTGGCCCACCGACATTGCGTTGTCAGTGGCGGGTGCCACAGTGGGGATGTGACCAACCCATTGGCGGGCGAGCAGGGCAGAGGGGGTGAATCCGGTCGTGTCCGGTGTGTCTGATTCCGGTGCCAGTTCCACTGGCCCCGATTCTCGGTCCGGTTCTGGTTCCGAGGGCGCCGCGGAGCCCGGAGGGCCCGGCGCCACCGGAGGGCCCTTCGGCGGCTCCGGTGACTCCGGTGCCCTCGGTGGCTCCGGCGGATCTGGCGTCTCTGGTGGATTCGGTGCCCCTGGTGGCTCCGGTGCCCCCGGTGGTTCCGGATCAGGGTCCGGTGGCTCCGGTACGTCCGGTGGCCTCAGTGATCCCTGCGATCCCCGTGACCCCCGTGATCCCCGTGATTCCGGAGCGTTCGGTACGGAGCTGGGGGCGCAGGCCGCCCGTTCCCGGGCCGCCGCCGTGCTGCGCGTGCGCAGCCGGGCGCTGACGGCCGCCCTGTTGCCCGCCGCCGCGGCCGTGGTGCTGCTGGCCGGCGGCGTCACCGGGCGGCTTGCGGGCGCGGGCTGGGACCTGGCCCGCTGGGTCGTGTCCGGGACCGCCCTGGTGGTGCTGGTCGTGGGGCTCGTGGTGGCCGCCGTGGTCGCCCGGGCCCGGCCCGCCGTGACGCCCACGGTCGAGCTGAGCGAGAAGTCCGCCCCCGACCTCTACCGGCTCGTACGGGACCTCGCCGCGCGGCTCGACGTGCCCGCGCCCTCCGCGATAGCCCTCACCCCGGACTGCGACAGCTGGCTGGAGGACCGCTCGCACCCCGCCGTGCGCGGGGGCGGCGGTGCCCGCGCCGCCGAGTCCATACGCGGCGGGACCGCCCCGGTGCTGGTCATCGGGTCGCCCTTCCTGTGGTGGATGCGGGTCGCCGAGCTGCGCGCGGTCCTCGCCCCCGTCGTCGCCGGTACGGGACCCGCCGCGCATCCCGGCACGGCCGCCGCCCGCCGTTTCGTCCGGGGGCTCGACGCGGCTCTCGCGATCGCGGCCAAGCCCGGCCAGGGCGTCGTGCGCCGCATCGCCCTCCTTCCGCTCGGGCGGATCTCCCGGTTCCTCCTGGGGGCCTGCCGCGAGCACATCACGCAGTTGGAGCGGGGCGTCGCCGCCGCCGCGTCCGAGCGCGCACAGGCTGTGGACTACGGGCTGCGGATCGCCGCCCAGGAGCAGGTCGGCCTCGCCTACGCCGGCTGGGACCGCCTCCTCACCCGGGTCGCGCTGCCCGCCTGGCGGATGGGCCGCTGGCCCGCCCGGCTCGACGCCGGGGTCGTCTCCGCCCTCACCGAGCTCTCCCGCCGCGACCGGCTCGCCGACGGGTTCGCCTCCCGGCTGGGGGAGCGGCCCGCGTGCGACCTCCTGGAGGAGCCGGGGGCGGTCGACGAGGCCGCCTCGCTGCTGGCGGCCCGGCTGTTCCACGGCGGTCCCGCCGCCGCGGGGCCCGACTGGTCGCCGGTCGACTGGCAGGCGTACCCCGAAGAGGTCGTCGACCGGAAGTGGCGCACCGAGGCGGCCCGGCTGCACCGGGTGCTGGACCGGCTGGGCGCGCGCCGCAGCGGCGGCGACCGTACGGGGCCCACGCTGGCCCGCGTCATGGACCACCTGGCCGCCGAGGCCATAGCGCTCACCGGAGCCCCCGGTCCCGACGACGGCCGCAGCGACGAGGAGCGCAGGGACGCCCTCGCGGCCGGCATCACGGCCGAGGCGGCCCGGGAGGAGGCCGCCGCGCCGACACCGGTGCCGGTGGCGCTGGGGGACGGCCAGGAGTTCATGGACGGCGGGGCCTGGAGCGGCGATCCACTGCCGGTCTTCCCCATCCAGCCGCCCCGGACCGGGCGGGACCTGCTCGCCGACCACGTCACCGCGATGGTGTGCTGCGCCGCGGTGGACACGGCGGGGGCCGCGCCCGGGCTGGACTGGCTGGACGGACCGTCCCTGCTGGTCGACGGCGTCCGGCGCGGTGACCTCGCGGGGCCGGTCCTGAGCCTGGTCGAGGACGGCGACCCCGGCCCCCTCCGGGGCTGGCTCACGGAGATGGGCGTCCGCCCCGAGAAACCGGTCCGCCTGGTCTGACCCCCCGCTCGCCCCCGGCACGGGCGGCGGCCCCCGGGGCCGGCCTGGACGGCATCCCTAGGCCCACGCCGGACGCCACTCCGCGCCCCGCCCCGCCCCCGCACACCCCCGGCCCCCACCCCCGTCCGCCCCGCCGACGAGTCCCACGAACGGAGTAACAGGTTCCGGTTCCCGCCAATTCGCGACGAACGGTGACGGAGTGAGTGCTTTATGTGATGTGCTGGGCCCTTGGAGCTGACAGCCGACGTACCGCTGTTGTCACCGGGCACCGAACGCGGGCCGGTGATGCCGGGGGAAAGCCAGGGAGGGGCGCGACGTGGCGGTGGAGCAGATTCGCTGGGATTCGGGGGCGCTCGCGCACGCCGTGTCGGACCCCTTCGGGCAGGGCCCCCTGCCCTGGCTGCGCGGCGGCGACCAGTACTTCGACGCCGACGGCACCGTCGTCCCCTGGTACGCGGACCTGGACCCGGCCACGGGCGCGAAGGTCCCGCCGCCCCGCCGCACCTCGGGACCCCGCGCCGCCGACGACGTGAACTGCCAGATCAAGGGCTTCACCTCGTCCGGCTCCGTCCGGCCCGGCGGCTCCGTCGACTTCCACGTCACGGTCAACCCGCCGCAGGAGTTCTCGGTCTACGTCTACCGGATCGGCCACTACGGCGGCGCCGGCGCCCAGAAGGTCGACACCAGCCCCCGCCTCTCCGGCATCGTCCAGCCCGCCCCCCTCGCCGTCGACCGCACGGTCTCCTGCCACCACTGGTGGCAGTCCTGGCGGCTGCAGATCCCCGAGTACTGGAGCCTCGGCGCGTACGTCGCCGTCCTGACCAGCGCGGACGGGCACCGCACCCACGTCCCCTTCACCGTCCGCGACGACCACCCCGCCGACTTCCTCCTGCTCCTCCCGGACGTCACCTGGCAGGCGTACAACCTCTTCCCCGAGGACGGCCGCACCGGCGCCAGCCTCTACCACGCCTGGGACGAGCGGGGACGGCTGCTCGGCGAGGAGGACGCCGCCACCACCGTCTCCTTCGACCGCCCCTACGCCGGCCAGGGCCTGCCCCTGCACGTCGGGCACGCCTACGACTTCATCCGCTGGGCCGAGCGCTACGGCTACGACCTCGCCTACGCCGACGCCCGCGACCTGCACGCAGGGCGCGTCGACACCGCCAAGTACCGGGGCCTGGTCTTCCCCGGCCACGACGAGTACTGGTCGGTGCCGATGCGCCGGGCCGTCGAGCGGGCCCGCGACGAGGGCACCTCCCTGGTCTTCCTGTCGGCCAACACCATGTACTGGCAGGTCGAGCTGGGCCCCGCCCCCTCCGGGGCCCCCGACCGCCTGCTGTCCTGCCGCAAGCGCCGCGGCCCCGGAAAGGCCGCCCTGTGGCGCGAGGTCGACAGGCCCGAGCAGCAACTGCTGGGCATCCAGTACGCGGGCCGCGTCCCCGAGCCGAGCCCGCTCGTCGTGCGCAACGCCGAGCACTGGCTCTGGGAGAACACCGGCGCGGGCGAGGGCGACGAGATCGAGGGCCTGGTCGCGGGCGAGGCCGACCGCTACTTCCCCCGCTCCCCCCTCCCGGAGCACCGCGGCCGCATCCTGCTCGCCCACTCCCCGTACCGCGACGGCGAAGGCGCCCTGCGCCACCAGGAGACCTCCCTCTACCGTTCCCCCAGCGGCGCGCTGGTCTTCGCCTCCGGCACCTTCGCCTGGTCCCCCGCCCTCGACCGCCCCGGCCACGTGGACCCCCGCATCCAGAAAGCCACCGCCAACCTGCTCGACCGCATCGCCAAAGGCACCTGAACGGCCCCTCTTCGCGCGCCCCGCCCACCCTGGCCGGGGACTTCCCCCGCGCATACGGGAGAATCGACACCGATTGGCCATATCCACGGGGAGGAACCGTGTCCGGATTCGTAGTAAAGCCCGAACCCGTCGAGGTGCCGGGCCTGGTACACCTGCACACCGGCAAGGTGCGCGATCTGTACCAGAACGAGGCGGGCGACCTCGTGATGGTCGCCAGCGACCGCACCAGCGCCTTCGACTGGGTGCTGCCCACCGACATCCCCGACAAGGGCCGCATCCTCACCCAGCTCTCGCTGTGGTGGTTCGACCAGCTCGCGGACCTGATCCCCAACCACGTCCTGTCCACGGACGTCCCCGCGGGCGCCCCCGCCGACTGGGCCGGCCGCACCCTCGTCTGCACGTCCCTGCGGATGGTCCCCGTCGAGTGCGTCGCCCGCGGCTACCTGACCGGCTCCGGCCTGGTCGAGTACGAGGAATCGCGCACGGTCTGCGGTCTCGCCCTCCCCGAGGGCCTGGAGAACGGCTCCGAGCTGCCCGCGCCGATCTTCACCCCCGCCACCAAGGCCGCCGTCGGCGACCACGACGAGAACGTGAGCTACGAGGAGGTCGCCCGCCAGGTCGGCGCGGAGACCGCCGCCCAGCTCCGCCAGGCCACCCTCGCGGTGTACGGCAGGGCCCGCGACATCGCCCGCGACCGGGGCATCGTCCTCGCCGACACCAAGTTCGAGTTCGGTTACGAGTCCACCGACCCCGGCGACGACGAACCGCAGCTCGTCATCGCCGACGAGGTCCTCACCCCGGACTCCTCCCGTTTCTGGCCGGCCGCCGACTGGCAGCCCGGCCGCGCGCAGAAGTCCTTCGACAAGCAGTTCATCCGCGACTGGCTGTCCTCGGAGGCCTCCGGCTGGGACCCGAAGTCCGAGAACCCGCCGCCCGCCCTGCCGCAGGAGATCGTGGACGCCTCCCGGGCCAAGTACGTCGAGGCGTACGAGCGCCTGACCGGCCAGAGCTGGTCGTAGACCGCCGAAGGGGCCTCGGCGCCGCCCCCCGGGGCCCCGCGGCACACGAAAAGGACCCCGCAGCACGCGCAGACGGCCTCGCAGCACGCGCAGGCGGCCCCGCAGCGCACGAAGAAGGCCCCGGTCGCGATGACCGGGGCCTTCTTCCTTCGGAGCGGACGACCAGGTTCGAACTGGCGACCTCAACCTTGGCAAGGTTGCGCTCTACCAACTGAGCTACGTCCGCGTTGCGCCGTGGCGCGAGGACAACTATACCCAACCCCGCTCGCGTGCGAGACGCACCGCCGCGTGCCGGTTCTCCGCCCCCAGTTTCGACGCCGCCGACGACAGGTAGTTCCGTACGGTCCCCCGGCTCAGCGCGGCCCGTTCGGCGATCTCCGCGACCGGCGCCCCGTGCGCCGCCAGCTCCAGCACCTCGGCCTCCCGCGCGGTCAGCGGCGAGTCCCCGGCCGCGATCGCGTCGGCCGCCAACTCCGGGTCCACATAACGGTTTCCGGCGCACACGGTACGGATGATCTCGGCCAGCCGCTGAGCGCTCACGGTCTTCGGCACGAACCCCCGCACCCCCGCCTCCAGCGCCCTCTTCAGGTGCCCCGGCAGCCCGTGACTGGTCACGATCATGGTCTTGCAGTCGGGCAGTCCGGTGCGCAGCGATGTGGCCACCGCCACACCGTCCAGCCCCGGCATCTGGAGATCCAGCACCGCCACGTCCGGCCGGTGCTGGAGCGCCATGGCCAGCGCCTCGGGCCCGGTCGCCGCCTCCGCGACCACCTCCAGGTCGTCCTCCAGCGCGAGCAGCGCGGCCAGCGCCCCCCGGATCAGGTGCTCGTCGTCGGCGAGCAGTACGCGTACGGCGCTCACGCGGCATCCGCCCCCGCCGCGCCCGAACGCCTGAGGAGCCCCTTTGTGCGGGGTGCCGCTGTTCGCCGGGCCATGCCCTCGCCTTCCTTTCCGGTACGTGCGTCGGTGTCGTCCGGCGCGGACAGCGGAACCTGCGCCCGCACCCGGAACAGGCCGTCCTCGGCGGCCCCCGCGACCAGCGTGCCGCCCACCGCGGCGAGCCGCTCGCGCAGCCCCGCGAGCCCCGATCCGGCGGAGCTCACGGTCGCCCCGGCCGCGGCCCCGTCGTTCTCGACGACCAGCACCGCCCGCACCCCGTCCGAGGTCAGCCGCAGGGTGCAGACCCGGGGGTTCCCGTGCCGCAGGACGTTGGTCGTGGTCTCCCGGACCACCCAGCCGAGCGCCGACTGCACGCCGGGCGGCAGCTCGGCGGCGAGGCCGTCCTCCACGACGCAACTGATCCCGGCGGCGGCCAGCACCCCGCGCGCGCCCTCGATCTCGTTGCGCAGATCGGCCTGACGGTACCCGCGCACGACCGCCCGCACCTCGCGCTGCGACTCCTGCGCGATCCGCTGCACCTCGGCCATCTGCGCCACCGCCTCGGGCCTGCCCCGCTCGGCGAGCTGCACGGCGAGCTCGCTCTTGAGCGCGATGACGGCCAGGTTGCGGCCCATCACGTCGTGCAGGTCCCGTCCGAACCGCAGCCGCTCCTCGGCGACGGCGAGCCGGGCCTCGGTGTCCCGGGCCCGGTCCAGTTGCCAGACCAGCGACATGAACCAGAGCGTGGAGCGGAAGGCGCCCAGCCCGTAGAGGCCGGCCAGGACGATCGTGACCCCGGTGGCCGCGGCGAGGGGGCGGTCCCCCGTCACCGTTCCCACGACGACGCCCGTCAGCACCGCCGACGCGACCGTTCCTACGGTCAGCCGCAGCGCCGTCGACAGGGCGCACAGGGAGACAGCGGTCGTGCTGAGGCCGAACATCACCATCAGGACGTAGTTCGACTCGCTGTCACCGCCCGCACTGAGCCCGCCGGTGGCCTGGAGCGTCACGGCCAGGACGAGGAAGGCGACACCCAGCACCAGGGACACCGCGCCGGTCCGCCACGGGGCCGGCGCGCCGTGCAGCCGGTGGGCGAAACTGCGCCTGACGGCGTGCATGGAGAGCACGGTCTGCACCAGGGCCAGCGCCATTAGCCCCTGCGCCAGTGCGACCGGACCCGGCTCCCGGACGAGATGACCGCCGAAGGGACTCATGACGCCGAGGCACATGAACCACGGCAGCGAGTACATCGTCACCCGCATGTACAGGTCCATCTTCGCGGCCCTGCTGCGCCCCCGCCAGAAGCCCTTCATCCCCGTCTCCGTCCTCGGAACCGGCCCCCGCCCCGGACCGGGACGGTGGCCGATGTCCTACCGCCGCGGCTCCCAGTGGAACCGCTTCTTGGCCGTGTACACCGACAGTACGGTCCAGGCCGCCACGACGACCACGTCGCCCAGCGCCCCGGCCCAGGTCAGCCCGCCCGACCAACCGCCCCGCATCAGCTCCACCACCGGGGAGAACGGCAGCAGTTCGCAGATCCGTGCGGCGGTGTCCGGCAGCGCCTCCAGCGGGAAGAACAGCCCGGAGCCGAACATCGACAGGAACATCACCGGCGCGATGGTGAGCTGCGCCCCCTCCGCGCTCTTCGTGAACGCCGTGGTCGCGATCGCCAGCAGCACCGCGAGCCCGATCCCGAGCACGATGCCCGCCACCACGAAGAGCACGTTGGACGGCGTCTCCGCGTCCAGCAGCAGCACCCCGGCCGCCAGCAGCAGCACGCTCTGCACCAGCCCCGCCACCAGCGCGGCGACGGAGGTGCCCGCCAGGATCTCGATGTCGCCCTGTTCCCCGGTCCGCAGCCGCTTGAGCACCAGCTCCTCGCGCCGGGTGACGTAGGTGCCGACCAGCGTGGTGTAGATGCTGCCGATCATCACGTACGTCAGTGCCGTCGGAATCAGCATCGTGCCGAGCGACAGCCCGTACTTCTCCAGGTCCATGCCCTTGGCGACCGACAGGGAGGAGAGGGTCAGGACGACCGGCATCACCAGGATCATGACCAGGCTGGCCTTGTTCCGTCCCAGCAGGGTGAGTTCGGCCCGCGCCATGGCCTTCATCCGGCCCGCGGCCGTGGTGAGCGTCGCGGCCGCGGCCGTTCCGGGTGCGCCCTGCTTCAGCGTCGTCGTGCTCATCGCGCCGCCACCTCTTCCTTCGTCGTCGTGTCCGCCGTTGCCTTCGCGTCCCGCGCGATGTGCAGGAAGGCCTCCTCCAGCGAGGCCGACCGCACATCGAGACCGCGCAGCTCCACCCCCGCGGTCTCCGCCCAGACCAGCAGCCCGGTGGCCGCCCGTTGCAGGGCCGGCGTCGTCAACTGGACGTTCCGGCCGGTCAGTCGGTGCTCCGTGACGCCCAGATGCCCGAGCGGCGGCAGGTCCCCCATGTGGTACCCGTCCGGCAGCTCGAAGCTGATCCGCGACGGATGCGCGGCCACGACCTCGTCCACCCGCCCCTCGGCGGCGATCCGGCCCCCGTGCATGATCGCCAGCCGGTCGGCCAGCTCCTCGGCCTCCTCCAGGTAGTGCGTCGTCAGCAGCACGGTCGTGCCCTGCTCCCGCAGCTCCCGCACCAACTCCCAGGTCTCCCGCCGCCCTTCGGCGTCCAGACCGGTGGTCGGCTCGTCCAGGAAGAGCACCTCGGGCCGTCCGAGCACCGCCATGGCCAGGTCCAGCCGCCGCCGCTCGCCGCCGGAGAGCTGGACCACGCGTACGGCGTGACGCCTGCCGAGACCCACCAGCTCCAGCGCCTCCTCGACCGGACGCGCCCCGCTCGTGCAGCCCGCCCACATCCGCGCGGTCTCCAGCACCGTCAACTGGGCGGGGAAACCGCCCTCCTGGAGCATCACGCCGACGTACGGGCGCACCTTCGTGCGCTCGGTGTACGGGTCGTGGCCCAGCACCCGGACGGAACCGCCGCTCGGTGCGGCCAGGCCCTCCAGCAGCTCCAGCGTGGAGGTCTTGCCCGCCCCGTTCGTCCCCAGCAGTGCGAAGAGTTCGCCGCGTGCCACGGAGAAGGAGACGGAACGGACGGCCTCGAACCCTCCGGCGTAGGTCCGCCGGAGCCCCTCGACGTCGATGACAAGCTCTGCGTTGGTGGTCATGTCCCAAGGCTCCCGCCGGCCCGGGTCCGGGGGCAGTGCGCGCTGTCACGACTCCCGATGACAAATGTCATGAGCGGATCGGTCATGAGCGGCCGGTCGTGAGCAGCCGGTCGTGAACGGTCGGGGGAACGCAGAAGGCCCCAGTCGTGACGACTGGGACCTTCTGACTTCTGGAGCGGACGACCAGGTTCGAACTGGCGACCTCAACCTTGGCAAGGTTGCGCTCTACCAACTGAGCTACGTCCGCAAGGGGTGGTGCTTGGTGGTGCTTGCTCACCCTACCCGATGCTCCGGGGCTTCCGGAAACCGGTTCAGGCGATGCAGAGCGGGTGACAGGAATTGCACACTGCGCCTTCCCTCTGGAAGAGGGATGTTCTACTACTGAACTACACCCGCACGCTGCGTGAGGCGAGGCCCTGCGGCCTTGCCCTTCGGCGTGCTCCAGACTTTAGCCCAGGTACCGGGGTGTGATGCAAATCGGTTCCCGCGGCCCCGGGCGGACCGCCCGGAGACCTGTCGCTCCGTCAGGACGCCGTCGTGCGCGGCCGATGGCGCGTTCTCGTCAGGACGCCTCGGTGAACGCCTCGTAGACCTTCTTCGGGATGCGGCCCCTGGCCGGCACCTCCATCCGGTGCGACCGGGCCCAGGCGCGCACGGCGGCGGGGTCGGGGGCCACCGCGGTGTGCCGGTACACATTGCCCGACTTCGCGTGCTTTCGCGCCGCCGCCACGTAGGGCTTCAGCGCCGCGCGCAGTTTCTTTGCATTGGCGGGATTGAGGTCGATCTCGTACGACTTCCCGTCGAGGCCGAAGGTCACCGTTTCCGCTGCTTCTCCTCCGTCGATGTCGTCGAAGAGCGTGACCACTGTGCGTTGAGCCACGGATATCGGTCCTTCCTGGCGGACGAGTACCGGCAGGAGACCGATGTCACCGCGCTGACGTGCGGCGATGGTGGCCTTCCTGCGGGTTTGAAGCAAGGTGAACGCAATGCTGCTTTCCCTTGTATTCCTTTGTACAGGGGGAGGCATTGCATTGTGAAGCCCAGTCAATTCCGTCCGCGTGTCCGAGGGCAATGCGGGGCGCTGCTTTTTTCCCTGATTTTTCCTCGCGCAGTCGGCGCCGATACCGGAACGTGATCGTTCGGGATGATATCTACCCGCGTAGAATTTTTGGGCGGGTACGCTGGGGAAACCGCCTTAAGCACCACACCACACCGGGAGTGCCAGTGGCACGCGTCGTAGTCGACGTCATGCTCAAGCCCGAGATTCTCGACCCGCAGGGACAGGCGGTGCAGCGTGCACTGCCCCGTCTCGGCTTCAAGGGAATCGCGGACGTCCGCCAGGGGAAGCGTTTCGAGCTGGAGGTGGAGGGGCCGGTCGACGAGGCCGCCCTCGCCCGCATCCACGAGATGGCCGAAACGTTCCTCGCCAACACCGTCATCGAGGACTTCACCGTGAAGGTGGAGGAGGAGAAGTGACTTCCCGCATCGGCGTCGTCACCTTCCCCGGCACGCTCGACGACCAGGACGCGCTGCGCGCCGTCCGCCTCGCCGGGGCCGAGCCGGTGTCCCTCTGGCACCGCGACAAGGACCTCCACCAGGTCGACGCGGTGGTCCTCGCCGGGGGGTTCTCCTACGGCGACTACCTGCGGGCCGGCGCCATCTCGCGCTTCTCGCCCGTGATGGACACGATCATCGAGCAGGCGAAGGCCGGCCTGCCGGTCCTGGGCATCTGCAACGGCTTCCAGGTCCTCACCGAAGCCCACCTGCTGCCCGGCGCGATGCTCCGGAACAACCACCTCCACTTCATCTGCCGCGACCAGAAGCTGCGGGTGGAGAACGCGGAGACCGCCTGGACCCTCGACTACGAGCAGGGCCAGGAGATCTCCGTACCGCTGAAGAACATGGACGGCCGGTACGTCGCCGACGAGCGCACGCTCGACGAGCTGGAGGCCGAGGGCCGGGTGGCGTTCCGCTACCTGCCCGACGACGGGGCCACCGGCGCGTACGTGAACCCCAACGGCTCGCTCCGGGACATCGCCGGCATCACCAACGCGGCGGGCAACGTCGTCGGTCTGATGCCGCACCCCGAGCACGCCGTCGAGCCCCTGATCGGTACGGGCCGTACCGACGGGCTCGGATTCTTCACCTCGATCCTGAAGAAGCTGGTCACCGCATGAGCCTCGACACCGTCAAGCACGCGGCCGAGACGCCCGACGTCGAGCTGCCCTGGAAGGAACTCGGCCTCAAGGAGGACGAGTACGCCAAGATCCGCGAGATCCTCGGCCGCCGTCCCACCGGCGCCGAGCTCGCCATGTACTCGGTGATGTGGTCCGAGCACTGCTCGTACAAGAGCAGCAAGGTCCACCTCAAGCAGTTCGGCGAGAAGGTCCCGGCCAACGACGCCATGCTCGTCGGGATCGGCGAGAACGCCGGTGTGGTCGACGTCGGCCAGGGCTACGCGGTCACCTTCAAGGTCGAGTCGCACAACCACCCCTCGTACATCGAGCCCTACCAGGGCGCGGCCACCGGCGTCGGCGGCATCGTCCGCGACATCCTCGCGATGGGCGCCCGCCCGATCGCGGTGGTGGACCCGCTGCGCTTCGGCGCGGCCGACCACCCGGACACCAGGCGCGTCCTGCCGGGCGTTGTGGCGGGCATCGGCGGCTACGGCAACTGCCTCGGCCTGCCGAACATCGGCGGCGAGGTCGTCTTCGACGCCTGCTACCAGGGCAACCCGCTGGTCAACGCCGGCTGCATCGGCGTCATGAGGCACGAGGACATCCACCTCGCGCAGGCCTCCGGCCCCGGCAACAAGGTCATCCTGTACGGCGCCCGGACCGGCGGCGACGGCATCGGCGGCGTCTCCGTGCTGGCCTCGGAGACCTTCACGGATGCATCAGCGGCTGACGCCGCGGGCGCCAAGCCCGCCAAGCGGCCCGCGGTCCAGGTCGGCGACCCCTTCCAGGAGAAGCTCCTCATCGAGTGCACCCTGGAGATCTTCCGGGAGAAGCTGGTCGCGGGCATCCAGGACCTGGGCGGCGCCGGTCTCTCCTGCGCCACTTCGGAGCTGGCCTCGGCCGGGTCCGGCGGCATGCGGGTCGAGCTGGACACCGTGCCGCTGCGCGACTCCTCCCTCTCGCCCGAGGAGATCCTCATGAGCGAGTCGCAGGAGCGGATGTGCGCGATCGTCGAGCCGCAGCACGTCGACCGCTTCCTGGAGATCTGCGAGAAGTGGGACGTCATCGCCACCGTCATCGGTGAGGTGACCGACGGCTCGCAGCTCGAGATCTTCTGGCACGGCGAGCAGATCGTGGACGTGCCGCCGCGGTCCGTGGCCCACGAGGGCCCGACGTACCACCGGCCGTACGCCCGTCCCTCCTGGCAGGACGCCCTCCAGGCGGACGACGCGAACAAGCTGGCCCGGCCGTCCGACGGCGCCGAGCTGCGCGAGCAGGTCCTCAAGCTGGTCGCCTCGCCCAACCAGGCCTCCAAGGCGTGGATCACGGAGCAGTACGACCACTTCGTGCAGGGCAACACGGTGCTCGCCATGCCCGAGGACGCGGGCATGGTGCGCATCGACGCCGAGACCGGCCTCGGCGTCACGATGTCGACGGACGGCAACGGGCGCTACGCCAAGCTGGACCCGTACACGGGCGCCCAGCTCGCGCTCGCCGAGTCGTACCGGAACGTCGCGGCGACCGGTGCGAAGCCCCTCGCCATCTCGGACTGCCTCAACTTCGGCTCCCCCGAGGACCCGGACGTGATGTGGCAGTTCGCCGAGGCCACCCGCGGTCTCGCGGACGGCTGCCTGGAACTGGGAACTCCGGTGACCGGCGGCAACGTCTCCCTCTACAACCAGACCGGTGAGACCGCGATCCACCCGACGCCGGTCGTCGCGGTCCTCGGTGTGATCGACGACGTCGCGCGCCGCACGCCGATGGCGTTCGCGCAGGAGGGGCAGTTGCTGTACCTCCTCGGCGACACGCACGAGGAGCTCGGCGGGTCCGCGTGGTCGGAGGTCGTGCACGGCCACCTCGGCGGGATGCCGCCGAAGGTCGACCTGGCGCGCGAGAAGCTGCTCGCCGACATCCTGATCTCGGCCTCGCGCGACGGAATGGTCGACGCCGCCCACGACCTCTCCGACGGCGGGCTGGTCCAGGCCGTCACCGAGTCCTGCCTGCGGGGCGGGAAGGGCGCGCGGCTGGTCGTCCCGGACGGGCTCGACCCGTTCGTCTTCCTGTTCTCGGAGTCGGCGGGCCGTGCGGTCGTGTCGGTCCCGCGCAGCGAGGAGCTCCGCTTCAACGACATGTGCGGGGCGCGCGGTCTGCCCGTGACGCGCATCGGTGTCGTGGACGGCGACGAGATCGAGGTCCAGGGGCAGTTCAGCATCGCGCTGAGCGAGCTGAAGGACGCGCACGAGGCGACGATTCCGGCCCTGCTGGCCTGAGTCCCGCCGGTTCGGCGTTCTCGCGCGTGCGGCCCCGTCCCGGGGTGACCGGGGACGGGGCCGCACCCGTGCGGTGCGCGGGGCCGCTGTCAGTGGCCTCCTCTAACCTCGGGGACATGGCACAGAACGCTCGCTCCACGCCCGGCCGCAAGAAGCCGCGCGCCTACGACCCGGTGAAGATCCGGGCCGCCGTGCTCGCGCAGTTCGGGCTTGTCAGGGAGGTCGTCGAGGGGCTCTCCGAGGAGCAGCTCGCGCGGCCGGGCGGCGTGGGGGAGCGGTCGGTGCGGGAGCTGGCCGCGCGGGTGCCGACGGCGCTGGAGTCGGCCGTGCGGAGCCTGGCGGAGCCGGCGCGGGGCGCCGCCGAAGTGGGCCTGCTGGACTGGCCGTTCGCCATGGCGAAGCACGGCGTCCGGATCTCCGAGGACGGGGCGGGGAGCGCCCAGGACGCGGAGGGGACGGCCGAGGACACCGCGGGGCCCGCCGCGGACGTGCCGGTCGCCGAGCTGTACGCGAGGGCCGCCGCCGCCGTCGCCGAAGCGCTCCCCGGCGCGGACGGCGACCGCGTCGTCCCCACCCGGGTCGGCGCGATGCGCTTCGCGGACTTCCTGGTCACCCGTACCGTCGAGCTGGTCGTGCACAGCGACGACCTGGCGCGGGCCACCGGCGTCGAGGTCCCGTTCGACCGGCAGGCCCTCGCCGCGTGCACCCGGCTGCTCGCCGACGCCCTCGCGGTGAAGGCCCCCGGAGCCTCCACCGAGGTGCGGATCCCGCCGTTCGCGGTGGTGCAGTGCATCGAGGGCCCGAGGCACACCCGGGGCACCCCGCCGAACGTGGTGGAGACCGACCCGCTGACCTGGGTGCGGCTGGCCACAGGACGTGCACAATGGGCCGCCGCCGTCGAGAACGCGCAGGTCAAGGCCAGTGGCGAGCGTGCTGATCTGATGGGGGTGCTGCCGATTCTGGGATGAGGGGGAACGCCTGCCGCGGGGGAAGTGGAACCGGATCCGCCACCCGTTCCGTCACAGCGGCATGCAGAAGACGCCGAAGCTCACGACGCCGAAGCCCAGTACGCCGAAGCCCACGACGCCGAAGCTCACGAGGCTGAAGTCGCTGGGCGTGCCCGTCACCGCCGCGGCCCTCCTCGCGCTGACCGCCTGCGGTACGGAGACCACCCCGGGCGGCGACAGGAAGAGCGCCGGGCAGGGGGCGGGGCAGGGCACCGTGCAGCCGGACCTGGCGCTGACCGGGGTGCGCTGGACGGTCGAGAGCTCGACGGCGGGCGGCCGGAAGGCCGCCGCGCCCGAGAACACCTTCGTGCAGATCGACGACAAGGGCGCGGTCAAGGGCAACTACGGCTGCAACTCCTTCACCGGACGGGCCACGGTGAAGGGCGACACGGTCACCCTCGACAAACTGCTGTCGACCCAGATGGCCTGTGACGTCCAGGACTTCGAGCTGGCGATGCGCAAGGCCTTCAAGGAGCCGCTGAAGGCCGCCGTGGACGGCGACCGGCTCACGCTGACCACCGCCACGGGCGACACCCTCGCCCTGACCTCCCGCCCGAAGAAGGAGCCGGCGGCCCCGCTCGCCGGGACCAGGTGGACCGTCACCTCCTTCTCCGACCGCAAGACCGTCGACGGCGGTGGCGGCGGCGACGGCGGTGGCGGTGACGGCGGAAGCACCGCGTCCACCGTGCCGGCCGACCTCGCCGGGAAGGCCCACCTGACCTTCGGCAAGGACGGTTCGCTGAGCGGCCGCACCGGCTGCAACTCCCTGACCGGCACGGCGAAGGAGAGCGGCGGCAAGCTCGTCCTCGGACGCGTCGCGACGACCCGCAGGATGTGCCAGGGGGCGGCCGGCGAGGTCGAGAAGAAGATCCTGAAGGTGCTGACCGGCACGGTGTCCTACACGGTGGACGGCCGCGCCCTCTCCCTCACCGGCCCCGCCGGAGCAGGTCTGGAGGCCACCGCCGCCCGCTAGGTCCCGCCCCCCTCGCCCCGGCCCTGACCTGGGCCTCAGCAGGACCGTTTCGTCCCGGGTCAGGGCCCTCGCGCATCCCCAATTCGGACCAGTGCTCGGTCTCGCCTACACTCGGTTGCGTGCCTCGTGGTGATGGACGACTCAACCACGACCTGCTCCCCGGTGAGAAAGGCCCCCAGGACGCTTGCGGCGTCTTCGGTGTCTGGGCTCCCGGCGAAGAGGTCGCCAAGCTCACCTATTTCGGACTGTATGCACTGCAGCACCGGGGACAAGAGTCCGCGGGAATCGCAGTAAGCAACGGGTCGCAGATCCTGGTCTTCAAGGACATGGGACTGGTCTCGCAAGTCTTCGACGAAACCTCTCTCGGCTCCCTCCAGGGCCATATCGCGGTCGGTCACGCCCGCTACTCCACCACCGGAGCCTCGGTGTGGGAGAACGCGCAGCCGACGTTCCGTGCCACCGCGCACGGCTCGATCGCGCTGGGCCACAACGGCAACCTGGTCAACACGGCGCACCTCGCCGAACTGGTCGCCGGTCTCCCCAAGGAGAACGGCCGCGCCACCCAGGTGGCGGCCACCAACGACACCGACCTGGTCACGGCCCTCCTCGCGGGCCAGACCGACGACGACGGCAAGCCGCTGACCGTCGAGGAGGCCGCCGCAAAGGTGCTCCCCCAGGTCATGGGCGCCTTCTCCCTCGTCTTCATGGACGAGGGGACCCTCTACGCGGCCCGCGACCCGCAGGGCATCCGCCCGCTGGTGCTGGGCCGCCTGGAGCGCGGCTGGGTGGTGGCCTCCGAGTCCGCCGCCCTCGACATCTGCGGAGCGAGCTACGTCCGCGAGGTCGAGCCGGGCGAGATGCTGGCGATCGACGAGAACGGTCTCCGTACCTCCCGATTCGCAGAAGCGAAGCCCAAGGGCTGTGTCTTCGAGTACGTGTACCTCGCGCGCCCCGACACCGACATCGCGGGCCGCAACGTCTATCTCAGCCGGGTCGAGATGGGACGCAAACTGGCCAAGGAAGCCCCTGCCGAGGCCGATCTCGTCATAGCTACGCCCGAATCCGGCACTCCCGCCGCGATCGGTTACGCCGAGGCCAGCGGAATTCCGTACGGCTCGGGACTCGTCAAGAACGCCTACGTCGGCCGGACCTTCATCCAGCCCTCGCAGACCATCCGCCAGCTCGGCATCCGCCTGAAGCTCAACCCGCTGCGCGAGGTCATCAAGGGCAAGCGCCTGGTCGTGGTGGACGACTCCATCGTCCGCGGCAACACCCAGCGTGCCCTGGTGAAAATGCTCCGCGAGGCGGGCGCGGCGGAGATCCACATCCGGATCTCCTCGCCGCCCGTGAAGTGGCCGTGCTTCTTCGGCATCGACTTCGCGACCCGCGCCGAGCTGATCGCCAACGGGATGACCATCGAGGAGATCGGCACCTCGCTGGGCGCCGACTCGCTCGCGTACATCTCCATCGACGGCATGATCGAGTCGACGACGATCGACAAGCCGAACCTCTGCCGCGCCTGCTTCGACGGCGAGTACCCCATGGAACTCCCCGACCCGGAGCTCCTCGGCAAGCAGCTCCTGGAGACCGAGCTCGCGGCGGGAGTGGCCGGCACGGCCGCCGCCGAAGCGCTCCGTCGCCCGTAGCCGGCCCGCCACACCCTCGCTGTACGACACGAAAGTTCTCACCTCCCCATGTCTGAGAAGACTGAGACCACCGGTGCCAGCTACGCAGCCGCAGGCGTCGACATCGAAGCCGGCGACCGCGCCGTCGAGCTGATGAAGGAGTGGGTGAAGAAGACGAAGCGCCCCGAGGTCCTCGGCGGCCTCGGCGGGTTCGCCGGTCTCTTCGACGCCTCCGCCCTCAAGCGCTACGAGCGTCCGCTCCTCGCCTCCGCCACCGACGGCGTCGGCACGAAGGTCGACATCGCCCGCCAGCTCGGCGTGTACGACACCATCGGCCACGACCTCGTCGGCATGGTCGTGGACGACCTCGTCGTCTGCGGCGCCGAGCCGCTGTTCATGACCGACTACATCTGCGTCGGCAAGGTGCACCCGGACCGCGTCGCCGCCATCGTCAAGGGCATCGCCGAGGGCTGTGTGCTGGCCGGCTGCGCCCTGGTCGGCGGCGAGACGGCGGAGCACCCGGGCCTGCTGGGCCCGGACGACTTCGACGTGGCGGGCGCGGGCACCGGTGTCGTGGAGTACGACCGGCTGCTGGGCGCGGACCGGATCCGGGAGGGCGACGCGGTCATCGCGATGGCCTCCTCCGGTCTTCACTCCAACGGGTACTCGCTCGTACGGCATGTGGTCTTCGACCGCGCCGGCTGGGCCCTCGACCGGGAGGTGCCCGAGTTCGGCCGCACGCTCGGCGAGGAGCTCCTGGTGCCGACCAAGATCTACTCGCTGGACTGCCTGGCCCTCACCCGCACCGCCGAGGTCCACGCGTTCAGCCACATCACCGGCGGCGGCCTGGCCAACAACCTGGCCCGTGTCGTCCCCGACCACCTGCACGCCACGGTCGACCGCTCCACCTGGACCCCCGGCGCCGTCTTCGACGTCGTCGGCCGGGCGGGCAAGGTCGAGCGCCTGGAGCTGGAGAAGACCCTCAACATGGGCGTCGGCATGATCGCCGTCGTTCCGCAGGAGTCGGTCGACGTCGCGCTGGCCACGCTGGCGGACCGGGGCGTCGAGTCCTGGGTGGCCGGAGAGATCCTGGCCCGCGGCGACCACCGCGAAGGCGCCGGGCTGACCGGCGACTACGCGAAGTAGGACACAGTCGCCCGGCCGTGTCCCACCTGGCCGGGCGCCGTGCCCCACCGGCACGGCGACACGACGCACAGAACCCGGCCCGGGACTCTCGTCCCGGACCGGGTCCGGTGGAACTGCTCAAACCTTATGAAAATGTTCGAGGTGTACGAACGCCAGAACTGCCAAAACCGAACCGGCCGCACCGGAACCGAAGCGTCAAGCGCCCCGGCGCCGCGACGAAGGACCCGACTCATCGTCGTCGTCCACGTCGTTGTACTGCGACGCGTACTGTGCGTACGGGTCGTCTTCCTCGTCATCGTCCTCGAACGGCTCGCCATTCGGCGGCTGTTGCGAAGTCGAAGCGCCCAGCTCACTGGCCAGACGCGACAGGTCAGTCCCGCCGCTGCTGTACTTCAGCTGGCGGGCGACCTTCGTCTGCTTGGCCTTTGCCCGGCCGCGCCCCATGGCTCGACCCCCTCGGTGACGGGGCTCGACGGCCCCAGAGTCTTGACACGCGTTCATGGTTGGGAACGGGCTCTCCGTGAAGAGACCGGTCCGCAGGACTTCAACGGTACCTGCTTCTTTGGCCATACGGTACGCCGCCCGCAGGAGACACCTCGAAGCACAGCCCGCGGGGAGCCCCGTCCCCGCTGGTCAACCGCGATTTTAGCCCCTTCCTGACGCCCGACCCGCCGAGGGGGGTGAGCCATGTCTCCCCCACGGCGGGCCGGGCCCCGCCGTCAGCGCCGGGCGCGCGCCTCGGCCATCCGCTGCTCGGCGATCCGGTCGGCCGCCGCGGCCGGCGGAACACCCTCTTCCTTCGCACGTGCGAAGATTTGCAGTGTGGTGTCGAAGATCTTCGCGGCCTTCTTCTTGCACCGGTCGAAGTCGAAGCCGTTCAGCTCATCGGCGACCTGGATGACCCCGCCCGCGTTCACCACGTAGTCGGGCGCGTACAGAATGCCCCGGTCCTGGAGGTCCTTCTCCACCCCCGGGTGCGCGAGCTGGTTGTTGGCCGCGCCGCAGACGACGGAGGCGGTGAGCACCGGCACCGTCGCGTCGTCCAGCGCACCGCCCAGCGCGCAGGGCGCGTAGATGTCCAGGCCCTCGACCCGGATCAGCGCGTCGGTGTCGGCGGCCACCCGCACCTGCGGGTGCCGGTCGGTGATCCGGCGCACCGAGTCCTCGCGCACGTCGGTGATCACGACCTGCGCCCCGTCCTCCAGCAGGTGCTCCACCAGGTAGTGCCCCACCTTGCCGACGCCGGCGACGCCGACCGTACGGCCGCGCAGCGTGGGGTCGCCCCACAGGTGCTGGGCCGAGGCGCGCATGCCCTGGAAGACGCCGAAGGCGGTGAGCACGGACGAGTCGCCCGCGCCGCCGTTCTCGGGGGAGCGGCCGGTGGTCCACCGGCACTCGCGCGCGACGACGTCCATGTCGGCGACGTACGTGCCGACGTCGCACGCCGTCACGTACCGCCCGCCCAGCGAGGCCACGAACCGGCCGTACGCCAGCAGCAGTTCCTCCGTCTTGATCTGCTCCGGGTCGCCGATGATCACGGCCTTGCCGCCGCCGTGGTCGAGCCCGGCCAGGGCGTTCTTGTAACTCATCCCGCGCGAGAGGTTGAGGGCGTCCGCGACGGCCGCCGCCTCGCTCTCGTACGGGTAGAAGCGGGTGCCGCCCAGGCCGGGACCGAGGTCCGTGTTGTGCAGGGCGATGACGGCCTTGAGGCCGGAGGCGCGGTCCTGGCAGAGCACGACGTGTTCGTGGCCTCCCTGCTCCGAGCGGAACAGGGTGTGCAGGACGCCGTCGGAAGATGCGGTCACGGTGGTGACTCCCAAGTACGAGGCGGTGAAGCCCTCTTGCGGGTGGAGAGGGCCGGTGGGCATGAGCGTAGGGCCTGAGGGCCCGTTGCCGAGGGCCGGTGCCCGAGATCACCCCCTTTCCGACTACCCCCGTGGGACGATTTGCTTCCGGTCCGCAGTCGAGCCGTCACGGCGGCCGTAGGTGAGGAGCAGACGCGTGCCCCTGGCGTCATCGGTGATCGTCCCGTACGTGTCGTCCCTGCGGGTGTACGAACCGCTGGCGGCCTTCCCCGAACCCGAGCGCACCCACTGGGCCCGCTACGCGCGTCGCCCCGTCCTGCCCACCGGGCAGGACGAGCTGCGCGCGGCCCTGGCCGACCTGCTGCCCACCCCGCCGGTCGCGGTGCCGGTGCACGAGAGCGGCGACGCGTACGTGGCCGAGGCCGACGGGGTCGTGGTGGTCTGCCCGTGGCGGACCCGGCTGCGCGGCTGGCAGGCGCTGGAGGAACTGCCCGAGCACTACCCGCCGGCCCTCCTGGACGCCGTGCTGCCCCCTCTCGTACGGCGGCAGGCGAGCGCGGACTACGCGCGCTGGCGGGAGCGGAACCCGGACGCGCGGCCGTGGATCAGGACCTCGGTGTGGCAGGTGCCGGTGCGGTGGTTCGTGCTCTTCGGGGACGAGGAGCGGGAGTTCGCCGGGGCGGACGGCGAGCAGGCGGCGCGGCTGCGCTACCGGACGCCGATGGTGCAGGCCAGGCGGCGGGTGGCCCGGGGCCTGCGGACGCTGCGGCAGCAGGAGGGCGAGGGGCGGGAGGGTCCGCTGGTAACGGGTCTGGTGGACGTGGGGCGGTGGCTGGAGGAGTTCCACCCGCGTTCCCTCGTCGAACTGGATTACGGGGGCCTCACCCACGTGCTCGACGAGACGCAGCTCGCCGGGGACCGGTCGGCGGCGGACGTCGCCGAGGGCATAGGGGCGCTGCGGGCCGGTGACGCGGAGGGCGCGGCGGCGGCGTACGAGCGGCTGGCGGAGCGGTGGCGGGCGGTCAGGCACCGGCAGTTCGCCAACTGAGGCCCGCTCCCCTTCCGGAGGGCGGAGTCCCGTTTCCATGGTGCGGGGGGCGACTTTCGGTCGTTCCGGATGGCTGAATGCTGAATACTGCACACGATTTGAGCAAAACCTGAGCTTTATCTGAACCACACCGTGATGTGGTGCGTGTGACATGTGAGGACGGATGGACAGGTGGGTCGGGACCTACGTCCTGATCCGGGCTTTTGTGTCAAGCGTGACGGACCACACTTATCTGCCCCTTGCGCCCATCCCCCGCCCTCGTGTCAAAATAGGACAAGGAGTCCGGAGAGGGCTCCTTCCGTCCAACTAAGGGCGGAATGCTCGGTATTGCTCGCTATGGGGGGTCTGACGACTCCCGATCGCTCTGTGACTGATCGTCACTGTGACGTAACTGTCCGCTATGGCATGGTCCATCGGCTTCCGTCGCGGATGAACACCTCAGAGGGCAATTCCGTCGGTTTGGCCCACACGGCTGGACGGATGGTGTAGTTGTAGTGCCGAGGACAAGCCGTTCGTCCTATAACCGACTCGGCCCGCGTCCGCCATTTCGGGCAACGCGGGTCAAGGTGCAGAATTTAGAGGAAAGAACCGTGAAGGTTCGGTTCTCCCGAGGAGGCCGCTCATGACCGCTCGCACCCCTGACGCCGAGCCGCTGCTGACCCCGGCTGAGGTCGCCACGATGTTCCGCGTGGACCCGAAGACGGTGACCCGCTGGGCAAAGGCAGGGAAGCTCACGTCCATCCGCACGCTGGGTGGGCACAGGCGTTACCGCGAGGCCGAGGTCCGCGCACTGCTCGCGGGTATCCCGCAGCAGCGCAGCGAGGCCTGAGGCATCGCATTACCTGGCACTACCGCTTCACACGCTTTATTGAGTCACAGCATTCGCGTCACCGCTTTACCCGCAGTAACGGCATGACAGGGCAACACCCCGCAATATCAGGGCAATTCGGACCCGAGTCCCCCAACTCGGGCCGTTGGCCCGCCCTTGCACCACCCCGAGTACCTCTCGGCACGCGCCCGCCCCAACGGGTGGCTGCCGATGATCGCGCCGGACTCCGCCGAGTCCGGCGCGATTTTTTTGCGCCCGGGGCGCACCGGACCCCGCCCGGCCCCGGCCGGCCCCTGGAGGGCCGTGGGCGGCCCCTGTGCGCGCCTCGGGCCTCCGGGTGGCTGTGAGCCGCGCTCCGGGGGCCGGGGTGCCGCCTGCGGCCGTGACCCGGGGAGGGCTCGGGAGGTAATCCGCGGGGAGGTCCGGGGAGGCCGGAGCGGGCCTGCCGAAGAGGGTGCAATTGCACATATTAAATTGACGACTTGTAGGGCGGGGATAAGCGCACCCCGTCCCACAAACTGTTTCCGTGACGCCCGTCACACGACGGGACGCCCCTCACGATGGAGCCTGCCACCGGCGGCGGGTCCGATCCCGGGGCGATGGTCATGGAACAGGGGGACTTTCGTCCTGAGCCGTTCCGTCCTCGTCCTCGGCCGGACACCCGGCTCCGTGCCCCGCTCCGTACTCGTACTCCTCGACGTGCTGCTCGGCCATGGCCAGCCGCAGCAGGCGCAGGCAGACCGGGCACCTCCCGGTGCGGTGCCGGTAGTTCTGGGCCGCCGCCAGGTGGGCGCGCAGCAGGGCCCGTGTCTCGTGCTTCTCCGTGGATGCCGCCATGCGCACCTCCGCCCGACCGGGGACCGAAATCCCTTGGTCTCCGGGGTACCGGTGGCAGGTGCCGCCGTCAAGACGCGCGGAAGCCCCGATCCAAAAGGATCGGGGCTTCCATCACTGCGGTCCTGACGGGATTTGAACCCGCGGCCTCCACCTTGACAGGGTGGCGAGCACTCCAAACTGCTCCACAGGACCTTGCTCCGCAGCCGCTCCGCAGGTGTCTGCGTGTTGCTGCGAGTCAGACTGTACAGCAGGTCAGAGGGTGCAGTCGAACCCGCTCGGACCGGGCGGCCCGCTACGGGGCCGCCGCGTCGATCGCCTTCACGATCCGCTTGTCGGAGACCGGATAGGCGGTGCCCAGGGCGTGCGCGAAGTAGCTGACCCGCAGCTCCTCGATCATCCACGGGATCTCCCGCACCTCCGGCGGCACCGGCCGCCCCTGCGGGAGCTGCTCCAGGAGCCAGGCGTACTCGTCCTGCATCTCGTGGACCTTCTCCATGCGCGCGGTGTCGCGCTGGGCGCCGGTCGGCATCTGCTGGAGGCGCCGGTCGGCGGCCACCAGGTAGCGCATCAGGTGCGGCAGCCGCTTCAGGCCGGTCTTCGTGACGAAGCCCGCGGGCATCAGGGCGTCCAGCTGCCTGCGCACGTCGGCGAGGTTGGCCAGCAGCACGGGGCTGCTGGTCGACTTCAGGCGGCGCTCGCAGGCCTGCCATGCGGCCAGCACCTGCTGGACCTGGCCCACGGTCCGTACCGTCGCGTCCACGAGGTCGGCGCGGACCCTGTCGTACAGCTTCCGGAAGGACTCCTCGTCCCAGGCCGGGCCGCCGTGGTCGGCGATCAGCTTGTCCGCGGCGGCCATGGCGCAGTCGTCGAAGAGCGCCTGGACGGAGCCGTGCGGGTTGCTGGACAGGGCCAGCTTCTGCTGGTTGGTGAGCTTGTCGGAGGCGAACTTCGCCGGGTTCACCGGGATGTTGAGCAGGATCAGGCGGCGGGTGCCGGCCCACATCGCCTGCCGCTGCTCGGCCTCGGAGTCAAAGAGCTGCACGGAGACCGAGGCGCCCTTGTCGACCAGCGCCGGGTACGCCTTCACCGGCTGCCCGGCCCGCTTGGTCTCGAAGACCCTGGTGAGCGTGCCGATGGTCCAGTCGGTGAGGCCGGTGCGCTCGATGGTCCCGCCGCCCGAGCGCTCGGCGGTGGCCGCCGCCGCCTTGGAGAGGGCCTGCCGGGCCTTGGGGCGGAGCTTCAGCCGCAGGGCCTCCAGGTCCTTGTCCTCGGCGAGCTTCTTGCGGCGCTCGTCGACGATGCGGAACGTGACGCGCAGGTGGTCCGGGATGCGGGAGAGGTCGAAGTCGGCCGCGGAGACCGGCACCCCGACCATCTTCTGGAGCTCGCGGGCCAGCGTGAAGTGGATCGGCTCCTGCAACGGGACCGCGCGGTCCAGGAACTTCTGCGCGTAGTTCGGCGCGGGCACGTAGTGCCGGCGGACCGGCTTGGGGAGGGAGCGGATCAGCTCGGTCACGACCTCTTCCCGCAGTCCCGGGATCTGCCAGTCGAAGCCCTCGTCGGTGACCTGGTTGAGCACCTGGAGCGGGATGTGGACGGTCACGCCGTCCGCATCCGCGCCGGGCTCGAATTGGTAGGTGACCCTGAACTTCAGCGCGCCCTGCCGCCAGTGGTCCGGATAGTCGTCCTTGGTGACGCCCGCGGCCTTCTCGTTGATGAGCATCTCGCGCTCGAAGTCGAGGAGTTCGGGCTCCTCGCGCTTCTTGTGCTTCCACCACGAGTCGAAGTGCGCGCCGGAGACGACGTGCTCGGGGATGCGCTGGTCGTAGAAGTCGAACAGCGTCTCGTCGTCCACCAGGATGTCGCGGCGGCGGGCCCGGTGCTCCAGCTCCTCGACCTCGGTGAGGAGTCTGCGGTTGTCGGCGAAGAACTTGTGGTGCGTGCGCCAGTCGCCCTCGACCAGCGCGTTGCGGATGAAGAGGTCGCGGGAGACCTCGGCGTCGATGCGCCCGTAGTTCACCTTGCGCTGGGCGACGATCGGGACGCCGTACAGCGTCACCCGCTCGTACGCCATGACGGCCGCCTGGTCCTTCTCCCAGTGCGGCTCGCTGTACGTGCGCTTCAGCAGGTGCTGGGCGAGCGGCTCGATCCACTCGGGCTCGACCCTGGCGTTCACCCGCGCCCACAGGCGGGAGGTCTCGACCAGCTCGGCGGACATGACGAAGCGGGGCTGCTTCTTGAAGAGCGCGGACCCGGGGAAGATCGCGAACTTGGCGTTCCTGGCCCCCAGGTACTCGTTCTTGTCGGTGTCCTTGAGGCCGATGTGGGAGAGCAGGCCCGCGAGCAGTGAGGTGTGGACGGAGGTTTCCGGCGCGTCCTCCTCGTTGAGGTGGATGCCCATCTGCTTGGCGACCGAGCGGAGCTGGGCGTAGATGTCCTGCCACTCCCGGATGCGCAGGAAGTTGAGGTACTCCTGCTTGCACATCCGGCGGAAGCTGGACGAGCCGCGCTCCTTCTGCTGCTCGCGGACGTAGCGCCAGAGGTTGAGGTACGAGAGGAAGTCGGAGGTCTCGTCCTTGAACCGGGCGTGGTTCTGGTCGGCCTGCTGCTGCTTCTCGACGGGCCGCTCGCGCGGGTCCTGGATGGAGAGCGCGGAGGCGATCACCATCACCTCGCGCACGCAGCCGTTCTTGTCGGCCTCCAGGACCATGCGGGCCAGGCGGGGGTCGACGGGCAGCTGGGAGAGCTTGCGGCCCTGCTGGGTGAGCCGCTTCTTGGGGTCCTTCTCGTTCGGGTCGAGGGCCCCGAGCTCCTGGAGGAGCTGGACGCCGTCGCGGATGTTGCGGTGGTCCGGCGGGTCGATGAAGGGGAACTTCTCGATCTCGCCGAGCCCGGCGGCGGTCATCTGGAGGATGACGGAGGCCAGGTTCGTACGGAGGATCTCGGCGTCCGTGAACTCCGGGCGGGTGAGGAAGTCGTCCTCGGAGTACAGGCGGATGCAGATGCCGTCGGACGTACGGCCGCAGCGGCCCTTGCGCTGGTTGGCGCTGGCCTGGGAGATCCGCTCGATCGGGAGCCGCTGCACCTTGGTCCGGTGGCTGTACCGGGAGATGCGGGCGGTGCCGGGATCGATGACGTACTTGATGCCCGGGACGGTGAGGGAGGTCTCGGCGACGTTCGTGGCGAGGACGACGCGGCGGCCGGTATGGCGCTGGAAGACGCGGTTCTGCTCGGCGTGGGAGAGCCGGGCGTACAGCGGGAGCACCTCGGTGAGGCGCAGTTTGCGTTTGTTCAGGGCGTCGGCGGTGTCGCGGATCTCCCGCTCCCCGGAGAGGAAGACCAGGATGTCGCCGGGCCCCTCGGCCTGGAGCTCCTCGACGGCTTCCGCGATGGCGGTGATCTGGTCGCGGTCGGAGTCGTCGCCCTCCTCCTCCAGGAGAGGGCGGTAGCGGACCTCGACGGGATACGTGCGTCCGCTGACCTCGACGATCGGCGCGTCGCCGAAGTGGCGGGAGAAGCGCTCCGGGTCGATCGTCGCGGAGGTGATGACGACCTTGAGGTCGGGGCGCCGGGGGAGGAGCTGGGCGAGGTAGCCGAGCAGGAAGTCGATGTTGAGGCTCCGCTCGTGGGCCTCGTCGATGATGATCGTGTCGTACGCGCGCAGTTCGCGGTCGGTCTGGATCTCGGCGAGCAGGATGCCGTCCGTCATGAGCTTGACGAAGGTCGACTCCTGGTTCACCTGGTCGGTGAAGCGGACCTTCCAGCCGACGGCCTCGCCGAGGGGGGTCTTCAGCTCGTCCGCGATGCGTTCGGCGACCGTGCGGGCGGCGATGCGGCGGGGCTGGGTGTGCCCGATCATGCCCCGGACGCCCCGGCCCAGCTCCATGCAGATCTTGGGGATCTGCGTCGTCTTGCCGGAGCCGGTCTCGCCCGCGACGATCACGACCTGGTGGTCGCGTATCGCGTCGGCGATGTCCTGCTTCTTCTGGCTGACGGGGAGGGTCTCGGGATACGTGACCGGGGGCACCCGCGCGGCGCGGGCGGCCACTTTGGCGGCGGACTTCTCCGCCTCGGCGGCGATCTCGTCCAGGACGGCCTGCCGGGCCTCCGGCTTGCGGATACGACGGGCGCCTTCGAGACGGCGGCCGAGGCGGTGTGCGTCACGGAGCGAGCTCTGGGCGAGGGTGGCCTGGAGGTCGGCGAGGGAAGTAGACATACCTGGTCCAGGATCTCACTCCCGGTCTGTTCATGGCGAACCCATTTCGGTGGGGGACGATGCGGGTCCTCCGCGGCTCCGGTCCTCTCCGGCCCCCTCCGGTCCTCTCCGGCCCCCTCCGGTCCTCTCTGGTCCTCTCCCAGCCCTCCCCGGTCCTCGCGTCCGGGGGCGCGGCCGGGTGCGCCCGGGGGGCGGACGCCGGCGCGTACCCTCGGGGGGTGGGCGCTGTGACGTCCCGGCAGAGCTCGCTCGTACCCGCCCCCGAGAGGCCCCCGTGTTGTCCGTCGCCCCCCTGAGCCGGCTGATCGCCGTCCTGGTGCTGGCGGTCGGGCTGCTGCTGTGCGGTCCGGCCGGCGCGGCGCCGGGGGCGGAGGGCCGGGCGGCGCCGGCGGCCTTCGAGGTCCGGGACGACGCGCCCGGGTGCAAGCCGGTCTCCGGGCACGGCACCGGGCAGCCCTCCTCGCCGCCGCGCAGCTTCCTCTCGTACGAGCTGATGCCCGCCCTCTTCGAAGCCCCGGGCGCGCAGGCCGCCGCCGCCGTCGACCGGCTCCTGGCGGCCCCGGCACCCGGCCGCGCCCCGCCCCGGGCGGCCCCGCCGACCCCCGTGGACCTCGGCGTCCTGCTGCGCGTCTAGGGCGGACACCGGGCACACCCCTGCCCGTTTCCGCCCCTCAGACAGCCCCGTCAGGAGAACAGCACAGCCATGTCCATGAACAAGACCAGCAGCACCAAGAACAACGGCGGCAGGAAGAACAGCAGCAGGACCCGCGGCGTCCTCATCGGCTCCGGCGTCG
Source organism: Streptomyces sp. NPDC039736 (assembly GCF_055596485.1). Taxonomy (NCBI): domain Bacteria; kingdom Bacillati; phylum Actinomycetota; class Actinomycetes; order Kitasatosporales; family Streptomycetaceae; genus Streptomyces; species Streptomyces sp. NPDC039736. The sequence continues at coordinate 35,160 of NZ_JBVIUQ010000002.1, read as the reverse complement.
TCGCCGCCGCGGTGCTCCTCGGCCTCGCCTCCTACTCCGCGACCAAGCCCGACGACCGCGACACGCCCGGTTCGGTCCTGGAGGTCACCGCCTCCCCGGGCGACGGGGCCGAGGCGGCTCCCGAGACCGGTGTCTTCCCCGAGCTGGAGAAGCTGGCCCGCCGCATCGAGGGCGACCCCCTCGCCCAGGGGAAGGCCGACGCGCCCGTCGTCATGGTCGAGTACGCCGACTTCAAGTGCGGCTTCTGCGGCAAGTTCGCCCGCGACACCGAGCCGGAACTGGTGAAGAAGTACGTCGAGGACGGCACCCTGCGCATCGAGTGGCGCAACTACCCGATCCTCAGCGACGAGTCCGACGCCGCCGCCCGCGCCGCCTGGGCCGCCGGGCAGCAGGGCCGCTTCTGGCAGTTCCACGCCGCCGCCTACGCCAAGGACGCCAAGCAGAAGGGCTTCGGCGAGGAGCAGCTCAAGGCGCTCGCGCGGCAGGCCGGGGTGCAGGACCTCGACAGGTTCGCCGCCGACACCGGGAGCGAGGCGGCGAAGACGTCCGTACGGAAGGACAAGGAGGAGGCGTACGCGCTGCGGGCCACCGCCACCCCGTCCTTCCTGATCAACGGCCGCCCGATCTCCGGCGCGCAGCCCGACCAGGTCTTCGTGCAGGCCGTCGAGTCGGCCAAGAAGGCCGCCGCCAAGAAGCCGGCGGGCGGGAAGGGGACCGCGGAGGAGGGCGCGGCCGAGAAGGGCGCGGAGGGCTCGCGGTGACTCCCGACATCGGTTACTTCGCCGCCTTCCTCGGCGGTCTCCTCGCCCTGGTCAGCCCGTGCAGCGCCCTGCTGCTGCCCGCGTTCTTCGCGTACTCGATCGACTCGACGTCCCGGCTGCTGGCCCGCACCGGCCTCTTCTACCTGGGCCTGGCCACCACCCTGGTCCCGCTGGGCGCGGCGGGCTCCTTCGCCGGGCGGTTCTTCTACGGCAACCGGGGGCTGCTGATCACCGCCGCCGGGTGGCTGATCATCGCGCTCGGGGTCGCACAGATCCTGGGCATGGGGTTCGCGTCGAAGAGGATGGCGGAGCTGTCCGGCCGCATCCGCCCGACCACGGCCCTGTCCGTGTACGCCCTGGGCGCGGTCTACGGCCTCGCGGGCTTCTGCGCCGGGCCGATCCTCGGCAGCGTCCTCACCGTCGCGGCCGTCGGCGGCAGCCCGGTCTACGGCGGGCTGCTGCTCGCGGTCTACGCCCTGGGCATGGCCGTGCCCCTCTTCGTCCTCGCCCTGCTCTGGGAGCGCTTCGAGCTGGGGCGGCGGAGGTGGCTGCGCGGCCGGACCCTCGCCCTGGGCCGCTTCGAACTGCACACCACCTCCCTCCTCTCCGGGCTGTTCTTCGTCGCCCTGGGCGTCCTCTTCCTCGCCTTCGACGGCGCCACGGCCCTGCCCGGCCTGCTCGACGTCGACGACTCCTTCGCCGTCGAGCAGTGGGCCTCCCGCCTGGGCGCCGCGGTCCCGGACTGGGCGCTGCTGGCGGGCGTGGTGGGGGCGATGGGGGTGGGTCTGGGGGTGCGCAGTCGGCGCAAGGGGCCCTCGTAGCGGCGGAGGGACATGGGAAAAGCACGCGGCGGCTTCCTCGTACGCCAGGGGGAGGCGTACGAGGAAGCCGCCGGACTGGAGGCGGCCGTCCCGGCTATGAAGGCTGGGCGGAGGAGCGGGCCCGCTGTCAGGACGAGATGCCGGGCCGTCAGCTCCGGGTGTCCCGCGCGAGCGTCAGCACGAGCCGGGCGGTGCTGTCCACCAGTTCCTCGTCCATCGGTTCCCCGGACACCAGGGCGCGGTAGTAGAGCGGGCCGAGCAGCACGTCCACGAGATGGCCGATTCTCCGGTCGTCCTGAACGGGGAGTCCGCCCCGGGCGATCAGCGCGCGCAGACCCTCCACGTCCCGCTGCCGCTGTTCGCGCAGGAACCCCTCGCGCAGGGCGGCCGCGGTGTCCTTGTCCAACTGGGCCTGCCCCAGAAGGGCTCGAAGCACCTGGCCGGGGGGCTCCTGGAAGAAGCCGGCCACCCGGCGCAGGTGGGCCCGGAGGTCCTCCTCGGTCCCGCCCCCTTCCCACGCCAGGGCCTCGCGGGCGTCGTCGACGAGGGTGTCCAGAAGGATGTCGACCTTCGACTTCCACCAGCGGTAGACGGTCTGCTTGGCGACCCCCGCCCGCTGGGCGATGCCCTCGATCGTCAGTCCCGCGAAACCGCGTTCCACCAAGAGGTCGTCGGCGGCGTGCAGGACGGCGAGCCGGACGCTCTCGCTGCGGTGCGGCCCGGTCCGGCTGACGACGGGCTTCGGTCCGCACTTCTCGTCGGACTTGTGCGTAGTACCGATGGCTGCTCACGCTCCACTTCTTCCGGGCACCGATTCTGACACGGCGGTCCCGGCACGCCGGGGCCGTGCCGGGGCCGCCGCTCAGCTGGTCTTCTTCGTACGGAGCAGACTGAGCAGGACGCAGAGCGACAGCGCGGCGACGGCGGCGCTGAAGGTCACGCCCGCCGGGCGCAGGCTGGTCTGACGGATCAGAACACCGACGCCGACGGCCGGGACCGCCAGCATCGTGTAGAGGATCGCGAAGAAGGTCGAGACGGACGCCCCCCGATGCTGCGGGGCGCTGCGGGTGGTGATGCCGCCGATGCCGTGCCCGATGGCCACGCCGGTCGCCAGACCGTTCACGGCGGCGCCCGCGATCAGCGGAGCCAGGGCCTCGGCGGTCATGGCGGTGGCGATGAGCCCGGCGGCGACGATCAGGCCTGCGCACGCGGCGGGCAGGGCGGCCGCGGGGCGGAGCCGCTTGACGAGAAGCTGCCCGAGTGCGGTGCAGGCGAAGGCGAGGAAGACGACGAAGCCGGTCATCGTGTGGCTCCTCACCTCCAGCACGGTGCCGAGGAACAGGCCCGTCACGGCGGTCAGCACGCCGAGCACCGCGAACCCGGAGCCGGCCGCCATGGCCGAGCGCAGGAAGTCGGAGCGGATCTCGGCCGGGACGTGCAGCGGCTGGAACTGGAGGCTGAAGCCGGACCGGTGCCGGGAGCTCTCGCCCTGGAGGGCCACCCCGGCGATTCCGACGACCGCGAGAACGAGCATCACGGCCCACGGCGTACGCAGCGGGGAGGGGGCGACGTCGGCAAGGATCCCGGCGAGCAGGGTGCCGCAGGCGAGGCCGCCCATGTTGGCGAACAGGGCGAGGGTCGCCGGCTTCACGCGGCCGTCGGGCCCGAGACGTTCGGTGAGCGAGGCGGTGGCCGCCCCTGTCACGAGGGCGGCGGAGAACCCCGAGACGACCCGGGCCACGAGCATGACCGTGACGTTCTCGGCCAGCAGGAACACCACGGCCGCGACGGCCGACAGGAGCGTCGCGGCCAGCAGCACCGGGCGGCGGCCGATCTGGTCGGAGAGCCGCCCGAAGACCAGCAGGCCCAGGACGACCCCCAGGGCGTAGACCGCGAAGACGACGGTGACCGTGAAGGGGGAGAAGCCGAAGGATTCGCCGTAGAGCGGGTAGAGCGGGGTCGGCGCCGTCGTGCCCGCCATCACGATCCAGAAGGCGAACGCGACGCTGAACACCGCCGGGCCGCTTCCCCGGACGCGCGTGCCCGAGGGGGCGCTGACTGATGGATTGCCCACGGAAGTCGCCTTTCTTGGCTGTTCGGGCTGTGCGGAGACCACGGGAGGGCAGGGCGGAGGAACTCGGGAACCGCTCTAGACGAGACCATCCGTTGCGTCTAGTCAAAAACCTAGACCACCCGTTGCGTCTCTTCAATGCCGACTGCCGGACGAGCGGCGCGGAGAGCGCGGCATCGGGTGCGGAGGGTGCGCGGCACGGGGACACCGGGCATGCGAAAGCCCCCGACGGGATCCCGTCGGGGGCTTTCAAGGAGGTGGCTGGGGCCGGGATCGAACCGGCGACCTATCGCTTTTCAGGCGATCGCTCGTACCAACTGAGCTACCCAGCCACTGCGACCGAAATCGCAAGCGGTCCTGACGGGATTTGAACCCGCGGCCTCCACCTTGACAGGGTGGCGAGCACTCCAAACTGCTCCACAGGACCAAGCAATGTGCGAGCACGAGTCTCGCACAGGTGTGGCGTGCCCCCAACGGGATTCGAACCCGTGCTACCGCCTTGAAAGGGCGGCGTCCTGGGCCACTAGACGATGAGGGCTAATTGGCCCGCCTTTGCGCTTCGCAGCGCGTCGGGGACGTCAGAAGCATATGGGATGCCGGGGGGTATCGCCAAAACGGTTTAGCGGGAGGGGACGGAGGGGGTCGGAGCGGGGGTCGCCCCGGGGCGGTTGGTTTCCGGGAGGTGGCGGCTGACCTCGGCGGTCGTCAGGCCCAGGCCGCCCAGGGTGATCTCGTCCCAGGCCTGGAGGCGGCGCGTGTCGCGGTCCAGGTAGAGCAGGGAGGCACGGATCTTCTCGGGCTCGCCCTCGCCCTCCACGGCGCGCAGGCCGCCGCCGCCCGTGGAGCCCTCGACCATCAAGCGGGTGCCCCGGGGCAGGATCTCCGTCTTCCGGGAGTGGGTGTGGCCGGCCAGGGCCAGCGGGACCTCGCCGTCGGTCTGCGCCGCGGCGACCGGGTTGTGGGCGACGGCGATGTCGGCCGGGGTGCCGGCGGCCTTCTGGCCGCGCAGGGAGGCGGCGAGCCGGGCGCCCGCGAGGCGCTCGGCGGGGTCGCCCTGGGCGGCGACGGAGCGGTCCGGGGTGAACTGGGGATCGCCCGTGCCCGCCACGCGCAGGCCGCCGGCGACGGTGACGGCACTGCCGTTGTCGAGGACGTGCACGTTCTTGAGGCGTGACAGGTACGCCTGGGTGGCCGCCGAGTCGTGGTTGCCGCGCACCCAGATGTACGGCGCGCCGAGGTCGGGGATCGGGTCCAGGAAGACGTTCTCGGCACTGCTGCCGTGGTCCATGGTGTCGCCCGAGTCGATGATCGCGTCGATGTCGTACTGCTCGACGAGCGAGCCGATGATGCGCCAGGACGCCGGGTTGAGGTGGATGTCCGAGACGTGCAGGACGCGGTACGTGGAGGGGGACGGCTGGTAGGCGGGGAGGGTGGAGGCGGCGTCGTACAGCTTGGTGACGTTGGTGACCAGGCGGGCCAGCTCCTGCTGGTACACGTCGAACTCGGTGACGATGCTGCGGGCGTCACCGACGACCGAGGGCGCGGAGGAGAGCAGCCCCGAGAACTTCGGCTCCAGCACGGACTTCGGGTTCCAGGTGGCGTACGCGGCTCCGCCGGACGCGGTGAGGAGCGCCAGCGCGAGTCCGCCGGCCGCCAGGGCGCGGCGGGGGCTGCGGTAGACGGCGAGGCCGAGGGCGGTGGCGCCGGCGAGGACGGCGCAGCCGGAACGCAGGGCGAGGGCCAGGGTGCCGGACTCGACGTCCCTGGTGATCTCCTCCTGGAGGCCGGAGATCCGTTCGGGGTGGTTGACCAGGGCGGCGGAGCGCTCCGGGTCGAGCTGGTCGATGTCGACGTCGAGGCGGACGGGGGCGGTGTGGGAGTCCAGCTCCAGGGCGCCCAGGGGCGAGACGTTGATCTTGGTGCCGCCGGTGAGGGAGGGGCGCAGGGTCATGGTGGTGTCGACGGGGCCGACGGGGGTGCGTACGTCCCCCGCGGCGAGCAGGCCGAGCCAGGCGCCCAGCAGCACGACGAGGAGCAGGCCGAGGGGGCGGGCCCAGGGGTGCGGGAGGGGTGCGAGGTCGGCGCGGGCCATTGGGGGCGTATGCCCGCCCCTGCACGGGGCTATGCCGCCCCGGGGCGCGGCGATGCGCCCCTCCCAGGGGCGCGGGGAACTGCGCGACCAGCCACGACGCTCCCGCAGTGAACCGGAGGCAGCCGCGCGGCGAGCGCTTTAGGGGAAGGGGCGGGTCCGGGGCCTCTCTGCCTGAGCGGGAGGGGGCTGCCTGGCCCGGTGCTGGGGCTGAGTTCTCGGCCTTGGCGGGTTCGCGCGTCCGGCGCAGGCGCTCACGCAGGGGGCGGCGCCCGGGCGGGCCGGGAGCGGGAGGGGCCGCCCCCTTGCCCGCCCGTTCCGCCCCTTTGGGGCGGCCCCGTCGCCCAAGGGGGCTGGGGTGGAGAAGCGGGAAGGGCGGCCCCGCCGCCCGAAGGGACGGGGGCAGGGCGGCTGCGGCGCCCAAGGGAGCGGGGGCGGGGGTGCGTCGCCCAAGGGGGTGGAGGCGCAGGGGGATGCGGGGGAGGGGGGAGGCCGCAGAATGGGGGTGTGCTGGAGATGACGCGTGAGGAGTTCGAAGAACTGGTCGCCGAGGCCCTGGACCGGATACCGCCCGAACTGACGCGGTTGATGGACAACGTCGCGGTCTTCGTCGAGGACGAACCCGCCCCCGACGACCCCGACCTGCTCGGCCTCTACGAGGGGACCCCGCTCACCGACCGCGGCGAGTGGTACGCGGGCGTGCTCCCCGACCGGATCACCATCTACCGGGGCCCCACGCTGCGCATGTGCGAGGACCGCGAGGACGTGGTGGCCGAGACGGAGATCACCGTGGTCCATGAGATCGCCCACCACTTCGGCATCGACGACGAGCGGCTGCACGCCCTGGGCTACGGGTGAGCGAGCCCTCCGCCCGTGCCGTCCTCGCCGCCGTCTCCCTCGGCGGCGCCCTCGGCGCGGGTGCGCGCTACGCGGTGCTGCTGGTCTGGCCCGTGCCCGCCGCGGGCTTCCCGTGGGCCGTGTTCGGGATCAACGTGCTCGGCTCCGGGCTGATCGGCGTCCTCATGGCGCGGGCGGAGGAGGGCGGCCTGCCGCCGCTGGTGCGGCCGTTCCTCGGGGTGGGCGTCCTCGGGGGCTTCACCTCGTTCTCGACGTACGCCATGGACCTGGGCGGGCTGCTGGAGCACGGCGAGCTGCTCACGGCCGCCGTCTACGCGCTCGGGACGCTCGCCGGGGCGCTCGGCGCGGTGGCGGCGGCCGCCGCCCTGACCCGCCGGGTGCGGCGCGGACGTACGGCGTGAACTGGCTGCTCGTCCTCGTGGGCGGCGCGGTCGGCGCGCCCCTGCGGTATCTGACGGACCGTGCGGTGCGCGCGCGGTACGGCGCCGGCTTCCCCGCCGGGACGCTCGTGGTGAACGCCGCCGGGAGCCTGCTGCTCGGCCTGGTGACGGGGGCGGTCGCGGTCGGGGCGGCGTCCGGGGCCGTGCACCTGCTGGTCGGGACCGGGCTGTGCGGGGCCCTCACGACGTACTCGACGTTCAGCTGGGAGACGCTGCGGCTGGCCGAGACCGGCCGGCGGCTGTTCGCGGCGGCGAACGTGGCGGTGTCCGTGCTGGTCGCGCTGGGCGCGGTGACGGCGGGAGCGGTGCTCGGGCGGGCCCTGGGCGGCTGATGCCGCGGACGTGCGGTGGTACGGGTGTGACGGCGCGGTGGTGGTCGCGTGCCCGCGCGTGTCCCCGGCGGGGCCCCGGGAGTTGAGAGGGGCAGACCCCAACTCGCCGTTACGGCTCCGGGAGTGTCGCAGGGAAGTGTCGCAGACCCGTGCGCCGGCACCCCCGTGCGCCGTCGTCCCGGAGGTGCGCCCGTGCGCCAGTTGCCCGCCCCTGTCCGACTCGCCGCCGCGGTGCTCGCGGTGGCCGCCTCCGCCGGCTGCATGAGCGTCAGCGACGACCAGGGGAAACCGCTTCCCGTGCGCCCCGCCGCCCAGCAGGAGCAGGCCGGGCCGGACGACGGCGGCGCCGCGGTGGACGGCGAGGGCCAGGGGCGCCGGGACGGCGGCCCCGTCCCGGGCGGCGAAGGCGGCGAGGACGGCAAGGGCGCGGACCCCCGGGGCGGCGCCTCCCCGAATCCCAGCGCCTCGCCCGGCCCCGAGGCCACCCGCCCCGGCGCGGGCGGGGCCTCGCCGGGCGCCACGCCGTCCCCGGGGGCCGGAGACGGCCGCGCCACGCCGCCCCCGGGGAAGGCGAAGCCGACCCCTTCCCGGCACACCGAGGAGCCGCCGCGGCCCCAGCCCACGCCCACCGGGCCCCCCGAGCCGACCCCGACGCCGAGCGAGCCCGAGCCGCAGCCCACGCCGCCCTCCGAGACGCCCGCCGCGCAGAACCGCGCAGTGGACTCCCCGGCACCGGTGAAGTTCCGGCAGGTGCGCTCGGGGCCGGTGGTGAAACCGCAGGTCGCGGCGGTGTAGCGGAGCCGATTTGCCAGGTGTGGGGGAGGGTGCGTATGGTTATAGATCGTTTGATCCCATTGCCCGGCGCCGACACAGAAGAGCGCCGTGTGGCGCGTACTCTCCCTTGCCGTGACTGACCGCATCGAGGCGGTTTCACTTGCGATTCACGGAGTTTGGGCGCGTGCCGAGACTCCGAGAGGTTTCGCATCCGCATGTCTGTTTCCAGTTCTGACCGCACCGCCATGCCCGTTGACGAGCGCGTTGACGCCGTCACCGAGGCTGTCGAGTCGGTCTCCCCCGCCACGGAAGCCCCCGCCATGGAGGTCCCCGTGACGGAAGCCTCCGCGACGGAAGCCCCCGTCGTGGACGCCACCGAGGTCGTGGCGGCCGCCACCGAGACCGCCGAGGCCGAGGCCGTCGCCGAGACCGCTTCCGAGCCGGTCGCCGACGAGGCCCCCGCCGCCGAGGCCGACACCGACGCCGAGGCCGACGCTGACGGCGTCGACGCCGAGCCCGGCGTCACCTTCGCCGACCTGGGCCTGCCCGAGGGCATCGTCCGCAAGCTCGCCCAGAACGGCGTCACCGCGCCCTTCCCGATCCAGGCCGCGACCATCCCGGACGCCCTGGCCGGCAAGGACATCCTGGGCCGCGGCCGCACCGGTTCCGGCAAGACCCTCTCCTTCGGCCTGCCGACCCTGGCCTCGCTGGCCGGCGGCACCACCGAGAAGAAGAAGCCCCGCGCGATCATCCTGACCCCGACGCGTGAGCTCGCGATGCAGGTCGCGGACGCCCTCCAGCCGTACGGCGACGTGCTCGGCCTGAAGATGAAGGTCGTCTGCGGCGGCACGTCCATGGGCAACCAGATCTACGCCCTGGAGCGCGGCGTCGACGTCCTCGTCGCCACCCCGGGCCGGCTGCGCGACATCATCAACCGCGGCGCCTGCTCGCTGGAGAACGTGCAGATCGCCGTTCTCGACGAGGCCGACCAGATGTCGGACCTGGGCTTCCTGCCCGAGGTCACCGAGCTGCTCGACCAGATCCCCGGCGGCGGCCAGCGGATGCTCTTCTCCGCCACCATGGAGAACGAGATCGGCACGCTGGTCAAGCGCTACCTGTCCAACCCCGTCACGCACGAGGTCGACAGCGCGCAGGGCAACGTCTCGACCATGACCCACCACGTCCTCGTCGTGAAGCCGAAGGACAAGGCGCCGGTCACGGCCGCGATCGCCGCCCGCAAGGGCCGCACGATCATCTTCGTCCGCACCCAGCTCGGCGCGGACCGCATCGCCGAGCAGCTCCAGGACTCGGGCGTCAAGGCCGACGCCCTGCACGGCGGCATGACCCAGGGTGCCCGTACGCGTGTTCTTGAGGACTTCAAGAAGGGTTACGTCAACGCGCTCGTCGCCACCGACGTCGCCGCGCGCGGCATCCACGTCGACGGCATCGACCTGGTCCTGAACGTGGACCCGGCCGGTGACCACAAGGACTACCTGCACCGCTCCGGCCGTACGGCCCGCGCGGGCAAGTCCGGCGTCGTCGTCTCGCTGTCGCTGCCGCACCAGCGCCGCCAGATCTTCCGGCTGATGGAGGACGCGGGCGTCGACGCCTCGCGCCACATCGTCGGCGGCTCGGGCGCGTTCGACCCGGAGGTCGCCGAGATCACCGGCGCCCGCTCGCTGACCGAGGTCCAGGCCGACTCCGCGACCAACTCGGCCAAGCAGGCCGAGCGCGAGGCCAAGGAGCTCGCCAAGGAGCTGGAGCGCGTCCAGCGCCGGGCGACCGAGCTGCGCGAGGAGGCCGACCGACTGGTCGCCCGTGCCGCCCGTGAGCGGGGCGAGGACCCGGAGACCGCGGTGGCCGAGGCCGCTGCCGCCGCCGAGGCCGAGGCCCTGGAAGAGGCCCAGGCCGAGGCCGCCGCCGCCGCGAAGGCGGCGGAGGAGCAGCGTCAGCGCCGCGACGACCGCGGCAACTTCGAGCGCCGTGACAACGACCGCGGCGGCTACCGGGGCAACAACGACCGCGGCGGCGACCGCGGCGGGTTCCGTGGCGGCGACCGCCGTGACGACCGGGGCGGCGACCGCGGCGGCTTCCGCCGGGACGAGCGTCCGGCCGGTGGCGGCTTCCGCCGGGACAACGACCGTCCGTCCGGCGGTTTCCGTCGCGACGACCGCGGCGACCGTCCCACCGGCGGCGGCTTCCGCGGCAACGACCGTCGTGACGACCGTGGCGGCCGTTCCTTCGAGCGTCGTGACGACCGTGCGTCCGGTGGTTTCCGCGGCGGCGAGCGCAGCGGCAGCGACCGCCCGGCGGCCACCGGCTACCGCGGCAACGACCGCCGTGACGAGCGTCCGGCCGGTGGCGGCTTCCGCCGGGACAACGACCGTCCGTCCGGGGGCTTCCGTCGCGACGACCGCGGCGACCGTCCCGCCGCCGGCGGCTTCCGCGCCGGTGGCAGCGACCGCCCGTTCAACCGCGACCGTCGGGACGAGCGCCCCTCGGGCGGCCGTTCCTTCGGCGGCGGCGACCGCCCGTACGGCCGTCGTGACGACCACCGCGGTGGTTCCGGCACCGGCACCGGCACCGGTTCCTTCGGCCGCCGCGACGACAAGCCGCGCTGGAAGCGCAACGGCTGAGTCGGCCTGAACCCGTAAGAGAGACGGGCCCGTTCTTGACGAACGGGCCCGTCTCTCTTTTCACTTCCGTCACATCCGGAACTGCTGTTGGCATCCGGCGACTTGTGTGGGGAACACAGGCGCGACGCGGCCGGGGGCCCTGGCCGTTCGGCCTCCTCCTGGGCTGCCGGGGGAGGGGCCGGGCGGATGGATCGTCGTACGAGGAGCAGATCGGCGGTGGCGGCAGCCGTCGCCCTGGGCGCGGCCGCGGGGCTGGTGCCGGTGCTGGGCGGTACGGCTGCGGCGGACCCGGCCGGTGCGGGGCCGGAAGGGCTACCGGTCGGTGTGCTGATCCGGGCGTGGTCGCGGGCCCGGATCCGGGCGTGGTTCCCGGCTCTGATCCGGGCGCGGTTCCGGGCCCGGGTCCTGGTCCGGTTCCGGGCTCGGGAACAACGCCGTGGGAGCAGCGGGATCGTGCGGTTATGCTGGGGCGCGCGGGCCGCTAGCTCAATTGGTCAGAGCAGCAGACTTTTAATCTGTTGGTTGTGGGTTCGAGTCCCACGCGGCCTACCGCCCCCGGCCCGACCGGCCTCCCAGCCGGTCGGGCCGTTCTGCGTTCCCCCGCGCGGCGTCAGGACGCGCAGCGGTTGAGTTCGCCGCTGTCCAGCGTGGACTTGTCGGCGATCAGCCAGCCCTCGGTCTTCGTGCCGGAGATGCGGCCGTAGATCCACTTGTTGGCGTACGCGTTGCCGACGTAGCAGTGGTAGTAGATCTTGGTGCCGGACTTGACCGCCGTCACGTACGAGCACTCCGCGTACGGCCCGGTGTAGAGGTGCGTGGTCTTGGCGGCGCGGCCGTAGCCGTCGCTGCGGTTGGAGTGGGCCCAGCCGGTGCACGCCTTCGACACCGGGGTGGGCTCGCGCGGCGGCGCGGCGGCGCTGGACCTCGCCGGGGGCGGCGGGGCGGTGGCCCTGTCGCCGGTGGCGGGCGGGGTGGCTCCGCCCTGCTTTGTCGCGGCGCTCGACGGGCTCTTGCCGGGCGCGCGGGAGGGCGCGCCGTCCGGGGCGGCGGTCGGCAGGGTTCCGGCCGGGGGCGGGGCGTCGGGGAGGGTCCCGGGCTCGGGGGCCCCGGCGTCGGCGGGGGAGCTCGCCGCGGGCGGGGCCGCGGACGGGCCGCCGGTCTTGTCGCCGCCGCCGACCAGGGCGAAGACGGTGCCGCCGCCGATGAGGACGGTCGCGGCGGCCACCGCGACGACCGTGCGGGTGCGGTGGCGGGCGGCGTTCCCGTCGGCTGCCGAGGGGGCCGGGGCAAGCGTGTACGGGGGATGGCTGCCGGACGCGAAACCCGGCGGCGGAGTGCCGTACGCGCCGGGCCGCGGGGTGGCGGGGGCATGACCCTGCGGCGGGAGCGCGGGGCCGAAGCCGGGGGACGGCGTGGGGGGCGATATCGCGCCCGGCGTCGGGGTCGGGGTCGGGGCCGAGGTCGAGGTCGATGCCGGTGCTGGGTCCTGGGCCGGTGCCGGTGCTGGAGCCGAGGCCGATGCCGATGCCGGTGGCGGGGCCAGGTCCGTGCCGCTGCCGCCCGCCACCGCCGCCAGCAGTTCGCGGGCGCGCGCCGCGTCCGGCCGGCGCAGCGGGTCCTTGTCCATCAGCGCCCGCAGCACCGGGGTGAGCGGCCCGGCCCGGGTCGGCTCGGGCAGCGGATCGCCGACGATCGCCGACAGCGTGGACCACACCGACGTACGGCGGAACGGCGAGGCGCCCTCCACGGCCGTGTAGAGCGTCATGCCGAGCGCCCAGATGTCCGACGCGGTGCCCGGCACCTGCCCCTGCGCGCGTTCCGGCGCGAGGTAGTCGAGGGAGCCGACGAGCTGGCCGCTCCGGGTCAGCCGGGACAGCGCCTCGTCGCCGGTGGTCTCCAGGCTGGCGATGCCGAAGTCCGTGAGGACGACCCGGCCGCCGCGCTCCAGCAGGACGTTCCCCGGCTTGACGTCCCGGTGCAGCACCCCGGCGCGGTGCGCCGCGTCGAGCGCGTCCATCAGCCGGGCGCCGATCGCGGCGGCCTCGCGCGGGTCGAGCGTGCCGCGCTCGGCCAGCACGTCGTCCAGGGAGGGCCCGTCGACCAGCTCCATGACGATGACCGGCTGCCCCGCCTCCTCGACCACGTCGTGCACGGTGACGACACCGCTGTGGCGGATGCGGGCGGCGGCCTGCGCCTCCCGCCGCATCCGGACCCGCAGTTCGGCCAGTTCCGCCGCGGAGGCGTCGGTGTACGACCGCAGGACCTTGACGGCGACCTCGCGGTTCAGCAGTTGGTCCACGGCCCGGGCGACCACCCCCATGCCGCCGCGTCCGACGATCTCGGTCACGCGGTAACGACCGCCCAGCACCCTGCCCGTCAGCTCCGCACCGTTCGCCCCCGACACCTGTCACATCCCGTTCGTCGCGCTGTTCGATTCGGTCACGTGCGGGCACCAGGGTAGAGGCAGGGCCGCGAGCGGGTGCGGCGCGGCAAGGTGGTCGCGAGGGGTGCCGGGGATGGCGTAGGCTGGTGTCTACCGACGCGGGGTGGAGCAGCTCGGTAGCTCGCTGGGCTCATAACCCAGAGGTCGCAGGTTCAAATCCTGTCCCCGCTACTCAGTGGTCCGAAGGCCCGGAATCCGTCAAGGATTCCGGGCCTTCGGCATGTCCGCGCGGTACCGCGTCCGTCACCCGTACGGCGGACGCCGATTCGCCGTACGGCGCGGCTCCGGCCAGCCTGGGTGGGGAGCGGTACCGTCCGCACCCGGTGCGGACCTGGGCAGGAGAGCTGACGGTGGCGGGGTACGGGCGCGACGGACGTGGGGACGACGCCGGCGGCGGGCCCGGGGGGAGTGCGTCCAGCGGGCCCGGCACGCCCCGCGCGTCCGGTCCTCCCGGCACGCCCGGCGTCCCTGGTCCGTCCCGGGAGAGCGGCCGCACGACGCGCCGGTTCGTACGGGCGCTGCCCGCGCTGATGATCGTCGGCGGGATCTTCTTCGACGCGCTGACGCCCTCCGACTTCACCGCCTCGCCGCTGTTCGCCGCCGCGCCGCTGGTGGCGGCCCCCTTCTTCTCGCCGGCCAACACCGGGCTCACGGCCCTCGCCTCCGTGCTGGCCGTGATGGGGCTGCGGATCTGCGACGACGCCCTGACGTCCGTGGTGAGCGCGACGGAGCTGGTCACGGTGCTCACCGTGTCCGTGCTGGCGATCCTGATCAACCGGGTCGTGCGGCGCAGCGGGCGGCAGCTCGCCTCGGTGCGGGTCATCGCGGAGGCCGCGCAGCGGGCCGTGGTGCCGGTACCGCCGGCCCGCATCGGCGGTCTGGAGATCGCCGCGCGGTACGAGGCGGCCGAGGCGGACGCCTTCATCGGCGGCGATCTCTTCGCCGTGCAGGACACGCCGTACGGGGTGCGGCTCGTGGTGGGCGACGTGCGGGGCAAGGGACTTGAGGCCGTCGAGGCGGTGGCGGTGGTGGTCGGCGCGTTCCGGGAGGCGGCCGAGACGGAGAGCTGCCTGGAGGGCGTCGCGCGGCGCCTGGAACGGGCCCTGGAGCGCGAGGGCGCCCGGCGCGAGGGGCTGGACGCGCTGGAGGGCTTCACCACGGCGGTGCTCGCCGAGATCCCGCGCGCGGAGGGCGTCGTACGCCTGGTGAACCGGGGGCATCCCGAGCCGCTGCTGCTGTACGCGGACGGGGAGCTGGACGAGCTGGAGCCGGACGAGTTCGCGCTGCCGCTGGGCATGGGGGAGCTGGGGGACTGGCCGGACCGGGCCAAGGAGTTCGCGTACCCGGCGGGTTCGACGCTCGTGTTCTACACCGACGGCCTGTCCGAGGCGCGGGACGGGGCGGGCCGGTTCTACGACCCGGCGGTGCGGCTGCGGCATTCGCTCTTCCCCGGGCCCGATGCCGTGCTGGACGCGCTGACCAGTGACGTACGGGTGCACACCGGCGGCAAGCAGACGGACGACATGGCGCTGCTCGCGGTGGGGCGGCCGGGCGTGGGGCAGCCGGCGCGGCGGCGGACGGTGGGGATCATCAAGCGTCCGTGACGGGGCGCGAGGTGTCGGGCGGGCGGCAGAGGCGATCAGGGCGTTCTGGGGCCGTCGGGGCGGCCGGGACGCTGAGATGGCGTCAGTTCGCTGGTAGATAAGCGGAAATGTCCTGGCCAAAGGTGACTGCGGAGCGTTAAGGATCAAGAGGGACGGCTTGGAATTCCGGTCACATGTCTATTAACGTTCGATAACGCAGCACGGTCGTCCCAGCCGTCGTCAGAGACGGCGCCGTGCGCGTGCGCCGAATTCCGTGAGGAAACCGGGGAACCACCACTTGGGGTGAATCGGGCCCGACCCGGCCCGTAGGAGACCTTCCTGCTCCGAACCCGTCAGCTAACCCGGTAGGCGAGAAGGAAGGAAAGGAGCGCGCCTCCGTGGCGTCCAACAGGCCTGCCCCCGCAGCCCCCGCTTTCTCGGCCCCCGCTTTCTCCTACACGGCTTACGGAGTCCCCGGCGACGAGCACGGGACGGGGACCGGGGCCACCGCCGTCCTCGCTCCGCACGTTCCCGAAGCCGTCGCAGCCGCCGGAGTTCCGCAGGCCGCGCAGGTCACCCAGCCGATGCAGGCCGCAGAGGCCGTGCAGGTCCCGCAGTCTCCGCAGGGCCCGCTGATCCCGCAGCAGCAGGGGCGCGACGGCTTCGACGGCTTCGCCGCGTTCGGGACCCCGGAATCCGCCTCCGCCCCGGGCTCCCCCTTCGCCCCGGACGCCCCTCCGGCCTCCGCCGACGAGTGGAACCCCACCGCCGACTCCGCCGCCCCGCTGCGCGGCAAGCACCGGGTCGCCAAGCAGCGCGGCTCCCTCGCCCGCAGCTCCACGGTCCTCGGCGTCGGCGTGATCGCCGCCGTCGGCGCGGGCGGCATCGCCACCGCGCAGGACAAGCCCGCCGTGTCGATATCCCTGCCGGACCAGCTCGCCGAGTCCCTGGACTCGCTCGCCGACTCGCTGCCGGACGCCACGTCGCTGCCGGGCGTGGGCGCCCTGCTCTCCGACTCCGCCGAAGAGGCTCCCGCGGAGGCGGGCGTGACCGTCGCCGCCGCGCCGGCCGCCGCCGCGACCCCCGCCTCGGCCGGGCAGCAGCCCGCCGGCGCCGGGGAGAGCCTGCGCGCCCGCATCCTCCAGCAGGCCGAGCAGCAGCGCACGGTGGCCGACGAGGCCGTCCGGCAGGAGGCACGCGACAAGGCCGTGCAGGACGCCGCGGCCGAGGCGAAGAAGGCGCAGCAGCAGGCCGACGCCACGGCGCGGCAGGCCGAGAAGGAGAAGGCGGAAAAGGCGGAGAAGGCGGAGAAGGCGGAGAAGGAAGCCCGCGAGAAGGCCGCCGCCGAGGCGGAGGCCGCGCGCCTCGCCAGGCTGGCCGCGAGCTACTCGCTGCCCACCTCCTCGTACACCCTCACCTCGACCTACGGCCAGTCCGGTTCGATGTGGTCCTCCGGACAGCACACCGGGCTCGACTTCGCCGCCCCGACCGGCACCCCGGTCAAGGCCGTGCACGGCGGCACCGTCACGTCGGCCGGCTGGTCCGGGTCGTACGGCTACCGCGTCGTGCTGAAGCTGAAGGACGGCACCGAGATCTGGTACTGCCACCTCTCGCAGATGAACGTCGCGACGGGCACCGGCGTCGCCACCGGCCAGACCATCGGCAACGTGGGCGCCACCGGCAACGTCACCGGACCGCACCTGCACCTCGAAGTCCACACCCCCGGCGGCGCCGGCGTCGACCCGGCGGCCTGGCTGCGCGGCAAGGGCCTCACCGTCTGATCCCTGGCCCGTACACGGAATAGGCCCGGCGGGCCCGGTGGTTGTCGTACGGCATGACTTCCTCCCCTCTCCGCCCGCTGGGCGGCTCCGGTCTCGACGTCTTCCCGCTCGCCCTCGGCGGCAACGTCTTCGGCTGGACCGCCGACCGCGACCAGTCCTTCGCCGTCCTCGACGCGTACGTCGCGGGCGGGGGCAACTTCGTGGACAGCGCCGACTCCTACTCGGCCTGGGCGCCGGGCAACGAGGGCGGCGAGTCCGAGCGCGTCCTCGGCGAGTGGCTGGCCGCCCGGGGCAACCGGGACGAGGTCGTGATCGCCACCAAGGTCGGCGCGCACCCCTCCTACAAGGGCCTGTCCGCCACCACCGTCAAGGCCGCCGCCGAGGCGTCGCTGCGCCGCCTGGGCACCGAGTACATCGACCTCTACTACACGCACTTCGACGACCCGGCCGTGCCGGTCGAGGAGATCGTCACCGCTCTCGACCAGCTCGTACGGGACGGCAAGGTGCGCGCGGTGGGCGCCTCCAACATCGCTCCCGACCGGCTGCGCGAGTCGCTGGACTTCGCCGAGCGCGAGGGCCTGGCGAGGTACAGCGCGCTCCAGCCGCAGTACAACCTGGTCTCCCGCGACACCTACGAGGGCGAGCTCCAGGAGGTCGCCTCGCACGCGGGCCTGGCGGCCGTCCCGTACTACGCGCTGGCGGCCGGCTTCCTCACCGGCAAGTACCGCGTCGGCGGCGAGGCCGTGGACAGCCGGCGTGCCGAGGGTGCGGCCCAGCACCTCCGCACCGAGCGCGGCCGCAAGGTGCTGGCCGCCCTCGACGAGGTGGCGCGGACGCACGACGCCGAGATCGCGTCCGTCGCCCTGGCCTGGCTGGCCTCCCGCCCGACCGTCGTGGCCCCCATCGCCAGCGCCCGCACGGTCGAGCAGCTCCCGGCCCTGCTGGCGGTGGCGGACCTCACCCTCACCGACGCCGACCTGTCGAAGCTGACCGTCGCCTCGGCCTGACCGGCCCGGCCGGCCCGCTCAGTAGGTCTTGTACGGGTTGTACGCGGCCGCGTAGGCCGGGTGGTACGGCGGCGGGAGCAGCCGTATTCGGCCGGTGATCTGCGCCGCGTACACCAGTGCCGGGCCCGCGAGGCGCTTGCGCTCCCACAGGCGGTGCAGCAGCTCCCGCTCGCGGGCCTGGAACCGGGCGGCCAGCTCCGGGGTGGCCGCCCCGCGCCGGGCCCGGTAGCGCAGGAAGGCCAGCGCGGTCGCCGCCTCCTCGTACTCGGCGACCACCTTCGCCGCACCCGGCCCGTGCACCCGGGCGGCCTGCCCCTGGGCGACGGACCGGGCCCGCATCGAGGACAGGGCGAACGGCTCGGCCGGGTCCAGCCAGCCGGCGGCGACGTACGCGGGCAGCTCGGAGCTCAGCAGCCGCAGCTCGCGCTGCCGCGTCCAGATCGACAGCCAGGTCAGGAAGGCGAAGACCGGCACCATGACCAGCCCGTACACCCCGTAGAAGGCCAGCGGGCCGAACGACGCCGAGCCGTTCCACAGCGCGTGCATGCCCATGGCCAGCAGTAGGCCCGCCAGCGGCAGCAGGAAGCGGCGGACGCGCACCCAGGCGCGCCCCCGCACCCGGCGGGTCGGGGTGAGCGCCACCAGCCCGAAGCCGATGCCGGTGAGCACGGTGAACAGGGGGTGCGCGAACGGCGACATGATGACCCGCACGAAGAACGTCCCGGCCGTCACCGACCCCAGCCCCGAGAAGCCGAACTCCTGGTCCTCGCCGAAGGCGTTGCCCAGGTAGAGGATGTTCTCGGTGAAGGCGAAGCCGGTCGCGGTGAAGCCCGCGAAGACCACGCCGTCCACGATGCCGGTGAAGTGCCGCCTGCGGAACAGGAAGATCAACAGGATCGCGGCCGCCTTCGCGCTCTCCTCGACGACCGGGGCCACCAGGGTCGCGCCCAGCGTGTCCGCGTTGTCGGGGTCGGCGGTGGCCACGGCTATCCAGCGCACGGCGAAGCTGTTGGCGGTGATGGCGACCAGGGCCGCGGCGCAGGAGCCCCAGGTGAACGCGAAGACCAGGTTCCGCCAGGGGCCCGGCTCGACCCGGTCCAGCCAGCGGAACGCGAGCAGCAGCAGCGGCACGGGGAAGACGGCGAGGCCCAGGCCCACCAGGAAGCCCCGGGTGCCGGTCTGTTCCCGTACGAGAGCGAGCAGGACCAGGCCGGAGAGGGCCAGCAGGACGATCAGCGCGGTGGCGCGGACCGCCCGGTTCCGCCAGAAGGCGCGGTGCCGCAGGCCCCGCAGGAGGCCGGGCTTGCGGGCATCGCCCGGGGCAGGCCCGGCCGCCGCGGGCGCCGGCTCGGGGGCCGGGGCCGCGGGCGGGGCGGGCGATGCGTACGTCTCGTACATCCGACGACCCTAACGACTGCCACTGACACTCGCGATCGTGTTCGGACAGTCGCTGTGGAGAAACGGTGCGTCAACTCGCGTGCGGGACGCGGCGGAACATCAGGTCGTGGACCTTGTGGCCCTTGTCCAGGCCCTGGCCCTCGAAGCGGGTGAGCGGCCGGAAGCCGGGCCGGGGGGTGTAGCCGCCGTCCGCCTGGGTGTTCTCGAAGTCCGGGTGGGCGCTGAGGACTTCGAGCATCTGCTCGGCGTAGTCCTCCCAGTCGGTCGCGCAGTGCAGCACGGCGCCGGGGGCGAGCCGGGTCGCGGCCAGGGAGAGGAACTCCGGCTGGATCAGACGCCGCTTGTGGTGGCGGGCCTTGGGCCACGGGTCGGGGAAGTAGACGCGCAGGCCCGCCAGGGAGTCGGGGGCGAGCATCTCGCGGAGCAGGATGATCGCGTCGCCGTTGGCGACCCGGACGTTGGAGAGGTCGTTGCGCTCGGCGAGACCGAGCAGATTGCCCTGGCCGGGGGTGTGCACGTCGACGGCGAGGATGCCGGTCCCGGGGTCGTCGGCGGCCATCTGCGCGGTCGCCTCGCCCATGCCGAAGCCGATCTCCAGGACGACCGGGAGCCCGCCGAACATCGCGTCCAGGTCGAGGACGCGCTGCCCGTCGATGTCGATGCCCCGGGTCGGCCACCACTTCTTCAGGGCCTCGCCCTGGCCGGTGGTGACCCGGCTGCGACGGGGCTGGAAGCTGCGGATGCGGCGCTCGAAGTGCGACCCGGCGGGGTCGGGGGAGGGGCCCGTCCCCTCGGGGAACATGCGGAGCGCCCGCGGACGCATCCGCTCGGCCCGCTCGTGCGCGGCGGCGCGGTCGGCGGCGGCGGCCTGGGAGGGGCCGGGGGCGCCGGCCTGCGGCTCGGCGGCCTGCGGCTCGGGGGACTGGGGCATCGTGGGGTTCTCGCTGTTCTCGGACACAGTGCTTCCGATTCTACGGAGCCGGGCACGACGGGGACGCCCCGTCGGGGGCGCGGAGGAGCCCCGCCCCCGCCCCGGCCCCGGCTTGCGGCACACCGTCCCGCGTCCAGCCGTCCAGCCGCCCTACCGTCCCACCCGCTCCCCCGCCAGCACCCCCAGCACCCGCCTCGCCACCTCCCGCCCGATCGGCAGCGAAGCCGTCGCCGCCGGGGAGGGCGCGTTCAGCACGTGCACCGTGCGCGGCGCCTCCCGGATCAGGAAGTCGTCCGCCAGCGTCCCGTCCCGCAGGACGGCCTGTGCCCGCACCCCCGCCGGGGCGGGCGTCAGGTCCGCCTCCGTGACCGCGGGGAGCAGCCGGCGCACCGCCGCCGTGAAGGCCCGCTTCGACAGCGACCGGTGCAGTTCCCCCGCCCCGTACCTCCAGTGCTGCCGGGCTGTCCGCCAGGAACCCGGCCAGGCCAGCGTCCCGGCCAGCTCCCGGGGGCGCACCACGCCCCAGCCGTACCCCTCCCGGGCCAGCGCCGGCACCGCGTTCGGCCCGACGTGCACTCCGCCGTCGACCCCCCGCGTCAGATGGACGCCGAGGAAGGGGAAGGCCGGGTCCGGCACCGGATAGACCAGCCCGCGCACCAGCTCCGGGCGGGCCAGGTCGAAGTACTCGCCCCGGAACGGCACGATCCGCATGCCGGGGGAGTCCCCGGCCAGCCGCGCCACCCGGTCGCAGTGCAGCCCCGCGCAGTTGACCAGGGCCTTCGCCCGTACGACCGTGCCGTCGGCGCAGCGCACCGCGACTCCGGACGCGCGGCGCGCGATGACCCGCACCTCCGCCCCGTACCGCACCTCGGCCCCCGACGAGCGGGCCAGCTCCTCGGTCACCCGGCCGTAGTCGCACACGCCCGTCGAGCCGACGTGGATGGCGGCGAGTCCGCGGACCTCGGGCTCGTACTCCTCGATCTGGGCGGGGCCCAGCTCGCGCACCGGGATGCCGTTGAGCCGTCCCCGCTGGACCAGCGCGTGCAGCCGGGGGAGCTCGTCCCGTTCCGTGGCGACGATCAGCTTGCCCGTCACCTCGTGCGGAATGCCGTGCTCCGAGCAGAACTTGATCATCTCGGCGGCTCCGCGCACCGCGTACCGCGCCTTGAGCGAGCCGGGGCGGTAGTAGATCCCGCTGTGGATCACCCCGCTGTTGCGTCCCGTCTGGTGGCGCGCCGGGCCCGCTTCCTTCTCCAGCACCACGACCCGCGTGCCGGGCGCCGCCCGCGTGACGGCATGCGCGGACGCCATGCCGACGATGCCCCCGCCGATCACCAGCACGTCGCAGTCATGACTCATCGCTGCCACCTCCCACCCCGCATAGTGCACTGGCCCACTGACAATGCCGTCAAACCCCGTGGACAGGAGTTATGGCCAACGCCACTCGGGACCGGGACCGGGTCCGGCTCCGGGCCGGGCGGCCGGGCTCTAGGCGGGCGCCACCAGCAGCGGCCGCGCCCGCTCCCGCAGCTCCGCCACCCGCGGCTCGTCGCCGTACGGCTCCAGACGGTGCAGCAGGTCCCGTACGTACTCCGTGGTGCGCGCCGACGAGATCCGCCCCGCCACCTCCACCGCCCGCGTGCCCGCCGCGCAGGCCGCGTCCAGGTTGCCCGACTCCAGTTCGGCGACCGCGCTCACCACGAGCCGCAGCCCGTGCGAGCGTACGAACTCCTCCGTCGGCCGCGACAGCGCCTGCTCGGTGAACCGGCGCACCTGGCGCGGCAGCTTGAGGTCGCGGTAGCACTCGGCGGCGTCGGCGGCCAGCCGGTCGTACGAGTAGAAGCCCAGCCAGGAGGGGTCGGCGTCGCCGTCCCGGGAGCGCTCCAGCCAGCCCTCGGCCGCCTTGATCGCGGCTCCGGCCGCCACCGGGTCGCCCGCCTTCGCGTGCGCGCGCGCCTCCACCAGGCGGAAGAAGCTCATGGTGCGGGCGGTGGCCAGGCCCCGGTTCCGCTCCACGGCGGCCTGCGCGAGGTCGACGCCCTCGTCGGCGAAGCCCCGGTAGGTGGCCTGGAGGGACATCGACGCCAGTACGTAGCCGCCCAGGGGCACGTCGGCGGCCGCGCGGGCGAGGCGCAGGGCCTGGATGTAGTACCGCTGGGCGGCCTCCTGCTGGCCGGTGTCGAAGGCCATCCAGCCGGCCAGGCGGGTCAGCTCGGCGGTCGCCCCGAACAGCGAGCGGCCCACGTCGTCGCTGTACGAACCGAGCAGCAGGGGGGCCGCGTCCACCCGCAGGCACTCGGGGACCATCGACGAGCGCCAGTCCCCGCCCCCGTACTTGGAGTCCCAGCGCCGCGCGTCCTCGGCGGCCTCGCGCAGCTTGGCCACGTCGCTGTGGCCGACCCGTAACGGCGTGGCGCCGGAGGAGCCGGCGGCGGCCGTGGAGTCCCGCGCCACCGACGAGTCCGCCGGGGTTATCAGCCAGCGCGAAGCGGGCGTCGCGTACGCGCTCACCGCGAAGGAGCCCGCCAGGGACTGCCAGATCCCGCCGCCGCCGGCCCGGCGTCCGGCCAGGTCCAGCCGGTACAGCTCGGTGGCGTGCCGCACCGCGATCCCCACGTCGCGCGGGAAGGCGAGCCCGACCTCGGGGGCCGGATCGGCGTCCGCCAGGCCGATTTCGTGCAGCGGTACGGGACGGCCCAGCTTGGCCCCTATGGCGGCGGCGATGAGGTGCGGGGCGGCCCCCTGCGGAACCATCCCCTTCGACACCCACCGCGCGACCGACGTCTTGTCGTACCGCAGTGTCATCCCGCGTTGCGCCCCGAGGTCGTTGACCCGGCGCGCCAGCCCGGCGTTGCTGATTCCCGCGAGGGCGAGAACCGTGCCGAGCTTGTCGTTCGGCCCGCGTTGCTCCCTGGACATTGCGCCACCCCTCACGCAGACGGCCGCCGCGGGCCCGGCATAGGCACGCGGCATTCGTAAACCCAGCGTAGTTCGCCGCATCCCACGCGTTAAGGGCACCTGTCCCGTATGGCGAGATTGTTGCCCGGACGGTCGGTTTCGGGGCGGGCGGAGAGGAACGTTCCGTCCGATTCGTGCTCCCTGTGTGTGGCCGTGCGCCCGGCCGTGCGCTCTTCTCGGCCTCTCCGGGCGGGGCTTCCATGGAGGTGCGTGGGTCGGCCCGCTGCACTGGACCCAGTGGGCTGGGGGACGCCGCCACCTTCATCCCCGCGGGTGGCGGACCGGTCCGGGAGGCGAACAGCGCCTCCCGGACTGCACGCGCGCGCCCGCAAGTTGGCCGGATGTGGACGCTGCGTCCTGTCCGGTGAGCGGTTCCGGGCGGCCGGTCGCGCCCCGCGGCGGAGCCGCGCGCCGACGCCGCCGCGCGTTCCCGACGGCACGCCCGCCGGGCGGCCGCCCCCCGCCGGCGCCTCCGCCGTCCCCGGGCCCGTGCCGCCCGGCCGCGGGCGCCCACCCCCTTTGCCCGTCAACTCCCCCTTTGCCCCCGCACATTGGACCTTGCCACCGCCCCCCGCGTCCGCGCCCCCACCCCCCAGTCGTGGCAGCATGGTCCCCACGCGCGCGAGCGCACGGCACGGTGCACGCACCGGGGCGCCCGGGCGGGGGAGCGGCACGAGCGCACCCCCTCCCACCAGTTCACCCCCGCAAGCCCCGCCGCGCACCGCGAGCAAAGTTGTCCACAGCCTGTGGAGGCGGCGATGCGTTGGTTGGTGGGATGGAGCAGCGTCGCCGCGAGCTTCGGCACGGTCGGAGCCGTCGGCGCGCCCGGCACCGAGCACGAGGGCGACACCGTCCAGCCCGTCGGCGCCCAGCTCCTGTGGGGCGACCCCGACCCCCTGTGGGCCGTCGGCGACTGGCGCCCCGACGAGGTCCGCACCGTCTCCATCGACGACTTCACCCGCCTCGCCGTCCTCGGCTGCTGCGGCGCGTCCGACGAAGAACTCCGCGTCGGCCTCTTCGCGGCGCGCGGCGGCGCACTGAGGCACCTCACCGCCTGGCCCGGCTCCTACACGGCCGTCGTCCAGTCCGGCAGGCGCGTCACCGTCACCGGTGACCTGGCCGGCGCCCGGCCGGTCTTCTACACGCCCTGGGCCAACGGCACCGCGTACGCCACCGCCGCGCTCCCCCTCGCCGACCTCATCGAGGCCCAGCTCGACATCGGCCACCTCGCCGCGCTGCTGGCTTGCCCCGACGTCCCCGAAGCCCTGCGCGACGGCACCCCGTACACCGGCGTGAAGCGCATACCGCCCGGTCACGCGCTCGTCCTGCGCGAGGGCTCACGCGAGATCACCGGTTACGAACCCGTCGCCTCCCTCGCCGTCGCGGCCCCCCAGCTCGACCCGGAGCGCGCCGTCGACGGTGTCCGGGACGCCCTCGTCGAAGCGGTACGGGCCCGCCTCACCGCCCCCCGCCACGCCCCCGAGACGCCCCTGCCGGACCCCGGCCCGGTCCCCGGCATGGGCCCCGCCGAGCGCCGCGCCCGACGCAGGGGGGCGCCCGTGCCCGGCATCGGCTCCGACCTCTCCGGCGGCAGCGCGTCCGCCACCCTCGCCCTGCTCGCCGCGGGCCTCCCGGGCCTGCCCGGCACGGTCCTCGGCCACGGCACCGGCGCGGGCGAACGCCTCCTCGCCGTCACCTTCAACGACCTGGCCGCCTCCGCCCGGGCCCGCGAGAGCGACCTCACCCCGGAGCTGGAGCGCGCCGGCGCGATCGCCGCCAACCCCCGCCTGCACCACGTCGTGGTCGCCGGCGGCGAGGAAGCGCTCCCGTACGCCGACCTGGAGACCGGCCCCCTCACCGACGAGCCCGGCCCCTCCCTCGTCAGCGCCGAACGCGCCCGCCTGCGCCTCCAGTCGGGCAGCGCCGACCACTTCGTCGGCAACGGCGCCCGCCAGGTCCTGGACGCGCACCCGGCCCGCCTCGCCGACCTGCTCATCGACCGCAGACGCCGCCACATCCTGCGCCCGGCCACCGCTCTGGCCAAGGCGGAAGGAGCGTCCCCCACCTCCCTCCTGGTCCCCCTCACGGTCTACCGCGCGGCCCGTCGCCTCGCCCGTACGCCGTACCGCGCGGGCATCGAGGAGGCCGCCGTCCGCCTGACCCGCCGCGAGCTCACGGACAGCACCCCCACGGGCGCCCTCGACGCCTCCCTCGACGCCCTGACCTGGTCGCGCCCGGGACCCGCGGCCCGCTGGCTCACCGGCGAGGCCCTGGCCGAAGTATCGATCCGCCTCCAGGAGTCGGCCCTGCGCCCGGCCTCCTCCCAACGCCCCGGCGAGGCCCGCGCCCGGGCGTCCCTCGCCCGCCACGCCCACGACCACCGCGTCTTCGAACAAGCCGCGGAAGTCCGCAGCCAGCGCCTTCACGCCCCCTTCCTGGACAACCAGGTCGTACGGGCCTGCCGCGCACTCCCCGAAACCCTGCGGGTCCAGCCCGGCGCCCGCGCGGCGATCCTGCGCGCGGTCCTCTCGGGGGCGGGCATCCACGACCTCCCGGCGGGCTGGGGCGCGGCCACCGCCCACACCACGGCCACCGCCACCGCCCAGGCGGGCATCCGCGCCGCCCTCACCTCGCTCCTCACCCTCTTCGAGGCGCCCCTCCTCGCGGACGCGGGCCTGATCGAGGCCCGGGTGGTCCGCAAGGCCCTGCGCGCGGCGGCCGAGGGCGAGCCCGTCCCCCTCGACGGCCTCGCCGACCTGACCTCCACCGAGCTGTGGCTCCGCCGGCTGATCTCCCGCCGCGGCACCTGCTGGACGGGCTCCGCCGCGCCCCGCCAACGCGCCGTCGCGGCGGGCGTCCCGCACCGCCGCAGCCTCTGACGTCCCCGGGGAGATCGGCCACGAAGGACGTCCCCGGGGAAATCGGCCACGAAGCCCCCGCACGGAAAGCGCGGGCCCGCGCTCAAGCAGGAAGCACCGCCTCGGCCCCCCTCACCGGCACCCGATCCTCGACCCCGCCCAGTCCGCGAACGCCGCGTCGGTGATCCCCCCGCCCACCGACTCCGTCACCAACCGCAAGGTCTTGCGCCCGCCGATGCCCACCTTCACCGGCACCGCCGCGTCGCCGCCCCGCAGCACCGGCGAACGCCACAGCCGCACCCCGTCCCCGTACACGGAGAACCGGACGGCCCCGCTCCCCATCGTCATGTCGTCGACCCCGACCCTCGCGTAGTACGTCGAACACGAGCGGTTCAGGTCGATGACCACCGAGGACGTCGCGGGCACCGAGATTCCGGCCCCCTGCGGCGCGCCCCCGATCGACATCCCCGACCGCTGCCACACCGGGCTGCTCTCCCCGATCCGCACCTCGGGCTCGGTGTGGTCCCCCATCGGCGAGTACGCCAACTCCGCGACGGGATACCCCCGCGGCGGCTTCGGCACGGGAGCGGGCGGCGGCGGGGGAGGCGGCGTCGGCCGCGGTCTCGGCGGCCGGGGCGCGGGCTTCACCGGCGGCTTCGGCGGCACGGGCTTCACCCGGACCGGCACGGGCCCCGGCTCGGCCCGCGGCGGCGGAGGCTGGGACGACTTCGGAGAAGGAGAAGCAGAAGGAGAAGGAGACGGAGAGGGCGGAGGCGGCGCCGGGGCCGACGGAGCCGGCTCCACCGCCGGCGGCTTCGCATCCACCTTCGGCGGAAGCGACGCCTCGTCCCCGGCGAACGCGAACACCAGCCCCGCCGCCACCGCCACGGCCACCGCCGCGCCGATCCCCGCCTTCACCGGAGCCCCCAGCCCCTCCGCCGCGACCCCGCCCGCCCCACCGGCAGCGGCGCCCCCGGCACCGGCCCCGGCGGCCCCCGCCCCGGCGGCGGCCCCCGCCCCGCCCGCCACGATCCCCGCGGCCTTCACCGAATACCCCGCGGCCACCCACCCGATGACCGCCACCGGCAGCAGCGCCGGAATCCCCGCGTTCACGTCACGCAACTCACCCGCGGCCAGCCGGCACTTCGCGCACTCCTCCAGGTGCTTGCGCAGCCCCCGCTCGGCCCGCATCCGCAGCCCGCCCCGCGCATAGGCGCCCAGCCGGTCCGCGTACTGCGCACAGTCCCCGCCGGCCGTCAGCGCCGTACTCACGTGCGCCTGCAAGTACGCCTGCTTCAGGCCCTCCCGCGCCCGCGACGCCAGTACGGCCGTCGCGTTCGCCGTGAGCCCGAACAGCGGAGCCACCTCACTCGGCGACTCCTCCTCGACCGTGGTGTGCCACAGCACCGCCTGCCACCGCTCGGGCAGCGACCGGAAGGCCTGCATGGCGAGCGTCTGCTCCGCCTCGTGCATCGCGCGCACGTCCGCGCCCAGGTCCAGCGTGTCGTCGTCCCGCGCCTCCGCGACCCGCGCCGCCTGGTCGGCGAACACCGCGAAGTCCTCGACGAGCTGCTCGCGCCGCGCCGTCCTCGTCCACGCCGCCGCGACCCGCCGCACCGTCGTCATCAGATACGCGCGTACGGCGTGCTCCGGGCCGGCGCCGCCCCGTACCGCCTGCAGGGTCCTGGCGAAGACCTCGGCGGTCAGGTCGTCGGCGGTGTGCGCGTCCCGGCAGCACGTGCGCGCGTAGCGCCGCACCGCGTCCGAGTGCCGCCGGAAGAGTTCTTCGTACGCGCCGTTGTCCCCGGCCCGCATCCGGTCGACCAGGTCGGCGTCGGAGGGACCGGGTTCGCCGCGCGGGATCCCGCCGCCGCGCTGCTGCGGCACGCTCGTGGGGTCGGGGCCGCGCTCGGCCGCCGGCGCAGGGGTCGCTCCCAGCGGTCCGCCCTGACTGGGCACCTGCCGCGCGGGCACCCCGGCACCGGCCCCGGCGGCCGCAGAGCCACCGTCGTCCGCGGGGCCACCGTCGTCCGCGGGGCCACCGTCGGCGGCAGAGACGCCGTCAACGGAAGGGAGCCCTCCGGCCGGGGAAACCCCGTCACCCGAGGAGAGCCCGTCGGCCGGAAACGCACTATGGGCCTCGGCCGCGCTCTCGTCGGCGCCGGCGTCCTCGCCGTCCCCGGGGAACCCGTCCCGCTCCTCAACACCCATGGCGGAAGCCCCCGTAAACACCCATCGACCGCAACACCGGCCAAGAGTCCCACAGGGCGACGCGCCGAAAGCCGCTCAAGCCCGCCAACCACCCGTCCGGGGAGTTTTCCCGAAACAGAGCGCTAGTCCTCACCCTTTCGGGGAGAAGCCGGCGGGCCCGCGGTACGCCACACCCTCACCGCGGAGGGCTGTTTCGCGCCGTTGTTCACGTCAGGAGGCCGGCCGTGACCGCAGACCCTCCAGCAGGATGTCCAGCAGCCGCGACGACGCCGCCGCCTGCTGCGCCGGGTCCGGCAGCGAAGGAGCCGCCGTGGCGATCACCAGCAGCACGTCCGCCACGGTCACGTCGCCCCGCAGCTCACCCGCCGCCCGCGCCCGGTCCACCAGCCGGCCCACGACCTCCAGGAGCGTCGCCGCCCCCGCGTCGTCCGGACCGTCCTGGACGGACCCGCCCGGCGACCCGCCCAGCGGACCGCCCGTCGAACCGTCCTGCTCGACCAGCCGCAGGTCCGGAGCTTCCCCGGGCTGCCGCTGCTGCGGCACCCGGCCGGGCCCGCGCGCGGCGCCGTCGCGCGGGCCCTCGCGCGGGCCCTCGCCGTCGGCGTCGTGCGCCCCGACCCGCAGCACCTGCGGCGGCAGCAGCCTGCCCGCCCCCGACGCCACCGACGTGCGCAGGAACCGCGACAGCGCAGACCAGGGCTCGTCCTCCTGCCCCAGTGCCGTGCGCGCCTGCTCGGTCAGCCGGGAGGTCTCCTCCTCGGCTATCCGCCGCACCAGTACGTCCTTGCTCGGGAAGCGCCGGTAGACCGTGCCCACCCCGACCCGGGCCCGGCGCGCGACGTCCTCCATCGGCGCCCCGTAGCCGAGCTCCCCGAACACCTCGCGGGCGGCCCGCAGCACGTGTTCGAGATTGCGCTGTGCGTCCACGCGGAGCGGCGCCGACCGGGGCGCCACGGACGAACCGCCCGCACCCACCCGCCCGTTGCCGTCCGCTCCGCCGGCCGTCGGCGCGGCCGACGAAGCGGCCGAACCTGCCGATGACACGGCAGCCTGCCAATGTGAATCCTGAATGTGCATCAGCGTTCCCCCGGTAATGATGTCTCCCCCCGGAGACACTCCCCGCCCTGACTGCCGGAGTTCACGGGTCACACGTGCATCCATCCCGCCACCCCGACGAGATACGAACATAGTTGAGCGCGGGGCGATTCAGAAGGGGGTTGTTCCGCACGGTGCACCCCCCGAACGTCGCGGTTGCCCGGCTCTGCCCGGCCCCGGGCCTCCCGAAATTCCCCCTGGCACCCTCTGACCAGCGCATACCTCAGGCTTATCCACCCCCGACAGCAACTCGGGCACGGTGAAAGGTGACTGGCGTTCCGTCAGGCAATACGACCGGCCCTGTGGACAAAGGCCCGCGCCCGTTGCCTCATGGGACGGTGACAAATCCAGTGCGCATTCTCGTGGTAGGCGGCGGATACGTCGGCATGTACACCGCGCTGCACCTCCAGCGGAAGCTGAAACGACAGCTCCCCCGGGGGACCGGGCAGGGCGGCGCGGAGATCACCGTGGTGACGCCGGACCCCTACATGACGTACCAGCCCTTCCTGCCGGAAGCCGCCGCCGGATCCATCTCGCCGCGCCACGTCGTCGTCCCGCTGCGCCGCGTGCTGCCGCACTGCCGCATCCTCGTCGGCGAGGTGAACGCGATCGACCACGCCCGGCGCACGGCCACCGTCACCACCCTCGCCACCGCCGAGGAGGGCACCGGACCCCGGCAGATGACGTACGACGAACTGGTGCTCGCCCCCGGTTCCGTCTCCCGCACCCTCCCCGTCCCCGGCCTCGCCGACCACGGCATCGGCTTCAAGACCGTCGAGGAGGCCATCGGGCTGCGCAACCACGTCATCGAACAGATGGACATCGCCTCCTCCACCCGCGACCCCGCCGTCCGCGACGCCGCCCTCACCTTCGTCTTCGTCGGCGGCGGCTACGCGGGCGTCGAAGCCCTCGGCGAGCTGGAGGACATGGCCCGCTACGCCTCCCGCTACTACCACAACATCAAGCCCGCCGACCTGAAGTGGATCCTGGTCGAGGCCAGCGACCGGATCCTCCCCGAGGTCGGCGAGAAGATGGGCAAGTACGCCGTGCGGGAGCTGCGCGGCCGGGGCGTCGACATCCGCCTGAACACCCGGCTGACCTCCGTCGACAACCGCGTCGCCGCCCTCGACGACGGGGCCCGCTTCCCCACCCGCACCCTGGTGTGGACCGCCGGCGTCAAACCCCACCCCGTCCTCGCCGCCAGCAGCCTCCCACGCGACGAGAGGGGCCGCCTGCGCTGCACCGCCCAGCTCGCCGTCGAGGGCACGCCGCATGCGTGGGCCGCCGGAGACGCGGCCGCCGTCCCCGACCTGACCTCGCCCGGGAAGGGCGAGGACTGCGCGCCCAACGCCCAGCACGCCGTCCGCCAGGCCAAGGTCCTCGCCGAGAACATCGTGGCCTCCCTGGAGCAGCGCCCCCTCAGCGACTACCGCCACAAGCACGTCGGCTCGGTCGCCTCCCTGGGACTGCACAAGGGGGTGGCGTTCGTCTACGGCCGCCGCCTCAAGGGCCTCCCCGCCTGGGCCATGCACCGCGCCTACCACCTCAGCCGGGTCCCCACCTTCAACCGCAAGGCCCGGGTGCTCGCCGAATGGACCCTCTCCGGCCTCTTCAAACGTGAGATCGTCTCGCTCGGCTCGCTGGAACACCCGCGCGCGGAATTCGAACTCGCGGCGGGCGGCGAACCTCCCGGGCTCCGCTGACGTCCTCTCGATTACCGGCTGTCAGTGCGGTCCGTCACACTGGACGTGTGACGATAGGTTGACCCGCGCCTGCACACAGTGATCACGCACGCCGCCCCGTGCGCGCTCACCGACCGCACGGCCGCCGCACCAGGCGGTCGTACGGGAGTGGCCCGCGCGGACCGGCCACCGCGCACTTCCGCACCTGCCCCACCGAAGCACCGCAGCACCCCGGGCGAGCCCCGGGACCCAGCCGACCTGCACCACCTCTCCGATCATGAGGCAAGTAGTTCAGTGAACTTCACCCGCTGGAGCGCCCGGTTCCCCGGAACGCAGCGCCGCGCGGCAGCCCGGTCCGACCGCGGGTCCGTGCCGGCCGCCCGCGGCGAGGCCGGGCAGCCCGACGAGACCCCGGCCGACGGGACCGCACCGGCCGCCGACGAACCGCGCCCGCCCACCCTCGACGACCTCTCCCTGCGCGAGGTCCTCGGCCACCTCCCGGCCCTGGTCGCCCTGGTCCACGGCCCCGAACACCGTGTCGCGTACGTCAACGACGCCTACGCCGCCGTGTTCGGCGACCGCGCCCCCGGCGTCCCCGCCGCCACCGGGCTGCCCGAACTGGAGGAGCTGGGCCTGCTGCCGCTGATGGACCAGGTCCTGCGCAGCGGCACGCCCCGTACGGTCAAGTCCCGTCGTACGGCCAAGGGCGGCTCGTACACGATCACCTGCACGCCCCTGGACTTCCCCGACGGCGGCGGCGTCCTGGTCTTCGCCGCCGACGTCACCGACCACGCCGACGCCGCCGAAAGGCTGCGCGCCGCCGAACGCCGCCAGCGCGAAACGGCCGTCACCCTCCAGCGCTCACTGCTCCCGCAGGAGCTGGAACAGCCGGACGACCTGCGCATCGCCGCCACCTACCAGCCCGGCGGCAAGGACGCGGCCGTCGGCGGCGACTGGTACGACGTGATCACCCTCGGCGCCGGCCGCACGGCCCTGGTCATCGGCGACGTGATGGGCCGCGGCGTGCGCGCGGCGGCCGTGATGGGCCAGCTCCGCACCGCCGTGCGCGCCTACGCGCGCCTCGACCTCCCGCCGCACGAGGTCCTGCAACTCCTGGACGGCCTCGCCGCCGAGATCGACGCCAGCCAGATCGCCACCTGCGTGTACGCCGTCCACGACCCCAACGAGGGCCGCCTCGTCTACGCCTCCGCCGGCCATCTCCCCATCCTCGTCCGCGAGGAGGACGGCACGGTCCACCGCGCCGAGGACCACACGGGCCCGCCGCTCGGCACGGGCGGCTGGATGCACACGTCCGGCACGATCGCCCTGCCGCCCGGCTCCACCGCCGTCCTCTACACGGACGGCCTGGTCGAGCGCCGTCGGGAGGACATCGACGAGGGCGTCGCCGCCCTC
Source organism: Streptomyces sp. NPDC039736 (assembly GCF_055596485.1). Lineage (NCBI taxonomy): Bacteria > Bacillati > Actinomycetota > Actinomycetes > Kitasatosporales > Streptomycetaceae > Streptomyces > Streptomyces sp. NPDC039736. The sequence continues at coordinate 3,018 of NZ_JBVIUQ010000002.1, read as the reverse complement.
GAACGCGCCCTCTCCGGCGCGACCGGCACCCCGCAGGTCGTCTGCGACCGCCTGATGCGCGCCCTCGGGATCACCACCGACCACGACGACGACGTCGCCGTCCTGGTCGTCCAGCACCCCGCCCGCAAGGGCCACGACGCCGAGCTGTTCCACAACGCCGCCCTGGAACTCCTCGGCGGCATCGAGGCGGCCCCCCGCGCCCGCGCCTTCGCCACCGGAGTCCTCTCCTCCTGGCGCTTCCCGGTCGAACTGTCCGACCTGGGCGTCCTGGCCACCAGCGAACTCGTCGCGAACTCGCTCCAGCACGGCACCCCGCCCATGCGTCTGCGCCTGCGCCGCACGGACCGCCGCCTGATCATCGAGGTCACCGACGGCGACGACCACCTCCCCCGCCGCCGCCGGGCCGAGCCCGCGGACGAAGCAGGACGAGGCATCTCGATCGTCGCGACGATCGCCTCGTCCTGGGGTTCGCGCCGCACACCGGGCGGCGGGAAAGCGGTCTGGTGCGAGTTCGCCCTGCCCGATTCCTGAGCGGTTACGCGGCAGTCTTCACGGCGCTCTCGCCCTCGGCCGGCACGTTCTTGGCGACCACGACGGACGCCACCGGGACCGGCAGGTCCTGCGCGGGCGTGAGCCGCTTGCCCATCCGCAGCGCCAGCACGCTGATGCCGAGCGAGAACAGGATGAAGGTCACGATGTACGGCATGTGGAGCGAGGCCCCCATGGGCCCGCCCACGGCCGGTCCGACCGCCAGCGCGAGCTGCTTCACCAGCGCGAAGGCCGAGTTGTACGTCCCCACCATGGACTCCGGCGCCAGGTCGGCCACCAGCGGCGCGACGGTCGGCGACAGCATCGCCTCACCGAGCCCGAAGAGCGCGTACGTCGAGATGAACGCGGCGGTGGCCATCGTCTGGCTGCCGTGCCCGAGGCCCGCGTACCCGGCCGCGATCCACGCCACGGTCCAGATCAGCCCGACCAGCGCGATCATCCGCGAGCGCTTCCGGCGCTCGACGAACTTCAGCACCAGGAACTGCGCCACCACGATCATCGCCGTGTTGGCGGCGAGCGCGATGCCGAGCGTCGACGGGTCGATTCCGGCGGCCTCGGTGCCGTACGCGGCGAGCCCGGACTCGAACTGTCCGTAGCACGCGAAGAAGATGACGAACCCGAGCCCGCAGAGCTGCATCATCGCCTTGTGCCGGGCCATCGTCCTGATCCCGGCGAAGAAGCCCCGCCCGGCGGCAGCGCCCTCGACGAGGGGGATGTGCGGCATCCGCACGGTCATCGCGATCCCGGCGAGCACCAGGAACATCACCGCCTCGATCCCGAACAGCAGCGTGAAGGTGGTCGGGTCGTTCTTGTCGACGATCTGACCGCCGATGAGCCCGCCGATGCCCAGGCCGAGGTTGGCCAGGAAGAACTGCATGGCGAAGGCACGCGTCCGGGTCTCCGGCAGCGAGCACCGCACGATCATCGTCGCGAGCGCCGGCTGCATGACCGCCGTCCCCACGCCGAGCACGGCCGCCGACGCCACGGTCGTCACCAGGCTCGCCGCACTGCCGAGCGCGACCGCGCCGACGGCCGCCGACAGCGCGGCCCCGATCAGCACGGGCACGGGCCCGCGCCGGTCGATCAGCGCCCCCACGAAGGGGAGCGCCACCAGAGCCGCCATGGCGAAGGCGCCAAGAACGATGCCCGCCGACGTCGGTCCAAGATCCCGCACCTGAGCCACGTACACGTACAGATACGGAACCGTGAATCCGAGCCCGAACGCACTCAGCGCGTTGCCTGCCTGAATCCGCCGCATCGCCGAGCCCATCGCCTTGGTCATACTCACCTCAACCCTGAAGACCTGAAGTCCGAAGACTTCAACAGTAAAGTTCGAAGCTCAACAGTACACAGAGAAGGACTTCAATGCCAACGCGCCCCATGCCATACTTCGCGGATGCCAGACACGCCAGAGACGCCCGGCCCTCATGAGCCGAGCCTCGACGAGCAGATCGCCGCATACCAACGCGAATTCCGCGACCTCGACCCCCAGGTGGAGAAGGTCGTCTCGGCCCTCGGCCGGCTGAACCGCCGGATGAACGTCGCGTACGGCCGCCAGGTCGCCGCGCTCGGCATCAGCAACGCGGAGTGGGAAGTCCTCAAGACCCTCGTGGTCTCCGGCGCCCCCTACCGCCTGGGCCCCGGCGAGCTCGCCAAGCGTCTGGGCCTGACCCCGGCCGCGATGACCCACCGCATCGACCGCATGGCAGGCGAGGGCCTGGTCACCCGCGACCGCGACGAGAACAACCGCGTCCGCGTCATCGTCGAGCTGACGGACGAGGGCCGTACGAAGTGGCTGGAGGCGATGCGGATGGCCTCCTCCTTCGAGGAGGACCTTCTTCAGGACCTCGCCGCGGAGGAACGGGCCGGCCTCGGCGAGATGCTGACCCGCCTCCTGCGCCGCGTCGAGGACGCCCAGCCGGACGCCGGCGGCCGCCTCACCGACCTGGACTGACACCTCTCATACGGAACGCTCCGCACACCGTTTCCGACGCCCGTTCGGGGGCAGGGTGGAGGGGTTGACACCCCTCACCGGGATCCGTAAGGTTCTCCGAGTTGCCGCAGCCGTAACGGTTCTGCGGCATCACCTCCCGCCGCGAAAGCGGCAACCAAACTCCGCACGATCTCCCGCCAGGGTCAATTTCGGCATGCCGAATTCCGACACTGGGAGCCGATTTCGGTTCACCGGGAAAATCCACTAGAGTTTGGGACGTCGAAACGGCCCAACAGCCGCAAAGACAACCTCCCGCTGACTGGGAATCAGGCCCGAAAGGATCTGATAGAGTCGGAGCCGCCGGAAAGGGAAATCGCGAAAGCGAAGAACCTGGAAAGCAGCGAGCGGAATCCGAGGAAATCGGCACTGGAAACAGTCTGGTAGAGTCGGAGACGCAAGAACAACAGAAACACCGAACGAAAACGTCCGGAGGAAAGCCCGCAGGGGTGAGTACGAAGGAAGCGTCCGTTCCTTGA